>NZ_JACHJR010000001.1:1368680-2737361 GCF_014203705.1 Kitasatospora gansuensis
ACCGATCACCGCGGACTGGGTCAGCGCGCCGCCCAGCAGGCCGGCGCCGAGGCCGGGGCCGTAGCCGAGCATCTCGGCGAACCCCCAGCAGACCAGCAGGCCGGTAACACAGACCACCACGGCGACGGTGACCTGCGGCAGACCGTCCTTCTTGAGACCCCGGAAGAACTGGGGACCGACCTTGTAGCCGAGTGCGAACAGGAACATGATGAAGAAGACCGACTTCACCGTGCCGTTGACGCTCACGTCGGTGACCCAGCCGGTGAACAGCCCGGCGACCAGACAGCCCGTCACCGCGCCGAGGCCGATGGCCTTGTAGCGGATCTTGCCGACCAGGAAGCCGATCGCGATGGTCAGGAAGATCAGTAGTTCCGGATAGGGCTTGAAGACATGATCGGTGATCCAATCCATGCCTGCGATTACATCGCATTTATAAGGTTATGTCCCTTTTGGACACTCCGCTGCCGTAGCTCGTCTTCGATCGTGAGGGTCCGTCAGTGCTCGTGCCGACAGCCCGGCCGCCCTGGGTGGGCTGCCGGGCCGTCAGGCTGTGGGATCGTCAGGCCGGGACGAGCTCCTTGGCGGGGGCGGTCTCCTCGGGCTCGATCCGCAGCTCGGGGAGGATCCGGTCCAGCCAGGCCGGCAGCCACCAGTTGGCCCGGCCGAGCAGCGTCATGGTGGCCGGGACCAGCAGCAGCCGGACCACGGTGGCGTCCACCAGGACGGCGGCGGCCATCCCGACGCCCATCATCTTCACCGTGATGTCCGGGTCCAGCGCGAAGCCGATGAAGACCGCGACCATGATGGCCGCCGCGCTGCTGATCACCCGTCCGGTCGCCGACAGGCCGCGCACCACGCTGCCCTTGGCGTCCCCGGTGGCCAGCCAGTCCTCCCGGACCCGGGCCAGCAGGAAGACCTCGTAGTCCATCGACAGCCCGAACAGCACCGTGAACATCAGGATCGGCACCCAGCTGGAGACCGGCACCGAGTGCGGCAGCCCGAGCAGCTTCGCCCCCGTCTCGGACTGGAACACCGCCGTGGTCACCCCGTACGCGGCCGCCACCGAGAGCAGGTTCATCGCCGCTGCCTTGACCGCCAGCACCGGCGCCCGGAACAGCACGGTGAGCAGGATCAGCGAGAGCGCCACCACGAACGGGACCACGATCCAGAGCCGCTCACTCAGCCGGTCCGAGATGTCCGCGAACACCGCGACCACCCCGGTCGCCTCCGCACCGGCCGGCAGCACTCCCCCACGCAGCCGGTCCAGCAGCTCGGTGGTCCGCTCGTCCTGCGGCCCGGTGCTCGGGGTGACCGAGACCACCGCCGCGTCACCCGCCCGGTTCTGCACCGCCGGGGCGACCCTCGCCACACCCGGGTCCGCCTTCAACCGCTCGACCAGGCCGGGAAGTTCGGCGGCAGGCAGGGTGCGCAGGTCGACCGCTATCAGCAGCGGACCGTTCGCCCCCGGGCCGTACGCCTCGGCCACCAGGTCGTACGCCCGGCGGGTGGTGTTGTCCGCCGACTGGCTGCCCGCGTCCTGCGGCCAGGTCCGCATGCCCAGCATCGGCGCGGCCAGCGCGAGCAGCACCACCAGCGAGGCCAGCCCGGCGGCCAGCGGACGCCGGGCGATCAGCTGGGCCCAACGCTCCGTCCGGGTCGGCCCGTCGGTCACCTTCACGGTCGGGTCGGCGCGCTCGGCGCGGCGCAGCAGGCGCGGCCCGGCCAGCGAGCACAGGGCGGGGACCATGGTCAGCGAAGCCAGCATCACCGCGCCGACCACGACGAAGGTCGCGTAGCCGAACGAGGAGTAGGTGGGCAGGCCCGCGAGCCGCAGCCCGAGCAGCGACACCAGCACCGTGGCCCCCGCGACCACCACCGAGGACCCGGCCGTCGCGGTCGCCTCGGCGGCGGCCTGCTGCTTGGTCAGCCCCTTGCGCAGCCCCTCGACATGACGGCTCACCAGCAGCAGCGCGTAGTCGATGCCCACCCCCAGGCCCACCATGGTGGCCACCGTCGGGGCGGTCCGGCTGATGTCGGTGACGGCCGCCAGCAGAGTGGTCAGCGCCGTCCCCAGCCCGAGTCCGGCCAGGGCCACCAGCAGCGGCAGACCCGCCGAGACCAGCGTGCCGAGCGCGATCACCAGGATCACCAACGCGGCGATCACGCCGACCATCTCGGCCGTGCCGTCCGGGGCGGAGAAGTTCTCCGGCAGCTGACCGCCGAACTCCACCTGCAGGCCGGTCGCCTCGGTCGGCTTCCCCGCCGCCCGCAGGGCGTCCAGCCCCTCGGAGCCCTCGAACTCGGTGACCGGCACCCGGTACCCGACCTGGAACAACGCGGTGTCACCCCGCCCGGAGAGCACCGGCTCCCCCACCGTGGCGACCTTCGGCAGCTCGGTCAGCCGCTGCCGCAGCTCGGCCAACGCCGCATCCGGCAGACGGTCGCCCTCCCGGTCGTGCACGAGCACCCGGGCACCGGCCCCGGACATCTCCGGGAAGCGCCCGGCCAGCAGGTCGCCACCGGCGGTCGAACGGGTGCCGGACACACGGTAGTTGTCGTGCGGCTCACCACCGACGGCGGCGGCCAGGCCGAAGGCCACCACCAGGATCAGGAGCCAGGCGAGCAGGGTACGCCACGGTCTGGCAGCGGCAGCGCCGCCCAGACGGCCGAGGAACGAGGACATGCGGGAGCCTTCCGGCGAATTCCGTTGTGACTCCCTCAGCGTGCACGGCCCCACTTGGAACCCACTTGGCAGATGCCAGGGGCTCGGGGCTCTGCTGATGTGCGGCTCCGCCGCGTGGGCGACGCCGGTTGGTGCTGGCACATGCTGCGGCAGCAGGGGCTCGGGGAACTGCGACGCCGGCCCCGGGGCGGGGGCAAAGTGCGGGTGTGGTCAACCCCGGGCGCGGCTCACGTCTGCCTGGCGTGCGGGTTCAAGCGAAATTGCCTGACCGATCACGTGCCTTCAACGCCCCTGAGGTTGGCGTCGCTGTTCCCCGAGCCCCTGGCGGCTCACGCCGGACAGAGCCTCGGCCTCCCAGTGGGGTGCGTTCCAGCGGCGGGCCAAGGTAGCGGCTCGGTGGTAGTGGTCGGCGGCGTCCGGGTGGCCGAGGTAGTGGGACAGGTCGCCGAGGGTCAGGGCGACCGGGCGGAGGGCGATCGAGGTGCTGGCCACTCCGGCGATCATGTGGCGCAGGGGGAGCAGCTCGGTGAACAGGTCCTCCGCTTCGGCCCGTTCGTCCAGCGCGATGACGGCCATCGCCCGGATCGCCAGGAAGAACGACCGGTAGTAGTCCGGCGGAATGACCCGCTTGGTCACCCGGGCGGCCCGGGCCTCGCCCGGCCGGCCCAGCTCGATCAGGGCCAGCGCGCGGACGTCCTCGGTGATCGCCCCGTACGCCGCACCGGCCTGCTCGATCAGGGCCAACTCGGATCCCAGCGTGCCGCGTTGGATCGCGATGGTGATCCGGTGCAGCGCCGCGAAGCCCGCCGCGTGCAGCGACTCCCGGGCGAACAGGCCGTCGAGCGCCTGCTGGTAGTGGGCGTCCGCCTCGGCCGGCCGGTTCTCGATCAGGGCCAGCATGCCGAGCTGGCAGCGGCCGACGTCGACCAGCTCCGACAAGTGGTACGTCTCGGCGATCCGCAGCCCGGCCCTGATGTGCTCGCGCAGTGCCACCGGGTCGCCCCGGACGGCGGCGGCCGTGCTGAACAGGTGCTCGGCCTGCCAGCGGTAGGCCGGCAGGTCGTGCTCGGTGGCCACGGCGGCGAGTTCGGCGGCGATCTCGACCCGCAGCTCGATCTCCAACTCGTAGTCGTGCACCCGTGCCTGGGCCGCGAGCGCGTGGGCGAGCAGCACCGGGTCCCGCTCCGCGCGGGCGATGGCCACCGCCTCCTCGGCCGCCGCCCAGCCCTCCGGGCTGCCGGAGCAGTCGAGTTCGTAGGTGAGCGCGTCGAGCAGGTGGCAGCGGGTGGCGGGCGTCAGGTCGGGCAGTTCGAGCAGGCCCGTCAGGGTGGCCACCGCGCTGTGGTCGATCGTTCCGTAGGCGTGTGCCACCCAGGGGGTGGGCACCGTCCAGGACGTCCAGGCCGCGATCGCCAGGTCGCTCCGGCCGGTCTCCTTGGCCAGCGCGACGGCGGTGCTCCGGGTCGCCAGGGCCGCGGTGATGGCCCCGGCCCGGACCTGGGCCCGGAGCAGGGCGCCGAGCAGTTCGATCCGGCGGGCCGGACGGTCGTCGTCGCCCGCCGGGACCAGTTCGAGATTGGCCAGCGCCTGCTGGAACAGCGCCGCGCAGGTCTCGTGGGCGTAGCGCCGCTCGGCCGCCTCGGCGGCGCGGACGCAGTGCTCCACCGCCGCCTGGGCGGTGGCGGCGGACGCCGCCCGGGTGAAGTGGTGGGCCAGGGCCGAGAGTTGACCAGGTCTCAGCTCCGCCAGCGCGGCGCCGACCCGGCCGTGCAGCCGGGCCCGGCGCAGCCCGCTGAGGTCGCTGTACAGGGTGTCCCGGACCAGTGCGTGGGTGAACCGGACCACGCCGGGGCCCGGTTCGGTCAGCAGTCCACCGTTCAGCGCCGTCTCCAGCGCGGCCAGCACCTGGTCCTCGGTCCGGTCGGCGGCCGCCAGCAGCAGGTCGACCTCGGCCTCCCGGCCGACCACGGCGGCCAGCCTGAGCACCTCGACGGCGTCGGCCGGCAGCACGCCGAACCGGCGCCGCAGTACGTCGCCGACCCCCTGCGGGACTTCGGTGACCGCGACCAGGGCACCTTCACCGGCCAGCAGCCGGGCGCTCTCCCGGAGGTAGAACGGGTTGCCGCCGGTCCGTTCGGCCAGCGCGGCGACCGTCGCGCGGTCCACCCCGGTCGGGCAGACGGCCGCGATCAGCCGGCCCGCCTCGGCCTCGGCCAGGCCGGACAGTGGCAGCCGCCGGGGCGAGAGCCGGGCCAACTGGGCCAGCGTGTCGGTGAGATCGCCCTCGCCAGGGCGGTGCGCCACGATCAGCAGCAGGCCGGGTACGACCGGCCCGGTGCTCAGCTCGGCGAGCAGCGCCCGGGTCTCCTGGTCGGCGGCGTGCAGGTCGTCGAGCACCACGGCCACCGGCCGGTCGGCGGCCGCCCGGCGGAGCCAGTCGGCCACCGCCCGGTGCAGCCGGAACCGGCCCGCCAGCGGGTCGCTCCCCCGCCGCGCGGCGTACTCCTCGGCCTCCAGCAGCGGGGCCAGCACCTCGGCCTCGGCCGGCCCGGGGCCGACCTGCCCGGCCAGCTCGCGCAGTGCCTCGGTCCACGCCCAGGCGGGTGGCGCGCCCTCGGTCTCCGGGCACCTGCCGGAGGCCACCAACCAGCCGGCGGCGGCCAGTTCGGACCGCAGCCGCTGGAGCAGGGTGCTCTTCCCGGCCCCGGCCTCGCCGCTGATCAGCACCACCGCCCGGGCCCCGCCGACCGCCTCGGCGGCCGCCTCCCGCACCACCCGCAGCTCGTCCGCCCGGCCGACGAACAGCTCCGGCTGCGGCAGCGGGACGGCCTGCGGCGCGGGCGCGCCGATCAGCTCGGTGCGCTGGTTGAGGATCGCCGACTCCAACTCGGCCAGCGCGGGCCCGAGATCGAGGCCGAGGTCGGTGGCCAGCAGGGTACGGGCCCGGCGCAGCGCGTCCAGCGCCTCGGCCTGCCGGTTCGCCGACCACAGCGCCAGCGCCAGCAGCCGCCACCCCTCCTCGCGGAACGGGTGCTCCTCGGTGAGTGCCAGCGCCTCGGGCACGGCAGCGCCGAAATCGCCCTGATCGACCGTCAGGACGACGGCCAACTCCCGTGCACCGAGCCTCAGTTCGTTCAGCCGGGCCACCTCACGGAGCGCCCACGGCTGGTCCGCGAACTCCGCGTACGCCTCGCCGTCCCAGAGCTCCAGCGCCTCCCGCACCGGGCCAGGACGCCGCAGTTTCCTGGCCCGGGCCACCAGCCGTTCGAAGTCCCGGGCGTCCAGCGCCCCGGTCGCGGGCAGCCGCAGCGCGTACCCGGGTGCCTCGCTGACCAGGACCCTGGCGGGCTCCCTGGGGCCCCGCTCCGGCTCCAACACCCGGCGCAGATTGGAGATGTACGCCTGCAGCGAGGCTGCCGCCTTGGCCGGCGGGCGACCGCCCCAGAGCCCGTCGACCAACCGGTCCGCGGCCACCACCGCGCCATCGGCCACCAGCAGTTGCCCGAGCACCCCGCGCTGCCGCGGCCCGCCGAGGCTCACCCGCACCCCGTTCACCTCGGCCGCCAGCGCCCCGAGCACCCTGATCCGGACCGTGCCCACTCCCTGCACCAGCCCTCCCCCACACGTCCGCACTGGCCACCGAGCCTATGCGATGGGCTCGCGCCGGCTCCAAGGGGACTCCAAGTGCGTGGGCATCCTGGCGCGGCTCAGCGGCACAGGGCCGTGTCCACCACCTTCTCGAGGTGATCGGTGGCGGTCCCGTCGGTCGGGACGGCGGTCACCGCGACGTTGACGGCGCGGCCGTCGTCGGTGACCCCGCCCCGGGTCTCGAAGCCCGCGATGTCACCGCCGTGGCCCCAGTAGACACCGCCGCACGACAGCGGCCTGCTGATGATCCCCAGCCCGTAGCCGGCGCCGCTGTCGCCGATCGGAACGACGGTGCGCATCTGCGCGAGCTGGGCCGGCTGGAGGAGATCACCCGCCAACAGGGCGGTGAAGAACTGGTTGACCTCGGAGTTGGTGGAGATCATCTGGCCCGCCGCCCAGCCCGCGGAGGGGTCCAGCTCCGTGAAGTCGTGCAGCGGCCCACCGGCCGAGGCCCTGCCGTAGCCCCGGGGGTGGGCCTCCCGGATGGTCCGGTCACCCTGGGCGGGGAAGTAGGTGTGGCGCAGCCCGATGCGCTTGACGACGCGCCGGTCGATCTCCTCGGCGAGGGGGCGGCCGGTGACCTTCTGAACGATCAGGCCGGCCAGCACGTAGTTCGAACTGCTGTACTTGAACCGCTCTCCCGGAGCGAAGTCGGCCTTCTGCTGGAGCGCCAGATCCAGCAGGTCGCGGGGGTCGAAGTACCGGTACTCGAGGGTGGAGTCCGGAATGAGGCCCTCGTAGTCGGGAATTCCGCTGGTGTGCTGCAGGAGCTGACGGACCGTGATCTTGCTGCCGTCGATCCCGTCCCCACGGACCAGGCCCTTCAGGTGGGTGTCGACCAGGTCGTCGAGGCCGATCTTCCCCTCACCGACCAGCTGCAGGACGACCACCGCGGTGAACGTCTTGGTGTTGCTGCCGATCCGCACCTGCCCGTCCCTGGGCACCTTCGAACCCGTCGCCAGGTCGCCCACTCCCGCGGTGTGGGTACGGGTGCGACCCTGCCGGTCCCGGACGCTCGCCAGCGCGGCGGGCAGGCCGTCGGAGCGCACCAGCGCGTCCAGCCCCTGCTGGACGGTGTCCGGCCGGGCGGCGAACGCCTCGGTCGGCGCCGGGGCGACGCCCATGGTCAGCACGCCGACCGCCAACACGACCGCAGCCGGCCCGACTCCGCGCCGACCGCCCCGCTGCCGACCGGGAAGAAACCGCTGCCACATCTGCTCGCGCACGAGTCAACTCCACTGGAATTACCGGGAGACCAGGCACTTCCTGGTCACGATGCGGCCAGTATTGCCAGGCGGCTCGGCGGTGACCTCCCCCGACCGGGGGAGCGATTTCTCCCGCCTGCGGGTCAGCCGGTGCGCAGCAGGACGGCCGAGAGCGGGACGAAGCCACCGGTGCCGCCGCCGGTCTCGCCGTCGGTCAGCCGGCGGAGCAGGCTCAGCGAGATCCGCTCGCCCTGGCTCTTGGCCCGCTCGGCCACCGGGCCGCTGTGCAGGCCGTCCACGGTGGCCGTCCAGAGCTGCAGCCAGCGGCCGAAGTGGCGCGCGGTGAGCGGCTGTTGGGCGTGCAGCGCGGCGTGCGGGGCGAACAGGTCCCGGCGGTACTCGGCGGACCGCAGCAGCGCCCGCTCCCAGAAGTCCGCGATGTGCGGGAGATGCCGCTCCAGCTCGGTGCCGACGAAGAACGGCCCGATCACCGGGTCGGCGAAGGCCGCACCGTAGAACCGGCGCAGCAGCAGCTCCAGGTCGGCCCGGTCGGCGAGGTCGGGGCGGACGGACATCCGAGCTGCTCCTCTCCCGGGCCACGACGACCGGTCTGCGGACGACACGGCCGAGTCTACCGGCGCAGCGCCGCGAGCTGGCAGGATGCTGCCATGACGTACCTCGCCGCCGATGACCGTTACTCCTCGATGACCTACCGCAGGGCCGGCCGCAGCGGAGTGCTGCTGCCCGCGATCTCGCTCGGCCTCTGGCACAACTTCGGTGACACCCAGCCGCTGGAGGTGCAGCGCGCGGTGCTGCGCCGGGCCTTCGACCGCGGCGTCACCCACTTCGACCTGGCCAACAACTACGGCCCGCCGTACGGCAGCGCGGAGAAGAACTTCGGCACGCTGTACGCGCAGGACTTCCGCCCGTACCGGGACGAGCTGTTCATCGCCTCCAAGGCCGGGTACGACATGTGGCCGGGCCCGTACGGGGACGGCGGCAGCCGAAAGTACCTGCTGGCCAGCCTGGACCAGTCGCTCAGCCGGATGGGCCTGGACTACGTCGACGTCTTCTACTCGCACCGCTACGACCCCAGCACCCCGCTGGAGGAGACCATGGGGGCGCTCGACACCGCCGTCCGGTCGGGCCGGGCGCTGTACGCGGCGATCTCCAACTACCCGGCCGAGCAGCACCGCGAGGCGGTGGCGATCCTGCGCGAGCTGGGGACGCCGGTGCTGCTGAACCAGTCGCGCTACTCGATCCTGGACCGGGGCGTGGAGGACGCCGTGCTGGACGCGGTCGGCGAGACCCAGACCAGCCTGATCGCGTACTCCCCGCTGGCCCAGGGCCTGCTGACCGACCGTTACCTCGCGGGCGACGTCCCGGTGGGCTCCCGGATGTCGGTCGGCCACTTCCTCAAGGAGGAGGCGCTGACCGGGGCCAAGCTGGACCAGCTGCGCGCCCTCGCCAAGGTCGCCGAGCGACGCGGCCAGAGCCTGGCCCAGCTGGCCCTGAGCTGGGTGCTCCGCGACGACCGGGTGGTCTCGGTCATCATCGGCGCCAGCAGCGTGGCCCAGCTGGACCAGAACCTCGACGCCCTCGCGGCGGGGCCGCTCACGGCCGAGGAGCTCGCGGAGATCGACGCCCTCAGCCGCTAGGTCTCTGCGAGGCCCAGCCGTCTACGGTCCAGGGGCTCGGGGAACTGCGAGGAGGTCTGGCGCTTGGGTTAACAGCGAAAGTGCCTGACCATCCACGCAGGTGCAACGCTCCAGAGGTTGGCGTCGCAGTTCCCCGAGCCCCTGGTGGTGCACCGTGTGCCTAGAGGCTGACCGGGGTGTACTTGTAGCCGACGCGGCGGACCGTGACGATGCTGTCACGGTAGGCCGCGCCGAGCTTGCGGCGGAGGCGGGCGACGTGGACGTCGACCGTGCGGCCGTCGCCGACGTGGCCGTAGCCCCAGACGGCGGAGACCAGGTGGTCGCGGGTGTGGACGCGCTGGGGGTGCTCGGTGAGGTGGGCGAGCAGTTCGAACTCGAGGTAGGTGAGGTCGAGCAGCTTGCCGTCGACGTGGGCGCTGCGGCGCTCGGTGTCGACGCTGATGCCGCGGCCCGACGGCTTGACCGCCGCCCGGACCGGCGCAGCGGCAGCGGGTGCGAGGGCGGCCGGGGCCTCGGCCGCCGGGACCAGCACCAGGTAGCCGACCAGCGGCCCGCCGCTCGCGTCGGTCGTGCCGAACTGGGCGCCGTACTGCGCCAACAGGCCCTGCGGGATGGCGGACTGGGGCAGTGCGGCGACCACCGTGGCGCCCTCGGGCAGCGCGCCGAACAGCGCCTGCGGCGCAGGGGCGGGGGCGGGGGCAGCAGCGGCGAGGTGTCGGCGGTCGGCGGGGGCGGTGACGGAGCGGACCGCCCGCAGGTGCGGGGTGGCGGAGGGGAAGGACAGGGTGGCGGTGGAGGAGGAAGACATGATGCCGCTCTTTCGCGCGTGACGGATGGTGGGTGTCGTCTGCGCGTCGACCTGGGCGGAGCACCGCTCCTGACGGGTGGTCAGACGGTGGGCCGGGACGCGCCGGGCGGGCCGGGGCACGGCTGCTGGGGCCGGCGCGGCGTCCGGTGGTTCGTTGCCCGGCGAAAGAAAGTGGCCGGAAGCAAAGGAAACGGAGGCGGCACCGAGGAAGCAGGAGTGCGGGTCGGACCCGGGGTCAGCGACAGCAGGCGCTGGAGCAGAGCGCCTGGTCGATGTACCGGCGCATGGTCAGAACCGGTGTCACCGGGGCGGACTGGGCCGTCGGACGGAGCCTCGGACGGACTGCTGCTGCGGTCATGCTGTGGTACCTCCCCCCGGGCGCTGCGGTGAACTGTCGGCATGAGCGTTCCATGACCGGGGCCCCGGCGGCAAGCCGGATGCACCAAAACCGTCCGCAGGGCGAGACGGTGTCTCAGACTGCGAGACCCCGCCGTTCCATCGCGTGTTCGGCAAGCCTGATCAGCAGTTCCTTGCCGTCCTCCCGGCGGCGGGCGTCGCAGAGCAGCACCGGCACCCCGGGGTCCAGGTCGAGCGCGTCACGGACGTCGCCGGGGGCGTACACCTCGGTGCCCTCGAAGCAGTTCACCGCGACCACGAACGGGATGCCGCGCCGCTCGAAGAAGTCCACCGAGGGGAAGCAGTCGGCGAGTCGGCGGGTGTCGGCGAGCACCACCGCGCCGAGCGCGCCGGCCGCCAGCTCGTCCCAGGCGAACCAGAACCGGTCCTGCCCCGGGGTGCCGAACAGGTAGAGCGCGAGGCCGGGGCGCAGGTCGATCCGGCCGAAGTCCATCGCCACCGTGGTGGTCCGCTTGGCCTCCACGCCGGAGGTGTCGTCCACCTCCTGCCCCGCCGTGGTGAGTTGCTCCTCGGTGCGCAGCGGACGGATCTCGCTGACCGCGCCCACCAGGGTGGTCTTGCCCGCGCCGAAGCCGCCGGCGACCAGGATCTTGAGGGCCACCGCGCTCCAGGGCGAAGCCTGGCCGGGCTGGACGTCAGAGTGCGCGAAGGCCATTGATCACGTCTCGCAGCAGGCGCTCGTCCGGTAGTTGGGCGAGCGGAACGGGTCGGGTGACGGCTATCAGTTCCGCGTGCAGCAGGTCGCCGAGCAGCACCCGCACCACGCTCACCGGCAGATCGGTGTACGAGCCCAACTCGGCGACGCTGAGCGGTTCGTGACGACAGAGCCCGAGGATGGCCCGCTGCTCGGGGTCGAGGTCGGGCTCCTCGGTCTCGTCCGGGTGCACGGCGGTGACCAGCGAGATGAGGTCGAACATCCCCTCCTCGACCGGCCTGGTCCGGCCCTTGGTCATCGAGAACAGCCGCACCATCGGCCCCGCCTCGTCGTCGAACCACTGGTCCTCGACGGGCGGGCGGGCGGGCGGGGCCGGCTGGGGCGGCCCGGCTGTCCTGCTCGGCTCCGGTGCGGCGTCCTCGACGGTCATCGGTCGGTCATCTCCCCGGCGGAACGGACTCGGTGCGCGGATCGGCGGACAGGTGCTCGCCGACCCGCTTGACCAGCAGGGCCATCTCGTACGCGATCTGGCCGACGTCGGACTCGGCCTCGCTCAGCACCGCCAGGCAACTGCCGTCGCCCGCCGCGGTGATGAAGAGGAACGCCTCGTCCAGCTCGACCATGGTCTGCCGGACACCGCCGACCTGGAAGTGCCGCCCGGCCCCCTTGGCCAGGCTGTGGAAGCCCGCCGCGACGGCGGCCAGGTGCTCGGCGTCCTCGCGCTCCAGGCCCTGGGAGGCACCGGTGGCCAGACCGTCACTGGAGAGGATGACCGCGTGGCGCAGCGCCGCGACCCGTCCCACCAGATCGTCCAGCAGCCAGTTGAGGTCTCCTGACGGCTGTGCCGTTGCGGTCATGATTCGGTTCCTTCCGTTGGTGCAGGCTGAGCAGGTGTCACGGGCTGAGCAGGTGTCACCGATCGGGCCGGTCCTGCCGACAGGGCCTGGGGCCGGGGCGCCGCCGGGAGTGCGGCCGGGCGCCTGGGCCCCGGCCGGGCGGGGCCGGGTACGGCAGGTCGGGCAGGCGGGGCGGGTGCGGCGGGTTCCGGCTGGTCCGGGACGACGGTGAGCGAGGCGGGCTGGATCCGGTCGCCCCGGCCGCGCTGGAAGCCGCGCTGGAAGGAGGAGAAGGCCGACCGGGCCTCCTCCGGTGAACGGTCCCGGCTGCTCTGCTCGGATCCCGAGCCGGAGGTGTCCGCGTTCTTCAACTGCGGTGCCAGGTTGGCCTGTCGGACCCGGCGGGGCAGCAGCCCGCCGGCCGGAGCGGTGACCGGGACCGGGACCGGCCCCTCCTCCGGCGGACTGTCCGCCCGCCGGTGCCGCCCGGTGCCGCTGTTCCCCGCCGGCACCAGGGTCGGCCCGCCGGTGGCGGACCGGCGGCGCGGCAGGCCGCCCGGCGTACGGGCGGGTTCGGCGGCCGAGGGGCGCGGCCCGCCCACCGGGCGACCGACCGCGCGCACCGGCTCGTCGGCGCCCACCGGTGCGCCATCGCTGCGCCGGTGCCCACCGTGACCGCCGTCCTTGCCATCCCCACCGCCCTTGCCGAGCGCGGGCACCGCGACCAGGTCCGGACGTCCGGTCCCGGCGGGCGGGACGGCGGCCGGCCGGGGTGCTGACGGGCCGTCGGCCAGCAGGTCGGGGGCCTCGGCCAGCAGCTCGCGCGGGATCAGCACGATCGCCGCCGTCCCGCCGTACGGCGAGGGCCGCAGGTGGACCCGGATGCCGTGCCGACGGGCCAGCCGGCTGACCACGAACAGGCCCAGCCGGTCGGTGTCCGCGAGGTCGAACTCCTGCTCCACGGCGAGGCGTTGGTTGATGTCGGCGAGCGCCTGCTCGCTCAGCCCGAGGCCGCGGTCGTCGATCTCCAGCGAGAAGCCGTGCGCGACCACCTCGCCCTGCACGGTGACCTGGGCCTGCGGCGGCGAGTACACCGCCGCGTTCTCGACCAGCTCGGCTATCAGGTGGGTGACGTCGGCGACCGCACTGCCGAGCAGCCCGGTGCCGGGGAACGGCCGGACTATCACCCGGGCGTAGTCCTCCACCTCACCGACGGCGGCGCGCACCACGTCGACCATCCGGACCGGCTTGCGCCAGGCCCGGCCCGGCGAACCTCCGGACAGGATGATCAGGCCCTCGGCGTGCCGGCGCATACGGGTCGTCAGGTGGTCGAGCTTGAACAGGTCCTCCAGCTCGGCCGGGTCCTCGGTGCGCCGCTCCATGGTGTCCAGCAGGGTGAGCTGACGGTGCAGCAGCACCTGGCTGCGCCGGGCCAGGTTGACGAAGACCGCCGAGACGCCGCGGCGCAGCTCGGCCTGCTCGACCGCCGCCTCGACCGCCACCCGCTGCACCTGGTTGAAGGCCCGGCCGACCTCGCCGATCTCGGCGGGGCCGAACTCCAGCTCGGGCGACTCGGCCGCGATGTCCACCGGTTCGCCGCGGCGCAGCCGCAGCATCACGGCGGGCAGCCGGGTGCCGGAGAGGTCCAGTGCCGCGTTCCGCAGGCCGATCAGTTCGCGGGCCAGGCCGCGTCCGATCCGGTAGGAGATCATCACCGAGGCGACCAGTGCGATCAGGCCGACCAGGCCCGCGATGCCGCCGCGCACCAGCTGGTTGACCGCATAGGACTTCGCCAGCGTGCCGATCTGGCCGGCCAGCCGGGTGTTCAGGGTGGAGAGCTCGCCCAGCGTCTGGTCGGCGCCGTTGCTCCAGCCGGCCAGCGGCACCCGGAGCAGCGCCGGCTCCCGGTCGGTCGGGCTCTGGAAGCTGTCGAACTGCACCTCGGCCCAGGCCAGCGTCGCCATGCTGTCGCTGGTCATGGCCGCCCGGTAGTCGGCCTGGTCCTGGGCCTCCAGCTCCGCGATGTAGACCTTGAACAGGGTCTGCTGGCTGTGCAGCGCGTCCAAGGCGGTCTGGTACATCGCGTTGTCCGGCTTGGCGCTCCGGGAGCCGGGGCGGTTGGCCACGTCGATGGTCAGTCGCAGGCCGCGGAGCGCCGCGTCCTCCTGCGACAGGTACTCCCGGGCGCGGACCAGCTCGGTCAGCACCATCCCCTGCCGGGGCAGCTGGCCGCTCTGCCGGCTGACGAAGGCGGTCCGGAACGCGAACACCGGCTGCACCAGGTCGGCGTAACGGTCGATCACCTTGTCCCAGTTCCGGGCCCGCCGGTCCACCTCGGTCCGGATCGCGCCGACCCCGTCCGCCGCCGCCAGCACGTCCTGCAGCCGGAGCCGCTGGGTGCCGTCCAGCTTGCTCCCCTCGGAGGAGTCCGCCTGGTAGCGCAGCAGTTGCAGCGACCGGTCGGTGACCGCCTTGCTCTGCTGGTACTTCTCCTGGGCGTCCTTGTCGTCCGGATCGGCCAGCCGGACGACGGCGGCCCGGCGTTCGTTCTGCACGTCGCGGGCGTACTGGTCGACCGGCGCGCCGAAGGTCCGGTAGGCGGTGCTGACGTCCAGTTGGGTCCACACGTCGCCGGTGGTCACCAGCGTCGCGTACACCCACAGCCCGGTGAGCGCGATGATGGGCACCATGAGCAGCGCGATCATCTTCGCGCGGATCGAGCTGCTGCGCAGACGCATGGGGTCCTCGGTGCGGGGGAGGGCACGGACACAGGGGTGCGACGGGTGTTTTCGGACACATCTCTGCGAGATCTGCGTGAGCTTACTACTCCATGACCACTCGTTCGAAGGGTCGAAAGCACAGTCAGAAAGAAGCGGTCACGATCCTCCCGGTATTGCCCGGAAAGGGAGTTCTGTCCGCCCGGCGCTTTTGAGCGGCACATGCCGATCCAGCGATCCGGCGCACCACCCCTGGGCAGCACTGCTGCGATCCGGTAGCTTCGCTGACATCCGCTCGGGCAGACGGGAACGGGGGGCCACGGGTGCGGCAGTACAGCGGTCCTGCCGCGCCGGACCCGGCCGTCGGCGGGCTCGCCGACTCGGTGTACGACACGGCCGAACGATCCCCGGCCCTGGTCCAGTTGGACCGGTGGCAGGAGGACGGCTGGCGGCACGTCACGGCGCTCCGGTTCCGGGACGAGGTGCTCGGTCTCGCCAAGGGGCTGCTCAGCCACGGCATCCGGTACGGCGACCGGGTCGCGGTGATGTCCGGCACCCGGTACGAGTGGACCCTGTTCGACTACGCGCTCTGGTCGATCGGCGCCATCCCGGTCCCGGTCTACCCGACCTCGGCGGCCGAGCAGGTGCGTTGGATCCTGGCCGAGACCCAGGCGGTGGCCTGCGTGGTCGAACACGAGGACCACGCCATGACGGTCGGCGCGGTCTGCGACGCGCTCACCGAGCTGACCTCGATCTGGCAGCTGGACCAGGACTGCGTGAGCACCCTGACCGAGGACGGCCGGGGCCTGCCGGATTCGCTGGTGCACCGTCAGCGGCTAGGCGTCTCCCCCGACTCGGTGGCCACCGTCATCTACACCTCGGGCACCACCGGCCGCCCCAAGGGCTGTCTGCTCACCCACGGCAACCTGGCCGCCGAGGCGGACGCGCTGCTGTCCGGCTGGGAGCAGGTGGTCCGGGACACCGGCGGCGGACAGCCCGCCACCCTGGTCCTGCTGCCGCTGGCGCACGTGTACGGCCGGGTGGTGCAGATCTCGGCGATCCGCGGCGGCGTCCGGCTCGGCCACCACGGCGAGCTGACCACCGACTCACTGCTGCCCGCACTCGCCTCGTTCCGGCCGACCTTCCTGCACCTGGTGCCGTACGTGCTGGAGAAGGTGTACCAACGCGCCCGGGAGGCCGCCGAGGAGAGCGGAAAGGCCGAACTCTTCGGCCAGGCCGCCGAGGTGGCGGTCGAGTGGGCGGCCGCCCGGGAACAGCGCGCCTTCGGGCGCGGCCCCGGCCCGAGCCCCGCGCTGCGGCTGCGGCACGCGGCGTACGACCGGCTGGTGTACCAGCGGCTGCGCGGGGTGCTCGGCGGGCGGACCAGGTCGGTGATGTGCGGCGGCTCGACGCTCGGCCGGGAGCTCAGCCTGTTCTTCACCGGCGCCGGCCTGGCGGTGTACGAGGGGTACGGACTGACCGAGACCTCGGCCGCCGTCACCGCCAACCCACCCGGCCGCGCCAAGGCCGGCACGGTCGGCCGACCGCTGCCCGGCGCCGAGGTGGCGATCGGCGAGGACGGCGAGGTCTGGGCCCGCGGCCCCGCGGTCTTCGCGGGCTACCTGAACCACTCCCAGGACATGTTCTACGAGGGCTGGTTGGCCACCGGCGACCTCGGCGAGCTGGACCAGGACGGCTACCTCACCATCACCGGCCGGAAGAAGGAGCTGATCGTCACCAGCAGCGGCAAGAACCTCGCCCCCTCCGTGCTGGAGGAGCGGGTCCGGGCCCACCCGCTGGTCTCCCAGTGCCTGGTGGTCGGCGACAACCGCCCCTACGTGGCCGCCCTGATCACCCTCGATCCGCAGGCCCTGGCGCACTGGCTGAAGGCCAACGGCCGGGCCCAGCTGGACCCTTGGGCCGCCCTGGCGGACGAGGCCCTGCACGCCGAGATCCAGCGTGGCATCGCCGCCGCCAACACCACCGTCTCGCGCGCCGAGTCGATCCGCGCCTTCCGCCTGCTGCCCCGCGAGTTCGGCCCGGAGCAGGGCCTGCTGACCCCGTCGCTGAAGCTCCGTCGCAGCGCGATCGTCCGGCACTACGCGGACGACATCGAGGAGCTGTACGGCAACTGACACGGCAGCCGGCCTGCCGAAGTGTCAAGGACTCTTGACGGGCCGTCTGGTCCAGTCCAATGTATGGCCCGGCCCGGAACGCGACAACCAGCGCCCGGGACCCGGCATGTGTGCGACAGGCCGATTCGTCCCCGCCCTCAGGGGAGTGCAGCGTTCTTCCCCCACAGGAGATCACTCGTGTCCACCACTCTGCGCCGTCTCGCCGCCTGCGCGGCCGGCACGGCACTCACGGTCCTGAGCGCCGCGGTTCCCGCCGCGCACGCCGAGACCGCTCCGGCCGTCAACCTCGCCACCAACCCCGGCTTCGAGATCCCCACCCTGCCGCTGGCGGACTGGGGCTCGATCCCCGGCTGGCAGTGCGGCACCGGCGAGGCCGTGCTCAACAGCGCCGCGCACAGCGGCGGTTCGGCCCTCACGGTGACCCCGGCCGGCGACCACAGCACCGGCGAGTGCGCCCAGACCCTCGCGGTCCGGCCCGGCACCACGTACACCTACTCGGCCTGGGTGCGCGGCGACTACGTCTTCCTCGGCGCCACCGGCACCGGCAACGACGTGGCCCCGTCCTGGGTGCAGTCCACCCACGGGAACTGGCAGAAGCTCACCACCAGCTTCACCACCGGTCCGACCAACACCTCCGTCCGGCTCTACCTGCACGGCTGGTACGAGCAGGGCGCCTTCTCCGCCGACGACGTCGAGCTGAGCGGCCCGGCCCCCGCTCCGGCCTGGGCGACCTGGAACATGCCGACCCAGGACAAGGTGGTCTTCTTCACCATCGACGACGGCTGGCAGCGCACCGCCGACGCCGCACAGTTCATCGAGACCAACAAGCTGCCGGTGACGGCCTTCCCGCTGCCGATGCCCTCGGGCTTCGAGCCGGACTACTTCAAGCGGATCACCGCCGTGCCCGGTTCCTCGGTCGAGGCGCACAGCGTCTCGCACCGCGACCTCACCACGCTCTCCGCCGCCGAGCAGCAGGCCGAGATCTGCGACGCCAGGGACGCGGCGGCCAAGCGGTACGGCACCGTGCCGACCATCTTCCGTCCGCCGTACTTCGCGTTCAACGCCGACACCCTGCAGGCGGCCGCCAACTGCGGGCTGCGCACCGTGCTGACCGCGACCGCGGACTACAGCTGGGGCGCGTCCAACAGCTACCGGGGCGGTCTGCAGGCCGGTGACGTGGTGATCTTCCACTTCGCCGACTCGCTGGCCGGCGACCTCCAGCGGGCCCTGACCGACGCCACCGCGCGCGGGCTGACCGTGGCCGGGCTGCGCAACTACACGAGCTGAAAGGCAAGTTGTGCCCTCTGCCGCCCGCGATGGGCAGAGGGCACAACCGTTTTTCGGATCCCGGTGGATCAGACCCCGGCGGTGAAGGCCGGCAGGTAGCCGCCCGACTGGCCGGCCGCCTTGGGGTGGTAGCTCTCGTCCACCGGCAGCACGGTGCTGTTCAGCCAGATCGTGCCGCTGGCGCAGATCTCGTGGCCGGTGAACCGGCCTCTGACGTCCTGGTAGGTGAAGCCGGCGTTGGCCACCCGCTTGGCGATGACGTCGTCCAGCACGTCCGCCGCGCTGTTGATGGCGGCCCGCTTGGTGTCGCCGATCCCGAAGATGCAGCTCCCGCCGACCTTGTAGAGGTGCGGGTAACCCATCACCACCACATGGGCGTTGGGCGCCTTCGTGTGGATCTGCGTGTAGAGGTTGTCGAGCAGGCCGGGCAAGGTGTTGGTCGCGTACGCCTTGGCGTTGGCGACCGCCGTCAGACACGCGCTCTCGCTGTTCAGTACACAGGTCTGCATGGTGCTGGCGAATCCCGCGTCGTTGCCGCCGACGGTGAGGCTGACCAGCGTGGTCGAGCCGTCCAGCGGGCCCATCTGACTGTTCAGCACGTCGCCCGTCCGCGCGCCCGAACAGGCGGTGAACGCGAAGGAGGCGGGCGCGTTGGCGTTCTTCCACAGGTACGGATAGGCGTTGGTGCTGCGCTTGCAGTTGCCGCTCTCGCTGGTGTAGCTGCCCGCCCCCACTCCGGCGGAGTAGGAGTCGCCCAGCGCGACGTAGCGGGCCGAGGCGGCGCTGGCCGAGGGGGCCACGAAGAGGGTGGTCAGGGTGAGCAGGATCGCCGTGGTGGCGACGGACACGGCACGGGCAGGGCGCACGGATACCTCCACTGGAGTGACGCGGGTCACATTTTGTGTACCAGGGAGTAGCTTCGCGCGACAGTGGCCATGCCAAAACTGTTGCGAGCATTCGCTCATGTGGCACCGTCAGCTCGACGGGGTGTCAGCTCACGGTCATTCAAGGGGGCGGCCCGGAGCAGTCGAAGGCCCGTCCGGTGGGGTGGTCAGGGGGCAAGTCAGGGGTCGGCGACCGGGCCCCAGGGGTCAGCCGAAGGCCAGCCCGGCGGCCGGCAGCTCCTCGATGGTCTCCTCGGCGGCAGACGGCACGCCGAGCCGGCGGGCCGCCAGATCCACCGCCACCCGGGCCTGCCGCAGACCGGGCTCGCCCCAGCCGAGCAGCTCGACCGCGAGGCCGGGCGCCACCAGCAGCCGGCGGTAGTGCCGCCCGGAGGCCGGGTCGGGGGCGGTCGGGCCGACCGCCCGCAGCGCGGCGGCCATCCGGACCCGGGCGCACTCGTGGCCGCCGTTGGCCGAGCCGACCCGGTCGTAGAGGTAACCGAGGTAGTGCGCCGCGCCGATCAGCGCCTGCGCCTCCTCCCCCGCCTCCCGGGCCAGCGCCGCTCCCGGATCACCCGCGTCCTCCGGCTCCAGCGAGCCACCGGGCAGGCTGACCACGCCGTCCTTGGGGTTCACCAGGGTCAGCACCCGGCCGTCCGGCACGAACAGCCAGCCCCAGGACTGCTTGACCGGCAGCCCCTCCGGCACCTGCTCGCCCGGGCGCCACGGCCACCCCGCCGTCGGACGGCGCCGGACCCGGCCGAGCAGCTCGGCGATCTCCGCGCTGTACTCGATCCGGCTCATGCGTCCCCCTTCGGTCTCGGGCGCCGGTAGGCGTGCGGTGCGTGCTGTGCTCCTGGTGGTGCGCGCGGGCGCGCCGTCCCATGACAGCACGCCCCGACTGTTGATCTTCCCCGAACATCCGGTCGATGAACAGTCCTGGCCGCCGCCCGGGGCATGGCCCGCCGCGCTCCGTTCAGCCGCTCGTCACCTCCGGCGGCGGGAGCGGGAAGCCCCCGCGGCCGACCGGGCCGGGCGGGCCCGCCCCCTCCGCGCCCAGCACCGCCTGGGTCTCCAGCGCGGACATCGGCCGCAGCCAGCCGTCCACCAGCACCCAGCCGGACACCTCGCCGCCGGCCCGGTACAGCAGCAGCTCGCCCGATCCGTACCCGGCCACCGCCGCCGCCAGGGTGACGCAGAACGCCTCCGCCTCCCGGCCCAGCTCGGCCGGCCGCCCGGCCGCCACCAGCAGCTCGGCCGCCGCCGTCAGCTCCTCCCCGTCCAGCAGCCCGAGCGAACGGAGCGTCAGCCGGTGCCGCCCGTCCCCCGCGCCCGCCGCCAGCGCGAGGCAGACCTCGGAGACGTACTGGAGCACCGCCGTGACCCGCTCCTGCGGCTGCCGCTCACAGCCGACCGCCGCCAGCAGCGCCGCGCACCCGATCGAGATCCGCACCCGGGCCAGGTGATCCTCCGTCAGCGCGGGCAGCAGCTCGGCCAGCCGCTGCCCGGTGTAGGCGAACGGCTCACCGGCCAGCTCCGGGTCGGCCGCGTACGCCACCTCGGCCACCGGATCGGCCGGGTCGAGCAGGTGCTCGGCGCAGAAGTCCTCGAAGTCGACCGGCTCCAGCACCCGCAGGTGCACCGCCAGCCCGTGCCCGTGCAGCGCCCGCAGCCGCTGCTCGGTGCAGCGCAGGTACGCCCCGTAGTCCGCCGCGCCGAACAGGCCGCAGCCGCGCAGCCTGGCGTACGCCGCCTCGTCGGCGGCCACCGCCAGCGCCACCGTCTGCCGCACCCGGCCCCGCTCCCCGCACCCGGCCCGCCGCCTGTTGCCGTTCTTGTTCTTGCTGGTCATGCACCCTCCCGAGGTGGAATCCGGCGGCCGGGCAGGACCAGGCCCCCGATGCCGGGAAACGTACACAGCGTCACTGACAAGCACGCTCCGCTACCGTCTTCGGGGTTTGTCGGCCCGAGCTGTGATACTCGGGGACGGTCCTGGTGAGTACGAAACGTGTGGGGGTTGGGTACGTGCGGCTGCTGCACACCTCGGACTGGCACCTGGGCCGGTCGTTCCACCGGGAGAACCTGATCGCCGCGCAGCGCGCCTTCCTCGACCACCTGGTCGCGGTGGTCCGCGAGCAGGGCGTCGAGGCGGTGCTGGTCGCCGGTGACGTCTACGACCGCGCGCTCCCCGGGCTCGACGCGGTCGAGCTCTTCGACGACGTGCTGCACCGGCTCGCCGAGCTCGGCGTGCCCACCGTCTTCATCAGCGGCAACCACGACTCGGCCCGCCGCCTCGGCGTCGCGGCCGGTCTGATCGGCCGGTCCGGCATCCACCTGCGGACGGATCCCGGCGCCGTCGCCGCCCCGGTGCTGCTCGCGGACGAGCACGGTCCGGTCGCCGTCTACGGCCTGCCCTACCTGGAGCCCGCGCTGACCCGGGAGCGGTTCGGCCTGGCCAAGGGCGGCCACGAGCAGGTGCTCGGCGCGGCGATGGACCAGGTCAGGGCCGATCTGACGACCCGTCCGGCGGGCACCAGGGCGGTCGTGCTGGCGCACGCCTTCGTGACCGGCGGCGAGGTCAGCGACAGCGAGCGGGACCTCACCGTCGGCGGGGTGGCGAGCGTGCCGTCCGCCGTCTTCGACGGGGTGCACTACGCCGCCCTGGGCCACCTGCACGGCAGCCAGACGATCGCCCCGCACCTGCGCTACAGCGGCTCCCCGATCGCCTACTCGTTCTCCGAGGCGGACCACCGCAAGACCATGTGGCTGGTCGACCTGGCCGCCGACGGCTCGGTCGCGGCGGAGCGGATCGACTGCCCGGTGCCCCGGCCGCTGGCCCGCCTGCGCGGCCGGCTGGACGAGCTGCTGACCGAGGAGAGGTACGCCCGGCACGAGGCCGCCTGGGTGCAGGCCACCCTGACCGACCCGGCCCGGCCCGCCAACCCGATGGAGCAGCTCCGCAAACGCTTCCCGCACACCCTCCAGCTGCTCTTCGAGCCCGACCTCGTCCCCGGCGACCGGCAGGAGTCGTACGCCGCCCGGGTCAGCGGCCGGACGGACCTGGAGGTCGCCGAGGGCTTCGTCCGGCACGTCCGCCCGGGGACGGAGCCGGACGAGACCGAGCGGGCCTGGCTGCGGACGGCGTTCGAGACCGTCCGCGAGCAGGGCGACCGGAAGGCGGAGCTGCCGCGATGAGGCTCCATCAGCTGACCGTCACCGCGTTCGGCCCGTTCGCGGGCACCGAGCGGGTCGACTTCGACGACCTGGCCGCCGCCGGTCTCTTCCTGCTCCGGGGCGCCACCGGCGCGGGCAAGAGCAGCGTGCTGGACGCCGTCTGCTTCGCGCTCTACGGCGAGGTGCCGGGCGCCCGCAAGGGCAACCCGCTGCGCAGCGACCACGCCCCGGCCACCGTGCCCACCGCCGTCGAGCTGGAGCTCACCCTCGGCGGGCAGCGGCTGCGGATCGTCCGCAGCCCCGAGCAGCTCCGGCCCAAGCTGCGCGGCACCGGGCTGACCACCATGAAGCCGGAGACCCTGCTCAGTGAGTGGGTCACCGACACCGGGGAGGGCGATCCTGGCTGGCGGGCGCTCAGCCGCTCGCACCAGGAGGCGGGCGAGCAGATCCACCGGCTGGTCGGGATGAGCCGGGAGCAGTTCTGCCAGGTGGTGCTGCTGCCGCAGGGCGACTTCGCGCGCTTCCTGCGGGCCGACACCACCGAGCGCGCCAAGCTGCTCCGGCAGCTCTTCGACACCGGCCGGTTCGACCAGGTGGAGCGCTGGCTGACCGATCAGCGCATCAAGCACGAGGCCACCGTCAAGGAGGGCAGGCAGCGACTGCACTCGCTCGCCACCCGGGCCGAGGAGGCGGCCGGGGCGGCCGCCGTCCCGCTGGCCGAGCAGGTGCCGGAGGGCGCCGGGGCCGAGGAGTTCCTCGGCTGGGCCGCGATCCTGCGCACCGACGCGGCCGAGCGGGCCACCGTCACCGCCCTCGCCCTGGCCGCCGCCGAGCGGGGCCACGGCGCGGCCCAGCTGGCCCTGCAGCGGGCCACCGAGCTGGCGGGGCGTCAGCAGCGGCACCGTCAGGCGGTGCTGGCCGCAGGCGAGTTGGCCGGCTCTGCCGACCGCTACCGGCAGGACCTGGAGCGCCTCGGCACCGCCCGGCAGGCCGCCACCGTCGAGCCGGTGCTGCGCCACCACGCCACCGCCGACGGCGCCCACGCGGCGGCCGTCCGGGCCGAGCAGCGCAGCCGGGCCGCGCTCACCGGGCTCGTCGCCGAGGCCGACGCCTCGCGGCTGGCGGAGTACGAACGTGAACTGCGCGCCGAGTTCGGCCGGCTGGACGCCGCCCGGGCCGACGAACGGCGGCTCGCCGAAGCACTCCGGGAGCGCGAGCAGCTGGGGCACGAGCTGCTCCGGGCCGAGGAGTTGGCGGAGGAGGCGGCGGACTGGCTGGTCGACTTCGACGGCCGGTTCAAGCAGCTCCAGGAGCGGCAGGCCGAGGCCCGCACCGCCGAGGCCAGGGTCGAGCAGCTGGATGCCCGGCGCATCGAACTCCGCGACCGGCTCACCGCCGCCGCCGAGCGGGACCGCCTCCGCGCCGGGATCACCACCGCCGAACGGGAGTTGGACACCCTCCGGGCCGCCGCCAACGACGCCCGCGAGCGCAGCCTCGACCTGCGCGAACGCCGCCTGACCGGGATGGCCGCCGAGCTGGCCGGTCAGCTCACCGCCGGTGACCCCTGCCGGGTCTGCGGCTCGGCCGAACACCCGGCCCCGGCCCGGCCGGCCGACGGTCTGGTCCGGGCCGAGGACGAGCAGCGGGCCACCGCCGCCCAGCAGCAGGCCGAGCGCCACCGGGACAGCGCCGAGCAGGCCCTGCTCACGCTTCGGGTGGCCGAGGCGAAAGCCGTCGGCGCGGCCGGTGATCAGTCCGCGGACCAGCTGCGCACGGCGCTCGCGGAGGCCGACCGGCAGCACCGCGAGGCGCTCGGCAGCGCCGACTCCCTCGGACAACTCGGTCGACAAATCGACCAGTTGACCGAGGAGCAGACCACCCGGCGGACGCGTCAGCAGGAGGCCAGGGTCCGCGCCGCCGAACTGACCACCCGGCTCGGCTCGCTGGCCACCGAGCAGCAGGAGCTGACCGCCCGGATCGGCGCCGTACTCGGCGACGCCCCGTCGGTCGCCGCCCGGTCGGCCGCCCTCACCGCCCTGGCCGACACGGTCGCCGCCGCCTTGGCGGCCGTCCGCACCTGCGCCGAGACCGAGGCCCGACTCGCCGAGGCCGAGCGGGAGTTGGCCGAGGTCAGTGCCCGGGCCGGGTTCGCCTCCCCGGCCGAGGCGGCGGCCGCCCTGCTGCCCGCCGCCGAGTACCGGGCCCTGCAGGACCGGCTGGAGCGCGACCGGGCCGAGCGCGAGGAGGTCGAACGCCGGCTGGCCGAACCGGAGCTGGTCGAAGCCGCCGCCCTGCCCCCCGTCGATCCGGCGGCCGCCCAGCTGACGTACCAGCAGGCCACCGCCCGGCTCCGGGAGGCGTCCGCCGCCGACAGCGCGGCCCGCCAGCGGACGGCCGCGCTCGCCCGGCTGGGCGGGCAGCTCGCCGAGCTGGCCGTCGCACTGGGCCCCGCGCTGGAGCAGTACGAGCGGATCAAGCGGCTGGCCGAGCTGGCCGCCGGGACGTCCGGTGAGAACGCGCTCCGGATGCGCCTGGAGTCGTACGTGCTGGCGGCCCGGCTGGAGCAAGTCGCGGCGGCGGCCAGCGGCCGGCTGGTCCGGATGTCCAGCGGCCGCTACACCCTGGTGCACAGCGACGGCCGGGCGGCGGGCAACCGGCGCTCCGGCCTGGCCCTGCGGGTGGTCGACGCCTGGACGGGGCTGGACCGCGACACCGCCACCCTCTCCGGCGGCGAGAGCTTCTTCGCCTCGCTCGCCCTGGCCCTGGGCCTGGCGGACGTGGTCACCGACGAGTCGGGCGGGATGCCGCTGGACACCCTCTTCATCGACGAGGGCTTCGGCAGCCTGGACGAGCAGGCGCTCGAAGAGGTGCTCGACGTGTTGGACGGCCTGCGGGAGCGGGACCGCGCGGTCGGCATCGTCAGCCACGTCGCCGACCTGCGTTCCCGCATCCCGGCCCAGCTGCTGGTGCACAAGGGCCGCCACGGCTCCACCCTGCGGGTGGCCGACCGCGAGGAGCACTGAGCGGCGGCTCAGCCCGGTCGCTCTCAGCCGGAGCAGGCGATCCGCTGCGCCTCCTGCCAGGCGCAGACCGGGCAGAGCGTCACGCCCGGCTGGTCGGCCGGCAGCTCGGTGGGCTCGCCGCACAGCACGCAGTCCGCCCGGGGGCCGTCCCCGACCGCCGGGGTCAGCGCCGCCACGGCGTCGACGGCGGGCGCCACGTCACACTGCTGGGTCTCGTCGCTCATGCCCCAACCCTACGGCGCCCGGTCCGGCCCCGGGCTCAGCCCAGGAAGGACAGCCGGACGGTGCGCCGGGGGTTGTCGCCGTTGGTGTCCACCAGGACCACGGACTGCCAGACCCCGAGGGCCAGTTGGCCGCCGATCACCGGCAGCGTGGCGTGCGGGGCGACCAGCCCGGGGAGCACGTGGTCGCGGCCGTGGCCCGGACTGCCGTGCCGGTGGCGCCAGCGGCCGTCGGCCGGGAGCAGCTCGCGCAGGGTGGCCAGCAGGTCGTCGTCACTGCCCGCACCGACCTCGATCACCGCGATCCCGGCGGTGGCGTGCGGGACGAAGACGTTCAGCAGTCCGTCCCGGCCGGGGGCCACGTTCTCCAGGAAGGCCGTGCAGTGCTGGGTGATGTCCAGGGCCACCTCACCGCTGCCGGTGGTGAGGTCGATGGTGTGGGAGTGGAAGGAGGTGTCCGCCATGCGCCCATCCTCGCACCCGGGGGCGGGTACGCGGAAAACCCGATGGACCGTCAGGTCCATCGGGTCGCCCGGAGGCGGGGTGTCAGCCCCGACTGCCGAACAGGCTGCGCTTGAGCCGCCGGAGCGGCGCCAGCAGCATCACCCGGGTCGTCCGGCGCGGAGCGGCCAGGGTGCTCACCCCACGGGGTGTCAGTTCCCTTATCAGGCCGAGCGCTTCGGCGGTGTCGACCGCCGAGATGGCCGGCGCACCGAGCACCGAGAGATGGCGATCGAGCCGGCGGCCGGTCGAGCCGACGCCGCACTGGATCGCCGGCACTCGAGGCCGGGACCGCACTTGCATGTGTTCCATCAGTTTCCCACCCCTACGAGGCGCCAGGGCCGTGAGGCGAAGACTATCCGTGAGTGGTGGGCTTCGCGCAACCGTCCTGGTGTTCTGCCACCGTATCGTGCGAAGTGAACTGACGCTCCACCAGATCTCGGCGACCCCGGTCACGACTGCGCATCGGCCGGGTCCGTGGAATGGACCGCCTCGCAGTCGGCAGTCGGTCTGGAAAATTCAGAAAGTGAACACATCCAGGGGATTGACGAGGCCGAAACCTACAAGCAATATCTGTAGTAACGCCGAAAGGCGCCCCGGAGTCCGTCGAATACGTTCGACAGATGAAGGAACAACTGCTTCCGACACCAGGTGAGCCACTGTCCGGCCGTCTCGACGCTGCGGCGGCCCGGCTTCGAACTGGTGGACGGACCGGCGGTCGACCGCTGAGGGTCGGTCGGATCGCCAAAACCGGACTGCCGGTGCTCGCGCTCGCACGGCGCGGCACCGGCGGTCGCTTTTTCCGGCCTGCCCGGACCGGCTCGGCCCACCGGACCCGCCCCGGACCCGCCCCGGACCCCGCCCTGGCCGACCTGGACCGCAGCCCGCCGCGCCGGGCCCAGTAGAGTGGCGCCAGAACCGGGCGGCTGCCCCTCGCCCCGGCATCCCCAGCGGAGTGAACCAGCGTGAGCCCCCTCCTCAGCATCGTGCTGCCGGTCCACGGCGTTGAGCGTTACCTGCCGCGCTGCCTCGACTCGCTGGCCGGACCGCCCGACGGCAGCGTCGAGCTGATCGCGGTGGACGACCTCTCCCCCGACGGCTGCGGCGCGATCCTCGACGAGCAGGCCACCCGCGACCCGCGCCTGCGGGTGCTGCACCTGACGGAGAACCAGGGCCTCGGCGGCGCCCGCGAGGTCGGCCTGGCCCAGGCCACCGGCACGTACGTCTGGTTCGTCGACAGCGACGACTGGCTGCCCGAGGGCACCCTCGACGCCCTGCTGGCCGAGCTCCGCGCCGAGCAGGCCACCGAGCCGCCGGTGGACGTGCTGCTCACCGACTTCACCCACATCTACCCCGACGGCAGCACCGAGCCCAACCCCTGGCGGCACCTGCTGCGCGACTCCCCGCTGGTGGCCGGCTGCACCGCCGCCGACCACCCGGCGCTGTTCCAGAGCGTGATGTCGGTGTGGAACAAGGTCTTCCGCCGGCAGTTCCTGCTCGACCTCGACGTGGCCTTCGGCCGCGGCTACTACGAGGACATCTCGGTCACCTACCCCGCCCTGCTCACCGGGCGGCTGCGCTACCTCGACCGCTCCTGCTACAACTACCGCCGCGGGCGCCCCGGCGCGATCACCGCCACCGCCTCGCCCAAGCACGCGGACGCCTTCGCCCAGTACGACGCCATCTTCCGGGTGCTCGACCGCCCCTCGGCCGACCCGGGCCCGGCCCTGCGCCGCCTGGTCTTCGACCGGACGGTCCGTCAGGCGCTCACCGTGTACGACACCCCCGGCCTGGTGCCGGCCGACCTGCGGGCGGACTTCTTCGCCCGGATCGCCGACCACTTCGCCCGGCACCGCCCCGCCGACTACACCTTCCCCGGCGGCCTGCGCGGCGTCCAGTACCGGCTGGTCGCCCGGGGCGCCCGGATCGCGTACGGCGAGCTGCGCCGGGGCGGGCAGCTGCCGCGCGCGCTCAAGCGCCAGGCCGGGGCGGTCGCACCGGCGCTGCGCAAGGGCGTCCGCAGCGGGGCCCGGTTCACCGCGTACAACACCTTCCGGCGGCTACCGCTGGACGAGCACCTCGCGGTCTACGCGGCGTACTGGTACCGCGGCTTCGCCTGCAACCCGGCGGCGATCTACCGGAAGGCGCTCGAGCTGGCGCCCCAGGTGCGCGGGGTCTGGGTGGTGGAGACCAAGGCGCAGGCCGCCACGCTGCCCGCCGGGGTGCCGTACGTGCTGGTGAACACCCCGGCCTATCTGCGGCTGATGGCCACCGCCAAATATTTCGTCAACAATGTCAACTTCCCGCACACCATGGCCAAGCGGCCCGGCACCGTGCACGTGCAGACCCAGCACGGCACCCCGGTGAAGGCGATGGGCATGGACCTGAAGGACCATCCGGCCGCCGCCGACGGCATGGACTTCGACCGGCTGCTCGAGGCGGTCGGCCGCTGGGACTACCTGGTCTCCCCCAATCCGCACACCAGCGAGCACTTCACCCGGGCCTTCCCCGGCCGCTACGAGCTGCTGGAGACCGGCTACCCACGCAACGACCGGCTCGCCCTGGCCACCCCCGCCGAGGTGGCCGACGTCCGGTCCCGGCTCGGGCTGCCGGCCGGGCGGCGCACGGTGCTCTACGCGCCGACCCACCGGGAGGGGCAGGGCGGCTACGACCCGCTGCTCGACCTGCGCGAACTGGCCGAGAAGCTCGGCCCCGGCTACACGCTGCTGGTCCGCGCCCACTACTTCCACAGCGGCGGGGCGGGCGAACTGACGGCGGGTCCGCATGCGGCGGAGGTGGTCGACGTCTCCGCCCACCCCGTGGTCGAGGACCTCTACCTGGCGGCGGACGTGCTGGTCACGGACTACTCCTCGATGATGTTCGACTACGCGGTGCTGGACCGGCCGGTCGTCGTCTACGCCCCCGACTGGGAGCAGTACCGCCGGGTCCGCGGCGTCTACTTCGACCTGCTCGCCTTCCCGCCCGGCGCGGTCGCCACCGAACCCGGCGCACTCGTCGAGGCGCTGCTCGCCGGCGACCCGGCGCCGGACGCGCGGGCCGCCTTCCGGGAGCGGTTCTGCCCCTGGGACGACGGTGGGGCCGCGGAGCGCGTGGTCCGGCGGATCTTCCCGACGGAGTAGGCCGCCACGGTCAAGGGCTCGGGCACTGCCGGTGGCTGACGCCGCGTGACGAGGATCGCAGCCGTTCGCTGAGCGGAGTGGTGGACGGCGGGCGGGGGTGATGACGTAACCTGCGGTCTGGCCTTGCGCCGGTCTTCCGGCGCGGGGGTAGTGGCGGCCAGGGAGACTAGATGATCAACCTCATCACCAAGCTCGTGCTCAAGCCCGTGGCGAAGGCGATCTACCGCCCCGTCATCGAGGGGCTGGAGAACGTGCCGCGTGATGGCGGAGTGATCCTGGCGAGCAATCACCTGTCGTTCATCGACAGCGTGGTGATCCCGCTGACCGCGCCGCGCCGGGTGTTCTTCCTCGCCAAGGCCGAGTACTTCACCGGCACCGGCCTCAAGGGTGCGCTGTCCAGGGCGCTCTTCCAGGCGCTCAACGCCGTCCCGGTGGAGCGCGGCGAGATCAAGGCCGCCCAGGCGGCGCTGGACTCGGCGCTGGAGATCCTGCGCGAGGGCAAGGCGTTCGGCATCTACCCGGAGGGCACCCGTTCGCTGGACGGGCGGCTGTACCGGGGCAAGACCGGGGTGGCCTGGCTGGCGCTGACCGCCGGGGTGCCGGTGGTGCCGGTGGCGCTGGAGGGGCCGGCGGACATCCTGCCGGTCGGCAAGCGGATCCCCCGGCTGCGCAAGGTGACCGTCCGGTTCGGCGAGCCGCTGCACTTCGACGAGCTGCACGGCCAGGCCCGTTCGGCCCGGGCCCGGCGCGAGGTCACCGACCAGGTGATGGCGGCGATCCACGAGCTCTCCGGCCAGGAGCTGGCCGAGGTCTACAACGAGCGCCCGATGGCGGCCTGACCCTCACCTGGAGCTGACGGCAGCTCACGGCGCAGCAGCGCCGCGTACCGCCCGTTCCTGGCGAGCAGTTCCTCGTGGGTGCCGAGCTCGGCGATCTCGCCCGCGTCCAGCACGGCGATCTGGTCGGCCCGCCGGACGGTGGAGAGCCGGTGCGCGATGGTGATCGTGGTGCGGCCCGCCGAGAGGGCGTCGATGGCCTGCTGGACCGCTTGTTCGGTCTGGTTGTCGAGCGCGCTGGTGGCCTCGTCCAGGATCAGGATCGGCGGGTTGCGCAGCACCGTCCTGGCGATCGCGAGCCGCTGCTTCTCGCCGCCGGAGAACCGGTAGCCGCGCTCGCCGACCACGGTGTCGTAGCCCTCCGGGAGACCGGCGATCAGTTCGTGGATCTGGGCGGCCTTGGCGGCCCGGACCAGCTCCTCGTCGCTCGCGTCGGGCTTGGCGAAGCGCAGGTTGTCGGCGACCGAGGCGTGGAACAGGTAGGTCTCCTGGGAGACCACGCCGATCGCGTCGGCCAGGGTGTCGAAGCCGAGTTCGCGGACGTCGGTGCCGTCGATGGCGACCCGGCCGCCGGTCACGTCGTAGAGCCGGGGCACCAGGTAGCTGAGGGTGGTCTTGCCCGAGCCGGTCTCGCCGACCACGGCGAGCGAGCCGCCGGCCGGGAGCTTGAGGTCGATCCCGGTGAGGGTGGGGCGGTCCTGGTCGGCGTTGTAGCGGAACTCGACGTTCTCGAAGGTGACGTCCCCGCGGATCTTGGTCAGGCGGACCGGTGCGGCCGGTTCGGCGATCTCGACCGGGAGGTCGAGGTACTCGAAGATCCGCTGGAACAGCGCGAGCGAGGTCTGCACCTGGACGCCGGTGGAGAGCAGGCTGACGGTGGGTCGGAACAGGCCCTGCTGGAGCGAGACGAAGGCGACCAGGGTGCCGACCGAGACGATCGGGGCGCCGCCCGACATCGCCAGACCGGCGGCCCAGTAGATGACGGCGGGCATCGCGGCCATCACGATCCCGATGGTGGCCATCCGCCAGCGCCCGGCCATGCTGGCGCGGACCTCCAGCTCGGCCAGGTCGTCCGACTGCCGGTCGAACTCGTGCGAGAGCGAGCCCGAGCGGCCCATCGTGCGGCCGAGCAGGATGCCGCTGACGGACAGTGACTCCTGGACGGCGGAGCTCATCGCGGCGAGCTGCTTCTGCCGCTGGGTGGTGATCTTCTTGCGCTCGTTGCCGACCCGGCGGCTGATCCAGACGAACAGCGGGAGCAGCAGCAGCGAGACCACGGTGAGCCGCCAGTCCAGCGCGATCATGGCGACCACGGTGGCGATCACGCCGGTCAGGTTGGAGACCAGCGAGGTGGCGGTGGAGGTGACGGTGGACTGCATGCCGCCGATGTCGTTGGCGATCCTGGACTGCACCTCACCGGTGCGGGTCCGGGTGAAGAAGGCCAGCGACATCCGCTGCAGGTGCCGGTAGACCGAGGTGCGCAGGTCGTGCATGACGCGCTGGCCGACGGTGGTGGAGATCAGGGTCTGCAGCACGCCGAAGATGCTGTTCACCACGGCGGCCGCGATCATGCCGAGCGCGAGCAGGCTGAGCAGCCCGGTGCGGCCCTGCGGGATCGCGGTGTCCAGCACGGCGCGGAGCAGGAACGGGGTGATCACGCCGACCACGGCGGACGCCCCGACCAGCAGGCCGACCACGGCGAGCCGGGCCCGGTAGGGGCGGAACAGGGCGAGGATGCGGCGCCACTCGGCCGGTGGGCGCGGTTCGCCCTTGACCCGTGGTGGCGGTGTCCAGTTGATCTCGTCGCGCACAGGCGACCTCCCCGTGATGTCGGCACGCGGGCAGGAGTACCCCGCCCGCGTACCGAGCATAGCTCATAGTTAGACGGGCTAATAATGAGCTGAGGTCTCGAACCTTACTCGTACGTCCGCGCCGCCTTGGCGGAGACACCACCCAGCTTGCCGGACGGCAGCAGCCTGGCAACCGCCACGACGGCCTTGTAGCGCTTGCCGGGGATCGAGAGCGAGCGGCCCTTGGCCAGGTCGCGGAGCGCCTCGTCCACCACCCGCTCCGCCGACAGCCAGCCCCAGGCGGGCACGTTGGAGGTCCCCATCCCGGCCCGCTGGTGGAACTCCGTCCGGGTGAAGCCCGGCGCCAGCGCCATCAGGCGCACCCCCGTGCCACCCAGGTCGCGGGCCACCCCCTGGGTGAAGCTCACCACCCAGGCCTTGCTGGCGCCGTACGTGCCGCGCGGCAGGAAGGCCGCCACCGAGGCGACGTTCACGACGCCGCCGAAGCCGCGCTCGCGCATGCCCGGCAGGGCGGCCGTGGTGGTCCGCAGGATCGCCTCGACGTGCACCTTGAGCATGTCGAGCTCCTGGTCCAGCGGGACGGTCAGGAAGGAGCCCTTGTTGCCGAAGCCGGCGTTGTTGATCAGGATGTCGACCGGCCGGGCGCCGTCCCGCAGCCGCTCCTCGACGGCGCCGATCCCCGCGTCGGTGGCCAGGTCGGCGGGCAGCACCTCGACCTCGACGCCGTACTTCTTCGTCAGTTCGGCCGCCGTGTCGGCCAGCCGGTCGGCGTCGCGGGCGACCAGGACGAGGTCCCGGCCGTCCTTGGCGAGACGGCGGGCGAAGGCGGCGCCGATGCCGGCGGTCGCGCCGGTGATGAGAGCAGTCGTCATGGACCGACCGTACTCGTAGGTAATCACCCGTGCACCGGCGCGTCGCGGGCGATCTGACAGTTCGTTCGGCGAGCCCTCGACCTTTCGGACGATTCGTGCTCGTAGCTTTGGCCGTGCGGCGTCAACGCCGACGTCGCACCTGGACGACAAGGAGGTATCTGATGCCCACTCAGATCCACGCCCCGGTACGGCCGCAGGCCACTCCGGCCGAACGAGCCGTACTGGCCGGGCTGCTGACCGAGGGCGAGGCGGCGGTCAGCGCGGCACCGGTCCATCAGCCGGAAGCCATCGGACTGCTGCTGCTGCTCCTGCTGCTCTCGCCCAAGCCGCCGAAGGACCGGAGCTGACCGGAGGCGGCTCGATGTCCACGTCCCCCGACATCGTCCGCTAGCTCACGTCCGTCTCTCGTCCGGACCGGGTTGCCCGGCCCGGTCCGGACGAGCGGCGTCCGTCCAACGGCCCGCCAGCACAGGAGACTTCACCGCCATGCCGGTCACCGACAGCTCGCTGCGCGACGAGTACGCCGCCGCGGTCGAGCGGGTGGCGGGCCGCGCCCTCGACGCCCTCACCGGCGGCGGGCGCGCGGTCGCGCTCACCGACCCCACCAGCACCGCCGAGCTCGCCGCGCTCCGGGTGCTCGGACCCGACCTGTTCGCCGCCCAACTCCTCACCGGGGCACCGCTGGAGAGCGTCACCACCGCCTCGCTGGCCGCCGCCCTGCTGGCCTTCCCGCCCGACCCGGCCGAGCCGGTCGGACAGGACGCGCTGGTGGTGGCCTGGCTGGACCACGTGTCCGGCTTCCTGGCCGGCCGGGCCGCACCGCAGCCCGCGCAGCCCCCCGACCCGGAGCACTGGCAGCGCTGGTCGGTACGGATGGCCCAACTCGCCCCGCTGGCCCTGCCCGGACTCGACGGACCGGTCCACCGCGCCGTCCGCCACCGGCCACTGGCGCTCGCCCGGGGCGCCACCCGGGCGATGCTCCGCCGGGACCACCGGACGGCGCTGCGGCTGACCCGCTGGCTGGCCTGGCTCGGCACGCCCGTCCCACTGGAACTTCCGCCGCTGCTCGATCGACTCCGCCTGGTCGGCGACGGATCCCGCCGGACGGAACTCGAACTCGCCATCACCGGGCTCCTGTTGACGGAGGGCCTGCGATGACGCCCGACACCCGCCTGCTCGGCACCGCCCAGCGGCTCGGCTCGAACGCGCTGCACTGGCTGCACCGCGCCCACCAGGCCGGCCACGGCAGCCTGCCGCCGGACACCACCATCGACCTCTCCGACCCGGACACCGCCTACAAGCCGCTCGGCGAATCCGCGCTGGCCGCCTCGCTGGTCCTGCGGGACGGCGTGGCGGGTGCCCGCGACCTGGCGGCGGCGGGCGAGCTGATCGAGTTCTGCTGGCACCAGCTGCAGAGCGGGAACCTGCTCTACGAACGGCAGTTGCGCTTCCCCAACCTGACCGACCCGCTGGAGACGTACGCCTCCTTCGCCCGGTCCGGCTACCGGCACCGGCAGCTGGACGAGCTGCTCGGCTCGCTCACCCGGCTCCGGGCCACCCACGCCGCCGAGCTGGTGCCCAACCGACGGCTGGCCGTCGCCAACGCCCGCCGGGTGATCGGCCTGGACCACCGGCCGGACTGGGCCGCGCTGGCCGCCGCGACCTGGCTCGGCGCCACCCCCGAGCCCTGGGCGATCGACTGGAGCACCGGCTACGACCTCACCCACACCGTCTTCCACCTCACCGACTGGGGCGCCAGGCCGGACGGCCTGCCGGCCCCGCTCCGTTCCTACCTGCGGGACTGGCTGCCGGTCTGGGCCGACATCTGGCTGGAGGTCGGCCAGTGGGACCTGGTCGGCGAGCTGCTGATCGTCGACTCCTGCACCGGCGAGCCGGTCTGCGGCCTCGACCCCTGGGAACGGCTGGCCAGCGCCCAGCACCCCGACGGACTGACCCCCCGGGACACCGAGCCGGTCGACCAGGACCCGGCGCGGGCCTTCAAGGACCACGAGCACACGGCGGTGGTCGCGGCGATCGCCGGGACGGTCACCCTGGCCCGGGCCCTCGGCGCCCCGCCGGTGGCTGCGTGACGCTCAGCGGCGGCGGTGCGGCGCTCGCCGCACTGGTCGCCGCCGTGCCGGGCGCGACCGCCGTCACACTGGTCACCGTCTCCGGCGAGGGCAGTGAAGTGCGGTGCCACGGACGGGAGTTCGCGGGCGGCCCGGAGACCACCGCGGACACCGGCTACGAACTCGGCTCGGTCACCAAGACCTTCACCGCGCTGCTGCTCGCCGAACTGGCCGATCGGGGCGCGGTCACCCTGGACGATCCGCTCTCCGCCCACCTGCCCGGCACCGCCGACTGCACCCTGCACCAACTGGCCACCCACACCGCCGGGTTGCCCCGACTGCCACCCGGCCTGCTCCGCTCGGCCCTCCCGCAGTGGTACCGCAACCCGTACGCCGCCTTCGACGACGACCGGCTGCTGGCCGCCCCGGTCAGGCCCCGGTCGCCCGGCCGGGTCCGCTACTCCAACTTCGGGGTGGCCCTGCTCGGCCGCGCACTGGCCGAGCGCACCGGGACGCCGTACCCGGAGCTGCTCGCCGAGCTGGTCTGCGCACCGCTCGGGCTGACCGCGACCGACTGCGCCGAGCAGGCCCCGGGCCGGGCGCTCGGCCACCGGCGGGGCCGCCCGCTGCCGCCCTGGCGGATCCCCGGCCTGCCCGCGGCCGGCGCGCTCCGCTCCACCGGCCGGGACCTGCTCCGCTACCTGACCGCCCACCTCGACCCGGCCACCCCGGCCCTGCGGACGGTCCGCCTCCCGCTGGCCTGGAGCCTGCGCCGCACCACCTACTTCCACTCCGGCGGCACCCGGGGCTGCACCGCCTTCGTCGGCTTCGACCCCGAACGCGGCACCGCACTGGCCGCCCTCGCCAACACCGGACCGTTCCTCGGCAGCCGCTTCGTCCAGACGGCGTACGACACCCTGCCGGCCCTCACTCCGAGGAGGGGGTTGGTGTCGAGCAGGGGCGAAGACGAGATATCTTGATATCAAGACGTTAGTAGACATGGAGCGGAGCACCGGTGACTGACTCGACCATCATCTATACGCACACCGACGAGGCCCCGGCACTGGCGACGTATTCGCTCCTGCCGGTGATCCAGGCCTACGCCTCGACTGCGGGCGTCAGTGTGGAGACGCGCGACATCTCCCTGGCCGGGCGCATCATCGCGAGCTTCCCCGAGTTCCTCGAGGAGGGTCAGCGGATCGCCGACGCCCTCGCCGAGCTCGGTGAGCTCGCCAAGACCCCGGGCGCCAACATCATCAAGCTGCCGAACGTCTCGGCCTCGATCCCGCAGCTGAAGGCTGCCGTGGCCGAGCTGCAGGCGCAGGGCTACGCGCTGCCGGACTACCCGGACGACCCGAAGACGGACCAGGACCGCGACGTCCGCGCCCGGTACGACAAGATCAAGGGCAGTGCCGTCAACCCGGTGCTCCGCGAGGGCAACTCCGACCGCCGCGCCCCCGCCTCGGTGAAGAACTACGCCAAGACCCACCCGCACCGGATGGGTGCCTGGTCGGCCGACTCCAGGACCAACGTCGCCACCATGGGCGCGAACGACTTCCGCTCCACCGAGAAGTCCGCCGTGGTCACCGAGGCCGGTGCGCTCCGGATCGAGCACGTCGCCGCCGACGGCACCACCACCGTGCTGCGCGAGTCGGTGCCGGTGCTCGCGGGCGAGGTCGTGGACGCCTCGGTCATGCGCGCCGCCGCGCTGAACGAGTTCCTGGCCGCCCAGGTCGCCAAGGCCAAGGCCGAGGGCGTGCTGTTCTCGGTGCACCTCAAGGCCACCATGATGAAGGTCTCCGACCCGATCATCTTCGGCCACGTGGTCCGCGCTTTCTTCCCGAAGACCTTCGCCGCCTACGGCGAGGTGCTGGCCGCCGCCGGTCTGAGCCCGAACAACGGCCTCGGCGGCATCCTCGACGGCCTGGCCGCGCTCCCCCAGGGAGCGGAGATCAAGGCCTCGTTCGACGCCGAGCTGGCCGACGGCCCGGCGCTCGCGATGGTCGACTCGGACAAGGGCATCACCAACCTGCACGTGCCGAGCGACGTGATCGTCGACGCCTCGATGCCGGCCATGATCCGCACCTCCGGCCACATGTGGGGCCCGGACGGCGCCGAGGCCGACACCCTGGCCGTGCTGCCGGACAGCAGCTACTCCGGTGTCTACCAGGCCGTCCTCGACGACTGCCGCGCCCACGGCGCCTTCGACCCGTCGACCATGGGCTCGGTCCCGAACGTCGGTCTGATGGCGCAGGCGGCCGAGGAGTACGGCAGCCACGACAAGACCTTCGAGATCGCCGCCGCCGGCACCGTCCGCCTGGTCGACGCCAGTGGCGAGGTCGTGCTGGAGCAGGCCGTGGAGGCCGGGGACATCTTCCGTTCCTGCCAGACCAAGGACCTGCCGATCCAGGACTGGGTCAAGCTGGCCGTCACCCGGGCCCGCGCCACCGGCAACCCGGCCGTGTTCTGGCTGGACGCCACCCGCGCCCACGACGCGGTGCTGATCGAGAAGGTCAAGCAGTACCTGCCGGAGCACGACACCGAGGGTCTGCAGATCGAGATCCTCGCCCCGGTCGAGGCCACGGCGTTCTCGCTGGAGCGGATCCGCCGCGGCGAGGACACCATCTCGGTGACCGGCAACGTGCTGCGCGACTACCTGACCGACCTGTTCCCGATCCTGGAGCTGGGCACCAGCGCCAAGATGCTCTCGGTCGTGCCGCTGATGAACGGTGGCGGTCTGTTCGAGACCGGCGCGGGCGGCTCCGCCCCGAAGCACGTCCAGCAGCTGGTCAAGGAGAACTACCTGCGCTGGGACAGCCTGGGCGAGTTCTTCGCGCTGGCCGCGAGCTTCGAGCACCTGGCCCAGACCACCGGCAACGCGAGCGCCCAGGTGCTCGCCGACACCCTGGACCGGGCCACCGGCACCTTCCTCAACGAGGACAAGTCGCCGAGCCGCCGCCTCGGTGGCATCGACAACCGTGGCAGCCACTTCTACCTGGCCCTGTACTGGGCCCAGGAGCTGGCCGCCCAGACCGTCGACGCCGAGCTGGCCGGGGCGTTCGCGGGCCTGGCCAAGACCCTGGCCGAGCAGGAGCAGACCATCGTGGCCGAGCTGATCGCCGTGCAGGGTTCGCCCGCCGACATCGGTGGCTACTACCAGCCCGACGCCGCCAAGGCCGCCGCCATCATGCGGCCGTCGGCGACCCTCAACGAGGCGCTGGCGACCCTCGCCTGACGGTTCCTCAGCTCCGACTCCGAAGCCCCGGCGGGTGGTTCACCCGCCGGGGCTTCGGTGCGTCAACCGTCAGCCGTCAGGACGTGGCGCGAGCCGTCGTGTCGGCCTCGCCGCCCGCGCCGACCGGGCGCAGCCGGGAGCCCGCGGTGGCCTTCAACTGCGGTGCCAGCTTGGCCACGTCGCGCGCTCCGACGGTCGCGATCAGGCTCGGCAGCAGCCAGCGGACCGGCTGCATGCCGCGCAGCCAGGGCTGGGCGTAGACGTGGGCGGACCGGCGGGCGATGCCCGCGACCAGCCGGTCGACGGCGGGCGGCAGCGGGTAGGTCTTGTTCGCGGGCCAGGGCAGCCGGGCCCGCATCTGCCGCAGCACGGCGTCCTGGTCGGCGCCGCGCACCATGTCGGTGTCGGTCCAACTCAGGTACCCCACCCCGACCTTGACCCCCTGGTGGGCCACCTCGGCGCGGAGCGAGTGGGCGAAGGCCTCGACCCCGGCCTTGCTCGCGCAGTACGCGGCCATCAGCGGGGCGGGGGTGAGCGCGGCCAGCGAGGCGATCTGCAGCAGGTAGCCCCGGCTCTCGGTGAGCGCGGGCAGGAAGGCCCGGGCGGTGGCGACGCTGCCGAGCAGGTTGACCTGGATCACCCGGTCGAAGGCGTCCGGGTCGCTGTCCAGCAGCGGCCCGCCGAGGGCGATCCCGGCGTTGGCGATCACGGTGTCGATCCTGCCGTACCGGTCCTGGATCGCCCGCGCGACGACGCGCAGCGCCGCCAGGTCGGTGACGTCGGCCTCCCAGGACGTGGCCTCCGGACCGCACTGGGCGGCGACCTCCTTCAGTTCGGCCGGCTCCAGGCCGACCAGCGCGACCCGGGCGCCGCGCTGGGCGAGCTTACGGGCCGTCAGGGCGCCGACGCCCCGGGCGGCTCCGGTGACGACGACGACCTGACCGGCCAGCTGCGGGCTCATTCGGCCACCTTCCGAGTCGTGAGCAGGTACGAGTCGACGAGTCGGCGGATCTCGCCCGCCACCTCGGCGGGGCGCTCGACCGGGGACATGTGGCCGACGCCGGGCAGTTCGAGCAGGCCCTCGGGTGCGGGCAGTGCGGCGAGCATCCGGTGCGAGTGCACCGGCGGGGTCAGCCGGTCGTGGGTGCCGACCACCACGGCGGTGGGGGCGGCCAGCTTGGCCAGCCGGTCGTACAGGTCGAGGGTGCCGAGCACCCGGGACCACCCGTACCGCACCCCGGCGGGGCAGGCGTGCACGATCCGGACGTTGGCCTCCACCCGGTCGGCGGGGGTGGCCGGGCCCATGGTGGCGTACTTGAGGGCGGCCCGGGTGACCGGGGTGACCGGGCCGAGCGGCAGCCTGGACTGGAGCAACTGCCGCCCGAGGAACCGGCGCAGGCCACCGCGGACGGCGGCGGGCAGCACGTTCAGCTCGGCCAGCAGGTCGCCGGGTCCGGTGCTGACCAGGACCGTGGCGGCGGTCCGGTCGGCCACCTCGGCCCGGTCGGCGGCGGCCATGATGGTCATACCGCCCATGCTGTGCCCGGCCAGCACGGCCCGGGCGCCGGCCGGGACGACGTGGCCGAGCACCGCCTCCAGGTCGTCGGCCAGCTTCACCGTGGAGTACCCGGCCGGGGTGGCCGGTATGTCGCTGCGGCCGTGGCCGCGCTGATCGTACGCCACCACCCGGTGGTCGGGCAGGAGTTGGTGGATGACGGGGGCCCAGAACCGGGTGGAGCAGGTCCAGCCGTGGGCGAGCACCACCAGCGGCGCGCCCTCGGGGCCGTACGCGGCGGCGTGGATCCAGTGGCCGTCGGCCGAGCGGATCCGGTACTCCTGCTCGGCGGCGGGCAGGACACAGTCGGCGGGCAGGGTGGCCGTGCTCATACCAGCGCCTCCTCGGCGACGGGGGCGGTCTGGCGGATGACCTCGTACTCGGCCAGGTCGAGCTTGCGGGTGGCGCGGCGGAAGCTGCTGGTGGAGGCGGGCCAGAGCACGGTGTTCTTGCCACCCTCGTCCTGGTACCAGCTCCGGCAGCCGCCGGTGGACCAGACGGTGCGGCTCATCTTGTGCTGGAGTTCGAGATTCCACTGCCGCTGGGCCCGGGCGGTGGGCTGCAGGGCGGCCCCGCCGAGCGCCGACAGGGTGGTCAACGCGTCGATCAGGTAGTTCAGTTGGGACTCGATCATCAGGATCATCGAGCTGTTGCCGAGCCCGGTGTTCGGGCCGATCACGAAGAACAGGTTCGGGAAGCCGCGCACGGTGGAGCCGCGCAGCGCCTCCATGCCGTCCTTCCACTCCTCGGCCAGGCTGACCCCGTCGATGCCGAACACCCGGTGCGCGATCGGCATGTCGGTGACGTGGAAGCCGGTGCCGAAGACGATCGCGTCCACCTCGTGCTCGCTGCCGTCGGCGGCCACCAGGGTGGAGCCGCGCAGCTCGGCCAGTCCGGCGGAGACCACCTCGGCGTTGGCGGCGGCCAGCGCCGGGTAGTAGGTGTTGCTGAGCAGGATGCGCTTGCAGCCGATCCGGTAGTCCGGGGTCAGCCGGGCCCGCAACTCCGGGTCGGCGACGCCCTTGTGGATGTTGTGGACGGCCAGCTGCTCGACCAGCTTGAGGGTGCCGGGGCGCCGGACGAAGGCGTCCACCTGCACCTCGCGGAGCGCGAACAGGGCGGCCCGGCGGAGCGCGCCGGTGGGCGGCAGCTTGGCGTGCAGCCACTTCTCGGCGGCCGAGATCTCCCGGTCGCGGCGCGGCAGCACCCAGGCGGGGGTGCGCTGGAAGACCGTCAGCTTGCCGACCTTCGGCTGGATCTGCGGGATGATCTGGGCCGCCGAGGCGCCGGTGCCGACCACCGCGACCCGCTTGCCGGTCAGGTCGTAGTCGTGGTCCCAGCGCGAGGAGTGGAAGACCTTGCCGGGGAACTCGGCCAGTCCGGGCAGCTCGGGGATCTGCGGGTCGGCCAGCGGCCCGGAGGCGGAGACGACGGCGTCGGCGGTCCAGGTGCCGGCGGCGGTGGTGATCCGCCAGCGGGTCTGCTCCTGCTCCCAGCGCAGCTCGGTGACCTCGGCGTTGAACCGCAGGTGCGGCCGGAGCCCGAAGGTGTCGGTGACCCGCTCCAGGTAGGCCCGGATGTCCGGCTGGCCGGAGAAGCTGCGCGGCCAGTCCGGGTTGGGCGCGAAGGAGAAGGAGTAGAGGTGCGAGGGGACGTCGCAGGCGCAGCCCGGGTAGCTGTTGTCCCGCCAGGTCCCGCCGACCGAGTCGGCCCGCTCCAGGATCACGAAGTCGGTGATCCCGGCCCGGCGCAGCCGGACCCCGGCGCCGAGGCCGCCGAATCCGGATCCGACCACGGCGACCCGGACGTGCGGGGTCTGCTCGGTCGGGCGCTGCTTGGTGCGCTTGGGGCTGGCTGCCATGCGTCGGCCTCCTGGGGCTGGTCCCTGTCCATTAGAACCGCGCCAGTGATTGCTGGCACGATTGGCAGGGTAGCTCCTACTGACACCGAGTGGAAGAAGCCCGACCGAGCCGGTTCTTCGGCCCTCCGCCCTATGCTGGGCGCCGTGGAGATCGAGGAGCACCGGGAGTACCGGGTCGAGGAGCTGGCCGAGGCGGCCGGGATCAGTACCCGGACGCTGCGCTTCTACCGCGAGCGCAAGCTGCTCCAGCCGCCCCGCCGGGAGGGCCGGATCGCCTGGTACGGGGAGCGGCACCTGACCCGGCTGCGGATGATCGGCGAGCTGCTGGAGCGCGGGCACACCCTGGGCGGCATCACCGAGCTGATCGGCGCCGGCGAGAACGGGCAGGACGTGGCCGGGCTGATCGGCCTGAAGGCCGCCATCACCGCCCCCTGGTCGGACGAGACCCCGGTGCACCTGAGCTGGGCCGAACTGGAGACCGCCTTCGGCGACCAGCTCACCGACCGCAACACCGCCGAGTCGATCGACCAGGGCTACATCACGGTCGAGGAGGACGGCATCACCCACGTCAGCCGCCGGCTGATGGACGCCACCACCGCCCTGGTGGCCGAGGGCATCCCGCTCGGCGCGGTGCTGTCCGCCAGCCGCAAGGCGCAGGAGTACGCGGACTCGGTCGCCGAGGTCTTCACCTCGCTGATCCGCGATCAGCTGCTCGGCGCGCTGGAGCGGGCCGAGGAACTGACGCCGAGTGAGGCCGCCCGGCTGACCGAGCAGGTGCACCGACTCAGGCCGCTGGCCCGGACGGTGGCCGACGCACAGTTCACGCTGGCGATGGACCGGCGGGTGGCCGCCGAGTACCGGGCCGTCCTGGAACAGCACCTCTGATCCCTTGCACTCCCTCAGATGTCAGGTTAGCCTTACCTAAGTCGAAGCGTGAGGGGTCTCGTCTCGGCACCGCACCACCCGCCGCGCCCTCCTGATGACGGTCCATCAGGAGGGCGCGGCGCATTGGGCGGTCCTACAGGTGTCGCACCGTGACCGCGCCGCCACCCTGGGCGAAGCCACCCTTCCGGCGGGCGCCGCGCACACCGTACGGTCATGATTCACCCGCGGGATGATCACCTGTCAGGGCCGGTGGACGGGAGGCGGGCGCCCCGAGCCCGGCCCGTACGGGAGACCGCCATGGCCGTGTTCGCCGCCTTCGGGACCGCCGCCCGACTGACCGGCGGCCGGGTGCTGCTCTGGTCCGCGCTCGGGCGGCTGCCCAACGCGATGTGCCCGATCGGGGCACTGCTGCTGGTCACCCACAACTCCGGCAGCGTCTGGCGCGGTTCGGCCGCCACCGGGCTGCTGGCGATCGGTCAGGCGGTCGGCGGCCCACTGGTCGGACGGCTCGCCGACCGGCACGGGCAGCGGCGGATCGGCCTGCTGACCGCCGCCGTCAACACGGTGGCCATCCTGGCCCTGGTGGCCGCCTCGGAGGCCGGGCGTCCGCTGCCCGAGCAGCTGGCTGCGGCCGGCCTGATCGGCCTGTCCGTCCCGCTGGTCGGGCCGCTCTCCCGCAGCCGGTGGGTCCGACTCGCGGGCGGCGACGCCGAGTTGACCTCCGCCACGCTCTCGCTGGACGGCACCGTCGACGAGATCTCGTTCACCGCGGGCCCGGCCGTGATCGGCCTGCTGGCCGCCCTGGTGGACCCGGCCGCCGGGCTGCTGCTGGGCGCCGGGCTGGTCGCGGTCTGCGCCACGCTGTTCGCACTGCACCCGACCGCCGCCCCGGGCAATCCCGTCCAACAGCGCGGTGCTGGAAGGCTGTTGACCACCCCGTACCTGTTGCTGCTGGCCGGGATGGCGCTGCTCGGCACCTGCTTCGGCTCGGTCCAGGTCGGGGTGACCGCGACCACCGAGGCGCTCGGGCAGCCGGGCGCGGCGGGGCTGATCTACGGACTGATGGGCGGCACCAGCGCGCTGGCCGGGCTGGCCACCGTCGCGCTGCCGGCCCGCTGGGACCTACCGCTGCGGCTGCGGGTGGGCACCGGGCTGCTGCTAGCGGTCTCGCTGCCGCTGCTCGCGGTCGGCAGCGTCGGCGGCCTGGCGCTGGCCATCGGCGGCCTCGGGCTGGCGGTCGCACCGCAGATGATCACGATGTTCGGACTGGTCGAACGGACCGTCCCGGCCGCCCGGTTGGGCGAGGCGATGGCCGCCCTGGTCTCCAGCATCACGCTGGCCCAAGCGGGCGGCACCCTGCTGGCGGGCCTGCTGGCCGAGCGGCACGGCACCACCGCGCCGTTCTGGATCACCTGCACGGCCGCACTGGCCGCGCTCACCCTGGCCGGGACCACCGCCACCTCCCGACGCTACCGGCGGACGGCCGGGGTGCTCGAGTCGGCGCCCGCGAGCTGACCGGCCGTCAGGCCTCCAGCTTGCGGACCCGGTCGGCGTCGCAAGTGCGCGGGCAGGTGACGCAGGCCTCCGGCGGCTTGACCGCGTAGTACAGGCAGCAGCCGAGCCTGGTCCTGGTCAGATGGCTGCGGCCCTCGGTGCCGGCCAGCCGGCGGAAGTCGGCGGCGCCGGGGAACGGGGCGGTGTCACCCGGAAGGACGGCTTCGGCCACCCGGACGGCGTACTCCTCCTCGCCGCGCATCCGGCCGAGATACCAGATCCCGGAGACCAGATCGTCCGTCACCATGCCCCAGAGCGCCCGGGGTCCGCGCTTCACGATTGGCTGAAACGCACTCAGCACCGGCTCGACGTGGGCCGCCACGGCCGCCCGCAGTCCGGCCTCGTCGGCCGGGGCCGAGCCGCCGGGGCGGACCAGTAGATCGCCGGTGGCGGTCTCGATCCAGATGTCCTCGGGCCCGAGCACCGGCAGCTCGCCGGTCAGGTACCAGGGGCCGCCGAACAGCAGCCCCGCCGACCACAGATAGTGGTGCAGCAGCCGGGAGGCCGCCACGTGGGTGCGCGGCGCGGCGCCGTGCTCGGCCTCGATCCTGGCGGCCTCGGCGGCCACCAGCGCGTCCACACCCGAGGTCAGTTCGGTGAGCCGCAGCCAGCCCTGACCGGGCGTCGGCCCGCTCTGCGACGGGCTCAGCAGGGAGACGCGGAGCGTGCCGCAGGTGCTGATCACCGACCGATACGTTTCGGCCAACCGCTCGTCCGGCGAGACCATGACGGCCGTCATCCGGGACACCCCGCATCTCTAGATCGATTAAGGTGAGGCTCACCTTATAGCCAGCTGGGAAATTTTCGCTCGCCATGGAGCGCGACTTGAGAACTTAGGGAAACCTAACCTAAACTCCAGCCTCGTGCTTACCACCGAACTGCCGGAGTCCACAGCCCCGGCGCGGCGGACCACGGCGACGCTCAGACAGCCCTTGCTGCTGCTCGCCGGGCTCGCGGCGCTCGCGCTGTGCGTCGCGCTCAGCCTGGCGCTGGGAACGCGGCCGATTCCGTTGGCCACCGTTCTTGACGCCCTCTCAGGGCGGCTGACCGGCGGGGACGCCGATGTCGTGACGGGCCTTCGGGTCCCGCGCACGATCATCGGGGTGACCGTCGGCGCCGCCCTCGGGGTGGCCGGAGCGGTCGCCCAGGGCGTGACCCGCAACCCGCTCGCCGCGCCCACCACGCTGGGCATCAACGCCGGCGCCAGCCTCGCGGTGGTGGTGGCTATCTTCACCTTCGGTCTCACCCACCCGCTGCAGTACGTCTGGTTCGCCGTGGCGGGCGCCGCGGCCGCCGCCGTCTTGGCGTACGCGATGGCCCGCCGTTCGGGCGACCTCGACCCGGTCCGGCTCGCGCTCGGCGGCACCGTACTGACCGCCGTGCTGACCTCCTGGACCTCCGCGGTGATGCTGGCCAGCCACCGCACGCTGGACGAGGTCCGGTTCTGGCTGGCCGGCTCGATCGGCACCCGCAGCCTCGAAGTCCTCACCCCCGTCCTGCCGTTGATCCTGGTCGGCCTGCTGATCGCGCTGCTGGTCTCCCCCGCGCTGAACGCGCTGGCGCTCGGCGACGAGACCGCCCAGGCGCTCGGCGTGCCGGTGGCCCGGATCCGGCTGGTCGGCGGGCTCGCGGTGGTGCTGCTGGCCGCCGGTGCGGTCGCGGTGGCCGGGCCGATCGCCTTCGTCGGGCTGGCCGCCCCGCACCTGGTCCGCCCGCTGCTCGGCAACGACCACCGCTGGCTGATCCCGGGCTGCCTGCTCGGCGGCGCGGTGCTGCTGCTGGCCGCCGACGTGCTCGGGCGGCTGGTGGTCCGGCCTTCCGAGATCGAGGTCGGCATCGTCACCGCCTTCCTCGGCGCCCCGATGCTCGCCCTGCTGGCCCGGAAGGCCGCCCGGTGACCGCCGTCCTGCCGGTCACCGGCCTCCGTCCCAGGGCCGGTGCGATCGCCCGGCAGCGCCGCCGTTCGCTGCTGCTCGGCCTCGGTCTGACCCTCGCTCTGGTGCTGCTCACCGGACTCGCCCTGAGCACCGGTCAGCTCAAACTGCCGCTGCTGGACGCGCTGCGCGCGCTGGTCGGCCTCGGCGATCCGGGCAACGTCCTGGTGGTGCAGGAGTTCCGCGCGCCCCGGGTGGTCTCGGCGCTGATCGCCGGGGCCGGGCTCGCGGTGGCCGGCACCCTGCTCCAGCGGCTGTTCCGCAACCCGCTGGCCTCCCCCGACGTGGTCGGGGTGACCGGCGGCGCCTCGTTCGGCGCGGTGCTGATGCTGGCGCTCGGCGCGAGCCAGGCGTTCATCCCGCTGGCCGCGCTCGGCGGCGGGACGCTGGCCGCGGTGCTGCTGGGCGCCTTCGCCTGGCGCTCCCGGATGGCCGTCAACCGGCTGGTGCTGGTCGGCCTGGCCGTGCAGTCCGGACTGGCGGCGGCGGTCAACCTGATGATCGTCCGGTTCCCGGCCGAACTCGCCGCCTCCGCGCTCCAGTGGACCACCGGCTCGCTCTACGGCCGGAGTTGGGACGAGGTCAGGATCGGCGGCACCGCCATCCTGCTGACCTCGCTGCTGGTCTTCCTGCTGTACCGCCGGGTCGCGGTGCTGGACCTCGGCGACGACTCGGCGGGTGGTCTCGGCCTCGACCCGAACCGCTCCAGGCTCGGCCTGCTGCTGCTCGCCGTGGTACTGGCCTCGATGGCCGCCGCGCTGTGCGGCCCGGTCGCCTTCGTCGCGCTGGCCGTACCGCACCTGGTCCGGCTGCTGGCCGGACCGCCCACCCCGGCCACCCTCGCGCTGACCGCGCTCACCGGCGCCCTGCTGCTGCTCGGCTCCGACTACGCCGTACTGAACCTGCTGCCGATCCACGGCCTGCCGGTGGGCGCCGTCACCGCCACCCTGGGCGCGCCCTGGCTGCTCGTGCTGATGATCCGCCAGGGGCGGCCGCCCCAGAGGAGAGAGTCGTGACCATCACCGATCACCCCACCACCGGGCAGCTGACCGGCAATCAGCTCACCGCCACCGGCCTGGACCTGCGCTACGGCGACCGCACCATCGTGGCCGGCCTCGACCTGACCCTGCCGGGCGGCTCGGTGACCGCGATCGTCGGCCCGAACGCCTGCGGCAAGTCCACCCTGCTGCGCGGCCTGACCCGGCTGCTCGCCCCGGCCGCCGGCACCGTCACCCTGGACGGCTCCGACATCCACCGGATGTCCGCCCGGGCGCTGGCCAAGCGGCTCGGCCTGCTGCCGCAGCAGCCGGTCACGCCGGAGGCGATCACCGTCGAGTCGCTGGTCCGGCTCGGCCGCTACCCGCACCAGCGGATGCTCAGCCCCTGGTCGGCCGCCGACCAGGCCGCCGTGGAGGAGGCGCTGACCCGCACCGGCACCGCCGAACTGCGCGACCGGCCGGTCGACCAGCTCTCCGGCGGCCAGCGCCAACGCGCCTGGATAGCCCTGGCGCTGGCGCAGGACACCGAGCTGCTGCTGCTGGACGAGCCGACCACCTTCCTCGACCTGCGGCACCAGCTGGAGGTGCTCGACCTGGTCGCGGACCTGCACGACCAGGCCGGGCGCACCGTGGTGATGGTGCTGCACGACCTGGGCCAGGCCGCCCGGTACGCGGACCACCTGGTGGTGCTCGACGGCGGAAAGCTGGCCGCCGCCGGGCCGCCCGCCGAGGTGCTCACCGCCGAACTGGTGGAGGCCGTCTTCCAGGTCCCCTGTCAGGTGGTCCCCGACCCCGAGACCGGCACGCCGCTGGTCGTCCCCCGGGCCAGGAGCCGCCGGGCCCGCGCCTGACCTTCCCTCCCTCCCTCCCTCCCTCCCTCCCTCACGATCTTCCGGCCCGGGCGCCCGTCCCGCCGCCGGTCGCCCCAACCTGCCTGCACACACCACACAGCAAGGACCTGACCATGTCTCAGCCCACCACCCTCCGTAGACTGCCCGCCGTCCTGCTGGCCTCCGCCCTGGCCGTCTCGCTGGCCGCCTGCGGCAGCAGCGGCAGCTCCTCCGACGCCAAGCCGGCCGAGGGCTCGAAGGCCGCCGACGCCGCGGTCTTCCCGCGCAGCGTCAAGCACGCGATGGGCACCGCGGAGATCAAGGCCCAGCCCAAGAAGGTCGTGGTGCTGGACAGCGGCGAGCTGGACGACGTCACCCTGCTGGGCATCACCCCGGTCGGCGCGGTGGCCCCGCACCTGAAGACCGAGGGCGGCTTCCCGGCCTACCTCAAGGGCAAGGTGGACGGCACCAAGGACGTCGGCCCGAGCGCCGAGCCCAACCTCGAGCTGATCGCCTCGCTCAAGCCCGACCTGATCCTCACCTCGAAGGTCCGGCACGAGAAGGTCTACGACAAGCTCAACGCGATCGCGCCGACCGTGATGACCGAGACCACGGGCTTCCCGTGGAAGGAGAACCTGGCCATCCACGCCCAGGCGCTGGGCAAGGAGGCCGAGGCCGCCAAGGCGCTGAAGGCGTACGAGACCAAGGCCGCCCAGCTCGGCAAGACCATCACCGAGAAGAACGCGGGCAAGGTGCCGACCGTCTCGGTGGTCCGCTTCGTGGCCGGTCCGACCCGGCTGTACGCCAAGGCCTCGTTCAGCGGCGTGGTCCTGAAGGACACCGGGCTGGCCCGGCCGGTCCCGCAGGACGTCGACAAGGCGATGCTCGAGGTCGGCCCCGAGCTGATCAACCAGGCCGACGCCGACCTGGTGTTCGTCACGGTCGCCACCGACCCGACCAAGACCAAGCAGGCCGAGGTCCAGGCCACCCCGGTCTGGCAGGGCCTGACCGCGGTCAAGAACAGCAAGGTCTTCAACGTGCCGGACGAGACCTGGATGTCCGGGATCGGCGTCCAGGCCGCCGAGCAGATGCTCGGCGACATCGCCAAGGCCGCCGGCGTCGACGCGCCCAAGTAGTCCCCGGGGCCGGGGGCGCACGGCGTCCCCGGCCCGCTCGAACCTCCTGCATCACACAGAGGACACCTCGCCATGCGGATGTACCTGCTCGCGCTCAACCCCACCGACTCCGTCACCGACGGCTTCCTGCCCGCCGCCGCGCGGCTCGGCCTGTCGGTGACCGTGCTCACCGACTCCCCCGAGGCGCACCGGAAAGCCTACGCCGACGGGGAGTTCGTGCCCGAGGTGGTGGAGTGCGCGGTGCACGACCACCGCGAGGTGATCGGCCTGATCTCGCAACTCCAGGCGCCGGACGCGGTGTTCAGCAACAGCGATCACCTGCAGACCCAGACCGCGCTGGCCGCCGAGTACTTCGGGCTGCCCGGCAAGGACTGGAAGGCGACCCTGCGGGCCAAGAACAAGGCCCAGTTCCGCCGCCACCTGGCCGCCGCCGGCCTGGACGCGGTCTGGTCCGGCGAGCTGGTGCCGGGGCAGGACCCGGCCGAGCTCGACCCGCCGTTCCCCTGCGTGGTCAAGCCGCGCGAGGGCGTGGCCAGCGAGGACGTCGCGCTGGTGGCCGACGCCGCCGAACTCGCCGAGCGGGTGGCCGCGATCCGGGCCCGCCGGTCCGATGTGGCGCTGGTGGTCGAGGAGTTCCTGGCCGGTGAGCTGCAGACCCTGGAGACGCTTGGCGACGGCACCGTCCGCCATGTGCTCGGCGGCTTCCGGACCCGGCTCTCGCCGCCGCCGAACTTCATCGAGGAGGTGCTGGAGTTCGTCCCGGCGCACCCGCAGGCGGTGACCGAGCAGGTGCTCGCCCAGCTGGACGCCGTCGGCGTCGGGCTCGGCGCCTGCCACACCGAGTTCGTGGTGCAGGCCGACGGCCGGGCCCGGATCATCGAGATCAACTACCGGGCCATCGGCGACCAGTGCGACCTGATGCTGGCCCAGCTGCTGGAGATCCCGTTCTTCGAGCACGTGCTGCGCGCCCACCTCGGCGTGCCGCTGCCCGCCGACCTCGGCGCCCGTACCGACGGCCGGGCCCGCAACGAGGCGGTCTGCGCCGACCGGGCCGGGGTGCTCACCGCCGCCCCCGAGGCCTTCGACCAGGACCGGGACGGCGTCAAGCTGTCCTACCGTCCGTTCCGCTCGGTCGGCGAGCGGCACGACCACTACGGCACCAACCGCGACTACCTGGGCGTGATCTGGGCGGTCGGCACCGACCAGACGGCGGTGGACCGCGCGGTCGCCGGGTTCATCGCGGCCAACCGCTGGGAGATCTCCGCATGAGCGTCGGCTCCCGCTCCGCCCAGGCCGACCAGCTGACCCTGCGGGTGCTCGGCGCGCTGCTCCGCGAGAACGTGCTCGGCCTGCGCACCCAGAGCACCGTGGAGGACCGGGCGGACGGCCGCTGGCTGCGCGCCGGGACGCTCGCGCTGCCGGTCAGGACCGAGGGGTTCCAGAGCGAACTGACCGCCCGGCTCCCGCTGTTGACCGTCTCCGACCAGCCGGTCGACGGACTCCCGGAGATCCTGGCCCACCTCGCCGAGCTGGCCGACCCGCAGGACCGGGACGGCTTCCGCGCCTTCGCCGAGGAGTGCCGGCAGACCCTGGCCACCATGGAGCTGCACGCCGGCGTCCAGGGCCAGGTGCACGACCTGCTCGCACTCCGGCACGGCGAGCACCCCGCCGACTGGACCGGCCTGGCGGGCTCGCTCGGCTTCGACACCCTGGCCGCCTTCCTGGACCACCCGGTGTACCCGACCGCGCGCGGCCGCTCCGGCCTGAGCGAGGACGAACTGCGCTGCTACGCACCGGAGTTCCACCCGAGCTTCGAACTGAACTGGCTGGCCGTACCGGCCGGGGCGCTGGCCGTGGACACCATCGGGCCGCGGCCCGACTGGTGGCCGAGCCTGGCCCAGCTGGGCCTGGGTGAGCTGACGGACAGTCATCTTGCCGTTCCGGTCCACCCGTTGAGTGCCCGCGAGGCGCTGGCCGCCGTACCGGGCGCGGTGCTCGCCGAGGGCGGTCACCTGGAGGTGGTGCCGACCCTGTCGATGCGCACCGTCGCGCTGGCCGAGCACCCCGAGTGGCACCTCAAGCTGCCGCTGACCACCGCCACCCTGGGCCTGCGCAACCGGCGCACCATCAAGCCGGGCACCCTGGAGGACGGCGCGGCCGGCCAGCGGCTGTTCGAAGCCGTGCTGGCCCGCGAACCGCGCCTGGCCGAGCGGATCCTGCACGCCGACGAGCAGGGCTACGCGCACACCGGCCACGAGCTGCTGGCAGTACTCGTCCGGCGCTACCCGGCCGGCCTGGAGCGGGCCCTGACGGTGCCGCTGGCCGCACTGCTCGCCCCGGCGCCCGGCGGGCTGGTCGTCGACCTGCTGGCCGAGCGGTTCTACGACGGCTCGGTGACCGCCTTCTACCGGGAGCTGCTGGCGCTGCTGCTGGACTGGCAGACCACCCTGTTCGGGTACGGCATCGCCCTGGAGTCGCACCAGCAGAACACCTCGCTGGTGCTCGACCGGGTGGACGGCGCGACCCGGCTGCGGCTGCTCTACAAGGACAACGACGGCCCCCGGGTGAACACCGACCGGATCGGTGAACTCGACTCCTTCGTCGGCGAGTTCGACGACGCCCGGGTCTTCTCCCGGAGCGACCGTGCGCTCACCGACCTGTTCACCACGATCACCGGCCACCTGTGCACCGCCTCGCTCGCCTTCGGACTGGCCGCGCACGGCCGGGCCCCGCTGGCCGAGCTGCTCGGCCTGCTGCGGGCCGAGCTGGAGCGCTCGATCGGGCGGCTCGGCCCGGCCGGCGACTCGCTGCGGGCCGCCCTGCTGGACGCCGAGCGGCTGCCGGTGAAGGCGATGGTCACCGCCGGATCGCTGCTCAGCAAGGAGCGCTCCGGCGCCGCCGACATCAACAAGCACTACACCAGCGGCCCGAACTACCTTCGCCTGGAGGTCTGATGAGCACCGCAGCAGCCGAGCGCACGGTGACCGTCCCAGCGCCGGCCGGGTTGGACCGCCGCCAGGTGCACGCGATCGCCGCCTGCTACTTCGTCGCCTCCTTCGCGGCGCTCGGCCTGCCGCCGTTCCTGACCCAGATCCTGCCCGGACTCGGTGACGCGGACGGCAGCTGGGCCGGGGTGCTCTACATCGTGCCGACCGTCTTCAGCGGCCTCGGCGCCCCGCTCTGGGGCCGGCTGGCCGACCGGTTCGGCCGCAAGCGGCTGCTGCTGCGGGCCCAACTCGGGCTCACCGTCTCGTTCCTGATCGCCGGCTGGGCCGACAGCCTGCCCGCCTTCACCGTCGCGCTGGTGCTGCAGGGCTTCCTCGGCGGGACCTTCGCCGCCACCAACGGCTATCTGGCCGCCGCCCTGGAGGGTCCCGGGCTCTCCAAGGCGCTCACCCTGATGCAGGGCAGCGCCCGGGCCTCGCTGGTGGCCGCGCCGATCCTGGTGGGCGCCCTCTCGCCCTGGATATCCCCGCACCGGCAGTATCTGGTGATGGCCGTCCTCCCGCTGCTCGCCGCCGGGCTGCTCGCCCTGCTGCCCGAGCCGTCCCGGCCGGTCCGGCCGAGCACGGCGGGCCAGCAGCCCGCCACCGTGGTGCCCGGCTCGCTGAAGCTGCTCTACACGGTCGAGTTCGCCTTCGTGTTCTCCACCATCATCTCCTTCCCGTACCTGGTCGCGCTGGTGGAGCAGAAGCTGCCCGGCGTGTCCGGCACGGTCACCGGCCTGCTCTTCGCGCTGCCGCACCTGTGTTACCTGGCCGCCGCCGGACGGGTGCACGCCCGCTTCCTGGAACGGCCGCGCACCGGCCTGGCGATCGGCTTCGCCTTCGTCGCGCTCGGTCTGGCCGCGCACGGCCCGGCCTCCTCCCTGCTCACCTTCACCCTCGCCCGGCTGCTGCTGGGCATCGGCCTGACGCTCGGTCTGGTCTGCCTCTCGGTGCTCGCCGCCGAGGCATGCCGCGGGCGGGCCCCGGGCCGGATGTTCGGCTCACTCGAATTCGTCTCCAAGGGCGGCGCGGTCGCCGCCGGGGTGGTCGCCGCGCTGGTCAACAGCGCCTTCGGTCCGACCGCCCCCGTGCTGGCCGGCACCGCCACCGCGCTGGTCGCCGCCGCCCTCGTCCTCCTCTCCCGCAGGAGCAACTGATGCCCTCTTCGCTCGACATCGCCCGGCACACCAACGCCGCGCCCGCCGAACTCCCCACGGCCGACCACGCCGTGACCCACACCCTGCTCAACTGCGTGCTCCGCGAGGTGTCAGGACCCGAGCACCAGACCGCCATCGTCGACGGCGATCTGCACCTGCGGCTGCCCCGGCAGGGCGTGACGCTCCGGATCGCCCTCCGGCGCACCTCGCTGACCGGCGCGCACCGTTTCACCGGGCCGGTGTTCCAGGAGGGCCCCGACGGCTCCCGGGAGCTGGGCTGGCAGGAGCTGGCCGAGCACGTGCAGTCCGAACTCACGCTGCGCACCGGGGTACAGAACGAGGAGTTCCTCACCCAGCTGGCCTCCAGCCGCGCCGGAGTGGCCCACGGACTGGACCGCCGCCCCGCCCCCGGCCAGGACCGCTACCTGGAGTCCGAACAGGCCCTGCTGTTCGGCCACCGCTTCCACCCGGCCCCCAAGTCCCGCTACGCGGAGCGCGGTTCCTGGGACGACTACGCCCCCGAGGCCCGGGCCGCGTTCCGGCTGCGCCATCTCGCGGTGCGCTCCGAGTACATCGCCCAGGACGCCACCGACCCGGGCGCGCTGGCCCTGCTGGACTCGCTGGGCGAGGTGCCGGCCGGCTACACCCTGCTGCCCTCCCACCCCTGGCAGTACGAACTGCTCTGCGACCACCCGGGGTTGACTGCGGCGATCGAGCGCGGCGACGTGATCGACCTGGGCGAGCGTGGCGAGGACTTCGCCGCCACCGCCTCGGTGCGCACCCTGCACGGCGCGGGCGCCTTCCTGAAGTTCAGCCTGAACGTGCGGATCACCAACTGCCTGCGCAAGAACGCCGCGTACGAGCTGACCGGCGCGGTCACCCTGACCAGGCTGCTGGCCGAGCCGTTCGCCAAGCTGGCCGAGCAGTTCCCGGACGCCGGGATGCTGCGTGAGCCCGCGTTCCGCACGCTGGCCCTGCCGGGCCCGGACGGCACGGTGGACAACTCGCTGTTCGAGGGCTTCGGCCTGATCGTCCGGGAAGGTCTGGCGGACAAGCTGCGGCCCGGCGTCACCGCTCTGCTGGCGGCCGCGGTGGCCGACGAGTACCCGACCAGCTCGGCCCAACTGGCCGAACTGCTGGGCGAGTCGGGCCCGGCCGGGGCGCTCGACTGGTGGGGCGCGTACCTGCGGCTCGTGGTGCCGCCGGTACTGGCCGCCTACTTCGAGCACGGCGTGGTGCTGGAGCCGCACCTGCAGAACGTGGTGCTCGGCGTGGACGACCGGGGCCGCCCGGCCCAGGTGCTGTTCCGCGACCTGGAGGGCACCAAGCTGCTGCCGGAGCGCAACGCCGAACTGCTGGCCACGCTGCCGCCCGAGGTGGCCGGACCGATGGCCTACGACGCCCAGCGCGGCTGGGACCGGGTGGTGTACTGCCTGGTGGTCAACCACCTGTCCGAGCTGGTCTCCGCACTGGCCGACCAGCACCCGACCCTGGAGGCCGCGTTCTGGGGCGAACTGCGCACCGTGCTCGGCCAGTTCGGTGACACCCACGGCTGCCCGCCCCGACTGGCCGCGCTGCTCGCGGGGGTGCCGCTGCCCGCCAAGGCCAACCTGCTCACCCGCTGGGAGCGCAAGGCCGACCGGGAGGCGGGGTACGTCCCACTGCCCTCGCCGCTCGGCGAATCCGTGCTGGCCCTGAGCTGGAGCGCCTGATGCCCCTTCACGATCTGATCTCCGGACTGACGCCCGATCAGTTCCCGGTCTACGTCTACGACCTGGCCGCGCTGCGCGAGCACGCCGCCGCCGTCCGGGCCGCGCTGCCCGAGCGGGTCGAGCTGTACTACGCCGCCAAGGCCAACCCCGAGCCGGCGATCCTGGCCGCGCTCGGCTCCGCCGTGGACGGCTACGAGGTCTCCTCCGGTGGCGAGTTGGCCCATGTCCGGGCGGCCGTGCCGGATCACCCGCTGGCCTTCGGCGGCCCGGGCAAGACTCCGGCCGAGATCGAGTCCGCGCTGCGGCTCGGGGTGCGGCGCTGGCACGTGGAGAGCGAGCACGAGCTGCGACTGCTGGCCGCGCTCGCCTCCGCTGCCGACGGCCCGGTGGACGTGCTGCTGCGGGCCAACCTGCCGGTGGCCGACGGCTCGCTCGACTCGGTGAAGCTCGCGATGGGCGGCCGGCCGACCTCGTTCGGCCTCGACCCGGCGCTGGTCTCGCGCTGCGTGCGGCTGCTGGCGGAGCCCGGCTTCGAGCGGCTGCGGCTGGTCGGTGTGCACGCGCACCTGGCCAGCGGCCTGGCGGCCGAGGCTCAACTCGCGGTCGCCGAGCAGGTGGTGGAGTGGTCGCTCGCGATGGCCGAGCGGCACGGGATCACCCTCGAGGAGGTCAACGTCGGCGGCGGGATGGCCGTGGACTACGCCGACCCGGCGGCCCGCTTCGACTGGACGGCCTTCGGCACCGGCCTGGCGAAGCTGCTGGACCGGCACCCCGGGCTGACCCTGCGGATCGAGCCCGGCCGGGCGCTCACCTCGTACTGCGGCTACTACGCGACCGAGGTGCTGGACGTGAAGCAGAGTCACGGCGAGGACTTCGCGATCGTCCGCGGCGGCACCCACCACCTGCGCACCCCCGCCACCCGGGGCCACGACCAGCCGTTCACCGTGCTCCCGGTGGCCGACTGGCCGCACCCCTGGGAGCGGCCCGCCGTGACCACCGGACGGGTGACCGTGGCCGGGCAGCTCTGCACGCCCAAGGACGTGCTGGCGGCGGGCATCCCGGTGGCGGAGCTGCGGGCCGGTGACCGGGTGGTGTTCGCGATGGCCGGGGCGTACGCCTGGAACATCTCGCACCACGAGTTCCTGATGCACCCTCGGCCGGGCTTCCACTTCCTCGGCTAGCGACCGGCCGCCCCGGCCGGTGGGGCGCCGCAGGTCGGGGCCGGGCGGACGTGCGAGAGTGGTACCCAGCGAAGGGAGCGCGCACGTGCTGATGGAGAAGGTGGCCGAGATCCTCGCCGAGACGTCGGCCGAGGTGGTCGAGCCGCGCTTCCGGGCACTGGCCGCCGGCGAGGTGATCGAGAAGGCCCCCGGGGAGATCGTCACGGTCGCCGACCGGGAGGCCGAGGTGATCATCGCCCGCCGGCTCCGCGAGCTGCTGCCCGTCCCGGTGGTCGGCGAGGAGGCGGTGGCCGCCGACCCGGCGCTGGCCGAGGCGCTCCGGTCGGAGCCGGCCGTCTGGCTGGTGGACCCGGTGGACGGCACCTCCAACTTCGTCGCGGGCCGCCCCGACTTCGCCGTGATGGCCTCGCTGGTCCGGGCCGGACAGACCGTCGCCGCCTGGATCTGGCAGCCCGTCAACGGCGTGGCGTACGCCGCCGAGCTGGGCGCCGGCGCCTGGCGGGACGGGCACCGGCTGACCCGGCCCGCCGTCACCGACGCGCCCGAGAAGTGGCGCGGCTCGGTGAAGAGCCGCTTCCTCGACCCGGCCGAGCACCACCGGATGCAGACCGCCATCCGGGTCTTCGGGAAGACCGGCGACGGCCTGCGCTCGGCGGGCATGGAGTACCCGCAGATCGCCGACGGCGACAGCGAGTTCATCCTCTACTGGCGCACCCTGCCCTGGGACCACTCCCCCGGCTCGCTGCTGGTCACCGAGGCGGGCGGGGTCGCCGCCCGCCTGGACGGCAGCGGCTACCGGCCGGAGCCGCCCGGCGGTCCGGACGGCCTGCTGATTGCCGCCGACCCGGCGGTCTGGGAGCAGGTCAGATCGGTGCTGTTCGGCTGATCCCTGCTTTGGGGTTCACCAGACCACCGGCAGCCGCTCCGGCAGGCGCTTGATGAAGCCGGGCCGCCAGGCCAGCTGCTCGGCCGGGATGGCCAGCCGCAGCCCCGGCAGCCGCTCCACCAGCACCTGCAGCGCGATCTCGGCGTGCGTCCGGCCGAGCGCGGAGGCCGGGCAGAAGTGCCGCCCCGCGCCGAAGGCCAGGTGCGGGTTCTCCGCCCGGTCGAAGTCGATCCGCTCCGGGTCCGGGAAGACCGCCGGGTCGTAGTTGGCGCCCTCGATCAGCACCAGCACCAGCTCACCCTGACGGACCAGCACCTCGCCGACCTGGACGTCGGCCAGCGCGATCCGGGGCAGCGCGTCCCCGATCGACAGGTTGTAGCGGAGCAGCTCGTCCACCGCCCGGCCGATCAGCTCGGGCTCCTTGCGCAGCCGCTCGGCCAGCTCGGGCCGCTGCGCCAGCGCGATGATCGCGTGCAGCAGGAAGGAGGAGGTGGAGACCGCCCCGGCGCCGAACAGCGAGAGGGCGACGGTGGCCAGCAGCTCGTCGTCCTCCAGGTCCGCCCGCTCGGCGCGCAGCCTGGTGAACCGGCCGAGCAGGCCCTCGGTGGGGGCCGGGTCGGCGTTCAGCTTGCCCAGCATGTAGCCGAGGTCCTTGTACCAGTTGGGAGTCGACCCCTCGAACGGGACCGGGCTGGTCAGGAAGGCCACGTCGATGCCCGCCATCAACTGCCGCCAGTCGTCGGCCGGGATGCCCAGCAGCCGGCAGTGCAGCGCGGCCGAGTACGGCTCGGTGAAGCCGTCCCGCAGTTCGGCGGGCTGCCCCTGCCGCTCCAGCTCGTCGATCAGCCGGTGCGCCTCGGCCTCCAGCCAGCCGCCCAACTCCTTGTCGGCGCGCGGGGAGAGGGTCTTCATCACGGCGTCCCGCAGCCCGGCGCTGTTGATGTTGCCCATGTTGTTGACCACCTCGGGCGGGATGGTCAGCGCGTACTGCCGCGGCACGCCCGGGTTGGCGGTGTCCTTGAGACTGAACCGCTCGTCCTCCAGCACCTGCTTGGCCAGCTGGTAGCTGCTCACCAGCCAGGCCGGGTCACCGGTCAGGGTGGTCACCTTGGCGACCGGCTGCTGTTCGCGCAGCAGGGTGGCCTCCTCGGGCAGCACGTCGCCGCGCCGGGACAGGGGGAAGGTGAATTCGCGCTGTGCACTCGTGGTCATCGGGGTTGCTCCTCTTGAGGGTCGGTACAGGTCAGGCGGCGGTGGCGACCTGGGGCAGCTGCGGTACGGCCCGCGGCCGGACCACCGCGTAGCCCTGCCCCGGCGCCGCCCGCAGGCCCCGGTCGCGGCCGAACAGGACCGGGGTGAGCGGCAGTTCGACGTGGTAGCAGGAGACCGAGGACGGCACGTCCAGCAGGCTCGGGGTGTCCAGGAAGAACGGCAGCTCGGCGGCTATGTAGGCCACCCCGGCGGCGAGTTGGTCCGCCGAGGGGGCCTGGCCCTCCGGCAGCCTGGCGGCCAGGAAGCCGGCCGCCATCCCCTCGGTGGCCAGCCGGAAGTCCTCGTCCTCGGCCAGCGCGCCGGCCACTTCACCGGCCAGCCGCCGGTACGCCGGGGTGTCCGCGAACTCGGACAGCGCGTGCACCCCGACCCGGGACCGGCCGGCCAGTTCGACCCCGCGCTCGATCCGCCGCCGGGTGGTCTTGGTCTCCTTGGCCGCCCGGCGCCGGGCCTGGTCGGCCGGGTAGCCGAACGCGGCGAACTGGGTGTCCACGTGCAGGTCGGCGTGGACGACGTCCACCGAGTCGAAGAACTGGCGCCCCCAGCGCACGAGTTGGGCGATCCGGAGATGGCTGAAGTAGCTGTTGCCCGGACTGACCCCGATCAGCAGATGGTCGCCGCGCTGCCAGACCCGGTGGCAGCGGTCGGAGAACGGCAGTGCCTGGAAGGTACTGAAAGTGGTGCTCAGGAGTGTTTCGGTCATGCCGCAGCCTCCGCGTCGCAGGACTGAGTACAGGGAAGTGGTGTCGATACCAAGGGAGTTCGTGAGAGCTCATGCCTGAAGAGGCGAAAGGAGAGGCCACGCCGGATGACGGCGGGTTCACTACTCCCTCGCGCCGCGAGTCCCGAGGAGCCGTGTGCTCCTGGTGTGGCGGCGGCTACTAGAAGTTACCGCCGCGCTTCGGCGAATCCGCAACCATGACCGGGTGGTTGGCGAAATCGGGCTGCACAGCGGCTGAAAACAACTGGACAGCATGGCGACGGTATGTCCACGGAGACTTCCCGGAACGGCCCCGGAAATACCCACGGGGCGTGCTGCGGTCGCGCTTTCCTACGAATTCTGACAGCCGGACCGGTAATCCGGCTGTCAGATCCGCCAAATGCTTTCTCAGTCCTGGAACTTGGCGCTGGTCACCTGGTCGCCGGCCCTGAGCTGCTGCACCACGTCCAGGCCGTCGGTGACCCGGCCGAAGACGGCGTAGTTCATGTCGAGGAAGGCCGCCGGGCCGAGCGTGATGTAGAACTGGCTGGAGGCGCTGTTCGGATTCTGACTGCGGGCCATCGAGAGCGCGCCCGCCTCGCCGTGCTTGAGTTCCGGCGTGACCTCCAGCTTGATGGTCCGCTCCCGGCCGGTCGCCGGGTCGATGAATCCGCCGGTGCCGTTGCCCAGCGGGTCACCGCCCTGGATCACGAAACCCGGCTCGTAGCGGTGGAACTTCAGCCCGTCGTAGAAGCCCCGCTCGACCAGGTCGGCGAAGTTCCCCGCCGTGATCGGAGCCTTGTCCTCGTACAGCTCGGCCGTGATCGTGCCCTTGCTGGTCTCGATCACCACGGTTCGGTTTGCCACTGTTGACCGCCTGTCCTGACTGGAGGGTTGTCCTGATTTTTCACCCTACGTCACCCTTGTTCTCCGCCCGGGCCCCTGACGCGCTGTCCGGCCGCCCGCACCGCGGCCAACAGCGCCCCGGTGTCCGCCGGGGTGGCGTACGGGTTGAGCAGGGTGAGCTTGAGCCGGACCCGGCCCGGGCCGGTGCCCGGCAGTTCGGTCCGGCCGACCACCGCCCGGCCGGCGCGGAGCAGCTCACGGCGCAGCTCGGCGTTCAGCCGGTCCAGCTCGGCCGGTCCGGCCCCGGCCGGGCGGTAGCGGAACACCACCGTGCTGAGCACCGGCGCGCAGTGCAGCTCCAGCTCCCCGGCGGCCACCACCGCGCCGGCGGTGGTCAGCGCCAGGTCGTGGCAGGCGTCGACCAGCGCGCCCAGGCCCTTGCGGCCGAGCGTGCGCAGGGTGACCAGGAGTTTGAAGGCGTCGGCCCGGCGGGTGGTGCGCAGTGAGCGGCCGAGCAGGCTCGGGTACCCGGCCTGCTCGTCGTCGGCCGGGTTGAGGTACGCCGCCCGGCGGGCCAGCGACCCGTACGACTCGGCCCGGCGGGCCAGGAAGACCCCGGCGGCGGCCGGCTGCCAGCCGAACTTGTGCCAGTCCAGCGAGACCGAGTCGGCCCGGGCGATGCCGTCCAGCAGCGGGGCCAGCCGGTCGCTGAGCAGCGCCCCGCCGCCGTACGCGGCGTCCACGTGCAGCCAGGCGCCGTGTTCGGCGGCCAGCTCGGCGGCCGGGTGCAGCGGGTCGACGGCGCCGGTGTCGGTGGTGCCCGCGGTGGCCACCACGGCGATCGGCCGCTGCCCGGCCCGGACGGCGGCGCGCAGCTCCCCGGCCAGCGCGGCCGGGTCCATCCGCAGCTCGCGGTCGACCCGGACGGTACGGACCGCCCGCTCGCCGAGGCCGAGCAGCGCGGCGGCGCGCTGGACCGAGAAGTGCGCCGCCTCGGAGGCCAGGATCACCGGGCGGACGCCGGGCGGCAGGCCGTCCAGGGCGACCTCGCCGCCCAGCACCTGATCCCGTGCCAGCAGCAGGCCCATCAGGTTGGACTCGGTGCCGCCGGTGGTCAGCACCCCGGCGGCCGCCGCCGGGTCGAAGCCGACCAGCTCGGCCAGCTCGGCGATCAGGGCGGTCTCCATGCCGGTGGCCGCCGGGGCCTGGTCCCAGGAGTCGAGCGAGGGGTTGAGGGCGCTGACCGCGAGGTCGGCGGCGACCGCGAGGGCGAGCGGCGGGCAGTGCAGGTGGGCCGCGCAGGCCGGGTCGGCGGGGTCGGCGGTGCCGAAGGCGAGGAACTCGGTGAGCCGGAGCAGGGCGTCCTGGTCGTGCTGGATCGAGAGCGCCAGCCGGGTCTGACCAGCGATCAGCTCGGGGCCGCCGGGCGGCAGCGGGCCGCCCCGGTGCTGGGCGCCGGCCTCCAGGGCGGTGAGCACCAGGTCGAGCAGCGGCCGCAGCGCCGCGGGGCGGGCCAGCCCTGCCGTCTCGGCGCTCACCGGGACGCGGCCTCGATCGCCTCGGCGAGCCGCTCCAGCACCGCCTCGACCTGTTCGTCGGTGACGGTGAGCGGGGGCAGCAGCCGGAGTACGGCGTCGTGGCGGCCGCCGAGCTCGACGATCAGGCCACGCTGCAGGCACTCGGCCCGGACCCGGCGGGCCAGTTCGGGGTCGGCCGGGTGCGCGCCGCAGCGGTCGGGTTCGCCGCTCGGGTCGACCAGCTCGACGCCGATCATCAGGCCCCGGCCCCGGACGTCACCGATCACCGGGAGCCGTCCCTTGAGCGCGTCCAGACGGCCCGTCAGCCGGGCCCCGAGCAGGTCGGCCCGCTCGACCAGCCCGTGCTCGGCGACGTACCGCAGGGTGGCCGCGCCCGCCGCCATCGCCAGCGTGTTGCCCCGGAAGGTGCCGGTGTGCGCGCCGGGCAGCCAGCCGTCGTACTCCTCCCGGTAGACCACCACCGCGAGCGGCAGGCTGCCGCCGATCGCCTTGGACAGCACCATGGCGTCCGGCACGATCCCGCTGTGCTCGACCGCCCACATCGCGCCGGTCCGGCCGACGCCGGTCTGCACCTCGTCCACGATCAGCGGGATGCCGCGCTCGGTGGTGATCCGGCGCATCTCGCGCAGCCAGCCGTCCGGCGCGGGCACCACGCCGCCCTCGCCCTGGACCACCTCCAGGATCATCGCGGCCGGCGGCAGCACACCCCCTGACGGGTCGTCGAGCAGCCGCTCCACGTACGTCGCCGACAGCTCCGCCCCGCGCGCGCCCTCGCCGAACGGGCAGCGGTACGCGTACGGGTAGGGCAGCCTGGTCACCTCTCCCCCGCTGGGCAGCGGCGACTTGACCTCGACGGCGCCCGTGACGGCCAGCGCGCCGGCGGTCATGCCGTGGTACGCGCCGGTGAAGGCGAGCGCGCCCCGGCGGCCGGTGGCGGTCTGCATCAGCTTGAGCGCCGCCTCCACCGCGTCGGTGCCGGCCGGTCCACAGAAGTGCACCCGGGAGCGGTCGCCGAAGCCGGGCGGCAGGCTGTCGAACAGCGCGGTGGTGAAGTCGTCCTTCTCGGCGGTGGCCAGGTCGAGCAGGTGCAGCGGGGCGCCGCTGTCCAGGGTGCGGCGGATCGCGGTCAGCACCGTCGGGTGGTTGTGGCCGAGCGCCAGCGTCCCGGCGCCGGACAGACAGTCCAGATAGCGGCGGCCGTCCGCGCCCTCCACCGTCATCCCGTGCGCCCGGACCGGCACGATCGGGAAGGAGCGGGCGTAGGTGCGGGCAGCCGACTCGCGGACGCGCTGACGGCGCAGGATCGCGTCGCCGGCCGAGGGGGCGGCGGTGAGGGCCAAGGCAGACTCCCTTTGGTTAGGTAAGCCTAACTTTACTCTCCGGGAATCCGATACCTCGTCAGGGGGCCGCTTTCCACCCGTCCGAGTGAACCCGACACTCCATCAACGAGCGAGGCCCGCAACGGACACGGGCCTCGCTCTGCCGAACGGTCCGTCAGGACCTGCGGGTCAGCCCTCGGTGACCGTGAAGACCAGCGGGCCGCCGGGGACGGCGGGCTTGCCCGGCATGCCCCAGTAGCTGGTCAGCCCGGCCGAGTTGGAGACCGAGAAGCCGACCGTGTAGGTGCCGACAGCCAGGCCGTAGGGCACCGGGAAGCCGACCGAGACCTTGCCGTCCGGGCCTTCGGAGGTGCCGCCGAAGGACTGGTAGATCTCCTTGCCGGTGCTGTCGTAGAGGTACGCGCTGTCGCCGGTGACCGGCGCCACCCCGGGCTCGACCTGAACGTACGTCACATAGGACCAGTTGCCGAGCTGGCTCTTCGGCATGGTGGTCTTGCTCAGCGCGGCCGACTTCACCACCGGGGCGGCGGTGACCTTGGTGCTGCTGACCTTGAGATCCAGCTCGGGCGCGAAGAAGGCGCTGCCGTAGACCGAGACGTGCCCCGCACCGTCCTTGACGACCAGTCCGTTGACCTGGCAGGTGTAACCGCCGTTGCCGTAGGTCCGGTACATCGTCGCCGGCACCGAGTAGGAACCGTCCGGCTGCTGGCTCGGCGTGGTGGAGTTCTGGACGCAGGAACCGCCCATGTTCGAGAACAGCACCCGGATCGAGGAGACGCCGTTCTGCGCGCCCGCGACCTTGGTCAGCACCTTGAAGGGCGCGTCCTGCCGCCAGTTGTCGACCTCGGTGGCGGAGGCGGCGAGGCCGGCGACGGTGACGGTCTGGTTCCCGGTCACCGTGATCGGCAGGTCCTGCAGGCCGGAGTAGGTCTTGGTCTGGCCCGCGTTGTTGGTCAGGGTGACCTTGCTGACCTTCCACACCCCGGCCGGCGCGGTGTCGGGCAGCGGGATGTAGACGTCGCAGGTCGCGTAGTGGATGTCGTGCTGGCAGGGCGAGTACTGCTGACCCTGGTAGCTCATCTCCTCGAACGAGCCGCGCAGCGTCCGGCCGCCGGGGCCGGTGGCCTCCACGGTGCCCTGCCAGACCCCGGACTGCTGGTCCTGGGCGTCGACCCGGTAGTGCAGCAGGCTGGTGCTGCCGTTGTACACGTAGCGGACGTCGTCGACGGTGTTGAGGAAGTTGCTCACGCCGGAGTAGCCCGGCAGCGCGCTCGGCACCTGGGTGTTCGCGGTCACCGACCGGCCGGAGGGGTCCAGTGCGGAGCCGGCCAGCACCTGGCGCTGGCCCTCGCTGTCGAACAGCGAGACCAGCGAGACCACCCACTTGGCGCTGGTGGAACCCGCGTAGCGCGGCACGTAGAAGTGGTACGAGTAGCTGGAGGAAGCCGGGTCGCCCGAGACGTAGGTGGCGCCGTTCCAGAGGCTCTGCCCGTGCAGGAAGTCGATCGTGTAGGCCTGGCCGACGTAGCTGTCCGCCGTCGCGCCCTGCTGCCGGATCACCACCGAGCCGCCGGTCTGGGCGGCGGCGGCGTCGGAGTCGGTGACCGTCCAGCCGAGGTCCACGCCGGCCACGTCCGCCGAGGCGTCCACGGTGGCGGCGGAGAACTTCAGGTCGGCGAGCCCGAGGTGATCACCGGCCACGTAGTAGCCGAAGGCGTCGGCGATCACGTCGGTGTTGCCCGCCGCGTTGAAGAAGTCCACCTTGCCGTCCGCCCCGACCGGGACGGTGACCAGGTTCGGAATCGTCTGATCCTTGACGAAGTTCAGGTTCGACGCCGTCGGCCGCGCCTGACCCGTCGGATACACCGTCAGGAACCCACCGTTGGTCGGCCCCGTCACCGTCACGTTCAGCGTCACAGCCTTCGCGTTCGCCGGAATACCCGACGCACCGCCCACCTTCAGGCTGACCGCCTTGCCCGGACCGACCGGCGCCTTGACGCCGCCCGTCCCCGTACCCTCCCGGGTGTCCAACAACCGGGTCGGGCTGCTCAGGGTCTGCAGCACGCCGCCGGTCTTCGGGGCGTCGTCGAGGTAGTAGCCCGCCAGGTCGGCGATCACGTCGGTGTTGCCCGCCGCGTTGAAGAAGTCCACCTTGCCGTCCGCCCCGACCGGGACGGTGACCAGGTTCGGAATCGTCTGATCCTTGACGAAGTTCAGGTTCGACGCCGTCGGCCGCGCCTGACCCGTCGGATACACCGTCAGGAACCCACCGTTGGTCGGCCCCGTCACCGTCACGTTCAGCGTCACAGCCTTCGCGTTCGCCGGAATACCCGACGCACCGCCCACCTTCAGGCTGACCGCCTTGCCCGCACCGACCGGCGCCTTCACGCCGCCCGTCCCCGTACCCTCCCGGGTGTCCAACAACCGGGTCGGGCCGTTGGCCACGTACGTGGCGGCGGGCCGGTCGGTGGTGTAGTACCCGGCCAGATCGGCGATCACGTGGCTGCGGCCGCCCGCGTTGTACAGCGCCACCTTGCCGTCGGTGCCGACCGGCACGGTCACCAGGTTCGGGATCGTCTCCCCGGCCCGGAAGTTGAGGTTCGACGTGCCGGGGCGGCTGCCGCCCCAGGGGTACACCGTGAGGTAGCCGCCCGAAGTGGGCTCGGTCACCGTCACGTTGAGCACCACGGCGGTGGGCTTCACCGACGGGTTGCCGCTGACCCCGGACACGTCCAGCACCAACGGGCTCTGCCCGATCGGACCCGATACCCCCTCGGTGCCGACCCCCTCCCGGGTGTCCAGCAGCCGGGTCGGCGTGGTCGGGACGAACCCGCCCGCCAGCTCCGGCTGCTGCGGCAGTGCCAGCCGGGGCTTCACCTCACCCGCGGCCGGACGGTCCGCCGCACCCGCGGCCGACCCACCGGCCACCATGGCCGCCAACACGGCCCCCGCCACCACGGCCCGGGCTCGCCTGCGCGACCCGTCGCCAACTATCGGCATCTCTCGTCCCCCTGTGGTCACCGCCCCGCCCGATGGCGCTCCGACGGGGCGCTCTCCCCGGCAGGGCCGGGTCATTCAAGCAGACCGGACCGACGACCCTCACCCCGGTTTCCGGCCTGCGGCCCGGTCGGCGATTAGGCTGCCCGCATGTCGTACGAAGCCGAACTGGCCGCCACCCGTGAGTTCTTCGCCACCCGCGCCGCCACCTGGGACTCCAAGTACCCGGACGACAGCCCTCGCTACGCCGCGGCGATCGCCGAACTCGGCCTGGCCGAAGGCGCGTTCGTGCTCGACGCGGGCTGCGGCACCGGGCGGGCGCTGCCGCTGCTGCGGGCCGCGGTCGGCCCGACCGGGACGGTGCTCGGGGTGGACGTGACGCCCGAGATGGTGGACCGGGCCGCCGCCCACTCCGACGTGGCCGCCGTCGCGCTCGCCGACTGCGCGCACCTCCCGCTGCCCGACGGGACCGTCGACCTGGTCTTCGCGGCCGGCCTGGTCAACCACCTCCCCGACCCCGCCCTCGGCCTGCGCGAACTCGCCCGGGTCAGCCGCCCGACCGGCCGGCTCGCCCTTTTCCACCCGATCGGCCGCGCGGTGCTGGCCGCCCGCCACGGCCGCGAACTCACCCCCGACGACCGCCGCGCCGAGCCCAACCTCCGCCCCCTGCTGGCCGCCAACGGCTGGCGGCTGGTGAGCTACACGGACACCGACGACCGCTACCTCGCGGTGGCAGAGTGGTCACTTTGAGCGACTGCTACCCACGGTGGTAGCCTGACGGCATGCCTGAGTCGCCCTTCAAGAAGTACAGCGTCTCGATGCCGGAGGCCGTTGCGGAGGACGTCCGCACCCGCGTCGGCAAAGGGGCGTTCAGCGCCTACGTGACCGCTGCAGTCCAGGAACGGATAGAGCGCGAGCGACTGGCCGAACTGGTAGAGGAGCACATTCGCCACCACGGCGAGATCCCCGAAGCGGCCCGAGCCCAAGCCGCAGCGGAGGCCGAGGAAGCGGAGCGGAGGTACGCCCAGTGGCTCGCCGAACAGCCGCAGGACGACGCCCTGGCGAGCTGACCCCTGGAGCTCTCGTGCTCGACTGCCAGGGTCTGGCCTTGGCGGTCGCCAGCGACCCGCTGGTCATGGCCCGGCTTGAGCACGCCCAGACACACGGCGCCCGCATCGTGGTCAGCACCCTCACCCTGATCGAGGCTATGAATCCCCAACACTCCCAGCCTCGATGGGACTTCGTGATCTCTCGGCTCAACGTCGAGGAGGTCACCCACCAACACACACAGCACGCCATGGCCCTTCTCAAGACAGCGGGGTTGCACGGTCATAGGTACGCGATCGACGCCGTCGTAGCTGCGACGGCCATGGCACAGCCGGGACCGGTCCGACTTCTCACCAGTGACGTCGACGACATGGCGAAGCTCTGCGACAAGCGGGTGCTGCTGGTCGCCGTCTGACCCCTACCGACCGGTGCGCCAGCGGTAGTTGAGCTCCGGGCGGCCGACCTGGCCGTACTGGGGTTCGCGGTCGGCGAGGCCGGTGGTGACGAGGTGTTCGAGGTAGCGGCGGGCGGTGATCCGGGAGACGCCGGTGGCGGTGGCGGCCGCGGTGGCGGACAGGCCGTCAGGAGCGGTGCGCAGGACGGTGGCCAGGGTGTCGAGGGTGGCGGCGCTGAGGCCCTTGGGGAGAGCGGTGCGGTCGGGGGTGCGCAGGGCGGCGAAGGCCTGGTCGACCTCGTCCTGGCCGGTGGCGTCGCCGGTCCGGCCGAGGGTGGAGCGGTAGCGGGCGTAGCGGTCCAGCCGGTCGTGCAGGGCGGCGGCGCCGAAGGGCTTCAGCAGGTACTGGACCACCCCGGCCGAGACGGCCTGCCGGACGGTGGCCAGTTCGCGGGCCGAGGTGACGGCGATGATGTCGGCGGCGTGCCCGGCGGCGCGCAGGGTGCGGCAGAGCTGGAGGCCGTGGCCGTCGGGGAGGTGGAGGTCGAGCAGGATCAGCTCGACGGGCCGGCCGGCCGCGCGGGCGCGGTCCAGCAGGCGGAGCGCCTCGGCGCAGCTGTGCGCGGTGCCGGCCGCCTCGAAGCCGGGGGTGCGGCCGACGTAGAGGGTGTGGGCGGCGGCGGCCACCGGGTCGTCCTCCACCACCAGGACGGAGATCATCGCGCGGCCTCCCGCTGCAGTGGGAGCCTCACCGTGAGCACGGCACCGGCCGCCGGCACCGCGCCGTCGGAGCGCCCGACCTGCACCGTGCCCCCGTTGCGCCGGGCGGTCTGCTGGACCAGCGCGAGGCCGAGCCCCCGGCCGCCGTCGGCCGCCTTGGTGGTCCAGCCCCGGCCGAACACCTCGGCGGCGGCGTCCGGTTCGATGCCGGGGCCCGAGTCGGCAACCCGGAGCAGCAGTTCGGTCCCGTCCACCCGGGCGGTGACGGTGACTTCGGGGGCCCGGGCGGCGGCGTTCTCGATCGCGGCGTCCACCGCGTTGTCGACCAGGTTGCCGAGCACGGTGACCAGGTCGCGCGGGGTGAGGCCGGGCGGCAGCACGCCGTCGTCGATCCGGCTGTCCTCGGTCAGGGTCAACTCGACGCCGCGCTCGGCGGCCTGGGCGGTCTTGCCGAGCAGCAGGGCGGCCAGCACCGGTTCGGCGACCGCCGCGACCACCCGGTCGGTGAGTTGCTGGGCGAGTTCGAGTTCGGCGGTGGCGAAGTCCACCGCCTCGCGGTGGCGGCCGAGTTCGATCAGCGAGACCACCGTGTGCAGCCGGTTGGCGGCCTCGTGCGCCTGCGCGCCGAGCGCTTCGGCGAAGCCCCGTACCGAGTCCAACTCGCCGACCAGGCCCTGGAGTTCGGTGTGGTCCCGGAGGGTCACCACGGTGCCGAGGCCGGGCCCGACGGCCGAGGTGTTCAGCACCACCACCCGCTCCGCGGTCAGGTGCAGCTCGTCCCGGACCGGCTCGGCCGAGCCGAGGGCCCGGACCAGCGAGGGCGGCAGGCCGAGCGAGCGGACCGGTACGCCGTCCAAGTCGCCGGACAGGCCCAGCAGTTCGCGGGCCGCGTCGTTGCAGAGCACCACCCGCCCGGCGCCGTCCAGCAGCACCAGCCCCTCCCGGACCGAGTGCAGGGTGGCCTGGTGGTAGTCGTACAGGTGGCTCAGCTCGGCGGCGCCCATGCCGTGGGTGTGCCGTCGCAGCCGGGCGTTGGCCAGGTAGGTGGCCGCCCCGCCGAGCAGCAGCGCGCCGAACGCGACCCCGCCGAGCGCGATCAGCGGACCGCGTAGCTGGGTGCTGATGGACTGCACCGTGATGCCCGCGCTGACCAGGCCGACCACCCGGCTGCCGTCCAGCACCGGGGCCACCACCCGGACCGAGGGGCCGAGCGTGCCGGTGTACGTCTCGGTGAACACTTGGCCGGCCAGTGCCTGTTCGGTGTGGCCGAGGAACGGGCGGCCGATCTGGGCCGGGTCGCGGTGGGCCCAGCGGATGCCGTCGGGGGCCATCACGGTGACGAAGTCGACCCCGGTGTCCTGGCGGACCCGCTCGGCGTACGGCTGGAGCACGGCGGACGGGTCGGGGCCGAGCGCGGCGTCCCGGACGCTGGGCGCGGCGGCCACCGAGCGGGCCACCGCGGTGACCTGGCGGCGGGCGGCGGCCTCGGCCCGGCCGGTGGTGAACAGGTAGGCGAGCACCGCGCCGCCGGCCACCACGGCGGCCACGATGACCACCTGGAGTACGAAGAGCTGGCCCGCCAGGCTGCGGGCGCGGCGGCGCGGCCTGGGGTCGGGGTGCGCGTCCATGCCAGCCAGTGTGCCCTGCCGCCGCGCGGGCCGAGCCGGGTGGGCGGCGAGAAGCCGGCTACAGCAGGCATGAACTCTATGAACTCAAACGTGACCCTGGTCACTCCGGAGCCCATAGTCGGATCGACCCGACCACCCCGGGCCGCAGCACCCGCAGGCGAAGGAGCCGCACCATGACGACCAGCACAGCAGCTCGGAGACGGGACCGGACGCACTACCTCTACCTCGCGGTGATCCTCGCGGTCCTGGCCGGTATCGCGGTCGGCCTGGTGGCACCGGACTTCGCGGTGGAGCTGAAGCCGATCGGCACCGGCTTCGTGAACCTGATCAAGATGATGATCAGTCCGGTGATCTTCTGCACCATCGTGCTCGGCATCGGCTCGGTCACCAAAGCCGCCAAGGTCGGCAAGGTCGGCGGCCTCGCGCTCGGCTACTTCCTGCTGATGTCCACCGTCGCGCTCGGCATCGGCCTGCTGGTCGGCAACCTGCTGGAGCCCGGCTCCGGTCTGCACCTCACCCAGGCCCTCGCCAAGTCCGGCCACGCCCAGGCCACCGCCGGGCACGCCCAGAACACCACGGACTTCCTGCTCGGCATCATCCCGACCACGGTCTTCTCCGCGCTCACCGAGGGCAAGGTGCTGCAGACCCTGCTGGTCGCGCTGCTCGCGGGCTTCGCCCTGCAGGCCATGGGCGCGACCGGTGCGCCGGTGCTGCGTGGCATCGAGCACCTGCAGCGGCTGGTCTTCCGGGTGATGTCGATGATCATGTGGCTGGCGCCGGTCGGCGCCTTCGGTGCGATCGCCGCCGTGGTCGGCGCCACCGGCACCGCCGCGCTCAAGAGCCTCGCCGTCATCATGATCGGGTTCTACGTCACCTGTTTCCTGTTCGTGGTGCTGGTGCTCGGCGGGCTGCTCCGGCTCGCCGCCGGGGTCAACATCTTCGCCCTGCTGCGCTACCTCGGCCGGGAGTTCCTGCTGATCCTCTCCACCTCCTCCTCGGAGAGCGCCCTCCCCCGCCTGATCGCCAAGATGGAGCACCTCGGCGTCAGCCGCCCGGTCGTCGGCATCACCGTCCCGACCGGCTACAGCTTCAACCTCGACGGCACCGCGATCTACCTGACGATGGCCTCGATCTTCATCTCCGAGGCGCTCGACAAGCCGATGTCGCTGGGCCAGCAGTTCGGTCTGCTGATCTTCATGATCATCGCCAGCAAGGGCGCCGCCGGAGTCACCGGCGCCGGCCTCGCCACCCTGGCCGGCGGCCTCCAGTCGCACCGGCCCGAACTGGTCGACGGCGTCGGCCTGATCGTCGGCATCGACCGCTTCATGTCCGAGGCCCGCGCCCTCACCAACTTCGCGGGCAACGCCGTCGCCACCGTGCTGATCGGCCACTGGACCAAGGAGCTCGACCACGACCGCCTCACCGAGGTCCTCGGCGGCCGGCTCCCGTTCGACGAGACCACCCTGGTGGACAGTCACACCGCCGCCGTCCCGGCCCAGCCGGACGCCCCCGTGCTGGAGAAGACGGGCTGACGCCTCCTCAGACCGCAGGCCCCCGCCCGGAACCCCCCGGCCGGACGGGGGCCTGCTTCCTCATTCGGCGAACCGGTACGCGATCACCATCGCCCCGACGCTCATGGCGAGCCCGACCAGGACCATCGGCAGCAGGATCAGCACGATGCCTGCCACCGACCAGTACACCCGGGCCCCGAAGTTCGCCGCCCGGCGGATCACGGCCGGGTCCGCCGGGTCGTAGCAGATCTCGCCCCGGCCGCCGCTGACCAACCCCTCCTGGTCCCGGGCGGTATGAGTCCGGGTCACCCCGTCCGCGTCGACGAACTCGTAGATCGCGTAGTACCGGTTGCTCGGCGCCTCGTCGCCGACCTGGTCAACCTCGCGCTCGTGACCGGTGACGGTGGCGACGACGGTGATCCCGCGCCGGTGCAGCGCCCAGGGCTTGGGGAGGGACCGCACGGCGCCGACGACGCCCAGCACAGCGAGGCCGAGACAGGGCGGGCCGAAGACCCAGAGCAGCAGGGACCCCGCCATCCGGTGCCCGGGCGTTGAGAACGCCGGCCCGAACCCGGCCAGGTAGAGCCAGCCGAACACCTTCAGCGGGGAGTTCACCGGCCGCAACAGCCGCCCGGGTCCCCCGGAGCTCTTCGCGAGGACGGCCGACTCCACCAACGCCCCGCCGTCACCGGCCCGTTCCGCCGCGTCCAGGACCGGCAGCGCCTTGGTCACCACCCGGACGAACGCCTCCCCCGACCCCCGGTGCCGGATCCGGTGGATCCGCGCCGGACCGCTCGCGGCCCGCAGCACCACCTCCACCCGACCGGACCCGGCCACCACCCGGTCGATCGCCGCGACGGGTATCCGATGGACCACGTCCCGCTGCTCGATCACCACCCACCCGTCCACGAACCGCGCACTGCGCCCCCGGCTGCCCCGCAGCACGATCTCCGCCGTCGCCCCGTTGCCGCCATCCTTGGGCGGCTTCTCCTCAGACATGCCCGGAGTCTCCCAGCACCCACGACCGGGCCGGCGAACCGGGGCAGCGGCTCAGCCCTCCCGCACCGCGCCGCTCAGGGCCCAGGAGAGGCCGGTGGCCGGGTCCTCCAGGGCGAGGTGGACGAAGCGGAGTTCGTCCGTCGGCTCGTGCCAGGTGAAGCAGCGCAGGCGGGACACCAGGGTGTTCACCTCGGCCGGGCCCGGCTCGCCGGTCATCGCGGAGAGGAGTCGCCAGACCGCGATCCGGCCCTGGGCGCTGCCCCGGGCCGGGCCGTCGGAGGCGGCCTGCAGGAGGGCGGGGTAGACCGCGCCGAACGGGAGGTAGCCGCCGGTGACCTGACGGTCCGGGGCCAGCCGGGCGGCGGCGGCCGGGCCGGGGCCGCGGACGCAGCGCGCGGTCGCCCAGGGCACCGCGGCGGCCAGCAGTCTGGTCGCCGCCAGCTCGCGGACCAGGGTGCCGGGCTCCGGCAGTTCGACCGGCCCGAGCCCCTCCCGGTTGGCCGGCAGGGTGAGCAGCGCGCGCCGGGCCCCGCCGGTCCGCAGGTACTCGCGGACCCGGGCGGCCGGCTCCCAGCCCGCCAGCTCCCACGGCTCCAGGGTGAGCGGGACGCCGTCCCGGTCCGGTTCGGCGCCGTGGCCGAGCTCCTCGCCGAGCAGGACCCGGGTGTGCTGGACCAGCCGCCGGACCCGCGCGGGCCCCAGCAACGGGGCCAGCCGTCGCCAGGAGTGACGGGTCGCCAGCACCTCCCAGAGCGGCCCGGCGTCGTGGTCGGCCACCGTCGCGGCGGCGCCGGGCCCGCCGTCCGGGTCGAACAGCCGGGCCGCCAGTTCCGGCGGCGCCCCGTACGCGATCAGGTGGCCGAGCGGTCCGGTCTCGGCCGCGCCCTGGGCCTCGCCGCGCAGCGCGGCGCCGACCGCGCGGGACTCGCGGTAGAGCCCGAGCAGCTCGGGCCAGCGTTCCTCGTCGGCCAGGCTGCGCAGCCTGCGGCACTCGTAGGTGATCACATTTTTCAGCGTACGACTCGTGACGCTCCGTCAGCGGAACGCCACGAGCGGGCTCTCGGCGGTCCTCGGTCGCCGAGGCCACCGACCTCAGCCGCCGACCTCGGCGAGCAGCCGGGCCGCGTGCACCCGCCCCGCGTGCTCGACCAGGTTGATCAGCACCTCCTTGCCGGACTCCTTCCGCCGGGCGTCGCAGATCACCACGGGCGTGTCGGTCTCCAGGTCGAGCGCCCGGGACACCTCCTCGGGGCGGAAGTCCCGGGTGCCCGCGAAGCGGTTCACCGCGACCACGAACGGGATGCCCCGGTGCTCGAAGAAGTCGACGGCCGGGAAGCAGTCGGTCAGCCGCCGGGTGTCGGCCAGCACCACCGCGCCCAGCGCGCCGGTGGCCAGCTCGTCCCAGAGGAACCAGAACCGGTCCTGCCCGGGGGTGCCGAACAGGTAGACCGAGAGCCCCTCCCGGATGGTGATCCGGCCGAAGTCCATCGCCACCGTGGTGGTGGTCTTCTGCTCCACCCCGCCGAGGTCGTCCACCCCGGCCCCGGCCAGGCTGAGCTGCTCCTCGGTACGCAGCGGCCGGATCTCGCTGACCGAGCCGACCATGGTGGTCTTGCCGACCCCGAAGCCCCCGGCGATCAGGATCTTCAGCGTCAACACCTGGCTGTCATCCAGGCGTTCGGAGTGTTCAGAGCGCGCGGAGTCCATTGATGACCTCACGGAGGATGTGCTCGTCGGGGAGCATGGCGGGCGGTACGGGGCGGCTGACCCGGATGAACTCGGCGTCCAGCAGGTCGCCGAGCAGCACCCGGACCACCCCGAGCGGCAGGTCGGTCTCGGCGGCGATCTCGGCCACCGAGAGCGCGTTGTCCCGGCACAGGTCGAGGATCGCGCCGTGCTCGGGGCCGATCGGCAGCTCCGGGCTGTCCGGGACGTCGCTGACCACCAGGGCGATCAGGTCGAACTCCCGTCCGGTGGGCCTGGTCCGGCCCTTGGTGAGCGCGTACGGGCGGACCATCGGCCCGGCCGCGCCGTCGTACCAGCGGGTGTGCTGCTCGGCCGGGGCCGGGAAGCCGAACGGCGACTCGGGCAGGTGGTGGCGTTGCGGGTACGGCACTGCACTCACCCCCCGACTGCGCTGCGCGGTGGCGTGTACAGGTGCTCGCCGACCCGGCGGACCAGGCGGGCCATCTCGTACGCGATCAGGCCGAGGTCGGCGTCGGAGTGCGCGAAGACCGCCAGGCAGCTGCCCTCGCCGGCCGCCGCGACGAACAGGAAGCCGTGCTCCAACTCGACCATGGTCTGCCGGACTTCACCCGCCTCGAAGTGCCGCCCGGCCCCCTTGGCCAGGCTGTGGAAGCCGGAGGCGACGGCGGCCAGGTGCTCGCCGTCCTCCCGGCCGATCCCGGCCGAGGTGCCGATCGCCAGGCCGTCGGCGGAGAGCATCACGGCGAATCTGATCTGGGCGACCCGGGAGACCAGCTCGTCGAGCAGCCAGTTGAACTCTCCCGAGCGCGGTGCGGGGACGATCATCGGGTCTCTCCCTCGGTGGTGTTGACGGTCCGTTGGCCCTTGCCCCGGGCCCAGCCGCGCTGGTAGGCGGACATCGCGGCGCGGGCCTCCTCCGGGTTGCGGCCGATCCGGGGCGGGCCGTCCGGCCGGGGCCGGGTCTGCGGGCGCTCCGGGGCCTCCCGCAGCTGGGGCGCCAGGCTGGCCTGCCGGACCCGGCGCGGCAGGTCGTCCGACTCCGGGTCCAGCGGCTCGGCCAGGGACGGCGGCAGGCGCGGGGGCGGCGGCGGTACGGGTGCCGGAGCGGTCGGCGCGACGGCCAGCCGGGGCGCCGGGAACGGGGTCGGCCGGAGCAGGCCGGAACCGAACGCGTCCGGGGCCGGCGCGGGAAGCTCCGGCCCGGGGGCCGCGCGCTCCGAACGGGGGTTCTCCAGCAGCGCGTTGGGCAGCAGCACGACCGCCGTGGTGCCGCCGTACGCGGAGGTCCGGAGCGAGACCCGGACGTCCTGGCGGCGGGCCAGCCGGCTGACCACGAACAGGCCGAGCCGGTCGCTGTCGAACAGGTCCACCTGCTGGGCCGCCTCGATCCGCCGGTTGGCGTCGGCCAGCGCCTCCGGGCCCATCCCCAGGCCCCGGTCCTCGATCTCCAGCGCGTAGCCGTTGCCGACCTGCTCGCCCCGGACGTGCACCTTGGTGTGCGGGGGCGAGAACCCGGTGGCGTTCTCCACCAGTTCGGCCACCAGGTGGGTCAGGTCGGCGACCGCCTGCCCCGCGACGGCGGCGAACGGCAGCCGGTGCACCTCGACCCGGGCGTAGTCCTCGACCTCGGAGACCGCCGCCCTGACCACGTCCATCAGCGGCACCGGGTTGCGCCAACCCCGGCCCGGGGCCGCCCCGGAGAGGATGATCAGGCCCTCGGCGTGCCGCCGCATCCGGGTCGTCAGGTGGTCCAGCCGGAACAGGTCCTCCAGCTCCTCCGGGTCCTCGGTACGCCGCTCCATGGTGTCCAGCAGGGTGAGCTGACGGTGCACCAGGACCTGGCTGCGCCGGGCCAGGTTCACGAAGACCCCGGAGACGCCGGAGAGCACCTCGGCCCGCTCGACCGCCGCCGTCACAGCCGCCCGCTGGACCGAGCCGAGCGCGCCGTGCACCTGCCCGATCTCGTCCTCGCCGTGCGGCCGCAGCGGCGCCTCGGTCTCCACGTCGATCTCCTCACCGGCGCGCAACCGCCGCATGGTGCCCGGGAGTTTGCGTCCGGCCAGCTCCAGCGCGGAGTTCCGCAGCGCGATCAGCTCGGTGACCAGGCCGCGGCCGATCTGCACCGAGATCAGCAGCGAGGCGACCACCGCGAGCAGGCCGAGCAGGACGGCGGCACCGGAGGTGCTGAACAGTCCGAGCGCGTACGGGCGGGCCTGCGCGGCGGCGGCCGCACCGGCGTTGGTCTCCACCGTGCGCAGGGTGCGGGCCACGTTGTCGGCGGCCACCGACCACTGCTCGGCGCTCACCGCCTCCACCGCGCCCCGGCCGTCCGCTGCGGCGCGGACGGCGTCCTCGTACCGGAGCAGGGCGCGGTGGTCGGTGCCGTTGAACACCGCGAGCAGCGCGGCCCGGTCCACCGGGCGCAGGTCGAGACCGGCGGTCTGCTCGAACAGCCGGCGGGCGTAGACGGCGGCGGCGAACTCGGCGCGCTGGCTGTCCAGCAGGGAGCCCGAGCGCTGGCCGGTGCGCAGCAACGCGTCCTCCCTGGCCAGGAGTTCGCGGGAACGGGCGAACTCCAGCAGCACCCGGCCGTCCGAGGCCACCCGGTGGTCCTGCAGCCCGGTGGTCGCGCCGGTCACCTCGAAGGCGCGGTCGATCGCGGCGGTGTAGGCGGCATAGGTCTCGGCCCAGCTGACGGAACGTTCCGTCACCCGGCGGCGCAGCTCGGCCAGTCCGCCGACGGCCGCGCCCAGCGCGTCCACCCGGCCGGCCGCCTCGGCGCCGAGGCCCCGGGCGTCGGCCCGGTTGTAGCCGGTGCCGATCCCGAGCGGGGCGACCGCCCGGTCGGTGGCCTCGGCGGCCTCCCGGAGCACCGCCTCCCGGCCGGCTCCCGGCGCGGCCAACTGCTGTCCGGCCGCCACCCGTTCGGCCTGCAGGCCGGTCACGGTGGCGGCCACCGGGTCGAGCAGTTCGCTGTGCACCTCCTGGAGCCGCAGCAGATCCCAGATCTGCTGCGCGGTGGTGACGGTGGCGAAGGACCAGAGGGCCATCACGGAGACCACCGGGACCATCAGCAGAGCGACGATCCTGGCGCGTACGGTACGGGGGCGCAGCCGCCGCAGCAGCGCGTGCGCGGCGGGTCGGCGGGCGGCGGTGGCCTCCCGGGCGGGCGGGCCCGCGTGGGTTCCCATGTGGTCAGGGCCCTTTCTCTGGAAGGTGGTTGACGGCGACTCAGGCCGCCCGGTCGAGCTCCTCGATCGCCAGCTGCCCGGCCTCGCGGTACGCGGCGCGCTCCTGGGCGGTCGGGGAGAGCGCGACGAACGCCGAGGTGAGGAACAGGAAGGAGCCGAGCCCGACCGCCAGCGGGAAGATGAACTGCATCGGCGTCGCCCCGCCCAACTCGACCCGGGACGGGTGCAGTTCGACCTGGACGGCGGCCATGCCGGTGTAGTGCATACAGCTCACCGCGATGCCCATCACCAGCGAGGCGGCCGCGGCGGCGTACACGTTGCGGATGGTGACGGCGGCCCAGAGCGCGGCGGTCGCCGCGCCGACCGCGATCAGCACCGAGAGCGCCACCGTGCCGAAGTCGTAGTCGATCACGCCGTGCAGCCGGACGGCCGCCATGCCGAGGTAGTGCATGGCCGCCACCCCGACCCCGGTGATCAGCCCGCCGAGCAGCAGCGAGCGGCCCCGGTGCCGCCCGTACGCCACGGCGAACACGCCGAGGCCGACCACCAGGACGGCGACCAGCAGGCTCAGGATGGTGAGCGGCACGTTGTAGCGCAGCTCGGTGCCGTCCACGGTGAAGCCGAACATCGCGACGAAGTGCATGGTCCAGATGCCCGAGCCGATCGCGGCGGCGGCGGTGACCAGCCAGTTCCGCCGGGAGGCGCCGGTGGCGGAGAGCGCGCGCAGGGTGCAGCGCAGGCCGAGCGCGGCGCCGACGCAGGCCATCACGTACGAGATGGCGGGAGTCGGCCAGCCGAAACTGAAGTGGTCCAGGTGTCCCATCGGGCCTCCGAACGACTCGGGCAGCTGCCGCTCGGACATATGCCGGTCGCCTGTGCGATTTCGGATTCGGATGAGCTGGACGCTATCGAGTGACCACAAGCAGTCACCTGAAGATGTGAAAAGCAGCCCACGCGGGGGCTCGAATGTGCTGCACTGGAGCGGGAGTTGTGCGCCCGGCGCACAGTGGGCTGCGCCGATGGTGAGGCCACCCGCGGGCGGCCCCACCACCTCATCGGCTAACGGCGGGTCAGCCGGATCCGGACCGGGCCTGCGGCCTCCAGGGTGATGCCGTGGGTCAGCGGCACCTCGCGGGCGTCCAGCGCCTCCACCTCGAAGGCCCGCAGCACACCGGCCAGGCCGAGCACCGACTCCAGCATCGAGAAGTGCTGGCCGATGCAGGCCCGCGGCCCGCCGCCGAACGGGAACCAGGCGTACCGGTGCCGGGCGGCCTCCGCCTCCGGGGCGAACCGCTCGGGGTCGAAGCTCTCCGGGTCCTTCCAGTGCCCGGCGTGCCGGTGCACCACGTACGGGGCGACCATCACGTTGGCCCCGGCCGGGATCACCACGTCGCCGATCACGCTCTCCGCGACCGCGAGGCGGCCGATCGCCGGGGCGGCCGGGTAGAGCCGCATCGCCTCCTTGAGCACCATGGTCAGGTACGGCAGCGCGTTGTAGTCGGCGGCGGTCGGCCGGTGCCCGTCGGCGAACACCGTGTCCAGCTCCTCGCGGACCCGGCGCTGCACCTCCGGGTAGTGGCCGAGCAGGTGCAGGGCGAAGGTCAGCGACGTGGCGGTGGTCTCGTGGCCGGCCAGCAGGAAGATCAGCACCTGCTCGCGCAGCTCGGTCGGGTCCAGCTGCGCGCCGTCCTCGTCCCGGGCGGCGGCCAGCAGGCCGAGCAGGTCCTCGGCCTGGGCGGCGGCCGTGCCGCGCTCGGCGATGATGGTGTCGCAGACCGCGAACAGGGCCCGCTCGGCGGCGGCCGCCTGCTTGTTGGTCGGCGTCGGCCAGCTGCGCGGGATGCGCTTGGGCTGGAAGCCCCGGGCGGTCACGTAGTGGTTGATCACCGGGAAGTTCACCCGGACCGAGTCCAGCGCGGCGTCCAGGTCGGCGCCGAACAGGATCCGGGCCACCGCCCGCAGCGCGTACCGGGACATCTCGTCCACCGCGTCCACCGTGCCGCCCGGCGCGGCGGCCCAGCGCTCGACCATCAGCTCGGTCTCCGCCGTGATCGCCTCGGCGTAGCCGTCCACCCGGCGACGGGTGAAGAGCGGCTGGATCAGCCGGCGCTGGCGCTGGTAGTCGGCGTCCTGCGAGGTCAGCAGACCGTTGCCGAAGCTCTGCCGGATCTCCTCGTAGAAGGTGTTCTCCTTGCGGAAGTTGGCCGCCTGGGTGGCCAGCACCTGCTGCGCCCCCTCCGGCGAGTAGACACCGTAGAACTCCGCCCGCAGCCCGGGCGGCCCGGCGGTGAACCGCACCACGTCGCCGTACTCCCGCTGGGCGCTCAGGTAGGTGCCCAGCGGGTCGCGCTTCAGGTCGAACATCGAGCCCAGCAGCGGTACCCCGGTCGGGCCCGGTATCTGAGTGGTCGGCAAGAGAACCCCCTGGTCAGTGAACAGTTGTACGCGTCCCACCAAGCTAGCTGACCCTTCGTCAGCAAAGAAGGGGCGGAAGATCCCGCTAGTTGCTTCGCACATGCTGGCCAGTTCCGACCTTCCCCCTTGCCCGTGCGATGAGACAGGGGATTTTCTGTGTGTACCTGCGGCACTATGATCGCCTCACCGGAAGTAAGAGGGGACCATCCGCATGTCCATCACCGTCCGTCGCACCGCGCTGGCCGTCACCGCGCTCGCCCTGGTCACCGGGCTGACCGCGTGCGGCAGCTCGGGCTCGCCGTCCGCGACGCCGTCCGCCTCCGGTGGCCCCAAGCTCTCCGGCACGGTCAACGTCTTCGCCGCCGCCTCGCTGAAGGAGAGCTTCACCGAGCTGGGCAAGAAGTTCGAGGCCGCCTACCCGGGCGTCACCGTGAAGTTCAACTTCGGCGGCAGCTCCGCGCTGGCCCAGAGCATCGTCTCGGGCGCCCCCGCCGACGTGTTCGCGGCGGCCAGCCCGGCCACCATGAAGACCGTCACGGACGCCAAGGCGGCCGCCGACTCCAAGGTCTTCGTCCGCAACTCGCTCACCATCGCGGTCCCCAAGGGCAACCCCAAGCACATCGCCGCGCTCAAGGACCTGGCGGGCGGCGGGCTCAAGGTCGCGCTCTGCGCGAAGGAGGTGCCGTGCGGCGCCGCCGCCGTGACCGCGCTCAAGGCGGGCGAGGTCAACCTCACCCCGGTCACCCTGGAGCAGGACGTCAAGGGCGCGCTGACCAAGGTCGAGCTCGGTGAGGTGGACGCCTCGCTCGTGTACAAGACCGATGTGATCGCCGATGCTGCGAAGATCGACGGCGTGGACTTCCCCGAGGCCGCCAAGGCCGTCAACGACTACCCGATCGCCGCGCTGACCAAGGCCCCCAACGCCGACGGCGCCGCCGCGTTCGCCGCCTACATCCAGTCGGCCGACGCCCGCCGGGTGCTCACCGCAGCGGGCTTCCAGACCCCGTGAGTTCCGCCCGTCCCGCGTACCGGCGGGCACCGTTCGCGCTCCTGCTGCCCGCGCTGCTCGGCCTCGCCTTCCTGGTGCTGCCGCTGGTCGGGCTGCTGATCCGGGCCCCGTGGAGTGACCTGCCCGCGCAGCTCACCAGCCCCGAGGTCTGGGAGGCGCTGCGGCTCTCGCTGGTCTGCGCGACGGCGGCCACCGCGCTGTCGCTGCTGCTCGGGGTACCGCTGGCCTGGCTGCTGGCCAGGACGGAGTTCCCCGGGCGGCGGTTCGTCCGGGCGCTGGTCACCCTGCCGCTGGTGCTGCCGCCGGTGGTCGGCGGGGTGGCCCTGCTGCTGGTGCTCGGCCGCAACGGCATCGCCGGACGCTGGCTGGACTCGGCCTTCGGGATCACCCTGCCGTTCCACACCTCCGGGGTGGTGCTGGCCGAGGCGTTCGTCGCGATGCCGTTCCTGGTGATCAGCGTCGAGGGCGCGCTGCGGGCCGCCGATCCCCGGTACGAGGAGGCCGCCGCCACCCTGGGCGCCTCCCGGCTGACCGCGTTCCTCCGGGTCACCCTGCCGCTGATCGCCCCGGGCATCGCGGCCGGCGCGGTACTCGCCTGGGCCCGCGCGCTCGGCGAGTTCGGCGCCACCATCACGTTCGCCGGCAACTTCCCCGGCCAGACCCAGACCATGCCGCTGGCGGTCTACCTGGCGATGGAGTCCGACCCGGAGGCGGCGATCGCGCTCAGCCTGGTGCTGCTCGCGGTCTCCATCACCGTGCTGGCCGGCCTGCGCGGCCGGTGGATGTCCAGCACATGATCAGGGTGGGCAGGAGTCCACGAGGGGGGAACTCCTGCCCACCTTCCGTCCCGATCCGGAGAACCCGATGAGCACCTCACTCGACGCCCGCCTGGTGGTCGAACGCGTTGGCGGGCCCACCCGCTCGGGCTTCCGGCTCGACCTCGAACTGCGGGCCGCCCCCGGCGAGGTGATCGCCCTGCTCGGTCCGAACGGCGCGGGCAAGTCCACCGCGCTCCGGGCGCTGGCCGGGCTGCTGCCACTGACGGACGGTCACCTCAAGCTCGACGGCAGCACCCTCGAGGACCCCGGTACGGGCGTCCACACGCCCGCCGAGCGGCGGCCGGTCGGCGTGGTGTTCCAGGACTACCTGCTCTTCCCACACCTCTCCGCCCTGGACAACGTCGCCTTCGGGCCGCGCTGCCGGGGCCTGGGCCGCCGCGCCTCACGGGAGGCCGCGCTGCCCTGGCTGGAGCGGATGGGCCTGGCCGAACACGCCCAGGCCCGGCCCGGCGCGCTCTCCGGCGGCCAGGCCCAACGGGTCGCGCTGGCCCGGGCGCTCGCCGTGCACCCCAGGCTGCTGCTGCTGGACGAACCGCTCGCCGCCCTGGACGCCCGCACCCGGCTGGACGTCCGCTCCCAACTGCGGCGCCACCTCCGCGAGTTCGAGGCGGTCGCCGTACTGGTCACCCACGACCCACTGGACGCCATGGTGCTCGCCGACCGGCTGGTGGTGATCGAGGACGGCCGCGAGGTCCAGTCCGGCACCCCGGCCGAGATCGCCCGGCACCCGCGCACCGACTACATCGCCCGGCTGGTCGGCCTCAACCTCTACCAGGGCACCGCCGCCGGACACATCGTCACCCTCCCGGACGGCGGCCCCGTGCTCACCACCACCGAGGACCTGACCGGCCCCGCCTTCGTCGCCTTCCCGCCCGCCGCCGTGACCCTGCACCGCACCCGGCCCGACTCCAGCGCGCGCAACGTCTGGCAGCTCGAGGTGGCCGGGCTCGACCTGCACGGCGACCAGGTCCGGGTCGACCTGACCGGCCGGCTCCCGCTGGCCGCCGACCTCACCCCGGCCGCCGCCGCCGAACTCGACCTCGCACCGGGCAGCCTGGTCTGGGCCGCCGTCAAGGCCACCCAGACCCACGCCTACCCGGCCTGACCTCCCGTCAGCGCCGCAGCCGACGCCCAGCCAGCACCAGCGCGGCACCCACCCCGGCCAGCAGCACACTGGCCACCAACGGACCCGAACCCCGGCCACCGGTCTCGGGCAGCGCACCACCGCCAGCGCCACCGTCGGGCGGCGGGACCGGGCCGGGCGACGTACGGCTGGGGGACGGGCTCGGCGCGGTGCTCTCCGTCGGACTCACGGTCGGACTCGGCGTCGGCGTGGGTGTCGGAGTAGGCGTAGGCGTCGGGGTGGGCGTAGGAGTTGGTGTCGGCGTCGGGGTGGGTGTCGGCGTAGGCGTAGGCGGCGCCGCGTCGCAGCGCGCGTGCACCTCCCCCAGCCGCACCGCCGAGATCTCGCCCTGGTACACCTGGCTCCCGCCGGTGTCGTTGAGCGTCCCGGAGACCTGGATGTCGAGCCACGCCTCCGCCGTCCCCTGCCGGCTCTGGGCCGCCGGGTCCTGATGCGGCGTCACCACCACGGTGAGCGTGCTGGCCCCGATGGTCGGCACGTCCAGGTCGGCCCCGGTGATCGCCAGCGTCGTGGTGCCGACCGGCACCGCCCGTCCGAGCACGGTGATCTGGGCGCCGTTGGTCCGGTTGTACGCCAGCGCGTACGGGCCGATCGGCGGCGGCACGCACTCCGCGTACGAGTCGAGCGCGGCCACCCCGCTGCCGCCGGTCGCCTTGATCTCGAGCAGCTGCTTGGTCCGGAAGTGCACCACCAGATCGGTCAGTTGGGCCTGTCCGTAGTACTTGGACGCCGCCGCGTCGGTACGGGCCACCTGGGTCGCGATGGTGACCAGGTTGAGCACCCCGTCGGGGTCGCTGAAGTCGCCGTTGTCGGTGTCGCCGATCGCGGTGCTGTCGGCCTCGCCGTAGCTCCCGGTGAAGGCGTCGAGACCGATCGCGGGCACCGACCGGTTCCGCAGCTGCACCAGCTGCGAGCTGGCCAGCGCACCCGGCGCCACCACGGCCGGCGGCCCGGTCAGCGCGAGCGAACCGAGACCGGCCGACAGCACGGCCGCACAGCTCAGCACTACGGAATGACGTCTCATACGAACAAGAACTAACAGCTGATCAGCCGAAAACCCGGCAGCCCGCGCCCGTCAGCGCGGCACGAACCCCGACTCGTACGCCACGATCACCGCCTGCGTCCGGTCCCGGGCGCCGAGCTTCCCGAGCACGCTGCTGACGTGGGTCTTCACGGTCTGCACGCCGAGGAAGAGCTGCTCGGCGATCTCACCGTTGGAGAGCCCCTGGGCCACCAGCCGCAGCACCTCCGCCTCACGTTCCGTCAGCCCGGCCCGGGCCATCGCCTGTTCGGCGGGCCGGTTGGCCCGCTCGGCGGCCAGCCGGCGGATCGCGGCCGGGAACAGCAGCGACTCGCCCGCCGCGACCAGCCGCACCGCGTGCGCGATCTCGGCCGGGCGGGAGCGCTTGAGCAGGAAGCCGTCGGCACCCGCCCGCAGCGCCTCGTAGACGTAGTCGTCGTTCTCGAAGGTGGTGACCACCAGGATCTTCGGCGGGTCGGCACTGGCGGCCAGGATCGCCTTGGTCGCGGTCAGACCGTCCACCTCGGGCATCCGGACGTCCATCAGCACCACGTCCGGCTTCAGCGCGCGGGCGAGCGTCATCGCCTCCGCGCCGTCCGCTGCCTCGCCCACCACCCGCAGGTCGCCCTGCGCCTCCAGCACGGCCCGCAGCCCGGCCCGGACCAGCTCCTCGTCGTCCACCAGCAGGATGTCGATCATGAGCCCAACCGTAGTGGCAGCCGGACCGTCAGCACCCAGTCCTCCCCTTCCCACCCCGCAGCGGCCTCGCCGCCCAGCAGGGTGGCCCGTTCCCGGATGCCACGCACCCCCTTGCCGCCACCCCTGGGCGAACTCCCGGCCGAGGAGCGGCCGTTGGCGCAGCGCAGCTCCAACTGCCCGTCCCGGACCGCGATCCGGGCCACCACGGCCGCACCCGGCGCGTGCTTGAGCGCGTTGGTCACCGCCTCCTGGACGATCCGGTACGCCTCCCGGGACAGCACTCCGGGCAGCACGCCGGCCGGGATCTCCACCGTGGCCTGGACCGGGTGCCCCGCCGCCCGGGCGGTCTCGAACAGCGCCGGCAGCTGCTCCACGCCCGGCTGCTCCACGGCGGACCCCTCGGGGGTGTCCCGGAGCAGCACCAAGGTCCGTTCCAGGTCGTCCATCGCCCGCCGCCCGGTCTCCTCGATCACCTCCAACGCCTTGGCCACGAAGGCCGGATCGGCCACCTCCCGGGCCGCCCCGGCCTGCAGTACGGTCACCGTCAGCGCGTGGCCGATCGAGTCGTGCAGCTCCCGCGCCAGCCGGTTGCGCTCCAGCAGCCGTTCGGCCCGCAACTCCGCCTCGGCCAGCCGCTCGCCCAGTGAGGCTCCCAACAGCCGTACTGCCATGGCAAGTTGCAGACGCCCGGCGATCACCACGAACCAGCCCAACAGGAACACCAGTACCGGAGCGAGCAGCGGGTACAGCAACAGCGGCCCGCCCGAAGGAAGTTGCCACCCGAACACGCCGGGTGGCCGGCCCCGGAACGGCTGGGTGGACAGCGACCAGACCGCGGTCAGCCCGTGCACCGTCCCGAAGCCGACCACCGTGCCCAGCGCGACCCGGCCGATCAGCCAACCCGCCGTCCGCCGACGATCGTTCCAGCCGACCGAGGAGCTGACACCGATCAGCTCCTCCCGCACCGGCATCAGCAGCAGCCTGGCCTGGACGCCCTCGGCCCGCCGGGTGGCGGGCACCAGGGCGACCAGCGTGAGCAGTGTGCCGTCCAGCAGCACACTGGCCGTCAGGACCCGCCCCAGGCCGACCCCTTCGGTTCCCGGGTAGATCAGCAGCACCACCCCGACGAAGACCACACCGATCATCAGGTGCAGCCACCTGGCGTAGGTGGCGGCGGCGAACAACGGCTGGAGGATCTTCGGCATCCCGACATCGTGCCAGCTCACCGCCACCCTCCGGCTCCCTCCCGAGAGGGAGGCGGTCCCCTCCCCGGCGGGATCCGCCCGTCCACCCGCTCCGCTGGAATGGATCACGTCAGCAACGACCAGGGAGGAAGCCGTGATCCGAGTACAGGACCTCAGCAAGAGCTACGGGGAGACCCGGGCGGTGGACGGGCTCTCCTTCGAGGTGCGCCCCGGCAGCGTGACCGGCTTCCTCGGCCCGAACGGGGCAGGCAAGACCACCACCATGCGGATGATCCTCGGTCTCGACCGGCCGACCGCCGGGCAGGCCCTGGTCAACGGCACGCCGTACGCCGAACTGGCCGACCCGCTGCGGCAGGTGGGCGCGCTGCTGGACGCCCACGCCGTGCACGGCGGCCGGACCGCCCGGGGGCACCTGCTCTGCCTGGCCCGCAGCAACGGCATCCCGGACCGCCGGGTGGCGGAGGTGCTGGCCCAGGTCGGCCTGGCCGAGGTGGCCCGCAAGCGGGTGAAGGGCTTCTCGCTCGGGATGCGGCAACGGCTCGGGGTGGCGGCGGCGCTGCTCGGCGACCCGCCGGTGCTGCTGCTGGACGAGCCGGTGAACGGCCTCGACCCGGAGGGCATCCGGTGGATCAGGACCCTGCTGCGCGGCCTGGCCGCCGAGGGCCGGGCGGTGCTGGTCTCCTCGCACCTGATGTCGGAGATGGCCCTGACGGCGGATCACCTGGTGGTGATCGGCCGGGGCCGGCTGCTGGCCGACGCGAGCACCGCGGACTTCATCGCCGAGCACGGCCGCCCACGCCTGCGGGTCCGCGCGGTGGACCCGGAGAAGCTCACCCGGCTGCTGAGCGGTTCGGAGCTGACCGCCGAACCGGTGGCCGACGGGGCCTGGGAGGTCACCGGGGTGACCGGCGAGGAGTTCGCCCGGTTCGCGGCCGACCACCGGGTGGTGCTGTACGAGATCGCGGCCCAACAGGACTCTCTCGAGGAGGCTTTCATGCGGATGACAGCGGACAGCGTCGAGTACCGGGCGGTGGCGGCATGACCACCACGACCGTGCTCCGCTCCGAGTGGACCAAGCTCACCACCCTGCGCTCGCAGTGGTTCACCCCGCTGCTGGCCGTGCTGATCAGCGTCGGCATCACGCTGGCGGTCAACCTGGCCTACGCCCAGGACACCTCACTGACCGAGGACCCGAGCGTCGGCCTGTTCTACGGCTTCAACTTCGGTCAGGTCGCGCTCGCCTGCTTCGGCATCCTGCTGATGGGCCAGGAGTACAACTCCGGCACCGTCCGCGGTTCGCTCACCGCCGTCCCGCGGCGCGGGCTGCTCTACGGCGGCAAGCTGCTGGTCGGATCCGGGGTCGGCCTGCTGGCCGGACTGCTGATCACCGGGGGCAGCCTGCTCGCGGTGGACCGGGCGCTCGGCGTGGACCTGACCGCACCCGGCACGGTCCGCAGCCTCACCGCAGGCGTGCTCTACTGCCCGCTGCTGGTGCTGATCTGCCTGGGCGTCACCTCGATGCTGCGGAACCTGACGGCCGCCATGGGCCTGCTCACCCCGACCGTCTTCCTGGGCACCATCATGCTCAGCGCGATCCCGGGGGTCCGCGACGTCGCCCAGTTCCTGCCGGACCGGGCCGGGCAGTACGCCTTCCGCCAGCAGCCCGACCCGAACATCTGGTACGGCCACTGGACCGGCCTGCTGATCATGGCGGCCTGGGCGGCCCTGGCGGTCTGGGGCGGCTGGCGGTCCCTCAGCCGCAAGGACGTCTAGAGTCCGCGTCAGCTGCCCCGAAGACCCACCGCCAGGGTCAGTTCGAGGACCCGGTGCGGCGAGGCCAGATCCGGAAACAGCTCCCGCAGCTGCGCCATCCGGTACCGGACCGTCTGAGGATGGACGAACAGCGCCGCCGCCACCTCGTCCCGCCTGCCCTGGTGCAGCAGCCATTCCCGCAAGGTCTCCTCCAGCCGCCGTGCCGTCGCGACGGGCAGGGTCCGCAACGGCGCGAGAGCCCGGGCACGCAGGTCCGCGAACGCGTCCGCGTCGGCGCTCAGCACCAGCTCGGGCAGGTGGTCCTCGGTGTCGCGGATCTCGGAGGAGAGGGAGCGCGCCCGTACGGCCCGGGCGTACGAGGCGGACGCACGGGTCCACGGCCGGGCCGGACCGACCACGGCGGCGCGGTCGGTCAGCTGCCGCAGGAGGTGTGGTCGGTCGGCATCGGGGACGAGCAGCACACCGGTGGCGTCCGGCAGATCGTCGAGGACGAGCGTGCTTGGGTCGAGCTCCCGGTAGGCGGGCCGGGCCTGGGCGGCGGGCAGCAGGACCGCGGTCAGTGAAACCGGGGGCTGCCACCCGGCCCGTTGCACAGCGGCCAGCAGCACGTCCGGGCTCGCGCCGGCCAGGAGGTCGCGGGCCAGGTGTTCCAGGTTGCGCTCGTGGGCCCTGCCCCGGGCGGCCAGTTCGTCGGCATGGCCCGCGGCGCTCGCGGCGGAGAGCTCGTCGATGTAGGCGAAGGTCAGCTCGGCGAACTTGGCGACCCCGGCGGCGGGCAGACCCGCGGGTACGGCACCCGCCGCCAGGCACCGCCAGGCCACCCGGGCGCCGACCCGGTAGGCGCTGAGCAGGGCGTCCATCGAACGGCCGTCGCGCACTTCGCCGCGGCCCAGCTCGTAGGCCGCGTCACCGGCGTCGCCGCCCGTGGCGTTCCCGCTCGCGAGGTCCAGGTAGTGCCCCAGGGCGGTGCGGACGGCTCGGCGGATGGTGCCGCCCATGCGGCCCGAAAGGGCGTTGGCGTAGGGCGGGACCTCGGCGATGACCGCTTCGACGACCTCGTCGGCGGTGGCCGTCAGCGCGGCCCGGAGCACGGTGACCGTCGTCTCGTCCAGGACCAGCTCACCGGTCCTCCGGATTGCATGACTCACGTTCTTGTTCCCTGCGAACAATTCAGCCGACCAGATTTACGTCTTATGGTCAGGACTTTACGCCCTGCGGCGCAGCAAGCTGGAGTCATGACGAGTACAGCCCTCCGCAGCAGGGCGTGGAAACTGCTGGAGATGGTCACGACGCCGCTGCTGCCGTCGGACTACCTCGACCTGGTCAGCCCGCTGCGTGCGGGCGCCGACCTGCGGGGGCGCATCGAGGCCGTGCACCCCGAGACGGGTGACGCCGCGACCGTCGTGATCAGGCCGGGACGGGGCTGGCGCGGCCACACGGCCGGGCAGTACGTGCGGGTCGGGGTCGACGTCGACGGCAGGCGCCTGTGGCGCGCCTACTCCATCACCTCACCGACGGACCGTCAGGACGGCCGCATCACGATCACCGTGAAGGCGATCCCGGACGGCAAGGTCAGCAACCACCTCGTCCACCGGACGACACCGGGCACGCTGGTCCAACTCGACCAGCCGGCCGGTGACTTCGTACTGCCGCCGGCCAAGCCCGCCAAGGTGCTCTACCTGACGGCCGGCAGCGGCGTCACACCCGTGATGGGCATGCTGCGCGACACCGGGTTCGACGACGTCGTCATGGTCCACTGCGCGCCGCGGCCGCAGGACGTGATCTTCCGCAACGAACTGCACGGCCTGGTCGCGGACGAGAAACTGCGCCTCACCGAGGTGCACACCGCCACGGACGGCAGGCTCGACATCGCCCGTCTCGGCGAGCTCGTGCCCGACTGGGCCGAGCGCGAGACCTGGGCCTGCGGGCCCGAGGGCCTGCTCGACGCCGCGGAGCGGCACTGGGCCGGGCACGGCGTCCAGGAGCGGCTGCACACCGAACGGTTCCGCCCCCGCGTCGTCGTCACCGGCGACGGCGGCGAGGTCACCTTCAGCGCCACCGGCAGGACCGTCGACGCGGACGGCGCCACGCCGTTGCTGGACGTCGGCGAGGAGGCCGGCGTGCTCATGCCCTCCGGGTGCCGCATGGGCATCTGCTTCGGGTGCGTCACGCCGCTCAAGGCGGGCGCCGTCCGCGACCTGCGCACCGGCGAGATCACCGAGGCCGAGCCGGGCGTCCTCATCCAGACCTGCGTGTCCGCCGCGGCGGGCCCCTGCGACATCGAACGGTAGAGGCAACCTTGACCGCCATCGACCCCACCGCCCACCTGACCGCAGAGCAGATCGAGGAGCTCGGCCGCGAGCTGGACGCGATCCGCGACGAGGTGATCGCCGACCGCGGCGAGAAGGACGCCGCCTACATCCGCAAGGTCATCTCGGTGCAGCGCAAGCTCGAGCTGGCCAGCCGGGGTGTGCTGCTGTTCTCGATCTTCCCGCCCGCGTGGCTGATCGGCACCGCCGGCCTGTCCGTGGCGAAGATCATGGACAACATGGAGATCGGCCACAACGTCCTGCACGGCCAGTGGGACTGGATGCGGGACCCGAAGATCCACTCCACCACCTGGGAGTGGGACCACGTCTCGCCGGCCGAGCAGTGGAAGCACTCGCACAACGAGCTGCACCACACGTACACCAACGTGATCGGCAAGGACAACGACCTCGGCTACGGCATCATGCGCGTCGACGAGGACCAGCGGTGGCACCCGTTCCACCTCGGCCAGCCGCTGTGGAACTTCCTCAACGCCTGCTTCTTCGAGTACGGCATCGCGGCGTACGACCTCGAACTCGGCAAGAACCTGCAGAAGCGCCGCCGCCGGAGCCCGGAGTTCCGCGCGCGGGCCAGGGCCGTGGGCCGCAAGATCCGCAAGCAGGTGCTCAAGGACTACGTGATCCACCCGCTGCTGTCGGGCCCGTCGTTCCTCACAACGCTCGCCGCCACGTTCACCGCGAACCTGGTCCGCAACATCTGGACCCACTCGGTGATCATGTGCGGGCACTTCCCCGAGGGCGTCCAGGTCTTCGAGCGCCGGTCGGTCAAGGGCGAGACGCGCGGCCAGTGGTACCTGCGCCAGATGATGGGCTCGGCGAACATCAGCGGCAGCCGGGCCATGCACTTCATGACGGGCAACCTGTCCCACCAGATCGAGCATCACCTGTTCCCGGACCTGCCGAGCAACCGGTACGCCGAGGTCGCGGTGAAGGTGCGCGCGCTGTTCGAGAAGTACGAGCTGGAGTACGTCACCGGGCCGCTGCCCAAGCAGGTGTTCTCCGCGTGGCACAAGGTCTTCCGGCTCTCACTGCCGAACCGGAAGCCCAAGGTCAAGACGCCGGACCACAGGCAGGAACTCGTCGCGGCCTGATTCGCTCAGTGCAGCGCCGGGTGGTCGGCCACCACGGTGCAGCTGCCGGGGGCGATCTCGGTGAAGCCCGCGTCGCGGACCACCGGCAGGTGACCGTCCGTCAACTCGGCCCAGGCCTCCTTCGACGCCGTCCGGACGGCCAGCGGGAAGCCGGCCTCCGCCCACTCCTTGCGCTGCGCGTCGTCCAGCCGCCACCAGGCGAGCTGGGCGGCGTGGCCGGTCTGCGCCATGGTCTTGCCGGCGCTCATCTCGAGCTCCGGGTTGAGCCAGAGCACCGGCACCCCGTCCTCGACCGGGCCCGGCTCCTGAGGGTCGTCCAGGTCGGTGCCGGAGACCTGGAGCTTGGCCAGTTCCTTCGGCCACCCGTCCAGCGGGATCGGCGGGTACACCCGCACCTCGGCCTGACGCCCCGTCACGGTGATCCCCGGCAGCTCGTTCGCCTTGCGCCACTCGCCGCCCCGGGCCCGCCGGACCACCTTGCGGATCCGGGCGTCCTCCCAGGCGGCCACCCGCTCCGCCCACTCCCCCTCGACCTCGGTCACCCGGGCGTCGGCGAGCAGGGTGAGCACCGCCCGAGCCGAGGTCTCCAGCGCGTCGGTACGGGCCGGGGGTTCGGCCTTCTCCAGCCGGACCACCAGCGGCAGCACGTACTGCGGCTGGTCGTCACGCGGGTCGGAGGCGGCCGGGGTGCTGGGAGCGGTGAAGGGAGACGTGGTCACCCCACCAGCATGCCAGCCGCCCGGCCGCGTCCTCCGCGCAGGTCAGCGCCGGTAGCCCCGGCCCGCCTCGCGCTCCTCGGCGTCCTCGTAGGTGAGGAACCAGCCCTCCGGGTGGGTGGCGGCCAGCAGTTGGTCGGTCCGGTCGGCGGCGTCCAGGTCGGGATCGCCCTGCTCCTCCGGGCCGTACACCCCGAACAGCTCGTCCGCGCAGCCGTCCCAGTCGTAGTCGTACAGGTCGACCGGCAGCTCGCCCATCATGTCGGCGACCGCCTGCGGCTGGGCCCCGAGCAGCTCCCGGGCGTCCACCAGGGCCAGCCGGAGCGCGAGTTCCTCGGCCAGGCAGCGCGGCAGCGGCCACTCGCCGAGCGCCAGGTCGTCGGCCAGGTCGTCGAAGGTACGGGCCATCGAGCGGCGCCAGCCCCGGTGCAGGTTCCAGGTCCGGCGGGGCAGCCGGGCCAGGACGGCCCAGTCCGCCTCCTCCTCGTCGGTGACCGGGTCGCCCTCGTGCTCGTCCAGGTCGTCGTAGGCGGCGTCCGCCAGCGTGATCAGCTGGGTGTGCAGGAGGCAGGCGGTGCGCGGCGTCAGGGTCCAGTCCCCGGTGCCGCCGCCCTCCTCCTCGTCCAGGTCGAGCGGGAACAGCTCGGCGAAGTCCGGCGCGAAGTCGTCGGTCAGCGCGATCTCCAGCGTGCCGCCCAGTGCCTCCACCCCGGGAATCGCGGCCACCAGCCGGTCCGGGTGCAGCAGCGCACCGAGCGCCGCGTTCGGATCCTCGGAGACCTCCCGCAGCAGCGCCTCCCGCTGCCCCGCCGGGTCGACCCCGGCGAAGTCCAGCTCCGCAACGGCCGCGCGGGCGGCGGCCCGCAACGCGTCCCAGTCGGTGATCCGGATGCCGAGCACCACCGTCGCCTCGATCTCCTGCGCGCCGGAGTCACCGGAATCCGCCGCCGCGCCCGGCCCCTGATGATCGCTTCGCTCGCCCATGGGTCAAGGTTTACAGACTGTTCGCGAGCGAGTCCACCGGCTTGGCAAGCCTTCCAACGGCAGGATGAGGGCATGAGCAACCTTGACGAGTACGGCGGCGGGCAGGGCCCGAGTGCCGATGTGCTGGTGGTCACGACCAACGACGTGCCCGGGTATCGGGTGGACCGGGTGATCGGCGAGGTCTTCGGCCTCACCGTGCGCAGCCGTCACCTGGGCACCCAGATCGGCGCCTCCTTCAAGTCGATGCTGGGCGGCGAGCTCAAGGGGCTCACCAAGACCCTGGTCGAATCCCGTAATCAAGCCATGGAGCGGCTGGTCGAGCAGACCAAGGCGCGGGGCGGCAACGCGGTGCTGATGATGCGCTTCGACGTGACCGAGGCGGCGGACCTGGGCACCGAGATCTGCGCGTACGGCACGGCCGCGGTGATCTCGCCCGCGCAGTAGGGAACACGGCCGTCAAGGCCGATGTTTCACAGGCGTGACTGTTTACGATGCAACGACCGACGTGGATGTCGTGGTGATAGGCGCCGGGCAGGCGGGCTTGTCCGCCGCCTATCACCTGCGGCGGCGCGGTCTCGCGCCGTACGCGGACTTCGTGGTGCTGGACGCCGACGACGCCCCGGGCGGGGCCTGGGCGCACCGCTCGCCCTCGCTCCGGATGGCCACCGTGCACGGCTTCCACGACCTGCCCGACTTCGAACTCCCGCCGCCCGACCCGGCCGCCCCGGCCCGCGAGGTGGTCCCGGGCTACTTCGCCGCGTACGAGGCGAAGCACGCGCTGCCGGTGGTCCGCCCGGTCCGGGTACGGTCCGTCAGTTCGCGCCCGGACGGGCGGCTGCTGATCGCCACCGACGCCGGCGACTGGACGGCCAAGGCCCTGATCAACGCGACCGGCACCTGGAGCAGGCCGTTCCTGCCGTACTACCCGGGGCACTTCACGGGCCGTCAGCTGCACTACGCCGACTACCGGGGCCCGGCCGAGTTCGCCGGGCAGCGAGTGCTGGTGGTCGGCGGCGGCGCCTCGGCGATCCAGGTGCTCTCCGAGGTCGCCGAAGTCGCCGAGACGGTCTGGGTGACCCGGCGCGAACCCGTGTACCGGGACGGCCCGTTCACCGAGGAGTCCGGCCGCGCGGCGGTCGCCCTGGTCGAGCAGCGGGTCCGGCAGGGGCTGCCGGTGCGTAGCGTGGTGAGCGTCACCGGGCTCGGCCCCTCGGTCGCGTACCGTCGCGCCGAGCAGCTCGGCGCGCTGCACCGCCGCCCGATGTTCGACCGCCTGACGGAGCACGGAGTCGCCTGGGGCGACCAGGAGTTGGCGGTGGACGCGATCGTCTGGGCCACCGGCTTCCGCCCCGAGGTCGGCCACCTGGCCCCGCTCGGCCTGCGCTCCAGCGGCGGCGGCATCCGGATCGACGGCACCCGGGCCGTCGACGACCCGCGCATCCACCTGGTCGGCTACGGCCCGTCCGCCTCCACCATCGGCGCCAACCGAGCGGGTCGCGCCGCCGTCAACGAGATCGTCAGACTCCTCGGCGCCCCGACAGGGGCCTACCGGTCGAAGTCGACGGTCACCTTGTCGGAGACCGGGCGGGCCTGACAGGTCAGCACATAACCCGCCGCCAGCTCCTTCTCCTCCAGCGCGAAGTTGCGCCGCATGACGACCTCGCCCTCGGTGACCAGCGCCCGGCAGGTGCCGCAGACGCCGCCCTTGCAGGCGAACGGCAGGTCGGGGCGGGAGCGTTGGGCGCCGTCCAGGATGGAGCGGTCGCGCGGCAGGGCGAGCGTGCCGGAGCGGCCGTCCAGCACCACGGTCACCTCGGAGCGCTCGCCGTCCGGCTGCTCGGGCGCGCGCTCGGCGACCGGCTCGTCCTCGGCGTGGAACAGCTCCTGGTGCACCCGGTCGGCGGGCACCCCCAGCTCGGCCAGCAGCTCCTTGGCCCCGAGCACCATGCCGTACGGGCCGCACAGCCACCAGTGGTCCACCTCGGGCACGTCCAGCAGCGCGCCGAACAGTGCCCGGACCCGGTCCTGGTCCAGCCGGCCGCTGAGCAGCTCGGCGTCCCTGGTCTCCCGGGAGAGCACGTGCAGCAGCTGGAAGCGCTCCAGGTGAGTGTCCTTCAGATCGGCCAGCTCGTCGGCGAACATCACCGTGTCGCTGCTCCGGTTCCCGTACACCAGCACCACCTCGGACTCGCCGTCGGCCAGCACCGAGGCGGCGATCGAGAGCATCGGGGTGACCCCGGAACCGGCCGCCAGCAGCACGTGCGTGCCGGGCACCGTCAGGTCGGGGGTGAACAGACCGACCGGCGGCATCACCTCCATGGTGTCGCCGACCCGGGCCTCCCGGACCAGCCGGCGGGAGAACAGCCCGCCCGGCACCTCCCGGACCGCGATCCGCAGCGGCCCGCCGGCCGGCGCGCAGATCGAGTACGAGCGCCGCTCGTCCACGCCGTCCACGATCCGACGCAGCGTCAGGGTCTGGCCGGGCCGGAAGGCGTACGCCTCGGCCAGCTCGGCCGGCACCTCGAAGGTGACCGCGACGGCGTCCTCGCAGAGCGGCTCCAGCGCCGCGATCCGCAGCTCCTGGAAGGTGAGCCGACGGGAGGTCGTGGTGGTCACTAGATCTCCTTGATCCGTTCGAAGGGCTCCCGGCAGTCGCGGCAGCGCCAGAGCGCCTTGCAGGAGGTGGAACCGAAGCGCGACAGCTCCTCGGTGTCCTGGCTGCCGCACTGCGGGCAGGGCACCGCGTGCCTGGTCCGGCCGAGCTGCAGCAGGCCGGTGTGGACCGGCGGGGCGATGCCCGCCTCGGCCAGTTTGCGCTTGCCCGCCTCGGTGATCAGGTCGGTGCTCCACGGCGGGTCCAGCCGGAGCCGGATCTCCACCCGGTCCCAGCCCGCCGCCCGCAGCCGGCCCGCCACGTCGGCGGCCATCTCGGCCACCGCCGGGCAGCCGGAGTAGGTCGGGGTGAGCCAGGCGGTGACGGCCGGGCCGTCCTCCGCCACCTCGGCCAGCACGCCGAGTTCGGCCAGCGTGAGCATCGGCAGCTCGGGGTCGGGGACGGCGGCCGCCACCTCCCAGGCCGACGGCGCGGTGGTCACCATGTCGCCCCCGGGTGCGCCCGGGCCACCACCTGGAGCTCGGCCAGCAGCAGGCCGAGCGCCTCGGTGTGCACGCCGTCCCGGCCCGCCCGCCCGCCGACCCGGGCCATCGGGGCCGCCTCCGGCACCGTCAGCCCGGCCCCGGTGATCACCTCGGCCAGCTCGGCCAGCACCGGACCGCGCAGCTCGCCCGGGTCGACGCCGAGCCGCGACTCGACCGGATCGGCCGTGAACAGCTCCTCCAGCAGCGGCCAGACCGCCGCGAGACCGGCCTGCATCCGCTCGGCGGAGTACGCCGTGCCGTCGCCGAGCCGCAGCGTCCAGGCGGCGGCGTACTCGCGGTGGTACGCCAGCTCCTTGACGCCCCGCGCCGCGACCGCCGCCAGCACCGGGTCGACGTGCGCGCTCAGCCGCTCGTACAGCGCGTGCCGGGCGGTGGCGAACAGCAGCAACCGGGCCACCGTGTGCCCGAAGTCGCCGTTCGGTACCTCCACCAGGCGGACGTTGCGGAACTCGTGCGCCTCGCGCCAGTACGCCAGGTCGTCCTCGGTGCGCTCGGTGCCGTCCAGCTGGCCGGCCCGGGTGAGCAGCTGCCGGGCCTGGCCGAGCAGGTCGAGGCCGAGGTTGGCGAGCGCCACCTCCTCCTCCAGCTCGGGGGCACGGGTGCACCACTCGATCAGCCGCTGGGCCAGGATCAGCGCGTCGTCGCCGAGCATCAGGCAGTACGCCGCCAGGTCGGCCGCGTCCACACCGGCCGGGGCCGCCCGGTCCACGCCGAGCAGCGGGTCGGCGAAGCCGGTGCCGTACGCCCAGCGGGCCTCACCCTCCGGGCCGTGGTCGGCCTCGGCGAGGCTCAGATACACGTGGTCGTCGCTCATGGCAGGTGCTCCCCCGTCAGATGTGCGGGACATCCTCGGGGATGTCGTAGAAGGTCGGGTGCCGGTAGACCTTGTCCCCGCTGGGGGCGAAGAACGGGTCCTGCTCGTCGGGGGTGGAGGCGGTGATCGCGGTGGACGGGACCACCCAGAGGCTGACGCCTTCGTTCCGCCGGGTGTAGAGGTCGCGGGCGGCGAGCAGCGCCATCCGGTCGTCGGCGGCGTGCAGCGAGCCCACGTGCACGTGGTTCAGCCCGCGCCGGGGGCGGACGAAGACCTCGTACAGCGGCCAGTCGGCCTTGCTCATCGGTTGCGCTCCTTCTGCTTCTCCGCGTGCGCCAGGGCCGCCTCGCGCACCCAGGCACCGTCCTCGTGCGCGGCCCGGCGGCGTTCGATCCGCTGCGCGTTGCACGGGCCCTGACCCTTGATCACCTGCTTGAGCTCGGACCAGTCCGGCTCGCCGAACGTCCAGCTGCCGCGCTCCTCGTCCCAAACCAGCTCCGGGTCGGGGAGCGTGACGCCGAGGTGCTGCGCCTGCGGGACCGTCATGTCGACAAATCGCTGCCGCAGTTCGTCGTTGGTGTGCCGCTTGATCCGCCAGGCCATCGACTGCGCCGTGTTCGGCGAGTCGCCGTCCGGCGGGCCGAACATCATCAGCGAGGGCCACCACCAGCGGTCCACCGCGTCCTGCACCATCGCCCGCTGGGCCTCGGTGCCGCGCATCATCGTCATCAGCAGCTCGAAACCCTGCCGCTGGTGGAACGACTCCTCCTTGCAGACCCGCACCATCGCGCGGGCGTACGGACCGTACGAGCAGCGGCACAGCGGCACCTGGTTGCAGATCGCCGCGCCGTCCACCAGCCAGCCGATCACGCCGACGTCGGCGAAGCTCAGCGTCGGGTAGTTGAAGATCGAGGAGTACTTCTGCCGCCCCGAGATCAGCTTCTCGGTCAGCTCGGCCCGGTCCACCCCGAGGGTCTCGGCCGCCGCGTAGAGGTAGAGCCCGTGGCCCGCCTCGTCCTGCGCCTTGGCCAGCAGGATCGCCTTCCGCCGCAGCGAGGGCGCCCTGGTCAGCCAGGCCCCCTCCGGCTGCATGCCGATGATCTCGGAGTGCGCGTGCTGCGCGATCTGCCGCACCAGCGTGGCCCGGTACGCCTCGGGCATCCAGTCCCGCGGCTCCACCCGCTGCTCGGCCGCCACCACCGCGTCGAACCGACCCTCCAGGGCCTCCACCGCTTCGGACACCGTCACCGCACTCGCCTCCCGACTGACCGTTCGGTCGGTACCATTGTGTAGCCGGGACCTCACCCCTGACAAGAGCGGACTCGGTCCCGACCACCGAACGGTCGGTCTCAGCCCTCGGCGGGCCTCGGGACGAAGAACTTGCGGAGCAGGCGGACCGCCGGCGACCAGCGGGCCGGGTGGGGCAGGCGGCCGGTGGCCTCGCGCTCGAAGTTGTCCAGGGCGTCCTGCAGCAGGGCCCCGTGCAGCCAGCGGATCACCAGCGGCCAGAACAGGAGCATCCGCCCCTCGGCCCGGCCGACCGCCTCGTGCACCACCTCGCAGCGGTCCGGCCCGAGCGGGACCACCCGGAACTCGTGGTAGCCGACCAGGCCGAGCCCCGGCGCGAACACACACCGCACCCGCCGGCCGGGCTCGAACTCGCTGACCCCGTACAGGATCCTGCCGTGCCCGCCCTTCGAGCCGACCGTGAGCCCGGCGTCGAAGCGCAGCGGCGCCCAAGCCGGCGTGGGCCAGATGCGGTCCCCTGGGCTGCCCAGCCCGTCGAGCAGGGCACCCACCCGGTCGGCGGGCGCCTCGATGATCCGGCGCTGGATGTTCTTCACAGCAGCTCTCCCCCTTGCCGTCCGACCTCCGTACGGAGGCGTATGGGAGGACCGTACGCTACCGTACGGGCATGGAGAAAGAGCGTCGTCGACTGGGCCCGGACGACTGGGCGGAGGCCGCGTTGACGGCGCTGGGCGAGGGCGGTCTCGCCGCCGTGGCGGTCGAGCCGGTCGCCGCCCGGCTCGGTGCCACCAAGGGCAGCTTCTACTGGCACTTCACCAACCGGGACGCCCTGATCGGGGCCGCGCTCGCGCTCTGGGAGGAGCGCTTCACCGAGGCGACGATCGCGCCGCTGGCGGCCGAACCCGACCCGAGGACGCGGCTGCGCAGGCTCTTCGCCACCGTGAGCGCGAAGGCCGGGCAGAACGCGGTGACCGCCCACGTGGTCGCCGCGGCCGACCACCCGGCCGTCGGGCCCGTGGTGCGCCGCGTGCTGCAACGGCGGATCGACTACGTCGCGGGCCTGTTCGAGGAGATCGGCTTCCCACCGGCCGTCGCGCTCCAGCGCTCGGTGCTGGCGTACACCGTGTACGTGGGGCACGACCAGCTCGCCGCGCGGCTGCCCGGCCTGCTGCCGCTGGGCGAGGGGGAGCAACTGGCCGACCACCTCGACGCGTTCCTCGCCCTGCTGCTGACGGACGCGCCGGACCGGCCCTGAACGCACCGGGCCGGGGCCGCCGGTGATCGGCGGCCCCGGCCCTCGGGGTACTACTAGGCGCGCTCGCGCAGCCTGGGCAGCGGGACGGCCAGCAGGGCGGCCAACAGTGCTATCCGCGGGGCGAGTTGATCGGTGCGGATGTGTTCGTGACGGGCGTGCGGGCCGGCTCCGACCGCGCCGAGGCCGTCGAGGGTGGGAAGCCCCCGGGCACCGGCGATGTTGGTGTCGCCCGCGCCGCCCGCCGGGGCACCGTCGAGGTTCTGGCCGAGTGCCGCGGCCAGTGAACGGACGTGCCGGAGCAGCGGGTTGGCGGGCCGCACCGGCCAGGTGGGACGACTGGAGAGCACCTCGGCACGGACCTTGGCACCGGGCCGCAGGGCGGTCAGGTGGGCCAGGTTGTCGAGGGTGCGACGCTGCGCCTCGGGGGTGGCGAACCGGAGGCCGAGCTCGGCCTCGGCCCGGCCCGCGACCACGTTGGCCCGGGTGCCGCCGGTGATCCGGCCGGCGTTCAGCTCGGTGCCCGGCTGGTTCACCAGCCCGCGTACCAGCACGAGTTGGTCGACCAGTTCGTCCACCGCCGAGATGCCCAGCGCGGCGTCGTTGCCCGCGTGGGCCTCGCGTCCGGTGACGGTGAGCCGGACCCGGCTGCTGCCCCGGCGGGCGGTCTTCAGGCTGCCGTCGGGGTGCGGCGGCTCCAGGCCGAGCACGGCGGCCGCCCCGGCCAGCTGACGTTCCACCAGCTTGCGGCCGTCGGGGCTGCCCAGCTCCTCGTCCGCGACCACCACGAGCCGGACCGGCCGGTGCGGTCGCTGCCCGAGGTCGGCGAGCAGTGCGAACGCCCCCTCCACCAGGGCCAGCCCGGCCTTCATGTCCAGCACGCCGGGGCCGGTCAGCGCGCCGTCGCGTTCCTCCACCGGCCAGTCCGCCAGGGTGCCGACCGGCCAGACCGTGTCGTGGTGGCCGACCACCAGCAGCGGCGCCAGGCTCTCGTCCCGGCCCGGCCAGTCCATCACCAGGTGGTCCCCGGCCTCGTTCGGCACCCGGCGGACCTGGGCGCCGGTGGCGGCGTAACCCGCGCCCAACTCCTCGGCCAGCGCGTTGAGTCGGGCACTGTCACCGGTCGGCGACTCGATCCTGGCCAGGTCGGCGCAGCGGCTGCGGACGGCGCCGCGCAGGGTGCGGGCCTTGGAGTGCAGGGTGGCCGGCAGTCCGGGGAGCGCGTCGGTGTCCGCGAACGCGACCCCGACGGCGGGCGGGCGGGCGGGCGTCCTGCCGACGGCCTCGGTGCGGCCCGCGGTCTCGGTACGGCGGTCGGCCTCGGTTCGGCCGACGGCCTCGGTATGGCCGGCGGGTGCGGCGGCCGATTGGGGGCTCATCGGGCGCCTCCCCGGCCGCCGCCGGTATTCAGCGCGGTCCGCGCGAACGGGGCGAGCGGCCCGGCCGGCCACTGCGGCGACGGTCCGGCGGACTCGGCGCGACGGCGGCGTACCTCGTCGGGCAACGGCTGGTGGAGCGACCTCGGGCTGGGCAACACTGCGTCCTCCTCGCTCGGTCCGGTGACCCCGGCTCGGCCCGGGGCACCTGGGACGGCGGCTCCCGCGCGCCGGTGCGGACGGGCACCGGCACGGGGGAAGCCGCGAGGTGAGCCTAGAAGATTCGTTCGTTCCCCTGCGAGGTGGCCCGGTGATCCACGCATCGGTGACCGGCGGGAGGCAGCCGCCGCTCTGGGCGCTCCCGGCTCGGGTCTCCCGGACCGCGCTCACCTCCACGATGGACCTCGGAACGTCCCCGTGCGCTCCGAATCGCGCGTCAGGGCCCGGAAGCACGCCTGATGGGTGACGGCCGGTCAGCCTTTGGTACCAGTCCGACGACTGACGCCCCCTTGACCGCGACGCCGGACGTACGGTTGATTCGTCCAGGTTTGTCCGTCACGGATTCGTCCGGAACTTCGTCCGGAACCAGCCCGAACCAAGGAGCCGACAATGTCAGGAACGGTCGCCGCCGAGCCCGTCGAAGTCGAGGACGTCGAGGCCGAGAGCAGGTTCGAGGCCCGGATCGACGGTGCCCTGGCGGGCTTCGCCGAGTACATCCGCAGCGCAAAACTGGTGGTCTACCCGCACACGGTGGTGGACCCGGCCTTCGAGGGCCGCGGCATCGGCGGCACGCTCGCCAGGGCCGCCCTGGACGACGCCCGGCGGCGGGGGCTGCCGGTGCTGGCCACCTGCCCGTTCATCAAGGCCTGGATGCTCCGACACCCGGAGTACGCGGACCTGGCGTACGAGAACCAGAGCCGGGTCACCGACTGATGGCCGGCCCAGGGAGTACTGGACTGACAGATATTGAAATCTGTCATCGCTCATGCCATAGTTGAGGCACCGGCCCACCCCTCCCTGGAGCTTCCTGATGAACACCACCCCCGCCCGCACCCGCCTCGGCAGCACGGGCCCGGAGACTTCCGCGCTCGGCCTCGGCCTGATGGGCATGTCCGACCTGTACGGCCCGGCCGACGAGGCCGAGTCGATCGCCACCGTCCACGCGGCCCTCGACGCCGGCGTGACCCTGATGGACACCGGCGACTTCTACGGCATGGGCCACAACGAGCTGCTGCTGCACGACGCCCTGCGCGGCCGCGACCGCGAGTCGGTGCAGATCAGCGTCAAGTTCGGCGCCCAGCGCGGCCCGGACCGCAGCTGGCTCGGCTACGCTGCGGACCCGGCCGCCACCAAGACCGCGCTCGCCTACACGCTGCGCCGCCTGCGCACCGACTACATCGACGTCTACCGCCCGGCCCGGCTCGACCCGAACGTGCCGATCGAGGAGACCGTCGGCGCGATCGCCGAGCTGGTGAAGGCCGGGTACGTCCGGCACATCGGCCTCTCCGAGGTCGGCGCCGACACCCTGCGGCGGGCCGCCGCCGTGCACCCGATCAGCGACCTGCAGATCGAGTACTCGCTGATCTCCCGCGGCATCGAGGCCGAAATCCTGCCCACCGCCCGCGAGTTGGGCATCGGCGTGACCGCGTACGGAGTGCTCTCGCGCGGCCTGCTCAGTGGCCACTGGCAGAGCGACCGGGAGATCGCGGCCACCGACTTCCGCGGCTTCAGCCCGCGTTTCCAGGGCGAGAACCTGACCCACAACCTGAGCCTGGTCGAGGCCCTGCGGGCGATCGCCGAGGCCAAGGGCGCCAGCGTCGCCCAGATCGCCATCGCCTGGGTCGCCTCGCGCGGCTCGGACATCGTGCCGCTGGTCGGCGCCCGCCGCCGGGACCGGCTGGCCGAGGCGCTCGGGTCGCTGGACGTGCAGCTCACCGAGGGCGAGCTGGCGGCCATCGAGGCGGCCGTCCCGGCCGGGTCCGCCGCCGGGGACAGGTACGCTGCGGCACAGATGGCCCACCTCGACAGCGAGCACTGACCCCGCCGTCGGCCCGAACCAGAGGAAGACCGTGACCAGCGACAGTGCCCTGACCTCCGAGCAGATCCTCAGCGCCGCCGAGGACGTGCTGCGGCGGTTCGGGCCCGCCAAGGCCACGGTGGTGGACATCGCCCGCGCGCTCGGGGTCAGCCACGGCAGCGTCTACCGGCACTTCCCCAGCAAGGCGGCGCTCCGCGAGGCCGTCACCCAGCGCTGGCTGGACCAGGCGCACCAGGCCCTGTCCGCGATCAGCACCCAGCCGGGCCCGGCCCCCGAGCGGCTGCACAACTGGCTGGCCACCCTGTTCGCGGCCAAGCGCCGCAAGGCCCTGGAGGACCCCGAGATGTTCGCCACCTACCTCACCCTGGTCGGCGAACTCTCCAACACCGTCGAGGCCCACATCGACACCCTGGTCTCCCAGATCGCCGCCATCCTCGAAGACGGCATCCGCCAGGGCGAGTTCCGCCCCACCGACCCCGCCACCACCGCCCGCGCGGTCTTCCAGGCCACCGCCCACTTCCACGACCCGGCCCACGCCACCGAGTGGTCCGACCCGCGCAGCGAGACCGACTTCGAGGCCCTCTGGTCCCTCCTCCTGACCGGCCTGAGCAGCAGCACGGCCTGAGCGAAACCCGGTCGCGCCCGGACGGACTCAACGGCGAGGATGGCGGCTCCCGTTGAGACCCGAGGAGAACGATCATGCGCCCCGCCCACGACAGCCTGCACGGCCTCGCCCTCGGCGACGCCTTCGGTGACCGCTGGTTCCAGCTCACCCCGGGCGAGGCGGACGTGGAGCTGACGGGCCGCCGGGTACGGCCCGCGCCGTGGCACTGGACCGACGACACCGCGATGGCGCTGGTGCTGTTCCGGCACCTGACAGCGCACGGCGAGGTCCGGCCCGACCTGCTGGCGGCCGAGTTCGCGCTCGAGTACACGGTGGACCCGGGTCGCAAGTACGGGCCCTCGATGCACCAGGTGCTCCGGCAGATCGACGCGGGCGCCGACTGGCGCGCCGTCACCTCGGAGATGTTCGGCGGGCAGGGCTCGTACGGGAACGGGGCCGCGATGCGGGTGGCGCCGCTCGGGGCGTGGTTCGCGGACGACCTCGGCCGGGTGGTGGAGCAGGCTCGACTGTCGACCCTGGTCACGCACTTCAACCCGGAGGCGGTGGCCGGTGCGGTCGCCGTCGCGGTGGCGGCGGCGCTGGCCGTCCGCGGCCGGGGCGGGGCGGCGCCGGAGCGCGCGGACTTCCTCGCCGAGGTGGCGGGGTGGCTGCCGGAGAGCGAGGTCAGGTCCGGGCTGCGGATCGCGGCCCGGTTCCCGGCCGGGACCTCGGTGCGGCACGCCTCGGTAGTGCTCGGCTCGGGGCTGCGGATCTCGGCGCCGGACACCGTGCCGTTCGCGCTCTGGTGCGCGGCGGGTGAGTTGGACGACCTGCCGGAGGCAATCTGGTGCACGCTCGGCGGGTGGGGGGACATGGACACCACCTGCGCGATCGCCGCCGGCGTGGTGGCGGCCAGGACCGGGCTCGGCCAGGTCCCGGCCGGCTGGTGGCGGGCCGTCGAGGAACTGCCGGGTCAGTCCCGGGAGTTGCCGAACACGATCCGGTAGCCGACCAGCAGGACGAAGGCGCCGGCGATGGCGGCGATCCAGGTGGCCGGGTCGTAGAAGCTGGCGGTCACCGGGCGGTTCAGCAGGGACGAGGACAGCCAGCCTCCGACGAACGAGCCCGCGATCCCGATCAGGGTGGTGACGATCAGGCCGCCCGGGTCGCGGCCGGGCAGGATGAACTTGGCGATGCCCCCGGCGATCAGGCCGAGGATGATCCAGCTGAGGATTCCCATAGTGCTGTTCCTGCCCTTCCCCTCACCCGCCCATGCGTGTGCGGTGTCGGAGTGCAGGACGCAGGTGGCCGCCCACCCGGTTGCGCCGGGCGGGCGACCACCTGCTGGTACACGCTTGACGCGGCCGCCCCGCACCGTCAGGATCACCCCATGGACACCGGCACCACCCTCGTCTGCCGCCTGCACGTCGATCTGCGACGCCAGGCGAGCGACATGTGTGCGTGCTGACGGTTCCACCTCGTTCCCTGTGACGTCTGCCAGGGCCTGAGCCGCCGCGTCGGCTCTGCTTCACCCGCCTGCTCTCTCACCCGACCGTCACCGTGCCGCCGCACGCGTGCCGGTCCGCTTCGGCTACCCCGAGGACCGTCATGAGCCTTGATCTCGACACTCCCGTGTCCACCGCAACCGCGCCCACACCCGCCCCGCTCTCCCCCGCCGCACTGCGGGAGATCGTCCAGACGGCGGCCGACCGACCCGGCGACTGGCTGCCCCGGGTCCGGCTCTCCGCCGAGGAACGCTGGTACGAGCGGCTGAGCCTGACCGAGGATCACGAGGTCTGGCTGATCAGCTGGCTGCCCGGCCAGTCGACCGGCTTCCACGACCACGGGGACTCCCGGGGCGCGTTCACGGTGGCACTCGGAGAGCTGGAGGAACTCTCCCTCGGCGGACCCGAACAGGGCCTGCTGGTGCGGCGGTTGGCGCCGGGCGCGGTACGTTCCTTCGGGCCCGATTACCTGCACGACGTACGGAACACCACCACAGGCCCGGCAGTCACCATCCACGCGTACTCGCCACCCCTGAGCGAGATGGCCAGGTATGAACTGCGGGCCGGCGGTCTGATCCAGACCGCCTCGGAGCGAGCGGAGCAGTGGTCTTGAGCGGCATCGACGATCTGGTGGAACGGGCCCGCGAGGGCGTGCACCGGCCCGGCCCGGCGGAGGCGTACCGGGCGGCGGCGGAGGGTGCGCTGCTGGTGGACATCCGGCCGGTCGGGCAGCGGGCCAGGGAGGGTGAGATTCCCGGGGCGCTGCTGATCGAGCGCAACGTCCTGGAGTGGCGGCTGGATCCGACGGGAAGTCACCGCATCCCGCAGGCGACCGGGCCCGACCTGGCGGTGATCGTGGTCTGCTCCGGTGGCTACGCCTCCAGCCTGGCGGCGGCCGCACTGCGCGAGATCGGGCTGCCCCGGTCCACCGACCTGGACGGCGGCTTCGTGGCCTGGGCGGCAGCCGGTCTGCCGACCCAGCCGGGTGGGCAACCCTCGTACGACGAAGTCGAGCTGACGCGTGGTGACAGCACTGGTGAAGATCCGACGGATCACTGAGGTTTGCGGTCATCCTGGTCCGGGCAAGCCATAACGTCTTCAAGATCCGTACCGACCGACCTGTTTGACGCAGCGGCACCGGACGCCACCGGCGCCCCGGCGCCGGACGACCCGACCGAGGACCCTGACGTGATCAGATTCGACGGCGCAGCCAAGCGCCACCCCGACGGCACGGTTGCCGTCGAAGGGCTGGACCTGGATGTGCCCGCCGGCCGGATAACCGTGCTGGTCGGCCCGTCCGGGTGCGGCAAGACCACCCTGCTGCGGATGGTCAACCGGATGGTCGAGCCGACCGGCGGCCGGGTGCTGCTGGACGGCACCGACGTCGCGGAGCTGGACGCGGCCAAGCTCCGCCGGGGCATCGGCTACGTGATCCAGCAGGCCGGACTCTTCCCGCACCGCAGGGTGATCGACAACATCGCCACCGTGCCGTACCTGCTCGGCTGGGACAAGAAGCGGGCCCGGGCCAGGGCCGCCGAACTGCTCGACCTGGTCGGCCTCGCGCCGGAGACCGCCAAGCGCTACCCGTTCCAGCTGTCCGGCGGTCAGCAGCAGCGGGTCGGGGTGGCCCGGGCGCTGGCGGCGGACCCGCCGGTGCTGCTGATGGACGAGCCGTTCAGTGCGGTCGACCCGGTGGTCAGGGCCGGTCTCCAGGAGGAACTGCTCAGGCTGCAGGGCGAGTTGAACAAGACGGTGCTCTTCGTCACGCACGACATCGAGGAGGCGGTCCGGCTCGGCGATCAGGTGGTGGTGCTCCGCGAGCACGGCCGGATCGCCCAACAGGCCGACCCGCACACCCTGTTGACCTCGCCGGCCGACGAGGGCGTGGCCGGTTTCCTGGGCCGGGACCGCGGCCTGCGTGGCCTGGGTCTGCGGCCCGCCGACGGCATTGCGGTCCGGCCACTGGCCGAGGGCACCGGGTACGCCGGCTGGCAGCTGGCCCTGGACTCGGCCGGCCGTCCGCTCGAATGGCGGCACCCGGACCAACTCTCCTCCCCCGCACCGGGGTTCAGGCCGGGGACGGACACCCTGCGGACCGCACTGGACGCCGCCGTGCTCTCCCCGGCGGGCGCGGCCGTGGTGCTGGACGCCCAGGGCCTGGCCGCCGGCACCGCCGACCGAGCCGCCGTCCTGGCCGCGCTCACCCAGCCCCAGACCGACCAGTCCCGGGTGGCCGGCCGTGCCTGACGACGAACCTCTGGTCCGCTGGGACTGGATCGGCGACCACCTCGGCTACCTGGGCGGGCTCACCCTGGACCATGCGGTGATGTCGCTGGTCCCGGTGCTGATCGGCCTGCTGCTGGCCCTGCCGCTCGGGCTGGTCTGCGCCCGCTTCCCGCGCCTCTACCAGCCGCTCGCGGTGGTCTTCAACACGCTGTACGCGCTGCCCGCGCTGGCGGTGTTCATGCTGCTGCTGCCCTACACCGGGCCGGGCAACCTGAGCACCGTGATGATCCCGCTGACCTTCTACGCGCTGGCGCTGCTGCTGCCCACCACCGTGGAGGGCATCCGGTCCACCCCGGAGTCGGTCCGGCAGGCCGCCGTCGCGCTCGGCTACGGCCCCTGGCGCCGGCTGGCCGCCGTCGAACTCCCGTCCTCGGTCCCGTACTTGGTGGCCGGGCTGCGGGTCGCCGCGGTCTCCAGCATCTCGATGGCGGCGATCGGCGCCCTGATCGGCCGGGGCGCGCTGGGCTACCTGTTCATCGACGGGTTCCAACGCACCTTCACCACCCCGATCCTGGCCGGCATCGTGCTGGTCGTGGCGCTCGCCCTGCTGGTCGACCTGGTGCTGGTGCTGGCCCGACGGGTGCTCGCGCCGTGGGCGATCCGGGAGCAGGGGGCGGCGCTGTGAACTGGATCGACTGGCTGCACACCTTCTTCACCGCCCCCGCCCGGCAGAGCGGGCCCGACTCGATCGTGCACCGGCTCGCCGAGCACCTCGCCTTCACCGGCGAATCCCTGCTGTACGCGGGCCTGTTGGCGATCCCGGCCGGACTGCTGCTCGGCTACACCGGCCGCGGCGCCGTCCTGGTGACCGCGCTGACCGGTGTCACCCGGGCGCTGCCCACGCTCGGCCTGGTCACCCTGGTGGTGCTGCTGGCGGGGGTCGGCGAGAGCGCCGTCCTGATCCCGCTGGTGGTGCTGGCCGTCCCGCCGCTGCTGGTGGGCGCGGTGGAGGGGGTCCGGGGCACCGATCCCGACCTGCGGGACGCCGCCCGGGGCATCGGCCTGACCCATCCTCAAGTGCTGTTCCGGGTCTGCCTGCCCGCCGCGCTGCCCGCCCTGCTGGCCGGGCTGCGCAGCGCCACCATCCAGGTGATCGCCACCGCCACGGTGGCCGCGTACGTCGGCCTGGGCGGTCTCGGCCGCTACGTGATCGACGGCCTGGCACTGCGCGACTACCCCGCCGTGGCCGGCGGGGCGGTGCTCGTGGTGCTGCTCGCGCTGCTCACCCAGCTGCTGTTCGCCGGGCTGCTCCGGTACGCCCTGCCACCCGGCATCCGGCCCCGGCGCACCGTCAACTGACCACTCATGACCGGCCGTCGGCCCTTGCTCATACCGACCTGACACTGTCATGCGTGGAGATCGTCATAGTGCCCGAAGCACGGCGATCACCAGGAGAGCATGGGACTGCGGCCACTCCACAGCCCATCCGAGTCACGAAGGAATCGCCATGACCACCCGTCTGCTCCGAACCGCCACGGCCGCCGCCCTCCTGCTGGGTGCCGCGGCGTGCAGCTCCTCCGGCGGCGACCCGCTGGCGTCCTCCACCACGTCGGGTGCCGCAGGCTCCGGCAAGACCGTGGTGATCGGCTCCGCCAACTTCCCCGAGAACGAACTGCTCGCCTCGATCTACGCGCAGGCCCTCAAGGCCAAGGGCGTCAAGGTCGAGGAGAAGTTCAACATCGGCAGCCGCGAGGTGCTCTACGGGCAGCTCAAGAGTGGTGCCCTGACCGTGCTGCCGGAGTACAACGGCGCACTGCTGACCTACCTGGACGCCAAGAACCCGGCCCTGACCGGCGGCACCGAGGCGGTCAACGGAGCGCTGGCCACCAAGCTGCCGGCCGAACTGACGCTGCTGGACTCCTCCGCCGCCCAGGACAACGACTCGCTGACGGTCTCGGCCGAGAGCGCCGCCAAGTACAACCTGAAGAGCATCGCCGACCTGGCGGGCAAGTCCGCCGAGTTCGTGATCGGCGGCCCGCCGGAGTTCAAGAACCGCAGCGAGCAGCTGCTGAAGGACACCTACGGCCTCACCTTCAAGGAGTGGAAGCCGACCGGCGAGACCACCGCCAACGCGATCAAGGACGGCACGATCCAGGTCGGCAACGTCTTCACCACCGACCCGAAGATCGTCACGCTCAAGCTGGTCTCGCTGGCCGACCCGAAGAACGCCTTCAGCACCCAGAACATCACCCCACTGGTGAACAAGGCGGGCGTGGACGCCACCGCGACCGCCGCCCTGAACAAGATCTCCGCCAAGTTGGACACGGCCGGCCTGGCCGAGCTGATGAAGAAGGTGGCGGTCGACAAGGCCGACCCGTCGACGGTCGCCAAGGACTGGCTCAAGGCCAACGGCCTGATCTGACCTGACGCACCGTCCGCCCACAGCACGGCTGGCCCGGGCCGCCTGCCGCCCTGCGCCGCTCACCGAGCGGCTCCGCGGGGCGCGCAGGCGGCCCCGACTTCGGCGAGGTCGAAGCCCATTTCGCACACCTGAACCGAGGGGACCCACGCCCATGAGCACCATCAGCTGGAACGGCACCGAACCGGAGAACCCGCTGGTACCGGGCGACGCGACCGAGCGCGACAGCGTGAAGATCGTGAACGCCCTGTTCACCGGCCTGGTCGAGTACGACCCGAACACGGCCGCCCCCCGTACCGCCGTGGCGAAGACGATCGACTCGCCCGACTCCCGTGTCTACCGGATCGTGCTGAACCCGGGGTGGACCTTCCACGACGGCACCCCGGTGACCGCCGCGAGCTTCGTGGACGCCTGGAACCACACCGCCTACGGCCCGAACAAGCTGCAGGGCGCCGAGTACCTCTCCCACATCGAGGGCTACGAGGCCACCCAGAGCGGCGCGGCGGACGAGCTGTCAGGTCTGAAGGTGATCGACGACAGCATCTTCGAGGTGACGCTGTCCGCACCGTTCTCGGCCTTCGTGACCCAGCTCGGCTACACGGCCTTCTTCCCGCTGCCGCGCAGCTTCTTCGCCGACCGCGAGGCCTTCGTGGCCCACCCGGTCGGCAACGGCCCGTTCAGCTTCGAGTCGCACACCCCCGGCGTGAACATCGTGCTCAGGCGCTACGACGCGTACGCCGGGGCCCGCAAGCCGAAGGTGGACGGCGTGGAGTTCCGGTTCTACCGAATGCTCGAGGACGCCTACGCGGACGTGGTGGCGAACAAGCTCGACTACCTCGACTTCGTCCCGGCGGACGCGCTCGACGGCGGCCGCTACAAGCAGGAGCTGGCCGGGCGCTACGTCGCCAAGCCGTACATGGGCGTGCAGTCGATCTCGTTCCCGATGTGGGACCCGCGCTTCGCCGACCCGCGCCTGCGGCAGGCGCTCTCGATGGCCATCGACCGGCAGTACGTGATCGACACCGCCTTCGACGGCGACAAGATGCTGCCCGACGGCCTGGTGCCGCCGATCGTGCCCGGCTACGGCGGCAACGCCAGCGGTGACCTGTGCACGTACCAGCCGGAGAAGGCCAAGGCGCTGTTCGAGACCACCGGTTTCGAGGGCCCGATCGAGCTGACCTCCAACGACGACTCGGCCAACCAGGTGTGGATCGACGCGGCCTGTCGCACCATCACCGCCGCCCTGGGCGTCGAGGCCAGGTACGCGCCGGTGCCGACCTTCGGTGAGTTCCGGAAGCTGATCAACGAGCAGAAGGTCACCACGATCTTCCGCTCCGGCTGGGTCGCCGACTACCCGTCGATCGAGAACTTCCTCAACCCGATCTTCCGCACCGGTGCGGCGGTCAACGGGTCCGGCTACTCCAACCCGGCGGTGGACGCGCTGCTCGCCGAGGCGGACGCGGCCCCCTCGGAGCAGGAGGGCTGGGAGCTCTACCGGCAGGCCGAGAAGATGATCCTGCAGGACATGCCCGCGATCCCGCTCTGGTACCAGAAGGTGGAGTCGGGCTGGTCCACCCGGACCGGGAACGTCACCGTCACGCCGCTGCTCCAGCTGGACCTGTTCGACGTGACGATCGAGGACTGACGAGGACTGAGACGCCGTCACGGCCGCGGCCCGCACCCGGAGTTCCGGGTGCGGGCCGCGGCCGTGCGTGCGTGCTGCTCAGTACCAGTGGTGGGTCAGCCAGAACGCCCAGGCGGCGTTCGGGCTGCCGTAACGGTCGTTCATGTAGCCGAGCGCCCACTTGATCTGGGTGGCCGGGTTGGTGCGCCAGTCCGAGCCGGCCGAGGCCATCTTGGAGCCGGGCAGCGCCTGGGCCAGCCCGTACGCGCCGGAGGCGGCGTTGGTGGCCTTGATGTTCCAGCCGCTCTCGTGGCTGATGATGTTGCTGAACGCGGCGTACTGGGCGGCCGGGACGATGCTCCGGGCCAGCTCCTTGACCGCGCCCGGGCTGGTGCCGACGGTGGCGGCGGACAGCTCGGAGCGCTGCTCGGAGCGGGAGGCGGCGGCCGGGTTCTCCTGCGGCTTCGGCTGCTCGGCCTGCGGGGTTGCGGCCGGTGCCTGAGCGGCCTGCGGCTGCACGGCGGGCTGCTCGACGGCCGGCTGCTCAACGGCCGGCGCCGGGTTGCTCGCGGCGACCGCGACCGGGGCGGCGACGGCGTTCTCCTCGGGCAGCGCCACCGCGACCGCCGAGGCGGCACAGGCGGTCGCCAGACCGGCGGAGGCCACCATCAGGGTGGTGCGGCGGCGCATGACGGCAAGGAGGGAGCTACGCATGAAGGGGAGGACCTCAATCGTGTGGACCGGCCCGGGGCGCACCGCTGCCCGGTCGGCCGAGGGCCGTTACCAGGGGCAGCCGCACCACCGGCCGTGAGCGCCCCGTACTGCTCCGGGCGCCTGGCGGCGCGCTCCCCCGGACCGGTCCGACCGAGTGGTGGCCGGTGCGACAGGCGGGAGCGCCTTGCGACTCCACCAGTGTTAACGCGGTCCCTACCGGCCCACAAGGGCGCCCGCTACGACGCCGCGTCGTAGTCGCACCTTCGCCTTCGACGCTCAGCCGCCTGGCCACCGACGAACCCGGCCACGTACCCGCTCCGCACCTTCGAAAGCACTGTGGCCCGCCTCACTGCGGGCAGCACGCTCCGCCACCGGACCGGCACTCGGCGGTCATCGGCGAGGCACTAGGATCCGAACCCATGAGCGACGGGGCGCAGGGGTCGAACGGATGGGCGCGGCCGGACGGCGGGGAGCCGGACTGGGCGGCACTGGCCGAGCAGCACGAGCAGCAGTACCGGCGGCGGAAGAAGCTGCGGATGATCGGGGCGGTGGCCGGTTCGGCCGTCCTGGTCGGGGTGATCACGGTGACGGCGGTGGCCCTGAGTGGCCCGGCCAAGGACACCAAGGCGAACCAGGCCCCGACTCAGGCCCCGACGAACGCCCCGACCGCCGACCAGGCCGGGACGACGTCCACCGAGCCGCCCGGCTCCTCCCCCTTCCCCACCACCTCGGCTTCGGCGTCCCCCTCCCCTTCGGCGTCCGGCTCCGTCAAGCCGTCGGCCGCCGGCACCTCCCGTACTCCGTCGGCCTCCGGCGCCCCGGCCACCCCGGTACCCGGCAGCACCGCACCGCTCGACCCGCTGACCGTCATCTCCGCCGCGGCCACCGACACCGCCCCGCTCGACCCGGGCTCGCTGTTCCCCGCGACCACCCTGTCGATCGACGGCAAGACCTGGACCAGGCTCACCACCGGCGCCAACCCGACCTGCTGGCAGACCACCACGGGCGGGCTCGGTGACGTGATCACCGCGCAGGGCTGCCGGACCGTGCTGCGGGCCACCTACACCTCCGGCAGCAGCGCCGTCACCATCGGGGTCGCGGTGTTCGACGCCCGGGCCAACGCCGATGCGTCGAACCAGGCCCACAAGGGACAGGTCCAGGGGCTGGTGGCGGCCGGCCAGACCTCGTTCTGCACCTCGGCCGGCTGCGTCAACACCCATGGCGCGGTGGGCCGTTACACCTATTACACGGTCTCGGGCACGGTGAAGCCCGGCGGCAACACCGCCGATCCGGTGGCCACCGCCGCCGGCCCCGACTTCGCCGCCCACGCCCGCGCCCAGCTGCTCGCCCGGGGGTCTCGCTGACCACCTCCCGGTGACCCGCTCCCGGTGACCGCGTACGCTGTCGCCGCCGGTACCCGGGCCGGCTGCCTTCGGGGGGAGACATCGATGCAACCGCACCTCAGCAGTCCCTTGGACCCACCGCCGCCGCGCGAGCGTCGCCGCTCCTGGTGGTGGCTGCCCGAGCAGGAGCGGCGGGCCCGGCGGGAGCGCCGCCGGGCGTACAGCCGCTGGAAGGCCCGGCAGAAGAAGAACGACGACTGCGACCCCTGCGACGGCTGCGACTGCGCGGGCGACGGCTGCGGCGACCCCTGCCTGATCGCGCTGATCCCGGTGGTGCTGACCTCGGCCGTCCGGTTCGCCGTCCTCGGGCAGCGGGCCGCCGCCGACCCGGCCGCGCCGGTGCCGTCCGGGCCTACGGCAGCCGCGCTGTACGGCGCCGTCCACCACTACCGCACCCGGATCAGCCCGAACCGGCGGGCCTGCTGCCCGTACACCCCGAGCTGCTCCACCTACGCCGTACAGGCCCTGCACCGCCACGGCGCCCTGCGCGGCGCCCGGCTCACCGCAGGCCGGCTGCTGCGCTGCCGCCCGGGCACCCGGGGCGGCCAGGACCCGGTGCCGGGGAGCTAGTTCTTCGTCCAGGGGCGGCAGAGCAGGACGAAGGCGATCAGCGCGGCCGCCCCGCACCCGGCGACCACTATGCCGAGCAGCAGCACCGACGGCCGGCCGCCGAGGCTGCTGAGCGGGGCGACCAGCGCGCCGCAGGTGAAGGTGCTGACGCCGATCAGCGCCGAGGCCGAACCGGCCGCGTGCGGGGCCATGGTGAGCGCCTGGGCCGAGGAGTTCGGCAGCACCATGCCCATGCCCGCCATCAGCAGGAAGAGCGCGGGCCACACCCCGGCCAGGCCGGGGTCCCAGACCGTGGTGAACAGGATCAGCGCCAGGCCCGCCAGCAGCGGCGCGGCCAGCCCGATCGGCAGCAGCCGGTTCATCGGCAGCCGCTGCACCAGCACTCGCCCGTTCAGCTGGCTGAAGCCCACCACGCCAAGGGAGTTGACCGCGAAGATCAGGCTGTAGGTCTGCGGCGAGATCTGGTACTCGCTCTGCAGCACCACCGAGGACCCGCCCACGTACGCGAACAGCGCCCCGAAGCTGAACGCGCTGGTCAGCACGTAGCCGGTGAAGCGCCGGTCCCGCAGCAGCCCGCCGATCGCCCGCAGCGTGGTGCCGAGGCCGCCGCCGTGCCGCCGCTCCGGCGGCAGCGACTCGCCCAGGGTCAGCAGCACCCAGGCGGTGAGCACCGCGCCGAACAGCACCAGCGCCAGGAACGAGCCCCGCCAGTCGGTGACCCGGAGCAGCTGGGCGCCGACCGCCGGGGCGAAGATCGGGGCCAGCCCGCTGATCAGTCCGAGCGAGGCCATGAAGCGGATCATCGCCACGCCCTCGAACCGGTCCCGGGCGATCGCCCGCGCGATCACCAGACCGGCCGCACCGGAGAGCCCCTGCAGGAACCGCCCGCCCACCAGCACCGCCACCGACCCGGCGAACGCACAGAGCAGCGTGGACAGCGTGTAGAGCACCATCCCCGCCAGCAACGGCCGACGCCGCCCGAGCCGGTCGCTCATCGGACCGAACAGCAGCTGACCGATCGCCAGCCCCAACAGCGAACCGGTCAGCGTCAGTTGGACGGCGGGCGCGGTCGACCCCAGGTCACCGGTCAGCTCCGGGATGGCCGGCAGATAGAGGTCCGTGGTGAGCGGCCCGAGCGCCACCAGACTGCCGAGCACCACCACCGTGGCCCGCCCCGGCCCGGCCCCGCCGGCTGTGGTCCGCTCGTCGGCTGTCGATCCGGTGGTCTCGGTGGTCGGGCCTGTCATGGGGCTCCTCGGCTCCTGGTCGGTGCCCCAAGTCCTACCGCAGCCGCCCCCACCGCCGGAACCCGCCCCCTGCCTCACTCCGTGGTCGTACCGGCCTTGCGGGCGGCGATCACCACGACGTCGTCCTGCCACCCGTAGAGCCGGTCCCCGATCACCGCCACGTTGTACAGCCCGCACCGGGCGTCCGCCCTGGCCACCGCATCGTTCGGGAACCAGGCCGCGCTGAGCCGCACCGTCCCCTCCGGCTTGCCCTTCTGACACCCCGCCGGCAGCTTGCCACCGTCCGGCAGGGTGGCGCTGATCAGCCGGTCCCCACCGGTGGTCGACCTCAGGTACGTGACCTTGGTCGCCCCGTCCGGCAGCCAGCGCGGCACCGAGGCGTGGTCCTGCTTGGCGGCCGCCCCGGAGGCGTAGTGCGACTTCTGCTGGTGCCGGTCGTCGAACCAGTCGTGCGCCTTCGGCACCACCACCAGCGCCCCGGCCGCCAGCACCGCCGCCCCCGTCAGCGCACCGACCGCCACCTTCCCCGCGACCCCCACGGCCACCCTCCTCGTCCTCGACTCCCGACTACACCGACCATCCTTCCGGACGCCGCCGCAGCCGTAGTCGGCACGAAGTACCGCTTCGATCTACCCCTTTGGTCTGACCCGGCCCCCCTAAGGACGGAACTCCCGGACCATCTCGATCAGGCCGACGATGTGCTCGTTGAACTCGGCCAGCTCCTCGGCCGGCACCCAGAGCTCCAGAATGGTGCGGCCGCCGGCCTGCTGGACGGGGTAGCGCGCCAGGAAGTCGGTCTCCACCTCGAACCGGGTCACGTAGCCGACACCGGAGGCGGGCACGTTCCAGTCCCGGGCGATCCGGACGGCGTAGTCCTCGTTCATCACCGGATAGAAGATCGGCTGATCCGGCAACCGCGGCGGCCAGGCCCGCCAGCCGGACGCCTCGACCAGCGCCAACTCCTCGGGGCCGGTGGGTCGCCAGAGGGTGGTGGTCGCGGTCATCTTCCTCATCCTTCGCTCTCGGTCAGCGCTCCACGCTACGCGGCCGGGCCACGGGCCGACCAGCCGTTTTGCTCGGGTCGGCGGGTAGACGGACTCGTCGGTGAGGGGGTGTCAGCGACCGAAATGGGCGGTGCCCCGTCGTACGGGACGACGGGGCACCGGTGTTGCGTGGTGGGGTGGTCGGTCTGTTCAGCTCAGCTGGACCGGGGTGGGCTGGGTTCCTGCCTTGAGGGCAGCGACGGTTGCGGCGGGGAATGCGGTGTTCCAGGTCTGGACGTCGCTGATTTTGCCGGGGAAGGGGTTCTCGACCTTGGCATTGCCGATGGTGAGGGGACCGCCGGCCGGCCAGGTGGAGATGTTGCTCGCGGTGCTGACGAGTGTGCCGTTGACGTAGAGGCTGATGGTCTGGTTGGTGGCGTCGTAGACGCCGACGAGGTGGGTCCAGGTGTTCAGTGCGGGGAGTGTGGGGTCGTAAGCGGCGGCGTAGGTGGCGAGGTTGGCGTCGTCAACGCTGGGTGTGGTGAAGGTCCAGCTCTTGAAGGCCGCTGAGTACTGGAGGAAGAAGGCACTGGTGCTGTTGCCGGACTGGCCGACGACGGTGGCGAAGCCGTTGGTGTTGGTGAGGTACGCCCAGGCGGAGACGGTGTAGCTCTGTGTGGTGTTGATGACCGGGCCTGCCGTGCTGGCGCGGGCACCGGGCGTTCCGTCGAGGCCCAGGACGAGGCCGCGGGTCGCGTCGTTCGGCCAGCCCGAGTGACCGGCGAGGGTGAGGTCGTTGGGGCGGATGCTGTCCGTCTTGTCGGCGAGCTTCCACCGGTCAGCCGGCTGTGTCAGCAGGTAGCCGAGCGTGGTGGCGGGGCTGAACTGGGCGATGTTGGACATGGCCGTGACGACGGTGACGTCGGTCAGGGCGGTGGGGTAGGTCTGGACGTCGCTGACAGAGCCGGCGAGGTAGTCGCCGTAGGAGTTCGTGCCGAGGAGGCGTCGGCCGATCTGAATCGGGCCGGTGGCGTTCCAGGTGGTGCCGGCGTACGTGGCGGTTCCTGCTTTGGTGCCGTTGACATAGAGGGTGAGCTGCTTGCTGGCGGCGTCGTAGACGCCGGTCAGGTGGTACCAGGTGCCCATCGTGGGAGCGGCGTTGCCGGTGGTGGGGCCGTAGGCGGCGGTTTGGTTTCCGGTGGTGTCGTCCGCCCATGGGTGGCCGAAGGCGAAGGCGTGCTTCCAGCTGGAGTAGTAGAGCTGGAGGCCGTTCGCGCTGGTACCGGACTGGGAGACGAAGGTCGAGTTGTTGTCCAGGCTGGACAGCTTGGTCCAGGCCGACACGGTGAAGCTCTTGCCGGTGTCGACGCTGGGGTTGACGCTGGCGGCGTAGGCGGTGGCGCCGTTGCCAGTGAGGACATTGCCGCGGGTGGCGTCAGCGGTGACGGTGGCTCCGCCGTTGGGGGTGAGGGTGTTGGCGGCCCTGGCCGCGTTGGTGTTGTCGGTCAGCTTCCAGCGGTCGGCCGGGCCCGCTCCGGGGTTGCTGACGATCTGGCCGTTGGCCGCGATGGCGTAGATCTCGGGGTTGCCATCACCGTTGACGTCGCCGGGAGTTGAGATCGCGGGGTACGTCGTGCTGTTGAGGCCAAGAGGGAGAACCGACTGAGGCGCGGGCAGCGCGCCGCCGGACGTGCCGGCCCAGTTCTGGTTGCCGCTGCCACTGCAGTCGTAGATGACCAGTTTGGTCCCCGGAGCCGGGTTGGAGCCGGGATCGTCCACGCAGCGCCCGGACTGCAGGTTCTTCAGGGTTCCGGGTTGCGGTCCGGGTATCCACTGCTGGGAGCTGGAGTTGTTGCAGTCCCAGAGCTGGACGGGGGCGTCGTTGCCGGTTCCGCGAGCCTCCAGGCACTTGCCGAGGACGTGGACGGTGTTGTCCGTGCCGAGGGTGAACCGCTGGGCGTCGGTGCTGTTGCAGTTCCAGATCTGGGCGGGTGTGCCGTTGGTGGTTGCGGAGCCGGCGATGTCGAGGCACAGACTCTGGCCGGAGGTGCCCGTGATGCCGGACACCAAGGAAGCCTGGGTGGGGGCGGTGATGACGCTGGTCGGGTTGCCGTCGTTGTCGAAGGTGAGGGGGTAACTGCTGATCGCCCCGGTGACGTTGTTGCGGACCCACAGGGTCGGGGTGCCGCCGGTCGTGGTGGCGGTGGGGGCGGTGCCGGTCACGGTCGCGCCGACGTTGCCGACGCCGACCAGGGTGGTGTTGGTCCAGTCGCCGCTGCCGATGGGGCGCACGTCACGGAAGTAGGTATTCGGGTCATCACCGCCGATGTAGTACCAGAGCTTGCCGCTCTCCACTGTGATCATGTCCGGTGCCAAGGCGCGCTTCGCTGGGTGCGTGGCGTTGTACAAGGAGGCGGATATTGTTCCGGGAGCGACCAATTGGGTGAGTTGAGACCAGTCGGACGGCTGCCCGGAGCAGGTGAGCGGTCCGTTGCTGGTCTGGCAAGCTCGATGCTCCAGTGGGCCTTGGACGTTCTCAGTGAGGCTGAAATGCCCCGCAGCCCCTGCAGGTACGGCAGCCGCGTCGTTGTTGTAGATGTACATCAGACGCAACGCCTTGTTGTAGGCGAAGAGGTCGTCGATGCCCTGCTGACTGAGGCCACCACGGTGAGCGATGAGATAGTTGTTCCAGCCATCCCTCCGTGGGCTCCGCGCGCTGGTGGAGGCGGTGACTGGCGTGCTGCTGGGGTCGGAGTTTCCGCCTATCAGGGTGAGGTTGCCGTCGGTTGTCGTGGCGAGCATGTCCGGAATGCCATCGCCTGTGAGGTCACCTGCGGTGACCTTGGCGTTGGGGTTCCAGGGTGCGTAGAAGCTGTAGGTGGCGGCGGTGGCCTGGGTGTTGCCGGCGTTGTCGATCGCCCGGACGTAGAGGGTGTGGGTGCCCCACTGGTTGTTCGGGACGGTGATCGGGATGGTGGCGGTGGGCTTGCCGTTGACGAGTGTGGCGTTCACGGTGCTGGCGCCGGAGACGGGGATGTTGGTGTCCAGCGCGTACTGGAATGCCTGGACGCCGCTGCTGATGCAGGGGTTGGGGGCGCAACTGCCCGGCACCGGGTCGGTGGAGCTGACGCTCACGGCTGCGGCCTCGCCTGCGTGGGCTGTGGTCGGGGTACCGCTGCCCAGGGGTGGGAAGGTTGCTGACGCTGTGAAAGCTGCCAAGGTCGGTGGGCTGAGGTCGACGTTGAAGTAGCAGTACGCCGAGCTCGGCCCGCTGAGGGTGCCGTCCGTGGCCCAGACGTTCCAGCCGTACTGGTGACCGTCACGCACCTGGGCACCGATGTTGGTCCTGACAAGCGTCCCCGTAGCGGCATCACCGGGGCTCACCGGCCAGGAGACGTCGGCGGGAGAGCCGGCACCGTTGCTGGTCATGTTGTCCCAGACGTGGTAGCCCGCCTTGAGGCTGACGCCCTGCATCTCGGTGGTGAGCGTAGCGTCCAAAGTAATGTTGGAGGTGTTGCCGTTCAGACTGGTCATACCGATCCAGCCCGGCGTACCCGCACCGCAGGCCGCTTCGGCGGGGTTCTGCGTAGCGGGGGTGGTGTTCATACCGGACGGTGCCTTGGGCGCGATGTCGTACGTGGTCTTGATGTACGGGTTGGTGCCGAAGCGCATGAACCCGTAGTTGGTGTCGTACTTGCTCTCGTTGCCGAACAGACCGAACGTCAGGGCGTCGTTGTCGAGGTAGTTCCTGATGGTACTGGTGACGTCGAAAAGCACCGGAACGGGGTCACAACGACCTGCGAAGGCAGCGCTTTTGACGGTCTGGGTGCGGATAGTGGAGACCTCGCGCGGGCCTGGCCAGACGGTGTCCTTGTTGATGGGGTCCATGAGTTTGAGGGTGACGGGCCAGGTGTTGCTGCAGCCGTTGTCGGCGCCGTAGGTCTCGGTGAAGTACAGGGTCGAGTTCGAGACAACCATGCGGCTGTCAAGGTATTTGGTGTCGATTTCGTAGAAGGAGCGGTAGAGGCCGAAGCACTCGTCGTAGTGCTGATAGCCAATGCCCTGGCCGTTGGTCTGGGGCTGGTCGTAGAGCTTGTCGCCCGGGCAGCCCTCCTTGACCTCGGTGTAGTGGTTGGTGCTGCCGGTGGCGGGGCTGACGTAGGGGTCGATGTACACGGGCCAGGTGGTGGTCGGGCTGGTGAGCTGGCCGGCGTCGGGGGTGAGGGTCAGACCTGCGCTGTCTGCGCTGACAGCGACCGAAGAGACGCGCGCGTCGCGGCCGGGACCTTTCTCGGAGGAGACAGCCGTGTCGGACGCGTCGATCGTGATACCGACGGAGTCGGCCGCCCGCGCGGCGGGAGCCACTGGTGCTGGTGCGCTCAACGACTTGGCAACGCCGGCGGTCGGCGCCGTGGCGACGGTGGAGTCCCACATCACGGGGGTGGGTGTGGTGAAAGCGGCCGTGCCGTCGGATGCCTTGGCGGTGATGTTGCCGGCTTGATCGGCTGTGACGGTCAGCCCGTTGGTGGTCGTCGCCAGGCGCAGGCTCTTCAGGACCGGGTTGGCGGCCGCTGTGGCATCGCGGACGACCAAGACCTCACGGAAGGCGCCCTGGTCGGTGACGGTGGCCTTCAGGTCCACACCAGGCAGCACGCTCTCATAACTGGCATTGTCGCCGGACACCGTGGGTGCGGGCAGCCTGAACGGGAACGTAAGAGCGAGGCTGCGGCCCTGAGAGTCCGTGAAGGTGGCGAGCGGGCCAGTCCCTCCACCGGAGAGCACCACACCGGACGGGGTGGCCTTCGGCGCGTAGGTGCCGTCGGGGTTCTTGGCAAGGGTGGCGTCGACCGGGGTCCAGGTGCCGTTCTTCTTGACCCGGGCGGGCTGCTGATGGTCAGTGCGGGTCAGCGTCCCATCGGGGTTGGCGACGGTGAGGCTGATCGGAGTGGTCAGCTCATCGACCGTCACCGACTTCCCGGTGCTCTTCGCCTTCGCCCTGGCGACCTGCACCGGCCCGCCCCCCGCCGATGCGAGCTCCGTGGCGGTACTGGCCGGGGGTGTCGTGTTGCCAGGCGGGACCGCCCATGGGCGGTCGTCCGCGAACGCCTGCCCTCCGAGTCCAGTGAGAGTGGCGGTCACTGCTGCTATGAGTGCGACAGCACGATGGCGCGACCGCCGCGAGGGCGGCCGATAGTCTTTGTGATACATCGTCAGATTCCTTAATATTGCAAAACTTTGGCCAAACATGGCGCGACCGCTAGCGCTGGCGTAACTGCCTGCCCCCGAGATTCGCCCCATTTCGTCCATCGTGATCGACTCCGCCTCATTTAGCAGTGACACTCCGTCATCAATGAGGCCCAGTAGTCATTTCTGATGACCGAGGAAGGCTATTGCGCCCCCTTGTGTGCTGGCAATAGCGTTCCGCAGCCAGGCATCTTCCCTGGTCAGGGACATAACGGACCATCAGTAGGCTCCGTAAATTGATTGACGGGAGAACGCGCGTCGTGCACGCACGCTCGATAGGTTTGAGGGGCGCGCGTGGTCGCGCCAGATTCAGAGGGGGAACCCTCTTCACAGCGGTCCTGACAGCGATGTCTCTGATGGTGCCGATAGCGAGCGCCGAGACCCTCGTGGGGCCGTATAAGTACACGGACAAGTTGTGGGCGGCGGATCCGCTGCCGGACTTGCCGAAGGTCCAGGGCCACAACGCCGATGGCAGCGGCAAGGCACTCGACTCATCGGTTCCGGTGGGTGCCCGTGAGCTCCGCTCCCACAAGGTCGAAGCAGCCAAGTGGCCTGCTGCCTCGACACGTACCGTCAAACCCGGTGTCGCGCAGGCGTCTTCGGGCCCGGTAACCGTTGCCCCGGCTACTGCTGACGCGCGGACGAAGGCTGCGGCCGGTGGATCGCCCCAGGGCGACCCGTCCTCGGTAAAGGTCGAGACGGTCGATCACGCGAAAGCTCAGGCCGCGAACGTGGACGGTCTGTTGGTCGGGCTGACGCAGCAGGACGGCCAAGACCCGGGTGCTGTAGCGGTGTCCATCGACTACGGCTCGTTTGCGCAGGCTTACGGCGGCGGGTGGGCCTCCCGCCTGCACCTGGTGCAGATGCCGGCGTGCGCGCTGACGACGCCCGAGGTCGCGTCGTGCCGCACCCGGCAGCCGCTGGAGACGGTCAACGACCCGGTGACGCACAAGCTCAGTGCCACGGTTCAGCTGCCCTCGCGGACTGGACTGAGCACTGGTGACGCTGAGGCGTCGTCGATGTGGCTGGATGCGGTGGCATCCTCCGGCACGGCCGTTGCGGCTGTGTCCGGAACCGGCGGCTCACAAGGCAGTTACACCGCCACGTCACTGTCGGGGTCGGGTTCGTGGGGCTCCAGCCAGGGCGCCTTCACGTACGGCTACCCGATCAGCGTCCCGCCCGCTCTTGGTGGAAGCGCACCGTCGGTGGGCCTGTCGTACAACTCGCAGTCGGTGGACGGCAAGACCTCGGCACGCAACTCGCAGGCGTCATGGATCGGTGACGGCTGGGACTACTCGCCCGGCTTTGTCGAGCGGACCTACAAGTCCTGTGCCAACAGCGGCATCGCCAACTCGGGCGACGAGTGCTGGGCCGGCTGGAACGCCACGCTCTCGCTCGGCTCCGCATCCGGACAGCTCGTTCGCGACGCAAACGGCGTCTACCACCTGCAGAACGACAACGGCACCAAGGTCGAGTTGCTGACCGGTGCCGCGAACGGCATGTGGAACGGCGAGTACTTCAAGGTCACCACGACTGATGGCACAGCCTATTATCTCGGCCTCAACCACGCGCCGGGCACCGCCTCCGACGCTGCCACCAACAGCGCCTGGGCCGTGCCGGTCTATCACCCCAACCCCGGCGACCCGTGCTACAGCTCCGCCACGGGCAAGAACTCCCAGTGCGCCGCGCAGCCCGGCTACCGGTTCAACCTCGACTTCGTCGTGGACCCGAACGGCAACGTCCAGCGCTATGACTGGGCAAACGAGACCAACTACTACAACCTCGGCTACGGCCAGGTCGCCCAGTCCGGTGGTGGTGGCACGCTGACGCCGTACACCCGCGGTGGGTATCTCACCCAGATCTCCTACGGTTACAAGCTCGCAGATGCGAAGGCCAGCCGGGAACCGTCGGCGCAGGTCGTCTTCACCCCAGGTCAGCGGTGCACCACCTCCGATACCGTCTGCCAGTACCCCAACCTGTCAGCCTCGACGGCGACGAACTGGCCCGACGCCCCCTATAACCTCAACTGCTCCTCCGGCATGGCCACTTCCGGCACCGGAAGCAACGTCTGCCAGGTCGGGTCGCCGACGTTCTGGTCCACCTACCGGCTGAAGTCCATCACCACGAAGGTGAAGGTGGGCAGCGCCTGGCAGGACGTGGACTTGTATGCGCTGACGCACCTGTTCTCGGACGCCGGCGGCACGATGGACCCGGTCACCGGCAAGACGGTCGACCCCGCCAATGCCGGGATGCTCCAGTCGGTGATGTGGCTGTCCAAGATCCAGCACACCGGCCTGGACACCAGCGCCGGCGGCGGTACGGCCCCGCCGCTGGACCCGGTGACCTTTACCGGCATCGAGATGAACAACCGCGTCGACGGCCTCACCCCGGCAGCCCCGCCGCTGTACCGTCCTCGGATCTCCAGCATCCAAACGGAGACTGGCGAGTCCATCGTGGTCAAGTACCGCGACCCGGAATGCTCCAGGGTGAACGGCATCATGCCCGCCTCGGCCGACAGCAACACCAAGGCGTGCTATCCCGTCTACTGGACCACTCCTGGGGCAGCAGCCCCGATCGCCGACTGGTTCCACAAGACCCTCGTCGAGCAGGTCACGGACAACGACCTCACCAAGGCCGCCTCTCCCGCGAAGGTCACCAAGTACATCTACTTCGACGGCGCGGCCTGGCACCGGGACGACTCCGAGTTCACCGACGACAAGTACCGTACCTGGAACGACTTCCGCGGGTTCCGCACCATCACCACCGTCACAGGTGCCGCACCCGACCCGATCACCAAGACCGTCACTTCCTACTTGCAGGGTATGGACGGCGACTACAAGGCCGACAAGACCCAACGCAGCGTCAGCCGTGCCAACTCCCTTGGTGAGCAGACAGTCGACAGCAACTGGCTGGCCGGCATGACCCAGGAATCCGACGCCTACACGCAGGCCGGCGGCACCATTACCGGCAAGGCTCTCGCCTCGGCACCAGTTGTCACCGACGCCGGCACCGGCGCCGTTAGCCAGGCACGCACGGCTTGGACATCACAGACACCGGCTCCGGCGCCGGACACGCTGTCGACACTCCCGCCGCTGACGGCTCGTCGCGTCGTCTCCGCATCCCAGCGCTCTCTAGGCCTGCTCGCAAGCGGAGCGTGGCGCACCACCCGGACCGACACCAGCTACGACAGTCTGGGGCGGCCCGAGAAGGTCGATGACAAGGGTGACATCGACGTTGCCGCGCAGGAGAACTGCACCACAATCTCCTACGTCAACGCGCCCGCAGCGAACCCGATGATGCTGACTCTCCCCAAGGAGAGTGTCACCGTCACCGGGCCCTGCACCACCGCGCCGGGCAACACCACGACCATCGCCCACAAGCGGTTCTTCTACGACGGCGACGGAACCGTCACCAACCCCGGCACCTTGGGAACCCTCGGAGCCAACACCACCAGCCTCGGCCTGCCGACCGCCGCCCAAACCGTCACCTCGTACGACGGCTCGGGCAGCCCGGTCTTCCAGACCACCGGCGCTATCACCTACGACTCCTATGGTCGCGTGACCAAGTCCCGCGACGCCGCCGGATCTGCCACCACAGCCACATACACACCCGCGACCACGACCCTGCCAACCCAGGTCGCCACCACCAATCCGCTCGGCTGGAATGCCAGCAGCACCATCGCCCCGGCACGCAGCCTGGTCACCCGCGCTGTCGACGCCAACGGCAAGATCACCGACTCCACCTACGACAGCCTCGGTCGACGCACCCAGATCTGGCTTCCCGGCCGCGACAGGGCCGCCTACCCTCTGAGCCCGGACCGCAAGTTCACGTACGCGATCCACGGTGCCGGCACCAACCCCGATCCGTCCGCCGTCATCAGCCAGACCCTGCGCGAGGACCAGTCCTACAGCACCGCCGTCGACATCTACGACGGATTCCTGGCCAAGCGCCAGAGTCAGACGACCACGGCCAACAACTCGGCCGGGCGTCTGATCTCCTCCGCCCGCTACGACTCGCACGGCTGGGCCGTCTCATCGACCGCACCGTACGTGGACACCACCACCGAGCCGGGCAGCACCCTGTTCGTCGAGGTCGAGAACACCCTGCCCTCGCAGACCCTCACCACCTACGACGGCCAGGGCCGACCCACCGTCAGCACGCTTGCCAGCAAGGCCAGCACGCTCTGGCAGTCCTCCACCGCCTACCCCGGTGTCGACCGCACCGACAGCACGCCACCCTCCGGTGGCATCCCCGCCACCGCCTACCGCGACGGGCGCGGCCGGACCACCTCGACGATCGCGCACGGCGGCACCGGCATCGGTGACGTCACCACCACCTACACCTACAACCTCGCCGGACAGGTCGCCACAGTCGCCGACACCGTCGGCAACACCTGGATTTACACCTACGACCTGCTCGGCCGCAAGAGCTCCCAGACCGACCCCGACACCGGCAACTCCACCATCACCTATGACAGCCTCGGCCGGGTCGCCACCGCCACTGATGCTCGCACCCGCACCATCTCCAACTCTTACGACATCCTCAGCCGCCGCATCGCCACCTTTGAGGGCGCCGACACCACCGACGTCACCAAGCAACTGACCAGCTACACCTACGACACCCTGCAAAAGGGCTACCCCACCTCCAGCACCCGCTACGCCGGGGGCTCCGGCGCAGGTAGCAGCGCCTATGTGCAGGAGGTCACCGGCTACAACACTGCTTACCAGGCCACCGGCACCAAGGTCACCATCCCTGCTAAGGAAACCAAGCTCGCCGGCACCTACACCCTTGGAGCTGTCTACAGCACCAACATCGGCCGGCTCGCCCAGAGCATCTACAACGCCGACGGCGGACTAGCCGCAGAGACGGTCGGCTATGGCTACAACCTGCAGAACGGTCTCGTCAGTTCCGGATCGAACCTGTCGCGTTACCTGGCCATCGCCAGCTACAGCCCGCTCGGTCAGATCCTGCAGTCCACCTACGGCAATGCAGGCACCCAGTTCCGCACCGCACAGACCTACGACGACGCGACCGGCCGCCTGAACACCAACCGCGTCAGTCTCCAGACCACTGCCAACTTCCCCGTATCAGACAGCACTTACGGTTACGACCCGGCGGGCAACCTCACCACCGCCAGTGACACCCAGTCCGCAGGCGGCGTCAGCCTCGCTACCGACACCCAGTGCTTCGGCTACGACGGCCTCGACCGCCTGACCACTGCCTGGACCGACACCAAGGGCATCACCGCTCCCACCGCCGGCCAACTCGCCAAGTGCACCAGCACCACGCCTGCACCCGCCACCATCGGTGGACCCGCCCCCTACTGGCAAACCTGGCAGTACAACCTCCTCGGCGATCGCACCCAGCACGTCAAGCGCGACGTCACCGGCAACACCGCCAAGGACATCACCCAGACCAGCACCTACCCAGGTGCCGGAACCACCAGGGCCAATCAGCCCAACACCGCAACCGCCATCACGACCACCAGCCCTGCTGGCACCACCACACTCACCCCCCACTACGACCCGGCCGGCAATACCAAGGACCGCGCCAACACCGGCGCCACCGTCACTAACCAGACCTTCACCTACAACGCCGAAGGCCGCACCGAAGCCGTCACTACCAAGACCGGCACCGGCGCTGACCAGAACACCAGCTACCTCTACGACGCCAGCGGCGCTCTGCTCGTCCAAGACGGACCGGCCGCCAAGGTGCTCTACCTCTTCGGCGGAGCCGAACAACTCACCCTCAACAAGTCCACCGACACCATCAGCGGCCTGCGTTACTACCAAAGCCCGGACGGCACCACCATCGTCCGCTCCAGCAACGGCACCGTCACCTATCAACCCACCAATCCCCAGCACACCGCCCAACTCCAAGTCGACGCCACCAGCCTCACCGTCACCCGGCGCGCCTACGACCCCTACGGCAGCCCCCGCGGCACCACACCGTCCGCCTGGGCCGACAACCGCGGCTATCTCGGCCAACCCACCGACACCACCACCGGCCTCAACCTCCTCGGCGCCCGCAACTACGACCCAGCAATCGGCCGCTTCCTCACAGCCGACCCCCTCTTCCAGCCCAGCGACCCCAACCAAATGGGTGGCTACACCTACGCCTCCAACAACCCCACCACCAGCAGCGACTCCACCGGACTCAAAACCGCAGCCCCCTACGCCGACGGCGGTAGCGCCCCAAATCCTTCTCCCGGACTCACCCCGACCCCAACGATCGGAACCCAATCCGCTTCCACCGCAACCCCGACATGGAGCACAGGAGAATCTCCCTGCAAGCCCGAAGATTTTGGCACTTCTAATTGCGGGAAATATCCGATTGATCACTACGCTATCGCCAAGTCGGCACTGGTGGCCGCATCCATAGGAGGTGGTCTAGCATGCATCGTATATTGCACCGCAGCTGGCATCGCTGCTACCGCTGCCGACGTCGCACTAGGAGTAGCAGACGTTGATGCCGGAGGCAGCTTGCTCCTCGGTGTTCGATATGTGATCGGCTCGGTCGCAGCAGCTGGAAAGTTTATTGAATCCCTCATTGCCAATGCCCCCAAGGGCGCAGAAGCAGCAGACGGGGTCGCCGCAGGGGTGGCGAAATCTGCAGAGGGGGCTGCGGCAGGCAAGGCCGCAGATGGAGCCGCCGCAGGGGTAGCGAAACCTGCCGAACCAGCAACAACCCCCGCAACACCAGCCGCCCCTGCCGTTCCAATAGCAGAAGCTTTCGAAGGGCGGCCATGGATTCCAGGAAGCACTGCGAATACTCTTCGGGGCGATCCGTATATCATGGCAGAGACGAGAGAGCTGAGCAGGGCAGTTAATCCAGAGGGAGGAAAGCGCAATTGCGGACTCTGTGCCATCGCTACCGATGCCAGGTTGTCCGGAAGTCCCTCATCCGTTCCGGGAGCCCCGGCTCCCTTGACCAGGGATCAAATAGAAGCCCTAACTGGTCATACATTCATACGGCCAGGGAGTAGCGGCAGGCTGTCAGACCTCGTGCAAGAGGTCATCAGCTGGGGGCCCGGCGGGCAGGGCCTAGTTGGGGGCTGGCCAACCAGGGGAGTTGGGCATATGTTCAACGTAGTAAACATTGATGGAGTGGCGGTTTTTATTGACGGACAAAAGGGACTCTCTACCCATGTACCATCTTGGAGAGAATACTGGGTCGCAAGGACAAGGTAGCTATGACTCTAGATAGATCTTCAGCTCTCCAACTGGGCGCTGAATTCCTCGCGGAAGATGTCAAAACATGGACTCACCCGTCCGAAGTGAGAATAATTCCGGAAGCGTCATTCGGCGATGCAAACCTGCTCATCATCCCGTACGACACAACAGAGTTCCTGGATCGCGGAATTAGTAGCGCAAGTCTGATGGGAAATTTGCCGATATCGGTAAATCTAGAGACGGGAGAGTGTGACTTCATCGACATGCTAGAAGTTCTCGAATATATTAATCGTGGACTTATGTGATCAGCCATCCAAAATAGCAGGGTCTCGATCCTCAAAGGGATACCCCTTGCTAGCCCATAGCCTTACCCAGCAGAGGCCCCGCCGAAATGTCCCGGCGGGGCCTCTGTAACTCCCCGGGACGGGTCTGTAAATTTGCTCTGCCCCTTAATCGGTGGTGACGAACGGTGGCGGCCTTCATTTAGCATTGCATGCGAAAGGTCAACGGGCTTGTGGGCGTGGCGCTTCCGGGATTGCCGTCGCTGGTCATCGAGGACGTGGTGAGTGAGGGCGAGGCCATCGGGTTTGACGATCTCGACCTTGAACTCCGGCGCGAACGAGCAGCGAGGGCGCGAGTCCAGCGTCAGCTGTCCAGGGAGAGGCCCGTGCTGTCCAGGAAGCCGGGGTGCGCGAGGCGGCGTTCTGAGCTGGTCGATCTGGTCAGCAGGTGACCGGTCCGCCTATGCAGATGCATCGGAAGATGCGACACACGGTCAGCGGTAGGCCGACTCGCCGGTGATGGTTTCGCCGAGGACGAGGGTGTGGATCTCGGAGGTGCCCTCGTAGGTGAGGACGGACTCGAGGTTGTTGGCGTGCCGGAGGACCGGGTACTCGACGGTGATGCCGTTGGCGCCCAGGATGGTGCGGGCGGTTCGGGCCACCTCGATGGCGGTGCGGACGTTGTTGAGCTTGCCGAAGCTGATGTGGGCGGGGCCGCACTGGCCGGCGTCCTTGAGGCGGCCGATGCGGTGGGCCACCAGGTAGGACTTCTCCACTTCGAGCATCATCTCGACCAGCTTCTGCTGCGTCAGCTGGAAGGCGGCGATGGGGCGTTCGAACTGGATCCGGGTCTTCGCGTAGTCCAACGCGGTGGTGTAGCAGTCCCGGGCCGCGCCGACGGTGCCCCAGAGGATGCCGTACCTGGCCTCGCCGAGGGAGGAGAGCGGGCCACGCAGGCCCCGCACACCCGGGAGCACCGCGTCGGCGGGCAGGACGACCTCGTCCATCACCAGCTCGCTGGTGACCGAGGCGCGCAGCGAGAGCTTGCCGTGCACGTCGGTGGCGGAGAAGCCGGGGGTGCCGCGTTCGACCAGGAAGCCGCGGACGCCGTCCTCGGTCTGGGCCCAGATCACCGCGACGTCCGAGATCGAGCCGTTGGTGATCCACATCTTGGTGCCGGAGAGCACCCAGTCGGCGCCCTTGCGGCGGGCCCTGGTGCGCATGTTGGCGGGGTCGGAGCCGAAGTCCGGCTCGGTCAGGCCGAAGCAGCCGATCGCCCGGCCGGCCGCCAGCTCCGGGAGCCAGCGCTGCTTCTGCTCCTCCGAGCCGAAGGCGTGGATCGACCGCATGGCGAGCGAACCCTGCACCGAGACGAAGCTGCGCAGCCCGGAGTCGGCCGCCTCCAGCTCCATGCAGGCGACGCCGTACTCGACGGCGGTGGAACCGGCGCAGCCGTAGCCGTCCAGGTGCATGCCCAGCACGCCGAGCTCCCCCAGTTCGGGCGCCAGCTCCTTGGCCGGGAAGACCCCCCGGTCGAACCAGTCCCCCACGTACGGCCGGATCTTCTCGTCCGCGAACTTCCGTACGGTGTCCCGGATCAGGCGCTCCTCGTCGGTGAGCAGCTCGCCCACCGCGAGCAGGTCGGCCGGGTCGGGGCTGGTACGTGCCATGTCGGGCTCCTCGGGGCGGGGTGAGGGTGCGAGGGGAGTGGCACGAGTATCGCGTAACACCAGAGCAACAGGGACGTGGCAAGGTGCGAGACACCCACCACATTCGAACGGAGCAGCACCGCCGTGACCACCTTCACCCGACTGACCGTCACCGATCTCCTCGACCACGCCGCCGGGCTGGGCGAGCTGCTGGCCGACGCGGTGGCCGGCGGCGCGTCGGTCGGCTTCCTGGACGGCTTCACCCCGCAGCAGGGCGAGCGGTGGTGGCGGGGCCTGGTCGAGCCGGTGAAGGGGGGTCAGCTGCTGCTCTGGGCCGCCCTGGACGGCCCCCGGGTGCTCGGCACCGTGCAGCTCCGGCTGACCTCCTACCCGAACGGCCGGCACCGCGCGGACCTGGCGAAGCTGCTGGTGCACCGGGACGCCCGGGGCCGGGGTCTGGGGCGTCGGCTCCTGGAACTCGCCGAGCAGGGGGCCGCCGAGCACGGCGTCACCCTGCTGCTGCTGGACACCCAGACCGACAGCCCGGCCGAGCAGCTCTACCGGGCGGCGGGCTGGACGGCCTTCGGCACCGTCCCGGAGCACGCGGCGGACCCGGCCGGGGTGCTGCGGCCGACCACCTTCTTCCACAAGGCCCTGCGCACCGAAGCGACGAAGTGACGGCAGATCAGCCTTGATAGGCTTTTGAACGCGCTCAGAAACTCTGGCCGCACGGGGGTGGGGCTGTGCGTTTCCGGATTCTGCTGCTCATCGCGGGCACCGTCGCCGCCGGGCTCGGCCTGCTCGCCGTGGTCGACGGCGCGGTGGCCGACGTCTTCCGGGACGCGCTCTACACCACGGTGCTGTACCTGCTCGTACTGCTCGCCGCTCCCCGGGCCAGGCCGACCGCCGCGGCCGGGATCGCGCTCGGGCTGAGCTTCGCGGTCGAGTTCCTCCAGCTCACCCGGATCCCCCCGGCGCTGCGGCTCGTGCTCGGTTCCACCTTCAACCCGCCCGACCTGCTCTGGTACGCCGTCGGGGCGGCGGCCTGCCTGCTGATCCACCGTCGGCTCCGGCGGCCGGGAACCGGGTCGGGGTGAGGCGGCGTCAATTGCTCGCCGGAGGCTGCGACCAAAACCCGGGGCCGACCCGTCTGGTGGGTTAGAGCCCGCGCAGAGCGGGCCCGCATGGCCGGCGTGCGGTTGGCACCAACAAGGGACAGCAACCGAAATGAACGAAGAAGACGGGTTCCGACCCAACGAGTTCCACCACACGCTCGACACCGAACTGGCCGCCCTCACCACCCCGGCGCTGGGTGACCTGGTCGGACAGGCCGCCAAGGGCGGCCGTCGGAAGCGGCGCCTGCGCGCCGCCGGTGCGGCCGTCGGGTCGGTGACCGCCGTGGCCGCGCTGGCGGTGCTGGTGGGGTCGCTGGGCACCGGCTCGGCGCAGTCGACCGTGGCGGGCCCGGCCACCGGTATCGGGCCCGCCGCCGCGCCGGCTGCGGTCAGCGCATCGCCGTCCGCCTCCGCCTCCGCCTCGGCGACCCCGACGGCGCAGGCCGACCCCCTGGTCCCGGTCACGGCTTCGAGCCTGCTCGACGCCGTGGTGAAGTCACTGCCGGCCGGGCTGACCGCCGACACCTTCCGGGCCAATCAGGCGACGGTCCCGATCGTCGACCGCCGCGGCTTCCCCTCGGTCTTCGCCTTTGTGCACACGCCGGCCGGCACCGGCCGGATCGGCGTCGGTGCCTACCAGACCGATCCCGAGCAGCAGCGCTTCTGCTGGGACGGCACCGGGGGCGGCACCACGACCGTCTGCTCCACGTCACCCGCAGGTGACGTGGTCGAGGTCGAGACCAACCCGACCAACTGCATCCAGGCCACCCGGGTCACGGTGTACCGCCCGCAGAACCTGGCCGTCGCGATCGACATCTCCAGCTGCCTGGGCAAGACGACCGAGCCCGCGGTCCCGGCCCTGACGAAGGAGCAGGCCGTCGCGCTGGCCAGCAACCCGCTGATCGGCACGACCATGCCGTCCGCCTTCGTCGCGGCCGCCAACGCGAAGTACCCGGCACTGCCCGAAGCGCAGTAACACACCTCCGGCCGCCGCGGCCCCGTTTCCGGGGCCGCGGCTCTCCCCTTGACCCCACGAGATCCGGAGCCCGATGGTGCGCACCGAAGCCGAGTTCATAGCCTTTGCCGAGGCCAACGTCACCCGCCTGCGGCAGACCGCCTACCTGATGTGCCGGGACTGGCACCTCGCCCAGGACCTGACCCAGGGCACCCTCACCAAGATGTACGTGGTCTGGAACCGGCTCGCCCGCCAGAGCGCCGACCCGTTCAGCTACGCCCGCAAGGTGCTGCTGAACACCCTGCTCGACCACAAGCGGCTGCGCAGCAGCGGCGAACTGACGGTGGACCAGCTGCCGGACCGGCCGGACCCGAGCGACCCGACGGCCGAGCGGCTCACCCTGCTGAACGCGCTGGCGCTGCTGCCCAAGCGCGATCGGGCGATCGTGCTGCTGCGCTACTGGGAGGACCAGAGCGTGGAGCAGACCGCCGAGATCCTCGGGGTGAGCACCGCCGTGGTGAAGTCCCAGAGCATGCGCGCGCTGGCCGTGCTGCGCACGCACCTGGGCGCGGACCGCGAGGCGCTGTTCGGCTGAGCCGGGGCAGCCGACCGTAACCCCCGGCCCCCTGCGGCGGTTGGGCCGGTCATGCGTACCGTGCTCCGAATCGCCGCCACCGCCGCCCTGCTGGTCATGGCCGCCGCCGTACCCGCCCAGGCTCAGGCCGTCCCGTCCGCCGACGGGCACAGCATCCCCGTGGGCGCCATCAGCGACCTGGGCAGCGTGTTGACCCTCGCGGACGTGGGCTACGACTTCGCCACGCTGCTGGGCCAGTAACCCGGAAATACCTGGGACGTCCGCGCGGCTGGCAGAGGCAGGAGGTGCAAGGTCATGCAGGAGTACCGGATCGAGCACGACTCGATGGGCGAGGTGCGGGTGCCCGCGTCCGCCAAGTGGCAGGCGCAGACCCAGCGGGCGGTGGAGAACTTCCCGGTGTCGGGCCAGCGGCTGGAGCGGGCGCACATCGCGGCGCTGGCCCGGATCAAGGCGGCGGCGGCCCGGGTGAACGCCGAGCTGGGCGTACTGGACGCGGAGACCGCCGAGGCGATCGTGGCGGCCGCCGAGGAGGTGGCCGAGGGGCGGTGGGACGACCAGTTCCCGGTGGACGTGTTCCAGACCGGTTCTGGCACCTCGTCCAACATGAACGCCAACGAGGTGATCGCCACCCTGGCGACCGAGCGGCTGGGCCGCCCGGTGCACCCGAACGACCAGGTGAACGCGAGCCAGTCCTCGAACGACGTCTTCCCGTCCTCGATCCACATCGCGGCCACCGCCGCCGTCACCGGTGAGCTGATCCCGGCGCTGGAGCACCTGGCGGCGGCCCTGGAGCGCAAGGCCGAGAGCTTCGCCGAGGTGGTGAAGTCGGGGCGGACGCACCTGATGGACGCCACCCCGGTCACCCTCGGCCAGGAGTTCGGCGGCTACGCGGCCCAGGTCAGGTACGGCGTCGAGCGGCTGCGCGCCACGCTGCCCCGGGTGGCCGAACTGCCGCTCGGCGGCACGGCGGTGGGCACCGGCATCAACACCCCGCCCGGCTTCTCGGCCGCCGTGATCGCCGCGGTGGCCAGGAGCACCGGGCTGCCGCTGACCGAGGCCCGGGACCACTTCGAGGCGCAGGGGGCCAGGGACGGCCTGGTCGAGCTGAGCGGGCAGCTGCGTACCGTGGCGGTCGGCTTCACCAAGATCGCGAACGATCTGCGCTGGATGGGCTCGGGCCCGCGCACCGGCCTGGGCGAGCTCAACCTGCCGGACCTGCAGCCCGGTTCCTCGATCATGCCCGGCAAGGTCAACCCGGTGCTGCCCGAGGTGGTGCTGATGGTGGCCGCCCAGGTGATCGGCAACGACGGCACCGTCACGGTGGCCGGCGCCAGTGGCAACTTCGAGCTGAACGTGATGCTGCCGGTGATCGCCCGCAACGTGCTGGAGTCGGTCCGGCTGCTCGCCAACAGCGCCCGCCTGCTGGCCGACCGGACGGTGGACGGCCTGACCGCCAACGTCGAACGGGCCCGCGAGTACGCCGAGTCCTCCCCCTCGGTGGTCACCCCGCTGAACCGCTACCTCGGGTACGAGGAGGCCGCCAAGGTCGCCAAGCAGGCGGTCGCCGAGCGGAAGACGATCCGTCAGGTGGTCGAGGAGCGCGGCTACGTCGGGGCCGGGAAACTGACGGAGGCACAGCTCGACCAGGCGCTGGACGTGCTGCGGATGACCCACCCCTGAAACGCACTGGATGACCCGCCCCTGAAACGCACCGATGGCGCGGACCTCCCGGTCCGCGCCACCCGCGCAGATACTTCACCCTCCGGCGGCCGTACCTCCGGATCCGCTCCGGCGCATGCCCCGCCCGGTCAGACCTGCCGCCATCCCGACGGCCGCCATCCCGAGGCAGAACATGAGCCCGCCGGTGATCACATTGGTGAGAATGGTCCGCCGGACCGCGTCCGGACCGGAAACCAACCAGGGCGCCATGATCGTCCAGGCACCGATCAGGGTGGCGGCCCAGGCACGCGCGTGAGTGCGCTCGTACGCCGAACCGTAGCCCGCCATCAGTACCGTGAAGGCCAGCCCGAGGATCAGGTTGTTGACCGTCAGCCCGGAGGTGCCGGAGAACCCGATCACCCAGGGCGACACCGCCAGGAACAGACCCGCCAGCATGGCCAGTGCCTCGACCGCTTGCGCCCGGGGAGTCGACACCACCCGCTCGTACTGCTCACGCATCTCCAGGATGTCCGGATGGTGCTCCATGCTCATCGGAAGCTGGGTTGACACCAGGACCACCTCCTCAGTCGGCACTTGGCACGCGCATGCTCACTACCCAGTCTGCGGCAGAAATAACAGTTTGTCCGGATTTGCCCAAGGGCGGGTTCACCCCCAGAAGGACTCCACCGCGGCCGCCTCCGCCGCCCACAGTCCCTCGGGCACCGCCCCGAACGGCTCGACCACCACCCGGCCGCCGTCCCGGCGCCAGCTGCCGAGCACCCGCCCGTCCACCAGCAGCGCGGGCCGGACCACCCCGCCGCCCGCGTTGATCCGCTTCGCGTACCGCTGATCCAGCATCAGACCCCGGTCGCGGTAGCCGAGCAGGAAGTTGTCGTACGCGCCGAGCAGCCGGACCAGCGGCTCCCCCTCCTCCGGCGGCTCCCCGAGTGCGAACAGCCCGCCCCCGACCTCGGGCAGCCCGGCGAAGGCCCGGCGGGCGACCGTCAGGGTCAGCCCGGACCAGGCCGCGAAGTCCGCCGGTCCGGCCGGGCCGAACGCCGTGACGTACCGGGCGGCCAGCTCCGCCGCCACCTCGGCCGGGTCGGCCTCCTCCCCCGCCGGCAGCAGCCGGTACCCGGGCTCGCGCGGCGCCACCTCCGCACCCCGGCAGAGCAGTCCGAGCCCCGCCGCGTACGCCGTCAGGTGCGCCGGAGCCTGGCCGGTCGGCTCGACCCCGACCCCGCGCTCGTTCAGCCGGGCCACCAGCTCGGCCCGGGACAGCGGCTGGGTCAGCACCTCGGGCAGGGCGGCGAGCGCCCGCCCCAGCAGCGCCTCCGTCAGCCCGAGCTCCCGCCGCCTGCGGGCGCCCGCCGCGACGTTGCGCGCTCCGAACAGGGCCAGCAGCGGGCGGAGTTGATCCGTCGGCACCAGGTGCAGGGTGCCGCGCATCAGCCAGCTGCTCACCACCTCGCCGGCCTGGTACACCCGTTGCACCGCCGCCGCCTCGGCCAGCCCGCGCGCCCGCAGGCCGAGCCGGGCGGCGGCCGCGTCCTGCGCCTGGATGCCGGGGGCGCGGGCGGCGATCGCCGCCACCGTGCCTGCCCCGGAGGGGAACTGACTGTGCATCCGCCACCGCAGCAGCTGGTCCTCGTTCACCCCCGTATTCTGCTCCGGACGACCGCTGTCGGACCGGAGGGGGAGCCGTGTTCGCGGATGCCGCACAAGTGAACGTGCTGCGGGACAACGGGCGGTGGACGCTGACCGCGCCGCGCCGCACGCTGTCCCGGCCCGCCGTCTGGGGCGACCGGGTGTACGTGCTGGTCGACGGCCACGCGGCCGCGCTCGACCGGGCCGACGGCTCGGTGCTCTGGCGGAGCCCGCACCGGGTCGGCGGCGAACTCGAGTCCCGGCAGATGGAGTTCACCGCAACCGGGGGCCACCTCGTGGTGCCGAGTGACCGACTGACCGGGACGGCCGAGAAGGCCGGGCTGAGCGTGCTGGACGCCGGGTCCGGCGCCCTGTGCTGGCAGTCCGACGCCGGCCCGCTCGCCGCGTACCACACCGACCGGCGCACCCTGGTGACCGTGCACCGCACCGGGATCCGACCGTGCCGAATCACCGCCCTCGACCTCGCCACCGGCACCCGGCTGTGGCAGCGCGAGGTCCGTTCGCTGGGCACTGCCGTGCTGGCGGCCGGGCGGCTGATCACCTTCGGCGAGGACGAGCAGGGCTATGGAACCGTCGCCCTCGACCTCCGGTCCGGCGCCGAGCGCTGGCGTGACACGCACTTCACCACCATGCTTGCGGTGCCCCCGGCCGGCGGAGCACCCCACCCTCCGCAGCTGCTGGCCTGGAACTGGATCGAAGGCCACATGCGCTGGCTGTCCCTCAAGACCGGCCGTGAGACGGGAGCGTTCGAGGTCACCCGCCAGATCTACCGAGCCCAGATGACCAACGGCAGCCGGAACATCTGGGTCAGGGACAAGAGCCGCCGCGTGCACCGCTACGACACCGCCGCCCCGGCGGACGGACCGTCACACACCTTCCACCCGTTGCGGCGCGGGCTCATGCAGTACCGGGAGCTGGCCGCCCCCGGGGACGGCTGGCTCTACGCGATCGACCGCGCCCGCCACCTGCTCGCCGCCCCAATCGGCCCCGGTGGCCGACACTTACTGCCCCGGCTCCGCTGGCCGGCATCCGTCCCCCGGCGTACCCGCCGGATGGGCTACAGCGGCGTCCTGACCGCAGGCCCCGGCCAGGTCTACGTGGTGCCCCAGGCCAGCGTGGCGGATCACCGCGTGGTGGCCCTGCGCGACGGTGGTGTGCTGTGGCGGTTGCCGCACGACTACTCCGACCTCCGGCCCGTCCCCACCGGCGACGGGGTCCTGCTGACCGGCCACGGCCCGGAGCGCGACCGCCTCCGGCTGGTCGACGCCGACACCGGAGCCGCCGCGGACGCGTGATCCGTGTCTCCACCCGGTGCGCCGGCGTTGCCCGTGAAACTCGTTGCCCAGCAGGATGGCCGGCAGGCGCGGGGGCACGCGGTTCCCGCTCGGCTGCCAGATGAGGAGGAACCCGTGGTCGCGGATGCCATACCGGTACGGGTACAGCGACAGGGCGGCCTGTGGACGCTCGTCGCGCCGCCCGACACGCTGTCCCGGCCGGTGGTCCGGGGGAACCGGGTGTTCGTCCTGGTGGACGGGCGTCCGATCGCCCTCGACCGGGCCGACGGCACGGTGGTCTGGCAGAGCCCGCACCGGGTCATCGGCGAGCAGGAGTGCTGGGCGGCCGGGCTGACGGCGACCGGCGGCCATCTGGTGGCGCCGACCGCGCAGACCGACCGGTTCGGCTCCGAGCCGGCCAAGCTGAGCGTACTGGAGGCCGAATCCGGTTCGCTGCTCTGGGAGTTCGACGCAGGCGAGCTGGCCGAGTACCGCACCGACCGGGAGACGCTGGTGGTCTGGCACGGCCGGGCGGGCGGCTCACCCAGGCGGCTGACCGGCTTCGACCTCACCACCGGCGACCGGCTCTGGGAGCACGCCTTCGAGTCGGTCGGGACCCTGCAGCTGGTGGCCGGCCGGGCGATCGCCTCGGTCCGGGACGACCGGGGCCACGCCGTCACGGCCTTCGACGCCCGTACCGGGGCCGAGCTATGGCGCCGGACCGAGCCCAGCGGCATCCTCTGCGTGCCGAACAACGGCACCCCAGCCGGACCGCCGCTGGTCTTCGTCTGGGGCTGGACCGACGCCCGGCTGATCTCGCTGTCCGTGGCCGACGGCAGCACGGTCGGCGACTTCTCGGTCCGCCACAAGGACCAGCAGTACAACCCGCTGATCATCGACGGCGGCCGCACCGTCTGGGTGGCCGCCGGGTCCCGGGTCGGCGCCGTGCACAGCTTCCGTCCTGGCACCCCGGCCAAGGAGCCGTCGCACACCTTCCACGCGGTGCGGCACCCGCTGTCGTTCGCCGACATCCCGATCGCTCCGGCGGACGGCTGGCTCTACGCGATCGACGACGGTGACCGCCTGCTCGCCACCCCGATCGGCCCCGGCGGCAGGCACCTGATGACCCCGCTCCACTGGCCGGAGTCCGTGCCCCGGCACGACCGCCGGATGGACTCCCTCGACGGGCTCACCGCCGGACGGCACCACGTGTACGCCCTGACCCGGGTCACCCGCGAGGCGCAGGAGTCCGCCGGATTCCTGCTGGACGACCAGCTGATCGCCCTCCGGCACGGCACCGTGCTCTGGCGGCGGCCCCGGGCGACCGTGATCCGCCCGGTGCCGACCGGCGACCAGGTGCTGCTGGTCGAGGGCGACGCCGAACAGGACCGGCTGCTGCTGGTCGACGGCGACACCGGAGCCGCCGCGGAGGGGTGATCCGCGTCTCAACCCGGCGAGGCGCCGTTGCCTATGAAACTCGTTGCATAGGAGGATGGCGGACATGGCACTGGAGCACGCGATCCTCGTCTCACTTCTGGAGCAGCCCGGCTCCGGGTACGAGCTGGCGCGGCGGTTCGACCGTTCGATCGGACGGTTCTGGACCGCCACCCACCAGCAGATCTACCGGGTGCTGCGGCGGATGGAGGCGGACGGCTGGATCGCCGCCGAGGAGGTCGTCCAGGACGGCCGGCCGGACAAGAAGGTGTACGCGGTGGCTCGGGACGGGCGCTCCGTGCTCTCCGACTGGCTGCGCGAACCGGTCGAGCCGGAGACCGTCCGGCACGAACTGGCCGTCAAGATCCGGGCCGCCGCCTTCGACGACCCCGCCGCCCTGATCTCCGAGGTGACCCGCCACCGGGAGAGCCACGCCGCCCTGCTGGAGCGCTACCGCACCGGCGAGCAACGCGACTTCCCGCCCGGCGCCGCGCTCGACCCGCAGCAGCAGCTCCAGCACGTGGTGCTGCGCGGCGGCATCGAGTACGAGCGGATGACCATCGCCTGGCTCGACGACGTGCTCACCACCCTGCACCGCCTCTCCGACTGACCCTCACCACCCCCAGGGAAACCACATGCTCTTCAACCCGAGCACCTATGACCCGAAGCAGTTCGACGACACCACCCGCCGGCTGCTCCGCGCCACCGTGGACTGGTTCGAGTCGCGCGGCAAGAAGGCGCTGATCGACACCTACATCGACCGCGCCTGGTACGGGGACTTCCTCGAATTCGCCGCCAAGGAGGGCCTGTTCGCGGAGTTCCTGACGCCGTCCGCCGCCGACGGCGACAAGCGCTGGGACACCGCGCGGATCGCCGAGCTGAACGAGATCCTGGGCTTCTACGGCCTCGGCTACTGGTACACCTGGCAGGTCACCATCCTGGGCCTCGGCCCGGTCTGGCAGAGCGAGAACGAGGCCGTCCGGGCCCGGGCCGCGAAGCTGCTGAGCGAGGGTCACGTGATGGCCTTCGGGCTGTCCGAGCGCAGCCACGGCGCGGACATCTACTCCACCGACATGATCCTCACCCCCACCGCCGACGGCGGCTTCACCGCGACCGGCCCGAAGTACTACATCGGCAACGGCAACGTGGCCGGTCTGGTCTCGGTCTTCGGCCGCCGCTCGGACGTCGAGGGCCCGGAGGGCTACGTCTTCTTCGCGGTGGACAGCCGCCACGAGGCGTACCACCTGGTCAAGAACGTGGTGAACGCGCAGATGTACGTCAGCGAGTTCCGGCTCGAGGAGTACCCCGTCCGGGCCGAGGACGTGCTGCACACCGGCAAGGCCGCCTTCGACGCCGCGCTGAACACCGTGAACGTCGGCAAGTTCAACCTCTGCACGGCATCCATTGGTATCTGCGAGCACGCGATGTACGAGGCCGTCACGCACGCCCACAACCGGGTGCTGTACGGCCGCAAGGTGACCGACTTCCCGCACGTGCGGCGGGAGTTGACCGACGCGTACACCCGCCTGGTGGCGATGAAGCTGTTCAGCGACCGAGCCGTGGACTACTTCCGCAGCGCCTCCCCGGAGGACCGCCGCTACCTGCTCTTCAACCCGATGACCAAGATGAAGGTCACCACCGAGGGCGAGAAGGTCATCGACCTGATGTGGGACGTCATCGCGGCCAAGGGCTTCGAGGCGGACACCTACTTCGACAAGGCCGCCAAGGACATCCGGGGCCTGCCGAAGCTGGAGGGCACGGTGCACGTCAACCTGGCCCTGATCCTCAAGTTCATGGCCAACTACCTGTTCGCGCCCACCGATTACCCGCCGGTGCCGACCCGGCTCGACCCGGCGGACGACGAGTTCCTGTTCCGGCAGGGCCCGGCCCGGGGCCTCGGCGCGATCCGCTTCCACGACTGGCGGACCGCGTACGACGCGCACGCGCACCTGCCGAACGTGGCCCGGTTCCGCGAGCAGGCCGACGGCCTGTGCGCGCTGCTGCTGGAGCACGCGCCGACCGCCGAGCAGCAGCAGGACCTGGACTTCCTGCTGGAGATCGGCCAGCTGTTCGCGCTGGTGGTCTACGGCCACCTGGTGCTGGAGCAGGCCGAGTTGACCGGCACCGAGCCGGATCTGCTGGACGGCATCTTCGACTTCCTGGTCCGGGACTTCTCCGCGCACGCCACCGAGCTGCACGGCAAGACCTCCACCAGCGAGCCGCAGGCCGCCTGGGCGCTCTCCCAGGTCCGCCGCCCGGTGGCGGACGCCGAGCGCACCGCGAAGCTGTGGGCCCGGGTCGAGGCGCTGTCCGGCGCGTACGAGATGCGGCCGTAAGTCCGTCCGCATGACAGTGCCGGGCCCCTGGGCAGCAGGAGCCCGGCACTGACGTTCCGTCGGCTAGAAGGTGAGCTTCCAGCTGTTGATGTAGCCGGTGTCCTGGGCCGCGATGTCCTGCACCTTGAGCTTCCAGACGCCGTTGGCGACCTCGCTGGAGGCGTTCACGGTGTAGGTGGTGACCACGTTGTCGGCCGAGTCGCTGGTGCTGGAGTTCTTCAGCCGGTAGGTGCTGCCGTCCGGGGCGACCAGGTCGATCACCAGGTCACCGCGGTAGGTGTGCTTGATGTCCACGCCGACCTGGAGGGCGGCCGGGGCGTTGCCGGTGACGCCGCTGACGGTGACCGAGGAGGTGACCGCCGCGCCGTTGTCCGGGATCTGCACGTCGGCGGTGTTCTCGAAGACCGTGCCGGGCAGCGGCGGGGCCTCGGTGCCCAGGGTCCAGATCGCGTACGCGATGGAGTCGCTGCCCCGGTCCAGCGCGGTGTCGCTGATGTTCGCGCTGGTGTCGCAGGAGGCGTGGTAGCAGGCGTCGAAGTCCTGGCCCGCGGTGCCGCCCCACTTGGTGGCCTGGGCGGCCGTCTTGATCTCGTCGCCGCCGGTGTACAGACCGCCGACCTTGATGCCGACGTTCTTGAACGGGGCGTGGTCGGAGCGGCCGTCGCCGTTGGTCTCGATCTCGGTCGGGACGCCGACGCCGGCGAAGTAGTTCTTCAGCACGCCCTCGAGCTTGGGGTCGTCGTCGTAGACGAAGTAGCCCGGGTTCGGCGAGCCGATCATGTCGAAGTTCAGGTACCCGTCGATCTTGGCCCGCTCGGCGGTGGGCAGGTTGTTGACGTAGTACTTGGAGCCGATCATGCCCAGCTCCTCCGCCCCCCACCAGCCGAACCGCAGGTGCTTGGTGGGCTGCAGACCGGCCCGCGAGACGGCCAGCGCGGTCTCCAGGATGCCGGCCGAGCCGGAGCCGTTGTCGTTGATGCCGGGGCCCGCGGTCACCGAGTCCAGGTGCGCGCCCGCCATGATCACGTGGCTCGCGTCGCCGCCCGGCCAGTCCGCGATCAGGTTGTAGCCGGTGGCACCGCTGGTGGTGAAGGTCTGCAGCGTGGTGGTGAACCCGGCGCCGTCCAGCTTGGCCTTCACGTAGTCGACCGAGGCCTTGTAACCGGCCCGGCCGTGCGCCCGGGTGCCGCCGTTGGCATTGGCTATCGACTGGAACTGGGCCAGGTGCGCCTTGACGTTGGCGACCGGGATGTCCGGGACGGCCTGCACCGTGACGGCGGCCGGCCGGGCCTGGGTCACCTGGGCGGAGGCGGTGGTGGCGAGGAAGCCGGCGGCCAGGGTGGTGGCGAGGAAGCCGGCGGCCAGGGTGGCGGCGGCACCGGTTGCGACGGCGGAGCGGAGCACGCGGGATCGCCGCGAGGCACGCTGAGACAAGGGGAGCTCCAGATTCTGGTGGGGCAGAACGGAACGTGCGGAAGCTGCCGGTCCCGGTGGCCGGTCGGCGGGTAACTCTTGACGCGCCCATGATGATTGGGTGAATACCGAGATCCCGTCAAGGGGTCCGACCACTGCTCCGGACGGCCGAATCGACATCCCCGCAGGACATACCGGGACCACTGCCTCATGAAAACGGGACAACGGATGGCTCACCGTGGAGCCAAACCGACCACCCGGAGGCCACCGTGCCCGACCCCACCGAGCTCACCAAGTTCGCGGACCCGCTGCGAATCCCCCAGGTGCTGCGCCCCGAAGCCGAGCTGACGATCCGCCAGCTCTCGGCCGAGGTGCAGCTGCACTCCGAGCTGCCCCCGACCCCGATGTGGACGTACGAGGGCACCTTCCCCGGCCCGACCATCGAGGTCCGGCGCGGGCAGCGGCTGCGGATCGACTGGCAGAACCGGATCAGCACCCCGTACCCCGCCCAGATCGGCCACCTCCCGGACATCACCATGCCGCCGGCCGAGAACTCCCCTGGCATCGACCCCGCCCTGATCGACCCCAGGGGCCCCGCCCTGCCGCCCTGGCTGGTGGTGCACCTGCACGGCGCGGTCACCAACGGGGGCAACGACGGCTGGACCGACAACGCGGTGCACACCGGCCACTCCCAGCTCTCCGAGTACCCGAACGACCAGGCCGCGATGCCGCTCTGGTACCACGACCACGCGATGGGCGTCACCCGGCTCAACGTGCTGGCCGGGCTGGTCGGGACGTACCTGGTCCGGGACGAGGAGGAGGACCGGCTGCACCTGCCTGCCGGGGAGTTCGAGGTCCCGCTGGTGCTCTGCGACCGGAACCTGGCCACCGGCCCGGACGGCGCGCTGACCGGGCAGCTGCTGCACAAGACGGTCGGCCCGCTGCCGTACTGCGGGCGCTACACGCTGGTGAACGGCGTGATCTGGCCGCACCACGAGGTCAGGCCGCGCTGGTACCGGTTCCGGGTGCTGAACGCCTCCAACTCCCGTCCGTACCGGCTGCACCTGGTCGACCAGGACGGGCAGCGGGTGCACGGCGTGGCCTGGCAGATCGGCAGCGACGCCGGTCTGTTCGGCACCCCGATCCCGCTGCCGGGGCGCGGCCTCAGCCTGGCCCCGGCCGAGCGGGCCGACCTGCTGATCGACTTCACCGCGCTGGCCGGCCGCACCCTGCGGCTGGTCAACTCCGCCCCGGCACCCGCCGAGGGCGCCCCGATCGGCGAGGACGACGCGGTCGGCATCGCCGACCCGGCGAACCGGCTGCCCGACCCGGAGGTCATGGAGTTCCGGGTCTCGGCCGCCGCCGAGCCGGAGCCGTTCGCGCTGCCCGCCGTGCTGTCACCGAGCTTCCGACGGCTGACCCACGACGACATCCCGCACCACAACCACCGGGTCCTGATGATCACTCAGGACACCAGCGCGATGTTCCACTTCTGGGAGATGGAGGAGGTGCCCGAGGCGGAGGTCCCGCCCATCGGCACCACCGTGGACGGGATCGTCCAGGTCCAGGCGGCCGGCCAGGCCGTGCACACCTACCGGCGGGTCTCCGCCGACTTCAACGACCGCCTCAACTGGCGGATCGACGAGGACGCCTGGGAGCAGTGGACCATCATCAACCTGGCGCAGCTGGCCCTGCACCCGGTGCACATCCACCTGATCCAGTTCCAGATCCTCACCCGGGCCACCGTCGACGTCACCGGCTTCGACCCGGTGAGCGGCGGCACCCCGATCGGCAAACCGGTCGGCTGGGACGCCCAGAACCCGATCGACCCCGCCGACCAGGGCTGGAAGGACACCGTCACCGTCTCGCCGCGCGAACTCGTCCGGGTGGCGGGCCAGTTCACCGGGGCGACCGGCAAGTTCATGTACCACTGCCACATCCTCGACCACGAGGACGACGGCATGATGCGGCCCTTCACCGTCTCCCCGGCCGCCGTGATGGCGCTCGACCCGGGCATGGGCCACGGCGGCATGCACCACGAACACTGACCCGTACAGTCCGAAGCCCGGCCAGGGAATCCCTGGCCGGGCGGAAATTCGACTTCCAGAAGGTCTCAGTGGCGCGGCGCCGCTGGTTCCTCCTCGTCGTCGGGCTCGTCGTCGGACTTCTTCTTCGGGCACGGCGGCTGACCCGGGCCTCCGCAGGGGCTGCCGCCCTTGCCGGCCTGCCGGGGTTCGATGTTCGCTGCCATCTGGTGTCTCGCTTCCGCTCTGCGGGGCTTTTCCACCACTGTCCCCCCGGCCGGGTCCCGCCCACATGAGCTCCTGGTCCCCACTGCGCCCAGGACATTCGCCCCGGAACGGTCAGCCGTGCACCCGGGGGAAGACCGCCCGGACCACCGCACCGTCCGCGTCGTTCGCCGCGGTGAACGACCCGCCCAACTCCTCGGCCCGCTCCGCCATCGACCGCAGCCCCACCCCGGCTCCCCCGTTGTGCGCCGGGAACCCCGCCCCGTCGTCGGTCGCCTCGACCGTCACCTCGTCGGCCCCCACCCGCAGCACCAGCCGGGCGGCCGCCGCCCCCGAGTGCCGCACCACGTTGTTGAGCGCCTCGCCGCTGATCCGGTAGATCGCCACCTCCACCGCGGCCGGCAGGGTCGGCAGCGGGTCGGGGTCCAGGTCCAGGGTCACCCGGAGGGAGCGGTTGCCCATCCCGTCCGCCAGCCGGCGCAGCGCTCCGGCCAGCCCCTCGCTGCCGAGCGCGGCGGGGGCCAACCCGTCGGTGATCCGGCGCAGTTCGGTGATCGCCTGCCCGATCCCGGCCGAGGCCGCGGTCAGCGAGGCGGCCACCTCCGACTCGGCGGCCAGGCCGGTCCTGGCCGCGTCGAGCTGCAGCCGCAGCCCGGACAGGGCGGGGCCGAGCCCGTCGTGCAGGTCGTGCCGCAGCCGCCGCCGCTCCTCCTCGCGGGCCAGCACGATCTTCTTCCGGCTGGCCTGCAGGTCCTCGTACAGCCGGAGCGAGGCGATCGCGGGCGAGGCCTGGTCGGCGAGCAGCCGGAGCACCTCGCGGTCCTGCCGGTCCAGCTCGCGCTGCCCGGAGCGCGGCGGCACGGACAGCTCGCCGATCACGGCGCCCTCGTAGCTGAGCGGGAAGCTCTCGGCGGGCAGTTCGGCCTCGCCGAGCCGGGCCAGCTCGCGCGGCCCGCTCCGGGTCCGGACCCGGACGCTCGCGGCGGGCAGGCCGAGCGCGATCACCACGGTCTGGCAGAGCAGCGGCGGCGCCTCGGCGGGCCCGACGGCCTGGCTCATCCGCTCGGCGAGCCGGCGCACCACCTGGTACGGGTGCGCCCGCTCGCCGTAGTAGTACCGGTCCACGGCCCGCACCACGAACCGGGCGGCGGGCCGCAGCAGCGCACCGAGCACCGCCGCCACCAGCACCAGCCACCAGCGCAGGCCCGGCTCGGTGCCGGGAATCAGACGATGGCTCAGGTAGGTGGTGGCCAGCATGCCGATGAACAGCAGGGTGCAGAACGCGTAGCCGGCCAGGTAGCGCCGGGCGGCCCGGTCCAGCGAGAGCGAGCGGTCCCGGCGGAAGGTCGCGATCGGAACCAGCATCCAGGCGGCCTCGCCCGCGACCACCACCGCGTACGGCAGCCAGTCCGGGTAGTCACCGAGGTAGTGCGGGACGGTGACCAGCACGGCCCAGACCAGGTAGGCCGCGACCAGCACGGTCAGGTGCGGGTGCGGCCCGGGCGAGCGCCACCAGCGGATCAGCGCGACGGTGAGGGTCAGGGCCAGGCTGGCGGTGAAGATGTCGAAGGAGTACGGGGAGAGCCAGCCGTCCAGCCACTTGTAGAGCGCGGTGCCGTTGAGTGGGTTCGACAGGGTGTACCACTCGGTGACCCGGGCGGTGTTGGCGAACGCCAGGACCGTGCTCCACGCCGCGACCAGCACGGTGATGCACCGCCAGATCCCGCCGGGCAGCCGGACGTCGGGGAGCCAGAGCGGGAAGCCGATCACCATGAAGGCGTTGGCGATGTCGGCGGCCAGCACCAGCACCACGATCAGCTTCATCGCGCCGGGCCCCGCCCCGGCCAGCGCCGCGGCCAGCAGCACCACCATCCGGAGCGACTGGAGCACGCCGGTGACCAGTAGCAGGACGCCCAGCCCCGACCCGCTCCGGTTGATCACCAGGACCAGGCCGGAGAGGGTGAAGGTCAGGCCGAGCGCGACCCAGACCCCGTCGAAGAAGTAGTAGTCGCTGATGCCTTCGAGCCCCCGGTTGGCGAGAGCGAGTACCACCCAGACCAGGGTGCAGAGCAGTGCCAGGGCGGCAGCCGCGAACGCCCTGGCCGTGGTGGTGCTCTCGTTCTCGCTCATCTGCGCACTCCCTCGACCCTGGCTGACTGGGCGGTCCATGCTCGTCGGCCCGCTGTCCCGACCGCGACGGGCCACGGTCCCGACCCGGTCCCCGGTCCCGGTTCGTCAGTCGCCGCCGAGGCCCATGTCCCTGGCCCGGGCGACCGCCTCGGCGCGGGTGGCGACGTGCAGCTTCTCGAAGATGTGGGTGACGTGGTTGCGGACCGTCTTCTCGGCCACCACCAGCTCGCGGGCGATCCGGCGGTTGTCCAGCCCCCGGGCCACCAGGTTGAGCACCTCGGCCTCCCTGGCGGTGAGCGAGGGGAACAGCTGGCCCGCCTCGCGCAGCTTGGTGCCGGCCAGCAGGGTGGTGATCCGGGCCGCGATCTCGGAGCCGAAGACCGCGCCGCCGGCCGCCACGGTGCGCACCGCGTGCAGCACCTCGTCCCGCCCGGCGCCCTTGACCAGGTAGCCCCGGGCGCCGGCCTGCAGGGCGGCCAGCAGGCTGCCGTCGTCGTCGGCCATGGTGAGCATCAGCACGGGTGCGGTCGGGGTCTGCTCGGCCAGCCTGCGGGCCGCCTCCAGGCCGGAGCCGTCGGGCAGCGAGAGGTCGAGCACCACCACGTCCGGCAGGCACGCGGCCACCGCGTCCGGCACGGCCGCGACGGTCTCCGCCTCGCCGACCACCTCGATCCCGTCGGCGCTCTGCAGGGCGGCCTTCAGCCCCTCCCGGAAGAGCGGGTGGTCATCGACGATCAGTACACGCACCGAACCGGTGTCACTCTGCAGCTCATCCACCTGGCCGACACTACCAGTGAAGGTTATGTGACTTAGTGTGACATGCTGATGGGTCGTCCGGGCTTCAGGGCATGACCAGGACGGGCTTGACCACCTCACCGGCCGCCGCGGCCGCCGCGGCCCGTTCCACGGCGGCGAACGGGAAGGTCCGCACCAGCCGGTCGACCGGCAGCCGGCCCGCCAGGTACAGGTCCACCAGCGCGGGCAGGAATCGCCCGGGCCGGCTGGCGCCCTGGTTGACGCCGACGATCCGGGGCACCCGGTCGAGCAGGGCCGGGACGTCCAGGGCGAGCTGACTACCCGCCGGCGGCGCCCCGACCACCGCGCAGGTGCCGCCGATCGCCAGCGCCCGGACCGCCGCCCCGAGCGCGCCGAGCTGCCCGCTGGTCTCCAGGGTGTGCTCGGCGCCCCGACCCTTCGTCAGCTCCCGGACCGCCTCGACCGGGTCCTCGGCGCCGGCGTCCACCACGTCGGTGGCGCCCAGCTCGTGAGCCAGCATCAGCCGGTCGGGCCGGACGTCCACCGCCACCAGCCGGGCGGCCGGGGTGAGCCGGGCCGCCAGCAGGGCCGACAGGCCGACCGCCCCGGCGCCGAACACCACCACCGTGTCGCCCGGTTCGGGTCGCAGCACGTTCAGCACCGCCCCCGCGCCGGTCTGCACACCGCAGCCGAACGGGGCCAGCAGCTCGGGCGGCACGCCGTCCGGCACCGCGATCGCGTTGCGCTCGGTGGCCAGCGCCAGGGTGGCGAACGAGGACTGGCCGAAGAAGTGCCCGTGCAGCGGCGAGCCGTCGGCGCCGCGGAGCGTGGCACTGCCGTCCGCCCGGCTGCCGCCGAACAGGTTCAGCCGGGGCCAGTGCGCGCACCGGATCGGCTCCCCGGTCCGGCAGTCGCGGCACTCGCCACAGGAGGCGAAGGTGAGCAGCACGGTCTGACCGACCGTCAGCCGGGTCACCGCGCCGCCGACCGCCTCGACCGTCCCGACGCCCTCGTGGCCGAGCACGGCGGGCAGCGGGCCCGGGGTGTGCCCGGCCCGGACGCTCAGGTCGGTGTGACAGATCCCGGCGGCGGCGATCCGGACCAGCACCTCGTCGGGGCGCGGGTCGTCCAGTCGGACCGGCTCCAGGGTGAACGGCTCCCCCTGGCCCCGGACCACGGCGGCGGTGGCGGTCGGCATGGCTCTCAACTCCAGTTCTGCGTCGGCCGGTAGAGCCGGGCCTCGGTCTGCCGCTCGTACGGCAGCCCGGGCGGCAGGTCGATCAGCTCCAGCTGCAGGCCCCACGGGGCCCGGAAGTACACCCAGCGGTCGCCGTCGATCGGGCCGCCGTCGGCCACCGTCTCCGGCCGGCCGAGCACCTGCACGCCGGGCTGGGCCCGCAGGTACGCGGCGGCGGCGTCCACGTCGGTGACCGCGATGGCCAGGTGGTGACCGCCCCAGTCGCTGTTCCTGGGCAGCTCGCGGCGCTGGTCCGGCGAGCTGTACTCGAACAGCTCCAGGTTGGTCACCGGACCCAGCCGGAGCATCGCCACGTACGCGGCGGCCCGGTGGTGGACGCCGAGCTGACGGGTCATCCAGTCCCCGTCCGGATCGTTCACCGGACCGGACCGGTAGAGCAGTTGGGCCCCGATCACCTCGGTGAAGAAGGTGACCGCCTGGTCGAGGTCGGGCACGGTGTACGCGACGTGGTGCACGGCGAGGGCACCGGGGATGGCGCTCATGATTCGATCCTCACGGGCGGGTGCGGCGGCGGGGCAGCGGACGGCGGCGCGGGGCGGGCCGGGCGCCGAGGGTCAGGCAGAGCAGTTCGGCGCCGAGCGGGCCGGCCTGCAGGTCCAGGTCCTGGCCCGCCGGGACCAGCAGCAGGTCACCGGCGTCGGCCAGGTGCTGGGCCCGGTCGGGCCGCTGCTCGGCGACCACCGGGCCGCGCAGCACGTACCAGGCGGCCTCGGTCTCCGGGCGGCCCGCGCGGTGGTGGGTGCCGCCGGGGCTGAGCCGGAGGTGTTCGAAGGACTCGCAGTCGGCGGCGACCAGGTCCCGGCGGGCCAGGCAGCTCACGCGGGTGCGCTCGCTGCCCGGGCCGACCACGGTCATGGCGGACGCGGAGGCGGTGGTGACGATCATCGGGGGCCTTCTCCCGGTACGGCCAGGACGGCGTGGAAGTACTCCAGGCCCGATTCCCCGGCGGTGAGGACGAGTTCGGCGCCCAGCGGCAGCGTGACGGCGGTGCCTTCGGCGAGCGGCACGTCGGCTTCGTCGGTGCTCGCCCGGCCGGCGCCGGCGGTGACGTAGAGCGTGTGCTCGACGCCGTCGGCGGTCAGCTCGATGCTCTGCTGCGGGTCCAGCCAGCTGAGGCCGACACCGCGCAGCGGACCGGTGAGCACCTGGCCGGGGTCGACGGCGCGGCCCCGGCGGAGGGCGGTGATCGCGGTGCTGGTCATCTCGGACGCTCCTTGTTGAGACCTGTTGCTTCGAAGGTGTCCCGCCCGGTGTCCCGGGCGGGAGGGGACGGGGTCCCGATCAGGGCTCACTCCCCGCCGGGACGGCTGCGCCACGGCGGTCCAGGACCGACCTGCCCGGCTCCAACTCCGGCTTGCGTGCCGGGAGTTCACGGCTGACCGCGTCGGGCAGCACGGTCAGGCAGAGCAGCTCGGCGCCGAGCGGGCCGCCGTGCAGGTGCACCCGGCCGCCCTCGGGGGCGAGCAGCAGATCGCCCTCGGCCAGCAGGTGCTGCGGCTGCTCGGGGCAGTCCAGCAGCGCGACCGGTCCGCGCAGCACGTACCAGGCCGCCTCGGTGCCCGCCCGGCCGGCGAGGTCGTAGCAGGCGCCGGGGCTGAGCCGGACGTGGTCGACGGCCTCGGTCTCGCTGTGCAGCATGCCCCGGCGGGCCAGGCAGCGGGTGCGGACCCGCTGGGTGCCCGGGCCGAGGTGCACGGCCGCGTGGGCCGTGTCGGAGACGATCATCGGGACTCCCCGGGTCGTTCGGACGGCGGCACGGTGAGCACCGCGTGGACGTACTCCAGCCCGTCGTTCCCGGCGGTGAAGGCCGCCGAGCTGCCGAGCGGGAGGGTGACGGACCGGCCGGGCTCCAGTGGCACCCGGACGTCCGCGGCGGCGGCCCGGCCGCTGCCGGCCGTCACGAAGACGGTGTGCTCGGTCGCGTCGGCGGCCAGCTCGGTCCGCTCGCCGGGCCGCAGTCGGACCAACTCGAGGTGACGCAGCGGCCCGGTGAGCACCACGCCGGGGTCGATCGGGCCGACCCGGCGCAGGTTGGTCACCACGGCGTGCCGCAGGATCGGGGTGCGTGGTCGGGGTAGTGGGGCGGGCATTTCGATCACCAGCCAGTCCAGCGCCTCGGTGCCCGCGTTGCGGAGACCGTGGGTGGTGCCGAGGCCGGTGAGTACGACATCACCGGCCTCGACGGGGTGGGGCCGGCCGTCGAGGATGATCTCCCCCCGGCCGGTGAGGAGGATGTAGGCCTCCTCGGTGCGGGTGTGCAGGTGCTCCCCGCTGACGCCGCCGGGCGGGAGGCTGGCCCACTCGACCGCCTCCCAGCCGCCCAGCAGTCCCGGCCTGCGGGCCAGGCAGGCCCAGTGGGTCAGGCCGTGGGCCCCATGCACGCCGTGCACGTCCGCGGGGCCGCGGGTGTCGGCGACGATCACGGTGCTACGCATGCCAGTTCCTCCAGTTCGGTGGCCGCCCGGCCGATCTCGGCGGCGGTCAGGTCATCGGCGAAGCAGCCGTCGCCGATCCCGACCGGCAGCGGGAAGCGCTGCCGGCCGTCCCGGTGCCGGATGGTGTCGGTGAGCGCATCGGCCAGCGTCTCCGGCTCCAGCAGCGGGTGCCGGACCGGGAGTTGCAACCGGCGCATCAGGCCGAGGATCCGGTCCCGTTCGGCGGTCTCGACCAGTCCCCTCCGCTGGGCGAGCACCGTGGTCAGCGCCATGTCGAGGCAGACCGCCTCGCCGTGCAGGAGTTCGGGCAGCGCCCGCATCTCCACGGTCGGGCTGAACGAGTGGCCGTAGTCCATCGAGCGCTCCAACCGGTGCTCCCAGAGGTTGGGTTGGAGCTCCTGGAGCATCCCGTGCACCGCCCGGACCAGCACCTCGCCGCCGGGGGTCGGGCCCTGGAAGCGCTGGTCGATCAGCGCCTCGCCGGTCCGGTCCAGCAGCTCGAACAGCTTCCGGTCCTTGATCAGGGCGACCTTGAGGATCTCGGCCAGGCCGTTGCTCAGGTGCCGCTGGTCCAGGGTGGCCAGGAAGGCCGGGTCCAGCAGGGTGGCCACCGCCGGGTGGTAGGTGCCGAGCCGGTTCTTGTGCCGGCCGAAGTTCACCCCGGTCTTGGCCCCGACGCCCGCGTCCACCAGGCCGATCAGCGTGGTGGGCACCCGGACGAACGGGGTCGAGCGGCGGTACAGGCTGCAGGCCAGGCCGACCACGTCCATCAGGACGCCGCCGCCCATCGCGATCACCGGCTCGGCGCGCCGGGAGACCCCGAAGTGGTCCATCCACTCGGCGACCCGGAACACCGACTCCATCGTCTTGACCTCCTCGTGCGCCGCCAGCACGCCGAGCTCGACCGCCAGGCCCCGGGTCCCGAAGTAGGCCCGGATCTTGTCGCCGTAGAGCGCGTGCACGGTCTCCTCCACCACCACCAGCCGCCGCCCCGGGGTGGCACCGGCGCTCGCCAGCGCCGGGTTGCCCGGGTTGAGCAGCTGCGGGGTGAAGGCCACCTGGTAGGTGACGGGGAGGGCGGTACTGACCGTCCAGGCACTCACCGGCTCGCCGGTGGTGAACAGCCCGTGGTTGTTGGTCTTGCCGGCCACGGTGGGCCTCCTTCGTCGTCCTCGGTTCGGAGCTCCACCGTCGCGAGCCCGACGTCCCGGACGCACGGGGGCTCCGCCCGCACCCGGTCCCGGTCGGCCGAACGGGACATCCGGGGTCACGGACCGGGACGTACGGTGGGATGGGAGGCAGTGCGATGTACTTCACCGACCGGAAGGACGCGGGGCGGCAGCTGGCCGCCCGGCTCGGGACGATCCCCGACGCGGTGGTGGTGGGCCTGCCGCGCGGCGGCGTACCGGTGGCCGCCGAAGTGGCCAAGGTGCTCGGGGCACCGCTCGACATCTGCGTGGTGCGCAAGCTCGGGGTGCCGCGCCAGCCCGAGCTCGGCATGGGGGCGATCGGCGAGGGCGGCGCCCGGGTGGTGAACGAATACGTCCGCCAGGCCGCCCATGTGACGAACGCTCAGCTCGCCGCGGTGGAACGCGCCGAACAGGCCGAGCTGGCCCGCCGGGCCGAGCGCTACCGGGGCGGCCGGCCGCCGGTCGAGCTGCGCGGGCGGACCGTCGTGGTGGTGGACGACGGGATCGCCACCGGCTTCACCGCCAAGGCCGCCTGCCGGATCGTCCGGCAGCGCGGCGCCGCCCGGGTGGTGCTGGCCGTCCCGGTCGCGCCGGCCGAGTGGCGGGACGGGCTGCGCGGCGAGGCCGACCGGCTGGTCTGCGTGCACGAGCCCCGGGGGTTCCTGGCGATCGGCGCGTTCTACGCCGACTTCGACCAGACCACGGACGCGGAGGTGCTCGACGCTCTACTCGGCTGACCGGACGCGGCACAAGAGTCACGATCGGCACTGGACAATCTGACCAGCCCTGGCGGGTCCCGGCTGCTCAGCTTGTACACATTGAGCAGCCGATCATCGTCCTGTTGCCCGATCAATCCGGCGGGAGCAAGCTCAGCGCACCGCAAGCCTCAACGTGGAGGAACCCATGACCGCCAACGCCGTTGAACTGACCCCCGAGGAGCTGGAGGCCGGGCTCGACGCGGAGCAGCTGCGCCGCCTGGTGGGCCTGGTCGAGCACGACGCCGCCGGTGACCCGTTCCCGGTCATCGCCCAGGACGCCATCGTCTTCGTGGTGGGCAACGCCACCCAGGCGGCCCAGTTCTACCAGGCCGTCTTCGGCATGGAGCTGGTCGCCTACTCCGGTCCCGAGACCGGCCGCCGGGACCGCAAGGCCTTCGTGCTGCGCTCCGGTTCCTGCCGCTTCGTGATCAAGGGCGGGGTCTCCCCTGACAGCGCGCTGCTGGACCACCACCGCCGCCACGGCGACGGTGTGGTGGACCTCGCGCTCGAGGTGCCGGACGTGGACAAGTGCATCGCGCACGCCCGGGCCACCGGCGCCACCGTGCTGGAGGAGCCGAACGACGTCACCGACGAGCACGGCACCGTGCGGCGCGCCGCGATCGCCACCTACGGCGAGACCCGGCACACCCTGGTCGACCGCTCCCGCTACCACGGCCCGTACCTGCCCGGCTTCGTCGCCGCGCAGACCCGGGTGCAGCGCCCGGAGGGCCACCCCAAGCGCCTGTTCCAGGCCCTGGACCACGCGGTCGGCAACGTCGAGCTCGGCAAGATGGACGAGTGGGTCGGCTTCTACAACCGGGTCATGGGCTTCGAGAACATGGCCGAGTTCGTCGGCGACGACATCGCCACCGAGTACTCGGCGCTGATGAGCAAGGTGGTCGCCAGCGGCAACCACCGGGTGAAGTTCCCGCTGAACGAGCCCGCGATCGCCAAGAAGAAGTCGCAGATCGACGAGTACCTGGAGTTCTACGGCGGCCCCGGCTGCCAGCACCTGGCGCTGGCCACCAACGACATCCTGACCACGGTGGACATCCTGCGCGCCAACGGCGTGGAGTTCCTGAACACCCCCGACTCGTACTACGACGACCCGAAGCTGCGCGAGCGGATCGGCAAGGTCCGGGTCCCGGTCGAGGAGCTCAAGAAGCGCGGCATCCTGGTCGATCGTGATGAGGACGGCTACCTGCTGCAGATCTTCACCAAGCCGCAGGGCGACCGGCCGACGGTGTTCTTCGAGTTCATCGAGCGGCACGGTTCGCTGGGCTTCGGAAAGGGCAACTTCAAGGCCCTGTTCGAGTCCCTGGAGCGCGAGCAGGACAAGCGCGGCAACCTCTGAGACCGGCTCGGGAGGATCACGAAGATGGCGCACTACCGGCAGCTGGGCAGCATCCCGCCCAAGCGGCACACCCAGCACCGCACGCCCGAAGGCGGGCTGTACTACGAGGAGTTGATGGGCGAGGAGGGCTTCACCTCGGACTCCTCGCTGCTCTACCACCGGGGCATCCCGTCGGCCATCACGGCCGCCGTGCCGTGGGAGCTGCCCGACCAGCGCACCACCCCCAACCACCCGCTGATCCCCCGTCACCTGAAGCTGCACGAGCTGTTCCAGGGCGAGGAGTGGAAGGACACCGACGTGGTGGCCGGGCGGCGGCTGCTGCTCGGCAACGGTGACGTCCGGATCTCCTACGTGGTGGCCGGGGCGCCGAGCGAGCTGTACCGCAACGGGCTCGGCGACGAGTGCGTGTACATCGAGTCGGGCAGCGGCGTGCTGGAGACGGTGTTCGGCTCGCTGGAGGTCGGCGAGGGCGACTACGTGATCATCCCCCGGGCCACCACGCACCGCTGGGTGCCGGGCCCGGACGCGCCGCTGCGCGCGTACTGCATCGAGGCGAACAGCCACATCACCCCGCCCAAGCGCTACCTCTCCCGGTTCGGCCAGCTGCTGGAGCACGCGCCGTACTGCGAGCGGGACCTGCGCGGGCCGGTCGGGCCGCTGGTGGTCGAGGGCGGCGAGGTCGACGTGCTGGTGAAGCACCGGGGCCCGAACGGCGTGGCCGGCACCAGGTACACGGTGCCGCACCACCCGTTCGACGTGGTCGGCTGGGACGGCTGCCTCTACCCGTACGCGTTCAACATCGCCGACTTCGAGCCGCTCACCGGGCGGATCCACCAGCCGCCGCCGGCCCACCAGGTCTTCGAGGGCAACAACTTCGTGATCTGCAACTTCGTGCCGCGCAAGGTGGACTACCACCCGCTCTCCATCCCGGTGCCGTACTACCACGCCAACGTGGACAGCGACGAGGTGATGTTCTACTGCGGCGGCAACTACGAGGCGCGGAAGGGATCCGGCATCGGCCAGGGCTCGATCTCGCTGCACCCGGGCGGCCACACCCACGGCCCGCAGCCGGGCGCGTACGAGCGCTCGATCGGCGCCGAGTTCTTCGACGAACTCGCCGTCATGGTGGACACCTTCCGCCCGCTGGAGCTGGGCGAGGGTGCCGCCGCGAGCGAGGACGGCAACTACGCCTGGACCTGGTCGGGCGGTCGGCGATGAGCCTGCCCGCGCTGTTCCGAGGACTTTTCGACGACGCGTCGGTCTTTCCGCCGGGAGACCTGCCGCTGGGTGAGGCGGTGCCCGCACACACCGGGCACCGCCTGGCCTGGTACGCCGAGTCGGTCGGCCCGTTCCTCTGCGGAGCGGGCCGGGCCGGTGAACTGTCCGCGCTGCGGCCGGAGTTCCCGGTCGCCCTGGTGCTGGCGCCGGGGAGCTCGACGTACCGGCCGGTGCCGGGGCTGGACGTGGTGGGCGTGGAGGTGGCCGCCTCCGCACTGCCCGAACTGCCCGACGGTGTCCTCGGCGCGCTCGAACTCCCGTACGGCGAGGGCCTGTTCAAGCAGCTCGACCAGCTGGCCGGCACCCCGCACCGGGCCAAGTTCCGCACCGGCGGGCTGACCGCCGGGGCCTTCCCGACGGTGGCCGAGCTGGCCGCCGCGCTGACCGCCTGCGCGGAGCTCGGGGTGCCGTACAAGTGCACCGCGGGTCTGCACAACGCCATCCGGCACACCGACCCGGTGACCGGCTTCGAGCACCACGGCTTCCTCAACGTGCTGCTCGCCGCCGCCGATCCGGCCCGGGCGGCCGAGGCGCTGGCCGAGCGCTCCGGTGCCGTACTCGCCGCCGCCGCACGGGAGTTGACGGAGCCTCAGGTCGCCGTCGCCCGCCGCTCGTTCACCGCCTTCGGCACCTGCTCGATCGCCGAACCGCTCGCCGACCTGGCCGAACTCGGCCTGCTCACCCGGGAGAACCGTTGACCACCAGCTGGCTCGAGTCCGCGCAGGACTCCCCGTTCGGCCTGCACAACCTGCCCTACGGCGTCTTCAGCACCGCCGACCAGCCCGGGCGGCGCCGGATCGGCGTCGCGGTCGGCGACTTCGTGCTGGACGCGGGGGCGGCCGCCCGCGCGGTCGGTGAGCCCTCCGTGCTGCTGGACGCCGACACCCTCAACCCGCTGCTGGCGGCGGGCCGTCCGACCTGGACCGCCGTCCGGGCCGCGCTCACCGCGTGGCTCGGCGACTCCTCGTACCGGGCCGCCGTCTCCCCGCACCTGCACCCGGTCGGCGAGGTCACCCTGCACCTGCCGTTCGAGGTGGCCGACTACGTCGACTTCTACGCCTCCGAGCACCACGCCACCAACCTGGGCAAGATCTTCCGCCCCGGCACCGAGCCGCTCACCCCCAACTGGAAGCACCTGCCGATCGGTTACCACGGCCGGGCCGGGACGATCGTGGTGTCCGGCACGGACGTGGTCCGCCCGAACGGCCAGCGCAAGGCGCCGAGCGAGCCACTGCCCTCGTACGGCCCGAGCCGTCGGCTCGACATCGAGGCCGAGGTGGCCTTCGTGGTCGGCGCGGGCAGCGAGCTCGGCAAGCCGGTCGCGCTGGCCGACTTCCGGGAGCACGTCTTCGGCGTCTGCCTGCTCAACGACTGGTCCGCCCGCGACATCCAGGCCTGGGAGTACGTGCCGCTCGGCCCGTTCCTCGGCAAATCCTTCGCCAGCTCGCTGTCGCCCTGGGTGGTCCCGCTGGACGCGCTGGAGCACGCCCGGGTCAGCCCGCCGCCGCGCGAGTTCGAGCTGCTGCCCTACCTGGACGACCGGGACGGCGAGCCCTGGGGCCTGGACCTCACCCTGACGGTCCGGCTGAATGGCCACGTGATCTCCCGGCCGCCGTTCGCCTCGATGTACTGGACGGCCGCGCAGCAGCTCGCCCACCTCACCGCCAACGGCGCCTCGCTGCGCCCCGGCGACCTGTACGCCTCCGGCACCATCAGCGGCCCCGAGGTGGAGAGCCGGGGAGCGCTGATCGAGCTGACCTGGAACGGCGAGAACCCGGTCAAGCTCCCGGACGGCACCAGCCGCAGCTACCTGGAGGACGGCGACACCGTCACCATCACGGCCACCGCGCCGGGCCCGGACGGGGCGCTGATCTCCTTCGGCGAGGTCACCGGGCGGATCGTGCCCTGACGCTCCGCCACCTGACGCTCCGCCAGCCGCCGCCCCGCTCCCGTCCGAGCGGGGCGGCGGTCCGGGTTCAGCGGGGCGCCGCCTCGATCAGATCCACCAGCATGGTCGCCGACCGGGCCACCAGTGCTCCGGCGTTCTCGGCGTCGATCAACAGCTGCACGTCCCGGGTCTGCGCGTAGACGATCACCCGGCCGGCGAACCCCCGGGCCTTGACGGCCGTGATGCCGTCGATCCCCGCCCGCTTCTCGCTGCCCCGCTTCATATCGGTGATCACCACGTGCGGCTGCCAGGCCAGTTCGGTCAGCGCCTCGGCCGTGCTCTTGACCTGGCGCACCTCGGCCCCGGACCGCCGCAGCTGCTCCGCCAGTCGGTCGTTGTTGGTCGGCACGTCGTCCACCCAGAGCACCCGCGCCCCGCTCAGATTCAGCGCCGGGGCGCCGACCGACTGTGGCGGGGTGCCCCCGTAGACCGACGCCTGCGGCCGGGCCTCCAGCGGCACCGGCAGCGGTACGGTCCGCCGCAGCCAGCCCAACAGGGCTGCGGCGTTCGGCAGTTGTTCCAAGTCCAGGATCAGCCGGACGAACCCCCGGTCGGCCGCCAGCACCGGGTACTCCGGCGGCAGCGCCCGTTCCAGCCGCTCCAGGACGACCGGCCAGGTGTCCGGCAGAGGCAGGTCCAGCCGCTCCGCCAGCGCCGTCAGCCCGGCCGCCTGCGCCGGGTCGAGCTCCTCGCCGCCCCGGCGGACCAGGCCGCGCAGCTCGTAGTAGGCGACGAACTCGGCCACCAGGTCCGGGCTACCCGGCTCGACCAGCGCCCGGTGGAAGTCCGGGTAGAGGTGCTGGAGCAGCACCGACCGGAGCAGCCCCTCCGCGCCGAACTGCTGCCACCCGGCGTCGAGGTGATACTCCATCACGAAACTGTTGATCAGCCGCTTGATCCGCCGGGGGTTGCGGCCCATCCGCTCGGCCAGCAGCGCGGCCAGCGGCGGCGTCAGCAGTCCGGCCGTCCCGGACCGCTGGGCGTAGCTCTCCACCAGCCGCCTGGCCTGCAGCGGATCGATCGGCGGCATCCGGTAGTTGACCTGCACGATCTTCTGCAGGTAGTCCGCGCTGAGGGCCCGCCCGGTGGCCTCCGCGACATCCGCGATCCGGCGCTGGTCGCAGCCCAGCACGAAGGCCAGCCCCGGTACGTCCAGGTAGACCTTGATCGCCTCGCAGACCGCCAGGATGGTCGCGTCCGAGCAGCGGTCCAGGTCGTCCACGAAGACCACCAGCAGCCGCCGCCGGTCCCAACTTCCGGGCGCGGCGGCCCACTCGGTGGCCGACTTGGAGATCAGCTCGCGGATCTGGTTGCGGGCCGCCGCGTCGGCGGCCATCCGCTCCCAGAGCTCGTCCACCATCCGGTCCACCCGGAACACCCCGGCCAGCAGGGTGACCCCGAGCCGCAGCGCCGCGAGCAGCGGGCCGCGGCGGCCGGTGCGGTACCAGACCCGGCGCAGCAGGTTGCGGTCGAAGCGCTGGAGCACCGACTTGATGACGCCTTCCAGGGCGTCGGTGCCGTCCGCCGTCCAGGCGTTGAACCAGACGCACTCGACGGTGCGGTCCACCCCGAGCTCCGCCTCGATCCGGTGCATCAGGCTGCTCTTGCCCATCCCCCAGTCCGCGTCGATCGCGATGGTGAACGGCGTCGCCTCCCGCGAGGCCTGGATCAGCCGCGCCAGCTCCCGGGCCGCCCGGAACGTCCCGAGCACGTCCTCGCCCCCGATGTCGTGCACCGGTTCGTCGTTGAGCAGCGAGAAGTTCAACGCGCACACCCCCCATGGTGATCAGCGGCCTCATCCTAGAGCGGCCGGTCCGCCGGGTACGGTGGCGGGGTTCTCCTGACAGACGGCAAGCGAACGGAGCGGGGCCCCGATGACGACGGATGTGGTGCTGGAGCAGGTCGGCCGCCTTGGCCGGATCACGCTGGACCGGCCCCGGGCGCTGAACTCGCTCACCCACGGGATGCTGCTGGCGATCGAGGAGCGGCTGACCGACTGGGCGTCCGACGACGGCGTCGAGGCCGTGCTGCTGACCGGTGCCGGGGAGCGCGGGCTGTGCGCCGGGGCGGACATCCGGGCGTTGCACGACGACGCCAAGCTGGGCGGTGCGGGCGCCCGGCAGTTCTTCCGGGACGAGTACCGGCTGAACCTGCTGATCTCCCGTTACCCGAAGCCGTACGTCGCGCTGATGGACGGGATCACCATGGGCGGCGGGGTCGGTCTCTCGGCGCACGGCAGCGTCCGGGTGGTCACCGAGCGCTCCACGGTGGCGATGCCGGAGACCCGGATCGGCCTGGTGCCGGACGTCGGCGGCAGCCGGCTGCTCGCGCACGCCCCGGGCGAGCTCGGCACGCATCTCGCGCTCACCGCCGCGTCGATGGGCCCGGGTGACGCGCTGCTCTGCGGCTTCGCCGACCACTTCGTCCCGGTGGCCGCGCTGCCGGGCTTCACCGCCGCGCTGGCCGAGGTGGCCCCGGCCGAGGCGCTGGAGCGGTACGCCGCCGAGGCACCGGAGGCCGTGCTCTCCGGGCAGCGGGAGTGGATCGACGCCTGCTACGCGGCCGACACCGTCGAGGAGATCCTGACCCGGCTGGACGCCGTTGGGATCGCCGAGGCCAAGGAGGCCGCCGAACAGATCAGGGCCAAGTCGCCGACCTCGCTCAAGGTCACCCTGGCCGCGCTGCGCCGGGCCCGGGCGCAGCGCACGCTGGCCGAGACGCTGGACCAGGAGTTCCGGATCTCCTGCGCCGCGCTGGACGCCCCCGACCTGGTCGAGGGCATCCGCGCGCAGGTGGTCGACAAGGACCGCGACCCGCACTGGTCCCCCGCCACCCTGGCCGAGGTGACGGAGCACCAGGTGGCCGGCTTCTTCGCCGACCTGGGCGAGCGGGAACTCGGCCTGTCCCGCTGAGCGGGGATCAGACCGTCACCTTCGCGACGAAGGCCGCGAGGTTGGTCAGGGTCCGCTCGATCTTCTCCTCCAGCGTGATCGACTCGTGCAGGCGCGCACCGGGGCCGGCCTCGCGCTTGCCCCGGACGTACAGCGAGCAGGCCAGGTCGCTGCACATGTAGGCACCCACCGAGTTGCCCTGCTGCCCGGCCTTGCCGGCCCGCGGCGCCACCATCAGCGAGACGCCCCCGCTGTGCGTGGTGACGCACAGCGAGCACATGCTGCGGCGGGCCTGGCCGACCCCGCCGGTCGACAGACGCAGCGCGACCCCGGCCAGGCGGCCGTCCAACTCGGCCACCAGGTAGGCCCGTTCGGGGGCCTGGGGGTCGCGCCAGCCGAGGAAGTCCAGCTCCTCCCAGGGCAGCTCGGGCAGCCCGCGCGGCACGTTCAGGCGCTTGGCCTCACCCTTGGTGCAGTTCACGAAGGAGGCCCGGATCTCTTGCTCAGTCAACGGCTTCATGGGAAGCACGCTAAAGTACCTAGGAGTCCTAGGCAAATGATTAATCAACCAAGCCAAATGGAGGTATACCCATGGCGAGAGTCGGGCTGACCAAGGAACGTCTGACCCAGGCCGGAGCCGAGCTCGCGGACGAGGTCGGCTTCGACAAGGTGACCGTCTCGGCGCTCGCCCGCCGGTTCGGGGTCAAGGACGCCAGCCTGTACTCGCACGTCAGGAACTCCCAGGACCTGAAGACCCGGATCGCCCTGCTCGCCCTGGCCGAGCTCGCCGACCGGGTCGCCGCCGCGCTGGCCGGCCGGTCCGGCAAGGACGCGCTGGCCGCGTTCGCCGACGCCTACCGCGACTACGCCCGGGAGCACCCCGGCCGGTACGCCGCCGCCCAGCTCGAACTCGACCCCGAGACCGCGCTCGCCAGCGCGGCCGGCAAGCACTCCGCGATGACCCGGGCCATCCTGCGCGGCTACCAGCTGGCCGAGCCGGACCAGACGGACGCGGTCCGGCTGCTCGGCAGCACCTTCCACGGCTACGTCACCCTGGAGCAGGCCGGTGCCTTCGGCCACACCGCCCGCGACTCGCAGGCCAGCTGGACCCGGATCCTGGACGCCCTCGACGCCCTGCTGCGCAACTGGCCGGCCGCCTGACCAGCCGTTGCCCGGCACGCCCCGGAGCGTTTGACTGGGAGGTGTCGGCACCGGCTTCGCACGGAGGAGCGCGCACCATGACCAGCGGCCACTCCGTCCCGGGCAAGGCCAGCTTCGCCGAGGCTTACGAGCAGCCCGACCCGCGCGGCTACTTCCGCGCCCTGGGCCCGTACGAGTACGTCACGCCGCACCACGCCCAGCGGGTGTTCCGTCTGCTCACCGCCGCCCGGGAGCCGCGCACGGTGGTCGACCTGTGCTGCTCGTACGGGATCAACGCGGCGCTGCTCAACCACCAGCTGACCCTGACGGAGCTCTACCACCGCTACACCGATCCGGCTCTGGACGACCTCTCCACCCCCGAACTCTCGCTCCGCGACCGGCAGTTCTACGCCGCCCGGCGCCGCCCCGAGGCGGTCCCGGTGATCGGCATCGACGTGGCGAGCGGCCCGGTCGAGTACGCCCGCCGGGCCGGGCTGCTGACCGCCGCGTTCGCCGAGAACCTGGAGCGCGCCGCCCCCTCCCCCGCGCTCCGGGCCACCGTGGCCGACGCCGGTCTGGTCACCGTCACCGGCGGCGTCGGGTACGTCTCCGCCCGGAGCTTCGACCGCCTGCTGGCCTGCGTCGACTCCCCGCCCTGGGTGGCCGCCTTCGTCCTGCGGGCCGTGCCGTACGGGCCGATCGCCGAGGTGCTGGCCGAGTACGGCCTGGTCACCGAGCGGCTCGCCCGGACCTTCCGGCAGCGCCGCTTCACCGGCATCGAGGAGCGGGCCGGCACCCTGCGGGCGGTGCTCGACGCGGGCCTCGACCCGGCCGGTCTGGAGAGCGAGGGGTGGTTCCACGCCGAGCTGTACGTGTCCCGGCCCGCCCCTCAGGTCCGGGCCAGGCCGCTGGCCACCCTGCTGCGCGCCGACACGTGATCACCGTCTCGCATCGCGAGACTGGCGCCCGGGCGGGTCGGTCGGGGATGGTGTCCTCGGCACCGATACCCAAGTACCGAGGGAGTCAACGGCGATGACCGAGTACCAGACGATCCTGGTGGAGCAGAAGGGCCGGGTCGGGCTGATCACGCTCAACCGGCCGGAGGCGCTGAACGCGCTGAACAACCAGCTGATGCGCGAGGTGGTGGCGGCGGCGACCGGCTTCGACCGCGATCCCTCGATCGGCGCGCTGGTGATCACCGGCTCGGAGAAGGCGTTCGCGGCCGGGGCCGACATCAAGGAGATGCAGGGCAACGCGTTCCCCCAGGTCTACCTGGACGACTGGCTCGGCCCCTGGGACGAGCTGGGCCGGCTGCGCAAGCCGGTCGTCGCCGCGGTGGCGGGCTTCGCGCTGGGCGGCGGCTGCGAGTTGGCGATGCTCTGCGACATCCTGATCGCTGCCGACACCGCGAAGTTCGGCCAGCCGGAGATCAAGCTCGGGGTGATCCCCGGCATCGGCGGCTCGCAGCGGCTGACCCGGGCGGTCGGCAAGGCCAAGGCGATGGACCTCTGCCTGACCGGGCGGATGATGGGCGCCGAGGAGGCCGAGCGGGCCGGCCTGGTCTCCCGGATCGTCCCCGCCGCCGACCTCCTCACCGAGGCGCTGGCGACCGCCGAGACGGTGGCCGCGATGTCCGCCCCGGCGGCCGTGATGATGAAGGAGAGCGTCAACCGGGTGTTCGAGACCACGCTCGCCGAGGGCGTCCGGTTCGAACGACGGCTGTTCCACGCGCTGTTCGCCACCGCCGACCAGAAGGAAGGCATGGCCGCCTTCGCCGAGAAGCGCAAGCCGTCCTTCGAGAACCGCTGACCCACCGTCGGACGCGCCCTGGTACTACCGGGGCGCGTCCGGGTGCGGGACGCCGCCGAGGACGTGCTCCCGGCCCCAGGCCCCCAGCGGGGCCAGCGCCGCGTTGAGCCGCGCCCCCGTCGGCGTCAGCGAGTACTCCACCCGCGGTGGCACCTCCTGGTACGACTCGCGGTGCACCACGCCGTCCGCCTCCAGCTCGCGCAGGTGGGCGGCGAGCACCTTCTCGGTGATGCCCGGCACCAGCCGGCGCAGCTCACCGAAGCGGCAGCTCCCGCGCTCGTCCAGCGCCCAGAGGATCAGCACCTTCCACTTGCCGCCGATCACGTCCATCGCGGCGTCGATCCCGCACACGTACGGTCCTGGCCTCGGCACCGTCGCCATACCCCCACCTCTCCGACCTGGATGCTGACCCCAGGGTAACCACCCACTTCCGAGTGCGTACTTGATCACCCGTCGGGTCGGCGGCGAGGCTGATCCACATGGCACAGAACATCATTCAGAAGACCACCCCCACCTCCCTCACCCTGCTCGGCACCGGCGCGATGGGCGCCGCGTTCGCCCGGACCTGGCTCGCCGCCGGGCACCCGGTCACCGTCTGGAACCGCACCCCCGCCCGGGCCGAACCGCTCGCCGCCCTGGGCGCCACCGTCGCCGCCACCGCCGCCGAGGCGGTCGCCGCCAGCCGGCTGGTGGTCGTCTGCCTGCTCGACGACGCCTCCGTGGAGAAGGCGCTGTCCGGCCTGGACCTGTCCGGCAAGGATCTCGTCAACCTGGTCACCAGCACCCCCGGTGAGGCCCGCGCCCGCGCGGCCTGGGCCCGCGAGCGCGGTGCCCGCTACCTGGACGCCGGGATCATGGCCGTCCCGCCGATGATCGGCGTCCCGGCGGCCGGCGGGTACGTCTTCTACAGCGGCTCGGCGGAGCTCTTCGAGGAGCACCGGGAGACCCTCGCGGTGCCGGTCGGCACCGCCTACGTCGGCGCGGACGCGGGCTTCGCCGCGCTGCACGACGTCGCGCTGCTGAGCGCGATGTACGGCATGTTCGCCGGGCTCACGCACGCCTTCGCGCTGCTGCGCGCGGAGTCCGTGCCGCCGACCGCGGCCGCCCCGCTGCTGAGCGGCTGGCTCACCGCGATGACGCAGTCGGTGCGGACCACCGCCGAGCAGCTGGAGGGCGGCGACTACACCAAGGACGTCGTCTCCAACCTCGCCATGCAGGTCGCGGGCACCCCCACCTTCCTGCGCACCGCCGAGGAGCAGGGCGTCAGCCCCGAACTCCTCACGCCCTTCTTCGACCTGATGGGCCGTCGGCTCGCGGAGGGCGGCGGCGCGGAGGACCTGACCGGCCTCGTCGACCTGCTCCGCTCCGCCTGACCCTCTGCGGGATCAGTCCTGGATCCGCCGCCAGGGCCGGTCCTGCTCCAGTTCGAACGCCAGCTCCAGCAGCCGCCGTTCCTCGCCGTGCGGGGCCAGCAGGTGCACCCCGATCGGCCGGCCGTCGGCGGTCTCGCCGGTGGGCAGCGAGATGGCGGGCGCACCGGTCACGTTGTTCACGGGGGTGAAGGCGACGTACCGGCGCAGCCGCCCGATCAGCTCCTCGAACGGCACGTTCGGGCTCAAGTGGCCGATCGGCGGCGCGACATGGGCGAGCACCGGACAGAGGATCAGGTCGTACTCGGCGAACATCCCGGCGTACGCCTGCTCCGCCTGCCGCAGGCGGCGCACCACCCCCGGGGTCTTCAGGAACTCGCGCCGGAAGCTGCGCCGCAGCCCCTGGGTGAGGCCGTCCAGCCGGCGGGCCTGGAAGCCCCGGTCGAGCACCAGCTTGCCGGTGGCGGCGATCAGGAACGCGATGTAGCCCCAGTACAGGGTGAAGTCCTGGGCGAACTGCTCGCCGAACGGCAGCACGGCCGGCTCGACCCGATGCCCGAGGGCCTCCAGCCGGGCCGCCGTCCGCTCGACCGCCTGCCGGGTCTGCTGGTCGGTGACCGCGGCCTCGAGCGGCGAGTCCAGCACCAGGCCGATCCGCAGCCGCCGTTCGCCCGATCCCGCCACCAGGCCCAGCGGCGGCAGAGCCGGGTTGCGGTACTGCTGCTCGGCGGCCGCGAAGAAGGCGGCGGTGTCCCGGACCGTCCGGGTCAGCACACCGTCGGTGATCAGGTCGATCGGCAGCCGACGGCCCTGGTCGTTGAGCACCAGCCGGCCCCGGGTCGGCTTCAGGCCGACCAGCCCGCAGCAGGCCGCCGGGATCCGGATCGAGCCGCCGCCGTCGTTGGCGTGCGCGATCGGCACCACCCCGGCGGCCACCAGCGCGGCCGCGCCGCCGGAGGAGGCGCCCGGCGAGTGCGAGGGCTGCCAGGGGTTGCGCACCGGCTCGGCGGCGGCGTACTCGGTGGAGGCGTTCAGGCCGAACTCGGGCAGCCGGGTCTTGCCCAGCACGGTCAGCCCGGTGCCGAGCAGCTGCTCCGCGAAGCCGGCCGTCCGGCGCGCGGGGCGGGCCCGGAAGGCGGCGCTGCCCTGCCCGGTCGGCATGCCCCGCAGGTCGACGTTGTCCTTCAGGAAGGTCGGCACCCCGGCCAGCGCGGCCGCCGGGCCCGACCGCCCGACCCGCGGGGTCAGGTACGCCTCGAACGCGACCGGGGCCAGTCGCCCGTCCACCTGCTCGGCCCGCGCCACGGCGGCCTCCGCCAGTTCCTCGGCGCTGACCTCCCCGGCCCGTACCGCCGCCGCCAGCGCCACCGCGTCGTGCTCGCCCAACGCGTCGTCCCCGAACGCGTGCACCCGCTCGCCCGTCATCCGAACTCCCCTGTCCTACCGGCCAGTAGTCTCGCGAGCTCAGCAGCATAGGGCTTGTCGGACGCCCGCGTCAGACCGCCGTCTGACCGGTGTTCAGCCGGGCCAGGCCGCTGCGGGTGGCGGCCACCAGGATGTGGTCGCCCTCGCCCAGCGGGCGGGCCCGGTCGGGGTAGTTCCACTGGTACTCGTCGGGGAGCCGGGCCAGCCGGACGGCCACCACCCGGACACCGCCGGGCTCCTCCAGGTCGTGCACGCTGCGCCCGGCCAGGCCGGAGCCGGTCTCCGCCGTCAGCTCGGCGATCAGCAGCACCCGGCGGTACACCGAGAGCGTCCCGAGCACCTCACGGCCCATCAGGGCGGCGGCGAACCCCGGTGCGGAGAGGTACGACATCGAGCGCGAGACCACGTTGCCGAGCGTCGCGTACACCTGGTGCGCGAAGTCGTCGTCGAACAGCCGCAGGATCATCCGCACCCCGGGCTGCAGGGCCCTGGCCTCCAGCGCCACCTCCAGGTTGGCCGCGTCGTCCCGGGTCACCGAGACCACCGCGCGGGCGTACTGCGCCCTGGCCCGGAGCAGCTGCCCGGCCAACGGGGCGTCACCGACCAGCACCGGTACGCCCAGCGCCCGCATCGCCGCGATCCCCCGGGACTGCGGGTCGCGCTCGATGCAGACCACCGGCACCCCGGACTCCCGGACCATGCCGGCCACCCGGGTGCCGAGGTGGTTCAGCCCGACCACCACCACGTGGTCCCTGGTGCCCGCGCCGGGCGCCCTGGGCAGGCCGCGCCGGCCGCTGGCCAGCGCCTCCACCGCGATCGCGGTGGCCACCGGCACGAAGGTGATGCCGCAGAAGGTGATCACCACCTGGGCGATCCGCTGCCAGCCGCCGCCCGGCATGGTCTCCCCCGGCTGGTCCGGGCTGGCCGCGCCCGCCATGTCCAGCAGGGTGTAGTAGAGCGCCCAGCCCAGGTGCCCGGTGGAGTACCAGATCACCGCGCCGCTGAGCAGCACCGCCACCACCGCGATGGTGAGCAGCAGCCGCAGCCGGGCGCTGGTGAAGAACCGCAGGGTGTCCAGCAGCCACCAGCGCACCCTGGCCCACCAGGGGATCCGCATCGGCGGCTCCCCGGTCAGCGCCTGCAGGGCGGCGATCCCGCCGCGCTGCTCGTGCTCCTCCCGCGACCGCGGCCCGTACTCCCCCTCGTCCCCGAACCGGCGGGCCAGCGCGATGAACTCGGCCGCCCGCCCGGCGGTCTGCGGCAGCAGCCGCATCCGGCCCAGGTCCTGCGGGTCGATCCGGTCGGCGACCACGCAGAGCTGGTTGTCCTGGATCTCGCCGTCGTACGCGACGTACAGGTACCGGCTGCCCACCCGGACCGAGTTGGGCCGGTCCAGCGCGCCGTTGGCGAAGGCGGGCGCGGCGGTGGCCGAGCCGGAGAGCGCCGCGCAGTTCGGCAGCAGCCGCTCCAGGTGCTCGCCGAGGCGGTGGTTGAACATCCGCAGCACGATCCGGATGCCGGGGTTGCGGTTCTGGGCGGCCAGCGCGGCGTGGATGTTCCCCTCGTCGCTGCCGTCCACCAGCGCGATGCCACCCGCCGTCTCGATCCCGCAGGCGCGCAGCGCCTCGGCCGAGACGGTGGCGTACTCGTGCACGGCGGACAGCCCGGGCAGCTGGCTGATCTGCGGTCCGTGATCCTGCGTCAGGTCCGGCACCAGGGCGACCACCGGGACCTCGTACTGCTCGATCAGCTCCCGGATCAGCCGGTGGGCGAGCGCGTTGCCACCGCACACGACGTAGTGACTCACCGGCCCCCCGACCCTTGCTGCTCCGCAGTCCTCTGACCCCGATCATATCGAGCGGGGTGTCCGCCGGATGTCGGGACGGCGGCTGAGGGGCCATCAGTTCGTGTCCCCCGAACGGCCGCGCTCACCCGGCGGGGCCCGGCGCGCGCCGGAAGAGTGGGGATGATCAACACCACTGCCCGTCAGGAGACCGCCATGGCCAACCCGCACGATCCCAACGCGCTCCCTCCGCTGGAAGGCCAGGTGCTGGAGGGCCCGGTGCAGCGGCTGGCACACGCCGCCTGGCAGGCGCTGCTCGCGGCGGGCATCGCCTCGCTGATCCTCGGCGTGATCGTCTTCGTCTGGCCGAAGCAGACCCTGTGGGTGGTCGGCGTGCTGTTCGGCCTCTACCTGCTGATCATCGGCGTCGTGCAGCTGGTCGCCGCGTTCGGCACCCACGCCTCCACCGCGATGCGGGTGCTGGCCTTCATCAGCGGCGCGATCTGCGTGCTGCTGGGGCTGCTCTGCTTCCGCAGCGCCGTGCAGTCGGTGCTGCTGCTGGCGATCTGGATCGGCATCGGCTGGCTGTTCCGCGGCATCACCCAGCTCGCGGCGGCCGCCTCCGACCCGGCGATGCCCGCCCGTGGCTGGCAGTTCTTCGGCGGCGCGGTCAACACCCTGGCCGGGATCCTGCTGATGGTCTGGCCGGCCCACTCGGTCACCGCGCTCACCGTCCTGGCCGGCTGCGGCCTGCTGGTGCTCGGCATCGTCGAGATCGCCACCGCCCTCCAGGTCCGCAGCCGCGCGAAGGAGCTCCCCTCGGGCGTCTGACCTCGCTACCCGGCCGGGAACACCTTCCGCCAGCCGCCGGCCGCCGCCACCGAGTCGGCGTAGCCGAGCGCGCCGACCCGGGCGGCCGCCCCCTGGTAGTCGACCTGGACCCGGACCTTCGGGAAGTCCGCGACGAAGGCCGCGATCGCGGTCCGCCCCGCCGAGGTCGGCCCCTGCTCGCAGTCCAGCACCAGGTCGCCCGAGCCGACGTTGCGGATGAACTGCGGGAAGGTCCGCTCGTTGAACTGCTGCCCGGGGGCGATGGTGTCCCAGACCGCCTTCGCCACCACGTCGAGCGCGGCGGTCACCTCGTCCGGGTTGCCCTGCTGCCGGGCCGCCGGGTAGCGGTACGAGGTGTACGGCTGTCCGGCGACGGCCGTGGCGGCGGCGGCCACCCGCGGGCCGCCCGTGAACTGCGCCCGCAGGGTCGCGGTGGCGGCCGGGACCGGGATGCCCGGGTAGGTCTTGCGCCAGTCCTTGTTGGGCAGCTCCTCCGCGTCGCCGATGCCGTACACGCCGCTGAGCCCGCCGCCCGCCTCCATCAGGCGGGCCGTGCCGCCGCCCCGGACGGCGTTCCGGTAGGTGATCTCGAAGGTGACGGCCGGGAAGTCCTGGCGCAGCCGCCGGAACACGTCCCGGCAGGAGTGGCAGGGACCGAAGGTGGAGAACAGCGTCACCAGGCCGCGGCGGACCCGGCCGATCCGGGCGCGGTACTCGTCGTCGCTGGTGCAGCCGAGCTGGGCGTAGATCCGGTTGGCGAGGATGTTCATCGCCTGCTTCTCGGCGTCCTGGTCGTGCCGGTTGCCGCCGAGCGTGGTGCCGGCCGGCTCGGGCAGCCCGTGGTAGTAGGTGTTGACCAGTTTCTGGTGGGACTCGGTGTCGATCCGGCCGGTGAGTGCGGCCGCCCCGATGAAGGTCAGGTCGTACTCGAGCCGGCAGCTGTTGGCGGTTCCGGAACTGGCTGTGCTCATCAGGCCCCCTGGTACCGGTGGTGTGCGGGACGCGGCCGGGCTCCCCCCTGGCCGTCTCCGAGCGTCCCAGCGCGGTGACGGACCGTCAACGGTCGTACAGGAGCACTCCGGCCGGCCCACGCGCCCCCGGTCAGGCCGTCGCGGTCGCCCCGGCCACCAGCAGCAGCAGGACGGCGGAGACCGCCGTCAACCGCCGCGCCGCGACCGGGGTGCCCGCCAGCGAGCCGCCGAGCCGGGCGGCGGTCACGGCGACCGCGCCGTACACCGCCGCGCAGCAGAGCACGTTCAGGCTGCCGAGCGCGAGCACCTGGCCGCCGACCGGCACCGCGCTGTCCGGCTCGACGAACTGCGGCACCAGCGACAGGTAGAGCAGCAGCCCCTTCGGGTTGAGCAGCGCGGTCAGCATGCTCTGCCGCAGCACCGTGCCGGTGGACTGGGCGGGGGCGGGCGGCAGCTGACCGCCCGTCCGGCGCAGGCCGAGCAGCATGGTGACGGCCAGCACCGCGAGGTACGCCGCCCCGGCCCAGCGCAGCGCGGGCAGCGCGGCGGGCACCGCCCGCAGGGCGGCGGCCAGGCCGGCCGAGGAGAGCGCGGTGTGCACCGCGTACCCGGCGCAGACCCCGGCCACCGCGAGCAGCGCCGCCCGGCGGCCCTGGCCGAGGCCGCGCGCGGCGATGTAGAGCCAGTCGGGCCCTGGGGTGAGGACGAGCAGCAGGTCCACGCCGAGGAAGAGCAGCAGGGTGTGCGGTGCCATGGTGCGGTGGGGCTCCTCGGTCGGATCGCGGTGTCGATCTCCGAAGGTAGGCGGAACGCCCCGGCAGCCGATGGCCACTTCGTGCTCGTCCGGGCGGCGGAATGGCACAATATTGCGCCATGGACCGAATCGACCGCAGAATCCTGCACGAGCTCCAGCGGGACGGCCGGCTCACCAACGCCGAGCTCGCCGCCCGGGTGGACCTGACCCCCTCCCCGTGCCTGCGCCGGGTCCGGCAGCTGGAGCAGGACGGGGTGATCCTCGGCTACCGCGCCCTGCTCGACGGGGCGGCCCTGGACCGGGGCTTCCAGCCCTTCGTGACCATCGTGATGCGGCACGAGGACAAGGCGACGGTGGCCGACTTCGAGCGCCAGGTCGCCGCGCTGCCCGAAGTGGTCGAGGCGCACCGCCTGTTCGGCGACCCGGACTACCTGCTGCGGATCGCGGTGGCGGACATCGCGGCGTACGAGCGGTTCATCACCGACGTGCTGTCCGGGCTGCCCGGGATCGCCCAGGTGAACTCACATCTGACGATGAAACGGGTGAAGGCCGATCAGGGACTGCCGACGGGCGCCGACCGGTCCCGCTGAAGCAGCGTCGGCCGGAAGTGCGAGACGGTCGGCGGGTGCTCCAGGTAGCCGAACTCGCCCTCCGCCCAGACCGGCCTGATCCGCCACATCGGCCCGGCGTACGCCCGCACCGCCGCCTCGTCCCGCCAGCGGGTCAGCAGCAGCACCCGGTGGTCCAGCTCGGTCACCGACCGCAGCAGCTCGGCGCCCTCGAACCCGTCGGTGTCCCGCAGCGCGGGGAGCACCTCGTCGCACAGCCTGGTGCAGAACTCGTCCACCCGTCGGGGCGCCACCTGCGCCTCCCAGATCCGGACGATCATCTCGACCACCTCCGAGCCACTGCCTCCAGTATCCGTTCGGCCGCGTGCCGATTGCCGGGCCGGGCCGCCGCCCGGAGATTGGAGACAGCGCGGCCGAGCCCGGCCGGGCACACCCCGCCGAGAGACGGAGCTCCCCCATGGCGGTCTGCGCGACCTGCGGCAACGACTACTGGCTGGCCTTCGAGATCAAGACCATCACCGGCGACAGCTACACCTTCGACAGCTTCGAGTGCGCGATGGAGAAGCTGGCGCCGCGCTGCGAGTACTGCGAGGTGCGGATCGTCGGCCACGGCGTCGAGGTCTCCGGCAAGTTCTTCTGCTGCGCCAACTGCGCCCGCCGCGACGGCGGCCTGGGCGAGCAGATCCGCGACGCGGTGGGCACTCACCCCGGGGTCACACCCGGGCGTGCGAAGTGATGTCGGCGGTGAAGTCCTCGATCATCGCGGGCGTGACGGTCGGGCGGCACTGGCCGATCGCCGTCAGGTAGTCGCCGGTGGTGGCGCCTGCCGGACCGTCACCCGCCAGGTCCCGTTCGAAGGCGGCCTGGGCCGCGCTGCGGGCGGCGTGCTCGATGTCGGCCGGGGTGAACAGCTCGCTGTGCTCGACCAGCCGGTCCAGCTCCACTCCGGCCCGGCCCTCGGCGTACCGGGCCCAGATCGCCTCCCTGGCCACCGGGTCGGGCGTACCGATCGGGATCAGGTAGTCGAACCGGCCGTGCCGGAGGAAAGCCGGGTCGAGCGAGCGGATCGAGTTGGTCGCACAGACCAGCAGCCGCTCCTCGCCCTCCCGGAAGCCCGGGATCAGCTTGAGCAGTTCGTTGGTCACCCCGTGCAGCCCGGACTGCACCCCTTCGCCGCGGACCGGCGCGATCTCCTCCACCTCGTCGATGAAGACCAGCACCCGCTCCAGCTCGGCGATCCGCCCGAAGGCCGTCCGCAGCGCCGCCGCGAGGTTGCCCTCGTCGGCCAGCCGGGACGGCAGCAGCTCGACGAACGGCCAGCCCAGCCGGGAGGCCATCGCCCGGGCGAAGGTGGTCTTGCCGGTGCCGGGCGGCCCGAACAGCGCGATTGCCCGGGGCGGCCGCACCCCGTGCCGGGCGGCCCGCTCCGGCTCGGCCAGCGGCTGCACCACCCGACGCTCGATCAGGTCCTTCTCCGCCGCCATCCCGGCCACCTTGCCCCACAGGTCGCCCGGCAGCAGCCGGCCGCCCAGCTCCTCCAGCGCGTTGCCGCCCGGGCCGGTCGGCTCGGCCTTCTCGAAGTACGCGACGGCCGGCCGCCGGGTGTACCCGGCGTTCCGCAGTCCCTCGCCGAGCAGCTCCTCCTCCGGCAGCACGTACGCGATCCGGCGCACCCGTCGCTCCAGCAGGCGCCGCTCCAACTCCCGGAGCAGGGCGCTGGCCAGCCCCCGGCCGCGCCAGGCCGGGGCGATCGCGATCCGCATCACCCAGGCCCGGTCGCCCGCCAGGTGCGCCAGCGCCGCGCCGATCGGCACGCCCCGGCTGACGGCCACCACGGCGGGCTGACGGGAGGTCAGCGCGGTGATGCACTCGGCCAGCGAGTACACCGACTCCTGGCCCAGCTCGGCCGTAGTGTCGATCAGGTGCACCACCGCGGCCAGGTCGTCCTCGCGGTAGTCGTGAATCAGCCACTCGTTCATGCCCCGGAACGCTAGGGCCCCGCCCCCTCGACGGCTCCCCGCCGGAACGGACAAGCCGCGCCGCGAAACCGTACGCGACGCCGCTTGCTCCCGCTGCTACAGCTCCAGGTCGGCGACGGTCTGGCCGCCGCTCTGCTCGCCGGTGGGGCGGAAGCCGAGGCCGAGGTAGAAGCCCTCCGGGCCGTGCTCGCCCGGGTGCCAGGTGACGGTCAGCCGGGTGCCGCCCCGGCGGCGGATCTCCTCGGCCACCGCGTGCACCGCGAACTTCCCGTAGCCGTGGCCCTGTTCGGCGGCGGCGATGTTGAGCCGCCAGAGGCCGGAGCGGATGTCGGTGCCCCCGTCCCCGCGCCAGTCGATGTCCAGGAAGGCCATCACGAAGCCGACCACCCGCTCGCCGTCCACGATCGCCCGCGGCCAGGCCACCCCGGGGTGCACGTACGCCTCGGCCAGCGACTTGACCACCGGGGAGACCGCGACCTCCTGCTCCGGGTGCACCTGCACGGCCAGCACGGCGTCCAGGTTGTCGGCGGTGACCGGTACGAGGCGGGGTGAAGTCGTCATGCCGGGCACCGTAATCGAACTGATCAGCTGGACGAAAGCCGATATCCGAAGCGCAGGGCCCTCACCCGGTTGTCGAAGTTGGAGTGGATCAGCTCGGGCTCGCCGACCGAGTGGATGTCGGGGAGGCGGGTGAGGAGCTCCCGGAAGAGCACCTTCATCTCCTGGCGGGCCAGGTAGGCGCCGAGGCAGAAGTGCGGGCCACCGCCGCCGAAGCCGAGGTGCGGGTTGGGCGAGCGGGTGATGTCGAAGGCGTCCGGGTCGGTGAAGACCGCCTCGTCCCGGTTGGCGGAGCCGAAGAACAGCACCACCTTCTCGCCCTTCGCGAGGTGGGTGCCGTTCAGCTGGTGGTCGGCCGCGACGGTGCGGCGGAACTGGATGATCGGGGTCGAGTGCCGGACCATCTCCTCGACCGCGCCGCCCAGGTGGGTGTCCAGGTCGGCGAGCAACAGCTCGCGCTGCTCGGGGTGTTCGGTCAGCAGGTGCAGGCCGTGGGCGAGCGCGTTGCGGGTGGTCTCCACCCCGGCGACCAGCAGCAGGGAGAAGAAGGCGCCCAGCTCACGGGAGTTGAGCCGACGGCCGTCCACGTCGGCGGTGACCAGTGCGGAGATCAGGTCGTCGGTGGGGCGGCGGCGGCGCTCCCGGCCGAGGGCGGCGATCGAGCCCTGCATCCGGGCCAGCGCGCGCAGGCCCTTGCCGGGGATGCGAATTCGGCTGCGGGCCACGCCGGTGTTCTCCGAGGCGTGGTTGATCTGGGCCAGGATGCGGTTCCGCTGCGGCTCGGGGATGCCCATCATGTTGCAGATCACCCGATAGGGCAGTTCGGCGGCCACCGCGCTGACGAAGTCGGTGGGGCGGCGGGCGATCACCTCGTCCACCAACTCCCGGGCCACCGAGCGGATGTCGTCCTCGACCTTGGCGATCAGACGCGGGGTGAAGGCCCGGGAGACGATCCGGCGCAGGTCGGCGTGCCGAGGGTCGTCCAGGTTCACCATCGAGTCGCCGAACAACGTCCGTACCCAGCGCGCCGGTTCGGGCGTGGTGACGCCCGGACCGCTGATGAACACCTCCGGGGTACGACTGGCGGCGACCACGTCGGCGTGCCGGACCAGCGCGTGGAAGCCCTTCCCGGTGCGCAGATCGGTGAAGTACACCGGCCCGCCGAGCGCGCGCAGCCGGGCGAAGGCGGCGGCCCGCTCCGGCAGCGGGCGCCGCCAGAACTCCGGGTCCGCCAAATCGATGCCGGTGGGAATTCCGAGGTCTGTCCGCCGCGAACCGATATCCGCCGTTGCGCTCATGTGGGCAGTTATCGTGCAGCTTCGGACGGAAAGTCAAATTCCCACCGGTATCTCATATTTACTTACTGGTGGGGCAATTCCTCTTCCACTTCGTCGGGCAGTTCCTCGACCGGCGCCAGGTCCCGCGCCAGCAGGGTGGCGCCCGCCACCGCGCCGGGCATCGCCAGCACGGTCACGAAGGGCACCAGCATCAGCAGCATCAGCGGCATCCCGAACCCGAGCGCCAGCCCGAGCCGCCCGCGCAGCAGCCGCAGCCGCTCCCGCTGCGGGACGCCGCGCCGCTGGAGGGCGACGGCGGTCAGCTCGGCCGCCATGAAGTAGCCGGACACCGCGAGCGCGACCACCGGCACCACGGTCTGGCCGACCACCGGGATGAACCCGCAGAGGAACAGCACGATCCCGAACGCCAGCACCCGCACCAGCACGTACAGGCTGTCCCGGGCCGAGATCAGCAGCTCCCCCCAGAGCGGGATGTCCGGCTTGGCCGGGGCGCCGCCCTCGGTCTCGTCCACCTGCTCGCAGAGCGACTCGTAGAACGGCTGCCCGATCAGCAGTGTCACCGCCGTGAAGGTCACCAGCGAGAGCCCCACCGCGGCGCCGAACAGCGCCACCAGCACCGCTCCCCGGACCAGCCCCTGCCAGGGCGAACCCCAGCCGTCGGCGAACGGGGTGGCCCAATCGACCACGTCCCCCGACCAGACCGTCAGCGCGGCCAGCGCCGCCACGTACCCGACCAGGGCGATCAGCGCCGGGATCATCCCGAAGCCCCACCAGCGCCCGTGCCGCGCCACCCACTTCTGACCCTTGAGCAGGTAGCCGAGCCCCGCCACAAAATCTCGCATGCGGGGAAGCCTACGATCCGTCACCCACCCCCCACCCGCCGGAGGGTCTAGGGTCACCGTGTGGACCGAACTGACTACGCCTCAGCCCTCCGTCGCGACGGGGCCCGGATGGCCGAAGCCGCCGTCGATCTCACCGCGCGGGTGGCCGGCTGCCCCGAGTGGGACGTCGCCGAGCTGCTCAGGCACACCGGGCAGGTGCACCGGTTCTGGACCAGGATCGCCGACGGCTCCGTCACCGACCCGTCCGACAACGTCGCGACCGCCTCGCCCGCCGACGCCGAACTGGCCGGCTGGCTCGCCAAGGGGGTCGAGCGGTGCGCCGCCACCCTGGAGCGGCTGGACCCGGAACTCCCGCGCTGGACCTGGTCCGTACAGCAGAACGCCGGCTTCATCCAGCGCCGGATGGCCCAGGAGACCGCCGTCCACTGCTGGGACGCCCTGTACGCCGTCGGCCGGGACGAGCCGATCGAGCGCGCGCTCGCGGCCGACGGCATCGACGAGTTCCTGCACCTGTTCATCTCCGGCGCTCCGACCGCCGACTTCCCCGCCGACGGCCTGCACCTGCACGCCACCGACGGCCCGGGCGAGTGGCTGCTGCGCGCCGTCGACGGCGGCTGGCAGGTCGGCACCGAGCACGCGAAGGGCGCGGTCGCGGTCCGGGGCTCCGCCTCCGACCTGCTGCTCCTGCTCTGGCAGCGGCGCTCCGCCGACCAGCTGGAGGTCTTCGGCACGGCCGAGGACCTGGCCGCCGTCCTGGCCCCGTTCGTCCGCAACTGACCGCTGCGGCGGTCCGGTTACTCGTTGACCAGGACCGGCACCGAGAGCACCGCGCTGGCCGGGGTCCCGGTGAGGCCGGTGGCGGGTACGGCGAAGTCGATGCCCTCGCCCTCGGCCCGGCGCTCGCCGTGGCTCACGCCGGCCGTCTCCTCCTCCTGGTAGTGGAAGCTGCCGGAGCCCAGCAGCCGGCCGCTCGCGTCGTAGAAGGCGGCCCGCACTTCCAGGGCGAGCAGGTCGCTGACGTCCGAGGTGATGGCGAGGTGGCCGGTGACGGCCGTGGCCTTCGGGTCCAGGCGCAGGCCGGTGAAGGTGAGCCGATCGGTGAACGGGCCCTGCTCCAGCCGGACTTCACCGGCGGCGGCCGGGCTGCCGAGGACGGCGGCCGGGGCGGGCGCCTCGCGCGGGGCGGGCAGCGCGAGGGCCGACACCGGGGCGGTCGGCACCGGCTCGTCCTCCGACGGCCCCGAGCAGCCGACCGCGAGGGTCAGCGCGAGGGCGGCGAGCGCGGCGGCGCGGGTGAGGGAATGCATCGGCCAACTCCTGAAGGCGGGTGCGGGGCCGGGAGGACGTCCTCCCGGCCCCGGTACGTACGACAACTGCCCAGCGGGTCAGTGCTGGTGGGGCGCCTTCCGGAACAGCGCGCGGTACATCTTGGTGTAGAGCTCGGTGTTGTCCTGGCTGGCCGCGAAGGCCTGGCCGCCCGGGCCGTACGCGAAGATCGGCACGTCGGCACCGGTGTGGTTGCCGGACAGGTAGGTCAGCCACAGGCTGGCCTGGGCGCTGCCGTCGACCACGCCGGCCGGGTCGTCCGGGGTGCGGAAGGTGGCCGGGGCGAAGTTCTTCGGGTCCTTGGCGCCGGCCCCGTTGACGATGCCGCTGGAGCGGGCCGGGTCCTTGACGTTGGCGCCGGCCGAGCGAGCCGGGGAGCTGTTGTTCGCGGTGTTGCCCGCGTCGCTGTTGGCCGGCGGCGCGGCGGCCTCGGCGTTGGTGAAGCTGCCCTTCTCGATGATGTTGAAGCCGGCGCACTCGTGGTCGGCGGTCACGATCACCAGGGTGTGGCCGTCCTTCTGCGCGAAGTCGACCGCGGCGGCCACGGCGTCGTCGAAGGCCTTGACCTCGCCGAGCGTCTGGTCCGCGTCGTTGGCGTGCGAGCGCTTGTCGATCTGCGCGCCCTCGACCTGGAGCACGAAGCCCTTCGAGTCCCGGCGGCCGTTCAGCAGCGAGATCGACTTGCGGGTCAGCTCCGCGAGGGTCGGCTCCAGCTTCTGCGGCGCACCGGCGGGCAGCGCGGCCTTCGCCTGCTCGACCGTCAGATTGCCCCGGTTGAACAGGCCGACGACCTTCTTGCCCTTGGCCGCGTCCAGGTCCGCCTTGGTGGCGACCTTCTGGCTGGCGGCGGTCTGCGCGGGCAGCGCCGGGTCGCCGAAGCTGCCCAGCACCTGGTAGCCCTGCGCCTGCAGCGCCTTCTGGTCGTCCGGCTCGAAGCGGGCCAGGCCGCCACCGAGGATGACGTCCGCCGTGCCGTTGCGCGCGATCTGCTCGGCGATCGGCGTGATCAGCGTGCTGTCGGCGGGCTTGGCCTCGAAGCTGCCGTCGGCGTTCTTCGGCAGGCAGGCGGCGTCCGAGTAGACCGGGCCCTGGCAGCCGCGCAGCAGCGCGTGGCTGAACTGCCCGGCCGGGGTGGCGTCGGTGATCTCGGCAGTCGAGACGTTGCCCGTGGCGAAGCCGGCCGCGTGGGCCTGCTCCATCAGGGTCGCGACCCGCTTCTCGTTGCTGTCCACGCCGAGCGCGGCGTTGTACGTCTTCACACCGGACGACCAGGCGGTCGCCGAGCTGGCCGAGTCGGTGACCAGCGCGGGCTGCTGACTGCCCTTCTCCACCGCGTAGGTGGACACGGCACCGGTGTACGGCAGCCGCTCCATGGCCAGCTTCCCGGCCGCACCGTAGTAGCGCTCCCGGCCGGCGGTGACGTGGGTACGCCCCATGCCGTCGCCGAGCAGGTAGATCACGTTGCGGATCTTGTCCTGGTCCCGGTGGTTGCTGCTCTCATACGTCTCGGAGCTTGCGGTGGCGGCAGTGCCGCCCACCAGGGCACCGACCGCGACAAGTACCGCGGAGGTCTGCCAAAGGCTGCGTCGCATGAAGCGATGTCTCCTCGAAGCGTCATGGCGCGCACGGCCCTTCACGGCCTGCGCGGGCCCGGTTCACCCGGGCGTCGCCAAGCTAGGGGTGGCACATGAACGCGCCGCCATGCCGGGGAGACCCCTGGTCGAACACTTCGACGGACGGGCGCTTCAGTCCTTCAGCGTGATCCGGATGCCGATGGTGCCCCGGTCGCCGCGGCGGAGCTTGCTGCCGAGCAGGGTGACCACGCCGAGCATGCCGTACTTGCGGCGCAGCAAGGTCCGGTAGGCGGCGGTCTGTTCGGGGGCGAGGAGTTCGGCGGTGGCGGGGACGGAGTCGCCGGTGGGGTTGCCGCGCAGGTCGCAGGGGCCGACCAGGACGTCGGCGCGGTTGCGGATCCGCTTGACCTTCCAGGAGTCGGTGACCGTCCAGATGCCGAGGGCGTTGCCGTCGCGCACCACCCAGACCGGGGTGGGGACGGGGGTGCCGTCCTTCTTGTACGTGGTCACCAGCAGGTAGCTCCCGGCGGCCAGGCTGCGGATACGTTCGAGCTGCTCGGGCGTCGCGTCCATGGCCGGAAGTGTACGGGGCTCCGGCCGGGCCGGAATTGGCCCAAGGAACTGATGATCGAATGCACCGAACTGATGGGCCGTTGGCTGGATAGATTTGGGGTTGTCAAGACAAGCACGCAGTTCGAGGGGAACCCACCATGTCCAACGCTCACGATGTCGTCCTGGTCCGCGCCGCCGATGCCGAGGTCCTGGCGGACGCACCGGGCAGCCTGATCACCCTGCTCGCGGACTCCGCGCAGACCGGCGGCAAGGTCACCAGCAACCGGGCGACGTTCGAGAAGGGCGCGGTCGGCGCTCCCCCGCACTTCCACACCCGGGCCACCGAGTTCTTCTTCGGCCTGGACGGGCAGTTGGACGTCCTGATCGGCGACCGGATCGAGACCCTGGGCCGCGGTGACTTCCTCGCGGTGCCGCCCGGCACCCCGCACGCGTTCGCCCCGGCCGCCGACTCGACCGCCGACGTGCTGGTGGTGTTCACCCCCGGCATGGACCGGTTCGACTACTACCGTCTGCTGGACCGGGTGAACAAGGGCGAGGCGAGCGTGCAGGAGATCAGGGAGTCCGGGCCGCACTTCGACAACCACTACGCCGAGAGCCCGGTCTGGGCGGCGCGCGCGGGTCGCTGACCTCTGCTCGAACGCCGAGGTGCCCCGGACCGGTGGTCGGTCCGGGGCACCTCGGGTGTGACGGTGACTCAGGCGCGGGCCTCGGCGACCGCCGGGGCGAGCGCCTCCTTGAGACGGGGGCCGACCCGGGAGAAGCCGAGCTCCTTGACGGCGGCCCGGAGCAGCTCGTCCTCGCTGCGCTCGGTGCCGTCGCTGTCGATCCAGCGGACCAGGGCGGTCAGCTCGGCGGGCTCGTACGCGGTCACGGCGCGGCCGGCGGTGATGGCCGGCTTCTTCGGACGGCGGGCGGGCTTCGACTCCTCGACGACCGGCTCCTCGGCCACGGGCTCGGGGGCGACCTCGGGCTCGGGCTCCACCAACTCGGGCTCGGCGACGGCGATTTCGGCCACGGGCTCGGGCTCGGGCTCGACGACCGGCTCCTGGACCTCGGGCTCGGGGGTCACCTCGGCGACGACCTCGACCTCGGGCTCGACAACGGGCTCGGGCTCGGCGACGACCTCGGGCTCAGGCTCGACAGCGGCCTCGACCTCAGCGATCTCGGCCTCGACCTCGACCTCGACCTCAGGCTCCACCTCGACAGCGGCCTCGACCTCGGCGACCTCGGGCTCGGGCTCGACGACGACCTCGGGCTCAGGCTCGACCTCGACGACGGCCTCGACGACGGCCTCGGCCTCGGGCTCCGCCTCCGGCTCGCGCGGACCCGCCGCCAGCGCCTGGATGGCCGCCGCCTCGGTGGCGGTGCCGTTCAGGCGGTCGTACGCCGCGAGCGCGGCGTCCCGGTCGGCCTGACGCTCCGTCAGCTCGGTCAGCAGCTCGCCGAGCCCGCCGTCCGTCAGGGCGGTGTGCAGCGCGCGGAGCGAGGGCAGCCGGTAGAGGGTGCCCTCGTCGGCGGCCAGGCGGTCGACCAGGTCGGCGAGTTCGGCCAGCGGCAGGGTGTCCAGGGACTGGCCGGGCAGCAGGGCGGAGAGCGTCCGGACGGCCTGGCCGAGCTCCTCGACGGCCTGCGCGACGGCGGTCAGGCCGGCCGCGTCGGCCACCACGGGGCGGGTCGCGGCACCGGCGGCCGCGGTCCAGTCGGACTGGGTCGCGGCGGCGGCGCGGACCGCGTCGAGCAGGTCGGCCCGGCGGGCCCGGCCGTCGAGCGCGAAGCTCTTGGCCTGGGCGCGCAGCGCACGCCTGCGCCCCCAGGGCAGCTTCACGCCCTGCTCGCGCCGCCAGCGCGCCGGGGCGAGGGCGGCGGTCAGCGCGTCCAGGTCGGCGTCGTAGACCTCGCGGCGCAGCGCGGTCGAGGTGCCGTGGGCGCGCTGCAGGACGGCGGTGAGCCGGGTGAGTTCGGTCAGCGTGCCGGGCGTGGCCGCGTCGCCGAGCAGGGCGGTGAGGCTGTCCCGGGTGGCGATCAGGTCGTGGCTGCGGAGTTCGGCCAGGGCGGTGGAGGCGGCGCGGGCGTCCTCGGGGGTGGCCGCGGCCTGCGCCGCGTACCAGGGGTTGGCCTCGGCGGTCAGGGTGAAACCGCCCAGTTCGGCGTAGCGGCCGAGATCCTCGCGCGGGTCACCCACCGAGGAGGGAGCTGCGTCCACCGCCGGGTTGTCGGCGTCGTTCAGATAGTTCACGGTCATGTGTGAAGTCCGGTTCGTGGCTGGGCGGACGGGGGGCGGTGGCGGCGGTGTGGTCCGCCGGCACGGGCGGGACTGACGGAGCGCCCGGTGCGGACGCCCAGGATACGGGTGGGCGTTCGAGCGGTGCACGCACCCGGTCGGGTTCGGGCACGGCGCGCCGGGTGCACCGTTCAGCGGGGATCACCTCGGACAACGGGACGGAAGTCGGACAGGCGCACCGGCGGCAGGTACTCACGCACCAGCGTGCGTTCCCACCACGCGCCGGTCGTGCGCAGGGTGCGCCAGTCCGTGAAGCGATAACGGTAGAGCAGCGCGCGGACGTACTCGGGCGGCGCGTCCGGGAAGGGGTTGTGCCGGAGCAGTCGCAGGGTGTCCCGGTCCCCGGCGAGCAGGCGGTGGACGAACGGTCTGAACCAGGGCCGCGCGTACGCCGGGGAGATCCCGGCGAACCACATCAGCCAGTCCAGCCGCAGGTGGTAGGGAGCGAACTGACGTGGCATCCGGTGCGGGTCGCCGGGCTTGCCGTGGAAACCGTACTCCTGCCAGACCGACCGCCCGGTCACCCGCCGGTCGGCGGTGCCCTGCACCACCACCTCCAGCCGGAGCCGGTTGACCGCCCCGAACGCGCCGTACGCGTTGACCAGGTGCAGCCGGTCGAACGAACGGTTCATCACCTGACGGTGCGAGAACAGGTTGCGGGCGGGCCGGTAACTCAGCACCAGGACCAGCAGGGTGAAGGCCAGCACCACACCGACGTACCACGGCGGCCCGGCCGCCGAGGTGCCGCCGGACAGCGGCAGGACCGTGCAGGCCAGCGCGATGGTGAGCCAGTTCAGCCAGGCGAAGTTGCCGGACAGCACCAGCCAGAGCTGGGTGACCACGATCAGCACCGCGCACACCCCGGCCACCGGCTGGGGCAGGAACAGGCCGACCGGGACCACCAGTTGGACCACGTGGTTGGCCGCCGTCTCGACCTTGTGCAGCGGGGCGGGCAGGTGGTGGAAGAACCAGCTGAGCGGCCCGGGCATCGGCTGGGTCTCGTGGTGGTAGCGCAGGCAGGTCAGTTCGCGCCAGCAGCGGTCGCCGCGGATTTTGATCATCCCGGCGCCGAACTCGACCCGGAACAGCAGCCAGCGGAGCAGCCAGAGCACCGGGGCCGCCGGGGCCACCTCGCCGTTGCCGAGGAAGGCGGCCAGCAGGCCCGCCTCGAGCAGCAGGGATTCCCAGCCGAAGGCGTACCAGGTCTGGCCGACGTTGACGATCGAGAGGTAGAGCAGCCAGAGCAGGCCCCAGCCGAGCATCGCGGCCCAGAGCGGGACGAGTTCACCCGCACCGGCGAGCAGGGCGGCGGCCAGCAGCGCGCCGGACCAGGCGGTGCCCGCGAACGCCCGGTCCGAGTAGTGGAACCGGAACAGGCTGGGCGCCTGCCGCCGGCTGGTCCGGGCGAGGAACCGGGGCACCGGCAGCATGCCGTGCTCGCCCAGCAGTGCCCGGAACTGCCGGGCGGCAGCAAGAAAGCCGAGCAAGTAGACGGCGGCGACCAGCCGTTGGAACACCAGTCGGCCCCACCAGTACTCGGGTGCCGCGAACCACTCCACGCCGGACGCTCCTCCCACCGGACCGTCCCATGACTACCACCGGCGACACCGGCAGCACCGGCAACCGGGCGACACCACCGGCGGGGTCAGCCACTCGGCCGACCTTGGCAGCAAGTCGACCGTGCTTGGCAGCAAACTCGCTCGCGCGTTCCGTCCCGGTGTGGTGGCATTCGCCTGACAGCACCAAACCATGGAGACACACATGACCGCGTCTCAGCAGTCCCCCCGGCCGAACACCCTCCCCCCTCGCGACGCCGTCCCCACCGGCGCCGCCGCCTCCCCCGCCAGAATCTCGGCCGCCGTCTGGGGCGCGCTCGCCATCGTCTACGTGGTCTGGGGCTCGACCTACCTGGCCATCCGGATCGCGGTCGAGACCATGCCGCCGTTCCTCTCCGCCGCCACCCGCTTCATCACCGCCGGGCTGCTGCTGGCCGGCCTGGTGGCCTGGCGCCAGGGGCCGGCCGCACTGAAGGTGACCCCGCGTCAGCTCGGCTCGGCCGGGCTGGTCGGGCTGATGCTGCTGCTCGGCGGGAACGGCATGGTGGTGCTGGCCGAGCGGGACGTGCCGTCCGGGCTGGCCGCCCTGCTGATCGCCGTGGTGCCGCTCTGGCTGGTGCTGCTGCGGCGGAGCTCCGGGCAGCGCACCTCGCGGACCGCGCTGGCCGGGGTGCTGCTCGGGCTGGTCGGCCTCGGCGTGCTGACCGTGCCGGGGCTTAGCGGTGAGGTGAAGCTGACCGGTGTGCTGCTGGTGATGGTGGGGACGCTCTCCTGGGCGGGCGGCTCCTACCTCACCTCCAAGCTGCCGATGCCGAAGAACGTCTTCGCCACCAGCGCCTACGAGATGATCGTCGGCGGCCTCGGCTGCCTGGCCGTCGCGGCGCTCCGGGGCGAGCCGCAGGCGCTGGACCTGGCCACCGTCTCCACCCGCTCCTGGCTCGCGCTGGCCGCGCTGATCGTGTTCGGCTCGCTGGTCGCCTTCACCGCGTACGCCTGGCTGCTGCAGAACGCGCCGCTGCCGCTGGTCGCCACCTACGCCTACGTGAACCCGGTGGTGGCCGTGCTGCTCGGCTGGCTGATCCTGTCCGAGCCGCTCAGTTGGCCGATCGTGCTGGGCGGCGCGATCGTGGTGGCCGCCGTCTGCCTGGTGGTGCGCACCGAACGGTGAGCGATCGTCAGCCGAGCAGGGCCCGCCATCTTCTGAAGGCGGGCCCTTGGCATATACCTACCAATAGGACGACTCAATTCGAGAAAGTAACGATTGGCATACCTCTGGCATCCGCATGGTTAAATTCTTGACGTTACATCGGACATACAGCTTGACTCCCTCCGCTGCCGCAAAGCTGCGGCACGCAGTCAGGGAGGCACCACCCACCATGAACGCAACGCGCCGCACCCTCCTCGCCGCGGTCGCCGTGTCGATGACCCTGTCCCTGGCCGCCTGCGGCCAGGACGGCACGCCGGACCCGAACTCGACCGGCAGCAAGACCGTCGGCCTGCTGCTGCCCGAGCGGAGTTCGTCCACCCGGTACGAGAGCTTCGACAAGCCGATGATCGAGTCGGCGATCACCGCCCTGTGCACCAAGTGCGCGGTGGACTACGCCAACGCCGACGGCGACGAGGCCCTGCAGCGGAAGCAGTTCGACCAGCTGCTGGCCAAGGGCGTCAAGGTGATCCTGCTCGACCCGGTGAACTCCAAGGTGACCGCGGACTGGGTGGACCAGGCCAACAAGCAGGGCGCGAAGGTCATCGCGTACGACCGCCTGGCGGCCGGCAAGGTGACCGCGTACGTCTCCTTCGACAACCAGCGCACCGGCGAGCTCCAGGGCGAGGCGCTGCTGCAGGCGCTCGGCCCGAAGGCCGCCCAGGCCACCGTGGTGATGATCAACGGCGCGGAGTCCGACCCGAACGCCGCGATGTTCAAGGTCGGCGCGCACAAGGTGCTGGAGGGCAAGGTCAAGCGGATCGGCTACGAGCAGTCCGGTGACTGGAAGCCCGAGACGGCGGCCCAGAAGACCACCGAGGCGATCCAGAGCCTCGGCAAGGACGGCATCCAGGCGGTCTACTCGGCCAACGACGGGATGGCCACCTCGATCATCGCCACCCTGAAGGCCGCCGGGATGAAGAACGTCCCGGTCGGCGGCCAGGACGCCTCGATCGACGCCGTCCGCCGCCTGCTGACCGGCGATCAGGCGTACACCATCTACAAGCCGTACCGCCCGGAGGCCGACGCGGCCGCCAGCATCGCGGTCTACCTGCTGAAGGGCCTGGGCATCACCGCGGTGGCCACCTCGGTGACCGAGAGCGGCAGCGAGCAGATCCCCTCGATGCTGCTCAGCCCGGTCGTGGTGACCAAGGCCAAGGTCGCCGAGACCATCGTGGCCGGCGGCCTGTACAAGGCCGAGGAGATCTGCGACGCCGCGCACGCCGCGGCCTGCGCGGACGCCGGGATCAAGTAGCAGGACCGGCTCAGCCGCGGGCCCGCTGGGTGACGGCGATGCAGGCGAGCACCCCGATCGCGGCCAGCGGGGCGGCCGGGGTCGGGGTCTCGCCGAGCAGCAGGACCGCCCAGCCGAGGGTCAGCAGCGGCTGGGCGAGCTGCAGCTGACTGGCCTTCGGAATGCCGATCTCGGCCATGCCCCGGTACCAGAGCACGAAGCCGCCGAACTGCGAGACCGCCGCGATGTACGCCAGCCCGGTCAGCGAACGGACCGTCAGGTGCACCGGCTCGAAGGTCACCGCGACGGCCGCCGTCACCGCCATCACCGGCGCGGCCGCCAGCACGCCCCAGGCGATCACCTGCCAGCCGGGCAGCTCCCTGGCCAGCCGCCCGCCCTCGGCGTACCCCGCCGCACAGACAGCCAGGGCGCCGAGCAGGTAGAGGTCGGCCAGGCTCAGCGCCCCGCCGCTCTGCTGCAGGGTGAAGCCGAGCACCACCGCCGCCCCGGCCAGCGCGGCGTACCAGAACGTCCGGGACGGGCGGACGCCCGAGCGGAGCGCCGCGAACGTGGCGGTGGCCAGCGGCAGCAGCCCGACCACCACGGCGGTGTGCGCGGTGGACGAGATCCCCAGCGCGAGCGTGGTGAGCAGCGGGAAGCCGACCACGCAGCCGCCCGCCACCATCAGCAGCCCGGGCCAGTGCCGGCGGGCGGGCAGCGGGGCCCGGGCGGCCGCCAGACCGACGGCGGCGACCACGGCGGCGAGCAGGCCGCGCAGGCCGGTCGAGGACCAGGGGCCGAAGCCGCTCAGCGCCCAGACGGTGGCCGGGAAGCTCAGCGAGAAGGAGACCACACCCAGGGCCGCCAGGGCCGTCCCGCCCCCGACCGCTATCGTGCTGGGCCGGATAGCGCTATCGTTTGCTGTCATGACCGAGCGTAGCAGTGTGGCCGAGCTGGCCGCCATCCTCCGGGCCGAGCTGAACCGCTACTCTCCGAATGAGAAGCTGCCGTCCAGTCGGGCCCTGGTGGAGCGTCACCAGGTGAGCCCGGTGACGGTCTCCCGGGCGATCGGCACCCTGGTGGCGGAGGGCCTGGTGGTGTCCCGCCCGGGCGCGGGGGTGTTCCGGGCCGAACGGCGGGCCGCCCCGGCGCAGCCCGGCGACGTCTCCTGGCAGGAGCTCGCCCTGAGCGCCGAGACCTTCGGCGGGCAGGACCGGCGCACCGACGCCACCGGCGTACTCGGCGCGCTCGCGATGCAGCCCGCCGACGTGCTGGACCTGAACAGCGGCTATCTGCACCCCTCGCTCCAGCCCGAACGGGCGCTGGCCGCCGCACTGGCCAGGGCCGGACGGCGGGCGGGCGCCTGGGGCCGGCCGCCGGTGGAGGGCCTGGCCGAGCTGCGGGCCTGGTTCGCCCGGGAGATCGGCGGCCCTGACGGTACGTTGAGCGCCTCGGACGTGCTGATCACGGCGGGCGGGCAGGGCGCGCTGAGCACGGCGCTGCGCTCGCTGGTCGCTCCCGGCGCGCCGGTGCTGGTGGAGTCGCCGAGCTACCCCGGCACCCTGGCGGTGACCCGGGCGGCCGGGCTGCGGCCGGTCCCGGTGCCGGTGGACCAGGACGGCGTACGGACCGACCTGCTGGCCGAGGCGTTCGCCGCGACCCGGGCCCGCGCCTTCGTCTGCCAGCCGCTGTTCCACAACCCGACCGGCGCGGTGCTCTCCGCCGAGCGGCGGCGCGAGGTGCTGCGGGTCGCCCGGGCGGCCGGGGCCTTCGTGGTGGAGGACGACTTCGCCCGGCTGCTGGTGCACGCCGACGCCCCGTCACCGGCCCCCGCGCTCGCGGCGGACGACCCGGACGGGGTGGTGGTGCACGTCCGCTCGCTGACCAAGGCCACCTCGCCGAGCCTGCGGGTCGGCGGGCTGACCGCACGCGGGCCGGCCTTCGAGCGGCTGCGGGCGGTGCAGGCGGTGGACAGCTTCTTCGTCCCCCGGCCGCTCCAGGAGACCGCCCTCGAACTGGTCGGCTCGCCCGCCTGGGCCCGCCAACTCCGGGACATCTCGACCGCCCTGGCGGAGCGTCGGCGGGCGGCGGTGGACACCCTGGCCCGGCTGCGGCCCGAGCTGCTCGGCGAGCGGATCCCGCTGGGCGGCTACCACCTCTGGCTGCGGCTTGCCGACGGCACCGACGACCGCGAACTGGCCGCCGCCGCCTGCCGCAACGGGGTGGCGGTCACCCCCGGCCGGCCGTACTTCGCCGCCGAGCCGCCCGCGCCGCACCTGCGGATCAGCTACGCCGCCTGCCGCAACCTGGCCGACCTCACCGAGGGCATCACCCGGCTGGCCCGCACCATCGACAGCTGACACAAGGTTGCACCATCCAGGGGCTCGGGGAACGGCGACGGTTCGTGGCTGGCGGGCATCACTGCGAAAGTGCCTGACCGCCTACGTACGGATCACCTTTTTCGAGGTCGGCGTCGCAGTTCCCCGAGCCCCTGTCTGCCGAAGCGTAGGCTGGCTGGTATGCCCGAATTGCCGGAAGTGCAGGCGCTGGCCGAGCGGATCGCCGAGGCGTCGGAGGGGCGGACCGTCCAGCGGGTGGACGTGCTGTCGATCCAGGTGCTGAAGACCTTCGATCCGCCGGTGACCGCCTTGCACGGACTGCCCGTCAGTTCGGTGACCCGGCACGGGAAGTTCCTCGACCTGTTGGCCGGGGAGGGACCGCATCTGGTACTGCACCTGGCCAGGGCCGGGTGGATCCGGCACCGCGACTCGTTCCCCGACCGCCCGGGCGGGGCCCGGCCCGGCCGGGGGCCGCAGGCGTTGCGGCTGGTGCTGGACGACGGCTCCGGCTTCGACGTCACCGAGCAGGGCACCACCAAGCGGCTGGCCGCCTACGTGGTGACCGACCCTCAGCTGGTGCCCGGCATCGCCCGGCTGGGCCTGGACCCGCTCGGTCCGGAGTTCACCGAGCAGCGGCTGGCCGAGCTGGCGGCCGCCGAGCGGCACCGGCTGAAGACCTTCCTGACCGACCAGACCGGGCTGGCCGGGATCGGCAACGCGTACTCGGACGAGATCCTGCACGAGGCCAGGCTCTCCCCGTACGCGCTGGCGCCGTCGCTGGACCGGGAGCAGCTGGGCCGGCTGTACGCCGCCACCCGGCAGGTGCTCGGCTCGGCGGTCGAGCGGGCCCGCGCCACCACCGCCGACGCGCTCAAGGCGGAGAAGAAGGCGGGCCTGGCGGTGCACGGCCGGGCCGGGGAGCGCTGCCCGCGCTGCGGGGACACCGTCCGCTCGGTGAACTTCGCCGAGTCCTCGCTGCAGTACTGCCCGAGCTGTCAGACCGGCGGCCGGGTGCTGGCCGACCGCCGGCTCTCCAGACTGCTCAAGTAGCGCCCAGGCAACGGATGGTGGCGGGGCGGGCGAGCAGCTCCGCGAGCCGCCCGACCCGCTGCCCGTAGTGCGCCCGCCAGCCGGCCGGACTGGTCCACTGCTCGACCAGCAGCATCCGCTCCGGGCAGTTCGGGTCGAGGTAGAGCTCGAAGGCCAGACAGCCGGGCAGCTCTGCTGCCGGTTCCAGCATCGCCTCCAACTCGGTCCGGAGCAGGTCCTGTCGGCCAGGACCTGCCTCGTACCCGACCAGTACGGTCAGCACCCCGGCACCGTCAGAACGTGCTGGTGTCGATGACGAAGCGGTACCGCACGTCGCTGGCCAGCACCCGCTCGTACGCCTCGTTGATCTGGTCCACCGCGATGGTCTCGATCTCCGCGCCGAGGCCGTGCCGGGCGCAGAAGTCCAGCATCTCCTGGGTCTCCCGGATGCCGCCGATCATCGAACCGGCCAGCTGCTTGCGGCCGCCGATCAGCGAGAACATGTTCACCGGGGTGGGGTCGGCCGGGGCGCCGACGTTGACCAGGGTGCCGCCGGTGCGCAGCAGGGCGAGGTAGTCGTCCAGCGGCAGGTTGGCCGAGACGGTGTTGACGATCAGGTCGAAGGTGCCGGCCAGCTCGGTGAAGGTGGCCGGGTCGGCGGTGGCGTGGAAGTGGTCGGCGCCCAGCCGCAGGCCGTCCTCCTGCTTGCGCAGCGACTGGCTGAGCACGGTGACCTCGGCGCCCATCGCGTGGGCGATCTTGACGCCCATGTGGCCGAGGCCGCCCAGGCCGACGACGGCGACCTTCTTGCCCGGGCCCGCCTGCCAGTGGCTGAGCGGCGAGTAGAGGGTGATCCCGGCGCAGAGCAGCGGGGCGGCCTCGGCCAGGCCGATGCCCTCCGGGATGCCCAGCACGTAGTTCTCGTCGACCACGATGTGGGTGCTGTAACCGCCGTAGGTGGGCTGGCCGTCGGGACCCGCCGGGTAGGTGAAGGTCAGTCCCCCGGTGCAGTACTGCTCGTTCCCGGCCAGGCAGTTGTCGCACTCCCGGCAGGAGTCGACGAAGCAGCCGACCCCGACCCGGTCGCCGACCGCGTACCGGGTGACGCCCGGGCCGACCTCGGCCACCAGGCCGGCGATCTCGTGGCCCGGCACCATCGGGAACGGGGCCTGGCCCCAGTCCTCGTTGACCTGGTGGATGTCGGAGTGGCAGATCCCGGCGAACTTGATGTCGATCAGGACGTCGTGCTCGCCGACCGGCCGGCGCGACACGGTGGTGCGCTCCAGCGGTGCCTTGGGCGCGGGTGCGGCGTAGGCGGCGACGGTGGTGATGCTCATGGGTGGTGCCCTTCGGTCCGGCGTGCTGTCAGAACTGAATCCTGCCGAGGTCCGGGCCGGTTACCCAGCACCCCACGCCACCTGGGAACCGGCAAACCTGGGTCTGTCGGAACCACCCTTAGGATCGGGGTATGGGCAACAAGGCTGAACTCGGCACCTTCCTACGGTCACGACGGGCCCGGCTGCAGCCGGCCGACGCCGGGCTGCGGCAGTACGGCGAGCGCCGCCGGGTGCCGGGGCTGCGCCGGGAGGAGCTGGCCCAGCTGGCCGGCGTGAGCGTGGACTACTACGTGCGGTTCGAGCAGGGCCGGGCGGAGAACGTCTCGGACACCGTGATCGACGCGGTGGCCACCGCCCTGCGGCTCGACCAGGCCGAGCGGCAGCACCTGCTGCACCTGGTCCGCCCGGACGTCACCGGCGCCCGGCCCGCGCAACGGGTCCGCCCGGGGCTGCGGCGGCTGCTGGACTCGCTGCCGGACACCCCCGCCCTGGTGGTCGGCCGCCGGACGGACATCCTGGCCTGGAACGAGCCGTTCACCGCCCTGCTGCTGGTGGACCTGGCGGCGCTGGCGCCGGAGCGGCGGAACCTCACCTGGCTGCACTTCTGCGACGAGCGGCTGCGCGGCCGGTACGTGGACTGGGAGTGCAAGGCCCGCGACCTGGTGGCGATCCTGCGGATGGACCTCGGCCGGCACCAGTGCGACCCCGAGTACACCGACCTGGTGGCCCAACTGACTGAGCGGAGCCCCGAGTTCGCCCGGCTCTGGGAGGACCAGGAGGTCCGCGAGAAGACCCACGGCGAGTACGAGATCTGGCACCCCGCGGCCGGCACCTTCACCCTCGCCTACGAGACCCTGCGGCTGCCGGACGACCCGGACCAGGCCCTGGTCGTCTACACCGCCGAAGCGGGTTCACCCGCCGAACCGGCCCTGCGCGCGGTGGTCGAGGGGGCCAGGCCCCTGGTCTGACGCTCCGTCGGCCGGGACCCGGGCAGGCCCGGCCGACGGAGCGCGCTTCAGGACGCGATCCCGCAGTACTGCTGCTGCTTTCCGATCGCGCGGTACATGCAGTCGGCGTTCTCCACCAGCCGCAGCACGGCGTCGCGGTTCCGGCTGGTCTCCCGGCCGATCACCTCGTCGGGCGGGTAGAAGCCGCCGCCACCGCTGGCCGGGTACATCTCGAAGGTGTACGCGAAGATCCGCTGCGCGCCCCACAGCCAGTCGTCGATCGTCCCGTCGGTGATGTACAGGTCGCTGGACTGCTCGGGGGTGTAGCCGTTGCTGGCCGCCATGGTCTTCCCGAAGGTGGCGAAGGTGTTGTACTCGTCCGCCGACATCCCCGGCACGACGCCGTCGTACGTCCAGCCGAACGGCCAGAGCACCAGCTCGCTGTAGGTGTGGAAGTCGATCGCGGCGGTGATCTGCTGCTTGCCACCGACGATCCGGCTGCGGACGAAGTCGGCCACCACCTTGACCTCCTTGGCGGACTCCGCGGCGGTGCCCCGGTAGGTCTCGCTGGAGGTGGAGCCCGAAGAGCCGCCGCAGCAGCCGAACTTGTAGTTCCAGTTCCGGTTCTGGTCGGTACCGACGTTGCTGGAGCCGGAGTTGGGCTGCCGGTTCTTCCGCCAGCTGCGGTAGCTGCCGGTGGCGATGTCGTACTCGCCGCCGTCCGGGTTGACGTCCGGCACGATCCAGATCTCCCGGCTGTTCACCGCGTTGGCGATCCGGCTGTCGGTGGCGTACTTGTCGCCGAACTCGTGCAGCAGGTAGAGCGCCATCTCGACGGTGAGGTGCTCCCGGGCGTGCTGGTGGGCGGTGAACAGCACCTCCGGCTCGGCCTCGTCGGTGCCGACGTTGTCGCTGATCTTGATGGCGAACAGGTCCCGGCCCTCGTAGGACTTGCCGATCACCTGCTTGCTCATGATGCTCGGGTGAGCCGCCACCACGGCGTTCAGGTCGGCGGTGGCCTCGGCGTAGTTGTGGTACATCGAGTCCTTGGACGGGAAGTCGTTGATGCTGATGCCCAGTCCGGTCTCGGGCTCCGGGCCGGGCAGCGCGGTCAACTTCCAGCCCTGGGCCCGGAGTCGGCGGGCCTCGGCGGCGGTGGCGGAGACCACCACGGACTGGGCGTCCACCTCGTCGATCGAGACACCGACGGCGGCGATCGCGCTCCGCTCGCCGACGGTGCGGGGGCCGTCGATGGCGTACTGGGTGATCGCCTCGTCCAGGGCGGCCGACGAACTCTCGTTCACCGGTGCGGGTTTGGCGCTGGCCTCGGAGGCGAGCGGCATCGCCAGGGCGATCGCGAGCAGGGCGGCAACGGCCGCAGCGGGCTTTCCGCGACTGAGCAGTCGCATGACTGTCCTCCTGTGGGGGTTGTCCGGTAGGACGGATGGAGGGAGGAGCTGCGGCGCGCGCCAAGCACGATGGTGGCGCCACTGTCATGCGTGGGTCAATACCGCCCGTGGCGAAGTCTTCTGCCAGATGTACTTGTCATGTCACCTGACGTCCGCTCAACTGTCGGATGCTGGCCTCTTCCCCAACCCTCCGACCAGGAGAGACCGTTGAGCCTTCGCCGGATCGCCACCGCCCTGCTCGCCACCGCCGCCGCGACCCTGCTGCCGACCGCACCGGCACACGCCGGCACCGCCGGTACCGCCGACCTGCCGTTCGCCGGGGCCACCACGGTCGGGCTGCACAACACCTACGACCCGGGCGCCTTCAGCCAGTTGGCCCGCGCGCTGGACACCGGCACCGGCATGATCGAGCTGGACGTCTGGACCGACACCGTCACCAAGGAGTGGAAGGTCAGCCACTCCAACCCGCTCGGCAACAGCAACAACTGCGTCGCGGCCACCGACGCCTCCCAGCTCTACGGCGGCGGTACCAACAAGAACCTGGAGCACTGCCTGGACGACGTCCGGCTCTGGCTCGGCGCGCACCCCCAGTCCGGGCCGCTGGTGGTCAAGTTGGAGCTGAAGGGCGGCTTCGCCGGCAACCGCGGCATGGGCCCGGCCCAGCTCGACGCGCTGATCGCGGCCCACCTGGGCAGCACCGTCTTCCGCCCGGCCGACCTGCTGGGCTCGTACGCCACCCTGGACGAGGCCGCCCGGGCCGGCAACTGGCCGAGCCGCGCGGCGCTGGCCGGGCGGGTGCTGGTCGACATCATCCCCGGCACCGCCGAGGAGCAGAACCCGTTCGACACCCTGCACACCGACGTGGAGTACGGCCGCTACCTGCGCGACCTCGCGGCAGCCGGGCGGGTCGGCCAGGCGCAGGTCTTCCCGGCCGTGCACGGCGCGGCGGCGGGCGACCCCCGCGGCAAGTACGGCGAGACCAACCTCCGTCCGTGGTTCGTGCTCTTCGACGGCGACGCCGCCGCCTACGTGAGCGGGAGCATCGACACCTCCTGGTACCGGACCCGGCACTACCTGCTGGTCATGACGGACGCCCACAACGTCGCCCCGGCCATCTCCGGCACCGCGCCCACCGCCGACCAGGCCCGCGCCCGGGTCACCCAGCTGGCCGCCGCCAACGCCAGCATCGCCACCAGCGACTGGCGTGCGCTGCCGGAGATCCAGTCCCTGGTGCTGCCGCGCGGCTGACGCCCGGTCAGGCCGGGACCCGCAGGCGCTCAGTGGCGGCAGGCGGCCACCACGGCGAGCAGGACGAGTGCGACGGCCGCCAGCCGCAGGCACCCGTACCGCTCGCCGGCGCCCCGTCTGCGGGTCTCGACCTGGCCCCCGGGAGCGACACCGGGATGCGCGGCGGCGTAGTGCTCGACCTGTCGGCGCAGCCCCTCGGACTCCCCGTGCCAGGACGTCTTGAAGCTGCACTCGCCGCACCAGTAGCGGTTGGCCACGTCGACTCCCTGCCTCCGGTTCACTGCACGCTCGGGACACGCCCCCGACGGTGACCTCCGTCATGTTGACTGTCCAGGTCAGGGAACCGGCCATCTGTGACCGGTGGCCACCGGTAGGCTCGCCGCCGTTCGTACTGGTGGGTAGGGGAGACGCTCGTGGCAGACGACCTCGGCACGTTGTTACGCAAGCTGCGCGATCAGGCGGACCTGACGCAGGAACAGGTGGCCGAGCGGTCCGGAATCAGCGTGCGCACCATTCGCCGGCTGGAGAGCGGCGGATCCGCCAACCACCGGATGGGGACGGTGAATCTGCTCGCGGACGCGCTCGACCTCGGTGACGAGGACCGCCGACGCCTGGCCGCCACCCTCACCGGAGCGCCCGCCGCCCCGGCCCCACGAACGGCGCCCGGGACCGGAACCCCCACCCCGACGCCCGTCGACAGCGGACTCGCCGAAGCCGCCCGGGAGTTGGCGACCGAGGTCCGGCGCCGCTGGCGCCACGAGGAGGCGCAGCGCCGGGTCCACGACCCGTTCCCACTGCCCGTCCGGTGGCAGCCCGCGCCCACCGCTCTGACCGACCACGCGGAGAACGTCCAGCGTCTCGGCCCGGGTGAGACACCGCGCGAGGTGGATCTCGACGGCGACCTGCGCACCGTGACCGACGTCTACCGCAGGATCCCCTCCGGACGGCTGGCGATCCTCGGCCGGGCGGGTTCGGGCAAGTCCGTCCTCACCATCAGGTTCACCCTGGACCTGCTGGACGCCCCGGTCCCGCACGGCCGGGTGCCGGTCATCTTCAGCATCGGCTCCTGGGACCCGTCCACCACCGCGCTGCGGGACTGGCTGATCGGCCGCCTGCTGCGCGACCACCCCCATCTGGCCCGCCGCAGCTCCCGCGGCGCGACGCTGGCCGCCGCGCTGATCGACGCCGACCTGGTCCTCCCGGTCCTGGACGGCTTCGACGAGATCGCCGAAGGTCTGCGGCGCGAGGCCCTGGACGCGCTCAACGCGACCTCCTCCCCGCTCGTCCTCACCAGCCGGCGCGACGAGTACGCCGAGGCGGTCCGGGCCGCGCACGCTCCGCTGGTCTGGGCAGGTGGCATCGAGCTCACCGACCTCACCCTCGACGACCTGGCCGGCTACCTGCCCCGCACCGCCCGGACCCTCCCGGCCGAGGGAAGCGGGACCAGGACGGCCTGGGACGCGGTCCTCGAACGGCTCCCTGAGCGGGAGGGCGCGGACCTCGCGACGGTGCTGACCACCCCGCTCATGGTCATCCTCGCCCGCACCCTCTACAGCGAGACACCCGGCCGCGATCCCGCCGAACTCCTCGACGCCACCCGCTTCCCCACCGCCCGGAGCCTGGAGGAACACCTGCTGGCGGGATTCGTGCCCGCCGTCTACCGGCGTCGCACCCCGGAACGGGACGCCGCCGGCCGGCAGCCCCGGACGCCGTACGCGGACCCCGCCCGGGCCGAGCGCTGGCTCGGCCACCTCGCCCACCACCTGGTCCGTTTCGACCGCGACCGGCAGGACCTCGCGTGGTGGCAGCTCGGCGACTCGCTGTCGCGCTCGACCCGGACCCTGGCCGTCGTGCTGGCCACCGACCTGAGCGTCACGCTGGCCGACTGGCTGGTCTGCCTGCTGCTGACCCCGCTCGCCATCGCCGAACTCCTGCTGCAGGGCGCCCTCCTGGGCCTCGCCGCCGGACTCGCCTTCGGGTCCGTCTACGCGATGGCGGACCGGTCCGGGGGTGGGTCGGCCGTCGAACCGGCCAGCGTCCGGCTGACGCTGCGCGCCACCCACCGCGGTCTCGGCCGCCGCCCGCTGCGCACCTTCGCCGTCCGCTTCGGCCAGGGCCTGTTCGGCGGGGCCGTGATGGGGATCGGCTGTGCCTGCGCGTTCGCCTTCGAACGCGCGCTGGGCACCGAGACCTCGCTCACCGACCCTGCCGTGTTCAAAGGCATCCTGATCAACATGCTGGTCTTCGCGCTGATCTTCGGCCTGGCCGCCGGTCTGGTCTTCGGGCTGACGGCCGCACTCGAAGCACCCGTCGACGTCACCGCGGCGGCCACCCCGGTCAGCCTGCTGTCCTCGAACCGTACGACGGTGGGGCGGCAGTTCCTGGTGCTGGCCCCGACGCTCACCCTGGCCATCGCCTTCGGCGGTCACCTGGTCGTCCGGCTGCTCCAGGACTCGATGGGCCGGCTCAACTGGGACCTCCGGGACGGCCTGCTGATCGGCACGGTCGGCGGCCTCGGCGGCGCGGCCTCCTACCTGCTCGCCTTCACCGCCTGGGGCCAGTGGCTGCTGCTCTCCCGGCTCTGGCTGCCGCTGACCGGCCGGCTCCCCTGGGACCCGGTCGCCTTCCTGGACGACGCCTACCGCCGCGGGGTGCTGCGGCAGACCGGCGCCGTCTACCAGTTCCGCCACGTCCGGCTGCAGCACCACCTCGGGAGCACGTACCGGCGACAGCACCCGGACTTCGCGCCGATCGCCTTCCCCGTGACCGGCCGCCCCGGGACGCCCTGACGGCCGGTCACCAATGGCCGGTGGCTTGGCCTGTCCACCGGGCAGTACACGCACCAGCATCGGGACGTCCGGTTCGCGGCGCTCCACCCCACCGCGAACCTCCTCGACGAAGGGTTCCCGATGACGTCCCTGCGCATCACCGCACTCGGCGCGGCACTCGCGCTCGCCGCCCTGACCGGCACCGGCCCGGCGCATGCCGAAGCACCGACCGCGGCGACCGCACCGACCGCCACCGCCGTTCCGGCTTTCAGCGACGGCCAGGGTCTGACCCTGGTGCCCGGAGCCACCGAGGTGCACAGCCCCACCGACTTCACCCTCACCGTCACCACCGGGCAGCTCTCCGGGAAGCACCGGATCCGCATCCTGCTGCCCGCCGGGTACGACGCCGACCCCGGTCGGCGCTGGCCGGTCACCTACTTCCTGCACGGCGGTGGCGGCGGGGTGGACGACGTCGCGGCCGCGCCCGCGCTGCACGCGGACTCGATGATCACCGTGGTGCCGGACGGCGGCCTGAAGGGCTGGTACGCCGACTGGAGGATGCAGAACACCGCCGAGGGCGCCGCGAACTGGGAGACCTTCCACCTCACCCAGGTCGTCCCGTTCATCGACGCCAATCTCCGCACCCTCCCCGACCGGGCCCACCGGGCCGTCGTCGGGCTGTCCATGGGCGGCTACGGCTCGCTCCACTACGCCCAGGCCAGGCCGGACCTGTTCGGCCAGGTCGCCGCGCTGTCGGGCGGCATCGACTTCGGTATGTGGACCATCCGCGCGACCGTCCTGGCCACCGAGCTCAACCTCACCGGCGCCTGGTGCGCGGCGAGCAGCTCCTCCAGCTCCTCCGGCTCCGGTGACTGCACCGGCTACGGCCCCTACGTGGACAGCGACGCGATCTTCGGCTCGCCGTACCCGGTCTTCAACGCCGACCGGGTGTGGAAGGCGGTCGACCCGGCCACTCCGGTCAACCTCGCCAAGCTCTCCGGCACCGGCATCACGCTCTACACCGGCAACAACGACGTCATCGACGCCAACACCGAGGCGGCGTCCAAGACCGTCAAGGCCCGGCTGGACCAGCTGGGCATCCCCAGCCGCTTCGTCGACTACGGCAACGGTTCGGCACTGGCCCCGAGCTGCAACGGCGGCCACAACTACGGCTGTTGGGCCCCGGCGTTCGCCGACTACGTCCCGCGCCTGGCCGCCGCCTTCGCCGCCGCCGGCTGACCATCCGTCAGAGCACCGTCCCCAGAACCCAGGAGAACAGGCATGAAGCACACCAGGAAGCGGCTCTCCGCCCTCATCGGCGCGGCGGCCGCGACCGTCGTCATGCTGACGACGACCACCGCCCACGCCACCCCGGCCGCCGACCACCCCGCCACGCTCGCGGCGCTGAAGACCTTCCAGGCCGCCGCGGGCCCCGGCGCCGGGGTGTACGCGGGTAACGCCACCGGCTCCTGGTCGCTGTCGGCCGGCACCGGCACGATCAACACCACCAAGCCGATCCAGTCCAACGAGTACTTCCGGGCGGGCAGCCAGACCAAGACCTTCACCGCGGCGACCGTCCTGCAACTGGTCGACGAGGGAAAGGTCTCCCTGGACACGGGCATCGAGACCTACCTCCCGGGCGTGGTCACCGGCAACGGCTACGACGGCACCCGGATCACCGTGCGGCACCTGCTCCGGCAGACCACTGGAATCCCGCAGTACGACCCCTTGGGCTCCCTCAACGTGGCCGAGCCGGACGGTACCTTCAAGCTGGCCACCCTGGTGCGGGAGGGCCTGAAGCGGGCGCCGGGCTCCGCGCCGGGCACCGCCTTCGCGTACTCCAACACCAACTACCTGATCCTCGGCATGCTCATCGAGAAGGTGACGGGCCTGCCGGCCCACGAGGCCGTCACGGGCCGGATCCTCCAGCCCCTCGGCCTGACCCGCACCGTCTTCCCCGCTCCCGGCAACCGCGCCCTGCCCACCCCGGCCGTGCCCGGCTACAACGGCGCCCGGCTCGGCCCGTTCTTCTTCTGGACCTCGGTCTTCACCTACGACCCGTCCGTCTTCAGTACCGCCGGGGCGATCATCTCCACGGAGGAGGACCTCAGCACCTTCTACCAGGGCCTGCTGGCCGGCCGGGTGGTCTCCCCGGCGATGGTGGCGGAGCTGGAGCAGACGGGCGACATCGGCGCCGGTATCGGCTACGGCTTCGGGATCTTCCGGATGAACCTGTCCTGCGGCGGCGAGGCCTGGGGTCACAACGGCGGGGTCCCCGGCTACTACACCCAGACCATGGTCACCAAGGACGGCCGGCACGCCTCCGCGATGACCAACGCCTACTTCACCAACAACACGCCGCAGCAGCAGCTGTTCACGCTGATCGACACGGCCCTGTGCGAGAGCCGGTCGTAGGGCGAGCCACCCTGACGCTTGATCACATAGTGGAAAGGGCTCGATCGGGCGGGCCGGCTGCTCGTACGCTCCGGGGATGACCCGAGCCGAACTGCCGCCGCCAGCCGCCCGTGCCTCCGCCGTCGGGCCGTCCGCCGTACGGGAGATCCTCGCGCTGACCGCGCGGCCCGAGGTGATCTCGTTCGCGGGCGGCCTGCCCGCTCCCGAACTCTTCGACGTGGCCGGGCTGCGGGCGGCCTACGACCGGGCGTTCACCGAAGTCCCGGACCGGGCCCTGCAGTACTCCACCACCGAGGGCGACCCGGAGCTGCGCACCGCGATAGCCGAGCGGCTGACGGATCGTGGACTGGCCACCATCCCGGACGAGTTGCTCGTCACCACCGGCTCGCAGCAGGCCCTGACCCTGCTCACCGCCGCGCTGCTGGAGCCCGGCGACGTGGTGCTGGTGGAGGACCCGGGTTACCTGGCCGCGCTGCAGTGCTTCGCCTTCGCGGGCGCCCGGGTGGTGCCGGTGCCGACCGACGACGGCGGTCTGATCCCGGACGCGCTGGCCGAGTTGGTGGCCCGGGAGCGGCCGAAGCTGCTCTACCTGGTGCCCACCTTCCAGAACCCGACCGGCCGGACCCTGGACACCGCGCGCCGCCGGGCGGTGGCCGAACTCGCCGAGCGGCACGGCTTCTGGATCGCCGAGGACGACCCGTACGGCGAGCTCCGCTACGACGGGGAGGCCGAGCCGTGGATCGCCGGACTCTCGGCGGCCGCCGACCGCACCGTCCTGCTGGGCTCGTTCTCCAAGATCCTCGCCCCCGGTCTGCGGCTGGGCTTCCTGCGCGCGCCCGCCGCCCTGCGCCGCGCCTGCGTGATCGTCAAGCAGTCGGCCGACCTGCACACCTCGACCATCGACCAGGCCGCCGCCGCCCGCTACCTGCGCGACGCCGACCTGGACGCGCACATCGGCCGGATCAGGGCCGCCTACCGCGAGCGGCGCGACGCGCTGCTCGCCGGTCTGTCCAAGGCCCTGCCGGCGGGCAGCAGTTGGAACCACCCGGACGGTGGCATGTTCCTCTGGGTCCGGCTGCCGGCCGGCCACGACGCGACCGCCCTGCTGCGGACCGCCGTCCGGCACGACGTGGCGTACGTGCCCGGCGCGCCGTTCTACGCCACCACTCCGGACCCGCGCACGCTGCGGATGTCCTTCACCACCCACAACCCCGAGGAGATCGGCGAGGGCCTGCGCCGGCTGGCGGACGCCTTCGCCGAGGGCTGACGGCGGTGCCCTGCCCCACCCTCGGACGGGTGGGGCAGGGTTGTTGACGGTGGGTCAGTTGAAGATCCACCGCTGGTTGTCCCAGCCGTTGCGGTCCCAGAGCTGGACCCTGGTGCCGTCGCGGGGGATGGTGTTGGCGTCCGCGTCCAGGACCCGGTTGTTCTTCAGGGTCTGCAGGGTGGTGCCGTTCCAGATCCAGATCTGGTTGTCCCAGCCGTTGCAGTCCCAGAGCTGGACCTTGGTGCCGTTGCCGTTGATGGTGCCCAGGTCCGCGTCCAGGCAGCGGTAGTTCTTCTCCGTCTGGATCTTGTAGTAGCCGACCGGCTGCCCCGGCGCCGGCGTCCAGATCCAGGTCTGGTTGCTCCAACCGTTGCAGCCCCAGAGCTGCACCCTGGTGCCGTTGCCGCCGATGGTGCCCAGGTCCGCGTCCAGACACTGGCCACCGTTGCCGTTGGTGAAGCGGGTGGTGCGGTAGCTGGCGGCGAGGGACGGTGCGGCGGTGCTGCCGACGGCCGGCGGGGCGGCCCTGACCGCCTCGACCGGCGGGGCCACCGCCCCGGCGGTGGTGCCGGCCGAGAGGGCCAGCGAAAGGACGCTCATACCGGTCGCGACGCTGAGACCGATTCGGAACCTGCTCATCTGTGCCTCACTTCATCTGCACTGGAACATCGTACAAATACCGTGCACTTATCGGCCCGGCTGCCAACCGGGCACACCATTACGGTAGTTCGCATCCGGAGCAGATATCAGCGGCGCACAGTGGTGCAATGACCAGCGCATCCGGAAAGCCGAAACCGCCCCACCCCTGACGGGGTGGGGCGGCACGGTTCCTGATGGTGGGTCAGAACTGGGTGGTGATGCTGACCTTGTCGAAGCTCGCCGCGGCGAACAGGCTCAGGTAGACGTAGCCCGTCGGGGGCCGGTTGATGGTCAGGGCCTCGCTGTTGCCCGCCTTCACCGAACGCTGGGTGAAGTTGGTGGTGGTGGCCCAGCCGGTCGGGCTGTAGTACAGGTCGGCGTTGCCGGTGCCACCGGTGACGGTGACCTTGACCGAGGTGGTGCCGGCCGGGACGTACAGGTAGAAGTAGCTGTAGTTGCCCACCGTGTTGGACACGTTGGTGCGGCGGCAGTTCTTGCCGAGCACCCGGGTGTCGTCGGCCGGGGAGCACTCCGGCAGGCCGGGGACGGCCACCGTGACCGGCTTGCTGATGGTCGCGGTGGCGCCCTTGTCGTCGGTCACCGTGAGCTTGACGGTGTAGGTGCCGGCCGCGGCGTAAGCCTTGGCCGGGTTGGCGGCGGTCGAGGTGGTGCCGTCACCGAAGTTCCAGGCGCGGGAGGCGATGGTGCCGTCCGCGTCGGTGGAGGCGTCGGTGAAGTTCACCGTCAGGCCGTTCACCAGCGCCGTGAACCCGGCGGCCGGCGCCTGGTTGACCGGCGGGGTGGTGGTGCAGCTGCCGGCCGCGCAGGCCGCCAGCCAGGTGGCGAAGTCCGCGTCGTAGCGGGTGCCGATGGTGGAGGTCAGCAGGGTGCGGGCGGCCGCCCAGTTGCCGGTGCGGTAGTGGCCGAGCAGCGTGGTCACGTCCTGCGGGTGCTGCTGGAGCATGTACCGGACCGCGAGGTAACCCCACTGGTAGACCCGGGTGGAGTCGGAGTTGTCGTAGGTGGTGTCGAACAGCGTGCTGAGCTTGTAGGTGTTCTTCGCCGCCTCGGTCATCGCCCGGTCGTAGTTGACGTTCCGGTACGAGTAGGAGATGTACTCGGCGAAGCCCTCGACCCACATCACGGTCGGGGTGGTCATGCCGGCGTTGAAGTCGCCGAACATGTCGAACCGGCCGTCGAGGTAGTGGGTGTACTCGTGGTTCAGGTTCCAGATCTGGAAGTCCGGGCGCGCCCACTCGGCCTCGTAGGCGATGAAGCGCGGCTGGTTCCCGACGGTGGCCGGGTTGCCCTCCAGGTACATGCCGCCGTTGTTGGTGCTGATCCCGAAGATCGCGCCGGCGTAGGTCTGGTAGTCGGCGCTGGAGTCGAAGGCGTTGACCTCGATGGTGGTGTTGTTGTCGTTCGCCACCGCCCCGCTGTCCTTGACCACGCTGTGGAAGTAGGCGTCCTGGTTGTTCAGGCTGGTGCAGGTGGCGGCGAGGTCGGCCGCGGTCATCTGCTGGGCGAGGATCCTGATGCTCGGGCTGCAGGTGTGGCTGACCGTCAGCACGGCGGCGCGCAGCCGGTTCGAGAGGTCACAGGTGCCGTAGTACGAGCAGTTGGCCGCGTCGTACTCGGTGGTCATCTCGGCCATCGCGACCCAGATCGAGGAGGTCCGGCCGGTCATCGCGGTACGGTCGAGCAGCTGCTTGAGCAGCGGGCGGACCGCCGACTGCAGCTCCGGGTGCACCAGGAAACGGCCCAGCTCGCGGCCCGAGTTGGCGGCCAGGTAGGACTTGGAGGTGCCGAGCAGGTCGTCATGGGCGACGGCGAAGTCGCGCAGCACGGTCAGGATGCTCGGGTCGGCCTGCACGGCGGGCAGGAAGTCCGGCGTCTGGTGGCCGCGGAACAGGATGGTGTAGGCGTTGTTGACCGCCACGACCATGTAGTACGAGCTGTCGTACGAGCTGTTGTAGCCGGTCAGCATGCGCTTGACCAGGCCCAGGTAGTGCGCGTTCTCCTGGGCGCTGTCGGCCAGGATGACCGCCTCGGCCAGGGTGGCGCCGTTGGCGTCGTTCACGTCCGCGGCGCGCGGGGCGGCGAAGAAGCTGTCCAGGGCGCCCACGATCGAGCTCTTCAGCGCCGGACCGTAGGAGCCGACGTCGTCCGAGTGGTACCACTGCACGAAGTAGCCGGCGCGCAGGAACAGCACCAGCTGGCCGGTCGAAGTGCTGTTGTCACCGGGGTAGTTGGCGGCGTTCGCGCGCAGCGCGTCGGCCACCGTGACCATCTGCGCCTCGCGGAAGACGGCCTGCGCGTTCGAGCCGGTGAGCTGGAACAGCGTGTTCACGCAGTCCAGGCCCGAGGCCTTGATCTGCTGGACCAGCGCGGCCCCGCTCTTCGAGGTGAAGTCGGAGACGTTGCAGACGGCCGTGACGCCGGCCGCACCCGGTGCCGACTGCGGCTTGGCGAGGCTCTGTTCGCGCTGCGACTTGTCCTTGACCGCCCGCAGCGGGGCGCGCTCGGAGATCGGGACGGGCCTGCCCTCCTCGGCGGCCAGGTCGGCGGCGGCCGTGAGGGTGGCCGACTGCGGGGCGGCGCCGGACTTCGGCGCGGGGGCCGGGGTCGGCTGCGGCCCCTTGCCGCCGATGGCGGCGGCCTGGCCGGCGGGCGCGAGCAGGGTCAGCCCGAGACAGCAGATCAGGGCGGCTATCAGCAGCCTGACGACGTCTTTCGTCGTGGGGGAACTACGCATGAGGGTGGCCTCCGGGCCGGTCTGCGGCCGTGTTGGGGACACGGCAGTGGGGGTTGCGGACCGTGGCAGCGCCGGGAGTCGAGCTGGGACCCGGTTCTGACGTGAACACGGTGGGGAGTGTGACATGTACCATTGCATACATCACATGGCTGGGGAAGAGACCGGGGGCGAATTTCCGTCAACTGACGGTCCGTCAGTCCGCATCGCCCGTGCAGTGATTGGCTGGTTCGTGCCCGCCGGGCCGTCCGGCGGCCCCGAGCCGTGATCGGGCGGCGCAAGCCCGCCGCAAGGCGACGGTGCCACGCTGACCCACTGTGAAGACCTGGCAGCTCCGCACCGTCCGCGTCGCCGTCCCGTCCACCCTCTGCGTGGTGCTCACCGCCACCGCCCACTGCGCCCTCGAAGGCACCGAACTCCGGCTCCCCGCACTGGCCCTGGCCCTGGCCGGCACTGCCCTCTGCAACTGGCTGCTGGCCCGGGGCACCCCGGGCCTGGGCCTGACCGGCGCCTGGATGACCGCCACCCAGATCGCGCTCTACGTCCTCTTCGACCGCACCTCGGCCGCGCCCGTCCCTCGGCCGAGCCACCTGCTGGTGCCGGCCGACCCGGCCCTGCCGGTGCACGGCCCCTCGGCCGCGCTGGCCCTGGCCCACCTGCTCGCCGCCGTGCTCTGCACCCTGCTGCTCTGCCCGGGCAAGACGACCCGGGTACGCCGCCTCCTCCCCCGCCCCCGCCCGGCGGCCCGACTGGTCGCGGGCGCCGGACGGCCGGTCGGCGGCGGGCACTGAGGGGCGGTCAGCAGCTCCGGATGTGGGTGGTCAGCCTGCCCTCGTCGTCGAGGACGTGGAAGGCGAGGGCCGGCGGCAGGTCGTGGTGGACGTGGGCGTCGGGGTTCGGCCGCGACTCCCAGGGCAGCCGGGCGGTGGAGACCACGCCCGGGGCGACCGTCAGCGGGCGCCCGGCGAAGGTGGTGACGGCGGCGAGGTGGGCATGGCCGCAGAGGAAGCCGGCGACATGCGGGTGACGCTCGGTCAGCTCGGCCAGCCGCTCGCCACCGAACTGCCGCAGGCCATCCAGGTACGGGATCCCGAGCAGCACCGGCGGGTGGTGGAAGGCGACCAGGGTGGGCACCTCGACCGAGCCGAGCGCCTTGTCCAGCCAGGCCAGCGTGGCGTCGTCCAGGTGGCCGTCGTCCCGCCCGGGGATGGTGGAGTCGCAGAGCGCGACGGCGAACCCGGGGGTCACGTGCAGCCGGTTGACCGGTTCGGCCGACGGCTCCTCCCCCAGCAGGCCGGCCCGGAACGCCGCGCGGTCGTCGTGGTTGCCCGGCAGCACCAGCAACGGGTGCCTGGTGCCCAGCAGTTCGCGGGCCAGCGCGTACTCGGCGGGCCGGCCGTGGTCGGCGATGTCGCCGGTGACCAGCACGGCGTCGAGGTCGTACGGCAGGCCGTTCAGGTGGTCCAGCACCGCCTTGGTGCGGTCGGTGGCGCGCTGCGAACCATCGAGGTGGGTGTCGCTCAGGTGGGCGATCACGATCATGGGGCCGTGGTCCTTCCGTCCGGGGTGACTGCTGGTGAAGCTAGCCGCTCCGGCACCACGGGCACCACACGTTTCTTAGCGTGAACATTTCATAACGGCTGCACCGGACCTCCTCCCACGAGCCGCCACCCGCCTTACGGTCGGTCAGTACGCCCACCAATTCCGGCACTTCGGAGGACCCGTGCGCAAAAGGCTGACCATCTCCGCGGCCCTGGCCGCCGCCCTGCTGCTGACCAACCCCGCCGGTGCCGCCACCGGAGCCGTCGGCGCGTCCGGTGCCGGGGACGCCTACTACCCCCAGTACGGCAACGGCGGCTACGACGTCTCGCACTACGACCTGCGGCTGAAGTACCAGCCCGCGACCGACCAACTCGAGGGCACCGCAACGATCCTGGCCACCACCACGGCCGCGCTGTCCCGCTTCAACCTGGACTTCGCGCTCACCGTCCAGGAGGTGCACGTCAACGGCCGCAAGGCGCGGTTCGCGGCGACCGGCGAACACGAGCTGGAGATCACCCCGGCCGCACCGCTCGGCAAGGGCGAGCGCGCCACCGTGGTGGTCCGCTACTCCGGCGTGCCGTCCACCGTCAGCGCGTACGGCTTCACCGCCTGGCAGCGCACCCCGGACGGCGGGGTGGCGGCCGGTGAGCCGGAGTCCGCCTGGTGGTGGTTCCCGAGCAACGACCACCCCTCCGACAAGGCCACCTTCGACGTCTCCGTGCTGGTCCCCGACGGCACCCAGGCGATCAGCAACGGCGCACTGGTGTCGCAGAGTTCGCGCCTCGGCTGGACCAGGTACAACTGGCGGCAGACCAAGCCGCAGGCCACCTACCTGGCCACCCTCGCGGTGGGCAGGTTCGAGCTCAACACCTCGGTCAGCGACGGTGGCATACCCGTCATCACCGCCTACAGCCGCGACCTCGGCGACAACGCCGGCGCGGCCCGGGCCAGCCTGGAGCGGACCGGCGAGATCACCGACTGGCTCAGCACCCAGCTCGGCCCGTACCCCTTCGCCACCGTCGGCGGCTACGTGCCCAACACCAAGCCCGGCTACGCCCTGGAGACCCAGAGCCAGGTCTACTACAGCCCGCGGATCTTCGGCGCGGGCTCCAACACCTCGGTCGTCGTCCACGAGTTGGCCCACCAGTGGTACGGCGACAGCGTCTCGCTCGACCGGTGGAGCGACATCTGGCTGAACGAGGGCTTCGCCCGGTACGCCCAGTGGCTCTGGTCCGAGCACGAGAACGAGGGCACCGCCCAGGAGTTGGCCGACTGGGTGTACTCCAGCAGGCCCGCCGATGACCCGTTCTGGACCGTGCTGCCCGGCGACCCGGGCCCCGACAACCAGTTCCACCCCGCCGTGTACGACCGGGGCGCGCTCGCCGTCCAGGCGATCCGCAACGCGGTCGGCGACGAGGCGTTCTTCGCCGTGCTGCGCGGCTGGCCCGCCGAGCACAAGTACGGCAACGCCACCGTCGAGGACTTCCGGCGCTACGCCGAGCGGGTCTCCGGCAAGCCGCTCGGCGACCTGCTGCACACCTGGCTCTACACCGGCGGCAAGCCCGCCGCCGGCACCTCGCCGTCCCTGAAGGCCCTTACGGCGCTTACGGAGCCGAGGTCCTGGCAGAAGATCAAGGCCACCGACACCCTGCACGACGCCCACTGACCACCGGTGCGGTGGCGGCCGACCCGCCGCCACCGCACCGGAGTTCGGGATCAGACGCCGTACACCCGGACGTTGTCGACCACCCAGTACCAGTTGTTGCTGCCCGTGTAGCGGAACCGCAGCTGCAGGTTGGTAGCACCCGCCGGCACCGTCAGGGTGTGGGTCTGACGGCCGTTCACCAGGCTGCTGAACGAGGCCAGCTGGACCGGCGCGCCGCCGTTCCAGGAGGCCAGCACCTTGGCGGTCTGGGCGCCGTCCTGCTGGTAGTAGCAGGTGTACTCGACCTTGACGGTGGCCAGGCCCGAGACCGGGTAGGCCGGGCTGACCAGCGTGGTGTCGTAGTTGCCCGAGAAGGACTTGTCGGCCCACTCGTCGGAGTCGGCGACCGCGAAGACGTTCCGGGACCGGACGTTCAGCTCGCGGTACTGGTCGCGCTGGGTCTTGGTCCAGAACTCGTCCGTGGTGAACGACCAGCCACGCCACTCGGTGACACCGCCGGTGCCCATCGCCGAGTTGTCCACCGACCAGCCGCTCGGCGGCGTGTGGGTGAAGCCGAGCACGCCGGCCGCGATGCCGGTCTCGTCCACCCGGCCGGTCAGCTGCGGGCGCAGCGCGTCGAAGACGTCCGGCGTGAGGCTGCCGATCGGGGCGCCGTCCAGGTTCCAGGCCGGGTCGATCGCGATCCCCAGGTGGGCCAGCGCGGTCGGCGCGATGTCCACCATCCTGACGTCGTACCGGACCGAACCCGCCGCCAGGCCACCGCCGTTGGCGATCACGAAGGTCTGCCGCTCCTCCCAGGTCGACCCGCCGTGGCCACCGGTCGGGGTGTGCCCGTGGTCGGCGGTGACCATGATCAGCCAGTCCTCCTGGGCGTACGTGGCGCGCCCCCGGACCGCGGCCACGATCTGGCCGACCTGACCGTCCACGCCCTGGATCGCGTCCAGGTACCCCTGACTGGCCGAGCCGCTCGCGTGGCCCGCGTGGTCGACGTTGTCGAGCTGGACGAAGACCGCGTCCGGGTTGGTGTCCCGGATCCTGGCCACCGCGCGGGAGGTGGTGCCGACGTCGTACTCGGCGCTCGGGGTGGCCACCCGGGTGTCGACCGTGGCCGAGTAGATGGTGTCGGGGATCGGCGCCCAGGAGGCCACCACGTAGGTGGACAGCGCCGCGTTGGCCCGCTCCACCCGGGTCAGCCAGTCCGGGTAGGTGGCGAAGTCGGGCGCGGTGAAGTTGTTGTCCTTGACGTTGTGCTTGTCCGGCCAGACGCCGGTGGCGATGGTGGTCCAGCCGGGGCCGGAGGAGGTGGCGGCCATCGGGTTGGCGTACAGGCTGCTGGCGGCGGTCAGCCCGCCGGCCATCAGAGCGTCCAGGTTCGGCGCGTCGGCGTCCTTGATCCGGTTGAGCATCGTGCCGTCCAGACCGATCACCAGCACCTTGGGGGTCCGGGCGGTGGTGGCGGCGAACGCGGTGCGGGTGAGCGGGCCGGCCGCGAGTGCGGCCGCGGCGGTGCCGAGGAGCAGGCTGCGCCTGGGGAGTCCTGCGGTCACGTCGTCCTCCTGAGGAAGCGTCAGAGCTGGAGCGGGGCGCGGACCACACTCGGGCCGTCCGGTGGCGCGGTCTCCCCCGGCTGCGGTACCCGATGTGAACAGCGCCCGAACTTCGGTCCAGACCCGTTACCTTTCCGTAATCGCGGAGCGGCCACTCGGCCGTTCCGGTCAGCCCAGCGCCGGGTCGCCGCTCCGCTCCACCAGCCAGCCCGGATCGCGGTCGGCCACCCGCACCCGACGACGCGTCAGCACCACCAGGGCGGCCACCAGCGACCCTGCCGACAGCGCGCACAGCGCCATCGAAAGCAGCCAGGTGGACGCTGTGAGCAGCACCGGCAGCGCGAGCAGCCAGGCCGCCGCGAGCAGCGCCAGCCACGGGCCGTGCGCACCGCGCAGCGCCGGCGACGGCGGCCCGAGCAGCCGCACCCGACGGGACGCCGCCGGGGTCACCTCGGCCCGGTCCCCCAACGCCGACTCGAACGCGGCCCGGTCGAGCCGCCCCCACAGCACCAACCCACCGTCGGTGCAGAGCGCCACCGGCTGGTCGCCGGAGATCAGCCGCCACCGCCGCGCACCGCACAACCAGCCCCACTCGCCCGCCAGTCGGCCCGCGAGGTCGGGCAGCCGGAGCCGCTCCACCTCCTCCAGCCAGTCGTCCAGGCGCAGTTCGGTGCCGTCCTCGCACTCGACCCGCAGCCACCGGGTGGTCCGCACGTCCGGCACGCCCGGGGTACTGCCGACCGTGACGTACTCCTCCCGGACCGCCCCGACCACCCTGGCCCGTACGGCGGGCAGCCCGCCGTCCCGGGCGTCGGCGCGCAACACCCGGATCCGCGTCTCGGGGCGGACCGAGATCAGCAGCACGTACAGCACGAAGAACCCACCCCCCAGCGGCACCATCCCCAGCCCGACGGCGGCGGTGGACGGGCCCGCCCAGAAGCCGCCGGTCGCGTACTTGGCCACGTCGTCGCTCTGGTCGACGTAGGCGCCGAGGACCGGATTCCCCGGTGCGTACAGCACGGTGAGCCGGCCGCCCGCGGTCCGGATGGTGCCCAGGTGTGCACCGGGGGCGCTGAGTTCGAGCGGGGCGCCGTCCGGGCCCGGCACTCGGACCACGGCGTCACCGCTGTAGTGGTTGTGCTTGTTGACCCGTCCGTCCTTGGTCAGATGCTCCACCGCGACCAGCGTGCCCGCTGCCGCCCGGGGCCCGGCGTCCTGGATCGCCGATATCCGCCGGGCGTCGGCACCGTCGGGACGCAGCGCCAGGTCGGCGTAGACCGCCGGGACGAAAGCGATCAGCCAGCCGAGCAGCAACCGCCTGGCGATCACCCCGTACCGCACCGGCAGCCGCGCGGGCGGCGCCTGCTGCTCCGGGACGGCGCCGGGCTTCGGGCACGCGGCACTCCCGTACCGGACCCAGCCGAGCAGGCCCAGCAGCGCCCCGGCGCCGAGCAGCACCACGTCCCACCTCGGCAGGCCCGCTCCGCCGCCCAGCAGCGAGCGCAGCACCAATCCCACGGTCAGCACCAGTGCGGCCCAGCCGGACACCCTGCCTGTCGATCTCATGACGGGACCCTACCCAGGCTCAGGAGCCGGGCTCCAGGCGGGTGGTGAAGCTGAAGCGGTCACCCCGGTAGAGCGAGCGGACCCGCTCCAGCGGGGCCCCGGCGGCGTCCCGGGTGAGGCGGTGCAGCAGGAGCATCGGGAGGGCGAGCGGGGTGCCGATCAGCAGCGCCTCGCGCGGGGTGGCCAGCACGGTCTCGATCCGTTCGTCGGCCGCGCCGAACTCGATGCCGAGCTTCTCGGTCAGGAACGCGTAGAGCGACGCCCCGGGGTCGAACTCCTGCTCCAGAGACGGGATCCGGGCCACCGCGAGATAGGTGCTCTCCAGACCGACCCGCTCGCCGTCGGCGAGCAGCACCCGCTCCAGGTGCCAGACCGGCGCCCCGGCCGGCAGCCGCAGCTGCGCCGCCAACTGCCCCTCCGCGCCGATCTGTTCGAGCCCGATCAGGGTCCGGCCCGGCACCCGCCCCTGCCGGCGGACGCCCTCGGTGTAGCTGGCCAGCGAGAGCGGCTGCTCCAGCTTGGGCCCGGCCGCCACCGTGCTGCGCCCCCGGCGCCGCACCCGGCCCTGGATCAGCAGATCGCGCAGCGCCTGCCGCAGCGTCTCCCGGGACACCTCGTACCGGGCCGCCAGCTCGCGTTCGGTGGGCAGCGCACCACCCTCACCGAGCTCGTCCAGCAGCGCTTCCAGCTCCGCCTTCACCGCGTAGTACTTGGGCACCCGCCCGTGCTCGGGGATGCCGGACCGGATCGGGGAACCAGGAAGGTCGTTCACCCCGCCATCCTGCCAGGGCGGCTGACGGACCCTCCGGACGGCCCGGCCTCACACTCCGCGGGCCTACATCGTCGGACTGTCGACCCGGTCCCACCGCAGCCACGTACTGGAGCCACCGACCATGCGCACTCGACTCCTCCTGGGGCTCGCCCTGCTCGCCACCGGCCTGCTGGCCGGCGCGTTCGGCTACGGCGCCGCCAACCTCGTCCCCACCTTCAATGCCGTGCCGCTCGAGATGCGGCTGTCCTTCCACGCGGAGCTGATGAAGATGAACGGCATCACCATGCAGACGGCGATGGCGGTGTCGATGCTGAGCTCCCTCGCGCTCGCGGTCCTGACCCGGGGTCAGGCCCGGCTGCTCGCGGGGGCGGCGGCCGCGCTGACCCTCGGGTCCTTCCTGACCACCCGGTTCGGCAACATACCGATCAACGGCCGGATCAAGGAGTGGGCCGTCACCTCGGCCCCGGCCGACCACGCGGAGATCCTGCGGCGCTGGGAGCTGTTCAACGACCTGCGCACGCTCACCGCCGTCGTCGCGTTCGTGCTGCTGATCGTCCTCGCCCTGTCGGCGGGAACGGCCGCTCAGAGCCAGTCCCGGCGTTTGAAGACCAGGTAGAGCCCGAGACAGACCAGCGCCATCAGCCCGACCGCAAACGGGTAGCCGAACACCCAGCCCAGCTCGGGCATGTTCTCGAAGTTCATCCCGTAGACGGTGCCGATCAGGGTCGGCGCGAACAGGATGGCCGCCCAGGAGGAGATCTTCTTGATCTCGTTGTTCTGGGCGTGCCCGGCCTCGGCGAGTTGCTTCATCTCCTCGTTCTGCGCCTGCGAGACCAGGGTGGCGTTGACGGTGAGGATGTTCTGCAGCATCTGCCGGAAGCCGTCCACCCGTTCGGCGGCGGTGGTGGCGTGGTCGGCCACGTCGCGCAGGTTGCGCTGGAGCTCCTCGTCGGTGCCGTACTTGCCGAAGCCGGCCTCCAGGCTGGCCATGATCTGCAGCAGCGGGCGGGTCGAGCGCTGGAACTCGATCACCTCGCGGGAGAGCTCGTAGATCCGTCGGGAGACCTTGGGATCGCCGCTGAAGACCTCGGTCTCGATCTCGTCGATGTCGTGCTGGAGCCCGGCGATCACCGGGGCGTAGCCGTCCACCACCGCGTCCAGTACGGCGTACAGCACCGCCTCGGGCCCGAGCGCGAGCAGCTCGGGGTCGTCCTCGAGCCGGCGGCGGACCACCGAGAGGTCGGGGGACTGCGAGTGGCGCACCGTCAGGACGAACTGCGGGCCGACGAAGAGGTGGATCTCGCCGAAGTCGACCTGTTCGCTCTCGTCCAGGTAGCGGGCCGCCCGGAGCACCACGAAGAGGGTGGCGCCGTAGCGTTCCAGTTTGGGCCGCTGGTGGGCGACGATGGCGTCCTCGACCGCGAGCTCGTGCAGGCCGAACCGCTCGGCGGCCTCCAGCATCTGTTCCTCGGCCGGGCGGTAGAGGCCGATCCAGGCCATCGTGCCGGGCTCGCCGGGCACCTGCCGGTAGACCTCGGCCAGGCTGCCGCCGCCGCCGATCCGGTGGCCGTCCCGGTACACGGCGGCGTCCACCACCGAGCGTTCCAGGTGCACCCCGTCGTCGTCCCGGTGTTCGGAGCGGGGGTCCATCGAGTGCTCGGGGGCGGGCTCGGGCTGCTGCCCCATCGGGCGGGCGAACGGACGCTTGCTCGCGCGGGCCGCGCGGGAACGCCAGTCGGACATGGGCGGGCACCTCCGCCGCCCAGTCTCCTGCCGAGTGACCCGCCGCGCACCCGAAGACACGCGGCGGGTGGCGGACCGTCAGCTCGCGTCGGCCTTGGCCTTCGCGGGGGCGGTCGCGGCGGGCTTGCGCAGGAACAGGTACAGCGTGGGCACCACGTACAGCGCCCAGGCCCAGACCTGAAGCTTCGTCGGGTCGGGCTGGAAGTTGAACACGCCCTTGAGCAGGGTGCCGTACCAGCTGTCCCGGGGGATGGTCGAGCTGATGTCGAAGGCCCGGCTGGCCAGGCCAGGCAGGATGTCGGCCTCCTGCAGGTCGTGCAGGCCGTAGGCCAGCACCCCGGCCGCCACCACGACCAGCATCGCGCCGGTCCAGGTGAAGAACTTGGCCAGGTTGATCTTCAGCGCGCCCCGGTAGAACAGCCAGCCGAGGAAGACCGCGGTGAGCAGCCCCAGGCAGGCGCCGATCAACGGCCGGACGCCGTCGCTGGTGGCCTCCACCGCCGCCCAGATGAACAGCGCGGTCTCCAGGCCCTCCCGGCCGACCGCCAGGAAGGCGGTGAACACCAGCGCGCCGGTGCCCATCGCGACCGCGGCGTCCAGCTTGCCGTGCAGCTCCGTCTTGAGGTGACGGGCCGTCCGGCGCATCCAGAACACCATCCAGGTGACCAGCCCGACCGCGATGATCGACAGCGTGCCGCCGAGCGTCTCGGCCGCCTCGAAGGTGAGCTGGCTGGAGCCGTAGGTCAGCAGGGCGCCGAACGCCATGCTGAGGCCGACGGCCACCCCGATGCCGGTCCAGACCGGGGCCAGCGCCTGCCGGCGCCCGGTCTTGACCAGGTAGGCGATCAGGATGCAGACCACCAGGCTGGCTTCCAGCCCCTCGCGCAGGCCGATCAGGTAGTTCCCGAACACGCGGGTGTCCTCCAGAAGTCGTGATGAGTGGGCAGGTCAGCCGAAGAGCGACTGACCCCACCACTCGCCGGGCTTGCGGACCCCCGGCGGGCAGGCGAAGTGCGCCGAACCGACATGCTGGATGTACTCGTTGAGGGCGTCGGTGGCGGCCAGCTTGCGCTGCACCGGCACGAACGCCTTCCGGGTGTCGCGCTGGTACGCCAGGAAGAACAGACCGGCCTCCAGGCGGCCGAGGCCGTCCGAGCCGTCGGTGAAGGAGAAGCCCCGGCGGAGCAGCTTGGCGCCGCTGTTGCTGTCCGGGTGGGCCAGCCGGACGTGCGCGTCCTTCGGCATCGCCGCCAGGTCGGGAGCGTCGTGCTCCTTCTGCTTGCCGAACGGGGCACCCTCGCGCTTGGTCCGGCCGAAGATGTCCTCCTGCTCGGAGAGCGGGGTGCGGTCCCAGGTCTCGATGTGCATCCGGATCCGCCGGGCCACCAGGTACGAGCCGCCGGTCATCCACTCCGGGCCGTCGCCGGGCGCGGCCCAGATGTGCTCGTCCAGGGTCGGGGTGTCCTTGCCCGAGACGTTGTGGGTGCCGTCCTTGAAGCCCATCAGGTTGCGCGGGGTCTGCGCCTCCGGCGTGGTGGAGGAGGTCTTGCCGAAGCCGAGCTGGGACCAGCGCACGGTCACCACGCCCATCCCGATCCGGGCCAGGTTGCGGATCGCGTGCACCGCGACCTGCGGGTCGTCGGCGCAGGCCTGCACGCACAGGTCGCCGCCGCTGCGGGCCGGGTCCAGGTTGTCGTGCGGGAACGGCGGCAGGTCGATCAGACCCTCGGGGCGCTTGGCCTTGAGGCCGAACCGGTCCTTGCCGTCCTTCTCGAACAGGGTCGGGCCGAAGCCGATGGTCAGGGTCAGCCGGGAGGCGGGCAGGCCCAGCGCCTCACCGGTGTCGTCCGGCGGCGCCTCGGCCAGGCCGGTCGCCCCGGTGCCGACCTCGCGGCCACCGGTCATCACGGCCGCCGCCTTGGTCCACTCCTTGAGCACCCGGATCAGGGCGTCCCGGCTGGTGGTCGAGACGTCGAAGGCGGCGAAGTGCAGCCGGTCCTGGACCGGGGTGGCGATGCCCGCCTGGTGCTCGCCGTAGAACTCGATGTCCGGGACCGCCTTGAGGGCGGCCTCGGCCTCCTCGTCGGAGCTGCGGGTGGCCGCGGCCACCGTGCCGACCGCGGCGGCGCCGAGCGCCACCCCGGCCCCGGCCCAGCCGATGACGGCGCGTCGGCTGACCGAGCCCTTCGGCTCCTGGCCCTGCTCCACCGTGGGATCCTGGGATTCCTGCGTCTGCTCGCTCATGACTCTCCCTCAGGCCTTACTTGACCACGACGGCGGCGGCGAGCTTGGACAGCGGCTCGGCGAGCGCGTTGACCGCGTCCGAGAAGGTCTTCCGCTCGGCCTCGGTCACCTTGTCGTACGAGGTGTAGCTGTCGCCCTGCTTGTACTTGGCGAGCAGCGCCTGCAGCGCGGCGAACTCCTGGTCCAGGGTCTTGGCCAGCTCCGGGTCCTTCTCGGCGGCGACCGGCTTGATCAGCTCGTACGCCTTCAGCGCGCCCTCGACGTTGCCCGCGAAGTCGGACAGGTCGGTGTGGCTGTAGCGGTCCTCCTCACCGGTGACCTTGCCGGTGGCGACCTCGTCGAGCAGCTCCTTGGCACCGTTGGCCATGCTGGTGGCGGTGATCTCGGCGGTGCCGACCACCTTCTGCCACTCCTTCAGGTCGGTGACCAGCTGGTCGGCGAGCTTCTTGTCGGCGTCGGTGATCGCGCCGGCCTCCCAGAGCGACTTCTCCAGCTTGTGCCAGCCGGTCCACTCCTGGTTCGGCTCCAGGCCGTCCTCGCGGACGTCGGTCTTCGGGTCGATGTCACCGAAGCTCTCGGCCACCGGCTCGGTCCGCTCCCAGCCGACCCGGGACGGCGCGAACGCCGCCTTGGCGGCCGCCAGGTCGCCGGCCTTGATCGCGTCGGCGAACTTCTGCACCAGCGGGATGGTGGCGTCGGCCTGCTCCTGGACGTACTTGCGGTAGTCGGCGACCGCCTTGTCCAGGCGCGGGTCGCCCTTGGCCGGGGCGCCGTCACCGGTCACGGTGATCTTCTGCCGGATGCCGTCGCCGACCATGCCCGGCTTGCAGGCGACCTGGTACTCGCCGGCCTTGATCTCGGAGGTGATGGTCGCCTTCGTGCCGGGCCCGATGTTCTCCCGCTCGGCCACGATCTTGTCGCCCGCGGCGTAGACGTAGACCTCGGTGACCTTGGAACCCTTGTTCTGCACGGTGAAGTTGACCGCGCCGGCCGGGAAGCTGGTCTTCGAGAGCTCGCACGCGCTGTCGGAGGCGTTCACCTGGATCGAGCCGTCCGAGGAGGAGTCCTTCTTCTGCTCGGTGCAGGCGGTCAGCGCGGCTCCGGCCACGGCAAGGGAGAGCAGCGCGGCGAGGTGCGGGCGACGGACGGGCATCAGGACTCCACGGACGGGGACGGCTTGAGGGACGGACGAAGGCTAGTTAGGACACCCTCACCCACCAGTAAGCTAAGCCATGCCTAAGCACTTGCCCACACCGGGGGTGGTCACAGATCGGCAAAGACCGGGGCGGACTGTCCTGACGGCCCGTCACCCCAGGGACCCACGGACGTCCGAAGCTCGCTGCGGTGACCGGACCTGACGGACCGGTCACCCCCTCTGCCGGGCGGGGCGGGGGGTCTGGCATCCTTCCCCAGTGCACACCGGCCAGCCCCTGTTCCGCGCGTTCCGCGCCATCGCCTTCGCGGCGGTGTGCGCGGCCGCGTCGCTCGGGGTGCACCGGCTGGCGGGCGGGGCCCCGGTCCAGCCCGGCACGCTCGCGCTCGCGGTCGGCCTGACGGCCGGTGGCGGCTACCTGCTGGCCGGACACCGCCGGGGGCTCGGCGCGCTGCTGGGGGCGTGCTTCGCCACCCAGTACGGGCTGCACCACCTGTTCGGGATGGGCGCGGTGCCGGAGCGTCAGGCGATGCCGATGCACCATCACGGCATGGCGCACGAGATGCCGGTCTCCACTGCCGAGCACGTGTCGATGGAGCCGGAGATGCTCCTGGTGCACGCCGTGCTCGCCCTGGTCTGCGCCTGGTGGCTGGCCCAGGGGGAACACGCCCTGGGCGGGCTGCTGCTCGGCGCCGCCGTCGCGGTCGGCCACTGGCTGATCCGGCTGGTCACCGCCGCACCCACCGTCCCCGCCCTCCCCCGGCCGCGCGGCCTGACCTTCCGGTACAGCCCGGCGCCGGCGCTGCTGTTGCTGCTCTCCGCCGCCGTCTCGCGGCGCGGGCCGCCCGCTCCCTCCTGCTCCTGAAGCCGGGCCGCCTCGGGCGCCCGGTGGTACGGCCGTGCCCGTTTCCTGGCACCGCCGGTCCGCTCCGCCGTGCCTTCTTCCGCACCTGCGGCCGGACCCTCACCTTCACGTGACGCACCGTCGAGTGCGCGCGTCCTCCTGAGCCGGAGAGAGCTGCTTCCATGCTGTCCGAAACCGAACGACCGCCCACCTCGGCGACCCCTGCACCGGCTTCCGCCTGGGCCGGGCTCCGTCCGCTGCTGCTCCGCCTGCACTTCTACGCGGGCGTCCTGATCGCCCCCTTCCTGCTGGTCGCCGCCGTCAGCGGCCTGCTGTACGCGGGCTCGTACCAGATCGAACGCTTCGTCTACTCGGACCAGCTGACGGTCTCCCAGGTCGGCACCGCCGCCCTGCCGCTGTCCCGGCAGATCGCGGCCGCCACCGCCGCCCACCCCGAGGGCAAGCTCGCCCTGGTCCGCACCTCCGACGACCCGGAGGCCACCACCCAGGTGCTGCTGAACGTGCCGGCCCTCGAGGAGGGCCGAAAGCTCGCGGTCTTCGTCGACCCGTACACCGCCGAGGTGCGCGGCGCGCTGAAGAGCTACGGCAGCTCCGGCGCACTCCCCTTCCGGGCCTGGCTGTCCGAGCTGCACGCCAACCTCCAGCTCGGTGAACCCGGCCGGATCTACAGCGAACTCGCCGCCAGCTGGCTCTGGGTGGTGGTGCTCGGCGGGCTCGCGCTCTGGTTCGGCCGCCGCCGCAAGCGGTACGTCCGGCCCGAGGGCGGGCTGACGGGCCGTCGGCGCTCGCTCTCCTGGCACGGCGTGATCGGCCTCTGGGCCGCCGTCGGCCTGCTCGGCCTCTCCGCCACCGGCCTCACCTGGTCCACCTACGCCGGCGAGCACATCGAGCAGCTCCGCACCTCGCTGAGCTGGACCACCCCCGCACTGGCCACCGCCACCGGCGGCGGCGACCACTCCGCCCACGAGGAGCACTCCGGCTCCGGCGGCACCCCGGTCGGCGTCGACCAGGTGATGGCCGCCGCGGCGGCCGCCGGGATCGACGGCCCGGTGGAAATCGTCCCGCCGAAGGGCCCCGGCAAGGCCTACGCGGTCAAGGAGATCGACAAGCAGTGGCCGGTCCGGCTCGACCAGGTCGCCGTCGACCCCACCGACGCCACCGTCAGCTCCGAACTCCGCTTCGCGGACTACCCCCTCGGCGCCAAGCTCACCCGCTTCGGCATCGACCTGCACATGGGCGTCGCCTTCGGCCTGGCCAACGAACTCGCCCTGATCGCCCTGGCCGCCGGCCTGATCGCGATGACCCTGCTCGGCTACCGGATGTGGTGGCACCGCCGCCCCGGCCCCCGCGCCTTCGGCCGCCCCTACCCCGCCGGCGCCTGGCGCCAGTCCCCCAGGGCCGCCGCCGCCCTGGCCCTGGCCGCGATCGCCGTCGGCTGGTTCCTGCCCCTGCTCGGCATCTCGCTGGCCGCCTTCCTGGCGGTCGACCTCCTGCTGGGCCTGCGCAGGACCAAGTGACACAGCCGTGCCCGGCCCTCGTACGGTGAGGGCCGGGCACGGCGCACGGTCGACGGCTGTCCCGGGAAACGCCTCGGGGCCCGCCGACGGTCGCGCGTGCGGCGGGCCCCGAGAGGTGGTGACGGTGGGTCAGGCGGCCGGGACCGCCGTGGCCGCCGGGGTGGCCGAGGCCGGGCGGGGGGCCAGCAGGCGCTCCGCGAAGTGGCCGAAGACCAGGGCGAAGGCCGTCCACAGGACGGCCTGGATGCCCAGGGTGGCCAGTCGGAAGTTCCACAGCAGGGCGGCCGGGAAGGTCTCCTTGACGGCGTCCTCGTTGCCCGGCAGCAGGACGAAGGCCAGGGTGACGGCGACCGCGAAGGCGAGGCCGGCCAGCACCGAGGCGTTCCAGTTGCCCAGGCGCGGGGCGAGGCGGCGGCCGAGGATGACGGCCGCGACCGCGAGCAGCACGCTGAGCAGGATCATCAGGAAGAACAGCGTGGTGCGCTTGCCGATGGTGTCCGGGTTGCCCACCGCGGGCGGGGTCGCCGGGTACTTGAGGAACGGCACCAGGTAGACGGTGGTGAACGCGGCGGCCGCGACCAGGGCGGCGGTCGCCCTGGGCGAGAAGCGGCCGATCCGGCCGAGCGCGAAGCAGTACACCAGGGCGGCGATGCCACCGAGCGCGACACCGTAGACCAGGACACCGGTGGCCAGCCCGAAGGTGGACTGCATGGACCGGCTGACCAGTTCCTCTTCCTCCTCGGCGGCCGGAGCCGCCGGGGCGGCGGCCGCGTCCCCGCCGTGGACGTGCTGCGGCGCCGCCGCGACGCTCTCCAGGGCGATCGAGTCGTCGACCGACGGCTCACCCACCAGGAAGGCGAAGGCAAACGCCAGCACGCCGGCCAGCAGGCCCGCGAGCATGCCACGGACCAGCAGGTTTCTGACTGTTGACGAAGGCATGTGCGTGTTCTCCGTCAGTGGCAGGGGAAGCCGAGCAGGTGGCGGCCGTCGTGGACCCACTCGTGCACGGAGGCGCCGGAGAAGACGGAGGTGGCGCCCTGTTCGGCACCGACGAAGTAGAGCAGCACCAGCATCAGGGTGCCGAGGAAGACCGCCCAGGGCAGCAGGGCCCGGACGGGAAGGGCCTCGATGCCCTCGGTGGCGGGGGAGACGATGGCCTGAGCCATGGCAGGACCTCCTTGGGGAACGCGCGTCCCAGTCGTTGGAGCTCGGACGACGGCCCTCGGGTCTGACTCACCGGCAGTTCCCGCCCTGGGGCGGGGTCCTGCTCGGCATACAGTGGCGCGACCGTGCCGGGTTCTCACCGGCTTCCGTCCTGCCGTCGTCATGTCGCTGCGAACCGTACCGCCATTCGGGGGAGGCAGCCAAGGGAGTGCGTACCGGAGTGCGCTCCGCCCGAGTGCGCCGGGCGGCAGCCGATCCGGTGTCGGTGACCGGCAGTTGAGCAGAGGGAGAGAGCTGGATGACGGTACGGGTGATGTTCATCTCACCGGCGATCGGGGCCGCGCTGCGCGGCGCCCGGTTCGAGGACGGCGAGCCGCTGGACGCCGTCGGGCGGAGCCGGGCCGAGGCGGCCGCCGGGAGCGTACGGGCCGACGGGGCGGTGCTGGTCTCCCCCACCGCGCGCTGCCGGGAGACCGCCGAGGCGCTCGGCCTGACCGCCACCGGGGCGCCAGGACCGGCCGGCTGGTCGATGGGCCGCTGGCGGGGCCGACCCCTGGACGAGGTGGCCGGCGCCGAACCGGAGGCCGTCGGGCAGTGGCTCGCCGACCCGGACGCCGCGCCGCACGGCGGGGAGTCGCTGACCGCGCTCTGCGCCCGGATGGCCGACTGGCTGACCGCGCTGCCGGACGGACCGGTACTGGCGGTGGCCGAAACGGAGTTGATCCGGGCGGCCGTGGTGCACGCGCTCGCCGTACCGGCCCAGGCGTTCTGGCGGATCGACGTACCGCCGCTCACCGCCACCGAACTGACCGGCCGCTCCGGCCGGTGGAACCTGCGCTGCGGCCACCCCCTGGGGTGACCGCAGCGCGGGCCGCCGGTCAGCGGAGCAGCTTGTTCATCTGCTCGATCTCGGCGCTCTGACCGCTGATCACCGCGCCCGCCAGCTCCTTCGCCGGGGCGTAACCGCCCTTGCCCTGCTCGGCCTTGGCCATCTCGACGGCCCCGGTGTGGTGAGCCACCATCAGCTTCAGGAAGGCGGTGTCGAAGGCCGCGCCGGTGGCGTCCTTCAGCGAGGCCAGCTCGGCCTCGGTCATCATGCCCGCCACCCCGCCGTGACCGGCGTGCGCACCGGCCGCGCCGGGCTGCGGGACCTGCTCGCCCCAGCCGGTCAGCCAGCCGGACATGGTGGCGATCTCCGGGTCCTGGGCCGCCCGGATCGCCGCGGCGAGCTGCTTGACCTCGGGCGAGGCGGCCCGGGTGGTGGCCAACTCGGCCATCTCCAGGGCCTGTCGGTGGTGCGGGATCATGCCCTGGGCGAAGGCCACGTCGGCGGCGTTGTACGCCTTGCCGCTGACGGCGGGCGTGGCCGCGGTCGCCGCCGGGGCGGCGTTGTGCGCGTCGTGGCCACCGCCGCTGCCGCAGGCGGTGAGCAGCAGGGCACCCGCGAGCAGGGCGGCTGCGGCGAGCGGGACACGGCGGTTCGGCTTGATGTTCATGGTGTGGATCTCCTGCGTACGAAGGTGAGTTGAGCGGTCCCGGAGCGGACCCGCCCTATCTGCGCAGGAGTTGCAGCTCGGCCAGACTGGGCGGGGCCCGGCCGCCGTCCGGTTCGCCGGAGGTCGCGCCGACCGGGCCGGGCGCGGGCACCCCGCACCCGTACGGCGCGGCGGGGCCGGGCGGGGCCGGGGCGAACGGGACGGCCACCGCGCCGGAGAGGCACATCGGCCCCGCGTGGCTGTCGTGCCCGCCGTCACTGTCCCCGTCGCCGGAGTCGTGGTGCTGGTGCTCGGCGCTCATCGCGGCCGCAGTCGCGGTCACCGGGACGGCGCCGAGGCCGTGCATGGCCAGCACCCCGAGCAGCGTGGCCAGCACGAGCAGCACCCGCAGGTGGGCTCGGTGGCGGCGGCGTTCGGGGTGCATGGCGGCGGATCCTTTGTCTGAGGGTCGGTCAGTGGTGGTGGGCGTGGACCACGGCGTGGCCACGGCCCTTGGAGATCAGCCAACGGTTCACCGGGACGGTCAGCACGAAGGCGACCACCAGCGAGAAGGCCAGCGAGCCCCAGAACAAGAGGCTGTCCAGCCCGGCGTCCATCGCTCCTGGCACCCCGACCATGACGCTGTTGTCCACCAGCTCCATCACCACGATCGACACGGTGTCAGCCGCCAGCGCGACCTTCAACGCGCCACGCAGGTCCAGGCCCGCCCGCAGGACGCCGCGCATGGTGAGCGCGTAGCCGAAGACGAAGGCCAGCAGGACGGAGAGCACGACGGTCGCGCCGTTGTGCAGCCCGAGAGCGGTCCCGATCACCAGGCCGAGGATCTCGCCGATGGCGCAGCCGGTGAGGCAGTGCAGGGTCGCCTGCGCGGCGTTCCGCCAGCTGCCGCCCTGGGCGTGGTGCTGGTGCTGGGCGTGGTGGTCGTGCTCGTGGTGCTCGTGCTCGTGGTTCATCGGATCTCCCCGTGCTCGTCGTCCCTTCGGACACCGGAACCATATACCCCCAGGGGGTATTCCTCAATGCTGGTGCCCGTCGGCGAAGTGGCCGGTCCTGCTCGGCGACGGAGCGGCCGACGGGACCGCCGACGGCACGACGGGCGGCGCGACGACGGCAGGCGTGACCGGCCCGGACGGCGTGGCCGGCGCCGGGGGCGGGTCGGCCTCCACGCCGTGGCTGTGACTGTGCCCGTCGGCGGGCTGCCCGATCCCGGCCGCGAGCTGGCGCAGCCCGCCGAAGGCGAGCACCGTCGCCACCAGCACCACCACACCGGGCAGCCCGAGGATCCGCCGGGCCGGGCGGTCCGCCTCCTTGACGGTGTAGGCCAGGAAGGAGAGCAGCAGACCGGCCGGGATCAGCACCGCCGCCCGGGCGGGGAAGTCCTCGAAGTGCTGCAGGCCACCGCTCAGCATCCCGATGCCGAAGGAGAGCGCGAGCGAACTGCCGAGCACCAGCAGCAGCCGGCCCGCCGACGGACGCCCGGGGCCCCCGAGCTCGGCGGCGATCGCCGCGACCAGGAAGAGGGCGGCCCCGGCCAGGCCGATCACGGTGTACCGGGCCGGGTCGAGCGGGTGATGGACGACGGCGCCGCTGATCAGCCCGGTCCCGACGAAGTACCCGACGTAGCCGAGGTAGCGGCTGAGCAGCGCGGGCTGCTTCGGTCGGGCCCGGTGCGAACGGCGCTGCGGTACGGGCGGGTTGACGGGGTGCGACAGGGTGGGGACGGAGCTGGGCATGGACCGGCCTTCGGGCGGGTGGCGGAGCCTGGCCCACGGCGGCGAAACGGCACGCGGGCATGGCGGAGCAGGGCGTGGCCCGCCCGGCCTTCCGGCCGGACGGGATGCCCCGCTAGATCCGCAGCCTGCCCGGTGAGGGAGTGTCGTCCGGTGGCGGCCTGGGCACCGGACGACCGCCGGGACCCGCCGCCGGGGAGCTGCCCGGCGTCGGCGGTTCGACCGCGAGCGCGGCCCCCGGGGCGGCCGGAGCGACGTCGTCGCCGAGCTGCCCGGCCAGGCAGGAGTGCGTACCGTGCCCGTCCTCCGGGTCCGAGTCCGGGTGGCCCGCGGCGCAAGGCGCAGCCGCGTCGTGGCCCGGCTCGGCGTGATCATGCCCCGCCGTCTCGTGCCCCTGCGCGGTGGCCGCCAGGCCGACCGCGTGGTGCCCGGACGGGCCTTCGGCGCCGAGGCCGTGCGAGAGGGCGACGGCCAGCAGCAGGAGCAGCGCGGCCCACCGGCCGAGCACCGCACGGCCGGGGCCGTGGCTCGGGACTCGGGTGACCGCTGGCATGGGCGCGATCCTAGCCGAACGCCCGTCCGGGCCCCGGCGTCAGGAGGCCGGCCCGGGCAGCTCCGCGTACGCCCGGCCGCTGCGGATCAGTGCCTCCGCCTTGTCCGGGTCCATCGGGCGGGCGAACAGGTAGCCCTGCCCGAGCGGGCAGCCCATCACGCCCAGCAGCTCGCGCTGCCTGGAGGTCTCGATCCCCTCCGCGATCACCCGGACGCCCAGCGTCTCGGCGATCCGGGTGATGCCCTCGACCAGGGCGTACTGCTGCGGGGACCGCTCCAGACCGTCGATGAAGGACTTGTCGATCTTCAGGATGGTGATCGGGAACTCCCGCAGGTAGCTGAGCGAGGAGTACCCGGTGCCGAAGTCGTCGATCGCCAGCCTGACCCCCAGCTCACTCAGCATCAGCAGGTCGGACCTGACCCGGTCGTCACGCTGCATCAGCACGCTCTCGGTCAGCTCCAGCACCAGCGACTCCGGCTGCATCGAGCACACGTCCAGGGCGTCCAGCACCACCTCGACGAAGCCCGGGTCGCGGAACTGCCGGGCCGAGACGTTGACGCTCACGTACAGCGGCCGCCCGGCGCCGACCGCCCGCTGCCAGCGGGCCGCCTCGGCGGTGGCGCGGCCGAGCACCCAGGCGCCGAGCGGGACGATCTGCCCGCTCTCCTCGGCCAGCGTGATGAACTGCTCGGGCGGCACCAGGCCGCGCTTGGCGTGCGGCCAGCGCACCAGTGCCTCGAAGCCCTCCAGGCCGCCGCTGCCGATCTCCACGATCGGCTGGTAGAGCAGGTGGAAGGCGGAGTCCGCGACAGCCCCGTGCAGGCTCTCCTGGAGCTCGTGGCGCTCGATCATGCCCTCCTGCAGGACCGGCTGGAACCGGCGCCACTGCCGCTTGCCGGAGCCCTTGGCCGCGTACAGCGCGAGGTCCGCGTGGGTGAGCAGCTCGGTGGAGTCGGCGCTGTCGTCGGTGGTCGCCACGCCCAGGCTGACCGAGACGTTGACCGCGCCGACGCTGAGCCGGAACGGCTCGTCGAAGGCCCGGATCACGTGCTCGGCGAAGCCCTCGGCGTCCGCCGGGCTGCGGGCGTCCTCGATCAGCACCGCGAACTCGTCACCGCCGAGCCGGGCCGCGGTGTCCGAGGCCCGCGCGATGGTGGACAGCCGCAGCGAGACCGCCACCAGCAGTTCGTCCCCGACGCTGTGGCCCATCGCGTCGTTGACCACCTTGAAGTCGTCGATGTCGATCAGGAGCACCCCGGCCGAGAGCCCGCCCCGGGTGCCGCGCCGGAAAGCCTGGGTGACCCGGTCGTGGAAGAGCACCCGGTTGGCCAGCCCGGTCAGCGAGTCGTGGAACGCCCGGTGGCTCAACTCGCGCTCCAGCTGGCGCTGTTCGGTGACGTCCCGGAGGGTCAGCACCAGCCCGGCCACCGTCGGGTCGGCCCGCAGGTCGCTGTGCCTGACCTCGACCTCGATCGTCACCTCGTCGTGCCGGAGCATCCGCCAGTGCTCGCGCCGCTCCCGGGTGCCGGGTCTGCGCATCTGGTCCAGCGCACCCACCACGCCGAGGGTCTCCTCGGGCGGCACCAGCGCCGCGATCGGGGTGCCCACCAGGCCGGGGTAGCCGAGCACCCGGTCGGCCGAGCTGGAGGCATACCTGACCCGGTCCTCCTCGTCCAGGATCAGGATGACGTCCGAGGCGTTCTGCACCAGGCTGCGGAAGTACGCCTCGCTGTTGCGGCGGTTGACCTCCTCGCTGAGCGTGATCCGTTCCAGCGCCAGCGCCGCCTGTGAGGCGAGCGAGCCGAGCGTGTCGGTGAGGGCCAGCAGCTCCTCCTCCTCGCCGCCGACGATCAGCACCCCGATCAGCGGGTCGCCGGCCGGCCGGTCCCGCAGGGCCAGCGGGCAGACCACGGCCTGGCCCGCGCCGTGCAGCGCCGTCGCCAGCTCGTCCCCCAGGTCCACCGCCCGGCACTGGTGGCTGCGCCCGGTGGCGGCCAGCAGGTGGACGGCCCGCGGCACCTGGAAGGCCGACCATTCACCCGGACGGCCGTACGGCGGCTGGAACCTGACCCCGCCGCCCTGGTCGCTCAGCCCGAGCAGCACCCGGCGGCGCGGATCGGGCGGCGGCAGCGCGGCACCGGCCGCCCGCAGCGCGCTGGTGATCTCGTCCACCCGGGTGGCGCCGGCCAGTGAGCTGACCGCCACCCTGAGCACCCGCTCGCGGGCCACGGTCTGCCGGTGCGTGCTCACCACCCCGGCCAGCCGGGCCAGCACCAGCAGGTAGAGCAGCGCGGAGAAGGCGGCCACCACCCCGACGTTGCTGGTGTCGCCGACGAAGGCGTCCAGCATCAGGATCGCCGGGGCGATCAGCGCGGCGAGGGCGAGCAGCCCGATCCGGCCCCGGGCCACCTCGGGCCGTCGGCGCGGGGCCGGGCGGGTCATGGTGACCATCGAGGGGTGCAGCGCGGCGATGCCCCAGGAGGTGTAGAAAGCGGCCCAGCCGAGGTCCACCGGGGTGCCGATCCGCCACATCCCGTGCAGCTGGATCAGCCCGAACATCACGTCCGAGACCAGCATCCCCAGAGTGCCCACGGTGAGCAGCCGCAGCGACCAGCTGCGCGGGCCCGGCGGCACCAACAGCCGTACCAGCATGGCCAGCACCAGGATGTCGCCCAGCGGGTAGGCGATCGAGAACGCCTTCTGAACCCACGTCAGTTCGGAGTTCTGCGCGGACGGCAGCACGATGTAGATCCAGACCAGCAGCGCCAGACCTGAGGTGAAGGTCAGCGCGTCCAGCAGGCTGCCCCGGTCCCGGCCCGCGCTCCGGCGGCGGATGAACAGCAACAGCCCGGCGGCGTACAGCGGGTAGGTCAGCAGGTAGAAGCCGTCCGCGATGGACGGGAACGGGTTGACCCGCTTGAGGATCTCGGTCTGCACCACCTCGGCGACCTCGCCCGCGGTGAAGCTGAGGTTCGCGGCGGCCAGCAGGAACCACGGCAGCGGGTGGGTCGGCCGGTTGCGGAAGGTGCCGTACACGATCGCGGCCACGCCGCTCAGGCCGATCCCGGTCCACCAGACGATCCGCTGATCGGGGTGGGTGTAGTACAGCGCCGTCAGCAGGACCATCCAGCCGAGGAAGACATACGCCGGGTAGGGCCACCGCCATCTGGTCATCGCAGCCTCTGGGGCAGGGAACCGAAATGGAATCCTGACCAGAATACCTGACGGCGTATATTCGAAGAACAGTTCACTGGGGGTCTGGAGCACACCGGGAGAGCACAGGTGGCGGACCGTGAATTGCATGTGACGGTGGTGAACTCGCGCGGCCAGTACTCGATCTGGCCGAGTCACCGCGAGCTGCCGCCGGGCTGGCAACAGGTGGGACGACCAGCGCTGTTGGCTGACTGTGCAGCAGTTGTCGACACGCTGTGGACGGATATCCGGCCGCATTCCACCGGCCCCCCGGCGATTTCCGTACCGGAGTTGGTGCGGGCCAGGGCCCGGCTGATTCCCGGTCACCCTGCGGTGATTTCGGAACACGGCGCACTCGACTACGGGGAGTTGGACAAGCAGGCGGACCAGTTGGCCCGCCGGCTGCGGGCCCGCGGTGTCGGAGCGCGGCACACCGTGGCGGTCTGTCACGACCGCAGCCCCGGCATGGTGGTCGCGCTGCTCGCCGTGCTCAGGGCCGGCGCCGCCTTCCTGCCGCTCGACCCCGCGCTGCCGCGGCGCCGGCTGGACCGGCTGATCGACGACGCCGGGGCGGCACCGGTGCTCACCGACCAGGCCCACAGCTGGCTCACCGACCGCACCATGGCGGTCGATCAGGACGACGCCGACGACCAGGACCCCGGCGGCCCGCTGCCCACCCCGGGCCCCGAGGACCCGGCGTACCTGATCTACACCTCCGGCTCCACCGGCGACCCCAAGGGCGTGATGGTCAGTCACCGCTCCTTCGCCACCGTGCTGACCGCGCTGGTCACGGCGTACGGGCTGAGCCCCGCGGACCGGGTGCTCCAGCTGGCCGCGCTCGGCTTCGACACCTCGCTGGAACAGGTCTTCACGCCGCTGATCGGCGGCGCCACGCTGGTGCTGGCCGACCGGCGGGGGTGCGCCCCGACCGAGCTGGCCGACCGGCTCGCCGCGCACCGGGTCACCGTGGCCGACCTGACCCCGGCGTACTGGCACCAGTTCCAGAACGCCACCGAGCGGGACCCGGCGCCACCGGGCGACCTGCGGCTGGTCATCGTCGGCGGGGACACCGTCCGGCCCGGGGACTGCCGTCGCTGGCTGCGGCAGCGGCCCGGGGTCCGGCTGATGAACGCCTACGGACTGACCGAGACCACCATCACCTCGACCCTGTGCGAGCTCAACCCCGGGCTGCTGGCCGGCCCGGTCGGGGCCCCGGCGCCGATCGGGCGGCCGGTGGGCGGGGCCACCGTGCACCTGCTGGACGAGCAGCTCCGGCCGGTCCAGGACGGGCGGCCCGGGGAGATCTTCATCGGCGGCCCCGGCGTGGCGCTCGGCTTCTGGCGGCAGCCGGGCCGGACGGCCGAGCTGTTCCGGCCCGACCCGTACGCGGCCGAGCCCGGCTCCCGGATGTGCCGGACCGGCGACCTCGGCCGGTGGCGGGCGGACGGCGAGCTGGAGTACCTGGGCCGGCTCGACCGGCAGCTGAAGATCCGCGGCTACCGGGTCGATCCGGCCGAGGTGGAGGCGGCCCTGGCCGACCACCCGGCGGTGGAGCAGGCCGCCGTGGTGCCCGAGGACGGGGCGCTGGCCGCGTTCTACACCACCGCCGGGCCTGTCCCCGCCGAGGAGGTCAACAGCTTCCTCAGCGAGCGGCTGGCCCGCTGGATGGTGCCGGCCAGGCTGACCGAGGTGGCCACCCTGCCGCTGGACCGCAACGGCAAGGTGGACCGCAAGGGGCTGCTGCTGACCACCGCTCCCCCGCCGGCGCCGCCGACCGGCAACGGCGAGCAACTCGACTCGATCGGCAGCGGGGTGGCCGAGCTCTGGGCCCGGATGCTGCACCTGGAGCAGGTGCAGCCGGGGGACGACTTCTTCAAGATCGGCGGCGACTCGCTGCTGGCCACCGAGATGCTGGCCCGGGCCCGGATCATGTTCGGCATCGGGGTCGGTCAACTCCGGGTGCTCACCCGGGCGTTGCTGGCCGAACCGACGCTTGCCGCGTTCGCCCGCAACACCCGGGCGGCCCGGGCCGGGACGCTGACCGCCGGCGACCTGCCCCCCGACTTCGCCGCCGAGGCCGAGCTCGGGGTGCCGATCAGATCGAACGGCGGCCCACCACCGAACTGGCGCCGTCCCGGCGCGATCCTGCTCACCGGCGCCACCGGCTACTGCGGCTCGCACTTGCTGGACACCCTGCTCCGGGAGACCGACGCCACCGTGCACTGCCTGGTCCGCGACACCGACCCCGGGCAGGCGCTGGACCGGCTGCGCGCGGCCGGACTGCGGCACCTGCTGCGGGACCCGCTGGACGGGGTGGCACCGGGGCGGGTGGTCCCGGAACACGGTGACCTCGGGGCGCCCCTGCTCGGCCTGACCGAGCAGCGGTTCGCCGAGCTGGCCGCCGGGCTCGACCTGATCCTGCACTGTGGCGCCCGGGTCAACTTCATCTACCCGTACCGGGAGTTGAGCGCCGTCAACGTCGGCGGCGTCCGCGAGCTGGTCCGGCTGGCCGGGCACTCCCGGGCCGTCCCGCTGCACCACCTGTCCAGCATGTCGGTGCTCGCCGGGTACGGGGCGGCCGGGGTCCGGCAGGTCACCGAACGCACCCCGCTCGGGTACCCCGGGTACCTCTCGGTCGGGTACGCGGAGACCAAGTGGGTCGCCGAGGAGCTGCTCCGGCAGGCCGCCCAGGCCGGTCTCCCGGTGACCGTGCACCGGCTGAACGACGTCACCGGGGACCGGCACACCGGCGCGATGAACAGCAGCACCGAGATGTGCGCGCTGATCCGGCTGATCGCCGACACCGGGTGCGCGCCCGACGTGGACCTGCCGCTGGACTTCCTGCCCGCGGACAGCTTCGCCCGCGCGCTCACCTACCTGGCCACCCACGTCGAGGCCACCGGGCAGGCGTACCACCTGACCAATCCCCGGCACCCGCTGCTCGGCGAACTCGCCGCCCGGCTGCGGGCGTTCGGCTACCCGGTGGCCGAGGTGCCCTACCAGGACTGGGTGCTCCGGTTCGCCCGGTACGCCGCCGAGCACCCCAAGCACCCGGCCACCCCGTTCCTGCCGCTGTTCGTCGACCGCTGCGCGGGCAGGCCCGAACTGACCGTCAGCGAGATGTACTTCCGCCGGACCTTCCCGCGCTTCGACCGCTCCGGGGTGGTCGCGGACCTGGCCGGGAGCGGGGTGGAGTTCCCGCCGGTGGACGGCCCGCTGCTGGACCGCTACCTGCGGCACCTGATCGGCTCCGGCTATCTCGACCCGCCGACCGTGGGCGGGTGAACGGCCCTTGTGGTGGGAGGAGTTGGACCTGACCGAGGCGCCCGCCGATGGTCCGGTGGCGTTCGGCGGGACGCTGGACGCCGCTACCCTGCTCGGCGCCTACCGGGCCGGGCTCTTCCCCTTCCCGGCGGCCGATCCGGTGCTGGCCGGCTTCAACGAGGCGCGCTGGGCGGAAAGTCCGGCCCCGCTGGTCGGCGGGGACGACCCGTACGCGCTGGCCTGGTGGTCGCCCGACCCGCGGCCGGTGCTGGCGGTGGACCGGCTGCGGGAGCGGCCGCGCTGGACCTGCACGGTGGGGCGGGCCTTCGACCGGGTGCTGGAGGAGTGCCGCCGCGACCGCCAGCCCCGTTGGCTGACCGATGAGTTGGCGGCCGCGCTGCGGGAGTTGCACCGGGACGGGCAGGCGGTCAGCGGGGAGGTCTGGGAGGGCGAGGAGCTGGTCGGCGGGGCGTACGGGATCCGGGTCGGGCCGGTGCTCAGCCTGGACTCGATGTTCCACCACCGCCCGGGTAGCGGCACGGCGGCGCTGGCCGGGCTGGCGGCCCGGTTCGCGGCGGTCGGCGGCCGACTGCTGGACGTGCAGTGGGACAGCCCCCACATCCGGTCACTGGGTGCCGAGTTGCTGCCGCGCGAGCGCTACCTGGCCGCGCTCGGGGAGCCGGATACGCAGCCACTGGGCTGAAGGTGCAGGGTGCGGTCGGCCAGGATGTCGGCCGCCGACCGGTCGTGGGTGATCAGCAGCAGCGCGAGACCCGTCCGGTCGCGCAACCCGGCCAGGTGGTCCAGGATCAGGCGGCGGCTCAGCGCGTCGAGGCCCGAGGTGATCTCGTCGCAGACCAGCACGCGCGGGTCGACCACCAAGGCCCGGGCCAGCGCGGCGCGTTGCAGCTCACCACCGGAGAGTTCGGCCGGGCGGCCGCCGACCGGGACGCCGAGCCCTTCGAGGGTGCGGGCGGCCTGGCGACGGGCCGCCGCCGGACCGAGACCGGCGAGCCGGACCGCCGCTCTGGCCACCTGGTCGACCACCGGGCGGCGCTCGTCGAAGGCGGACCTGGCGTCCTGGAAGACGTACTGGACGGCCGCGAGGTCGGCCCGGCTGCGCGAGCGCAGGCTGCGCGGCAACGGACGCCCATCCAGGGCCACCGTGCCCTGGTAGGTGTCGTGCAGTCCGGCCAGACAGCGGCCCAGGGTGGTCTTGCCACTGCCCGAGCGGCCGGTCAGGGCGAGGCACTCGCCCGCGCCGAGGGTGAGCGAGACCCCGGCCAGTGCCACCGCACCGCCTCGGTGACGGGCCGTCACCTGATGGGCCGCCAGGATCGGTGCGGCCGGTGCGGCGGACCGGCGGGGTCCGACCGTCGGGGCCTCCGCCCAGGCTCCCGGCTCGACCGGACGGCCGCCGCGCAGCATCACCACCTCGTCGGCCAACTCCCGTACCACGTCCAGGTCGTGGCTGAGCAGCACCAGCGCGAGGCCGTCCCGGACCAGTGCGGCCAGCTCGGCGACCAGGTGCCGTTTGGTCTCCGGGTCCTGCCCGGTGGTCGGCTCGTCGGCGACCAGCACCCGGGCGCCGAACAGCAGGGCCTGGGCGATCACCACCCGCTGCTGCTGCCCGCCGGAGAGCTGGTGCGGGAAGCGCCGCAGCACGGCGGCGGGGTCGTCCAGCCGGGCCCGGCGGAGCGCGTCCTCGACCGCCCGCCTGGGCCCCAACTCGCCCAGCAGGGCACCGATCCGGCGGGCGGGGTTGAGCACGGTGGCCGGGTGCTGGGGCACGTAGCCGACCGCTCCGGCCGGGGCCCGGACCAGGCCGGAGACCTTCGCGCCCGCGGGGTACTCGCTGAGCAGCGCCAGGCCGGTGGTGGTCTTCCCGCTGCCGGAGGCGCCGAGCAGCGCGGTCACCCGGCCCGGGTGGGCGCGCAGGTGCACGCCGTCCAGCAGCAGCCGTCCCCCGACCTCGACCCGCAGGTCCCGCACCTCGGCCAGTGCTGCCGTCATCGCTCAACTCCCTTTCCCGGGCGCGGTTGCAGCGCCGCGTCGAACAGCAGGTTGGCTCCCGTCGAGAGCCCGGCGATCAGCGCGGCAGGGATCACCACCGCCCAGGGCTGGAGGTCGAGCCCTGGGCGGTTGCGATCGACCATCACGGCCCAGTCGGCCGCGTCCGGGGCCACCCCGACGCCGAGGAAGGCGGCGGTACTCACCAGATAGAGCGCGCCGACCAGCCGGGTGCCCGCGTCGGCGGCCAGCGTGCGGCGCAGCTCGCGGGTGGTGTATCCGAGCGCGATCCCGGCCCAGGACTCCCGGTGCATCCGGAGCGCCTCGACCGCCGGGCGGGCGGCGATCTCCACGGCGGCGGCGTGCACCACCCGGGCGGCATCCGGCACCGCGACGAAGGCCACCAACACGGTCAGGCCGACCGGGCCCGGCTCCAGCGCGGCGGCCACCAGCAGGACCAGGATCAGCGAGGGCACCGCGAGCAGCACGTCCAGCGGCCGCAGCAGCAGTTCCTCCAGCCAGCCGAACCGGGTCAGCGCGGCGGCCAGCCCGAGCGGCAGGGCGACGGCGTACGCGAGCGCGGTGGCGGCCAGCGCCACCAGCACCACCGACCGCCCGCCGAGCAGGACTTGGCGCCAGACGTCGCGTCCGGTGAAGTCGGTTCCCAGCCAGTGCCCGCCGCCCTGGGTGAAGGACACCGACCGGGGTCCGGCCTCCCCCGCGAACAGCGGGCCGAACAGGGCCAGCAGCAGCGGCACCGTGATCAGCACCGCCCCGAGGACGTACCGCCGCCGGGTCACCGGGTCAGCTCCGTCCGTGGGGAGAACCGGCGGGCCACCAGGTCGGCGCCCAGGTTGAGCAGCACGGTCAGCAGCGCGAAGACCACGGCCAGGCCCTGCACCACCGGTACGTCCCGGGCGGCCACCGCGTCCAGCAGCACGCTGCCCAGACCGGGCAGCACGAACAGCGCCTCCACCACGACCACCCCGCAGAGCAGCCAGTCGCACGTCCTGGCCAGCTGCTGGGCCGCCGGGGCCAGCGCGTTGGGCAGCGCGTGCAGCCAGCGCACCCGCCACTCCGGCACGCCGTAGCGGCGGGCCTGGGCGACGTACGGCCGGGCCAGGGCCTCGAGCATCCCGGCCCGGACCAGTCGGCTGATCGAGCAGACCGGCCGGGCCAGCAGCACCAGCACCGGGAGCACCAGCACCGCCGGGTCGACCGCCACCCCGCCGACGGCGGTCGGCGGCAGCCAGCCGAGCCGCAGCGCCAGCACGGTGCTGAGCAGCACGCCGAGCGCGAACTCCGGTGCGGCGTACACCGCGAGAGTGGTCGAGCTGATCAGCCGGTCCAGCCCGGAGCCCTCCCGGCGGGCGGCCAGCATGCCGAGCCAGAGCGAGAGCGGGACGAGCAGGGAGAGGGTGAGCGCGGCCAGCAGCAGGGTGACGCCGAGGCCGTCGGCCAGGTAGCCGCTGACGGTCCGTCCGGTCACCAGGGAGCGGCCGAGGTCGCCGTGCAGCAGTTCGCCGAGCCAGCCGAGGAAGCGTTCGGCGGGCGGGCGGTCGAGCTGCATGGCCTGCCGGATCAGCGCGATCCGCTCGGGGTCGGGGCTGTCCCCCGCCAGGGCGACGGCCGCGTCGCCGGGCAGCGCCTCGGTGAGTACGAAGATCAGCACCAGCACGGCCGCCGACTGCGCCACCCCGAGCAGCAGTCGGCGGGCCAGCCAACTCCGGATCATGCCAGCCAGGTCCGGTCGAAGCGGGCCCAGTCCAGCGTGTTGGCCGGGGCGTCCTTGGCGACCCCGCGCACCGTGGGCGCGGTGGCCACGATCCAGTCCGCGAAGCCCCAGATCAGGAAGCCGCCCTCGTCGTACAGCCGGCGCTGCATCCGCTGGAAGAGCGCCGACCGGGCGGCCGGGTCGCGGGTGGACTGCGCCTGCAGGTAGAGCTCGTCGAAGTCGGGGTGCTTCCAGTGCGTGGCGTTGGTGGTGGAGTTGGAGAGCAGCCGCTGCGAGAGGTGTGACTCGATCGGCAGGGCGCCAGAGCGGTAGGAGGCGAACACGCCGCCGTCCAGGATGTCCTTCCAGTAGGTGTCCTTGTTGCCGACCCTGACCTCGACCGTGACGCCAGCCTTGGCCGCCTGCTCCTTGAAGATGCCCGCCGCCTCGACGAAGCCGGCGGCCACCGGTGAGGTGTCCAGGGTGACCTTCAAGCCCTCCTGGCCGGCCTCCTTGAGCAGCGCTCGGGCCTTCGCCAAGTCCTGGGCGCGCTGCGGGAGTTCGCTCGGGTAGTACTGGGCGCCCTTGCCGAACAGGTCGTTGCCGACCTCGCCCGCGCCGGAGAGCGCGCCGTCGATCAGCTCCTTGCGGTCGGCGATCAGGAAGAACGCCTGCCGGACCCGCTTGTCGTCGAACGGCGCCTTGTCGGTCTTCATCACGAAGCCCTGCATGGCGCTGTTCCGCAGCCGGATCACCTCCACCTTGCCCCGGCCCTCGTTGGCCCGGGCGGTGGCGGGGTTCAACTCGTGCGCGTAGTCGGCCTGTCCGCCGAGCAGCGCGCTGACCCGGGCCGACTCCTCGTTGGCGATCAGGATCTCCAGCTCGTCCAGGTGCGGGGCGCCCTCCCAGTAGTCGGGGTTGCGCTTGACCAGCAGCGAGCTGCCGGGCTTGAACGAGACGAAGCGGAACGGGCCCGAGCCGACCGGGGCAGTGAAGGTCTCGGTGTCCTTCGGCACGATGTACGCGCCGAACGCGGCCAGCACGTTGGGGAATTCGGCATACGGGCGCTTGAGCTTGAACTCCACGGTGCCCGGGTCGACCGCGCGGCTGGCGGCGAGGTCGATCGGCTCCAGCGAGGCCTTCGCCCGGAAGGCCCGCTTGGGGTCGGTGATCCGGCGGTAGCTGTACAGCACGTCCTCGGCGGTGACCGGGCGGCCGTCGTGGAAACTGGCGGGCCGCAGCCTGACGGTCCAGACGTCCAGAGTGGCGTTCGGCTCCCAGCCGGTGGCCAGCCGGGGCACGGCCGCCAGGTCGGAGCCGGAGTCGGCCAGCTTGTCGTAGAGCGCCTTGGCCCGGGCCGCGTCCACGAACAGGTTGCTCAGGTGCGGGTCGAGGGTCTCGTTGGTGCCGCCCCCGGCGAAGATCGCGCGCAGCCGGCCGCCGCTCTTCGGGGTCGCGCGGTCGGCGGACGGGGTCTCGGCGGTGGTGGCGCAGCCGGTGACTCCCAGGGCGGCTGCGGCTATCAGGACGGTACGGCGCTTCACGGTCTGCTCGTTTCGGTGGTGGGGTGGACAAGCCGGGCGACCAGGTGGATCCGGTCGGAGTCGGCGGTGTCGGCGGGTTCGGCGTCCTCGGTCCAGGCCGGTTCGGTGCGCGGCCCGGGGCGGTCGTGCAGGGTGAGCACCTCGAAGCCGTGCGCCGCCAGCAGGTGGCGCAGCTCCTGCGGGAAGAGCAGCCGCCAGGCGGAGCGCTGCTCGACCGGTGCGCTGCCGTCGTCGCTGCTCCACTCCCGGGAGCGGCGCAGCAGTTGGGCCGGGTGGTCGATCCAGAGCCTGGTGCGGGAGGTGTGCCGGACGCCCTGGTGCTCGACCGTGTCGGTGCGGACGGTGTCCAGCAGGTCGGTCCGGCCCAGGAAGTAGGCGCCGTTGCGCATCTCGGCCACCAACAGGCCGCCGGGGGCCAGGTGTTGGCGACAACGGTCGAGCAGGCGGTCGAGGTCCTGGTTGGTGTGGCAGTACAGCAGGGCGCTGTCCAGGCAGAGCACCGCGTCGAACCTGCGCTCCCCCAGGTCGAGTTCGCGCATGTCGCCGCAGTGGTAGTCGGGGCCGGGGTGGCGGGTGCGGGCGTGTTCGACCATCGCCGGGGAGCTGTCCAGGCCGAGCACGTACCGCCCGGCCTTGTGGTGCAGCCAGCCGGCGTCCCGGCCGGTGCCGCAGCCGAGGTCGAGGACGCGCGGCCCGGCGCCGTACCGGCGCAGGATGGCGTCGGCCCAGCGGGCGGCCAGGTGGTCGGGGTCGGGGAAGCGGAGCTCGTACAGCTCGGGTGTGTCGGTCAGCAGGTTGCCGCTGGTCATATCGGCTCTCCGATCAGGTGTCGGACGGTCGGGTCGGGCAGCCGGGCCCGTTGGCGGGCGACGGCGAGGGCGCAGGTCAGGCCGAGGGCGCAGCAGAGCAGCCAGGGGGCCCAGTCGGCGATGTCCATCGCCCAGCCGACTGCCGCGTTGCCGAGCGCGGCGGCCAGTCCGGAGACCAGGTAGAAGACGCCGTAGTAGGTGCCGGTCAGGCTGCTCCGACCGAAGGCGGGTATCAGCTCCTGGACGAAGGGCTGAGCGATCATCACGCCGGTGTGCAGCAGCAGGACGGTGAGCAGCAGGGGCGCCAACCCGCCTGCCAGCAGCGGCGGCAGGAAGCCGAGGCCGGCCACCAGCAGCCCCAGGGCGATCCACCGGCCCCGGGTGCCACGCTGCTGGAGCGAGCGGGTTATTCGCAGTTGCAGGGTGAGGTTGGCGACCGTGCTGGTCAGGAAGAGCAGGCTGACCGCGCCGTCCCAGCCGGTGACCTGGCGCGCCTGGTCCGCCAGCAGCAGGTAGAGCTGGCTCTCCAGCGCGTACAGGCCGACCAGGGCCAGCGCGAAGGCCAGGAACCGGCGGTCGCCGAGGACTTCGCGCCAGTCCCCGAGCACGCCGGTGCTCGGTGGCGGTACCGGCCGGGGCGGCAGCACGCAGGCCTGAGCCACCGTCAGCAGGGCGAAGATCCCGGCGGCGGTGAGCGCGGCGGCACGGAAGTCGACCAGCAGCAGGGCGGTGCCGAGCAGCGGGCCGAGCAGCGCGCCCGTGGTGGCGAAGACGTTGAACAGGGCGAACGCCTCGGCCTTCCGCTCCCCCGACTCGTGCGCCAGGTAGGTGCGCACGGCCGGGTTGAACAGCGCCCCGGCCAGTCCGCTGAGCACCGAGGCGGCCAGCAGGACGGCCAGCCCGTCGCCGAGCGCGAACAGGCCGAAGCCGAGGGTGCGCAGCGCACAGCCCGCGATGATCACCCCCCGGGCGCCCAGCCGGTCGGCGGCCGAGCCGCCCAGGATGAACAGGCCCTGCTGGCTGAGGTTGCGCACCCCGAGCACCAGGCCGACCGCCACCGCCGACAGGCCGAGGTCCTGCCCGAGGTGGGTGGCCAGGTACGGGATCAGCAGGTAGAAGCCGGTGTTGACGCCCAGTTGGTTGACCAGCAGGAGCCGTACGGGCAGCGGGAAGCTCCGTACGGCGCGCAGGGTCCTCACGCTGATACCTCGACGGGTCGGACCCCGAGCCCGGCCCGGTCGGCGGCCCGGACCACACCGTCGGTGCCGCCGATGCCGCGCCAGGGGTCGTGCCGGAGCAACAGGTGGCCGTCCAGGTCGACCCAGCGGGCCCGGTCGACCAGGTGCACGGCGGGGGCGATGCCGAGCGAACTGGCCGTCAGGCAGCCGAGCATCACCTCGGTGCCGCTGCCGTGCAGGGCGGCGCAGATCCGCAGCGCGGCCGAGACGCCGCCGCACTTGGCGAGCTTGATGTTGATCCCCTGCACCCGGCCGGCCAATCGGGTCGCGTCCTCCAGCGAGACCGCGTCCTCGTCGGCGATCACCGGCAGTTCGGAGCGCTCGGCCACCTCGGCCAGCCACTCCGGGTGGCCGGGAGCCGTGGGCTGCTCGACGGCGGTCACGCCGAGTTCGGCGAACTTCGGTATCAGCGCCAGCGACTGCGCCACCGTCCAGGCGCCATTCGGGTCGAGCAGCAACTCGGCCTCGGGGGCGCCTATCTGCACGGCCCTGACCCGGGCCAGGTCGTCCTCGGGGTCGGCCGAGCCCGCCTTGACCTTGAGCACCCGGAATCCGCTGACCGCCAGCCGGGCGGCCTGGGCGGCGGCCCGGACCGGGTCGATGATGGCGATGGTCCTGGCGGTGGCGGCGGCCGGGGTGCCGAGCAGGCCCAGCAGTTGGTGCACGGGGGCACCCGCCCGCTTGCCGACCAGGTCGAGCAGCGCGGCCTCCACGCCGGCCAGCACGCCGGGCGGCAGCTCCTTGAACGGGGCTTCCAGGCGCTGGAGTTCGATCAGCGCGGTCTCCGGGTCGGGGTAGCGGACCAGGTCGAGGGCCCGGCTGTGCCGGAGGATCCGCTCGGTGGGCAGGCCCAGGTAGGAGCTGGCGACCACCTCGCCGTAGCCGCTCAACCCGCCGTGCCGGACGGCGAGTTCGACGGAGTCGCGAGATGCCATGGTGGAGCGGGAGATCCGCAGCGGTTCGGTGAGGTGGAGCTCCACCACCCGCAGGTCGAGTTTCACGGTCGGGGCTCCATCGGGGGGTTCAGGGGATCGATGACGGTGCGGCAGCGGGCCCAGCCGGCCACCTCGACGGCGCCCGGGTGCGGGATCTCCACCGGCCGGGAGACCGGCGCGGGCAGGTGGTGGGCGCGGCACCAGTCCTCGTCGTAGACCGTGCCCAGGTAGCGGTGCGGGCCGTCCGGGAAGACGGTGGCGACCACCGCGCCGGGCTGCACCCTGGCAACCCAGGCGGAGACCAGGGCGACCGCGCCGGTGCTCCAGCCGCCGCTGACGAAGCTGCCCCTGGCCAGCCGGCGGCAGGCGTCCACCGCCTCGGCCGGGCCGACCCAGTGCACCTCGTCGAAGTGCCGGTAACCCACGTTGCGCGGGTGGATGCTGCTGCCGAGGCCGCGCATCAGCCGGGGCCTGGCGGGCTGCCCGAAGATCGCCGAGCCGACCGAGTCGACCCCGATCACCTGCAGTCGGGGCCAGCGGCGGCGCAGCGGCTCGACCAGTCCGGCACTGTGGCCGCCGGTCCCGACGCTGCACACCAGCACGTCCAGGTGCTCCAGACGGTCCGTCAGCTCACGGGCCATCGAGAGGTAACCGGCCGCGTTGTCAGGGTTGTTGTACTGGTCCGGCCAGTACGCGCCGGGCAGCCGGTCGAGCACCTCGTGCAGCCGCTCCAGCCGGGCGGCCTGCCAGCCGCCGCGCTCGGCGGGCCGGTCGACCAGCTCCAGGCGGGCCCCGTACGAGTGCAGCAACTGCCGCATGGAGGGCTCCAGTTCGGTGTCGCCGACCAGCACCACCGGGTGCCCGAGGGCCTGCCCGGCGAACGCCAGACCGATCCCCAGGGTGCCCGAGGTGGACTCCACCACCGGTGCGCCGCTGCGGAGTTCACCCCTGGCGTGGGCGCCGCGCAGCATCGCGACGGCCGACCTGGCCTTCATGCCGCCGGCGCCGAGGTACTCCAGCTTGGCCCAGAAGCCGGGGTGGGCCTGCGGCAGCGGTGCGCTGATCCGGGCCAGCGGGGTGTGGCCGAGCAGCGAGAGCAGCTCGGGGTTGGCGGCGACGGGCCGCAGCAGGGCGGTGATCATCGCGCACCGCCGTACAGGTGGATGGTGCCGGGGCCGCCGTCCAGCCAGAAGAACGGGTAGGGCTCGGCGCTGACCGCCGTGACCCCGTCCCCCAGCAGCCGAGGCAGCACCGCGCTGCCGGTCTGGGCGAACATCACCAGCGGTTTGCCGGTCTGCCTGGCGTGCTCGGCGAAGGTCTCGAAGCTGCCGTTGCCGAGCGTCATGCCGGAGACCAACAGGGCGTCGCAGTCGTCGAGTTCGGCCTCCGTCCGGACCGGCTCGCCCCACTCCGTCCGCCCGCCCTTGAGGTCGCACGGGAGGTACGCCGTACCGCGCTCGCGGAGCTGCTCCAACAGCGAGTTGACCACGCCGACCACCAGCACCCGCCGGGCCTCGGCCGGGACCAGCCCGACCACCGCGCGGGCCCGGGCCCGGGAGCGGTCCAGCGAACTCCCGGCCGGGATCGGCACCGGGCGGGCGCCGTGCGCGGGGGTGTGCGGACGGGCCAGCAGCAGGAAGGCGTCCAGCGCGGCGATCCGCACCGGCGGCAGCGGGTGCGCCAGCAGCTCGGCGACGCTCGCGCCGACGCAGTCGTCCAGCGCACCGGCCGGCAGCGCGCCGGGCTCGACCGCGCAGGAGCCCACGGCGGCCCCGAGCCGCAGGCTGAGCACCTCGTTGCGGTACCCGCCGGACCGGCCCCGGTGGCGGACGGCCTGGCTGGTGGTGAAGGCCACCGCGATCCGCTCCTCCGCCGGATCGAGGCCGTACGCACCGGAGTTGACCCGCTCGACCAGTCGGCCGACCCCGTCGGTCGTCGTGGTGGTCATACCCGCGCCGCCTCCTCCGCGTAACAGGGCACCAGCCGGGCGAGCAGCCGCTCGGCGGTGTCGAGCGCGGCGGCGCCCTCGGTGTCGGTGGCCAGCAGGTGGCCGAGGTACTCGTTGTTGCTGACCGCGCGGCGGACCTGGCGGCCCGGCTCGGCCAGGGTCAGTTCGACCACCGCGGGCTCCTGGCCGACCTGCTCCGCGCCGTCGATCCCGGCCAGCAGGCCGTCCCGCTCGGGCAGCAGGAAGGCGATCGCGGCGCTGGCCACACCGGTCGGACGGACCGTCAGGTCCGGGGTGGCGCCGAGCGCGACGTCCACGGCCGCCGCCGCCAGGTCGATCCCGGTGACCCGGCGGACCAGCTCGGTGATCCGGTTCCCGGCCGGTCGCGGGTTGACCTCGACCACCCGGGGGCCGCGCGGGGTCAGCTTGATCTCGGTGTGCGCGACCAGCTGGTCAAGGCCGAGCGCGGCCAGTGCCCGGACGGCGGTGTCGGCGGCGGCCGCCGCGTCCGCCGGGTCGAGCGCGGCCGGGAACATGTGCCCGGTCTCGATGAACGCGGGCGCCCCTCCGACGCTCTTGCTGGTGACCCCGACCACCTCGGTCCGGCCGCCGTACGAGACCGTCTCGACGCTCACCTCGGGCCCGCCGAGCAGTTCCTCCAGCAGCACCACGGGCTGCCGTCGCTGGCCTCGGGCGTTCACCGGGAACGCGTCCAACTCCCGGTACGCCGCGTACAGTTCGGCCTCGTTCGCGACCTTGCGGACCAGCATCCCGGCGCACAGGTCGACCGGCTTGACCACCAGCGGGTAGCCGATCCCGGCCGCCGCCGCGACCGCTTCGTCCCGGTCCCGGCAGAGCGCGTACCAGGGCCCGGGCACCCCCTCCTCGGCCAGCCGCTGCCGGGTCAGGTCCTTCCGGCAGGCCGCCGTGACGGCCTCCGCCGAGGGCCCGGGCAGCCCGAGCCGCTCCGCCACCCGCGCCACCGTGGGCAGGTAGTAGTCACAGGACGAGACCACCCCGTCGAAGCCCAGCACCCGGTGCAGCCGCTCGACGTACGGGAGCAGCGTCTCGGGGTCGTTGGTGTCGGCGGTCAGCACGTTGGCGGCCGCCAGCAGCGGGTGGCTGGTGTCGGCCGGCGCTGCCCGGAGGTAGTGGTGCAGATCCCGGGTCAGGAAGGTGAACCGGTGCCCGCCCTCCCCGATGGCCCTGGGCAGCAGTCTGCTCATGGACCCGACCCAGCTTTCGATCACCAACAGATGCGCCACGGATCTCCCTCTCGCTCCACCCGGCAGGACGGTGTAGAAGCAGAACCTAGCCGACACGCGTTTTCATTTTCAATACGTCTACATGGAAACCGTTTCCATGTAGAGTGTGATTCCGCCCACCGGCCGACGTCACCCAGGACGATCTGATGACCAGTCACCAGCCTTACCAGGTACGCCACACCCGCCCGGCGGACCTGCCCGGCGCCCGCGCCCTGATGCTCGACACCTTCTACCGCGAGTTCGGCTACGGCTACGTCCCCGCCTGGCACGAGGACGTGGTCGCCCTGGAGGCGACCTACCTCGACCACCCCCGGCACGCGCTGATCGTGGCCACCGGCCCCGGCGGCGAGGTGGTCGGCAGCACCGCCCTGCACTCGCGCGGCCCGGCCCACCCGCCGCACCCGAAGTGGCTGGCCGAGCGCTACCCGTCCGGGCTGACCGCGCAACTCGTCCGGGTGTACGTCCGGGACGGCCACCGGCGGCACGGGCTGGCCCGGCGGATGGTCGCGCTGGCGACCGAGTTCGCCGGCCGGGAGGGCGGCTACCAGCACCTCTACCTGCACACCAACGTGGACATCCCCGGCGCCGAGCCGTTCTGGCGCAGCCTGGCGGTCGAGGTCTGCGACGCCCGGACGACCGGCGAGCACGGGCCCGGCGTGGCCACCGTGCACTTCGAGATCCCGCTCGGACCGGCCCGGGCAGGCGTCCGGCTGCCCGGAGAACTGGCAGGCATCCAGGCGTAGATGAATATGGTTATCGTCGCTAGTCTTTGCTCCGCCGCCCGGCCGGACCGACCGGGCCGGTCACCGAGTGCTGCCACGAGCAGCTCGCGCAGCAGAGGCGGACCTGACGCATGGGGACGAAACAGGCAACGGCACCGAGGGAGCGCATCCCCGAGCCACTGACCGAACAGACCGGGCCGTCCGGCGGCACGCTCGCGGCCCTCGGCTGCGCGGTGGTGGTGCTGGCCGGCACCGGGCTGTTCGGCTGGTCGGACGCCGAAGTGGTGCACGCCTGGCGGACGTTGCTGGTCTCGATCGTGGTGCAGGGCGTGCCCTTCCTGGTGCTCGGCACGGTGGTCTCGGCCGCGATCGGCGCCTTCGTCCCGCCCGGCCTGTTCGCCCGGGTGCTGCCGAAGAACCCGGCGCTGGCCGTGCCGGTGGCCGGCGTCGCGGGCGTGGTGCTGCCCGGCTGCGAGTGCGCCTCGGTGCCGGTCGCGGGCAGCCTGATGCGACGCGGGGTCACCCCGGCCGCCGCGCTCGCCTTCCTGCTCTCGGCCCCCGCCGTCAACCCGGTGGTGCTGGTCTCCACCGCGATCGCCTTCCCCGGACAGCCCGGGATGGTGGCCGCCCGGCTGGCCGCCTCGCTGATCACCGCGATCACCATGGGCTGGCTCTGGGTCAGGTTCGGCAAGGAGGAGTGGCTGCGGCTGCCGAAGCGCCCCGACGCACATGACACCGGCGGCTCGCGCTGGGCGGAGTTCCGGCGCGGCATGCAGCACGACTTCCTGCACGCGGGCGGCTTCCTGGTGGTCGGCGCGATGGCGGCGGCGACCTTCAACGTCCTTGTCCCGCCCGGCCTGTTGGCGCTGTTCACCGACTCGCCCTGGCTCTCCGTCCCGCTGCTGGCGCTGCTCGCCGTACTGCTCTCGGTCTGCTCGGAGGCGGACGCCTTCGTCGCCGCCTCGCTCACCGGCTTCTCCCCCACCGCCCGGCTCGCCTTCATGGTGGTCGGCCCGATGGTCGACCTGAAGCTGATCGCCCTTCAGTCCGGCGCGTTCGGCCGCGCCTTCACCGTGCGCTTCGCCGGCACCACCTTCGTGGTCGCGGTGCTGGTCAGCGTGCTGATCGGAGCTGTGCTGCTGTGAGGAAGCTGACGTATCCGGCGCTGCTGGTGCTGCTCGGCGCGGCCCTGCTGCGGATCACGGTCGGGAGCGAGGTCTACCTGCGGTACGTGAAGGAGAGCCTGCACCCGTTGGTGGTGCTCTCCGGGGTGGTCCTGCTCGGGCTCGGACTGACCGGGCTGGTACGGGAGTTGCGCGCGCTGCTGCGCCAGCCGGTCCGGCACTACCGGCGGGACGAGCACGGCACGTACCGGGTCGAGGCGCACGCGGCGGAGCACGACCACGACGAGGACGAACACGGGCACGGCCACGGGGCCGGGCCGCGGATCGCCTGGCTGCTCGGGGCGCCCGCGCTGGCGCTGCTGTTCTTCGCACCGCCCGCGCTGGGCTCCTACACCGCGAACCGGGACGGGGCCGCCGCCACCGTCGAGCGGGCCGACTACCGGGAGTTGGCGAGCGGGCCGGTCACCCCGATGTCGATGTCCGAGTTCATCGGACGCAGCCTGCACGACAGCGCGAGCCTGACGGGACGGCAGGTGGTGCTCACCGGTTTCGTCACCAAGGGCGGCGCCGGGACGGACTGGCACCTGAACCGGCTGACCGTCAACTGCTGTGCCGCCGACGCCCGTCCGCTCCGGGTGGCCGTGCACGGCCAGGACGCCCCCGCCCTGGACAGCTGGGTCGAGGTCACCGGCCGGTGGCGGTTCGCCCAGCTCGACAGCCGCTCGCCCGTCCCGCACCTGGACGTCCTCCAGGTCCGCACCGTCCCGGCGCCGCGCAACCCGTACGCGGACCGGGCACCGGTGGTGGAGCGGTCCTGAGGACCGGCGTCAGACCGGGATCGCCACCAGTTCGGCGCCCTCGGTGGTGCGGACCTCGAAGTGGTCTATCTGGGTGGCCGGGAAGCCGATGCCGCCGTGGGTGACCAGGGCGTCCTGCTGGGCGGGGAGACCGTAGCCGGCCTCCGGGACGGCCCAGCTGGTGACGGTCTGGCTCCGGCCGTCCCGGGTCACGGCGATCAGCGAGCAGGACAGCGGGCCCTTGACGCCACCCAGCCGGAGGGCGACGTGGGTGCCCCACTTCTTGTCCTCCAGCGCGACCGTGGCGACCGCTCCGGTGGTCCGGTCGGTGGCCGTCCGGAGGGTGCCGTGGTCGATCAAGTCCTGGGCGGGGCTGGTGGAGTGGGCCACCGGGGTGCCGGATCCGCCGTCCCCGCTGAGGGACGCACCGACCAGCGGCCCGGCGATCAGCACCGCGACGGCGGCGGCGACCAGAAAGAGCCGGCGGGTCCGCGAGGTGCGGCGGACGGCGGTCACCTCGGCGACCATCCGCTCCAGCAGCTCGCCGCCAGGAGCGGCGTCCGCCGCGGGGCGGACCGCGTCCGCGTACTCCGCGAGCAGTGGTTCCAGTCCGGAGAGCTCCTCGGCCTCGGCCGTGCACCGGGCGCAGTCCGCCAGATGTGCGGCGAACTCCGCCATCTCCTCCGGTTCGAGCAGCCCGAGGACGTAGGCACCCACGTCGAGGTGCTGCTCCTGCGGGGACGTCACGATGTCACTCCTCGTTCCTCGAGTGCGATCTTGAGCGAGCGGAGCGCGTAGAAGACCCTGGAGCGTACGGTACCGGCGGGCACGCCGAGCACGGCGGCGGCCTCGTTCACCGTACGTCCCTTGAGGTAGGTCTCGACGATCACCTGCCGGTGCGGCTCGGTGAGGGCGTCCAGGGCGTCGGAGATGGTCATCAGGCGCAGCGCCTTCTCCAATTCGTCCTCCGCGGGCATGACTTCGAGCATGGCGTCACCCACCTCGCGGGGGCGCGACTGCCGGCTCCGGTGGCCGTCGATGACGATCCGCCGGGCGACGGTCACCAGCCAGGGGCGGAGCGAGGCGGCGGCCGGTTCGAGGCGGTGGATGTTCCGCCAGGCCCGGACCAGCGTCTCCTGCACCACGTCCTCGGCCTGGTGCCGGTCGCCGCCGACCAGCCGGAGCACGAAGCTGAGCAGCGCGGCGGCGTGCTGGTCGTGCAGGGCGCGGATCAGCTCCTCGCCCTGCACCGCCTCGCTCCGCACTGCCTCGCTCCGTGCTGCCTCGTCCCGTGCTCCGGTCACGGCCGAATCGTGCCGCATGCGCCTCTCCTCGTCGAGCAGCAGCGGGGTCACGGAAGCCATCAGTAGCCGTTGCCGCCCGTGCCGGTACCGGCCGCCGCCTTCTTGCCGTCCGGCGCGGCGATGAACCAAGTGCCGCCCACGCCTTGGCCGTTGGTCTCGCCCGGTGCCTTGTCGCCCGCGAAGCGGTACAGCGGCCAGCCGCCCAGGGTGAGCTGCTTGGTGCCGTCGGCCCGGGTGACGCTGCCGACCAGCTTGGCGTCGATCCCCTTGATCGTGCCCTGGGCGTTCACCGGCACCGGCGGCCACTTGGCGGCGCAGTCGCCGTTGCAGTTGGAGGCCGACGGGTTGGCGGTGTCCTTGTCGAAGCGGTACAGCGTGTAGTCCAGGCCGTCCAGCACGATCGCCCCGAACTTCGCGGTGTTCCCGGCGGCCAGCGAGCCCTTCAGCGCGGCCTTGTCCGTGGCGGCCTTGTCCGTGGCGGGCGCGGAGGCGGCAGGGGTGGAGGCGGCGGGCGCCGAGGCCGCCGGAGTAGCGGTGGCGGCGGGCTTGCCGTCCGAGCCGCAGGCGGTGAGCAGCAGCAGACCGGCCACGGCGGCCGGGACGGTCAGCAGGGCGGTGCGGCGAAGGTTGCGCATGAGTGGTCTCCCCCACGAGATCTGATGGACATTCGCATCCATCAGTACGGAGCCGGCCGGCGGAGCACTCAACGCCTCGGAAGATTTTTCTCGGCGATTTCCGGCGGGGCGGTCCCGGACGGGCGCTCCGCTGGCCCAGCATGGCGGGTGGCAGGGGTCGTTCTCACTGACCGTCACACCCGACGGCATCCGCGACCTCACCCTCGCCACCACCACCGTCACGCTGGCGCCCGCGACCGGTGCCGACATCCGCGAGGTGTTCTGCGACCGGGTCGGCTTCTACGCCACCCGGGCCCTGGCCGACCGCGCCGTGGCCGCCGATCTCGAATTGGCCGCCTGCGACGCCGCGGAGGCGTGGGCGGTCGGCAAGCGGCTCGCCGACCTGTTCTGACCCGCCGCTACTGCCACGAGGGGTCGGAGCGCAGCACGCTGTAGCCGACCTCGTCGTGCCACTGCCCGTTCCGGTACGCGATGCTGCGCAGCACGCCCTCCCGGCTGAACCCGGCCCGCTCCAGCACCCGTTGGGCGGCGACGTTCGCCACCTCGGTGGCCGCCTCGACCCGGACCAGCTGGGTGTGCGCGAACAGGTACCGGACCAGCTCGCGCATCGCCGGCGCACCGAGACCGCGTCCGCGGACCGCCGGCAGCAGCGAGATGCCGGTGTTCCAGCAGGACGTGCCGCGCCAGCACATCACCTTCCGCCAGGAGACGAACCCGGCCGCCTCACCGCCGTCGGCCACGATCAGCGTGCCACCGTCCTCGCTCAGCATCCCGTTCTCCAGCCACTGCCGACGCCACCGCCCCGGGTCCGACCAGCCCTGCCACTGGAACTCACCCGCCGCCTCGGGATCGGTGAGGAACGCTTCGAGGACCCGCAGGTCCTCCTCCCGTACGGGCCGCAGGGTGACGACGGTGTCTTCGCTCATCGGGCCACCCTAGGGCCTCACTCGCGAGCCCCTCCATCACCTGCGCGCCCGGCAGTTGGGCCAGCACCCACCCCGGCAGGATCAGCTTGCCCCGCCGCCGCCCACTCCCGACCAGCACGAACGGCGCCGCCACCACGGCCGCGTCGATCAGCAACGGCCAGCCGGCCGGAAGGCCGACCGGCGTGATGCCGCCGTACTCCATCCCGGTCTCCGCGACGGCCGTCTCCATCGGCGCGAACGACGCCTTGCGCGCGCCGAGGTGCTTGCGGACGGCCGTGTTGACGTCCACCCGGGTCCCGGCCAGCGCCAGGCAGGCGGCCAGGGTGGTCTCGCCACCACGCTTGGCCGCGATCACCACACAGTTCGCGGACACCTCGGGAGCGACGTCGTACGCCTCGCAGAACACCGCGGTGTCGGCCTTCGCCGGATCGGTGTCGACGTACAGCACCGACCGGGCGGCACCGGGCACGTCCCAGTTCTTCAACGCATCCGCCACCGGCCCGACCAGGGGCTCGTCCAACGTGAGGGCGGCGAACGCGGTCTCGAAGTTCCCGAACGGGGCGGGCAGACGGTCGGTCATGGCGGAGCAGCCTTTCGAGGTCGGAACGCCCGCGGAAATCCACGAGCCACAGGAGCACCCTCCTGACAGGATTCTGCCGTGGATCACCTCCTGTGCGGACTCGCCGCCAACCCGGCGCTGCCGACTGCCCTCCTCGACCGACTGATCGCCACCGCCGACGCCGACACCCTCGCGGAGCTCGCCGACCGTCCGGACCTGAGTCGCGCCCAGGCGGTCGCGCTCGCGGCGCGGGACGAGGACTCGGTGAGTCGGCTCGTGCTCTCCGGGCTGCTCACCGCCGCCGACGTCGATCCCGCCCGGCAGCCCTCGGCCGCGATCACCCTGCTCGACGAGCGCGCCGGAGACCCTTCCTGGGCACGGCTGTTGGCGACGGACCCGGCCGTCGACCGGCGGGAGAGGCTGGCCGCCTGCCCCGATCTGCCGCCCGAGGTGACGGCGCTGCTCGGCGCCGATCCCGTGATCCGGGTGGTCGCCGAGCTCGCGCTGTGGACGACGGCCGACTCGGCCGCCCGGCTCGCGGAGCACCCGCACGCCGACGTACGCCGCTCGGTGGCCGCCAACACGGCGACACCGCCGGCCGTACTCGCGATGCTGCTCACCGGCGACGGGCTGCCACCGGCCCGGTGGTGCTCGGTGTGCGACCACGACCCCGTCCCGTTCGAACACGACCCGCACTGCCCACGCCTCAACTGCGGGCTGCCGCCGGGTGCGGCCTGCGACGGCAGCCATCAGTCCACGGTGCACGCGATCCAGCAGGCGGCGCTGGCCAACCCGGCCACGCCCCCGGCAGCCTGTGCCGGCTTCACCGACCATCCGTCCGCTCTGCTGCGCCGCGAACTCGCCTGCCGGACCGATCTGTTGGCATCCACCTACACACGGCTCGCCGAGGACCCCATACCCTGGACGCGGTCCACCCTGGCGGCGAACCCGGCGATCGACGAGACACTGATGCGCCGCCTGGCCGACGACGAAGGACACGACGTCCGGCGCAGCCTCGTGCACCACCCACGACTGCCGCTCGACCTGCTGACCTTGCTGGTCGACAGCGTCCGGATCGGCCCGGTCCTGCTGCCACGGGTGGCGACCGCGTCCGCCCAGGAGGTCAACGAGCTCGTACGGTCGCCGAGTTCGACGGCGCGGATGCTGCTCGCCCAGCGGCGGGACCTGCCCGCCGAGGTCCGGGACACCCTGGCCGCCGACCCCGACGCGAAGGTGGTCGCCTCGGTCGCAGCGCACCCCGGCCTGTCCGAGGCGCAGCTCCGGGCCATGCTCGATCGGCACGGCGACCGGGTGGCCGCGATGCTGGCGGCCAATCCCGATGCTCCGTCAGCCCTGTTGACGGACCTCGCCCACCGCAACCCGCCGGCCCTGAAGGCACTCCGGGCGATCTCGCGGCACCCGAACGCGACTGCCTCGGCACTGCTGGTCTGCCTGACGGACCGTCGGGCGCGGCAGGCGGCCGCCGGGCATCCCGCCCTGCCGCCCTCGGTGCTGGCCGGGTTGCTCGGCGACGAGGACTGGCAGGTGGTGGAGGCGGCCGCCGCCAACCCGGTGCTGCCGCGTGCCGTCATCGAGCAGGCGGTTGTCCGCCCGGTGGCCTGAACTCCCGTCAGGTCACCAGCCGGTGGGCTTCCGCGATGAATGCCTCCACCGCGAGTTCGAAGGCCCGCTCCGCCCGCTTCAGCTCCTCCCGGCTGCCTGCGGGCTGGACGGTTCCGACCAGGTCGAAGACGGCGTGTGCGAGCGCGCCGAGCTGCTGGTCGTGGGTCATCAGCTGCATGCGGAACATCGCGGACTGGGCCGGCGCGCCACACCGGTCGGCCTCCTGGCGGGCGGTGCGGACGGCCTCGTCCTCGCGCGGCTCGTCGTGGCGGCGGAGCCAGACGTTCACGGACGCGCGCATCAGCTCGGTCAGGACCTCGGCGAACGCCAGGCAGGCACTCGCGCGTTCCTGCCGCAGGCGCTCCTCCCGGGCCGCGTTCGCGGTGCGGTCGGCGTCGCGGCGCTGGAGCAGCAGCGTCCCGAACGAGCCGGTCAGGGTGCCGAGTACGGCCACGGCGGCGGCCAACACAGTTTCCATGTCGACGAGTCGACCACATCACGCACTCGGCCGTCAGTCCCCGCAGCGGCCTGCCTCCCGTGCCACCCGCTCCAGCCGCTCGCGGTGCTCCGCCCACCAACTGCGGTCGCCCGGCGGCAGGTTGTCGTTCTCGCCGCGCTGGCCCACCGATCCGTCGATCAGTTCCCGGACGATGTCGGCGTGACCCGCGTGCCGGTGGGTCTCGCCGATCATGTGGACCAGGATCCGGTGCAGGGTCAGTTCGCTCCGCTTTCCCCAGGGCACCCGCCCGAGCGCGTCCAACGGCAGCGCCGCGATCGTCACGTCCGAGTGGGCGCACGCCTCCCGGTAGAGCCCGACGATCTGCTCGCGGCTCTCCTCCGCGGTCGCCCACAGGTCGGAGTTCGGCTCGGCGTCGGTCGCGATCCACAGCGGCGGGGTCTCGAAGGGCCGCCCGAAGGTCTCGCCGAAGTACGCCGCCTCGGCACCGGCCAGGTGCTTGACCAGCCCCAGCAGATTGGTCCCAGTCGGCGTCATCGGCCGCCGGAGGTCGTACTCCGACAGTCCGTCAAGTTTCAGCAGCAGCACGTCGCGTGCGTCCTGCAGGTACAGCTGGAGGTCGGCCTTGGGCCCCGGTTCGATCATGCGCGCCAGTCTGCCACCGGCCGTCGGGCCGCCTCCATCGACTTTCGGCCGCAGCCGTACACCCGGCTCAAAACCCGTGCCGGAGCGACGGATTGGCCAGGAATCCCGGAGTTCGCCCACGATCGCACCCTAGGATCGACGGTCATGACTGATCTCTATCCGCCGACCAGTCCCTACCACCACGGAATGCTCGACACCGGAGACGGCAACCACGTCTACTACGAGCAGCTCGGCAACCCCGAAGGCAAGCCCGCCCTGTACGTGCACGGCGGCCCGGGGTCGGGTGTTCCGCAGCGGCCGACCAGGGCGTGGGATCCCGAGCGCTACCGGGTCGTCCGCTTCGACCAGCGCAACTGCGGGCGCAGCACCCCGCACGCCAGCGACCCTGCCGCGGACATGAGCCTGAACACCACGCAGCACCTGATCGACGACATGGAGCTGCTGCGGGAGCACCTCGGCATCGAACGGTGGCTGCTGGACGGTGCCTCCTGGGGATCGACGCTCATCCTGGCCTATGCGCAGCAGCACCCCGAGCGGGTCAGCGAGATCGTCATCCAGGCGGTCACGACGACCCGCCGTTCCGAGGTCGACTGGCTGTACCAGGGTGCCGGGCGGTTCCGTCCCGAGGCGTGGGACCGGTTCCGCGACGGCGTTCCGGAGCACGAGCGGGACGGCGATCTGCTGGCGGCCTACGCGCGGCTGATGGAGAACCCCGACCGGGCGGTCCGGGAGCAGGCCGCCGCCGACTGGCTCGCCTGGGAGGACGCGGTCATCTCGGACGAGCCCAACGGCGTGCCCGGCATGTACAGCGCCCGGGAGGCCGACGCACGGATCGCGTTCGTCCGGATCTGCGCCCACTTCTTCAGCAACGGCGCGTGGCTGGAGGAGGACCAACTGCTGCGCAACGCCCACCGGCTGGCGGGGATCCCGGGGGTTCTGGTGCACGGCCGGCACGACATGGGCAGCCCGGTGCAGACGGCCTGGGAGCTGGCGAAGGCATGGCCGGACGCGCGGCTGCACATCTTCGAGGACTCGGGGCACGTCGGGAGCGAAGCGATGTCGAAGACCGTCCGGACGGCCCTCGAGGAGTTCAAGAACCGCTGACCCCATCCCGAAACCAGAATAGAACAGCTTTTCGATTCAGGGCGTACGCTGGAGCCATGCACTTCCAGGGATCACTGCTGAGCGCCGACCGCCCCCAGCTCGGGCCGCTCGACGGCCTGCGCCGGACCGAGCTGGGGCGCGGGGCCTGGGTGGACGTACTGCCCGGCTGGGTGCAGGGGGCGGACGCGCTGTTCGAGGAGCTGGCCGGCGGGGTCGAATGGCGGGCCGAGCAGCGGGAGATGTACGAGCGGGTGGTGTCGGTGCCCCGGCTGCTGGCGTACTTCGGGGAGCGGGACGAACTGCCCGATCCGGTGCTGACCGAGATGCGAACGGAACTGAGCGCGCACTACCGGGCCGAGCTGGGCGAGCCGTTCGCGACGGCCGGGCTCTGCCTGTACCGGGACGGCAACGACAGCGTGGCCTGGCACGGGGACCGGATCGGGCGGGGGCGGTCGGAGGACACCATGGTGGCGATCGTCTCGGTCGGCGAGCCGCGCGCGTTGGCGCTGCGGCCCGCCGGCGGGGGCGGGGAGTCGGTCCGGTACGCGCTCGGGCACGGCGACCTGCTGGTGATGGGCGGCTCCTGCCAGCGCACCTGGGAGCACGCCGTACCGAAGACGGCCCGCCCGGTCGGGCCGCGGATCAGCATCCAGTTCCGCCCGCGCGGCGTGAACTAGTAATCCGTACCTGTTTGCACATCCACGCAACAAGGGTGCAGACTCGGGGGGACGGAAACGAACCCCGGCGCTCTGCCGTGCCGCGAACCGATTGGAGGCAGCCATGGGTACCGAACCTCCCAGTCGTCCCTGCCTCCGCGTTGTTCGTTGAGCCTCTTTCCGTAACTCTCCGCACCGGCCGCCGCCGGTAGCCCGGCCGTCGGCGTGCCCGCCACGGACCGGGGGCCTCGGCGTGCGCACCGTGTGCACCGGAGGTCCCTCCCGTGCTGTCTTTCCGGACCCAACACACCCTTGCCCGCAGGTCGGGCCGCTTCTCCTGGGTCGACCTGGTGGTCGCCTCGGCCGTCCTGGTACTGCTCTACACCGCGCTGCGGGTGGGCCAGGGCACCACGGTCTCGTTCACCCCCGACCGGACCACCCTGGTCGACACCGACCCCTCGCAGCTGCCGTACGACGCGGCCCGCAGCCTGCTGCGGATGTTCGTGGCGCTGGCCGCGGCGGTGGTCTTCACCTTCGGCTACGCCTACGCCGCCGCCCGCAGCCGCCGGCTGGAGCGGGTGCTGATCCCGGCCCTGGACATCCTCCAGTCGGTCCCGGTGCTCGGCTTCCTGACCATCGCGGTGACCGGCTTCATCGCGCTCTTCCCGGGCTCGATGTTCGGCCTGGAGTGCGCGGCGGTCTTCGCCATCTTCACCTCGCAGGCCTGGAACATGACCTTCGGGTTCTACCAGTCGCTGACCTCGCTGCCACGTGAACTGGACGAGCTGTCAAGGTCGTTCGGCTTCACCAGGTGGATGCGGTTCTGGAAGGTCGAGCTGCCCGCCGGGGCGATCGGCCTGGTCTGGAACGGCATGATGAGCTTCGGCGGCGGCTGGTTCTTCCTGGTCGCCTCCGAGATGATCAGCGTCGGCAGCCAGGAGTACGCCCTGCCGGGCGTCGGCTCCTACGCCGGGGCGGCCATCGCCGACGGCGATCTGGGCAAGGTCGGCTGGGCCATCCTGACCATGGCGGTCATGGTGATCGGGGTCAACTTCCTGTTCTGGCGGCCGCTGACCGCCTGGACCGAGCGGTTCAAGAACGAGCAGTCGGGGGCCGGCGAGGTCCAGCGTTCGCTGGTGCTGGACTTCCTGCGGCGCTCCAACTGGCCGCGCCTGATCGGCCGTTGGCTCCGCCCGGTGGGTCTGGCCTGCTCCCGGGCCGGCCGGGTGTTCGGCGTCGACGACCGCCCGCTGGTGGTCGACCGCGCCCGGCGCCGTACCGGCGACCTGGTCTTCGCCGTGGTGGCGGGCGGCCTGATCCTCTGGGGTCTGGTCAGCCTCGGCCGCTACCTGGATGCCGGCACCGGGCTCGGCGTGTTCGGCGAACCGTTGCTGCTCGGACTGGCCACGCTGGCCCGGGTGTTGGTGCTGATCGTGGCCGCCACGGTGATCTGGGTGCCGGTCGGGGTCTGGATCGGCTTCTCGCCGAAGCTGACCCGGATCGCCCAGCCGGTGATCCAGGTGCTGGCCAGTTTTCCCGCCAACTTCCTGTTCCCGCTGGCGGTCTGGTTCTTCCTCAGGACCGGCCTGTCGATCGACATCGGCGGCATCCTGCTGATGGCGCTCGGCGCCCAGTGGTACATCCTCTTCAACACCATCGCGGGCGCCATGGCGATCCCGGCCGACCTGCGCGAGGCGATGGACGACCTCGGTGTCCGGGGTTGGCAGCGCTGGAAGCGGCTGATCATCCCCGGCGTCTTCCCCTCCTACGTCACCGGCGGGATCACCGCCTCGGGTGGCGCCTGGAACGCCTCGATCGTCTCCGAGGTGGTCACCTTCGGCGCCACCACCCTGACCGCGACCGGCCTCGGCGCGTACATCGCGCACGCCACCGCCGACGCCGACTTCCCGCGCCTGCTGGCCGGCGTGGCCGTGATGAGCCTCTACGTGGTCGCGCTCAACCGCCTGGTCTGGCGGCGGCTGCACCGGCTCGCCGAGACCCGCTACTCGCTCTGAACCCCCGGAGGTTCCACCATGAAGCTCACCACTCTGCTCCGCCGCCCCCTTGCCGCTTCCGCCCGCCCCGAGCGCGCCGTGGACGGCGAAGTCCTGCTGGAGACCGTCGGGTTGACCAAGTCGTACGCCGGCGCCGACGGCGAGCTGCCCGTCCTGGGCGGGATCGACCTGGAGATCCGGGCCGGTGAGGTGGTCGCCCTGCTCGGCCGGTCCGGCTCCGGCAAGTCCACCCTGCTGCGCTGCCTGGCGGGTCTGGTGCCGGCCAGCTCCGGCACCGTCTCCTACCGGGGCCGCGCCCTGAACGGCGCCAACCCCGGTACCGCGATGGTCTTCCAGAACTTCGCCCTGCTGCCCTGGCTGACGGTGCAGCAGAACGTCGAACTCGGCCTGGAGGCCCAGGGCTGGAACGCCCCCGACCGGGCCGAGGCCGCCCGGCAGGCGATCGATCTGGTCGGCCTGGACGGCTTCGAGTCCGCCTACCCCAAGGAGCTCTCCGGCGGTATGCGCCAACGGGTCGGCTTCGCACGGGCGTTGGTGGTCGAGCCGGACGTCCTGATGATGGACGAGCCGTTCTCTGCCCTCGACGTGCTGACCGCCGAGAACCTGCGCGGCGAACTGATGGAGCTCTGGGAGTCCGGCCGGTTCCCCACCCGGGCGATCGTGCTGGTCACCCACAACATCGAGGAGGCCGTCCTGATGGCCGACCGGATCGTGGTGCTCGGCTCCCGCCCGTACGGCACCGTGCAGGCCACCTTCGAGGTCGGCCAGGACCGCCCGCGCGACCGCAACAGCCCCGCCTTCGAGGAACTGATCGACCAGGTCTACCGGACCATGACCGGCCACCCCAAGGAGACCGCAACTCCCGGCCGTACCACGACTGTTGACCGCCGCACCCCCGCCAACACCCCGCTGCCCCCGGCCAGCGTCGACGGTCTCTCCGGCCTGGCCGAGCTGGTCGCCCACGCGGGCGGCCGCTGCGACCTGGCCGACCTGGCCGACGACCTGGGCCTGGCGGTCGACGACATCCTGCCCCTGGTGGACGCCCTCGACCTGCTCGGCCTGGCCACCGTCGGCGCCGACGACGCGCCCAGTGACGGCGCGGGCGGGGGCGACCTGGTGCTCACCGAGCGCGGCACCGCCTTCGCCCGGGCCGACGTGCAGACCTCGAAGACCATCTTCGCGATGGCCGCGATCAGCGTCCCCCTGGTCCAGTTGATCACCAGCAGCCTACGGCAGAACCCGTCCGGCACCCTGCGGGCCGGCTTCTTCCGCGACGTCCTGGCGCACCACTTCACCAGCGTGCAGGTGGACCGCCAGCTGGAGACCGCCACCGACTGGGGCCGGTACGCGGAGCTGTACACCTACGACGCCGAGCCGCAGGCGTACCGCCTGGACGAGAACGGCCTGCTCGGCCGCCAGGACGAGTGACACCCGGCGTCGGCCGGGGTCGGTTCAGGCGTGCTTCGGCCGGTGTTCCGGCACCCGCTTCGGCGCCAGCGCCCGCCCGACCCTGGCCTTCGCCGCCGCCAACTCCCCAGCCACAGCCGCCTCGTCGCCCTTCCCCGCGGCCGCCTGCCCGACCAGCAGCGCCGCCTCCAGCAGCCCACGTACGTCGGGGCCCTCGGCCGCCCGGTAGAAGATCCGCGTCCCCTCCCGACGGGAGTCCACCAGCCCGGCCGCCCGCAGCTTCGCCAGATGCTGCGAGGTGGCCGCCACGTGCGCCCCGAGCAACTCGGCCAGCGCACTCACCGGCAGCTCCGCCCCACTCAACGCCCACAGCAACCGGTACCGCGCCGGATCGGCCACCGCCTTGAGCACCGCGACCGCCCGCTCGGCCCCGGCGGCGTCCCACGGCTGTACTTGCGCTCCCATGCAACTATCCTACGGCGCAACCGTGGCGCCCTGCCGCCGCATCTTCCTGCGGTGACAGGCCCACCCAGGGGAGGACGGACATGACGGACCAACAGGTACCAGCTACCCCGGCCGAGCAGGCGGAGGTCCACCCGCGCACTCCCGGCAAGCTCCTGCTGGAGGGCGTCGCCGAGGTGGTGGGCTGCGTCGCCGTGGTGATCGCCTTCCTGGCGGTCTCCGACGCCGTCGAATCGACCTGGAGCAGCCACCGGGCGGCCACCGTGGTCGTCGTGCTCGCGTCGACCGCGTTCCTGCTCTACGGTGCCTGGGCGCTGCGGCGCCGCTCGCACGGGGAGGGACGTGGCCGGATCGCCCGACCGGCCGCCTTCTGCGCCACCGTCCTCGGCGTCCTGCTCACGCTCTGTCTCCCCTACGTCTGGCTGTTCTGACCCCCGGCGGCCGCCCGTCCCGTCCCCGGCGCGCCGGCCGTCGGGCGGGGGCGGCCGGGCGGGAATGCGGGCCGGGTGTGCAGACTTCTGGGTAGACGAACGCAGCGTCGGGCCCGGCACGTGGCCCGGCCGAGAGAGGACGACACGACTATGGGCACCCCCGTCGACCAGCTGGTGGACCTGCTCGACCTGGAGCAGATCGAGCTCAACATCTTCCGCGGGCGCAGCCCCGAGGAGGCGCTCCAGCGGACCTTCGGCGGGCAGGTGGCCGGGCAGGCGCTGGTGGCGGCGGGGCGGACGGTGGAGGGCGACCGGCCGGTGCACTCGCTGCACGCGTACTTCCTCCGGCCGGGCGTGCCCGGGGTGCCGATCGTGTACCAGGTGGACCGAATCAGGGACGGCCGGTCGTTCACCACCCGCCGGGTGCTCGGCATCCAGCAGGGGCGGAGCATCTTCGCACTGACCGCGGACTTCCACGTGCCCGAGGCGGGCGGCATCGAGCACCAGGACGCGATGCCGGACGTCCCCGGCCCGGAGGACCTGCCGAGTGCGCTGGACGAGGTGGGCGCCCGGCTCGGCGAGCTGCCGCCGTTCATCAGCCGCCGGCAGCCCTTCGACATCCGGTACGTGGACCGGCTGAAGTGGACCCAGGAGGAGCTGGTCGGGGTCGAGCCGCGCAGCGGGGTCTGGCTGAAGACCAACGGCGCGCTCCCCGACAACCCGCTGATCCACGTCTGCGCGCTCACCTACGCCAGCGACATGACGCTGCTGGACTCCGTCCGGGCCCCGGTCGAGCCGCTCTGGGGCACCCGGAACTTCGACATGGCCTCGCTCGACCACGCGATGTGGTTCCACCGCCCGTTCCGGGCCGACGAGTGGCTGCTGTACCAGCAGGAGTCCCCGATCGCGCACGGCGCACGCGGGCTGGCGCGGGGTCAGATCTACGACCGGAACGGCCGGCTGGTCGTCTCGGTGATGCAGGAGGGGCTGTTCCGGCCGCTCGGTGACCGACGGTCGTGACCGAGCACGTTCACTCAGGGAGGACCAGATGACCGACACCGCCGCCGAGGAGTGGAAGCACTGGACGGAGCGCCGCACGGCGTCCGTCGGCGCTCCGCACGGCGCACTCTCACTCACCGGCACGCACTGGCTGGAGCCGGAGCCCGCCGAGATCCCCGGCCTGCCCGGCCGGTGGTGGGCCGCCGACGGTGTGGTGCTGGTGCGGGCCGCGGCCGCCGACGGGCTGCGGGTGAAGGGCGCGGAGAACGCAGTGGACGGCACCGTCGAGCTGCGCCCCGACACCGATCCGGCGGCCGACCTGCTGACGCTCGGTGACATCCTGCTGGTGCCGATCGAGCGCGAGGGCGAGCCGGCCCTCCGGGTCTTCGACCCGGCCTCCGCCGGGCGCGCGGCGTTCGCCGGGATCTCGGTCTACCCGTACGCGCCGGAGTGGGCGGTGCCCGCCGTCTTCACCCCCTTCGAGGACGACCACGACGTGGTGGTGCCGAACGCCGACGGCCGGGAGCGGCCGCTCGCGGTCACCGGCCGGATCGCCTTCCACCTGGCCGGTGAGCCGCACACCCTCACCGTCAGCCGCGCGGGCGACCGGCTGAGCGGCGTGATCGCCGACGGCAGCAGCGGGCGGGAGACGTACCGGTTCCGCTTCGTCACGCTGCCCGCGCCGGACGCCGAAGGCCGTACCGTGCTCGACCTGAACCGGGCCTACCTGCCGCCGTGCGCGTTCGCCGACCACTTCGTCTGCCCGTTCCCGCCGCCGGGGAACCGGCTGTCGGTGGCGGTCGAGGCGGGCGAGAAGCAGGTCCTGACCAAGTAGCGGGCCGGGGCGGGGCGGCGGCCGGAAAGCGTTTCGGCCGCGGCGGGGCGGTGGGTGAGGATGAGGCCTGTGTCGACCACTCCCCCCGCTCCGTCCGAGCCCGCGCCCGCATCCGCATCCGCATCCGGCGGCATACCGCCCGAGCCCGGCGCGGGAGGGGGCGGGCGGTGGCGACGGCTGGGCCGAGGCGCGCTCGCCGACCTCAGCCCGCTGCGTGAGCACCCCGACTACCGGCGGCTCTGGACCGGCCAGGTGGTCTCCGCCGTCGGCCAGCAGATGACGGCGGTGGCGGTCGCCGTCCAGGTGTACGCCCTCACCGGCTCCAGCTTCGCCACCGGCCTGGTCGGCCTGTTCTCGCTCGTCCCCCTGGTCGGCCTCGGCCTCTACGGCGGCGCGATCGCCGACACCGTGGACCGCCGCCTGCTCGGCCTGGTCGGCTCCTCCGGACTCGCCCTCACCTCCGCCGTACTGGCCGTCCAGGCCCTGCTCGGCCTCGGCTCGGTGGGCCTGCTGTACGCGGCGGTCGCCCTCCAGTCCGGCTTCTTCGCGCTCAGCTCCCCCGCCCGGTCGGCGATGATCCCCCGCCTGGTGCCGCCCCACCAGCTGCCCGCCGCCAACGCGCTGGGCAGCATGAGCATGAGCCTCGGCACCACCGTCGGTCCGATGATCGGCGGCGTGCTGATCGCCGCCTTCGGGGTCCAGTCCGCCTACCTGGTCGACACCCTGGCGTTCAGCGGCACCCTGTACGCGATGTGGCGGCTGCCCGCCATGCGCCCCGGCGACGGCGCCGCCCGCAAGCGCGCCTCCGTCCTGGACGGCCTGCGCTTCCTCCGCAGCCGCCCCAACCTGCGCACCAGCTTCGTCGCCGACCTGATCGCAATGGTCTTCGCCTCCCCGCGCGCGCTCTTCCCCGCCATCGCCGTCACCGTCTACCACGGCGGCCCCGGCACGGTCGGCCTGCTGGTCGCCGCCCTCGCCGTCGGCGCGCTGACCGGCGCCCTCTTCTCCGGCTGGGTCTCCCGGATCCGGCGGCACGGCGCCGCCATCGTCGCCGGCGTCGCCGCCTGGGGCCTGGCCATCGCCGCCTTCGGCCTCTCCGCCCACCTCTGGCTCGGCCTGCTGATGCTCGCCGCCGCCGGCTGCGCGGACAGCATCAGCATGATCTTCCGCAACACCATGCTCCAGGTCGGCGCCCCTGACGACATGCGAGGCCGCCTCCAGGGCATCTTCATCGTGGTCGTGGCCGGCGGCCCCCGCCTCGGCGACTTCTTCGCCGGCACCGCCGCCTCCCTCACCTCCTCCACCACCGCCCTCCTCGCCGGCGGCCTGACCTGCGTGGCCGCCGTCCTCCTCCTCGCCGCCCGCCGCCCCGCCTTCCGCCACTACGACGCCCATCACCCCGCCCCCTGACCTGCACGGCACGCCCGCCCCACCCCGGAAACTGGCAACGAGCACCCCTCCCGGTGCTGTATTGTTTTCCACGTCGCCGAGAGATCGGAGACAAGGTCAGAAAGCCGAAGCCCCCGGGCCCGGCAGACAGACCACGGGACGTGGCGCAGCTTGGTAGCGCACTTGACTGGGGGTCAAGGGGTCGCAGGTTCAAATCCTGTCGTCCCGACTGTGAAGTCGGTTGTCAGAGCCGGTACTTGGGAAACCAGGTGCCGGCTCTTTCTGTTGCTGCGTCAGCCTGGTGGTCGCCTTGTGGTCGCCGGGCCACATCGGCCATGGCGTCGATGTTTCTTCTGTTCCCGGGCGCTGGTATGCGGGCAGTTGCCGGTGCGGGCGTGGGTGTTGGCGCCAGGGGCGCTGGGCGTGGCAGACGGGTCGGCCGAGGACGGCGCGGTGGTCACCGAGACGACGCCGTTGTCCGTCTTCCCGAGCCGGCCCAGCCACTGCCGCCCGACATGGGCGGTGGCCGTGCCGTCCTTGCGGTCCCCGGAATCGTCGATCACCAACACGCCCTAGCCGTGCGGCGCGGTGGCCGGATCGGCCAGCAAGAGCTCCAGCCGACGGGTGTTGACCTGCTCGTACTTCCAAGTCGACTCCGACAGGAAGAACTCCAGCCGCTGCACCGCCGGATGCTGGGCCCCGATCACCGGCTCGGCCCCGGCGAGCGTGGTCAGCGTCTTGTTCCGGTCCCTTGGAAGCAACAGGCCGGTCAGGTACTCGCGAAATCCCCGCCGCTGGGCCAGCGAGCTGAACAGGTCGTCGAACCTGGCCGCGTACCCCTCGAGGGGCCCGGGAGCCGGTGGACACGGAGCACGCGCCGTCATGGCAACACCCCGAAAGACTCTCCTCGCGAGTACTGCCGATCTGATCCCATGTCAACAAGCCACCGGTAGCAGGGACATGGCGGCCGGTACGAGAGTCATGCGGACGATGAACGCGTCGATGAACACTCCGACGGCCAGGGCGAACCCGATGGACTTGATGACCGGGTCGAGGGCGAGCATGAACCCGCCGAACACCGCGACCACGATTAGGGCGGCGTCGGTGACGACCCGGGCGTTGTGGCCGAGGCCGTTGACGGCAGCCTGGTGCGGGGTGACTCCGTGGACGTAGTCCTCACGCACCCGGGAGACGATGAACACCTCGTAGTCCATGGCGAGACCGAACAGGATACCGATGAGCAGCGGCAGAAACGGGCCGCGAGCCGCGGTAACTGCTGGTCAGTGACCTGTATTCGGTCGGCGGTTCCTTATGGGGTGCCGGTAGCAACGGCCGTGAATCCAACGATGTTGCTGCTGACCTGCGCAGACTCTCGACGAACATGGTCACGCGGCGGCAGGGCGCATTCTATTCGTACAGGTCAGGAGCAGGTGCGTGGGATTTTCGGCCATTGCTGCCGGGATCCCCTGATGGACGCCGTTACGCGCTGTTCCTGGGCTTGGGGAGGCTCGGAAGGGTGGTGGCCCTGTGTGGTTGCGCACGGAGCGGGTGCGCCCTTCCTTGAGGGCGCGGGCAGCGGCGTTCGGCCGGTAGCCCAGCTCGGAGATGACCTCTTGGATGCGCTTGCGGGTCGCCGCCGATACCGGACGCTTCCCGCTGAGCGCTTAGGAGACCGTGCTGCGGGACACCCCGGCACGTTGGGCGATCTGCCCGATGTTCATCGTTTTCCTCACGGCGGCGGGGCAGGGCGGCCCTGCGCGACGTCGAACCGATTCGCTCACCGTAGTCGGCGACGGGGCCCTCGACAACCCCGATCTCTTACTACAGGTCAGGAGGGAGGGATAGTCAATGAGTTGTTCCTCACCCTCTTGACGCCTGCCAAAGTGGGGATCTAGGTTCCAGTCGAACCGATTCGCGGAATCGATTCGATGTTCGCCGTAACCTGCGGAGGCGGTAGTTCGTCCTTCCAGGGCTCCACGAACTCGGGGACCCACCCCTCTCACCCTCGAAGGAGCAACCGGATGCGTTTGACCCGCATTCTGTTCACCGTCTCGGCACTCGTGCTGACGCTGATCCCCACCCAGGCCGCCCAGGCCGCCCAGGCCGCGGCCGTCGACACGGTGGCCGTGGACTTCTCCACCGCCAACGGAACCCCTCTGCACCGTGCCTCGGGCACGATCTACGGGTTCACCGAAGACGGCAGCCTCCCGCAGGACCACTTCTACACCGACATCGGCTGGCATTTCGAGCGGGCCGGCGGAGCCCAGCTCGACAGCCCGGGAGGCTGGGTGGCCGGCAAGTACGACCGCCGCTGGGCCTCCACCCTCGCCCAGTACAAGCGGACCGTCGCGCTCGGCGGCTCGTTCGTGATCCTCAACCACGACCTGTGGGGCGCCGACGGCGGTACCATCCCGTCCTTCCCCGGCGACAACGGGAACTGGACGAGCTACGACGCCTTCCTCAACCGGCTCATCTCCGACGTCCAGGCCAACGGCATGAACCCCCAATGGGACATCTGGAACGAGCCCGACGGCTCCAACTTCTGGGCCCCCCCGCAGAGCCAGTACCTGGCCATGTGGGCCCGCACCTACAACCGCATCAGGGCCACGTTCCCCAACGCTGTCATCTCCGGGCCCAGCACGGCATACCCGCCCAGCGTGAACACCGGCTGGTGGTCGGCCTACCTCGACTTCGTCAAAGCCAACAACGTCGTCCCCGACATCATCAGCTGGCACTCCCTGGAAGGCAACATGGTCCTGGGCGACCCCTACACGATGAAGTCCTACGTGAGCTCCCAGCTCACCGCCCGCGGTATCACGACCACCCGGCCGTTCCAGATCAACGAGTACGCCGCCCCGGACCAGCAGACCCCCGGCCGCTCCGGCTGGTACATCTCCCGGCTGGAACGCGGCGACATAGACGGCATGCGCGCCCACTGGGGAGCCGGCTCCAACCTCCACAACGACCTGGCCAACCTGCTCACCAGGATCGGCACCCAGTACGTGCCGCGCGGCGACTGGTTCCTCTACAAGTTCTACGGATCGATGAGCGGGACCCGTGTCGCTGTCACCGAAGGCACCGCAGTCGACGCCACGGCCTCCAGGACGACCGGCTCCGCCAAGATCCTGCTCGGCAACCGCGGCGTGACCGGTGACGTCAACGTCAACCTCAACGGGCTCAGCTCCACCGGCCTGGTCACCGGCGGGCAGATCCGCGCGATCGTCCAGCAGATCTCCAACGTCGACGGAGCGAAGGGCCCGAGCACGGTCTCCGACCAGACTCTGACCGTCACCGGGAACTCCGCCAGCGTGAACGTGCCGTGGACCGACTCCAACACCGGCTACACCGTGACGCTCCAGGCGCCCGGCCAGGCCTTCCAGGGCGTCGTCGTCGCCCAGCACAGCAACATGTGCCTGGACGACACCAACCTCAGCACCACCGACGGAACCCAATACCAGCAGTACCACTGCGAAGGCGGCAACCAACAGGTCTTCGACTTCCGCCCCAACGCCAACGGCACCTACACCATCGTCAACCAGCACAGCAACAAGTGCCTCGACGTCTCGGCCTTCTCCACCGCCGACGGCGCGGCCGTCCAGCAGTGGAGCTGTCTCGGAGGCGCCAACCAGCAGTTCACCCTCCGCCCGGTGACCGGCCTCGGCACCACCAAGGACTACCAGCTCGTCGCCGCCCACAGCGGCAAATGCGTGGACGTCAGCGAGATCAGCACCGCCGCCGGCCAGAAAATCCACCAGTGGACCTGCTCCACCACCACCCCGGTCCCGAGCAAGAACCAGGTCTGGCGCCTCTACGGCAAGGTCTGACACCCCCGAGAACTCCATGAGAGCTCTCACAGAACAGCCGTGCCGGGCCCACAGGTGCCCGGCACGGCTTTCGTTCGACAGCCGATCATCCCCGCTCAGGGCCGTAGCCGCGGATGACGAAGTATTCCAACGGATTTTCGAGCAGTTCAAGCAGGAGTGGTTCCGCAGTAAATACCGGATTTACCGGGAACGGCAGCTGCCGGTCAGCGAAGGAGCGGTCCGTGCTGGTCTTGCTGGATCTGCTGCGGGCGCTGCTGGACCGGCTGCTGCTGTCCGGTCAAACGCTGGTCCGGGGTCTGGGCCGCGCGCTGGTCGCCTGGCTCGACACGGCGGTTCAGCGCGGGCCGGGCGGTGCGGGTGGGCTGCCTGCCGCGCTGCTGGAGCTGGTCGCGGTGGGCCTGGCGCTCGGCCTCGCGTCCGGCTCGGCGGCGTTCGGCGAGGGTCGGCTGGCGGCGCTCCTCGACGTGCGGCTGCTCGGGACGGGTGGCCTCGGCCGTGAGCTGACGGCGCTCGGCGAGCACCGTGCTGACGGAGTCGGCGAGGTGCTGCTGGGCCAGCGCGGCGTCGTCCAGGCGCGGGCGGCCGGCGAGCCAGGACGCACCGGTTCGGGTGGCGACGGTGCGCAGGATCTCGGCCTGGTCGGCTTCGGGCAGGGCCCGGTAGAGGGAGTGTCAGCTTCTTGGCTCTTCCAAGATTTTCGTAGCCGGGTGCTTCAACGCGCCCGTGATGCCCCGGGGTTGTTCGTGCCAGCGTGGTGGCGTGTGTTGTCGCGGTGGAGGAGCTGCTGCCGCAGCTGGCGGCGGTGCGGGTGGAAGCGGGCGATGGCCCGTTGCGGATCGCGGCCCGGACCCTGGACGGTGCCCCGGTCGTTTGTCCGGGGTGCGGGCGAGCGTCGGGGCGGGTGCATTCGCGGTACGTACGGCGTGTCGCGGACGAGGCGGTGGGTGGACGCCCAATGGTGATCGACTTATCGGTGCGACGGCTGTACTGCGAGAACGCCGGCTGTTCCAGGGCCACCTTCGTGGAGCAGGTCGCCGGGCTGACCCGCCGCTACCAGCGCCGCACGCCGGCCCTGCAGAGGGTCGTGGAGGCCGTGGGTTCGGCGCTCGCGGGATCGGCCGGCGCGCGCCTGCTGGAGTTCCTGGGTCATGCCATCTCCTCGACCAGCGTGCTCAGTTGCCTCATGCGCATGGACCTGCCCGCCCGATCGGCCCCGCGGGTCGTGGGCGTGGACGAGTTCGCCCTGCGCAAGGGGCACCGGTACGCGACGATCCTGATCGACGCCGTGACCGGTGAGCGCATCGATGTCCTGCCCGACCGCAAGGTGGCCACCGTCGCCCGCTGGCTGCGCGAGCACTCAGACGTGCGCGTGGTCTGCCGCGACGGGGCCGGGACCTTCGCCCAAGCCGCCACCGAGGCCGACCCGACGCTCGTGCAGGTAGCCGACCGCTGGCACCTGTGGCACGGCCTGGCCGAAGCAGTCCCGAAGGAAGTCGCGGCGCACAGCAGTTGCTGGGCCAAGGCCGGCCCACCGCTTCGCGAGGGCAACGCGCCGCCAACACCCGCGAACGCTGGCAGCAGGTCCACCGGCTCCTGGACGCGGGCGTCGGCCTGCTCGAGTGCTCGCGCCGCCTGAATCTGGGCCTGAACACGGTCAAACGCTACGCACGCCACAGCGAGCCCGAGCGCCTGATCCAAGCGCCGGCCTACCGGCCCACCCTGGTCGACCCCTTCCGCGACCACCTGCGCAGGCGCCGGGCCGAGGACCCAGCCATTCCCTCCACCCGCCTGCTGCAAGAGATCAGGGAGCTGGGCTACACCGGCAGCGCCAACCTGCTGGCCCGCTACATCACCCAGGGCCGCGTCGAGGCCGATCACGCCACTGTGCCCCCCCCCCCCCCCCCCCCCCCCGCCGCGCAGCGCGCCTTCTCCTCACCCGCCCCGCGCACCTGCGAGAAAACCAGCAGCTCCTGCACGGCCAACTCGCCGGCTCCTGCCCGGAGATGACCGACCTGACCGCCTCGGTGCGTGACTTCGCCCCGTTGCTGACCCCGGACGAGACCAACACCCAGGCACTGACTTCCTGGATCGCCCGCGTCCGAGCGGCCGACCTGCCCTTCCTGCACTCCTACGCCACCGGCCTGGAGCGCGACCGCGCGGCCGTCGACGCCGCCTTGACCCTGCCCTGGCACAACGGGCGCACCGAAGGCGTCAACCACAAAATCAAACTGACCAAACGTCAGATGTACGGCCGGGCAGGCTTCCCACTCCTTCGCCACCGCATCCTGCTCAGCTGACCCACCAGTAGGAACGATCAACAGCTACGAAAATCTTGGAAGAGCCAACTTTCGTACAGTCCCGGCAGATGCGGCGGTTGTTCAACAGCGGCGCGCGTGGGCGGCTGCGAGTACGAGGTACACGCTGGCGGTCCACGTGTAGGCACGGTCTCGAAGTCCTTCGCCGGTCACGGCGTCGAAGTTCTCCGCGAACCCGTGGTTCTCGCAGAGCCCGCGGAAACGAAGGCTGACCTCGTCAGCAAGTTCGACGTGGCCGGCACGGCGCAGGCCGTCTTCGACGAGAAGGGTGGACGGCGCCCAGATGGGACCGCGCCAGTATCCGTCGGCCTGGTAGAGCGGCGACTTGGGGTCCTCGGTGGCGAGACCGAAGTCGGTCAGATGGGCCTGGATCTTCTGCGCCAGGTGGGTGCTGACGGCAACGGGCAGCTCTGCTCCGAGGACGATCGGCATGAGGTTCAGCAGGCTGCTGCTGCCCCAGGTGCGGCCGTCCTGGACGCTGCGGCTGACGAAGTGGTCGCCCTTCCAGAGGTTCTCGAGCAGGTTCTCGAGCAGCCGGTCGGCAGCGGAGGCGTGCCGCGCCGCGTCGTCGTGGCGGCCGAGTTCGGCGGCGGTCTCGGCGAGTTCGCGGATCTGGAGGACGAGGAACGCGGTCAGGTCGGCGCTCTCGATGACCCGTTCCCGGTCGAAGGAGGTGGAGTTGTCCCATCCGCTGTCATTGCCGTGCTGATAGTGCGGCAGATTGCTGCCGGGCGCGGTCCGGAACGTGGTCCAGAAGTTGGTCCAGCGCTCCAGCTGACGGTAGGCGGTCTCCAGCTCCGCTCGGCCGAGGGGCTCCTTGAGGGTGCCGCGCAGCATCCGCAGGGCCCAGCCGTGGATCGGGGGCTTGACGAAGTTGTAGAGGACCTCCGAGTGCGCCACCGAGTCGGGTAGTGCGCCGGCCTCGTCCTGGTGGTCGAACGGCAGCTGGTACTGGTCCCAGGCGAGGGCGGGCCGACCTTCGCCGAGGGCCAGGGCGTTGAAGCAGTGGTCCCAGCTCCACACCTTGTCCATCCAGTGCTTGGACATCAGGACCGACGGGCGGCGCAGGAAGCCGGCGGGGCCGACGGTGGCGGACCACATGACGTAGGCGGCGAGCGCGGCGGCGGGCGTCTCGCTGCTGCGCCACGGGGCGACGTCGTCCACGAAGGCGTCGTAACGCTGCCGGTCGAGGCGCGCGGTGTCGTCGAAGTGCGCCGCCGGGACGTACCGCGTGCGGCTGCTCTGATATTCCTCGACGGCCACCTCCCAGGGCAGGCCGTCCTCGCCGAAGGTGACACCGCGTTCGCCGGCGCCGAGCGCCTGACTGCCGTCGTGCTGCGTAGCCGTACCGACCAGGGGAGTGATGCGGTACCGGCGACCTGTCTCGTAGCTCGTGAAGACGAACGCCCCGGCGATCGGGTCGTAGAGGAAGTAGGTGCCGCTGAACGGTGTCAGCTGCGCGGCCGCCGCGCTGAGACGCAGGCCGAGCCCCCGGCCCCGCAGGCGTAGGGTGTCGGCCGCTTCGAAGGTGGCGTCCATCCGCCCGTCGCCGTGGTTCCAGGACAGGAGCCCGGGCCTGGCGGTGACGGTCGCCTTGACGGCTTCTCCGTCGTGGCGGGGGACCAGCCGCAGCACCGGGTGCATACCGGTCTGGTGGGAGACGAGGTGGATGTCCTCGGAGACGCTGTGCAGAGCGGTGACGGGCGAGAGGGCCAGCCACGATCCGAAGGTACTGAACGGGATGTCCTGCACGGAGAAGACCGGGCCATGGTCGGCGGTCATGAAAAGGGTGTTCCTTCTGCGTCGGCGGGGTGCGGCTGCTGACGGCAGCCCCGTCCCGGTGAAGATGAGAGGCCGTCAGTCCTTGACCGCGCCGGTGGTGACGCCGGCCGCGACGTATCGCTGTGCGACGACCAGGATCAGGGTGGCGGGGATCGACGCGACGACCGCGGTGGCCATGATGGCGTTCCACTGCTGGTTGTTGTTGCCGATGTAGTGGTAGATCCCCAGCGTGATCGGCTGCTGTGCTCCGCCGCCGTCGAGGGTGCTGGCCAGCACGAAGTCGGACCACGCCCACAGGAACGCGAAGAGTGAGACGGTGACGACGGAGTTCCGGCTGATCGGCAGGACGATCGACCAGAAGGTCCGGATCAGTCCCGCACCGTCGACGCGGGCGGCCTGCAGAAGCTCTTCGGGAATCCCCGACATGAAGGCCGAGAAGATCAGGACGGCAAAGGGGACGGCAAGCGTGGAGTCCGCGAGAATCAGTCCGGGAACGGACCCCAGGAGCCCCAGCCGGAGATAGATCGCGTAGAAACCCATGGCCAGGATGATCCCGGGGATCATCTGCGCGATGAGCAGCAGGAAGGAGATGAATACACCTGCGCGGGGGCGCAGTTTGGCCAGTGAGTAGCCGGCCGGGGCCGCGACCAGGACGGTGAGGAGCACCGTGCCGATTCCGACGATCAGGCTCGTCCCCAGATAGGGCAGCTGCTGGTCGATCACCGCCCGGTAGCCGTCGAGCGTGGGGTGCGTCGGGAACAGGCTCGGAGTGGCGCCCCGCATGTCCTCGTCGCGGGTGAAGGAGTTGTTCACCATCCAGTACACGGGGAACAGCATCACCGCGGTCAGGAGCACGCCCAGCGCGGTGCTCCACCAGGAGCGTCCGGTCGTCATCACGCCTCCCGCTGCTTGTTCTGGATACGGATGTAGATCAGGCCGAACGCCAGGGCGATGACGACGAGAAGGTTGCCGACCGCGGCTCCCGGGCCGAACGCCGGCAGCTGACTGCCGAAACCGAGCCGGTAGGACCAGGTCGCCAGGGTGGTGGACGAGTCGGCGGGGCCGCCCTTGGTCATGATCCAGATGATGTCGAAGACCTTGAGCGTGTAGACCAGGCCGAGCAGCAGGGTGATCGCCGAGACCGGGCGCAGCAGCGGGAAGGTGATGCGCCAGAAGCGCTGCCAGGCGTTGGCCCCGTCGATGGCCGCTGCTTCGTAGAGGGCGTCGGGAATGGACTGCAGGCCGCTGTAGAGCACCACCAGGTTGAACGGGATGCCGATCCAGATGTTCGCGATGATCACGGAGACCAGCGACCAGGTCGGGGAGGTGAGCCAGTGCACCGGACCGACACCGACCGAACCGAGCACCCAGTTGACCAGGCCCGAGTCGGAGTTGAGGAGCCAGCTCCAGGTTGAGGCGGAGACGATCAGCGGCAGCAGCCACGGCACCAGGAAGAGGGCTCGCAGGGTCGCCGAGAGCCTGAAGCGCTGCGTGAAGAAGACGGCGAGCGCGAGGCCGATCGAGAACTGGAACCCGAGCGAGACGACCGTGAAGACCACGGTGTGCGCCAGCGCGGGCAGGAAGGTGGCGTTGCCCAGGATCTCCTGGTAGTTCGTCAGACCGCTGAACGGGGCGCCGCCCTGGACGAACGAGCGGACCGTGTAGTGATGGACGCTCAGATCCAGGTTCCGGTAGAGCGGGTAGGCGTAGAACAACGCCAGGTAGCAGAGGACCGGGGCGAGGAATCCCCAGGCGGCCCACTGGGTGGACCGCGGCCGGACGCGCCCCCCGGGAGGGCCGCCGGCTTCGCGGCGCGCCGGCTCGGCGGGGGATGAGCCGGGGTGCCGCGCATGAGTTCGCGTCATGCTCTTCATCGTGCCGAGATGCCCGCTCTCCTACTTGATCTTGTTCTGGGCGGCGGAGAGCGCGGCCTGAGGGCTCTGGGCTCCGCTGAGGACGGACTGGACGGCGGTGCGGAGCTGCTCGGAGATGCCGGGGTACTTGGTGCCGAGGTTGTCGCTGGTGCGCCCCTTGGCGCTGTTGACGGCCTTCACCCAGACGTCGAGGTCGGGGTTGGCGGCGACCTGCTTGGCCTGGACCGCGGTGGTGGGAGCGATGTAGGAGAGGGTGGTGTCGGTGGCCAGGGAGTTATCGGCGTTGGTGAGGCAGTCGACGAGCTTGGCGGAGGTGGGGTACCGGGCGCTCTGCTTCTGCACGGGGACGGTGACGAACTCGCCGCCGGTGGGCGCGGGGGCCACACCGCCCGCCTTCGCCGGGACGGGGATGATGCCGAAGTCGAAGCCGGCCTTCTTGGCGCCGGCGAGCTGCCAGGTGCCGTTCTCGGCGAAGGCGTAGTCGCCGGAGGCGAACTCCTGCCAACTGGTGGTCTGGGTGTTGTTGATGACGGAGTTGGGGGCGTAGCCCTTGCCGAGCCAGTCCTTCCACAGCGAGACCGCGTCGACGGCGTTCTGGGAGTTGAGCTCGGTCAGCTTCGCGCCTGAGCCCCAGAACCACGGCAGGAACTGGAAGGTGCCCTCTTCGGTGCCGATGCCGGAGAAGGTGATGCCCTTCTTGCCGGAAGCGGTGACCTTGGCGAGGGCGGCGGTGAGGGAGGGCCAGTCGGTGACGGAGGCGACGTCGACGCCGGCGGCCTTGAGGACGTCCTTGTTGTAGTACAGCGCGAGGGTGTTCGCGCCGATGGGGACACCGAAGGTCTTGCCCTCGCCCTGGCCGGCGGCCAGCAGGTTCGGGGCGATCTGCGAGGTGTCGGCCTTCGTGTCCTCCGTACTGGTCAGCACACCAGCCTCGGCGAGCGTGGACACCACGGGGTTGTCGACGATCAGCACGTCGGGGGCACTGCCCTGCTGCGCGGCAAGGAGGGTCTTGTTGGTCAGGTCCGAGGTGTCGAAGGCGGTCCGCTTGATGGTGACACCGCTCTGCGAGCCGCAGCTCTCCAGCAGCTTCGCCCACTGCGAGGAGCCGTCGAACTGCGGGTACGGGTCCCAGACCGTGAACGACCCGCCCTGCCCGGCCGAATCCGAGCCGCCCGAGCCCGAGGAACAAGCGGTCGCGGCCGTCACCACGGCCAGGGCCACCGCCACTGCGCCGAGTACGTGGTGCCGTCTACGGGGGTGAAACGCGATCGTCATGGCGGGCTCTCTTTCGGTCTGTCGAACCGGTTCGGCGAATCGGTTCGATGAACATAGGCCGACTCCGGCATGGCGTCAACGGGTTGCGTAAGATCTCGGAAACATCAGATGTCGAACCGGTTCGATATCATGTCCGGGCGTGACGGGGCCACGCGTGTAAGCACGAGGCAGCCGTCCGAGGCTCGCCGTGGGGCGCGTCGCGCAGTGCCGCGCGCGCTGACGGCGCCGGACAGCTGAGAGGCCGGAGCCACCGATCGGGCGGGAGAAGGACGAACGAGGCGTCAGGTGCGGGCGGGGGGAGCCGGCGCGGTGCTCGAACGGAGGGAGATGGGCGGGGCGAGCAGAAGGTGTCGCGGCGGGGACTGCGGGGCCGCGATCCGTTCGATGAGGAGCTCGACCGCTCGGGTGGCCATCTCGGCGGCCGGAACATCGGCCGAGGTGAGCGCGGGCCGGAACTCCTCGGCCCAGCGGCGCGCGGCGACGCCGGCGACCGAGAAGTCCGCCGGTACGGATCGCCCGGCTTCGACCAGGGCATGCTGGATGCCGGGGAGCGCGGCCTCGTTCAGGGTCGCGATCGCGGTGACCTCCGGGTGCTCCGCCAGCAGCCGCTCGACCGTGGCCTGTCCGGCGCCCGCGTCGTCGGCACACGCCAGCTCGATGCCCGCGATGCCCCGCTCGGCCACGCTGTCGACGAAGCCCTGCCGCCCCCGGAGGCCGGGGCCGTAACCGGCCGCGATCAGCTCGGCGGAGCGGTTGATCAGGGCGATCTGACGGTGTCCCAGGTCGGCGAGGTGATGCACGCACCGAGCGATGAGCGCCGCATAGTCGACGTCCACCCAGCACATCGCCTCGGGATTGGCCGTGCGGCCGATCCCGACGAAAGGCACGTTGGTACGGCCGAGCCGGTCGACCCTGAGGTCATGGAGACGGATCTCCATGAGGATCAGCCCGTCGACGCGCCGGCCGCTGACCAGGCGCTCGAACGACCGCTCGTGGTTGCCGCCCGAGGAGGACAGCAGGACGTCCAGATCCGCCTGGGCGGCGGCTTCGACCACGCCGGCCACGAACTCCAGCTGGATGTGGGTGAGCGACGCGCCGGCTGGGGGGATCACCAGGCCGAGGGTGCGGGTGCGCCCCTCCTTCAGGGCCCGGGCTGCCGCGTTGGGGCGGTAGTCGGAGTCCTTGATGACCTTCTCGATGCGTTGCCTGGTCTCGTCCGAGACCGGCCGCTTACCGCTCAGCGCATACGAAACCGTGCTCCGTGACACGCCGGACAGCCGGGCGATCTCCCCGATGTTCATCGCCATCGCCTCTCCCCTCGTCGAGTGTCGAGCCCGCGCGAGGGTGCAGCAAAGGACATCGAACCGATTCCGGATCGTAACCCCCCACGCAGCTCCCGGTCAACGCGGGCGCCCGCCGGTGGGCGGAGCGGGATACGGCGGCCACGGGCCAGGCCCAACTTGCGTGGAATCGAATACCCCGAGCCCTTGCACAAGGTGTTGACGCCCTCAGGAGGCGCCTCTATGTTTCGTCGAACCGATTCCGCGAATCGGTTCGACTCCTTCGGGAAGCCGTCGCCGGCCTCCCGCGTCACGAGTGGCGACCATGTCACTTCCCACCGCTCGTCCATGGCTGGGAGGACCAGCGTTGGACGCTCGCTAGGGTGAAGACGCTGATCGGCCGGCTGTTCCACGTCGGCTACACGGTCGAGGGGACCTGGGCATTGCTCAAGCGCCCCGGCTGGTCGTGGCAGCAGCCGACCCGCAGGGCTGTCGAACGGGACGACCAGGCGGTCGAGTTGTGGAAGAAGGAGGTCTGGCCCCGGGTAAAAGCGCGGCGGCGGCTCGGGGAGCCGGGCTGGTCTTCGAGGACGAAGCCGGGCAGACCATGAGACCGCCGCGTGTCAGGACCTGGGGTCGCGTGGGGTGCACGCCGGTGGTCCGCGTCCGCGGCCGGGGCTCCGGGCGGGTCTCGATAGCCGGGATGGCCTGCTACAAGGCAGGCCAGCGCTCGCGCATGATCTACGGCTTCCGCGTCCATCGCGGTCGCACGGGCGAGCGCAAGGCGTTCACGTGGCAGGACTACCGCGACCTGGTCCTGCGGGCCCGCATCCAGCTCGGCGGGCCGATCGTGCTGCTCTGGGACAACCTCTCGACGCACCTGATGCCGCCGATGAGGGAGTTCATCGCCGCGAACCAGGACTGGCTGACCGTCTTCCAGCTGCCCTCCTATGCACCCGACCTCAACCCGCAGGAAGGCATCTGGGCCCTGGTCAAACGTGGAATCGGCAACCTCGCGGCAGCCAACGTCGATCACCTGGCCAAGGCTGTCCGGACCCGCCTCAAGAAGATTCAGTACCGCCCGCACCTGATCGACGGCTGCCTCGCCCAGGTCGGCCTGATCATGAACAGCTGACCCCAGACGACACCGACATCACGAATTCAAGTTCAGTAAGCCGATCTGGACAAAGTGGAACAATGTAACGAGTGAGCCTCCGTCAGGGGCCGGGCCACCTGGGAGCCCACCGATCAGGCCGAGCCCGTACCGGCCCCACCGGCTGTGACGGGGACCTGTGGCTGCGGGACCGGGGCACTGGCACCTGGACCATGCCCGAGTTCAACCCGAATGAGTTCCCGGCCCGCTGTGGCGAGGTTCTGACGTGGAACCAGCTTGCCTGCGAATACGGCCCGCTGACCGCACTGGCCGACGACCGCCGCATCGGCGGCGGCCGGCGCTGACCGCGCAGCCCTCTGGGATGACCGCGCCCCTGCAGCGCCCGTTGCGGGTAGCTGGGAGCTCCGGCTCACCGCTGAGCTTGACGATGGCGGCGGGCAGGTAAGTGTGGTGGTGTGCGAGGGCATCGAGCAGCGCGGTGCGGGCCTGGCGCCACCCGACGTCCTTGGTGCGGCCGACGTCGGCGGGCCCAGCCGGGTAGCGGTCGGCCTTCGGTTGCCGTGGTGAGCGCGCGGCCCAGCTCGCCGATCGACTGCTGCCAGTCGGCCAACTGCCCGAGCAGGCCGCGCAGCAGCTCGTCGACGGCGGCCGCCGGGCCGAGAGGTCGGCGATCAGTCCGCCGTGGCGATCAGCGGCTGGAGCAGGACGTCGGGTTGGGCGCGCTGGAAGGCGTTCAGCTGCCACTTGTCGGCGAACAAGGCCAGCAGCACGTCATCCGAGCGGCGGGTGAGCACCTCGCCGTTGATCAGGCGGGATTTGCCCAGGACGGCAGCGCCGTTGGCGTCAGTGATCCGGGCCAAGCGGTAGGAAAGCTGGTCGAGAGCGATGGGGGAAGAGAACTCGTGCTCCATCCGGTGCAGGATCACATCGAACTGCATCGGGCCGACCGCCGCCATGACCGGCGCCTGGTCGCCACGCCGGTCGGAGACCAGCACCTGGATCACGCCTTCCTCGTCGAGTTGGGCGATGCCCTTGCGGAACTGCTTGGACCGGCTGATGTCCTTGGGCCGTGCCACCGCGAAGTACTCGGGGGCGAAGGCGGGCAGCGCGGGATACTCGGCTTTCTTGCCGGTGAAGAGGGTGTCGCCGACCCGCAGCGCGCTCGCGTTGATCAGGCCGACCACATCGCCGGGGTACGCGGTGTCGACCACGGTGCGCTCGGCTCCGAAGACGGTGTGCGCGTACTTGGTGGCGAACGAGCGGCCGCTGGCCGCCCGGGTGACGTGCATGCCGCGCTCGAAGACGCCGGAGCAGACCCGGACGAAGGCGATCCGGTCGCGATGGGCCGGGTCCATGTTCGCCTGGATCTTGAACACCAGGCCGGAGAACTCCTCGCCGACCTCGCGGCTGCCGCCCTTGGCCAGCGGGCGGGGCCCGGGAGCCGGAGCGAGGTCGACCACGGCGTCCAGCAGGAGCTTCACACCGATGTTGGTCAGCGCGGAGCCGAAGAAGACCGGGCTGACCTTGCCGGCCTCGAAGGCCTCCTGGTCGTAGCCGGGGCCGGACGAGAGCACCAGCTCCAGCTCCTCCAGCGCGGTCGTCCAGGCTTCGCCCTCCTGCTCGGCGGCCTTCTCGGAGGTGAGCTGCTCCTCGAGGGCGGCGTGCGTGCCGGCCGGCACCTTGGTGAAGCGCAGCATCTGCTCGGTGTTCCCCGCTTCGACCAGGCCGCGCAGGTTGCCCGCGCTGCCCACCGGCCAGACGACCGGGACGGGGGTGATCCCGAGGTGCGTCTCGATGTCCTCGAGCAGGGTGAGTGCGTCCTGGCCGCGCCGGTCCCACTTGTTGATGAAGGTGATCACGGGGACGCCGCGATGGCGGCAGACCGCGAAAAGCTTCCGGGTCTGCTCCTCCAGGCCCTTGGCCGCGTCGACCAGCATGATCGCGCAGTCGACGGCGGCCAGCACCCGGTAGGTGTCCTCGGAGAAGTCGGCGTGGCCGGGGGTGTCGACCAGGTTCATCACGTGGCCGCGATAGCCGAACTGCAATGCGGCCGAGGTCACCGAGATACCGCGCTCGCGTTCCAGTTCCATCCAGTCGCTGGTCACACCGCGTCGGTCACCCTTGGCGTGCACCGCACCGGCAGAAGTGATCGCCCGCGCGTGCAGCGCCAGTGCCTCGGTGAGCGTGGACTTGCCCGCGTCCGGATGGCTGATCACAGCGAAGGTCCGTCGGCGACCGGCCTCATGAAGGACCTGCGGGACGGGGATTGACTGTACGGTGCTCACGTGTTTCCTCGGGTACGCCTCGGCAGCAGGCCGGGTGACGCGTCTCCGTACCTGGTGAGCCGGGATCAGGTCCGCAGGCCCAGGAAGCGATAATAGGCTGTCGGGCGGCGTAGCCCTGAAATTCCCGGTCGCGTAGCACGTCGACCCAGATGACGTTGGACCGGTCGTCGGCGTCCAGCGTCTCCATCACCGCCATGACTCTCCTCGACTCGCTCCCCGCAGCCACCTTCTGCTTCGGGGACCTTGACATCGCAGGACTGCGCACGCAGCAAACGCGATGGCCCGGACCAACATCGCCGCCACCAGGGCCGTCCTGCCCCACGTGCACGCCGAGGGGATCGACTGGCCTGCCGTACGCCTCGCCCTCACCGCCCCTACTCGCCGGCTTGCGGATGGCCAAACTCTGGGCGACATCTTCGGAGAAGGCTGGGAGCCGATCCGCGCACCCATCGACCGTCAGATCGACCTGTGGCAACAGGTAGACGAGGACCTCGGCCCGGAGGTCACCGTGCGCCTGCTCTCCATGCACGGCTCTCGCACGGAGTCGGTCGGCGAGTGGTGGGGATCCGGCTGGTTCGAGACCATAACCCGCCGCGCCGTCGCCCACGCTGCGGACGACGGCCCCCTCCCCGCCTCCGTCCCGGAGGTCTTCACAGACGCGGGGCACTTCACCGACGCCGCCGCCGGCCACCCCGACATGTTGGACGACGACACCTTCGCCTGGCTGACACAGGCCGTCTTCCAGGAGCGACTCCTCCTGCTCGACGTACACCTGCCCCGCACCACTGCACTCGCCCTTCCCGACTGGGCGGCACAGAGCCTTCTGCCCCTGATCGAACCGGACGCCGAGCCCACATCCACCGAGACACCATAAGCAGCGCAGATGCCCGCGGGCTCGGGCGCCGAGAGCCGGGTTGCGAAGCACCACCCGAATCGTGGGCCGAAGCGTCGCACAGACACTCCCCAGTGAGGGAGACTGGTCCCGGACCTGCCCGCACCAGAGCTCCGGAGGCATGGTGAGCGCCGCACCCTTGCACGGCCACCACCACGACGCCCAGCCGATCCCCCGCACCCAGGACGGCGTCGCCGTCGCGCTGCCCCCGGCGCAGCGGATGGAGTTCTACCGGGAGATGGGCGAGGCCACCGACGAGGAGATCGGCGGTGTCCTGCGCCGCTGGTGGCTACGCGCCGAGCTCTACCGGGACCCAGAGGGCGACCGCATCCACGCCGCCCTCCAAGCCGGCACCGCACCTGGCACCCCGGCGTCCGAGGTCCTGCGCCGGCGGGGAGACCGGTGAGCGACTCCGGATACGACGAGGACGACCCGAACACGACCACCAGCACGTCCTTCGCCCGCGCCGTCGGCACGTCGTTGCAGGTAGTGACTGCGGACGGCTCGCGATCCCTGGGACCACTTTGGGGCCACGCCGATGAGCGCGGAATCCGCACGGCTGAGCTGACCTCGGCAAACTGGGACGATCTAGCAGGTGAGCCTACGTCAGTCACAGGAGAAGCGAGACAGTATGAGATAACGCCAACTTAATTGCCAGAATGGATAGTTGACGCTGAAATGGCCTGCTCCGCCTCAACGGCAAGCGACTGCTCGTCTTCGTCGTCGTGTTCGGCGTTCTCGTAGTGGAGGAGCCGGCACCCATACCGGTGCTGAGGCCCAAGAGGTCGCGGGCGGGGACGGTTGGGGCGAGCGGTGTCCGCATCGAAGCCGTCTTCCCCAGCTTCGTCCGGGTACTCGGCGAGCAACTCCTAGGCCGTGTTTTAGAAGGCGTCGAAGGTGCCTCTGGTTGGCCGTCCGGGGAAGCTTCGGGCGGCCAGCCAGAGGATGAGGTCGCGCGCGATCGTGTGGATGCTGGTCTCGGTGACCACGTCGTGTTCGCGACGGCTCGCGTCACGGCGGACGATCTCGTATCCGCCCTTGTCGAGGACAGCGACCGAGAGGTACCAGATCGGGTCGTCCTCGTCGGGCTGGATGACGACGAACGTGTTGTCGGTGTCGTTGAGATCGTCGACCAGCATGAAGATGGCGTCTTCGGACGGGTCGTCGATGTGGTCGCCGTTCTCGCTGTCGGCGCAGTAGTAGTCAGCGGCCACCGGTCTCTCCCCTGTGCGACACCCCGCTCCGGGCTCGCGGCCAGCATGGCACGCGAGCCCGACACATCGGTTCTCACAGCCACTGGTTGATCGCGGCGACGAGGACGGCCGCCTCGAAGCGGACGGCGAGTTTGTCGAACCGGGTGGCCACCGCCCGGTGCTGCTTCAACCGGTTGATGCCGCACTCGACGGCATGGCGGCCCTTGTAGTCCTCTCGGTCGAAGTGGGGCGGACGTCCCCCGCTCGCGCCGCGCCGCTTGCGGTTACGGATCTGGTCGGCCGGCTCCGGGATGGTGCACAGGATGCCGCGTCTGCGCAGGTAGGCGCGATTGGCCTTGGACGAGTACGCCTTGTCGCCGCGCACTCGAAGCGGCAGGGTGCGGGGGCGGCCGGGCCCGGTCCGGGGCACGCGTATCGCGTCGAGCACCGCTTCGAACTGCGGTGAGTCCCCGCGCTGGCCGGCCGTGACGAGGAGGGACAGCGGCTTCTGCCGTTGCTCGCAGGCCAGGTGAATCTTGGTCGTGAAACCGCCTCGCGACCGGCCCAGTCCGTGGTCCGCGGGCTCCTTGCCCACGCCGCCTGGCGGCTCCTTCTGCGCGGCCCCGTCCCGCCGGGCGCCAGCGGCGTGTTGGTGGGCTCGGCAGATCGTGGAGTCGACGTTCACTTCCCAGACGATCAGCCCCGCCGCATCGGCCCGCGTCTGCAGGCCAGCCAGGATCTGCTGCCAGATGCCCTGACGCTGCCAGCGGCGGAACAGGCCATAGATCGTCTGCCAGGGTCCGTACTCCGGCGGAACGTCCCGCCACGGAGCTCCCGTCCGCACCCGCCACCGAATCCCGTTGACCAGCCTGCGGCGCGACCTCGCCGGACGACCCACCCCGGCCATCGGCAGCAACGGCTCCAGCACAGCCCACTGATCATCCGACAGATCCCCACGCCCCATCCACAGAGCCTGGCATCACGCCGGACGACCTTCCAAAACAGCCCCTAGCCGAGCGCTGCCAGGGTGAGGCGGGCGCCGGTGATGCCGCCGAGGACGACCGTCTGGACGGTGGGTTCGGTGTGGACTGCCAGCCAGGGGTTCTCGTCGGTGCCGGGGTGGAGGACGAACTCGGGGAAGTCACTGTCGGTGGGCGCGGTGACGGGGTCGGCGTCGAAGACCAGGACGTCATCGCGCTCCGACCAGTCCTGGAGTCGCGGGTTGGCCTGGGGGTAGGCGAAGGCGTTGGGCTCCGCCGAGGGGACCGGCTGCGGGGGGTCGTGGACCCAGCTCGCCGCCGTCGTTCCCTCGGGCTGCTCCGGGGTGAGCTGTCCGTGCCCGGCCGGGTCGGCGCCGGGGGCGAGGAAGAGGGTGAGCACCCGGGGCAGTTCGGCCGGATCGCCCAGGCGGGGCGGCCGGACAGTTCCTCGACGTCACGCCACTGCCAGGGCGCGCAGTTGTCGTACCAGCCGACGGTCTGCAGCACCGGGACCGCTCGGTGGTCGAAGGGATGGCCGGCGGGCCGGCGGCGCACCCGCACCTCCTGAGGGAAGGTCAGGACCCGGCCCGACCTCGGCCGCCGGCGAAGCGATCGCCACTGGCGACAAGCTCGTGACGGACCTGCGCGCTCCTCGCGTCGCGCCGCCGCACCACGTAGCGGAGCAGGGCCCAGATCGCCGTGGCGTTGACGAGGGCGCTCACCAGGACCGCGCCGTAGAAGCCGAATTCGGACCCCATGTCGAGCTTGGTGTCGATGGACGTGTCCGGTGCCACCCAGTCCGAGGGGCGCGGGGCGGACTCCGGCATGAACTCCGTGGGCAGCGGCTCGGGGGGCGGCTGCGAGCCTTCGTAGCCGGGCCCCGCGACCGGGGACGACTCGTCCAGGGCAGCCGCGGCGGGCCCGAAGGTGCTCAGCAGCAGGAAGCTGACCGGTGCGGTGGCGAGGATCGGCCACACTGCGAAGAGCCCGATGTCGCCCGTCCGGCTGCCGACCGCGACGTAGACCAGCATCGCGACCACCAGTGCCAAGTACCCACCGGGCACCCACATCTCGGGCTTCGACCAGCGCCGCACCATGGCATTCACCGTTCCGTTCCGCTTCGTTCGACCTGCGCCCAGTCTCGACGCTGCCGGGGACCGCCACCTGAGTACGCCTACTCATCCTGCTCGGCCCTGAGTACCTGGTCAGAGCCGTGCACGCCAAGAGCAGGTCGAAGCCCCGTCGGTAGGTGACCTTTCCAGGTCGCCTACGTTCGACGGGGCTTCGTTGTGTACCTCTGCGGATCCGGCGGGCGGGTCACACCGCCGTGGCCTGCTCACTCACAAGATCATCCCGGCTGTGGAACTGCCCTTGGTTCGGGTTTGCCGGTGTCCTGCTGGTGGTTGCTCAGAAGTGGAGCATGTACTGGAAGGAGGACTCCGCGCTGCTGACCCGGAGGTGGCTGCGGGTGCCGTAGCCGAGGGAGGTGTTCCAGTTGTACTCCTCGACGTCGAAGGAACCGTCGGAGTAGACCGCGTTGACGTAGGCGACGTGGCCGACGTTGTGGGTGTCGTTGACGGCGATGGCACCGACGGTGGGAGTGGTGTTGACGGTGACGCCGACGCGGCGGGCGGCGTCGTCCCAGGTGCCGGCGTTGCCCCAGGTGGTGCCGCCCCAGGAGTTGCTGAAGTTCGGGACGCCGAGACGGTCGGCGATGCGGAAGGCCGCGAAGGCGGTGCAGTTGTTGGCGGCGAAGCCGCGGGTGCCGTGGTCGAAGTCGTTGGTGGGGCTCTCGTTGCCGCCGCCGTCGCTGCCGAGGAGCTGGTGGGAGGCCTCGTTGTTCTTCAGCGTGGCGTTGAGGTTGCCCTTGGCACCGGAGGCGAAGTCCTGGCTGGCGCCGGCGTAGCCGCTGTTGAAGTAGACGCGGACGGTCTTCCCGGTGCGGTTCCACACCGATGCGGCGTTGTTCTTGACGCAGACGCCCTGGCCACTGCCGCCGCTCTTGAACTCGTAGCAGCTCGGCTGGGTGGCCCCGTAGTCGCTGATGGAGCCGGCGAAGTCGGAGACCGAACCGCCCTGGTCGCTGTTGTAGTAGAGGCAGAACTCCCCGGAGTCGCAGACGCCGTCGCGGGAGGCGGCGAAGGCGGGGGTGCTGGCGACCAGCGGGACGGCCATGGCCAGTGCGGTGCCGGCGATGGCGAGCGTGGTGCGTATGTTCTTCAAGGCTTGTCTCTATTCGTAACGTGTTATTGACGGGTTGTCAGGTCGTGCGAGGTGGAGCCGAGCGCGGTCAGTGGGTGCGCTGGTACTCCTCCCAGGTCTGGATGGGGATGCGCGGGCCGTCGTCGGCGCCGTGGTTGGCCAGGCCGTTGAAGCCGAGGTAGTAGTCACCGGTCTGGTTCTGGGCCTGGGTGGCCAGGTCGGTGTCGCTGATCGCTGCGGCGTGGATGTGCCACGGCCAGTTGCCCTGGGTGGGGCTGCGGACCCAGGCGGCGAATCCGACCTGGCGCAGTGCCTTGGCGACGGCGGTGCGGGTGGTGCTGGACATGCCGTCGACGTTGATGTCCACGACGCCACCGCCGTCGTGGGTGCCGGCCGAGGTGGGGTCGCCGCCCGGGTTGTACGAGCCCTGGTCCAGGGTCAGGTGGATGCCGGCGAGGCGTTCGGCCTCGGTGAGCATGTTCTGGGTGCGGGTGTCGACGGTGTATCCGTCGCGCTGCACCTTGGCGCCGGCTCCGATCGTGCGGGTGAGGGTGAACCGGCCCTGCCCGAGTGCGGTGAGGGAGGTGACACCGGGCAGTCCGTTGGCGTCCAGGCCGGTGTAGCCGAGGGAGCGCTGGAAGGCGGCGTAGGCGGTGACGGTGGTGGTGCCGAAGTACCCGTCCACCCGGCTGGCGTCGAGGAGGCCGCGGGCCTGCAGGGCCTGCTCGACGGCCAGGACCGAGTCATGGGCCCCCGGGGTCTGCGTGCTGTCGGCGCGGCGGGGATCGATCTGGGCGGCCAGGACGGTGGCTTCCATGTTCACCACGGGCAGCGCGGTGGCGACGGCCGCCGGCGCCTCGGCGGGGAGCGGCGAGGTCGCCGCCTGGGCCTGTGCGGCGCTCAGCACCAGGCCGCTCAGGACGGCGACAGCCGTGAGCAGTCGGGTGGCGGTGGTGCGGGTCTTGATGGCGGATGCCATGGGGTGGTTCCTTACTGGTTCGGTGGAGGATCGGCCCTGACCTGGTCCCGGTGTCGGGCACTGGCGGGCGAGAGGTCTGGTGGAGGCGCCCGGCTGGGCAGCGCTCAGCGGCACCGCTGGTGGGTGCGGCCGTGGGTGACGTGGTTGCCGCGTTGCCGCGGAGAAGGCGGCGTCCGCGCAGGCGCACTTGTCGCTGACGAGTCGTCAACTGCCCTTGCGGGAAACGGTGTTACGGCGTTCTACGTGGGATGAAGGGTCAGCAGCGGACGTCGGTCTTGACGGCGACCTCGCCGGAGTACGGAATGGGGCCGGTCCCGTTCCAACCCAGGGCCTGGGTGCACTCCGAGAGGGTGTCGGCGCCGAAGGACCAGATCTCCACGTCGTTGTGACCGCACCGGGGGTCCTGAACGTGCGAGCCACCGGTGACGATGGCCGCGCACACGTCCCAACTGCTGTGGGCGGAGCGGTAACCCTGCCACACGTACACGTAGGAGTAGTTCTTGCCGCAGCCCTTGTACTGCTTCACCGACGCCATCGTCTCCCCGCCGACGTTGAGGTAGGCGGTGCTGCCGATCTGCGTGACGCTGGAACAACCGGAGGGCGTGGCGGCGGCCTGGGCGGTACCGGGAACCGCGATGAGCGCCGGAACGGCAAGGGCAGCGACGGCGGCGATCTTGGTCAGGATACGCATGGCGGAACAACCTTCTTTCAGGGAAAGGGATTTGAGGAGATGCCTTCGGGCCGCCGAACGCAGCCGGCCAGGGACCTCAGGGCGCGCGGACAGCGGCGGATGAGGCGGAAGAATGTGTGGTGACGCCCGCTGCGCCGGCGGTCTCAGGCGCGTTGATTTCTGAGCGGGCGTCAGATACCCGGCCGACCCTGGGTGTTCGGGCGGAGGCGGGCAAGTGGTTCTCAAGTTCCCGGTGCGGCTGTGCTCATGTGGCCGGGAGAGCCGTGGGCTCGGTTCGTGGAGGTCCTACGTCGGGACGAGGCGCCAGCCGCGCAGGGCCGGCGTGTGCCGCAGGGCGCGTTCGCAGACGCGGCGCAGGTTCGCGATTGCCGCATCCGGAGTGGCTGCGATGATCGCGGCGGCGATGTGAAAGCGATTGAGGTCGACGCGGGAGCGGATGTGTTCCACCCGGTCTTCAGGTTGGCTGTGGAGCCAGATCAGATCGGTGACCGCTTCGGCCGTCAGCTGCGATGGCGCCGGATCGGGACAGATGAGCGTCACCGCGACCAACTGCACGGAAGCCGGTCAACTCTGTGCGGGTGGTGCGGGGCGAGGGCTGTCCCAGTCGAAACCCGAGGCGGTGACGGTGCCTTGGCCGGCCGAGCGATCTGCGACGACGTCGCTTACGACGGTGACACCCAGGCCGACGGTGAACGCCACGACCATGGCAGCGCATACAACGCGTATCGAGTGACCCACGACTGTTCTCCCCTGTTTCGTAACCAACTGCTGTGCAAGTGAATGGTTCGCGGAACTCGCCCCGGTTTCTTGTGGCGCTTTCCGCTGCTGAGAAAGATCTTGCCGTCCACGCAGGGCGGTGTCACGACTACAGGGCTGGCACCAAGTCGCCTGGCAACTAGGTGCAAGATCATTTAGAGGCCGTCTCCTTCGGCGCGCCGAGTGAGTGGACGGCGTATCCGGCACGACCTGGGCCCAACTACCGTCCCGCTTCGGCCAGTTGGACCACATCGCACACCGGCGGGCCACCGAGTGGGGCAAGGCCAGGGACGACGCCGGCCGGGCAGGCTCCACGGCGTCGAGGTCTACGACCATCGCTTCATCCGCACCATCCTGAGACGGCGTCAGATCCCGGCCCGCATCGCCCGCTGCCGCATCGACTCCTCCCACCGCCTCGGTCGGCACCGCCGGGTGATCGAGCGCACCGCCGCCCAACCGGACCGCCACCGTCGCCCAACCGGACCGCTACCGCCGGCTCAACCACCGCCGCGAACGCAAAGCCGACCACTTCGCCGCAATCCTCATCTGCACCCGCAAAACCCCCAAATGCGATGAATTCTCAGTCCACAGAAAAGCATTGCGTCTCCGGCCACCATGCATCGATGATGATCATCATCGACATCGAGAGGGGGCGCGGTGCTGCAAGCACTCGGGCTGAGCGCACTGACGGAGAACGTCTACCGGACCCTGCTGGCCGAGCCGGACTGGGGGGTCGACCGGATCGCCACCCACCTGCACCTGTCGGAAGCAGAGACACGTGAAGCACTCGACGAACTGCTGGAACTGACGCTGCTTCGGCCCGCGACCGACTCCCATGCACTGCGGACCGTCAGCCCGGAGGTCGGACTGACCAGGCTGCTCGCCCAGAACCAGAACCAACTGCTCCTTCGCCAGCAGCAACTGGAGAGCACCCGGACCGCGATCGCCGCCCTGTCCGCCGAGCACATCGACCGACGACCCGATGACGAGATGGTCGTGCGGCTGGACTCCCTCGACGCCGTCCGTGACCGCCTCGAGGAACTCGCGGCGACCGCTACCCAGGAATGCCTGTCCCTGATGCGAGGGGGAGCCGTTCGCCCCGATTCCATCCAAGCCGGCAAACACCCCAACCAGCTGGCGCTGGAGCGCGGAGTGGTCATCCGCAGCATCTTCCAGGACAGCTTCCGCAACGACCCCGAAACCCTCCGCTATGCCCGGTGGTTGGCCGATCTGGGCGGTTTGACGCGCACCGTGCCGTTACTGCCGATACGACTGGTCATCGTCGACCGCAGCATCGCCCTGGTCCCGACCGACCCCAGTGACGGCCGCCGCGGCGCACTGGAACTGCACGGCGAGGCCCTCATCCAGCCCCTGTGCGCACTCTTCGATGAACTGTGGCGCAGCGGAGCCGACTTCGGTCAGCCCGCCCCCCGTGACGATCAGGACCTCACCGGGTCCGAGCGCGCTCTGCTGCAGCTGCTGGGCCATGGCCACACGGACCAGTCCGCCAGCCGCAAGCTGGGCCTGTCCCTGCGGACAGTGCGTCGGATGATGCAAGACCTGATGAACCGTCTGGGCGCCGAAAGCCGCTTCCAGGCAGGGGCCGAAGCCGCGCGGAAGGACTGGCTGTGACCCCGAAGCACCGACACCGAGGGGCACGTCGAGGGCTTGCCGCCTCCGTCGACCGACGGCGAGCTTGCGCCCCCTGACCCCGCTCGCCGTGTGCGGGTCTTGTGACCATGCGTCAAAAGGCCATGGTTCGAGACGGTTTAGCCGATTGCCATGTGCACGCAAGCATCGGTACGTTCACCCAGCATCAAGATCGACATTGCCGAACGATCCTGGGAGACAGTCATGCGCAAGGCCATATCCGTACTCACCGCCGCACTCGCCCTGATCATCAGCGGCTTCACCTTTGCCCCCGCGGCCAGCGCCGGCACCTACGGCTGCGGAGGCAGCCTCGTCGACACCTACGACGTCCGGACCAGCGGCGGCACCAAGTACGGCCAGGTGAACCTCTACTACAGCACCGCCGACGGCGGCACCAACTGCGCTGTCACCATCGACACTTACTTCGGCTCCGGCGTCTCCAAGGACATGAATGTCGTCGTCGTCAAGTGCGTCGCGGGCAGCGCCCAGGGGTCCATGTGCGACGTTGGCGACAGCCGCATCGACCGCGGGTACTACAGCTGGTACGCCGGCCCCGTCGCGGTGACGGGCACCGCCTCTCGCTGCGTCCGCGTCCTCGGATACATCGCGAACCCGTCCGACTCGTCGGCGTACGCCAGTGTGGCCACCAGCGCGGCTCACTGCTGACAGCACCTCGCCCCATCCGGTCGTGCCCCCGCCTGAACTCGGCGGGGGCACGACTCGTTTGCGGGGACGGTACTCACCTTTCGAAGCCTGCGTGAAGTCCGCCGCCCGGATCCCGAGTTGCTGTTCTCGGCCATGCGAGGAAGTGGCGCGCCGGCACATTGTCAGCCTGTGCGGTCGCGCGCGAAGTGCCTGGCCAGGGGCTGGATGGCCGGGGACACAACGGGCCGATTCAAGCCGCCCGGTCGTGTCGATTTCCCGCCATTCGGGGACGGCGTCGCAATGCCGTTTGACCTGAATGCCGGAATCACGGCACCAAGGGGCGAACACCAGCCGCCCGTCCGACAGTGATCCACATCATGCTTGAGGTCGAAGTGACCGAGGGGCAGGGCCTTTTCCCATTCCCCAGCAGCAGTCGGTGCGAGATCCGACTGTTTTCCACATGCTCTCTACACATGCGAGTCAAATGCCTCGACCGCTTGTGCAATTGGCGAAAAAGCGCCGCCATGGACCCGCCGAGCTCTCATACGATCATGATCATGAAACACAGGGTCGACAGGTCCACCGAAACCGGTCGGCAATCGACCCGACTACGCGGAGGAATCATGAAGGAGAGCTTCAAGCGAGTCGCCACTCGCGCCGGGGCGATGGCCGCAGCTGTGGCCGTCACCACCCTGGCCGTGCCGACAGCAGCTCACGCCGCGTCCTACAACGGCAAATGCGGAGCCGGCTACAACGTGATCGACTCGATGTCGATCACGACCCTCGGCACCGTGTATCTGACGTACAACAGCGCGACCACTCAGAACTGTGTGGTGACCATACGCAACAATCCGGGCACCTACATGTACATGAACGCCGCGGTGCAACTGACCGGGCTGGACTGGACCCGACAGTACGACCCGGGTCAGTACAGCACCTTCGCCGGTCCCGTGTACCTGTACGCGTCGGGCAAGTGCATCGACTGGGGCGGCGAGATCGGGAGCGTGTACGCCCAGCAGATCAACGTCCACTGCGGCTGACCGGCGACGGTACGCCTGGGCCACCCGAAAATAATCAAGAACATGAGGGATTCAATGCTCTTTGCCCGTAAGGCACTTGTCACTGCGTCGATAGCGATGTCAGCCGTTGTCGGCGCCCTCGCCACCGCCTCTCCGGCGAGCGCGTCGATCTCGACCGGCTCGTACGGCGTCGAGGACTGTGACGCCCAGTGCGTGGTCCTCTACTTCAACACCGGCTACGGCGGCTCGCACACGGTGATTCACTCCGACACCCCCACCGGCGGCGAGGGCATCCGCGACCTGGCCGGTTACACCTTCCAGAGCGGCGGCGCCGGGCAGGGGCAGAGCCTGAAGAACAACGCGGCCTCGGCGAAGGCCCGGGTCTGGGGTATCGACGCCAGCGTGACGGTTTACTTCAACAGCGGCTACGCCGGCCCCTGCGACAAGTTCCACCACACCGAGTACCCGTCCGCCTGGCAGCTCTCGAACACGTACAACGAGAACGCCTCGGTGTACTTCCGGAACGTTCCGATCAACCAGGGCTGCGTCAACTTCGGTTGAGTTGAGTCGTGAATTCGTGGCGGCCGCGTTCCCACGCGGCCGCCATATTCCTTGTGGAGAGGTGGATGACTGTGGGAAGACAGGGATTGCCGACCGGGGCATCACGCGCTCTTGTGATGGTCGCGGCCGCGCTCATGGCGACGGCCTCCTGTTCGGCAAGCGACGGGGGCCGCACCGGCGGTGAGCCCGGCAGTCAGGGCGCGGACGTTCGCACCTCGGCAGCGCATTCGCCAGCACCTTCGGCAGCGCCCTCGGGCCGGGTTTCCATGCCCATCGAGAGGTTCGCTCTCACCGCCGAGGAATCCCGCGCGGTTGATCGGGCCAAGGTCCTCCTGGCCAACGAGTGCCTGGGAGGGTTCGGTCTCGACTACCGCATTCCGGAGCACCCGCCGCTGGCTGCCGAATCCTCCAGGCGCTACGGAATATCGGACCGCGAGGTCGCCCGCGACCACGGGTACCACCTCCCTCCCCCGGCCGGCGGGACAGACGTCCCCAAGCGGCCCACCGAGGCGCAGGAAGCGATCCTGTTCGGAGCGACTCGTGCGGGAGACCCGCAGTCGACGAGTCCCGACGGCCGCCCGATTCCACCCGGCGGCTGCTACGGGGCTGCCGAGGCCAGGCTGGACGGCGGACCTCGCCCTGAGTCCGACATCGCCGCCGCGTCGGTCATCGACACGGAGAGCTTCAAGCGCTCCCTGGAGGACACGACGCTCGGACAGGTCTTCCGCGCGTGGTCGACCTGCATGGAACGCCACGGCTACCGGTACCAGAACCCCCTTGCCTCCGTGGGCGATCGGGCGTTCGACACCCCCGAGCCGACGCAGCAGGAGAAGGCCGTGGCTCTGACGGACATGGACTGCAAGACCGAGACGGATCTGCTGAAGACCTGGGGTGCGGTCGAGGCGGAGATCCAGACGCGCATGATCGAGGAGAAGTCCGCAGCCCTGAACAGGCTGAGCTCCTTCCAGAAGCGCAAGGTCGGCCTCACCCATGAGGTGATCGAACGTCTCGGCCACTGATCAGGTGGCGGGCCGAGGGCCGCGGGTCGCCCGGGCCGTCACGCGATCAACACCCGCTTCGCCGCGGCCACTTGAGCCTCGACGCTCGCCTTCGCCTTCGCCATGGCCGCGGCGTTGTCCTTGATCGCCTGCTCCTGGTAGGCGAAGTCGACCGCGTACCAGACACCCACCACGTTGTGCTTCGTCCGGCACGCCGCGTCCGCCGTCGCCACCTGCAGCTCCCGCTGCGAGGGCAGCGGCGCGTTCCGCCACTCCGGGTCGCCGATCGCCGCCAGCGGATCCGGGTAGTCGTGGCCGCTGTCCTTCATGCACTGCGACCACTTGGCGAACACCGACCTGGTCCGCTCGTCCTCCTGGGACTTGCGCAACGTCGTGAACTTGATGTCGATGGCGATCTGCGCATCGCCCATCCAGCCGTCCACCGCGCCGGTCAACTGCTTCCTCACCTCGCCGATGCAGCCGTGCTCCGGCACCGTCCGGCCGTTGACGACCTGCCCGCCGGGACCGAATCTCTGCTTCGGGTCGGAGGTACCCCGCTCGACGACGACCATCTCCGGTGAGGTCGGCCGGCCGCCTGCGGCCGACCCGGCCGCAGGTGCCGGGAGGCCACCCTCCGAGTGGTAGCCCCACTTCGCCATCAACACGGCGCTCTGGCTCCCGTAGCGGCCGTCCACCCGGGTGGTGGGGGCATCGCTGTCCCGGTGGGGTTCGGACGAGGCCGGCGGTGCGTAGATCAGCCCGAAGCCCTGCATGCAGCGGGACATGAGCTCCTGTTGCGCCCTGGTGGACGTGGACACCTGATCCGGGTTCAGCAGATAGGCGTCGAGCGGCAGCGGCTGGTCGTTCGCCGACTCGAGCGTCGGTATCGCGGACACCGGCGGCGGCGCCTCCGGCCCGCCCCGCCGGTCGCTGCCGGAGCTCGGGGCCGCGGTGCCCGCACAGCCGGCCAGGAGAAGCGGCAGGACGATCAGAAAGGCGGCAGAGCGGCGCGGGAGACTGGGCACGGGGATGTCTTCTTCTGGATCGGCGGGACGGGCTGGACGAGCAGGTGAACCGCGTCGGTCTCCGTCCGGGTGCCAGGACGGAGACCGACGCGAACGCTTGGGCGGCGTCAGCTCAGGGTCATCACGCCGAGCCCGACGCGTTGTTGTTCTTCAGCGACGCGTTCAGGTCCACGGTGGTGTACGGAGCGATGGTCTGGCACGCGACGCGGCAGTCGTAGTTGCTGTTGTAGTAGACGACGAAGTAGAGGTCCATCCAACTGTCCACCGCCGCCGCGTGGTTCTTCACCTCGACGCCGGCGCCGCTGCTGCCGTTCTTGCCGGCCTTGAAGTAGGAACCCGTGTAGTTCCCGATCGGCGATTCCTGCATGAAGTAGGCGCCGTACCCGTAGCTGCTGGAGTTGTAGTACAGGCACACCTGGCCGGTGGTGCAGTCGTAGGCCGGGGCGGGTGCGGCCGACGCGGGTGCGCCCGTGGCCAGACCGGTGGCCAGGACGCTGCCGGCCACCGCGGCCGCCGCTATGAGCTTCTTGACGCGCATGACGTTCCTTCCTTCGACGCCGGAAATGTTTCATGATCACTGTTCATGACCGCCGTATCACCGCCGTAACGCCTCCACGGCGGGAGTCAGTGGTCGCGGGCCGCGGTCCAGGCCGGCATGTGCTCGAAGAAGGTCACGGCGTCCGCGCGCCAGCGGGTACGCCAGGCGCCTGCGACGGTGGACGCCTCACGCGCGTAGCGGTCGGCGTCGGCCTGCACCGAGCGGTCGACGCCGTGCCGCCGCGCGATGGCGCGCACGCGGTCGAGCGTGTCGTCGTCGCACTGCGGGTCGCCCAGGGCCGCGTCCAGGACCTTGCGCTCGGACCCGTCGGTGTCGGCGGCCAGCAAGGCGCGGACGGCGTAGCTGCGGCGGCCGGAACGGAGGTCGGAGCCGAGGGACTTGCCGACCACGGCAGGGTCGCCGAACAGGTCGAGCCAGTCGTCGCGGAGCATGTTGGCGATCCCCAACGCGGTGGCGTAGCGGCGCAGTTCGCGGTCGTACGGTGCCGGGTCGACGTCCGCGGCGAGCAGCCCGAGGCGCAGCGGGGCCAGGATGGAGTAGCGGGTGGTCTTGAACTCGGTGACCGCGTGCAGGAAGTCGAGGTCGGGGACAGGGCCGAAGTCGCGTTCCAGGTCGAGGAACTGGCCGATGACGGTGGTGGCGCCGACGTCGGCCTGCTCGGCGGCCATGGCCGCGGCGCGGCCGGGTGGCAGGTCGGAGGTGAGCAGGACCCGCAGCGACAGGAAGGCGGCCAGGTCACCCGCGAGGACGGCCAGGCCCAGGGCGGTGTCGGGCCGGTCCGGGTACTCGTCGCGGTAGGCGTACGGCACTGACGGTGCGCCACGGCGCACGGCCGAGCCGTCGATGATGTCGTCGTGGATCAGGCCGTGGGTCTGCAGCAGTTCGATGCTGATGGCGGCTTCCTCCAGACCCGGCACCGGTTGGTCGGTGACCAGCGCGGCGGCCTCGTGGAGGACCGTGACGCGGAGGCGCTTGCCGCCGCGCAGCGACATGTCGCGCAGCAGGTCGAGCGCACGCGCGGGAAACCTTCCGTGCTGCGGCCCGTCGAGGGCTCCGCCCGCAGGGTCGGTCAGGGTGTCGAAGTACGCCGCGAAGCGGGCGTCGAACCGGCGCTGGTGCTCGGCCGCGCGCCGCAGGGCGGCAGTGATCATGTGGTCCACCGGCCCAGACTTCCACCCACCCCGCCACGAGCGCCAACTCCCGGGCCACCTGCGCCGGACGAAGCCCTGCCGGGCCCCGTGGTGGTGTGACAGCGGGGTTATCCGGCTGATACGCGCCCTTCCTAGGGTGCTCCCGAAGTGGACCGGTCCTGCCGGTTCCGTACCTCCGCCGCGCCGCATCGTCGCGCGGCCGCCTTTCGGAAGGACCCTCGTGATCACCAGCAAGTCCGGTCGCTCCACGGCCCGCAGGCGCCTCCTGCGCACCGCCATCGTCGGCACGGCGATCGCCGGCGCGATCGGTCTGACCGCCACCACCGCGTCGGCCACCGCGTACGTCGCGAGCTTCACCCTCGCCCAGGCCGACTGGACCGCCGGTGACAGCGTGGGGGCGGACAACGGCATGTCGCAGTTGGTGCTCCAGTCCGACGGCAACCTGGTGCTCTACAAGTTCACCGGAGCGGACAGCTACCCGGTCTGGGCTTCGGGGACCAGGGGCGACGGCGTCGTGCGGGTCGACTGGTCGCGGTCCGGATACGTCAAGCTCCTCAACTCCTCCGGTGGCATCGTCTGCACCATGGGCGCGCTCAACCCGGCGCCCGGCGGCCACGCCGAGCTCCGGAACGACGGCAACCTCGTCTTCCTCAACAGCAGCGGCAATGCCACCTGGAGCACCGGCACCTCCAGCGGGACCGGCAACCTCAACTACTGCTGGACCTGATCGGCCTGTTCGCCGGACACCTCCGCGACACGCACAGGGCGCTGCCCCGGGACCCCTCCGGTCCCGGGGCAGCGCCCTGTGCGTCCCCGGTCAAGTGCGCCCGCCCCCTGTGCAACAATCTGATGATCAGTCATCTGGGTGCGCATATTGCCGCAGGTCAGCAGTAGGGCCGGCGGGTTCGTGGCAGCTTGACCGGTCACGGGCTGACGGCAACAGAACTGAGGGGGAGTCCGGGGATGTCCGAACCGACCGTGGGCGGCGAAGGGGTGTCCGTTGGCCCGTAGGCCGAGACCGCTCGACCCCGATGGCGGCCCACTGCAGGCGTTCGCCTACGAGCTGCGGTGCCTGCGGCAAGCTGCCGGGAACCCGACCTACCGGGCACTCGCAGCGACCGCGGGCTTCAGCGCCACCACCCTGAGCGATGCCGCCGGCGGCGTGCGCAGGCCCACCCTGGACGTGACGCTGGCGTACGTCGGCGCCTGCGGTGGCGATGCCAAGCTCTGGGAGAAGCGCTGGTACGCGCTCGACCGCCGGCTCGCCGGCAGCACCGGAGCCGACGCGCGGGTCCGGCCGGCGAGTGTCCAGGCCGCACTGACCGTCTCGGAGGTGATCGAGCCGACGGAGGCGGACGCCGAGCACGGCACCCCAGTGGTGGACGCGTTGCCGAAGCAGAGCTTCGAGCCCGAGCCGGTCGACGGCGAGGGTCCGGGGGCACCGCATCGGCGCCGGTGGCGGTCGCAGGCGTGGCTACCCGCCACGGCGGTCGTCCTGGTGCTGCTGCTGACCGGCCTGGTCGTGGACCTCAAGCGCGGGTCCGACGATACGCACCCGGTCTCCGGATCCGGCTGTCCGGTCGGCCCGGCCGGCAAGGGGCTCTTCCAGGGCACGACCTACGCCGGGAGCACCCGGGTCCGCAGCAGCGCCAGCCGCAGCGCACCGGCGATCGCCCAGATCCCGCCCGGGTGCGTGCTCCAGTTCGTCGGCTTCTGCATCGGTGACGCCGAGCAGGACCTGACGGCCGAAACACCCGATGTGCGCTGGTTCAAGCTGAGCGGCGGCGGGCTGGTCTCGTCGGCCGTGGTGCACGGCAACCCGCCGTGGAGGTCGAAGCCGGACCGCTGCCCGGGTGAGTTCCCGGCTCCCTCGTCGATCTCCTTGGCGGTCTCGCCGCGGCCCGCCGAACCCGGAACCGTGGACCTGCGCGCCAGCGGTACCTACCTCGGCGTCGTGGGGTTCGCCGGGTACTTCTCCGACAGCGGCCAGGCGGTACCGGTGCCGCGCTGGCACCAGCTCGGCCTGATCGGCGTCGGCGCCGACGGATTCGTGCTCCCCTGGCGGATCGCCAAGCCGACGGCCGATCAGGGCCCGGTCCAGCTGGTCGCGGTGGCCTGCCTGGGTGGGGACGGCCCCACCGACGTACTGGACGCGCTGACCCTGCCCCCTGCGGCTCCCGCCCAGGCGCAGCCGCTGTCACTGAGCGCGGAGGACCGGAACGCGGCCGCACGGGCCGCCTGCCACTACCCCGGGTAGGGGCTGACCTCACGTCGGTTGTCCGGTTGTCCAACGGTCCGTCAGGACGTTGTCAGGACGGCGGAACGCCGTGCGCTTGTCCGGGATTGACCGTCCATCACCGGTTCGACGGTCCCTGACAACCAACCGTCGCGTTGGATCTTGTCCGTCAGCACGGTGCGCCCGGGAAACCCGCGCGCACCGTTCGGAACACCGACGGCGCAGGAGAACTGGCGAGTGGAATTCGGAATCCTGGGGCCCCTTGTGGTCTGTGACGGAGTGCAGACCCGCACCGTCCCCGGCGGCAGGCAGCGGGCGCTGCTCGCGGCGCTCCTGGTCCGGCACGGGCAACCGACGTCGGCGCAGTTCCTGGCGGAGGCCATCTGGGACGGGCACCCGCCCAGGAGTGCCTCCGCCGCCCTGCGCAACTACGTGATGCGGCTGCGCAAGGCGCTCGGCGCGGCGGGTGAGCGGATCGAGACCACCACCGGTGGCTACCGGATCAACGTCGACGCGCAGGAGTTCGACCTCCGGAGGTTCACCGTCCTGCGCGACGAGGGCGTCGCCGCGCTGCGCCGACAGGACTTCGCACGTGCTGCCACCCGGCTGGACTCCGCCCTCCAGCTGTGGCGCGGGCCCGCGCTGGCCGACATCCCCTCGGACGCGCTGCTCCGCAAGGAGGCCGGGTGGCTGGCCGAAGCCCGCCTGGACGCCGTGGAGGCGAGGCTGGAGGCACAGCTGCGGCTTGGCGCCGACGTCCGGGCACTCACCGCCGAGCTGCAGGCACTCACCACCGAGCACCCGGAGCGGGAGCTGCTCTGGGCCCAGCTCATGACGGTGCTGTACCGCGGCGGGCGCCAGTGCGAGGCACTGGCCGTCTACCAGCGGGTGCGGCAGACGTTGATCGAGGAGATCGGCGTCGAGCCCGGCAGTGAACTGCGCGAGGTCCACCAGCGTGTCCTGCGCGGTGACCCCGACCTCGACGGGCCGACCCGGCCCCGCCCCGAGCCGGTCGGCATCGACTCCCCGAGCGCGGGAGCAGCAGCAGGCGCCGCGGCGGCCGGGCAGCCGGCACCCGACGGCACCGCACACGGTCGGCCGGCCTTCGCCGTGACGCCGTGTCAGCTCCCTTCGGCCCTGCCCGACTTCACCGGCCGGACGTGGGAGATGTCCCTGCTCGCCGGCCGGCTGACCGCCGTGGACCGCACGGCACCGTTCACCGCCGTGGTCTCGGGCCAGCCCGGCGTCGGCAAGAGCGCGCTGGTCGGCCAGGTCGCGCACGCCACCCGGGCCGCGTTCCCGGACGGCACGCTGTACGCCGAACTCCGCGGGACGGACGGCAGCCCGACCCCTCCCGCCGCCGTGCTCCGGACCTTCCTGATCGCGCTCGGCGTTCCCGCCGACCTGGTGCCGGCCGGACCGGAGGACCGGCTCTCGCTCTACCGCTCGCTGCTGACCGGCCGTCGCGTCCTGGTGGTGCTGGACGATGCCCGGGACAGCGCCCAGGTCCGCTCGCTGCTGCCCACCGACCCCGGCTGCGCGGCGCTGGTCACCAGCCGCCACCGACTCGCGGACCTGGTCGGGGCGTTGCCGCTCGCGCTGGACGTGCTGTCAGCGGCGGAGGCCGAGCTGCTCCTGCGACGGCTGGTCGGAACCGCACGGGTGGTGGCCGATCCGCAGGCAGCCGCCCAGGTGGCCACCGCCTGCGGGCGGCTTCCGCTGGCGCTGCGGATCTGCGCCGCCCGGCTGGCCGCGCGGCCCGGCTGGAGCATGCGGCACCTCGCGGACCGGCTGGCCGACCAACTGCTGCTGCTGAACGAACTGCGGGTGGGCAGCCTGGACGTCAGGGCCAGCGTCACGCCCAGCTACCTGGCACTCGACCCCGCCACCGCCCGGGCCTTCCGGCTGCTCGCCACGGCCACCGAGGGCTCCCTCTCGACCCTGCAGGCCGCCCGGGCACTGGACCTCGCGCTGCCGTCCGCAGAGCACCTGCTCGAACGGCTCGTCGACGCACACCTGTTGGTCACCGACCTGCCCGGCCGGTACCGCTACCCGGTCCTGTTGCGGGCCTTCGCCCGCGAGCAGGGCGGCCTGCGGCCCGGGACGGTACCGGCCCAGCAGGACCGGCGTGCCGCCACCGAGCGGCCGGTCGCGCTCACCGGCCCCTGGTGCGCGATCGGCCACTGACGTCCGCTCGGCTCAGCAGTGGAACATCGGGCTGCGGTACTCGGCCCTGGTGCCGTCGGTGTCGTAGGTGATGCCGGTCACCATGATGCAGTGCCCCGAGCCGTTCACGGAGACCGGACCGGCGTAGGAGCTGTAGTAGATGTCGGACCGGGACGGATCCATCGGGTACTCGATGGCCGTGCACTGGCTGGCACTGCCACCCACCGGGCCGTCCTGGCGACAGGCGAGCAGCGCGATCTGGGTCAGGGTCGGCGTGCCGGAGAGGCGGCCGGCCTTGACGTTGACGGCACAGTTCCGCCCCGTGGAGCCGTTCCAGTAGAGGTGCACGTAGCTGTACACGTCACCGTCGCCGGTGGTCACGGCGTACGGCGAGTCGCTCACCTCGGTTCCCGAGCAGCCCCAGCCGGCCGCACTGGCGGGAGCGGCGGGGAGGGTGATGCCACCGGCCACCGAGAGCACCATCGCTGCTCCGACGGCGAGTCGGCGCGCTGTTCCACGCATGGTTCGGATCCTTTCAGGAGGGGGCCGGGAGATTCCCGGCCCCGGCTTAAGTCCAGAACTGAAGGTGGGTCAGGCTCAGCAGTCGTGAGCGAACTTCACCGAGGCGTTCTCGTTGTACGTCTCGATCAGGTTCTCCTCGTTGCGGTAGTTGAACATGTCGTACGGGCCGGCGTAGTTCGAGTTGAAGTGCACCCAGACCGTCACGCACGTGTTGGAGACAACCGATGCGGCGTTGTTCTTGACGCGCTGCCCCTGGCCGCGGCCGGGGCTGGTGAAGGTGTATCCGGCGAGGTCGGGAATGCTCGTCGGCACCACCATGTGGGAGCCCTGCTGGTCCGAGTTGTAGAAGAGGCAGAATTCGCCGTCCCGGCAGTCGCTGGCGTCGGCCTGCGCGGTGCTGGCGAGGGCGGGAACGAGCAGGGCAGCGCCCAGGGCGACTGCGGCGAGCTTGAGGGTACGCTTCATTTTTTTGGGTCCTCTGTTCGTGGATGTTCCAGGCGTGTGTGCAATCCCCTTGCTCTGCCTGGGGATTGGTGGGCGCGCCCGGACGTGAAAAGGTGTCAGCCCACTACTTCACTGATCGCGCAGCACGGCGTCGGCCTTGGCGAGTTGCTCGGTCTTCGCCGCGAGGGCCGCCGTGAAATCGGCTTGCTGCCGTGCGATCAATTCCTTCTGCAAGGAAGTCTCGACCGCGAACCAGGTGTCGATCAGGTTCACTTGCTGTTTGCAGGTCACGTCGGCCGTCGCCACCTGGAGCTCCGGCGGCGTGGGCGAGTCCCCCAGGAAGCGGCTGTCGCCGATGGCGTCCATCGGATTGGGGTAGGAGTAGCCCTTGTCCTTCATGCAGCCGGACCACGCTTCGAATGCCTGGGTGACCTGCGGCACCGACAGACTGGCCTTGAAGGTCTGGAAGTTGGCCTGCCGGGCCACGGCGCTCGAGCCCAGCTCCCCCGGGCCGGCCAAGGCCCGCTTCGCCTCGTCGTAGCAGCCCCCGAGTGGTACCGGAACACCGTTGACCTGGAGCGCGCTGTCGTCCGCACCGGTCTTTCCCGGGAGACGTCCGGTGAGCACTTGCTGCTGCTCGGCGGAGAACTGCGGCGGGTGGACCGGGTGGGTGCGCGGGTCGCGGTCGCCGAGGTGGTAGCCGTTGGCCGCCGCCTCGGCCTGGTCCGTCAAGCCGTACCGGCGATCCAGGAACGTGCGCGGTCCGGTCGGCGGGTCCGCGGGCCTGATGGCGTAGTCGAGGCCGAACCGCTGCAGACACTTCTTGCGCAGCACGGCCCCCGCCCTGGTCAGCTTCTCCGTGTCCGCCTCGGAGAAGAGGTACGCCTCCACTGGCAGATGCGGATCGGCACTCGCCGGGAGCGCGGACGGAGACCGCGTGCCCGGCACCGCCTCGGCGGCCGGCCGCCCGGACGACGAACAACCGGCCAGGGCAAGGCACATGAGCCCGGCCAGCCCTATCCCCGCACTTCTGATCCGCATCTCGTCCTACGTCCTCTTCCGGCCGTCGGCAGTGGGCCGCCGGATGAGCCCCCGCTCTGGACGCCATCGTGGTGCGCGGGCGTATCGCGGTGGTCTCATCCCCGTAATGCCCGGAGAGGCGCTGTGGATCGTGCAGCGTAAGAGGCTTTCGGTGTAGGCGAGTTGGTGAACGTGGCCGAGGACGTCCTCAGGGCGCGGCGGGCGTCGCCGAGGCCGTGCCGTCAGGCCCCCGCGCCACTCCCGTGGGCGGGTTCCGCCTCGCACGGGGCCGCGACCACTACCGTGAGCGAATGAACGGTGACACCACGCTGCCGGCCTGCGGTCCCTCGCACCCGCTGGTCAACCTCGGCGTGCTGCGCAACCTGCTGCGCGAGTACGAGATCCTGTCCCGCACGGGCGGCGCCGACACCCGACAACGTCTCACCGATCTCGCCTACACCCTCGGTGTCTACACCGGCTGCTCCGAACCCGACGAGGCGCTCCGCCGGGCCCGCGGACTCCTCGCCGACCGGCCCGGCCGTACCGCCGCCGCCCTCACCGGGAAGGACGAGGGCATCTCCACCACCACGCTGCGCGACCTGCTGGCCGGACTGGTCCACACCGCCACCGCCGAGGTCCGGGTCGAACGCGGCGTCGAGGAGGTGCTGGCCACCGCCAACGCGACCATCCCGCACTGCGTCGGCACCGGCAGCATCCACTGGCGCCCGGACGGCACCGTGATCAGCGCCGCCGCGAGCACCCGGACCGCCCTGCTGCTCGACCGGACCCAGATCCGCTTCCAGGAAGGCCCCTGCCCCGCCCTCACCGGAGCCGCTCCGCAGCGCCACTCCCCCAACCTCTGCCGCGAACCCGACTGGCCCGAACTCGCCTCCCGCGCAGCCACCCTGGCCGTCACCGGAGCCCTCGCGGTCGCCCTGCCCGCCCTGCCGGGCAGCACGGCCGCCTTCACCGCCTACCTCACCGGCACCGAGCCGCCCACCCCCGAGACCCTGCGCATCGCGGCGGTCCACGCCGCCCAGACCGCGACCGCGCTCGCCGCCGCCCACCTCGCCGCCGCCCTCGCCGCCGTGCTGGACCGCCGCCAGACGGTCGGCTGCGCGACCGGCATGCTCATGGAGCACTACGGCCTGACGCCCCGTCAGTCCTTCGACGTCCTGTCCCGCGCGGCCCGCGCGCTCGACAGCACCCTGGACCGCCTCGCCGGCCACCTGGCACGGCACGGGCTCCCCGGGGCCCGGCGGTAGCCGCGAGGACGGACAGCCGGCGCGGTCAGGCCTCCACCGGTACGGAGACCTCGCCGGTGCGCCGGAGCTTCTGCCAGCGCAGTCGGCCACCGGTCAGCGCGGTGATCGCGGACTGCAGCAGGACGATGTACATCAGCTGACGGTAGACCAGCTGCTGGGTCGGCAGACTGATCAGGTGCCAGGGCTTCTCGTGGTCGAGCCGGAAGGCGTACCAGGACAGCACGGCCTGGATCGCCAGGAAGCCACCGAAGCTGGTGAGGGTCAGCCCGGCATCCGCGAACAGCACGCCGTAGATCAGGAAGACGTCGACCAGCGGCGCCAGCAGCGGGGCGATCACGCCGAACAGTACGACGAGCGGCAGCCCCCGGCGGCCGAAGCGCCCGGCCGGGCCGCTGGCGAAGACGGCGCGGCGGTGCTTCCACATCGCCTGCATCGAGCCGTAGCTCCAGCGGTACCGCTGGGACCAGAGCTGCTGGAGGCTGGCGGGGGCCTCCGTCCAGGCGCGGGCGCGCTCGGCGTAGACGATCCGCCAGCCTTCGCAGAGCACCGCCATGGTGATGTCGGTGTCCTCGGCGAGGGTGTCGTCGCTCATCCCGCCGACCGCGTCCAGGGCCTCCTTGCGGAAGGCGCCGACCGCGCCGGGGATGGTCGGGATGATGCCGAGCATGTCGTACATCCGGCGGTCCAGGTTGTGGCCGAGGACGTACTCGATGTGCTGCCAGGCCCCGATCAGGGTGTCGCGGTTGCCGACCTTGGCGTTGCCCGAGACCGCGCCGATCCCGGGGTCGCCGAAGGGCTGGACCAGTTCACGCACGGTGGACGGCTCGAAGACGGTGTCGCCGTCCATCATCACGACGATGTCGTGCGAGGCGGCCGCGATACCGGCGTTGAGGGCGCTGGACTTGCCGCCGTTGACCTTGCGGATCAGCCGGACGAACGGCAGATCCATCTCCTCGACGATGTCCGCGGTGCCGTCCGAGGAGCCGTCGTCGATGACGATGACCTCGATCGGATAGTCACTGGCGGCCAGCGAGTTGAGAGTGTTGGCGATGCACTCGCGCTCGTTGTAGGCCGGCACGAGCACGGTGACCGGCTCGGTGACCGGCTCGCCCCAGGCGTCCTGCCGCCTGGCGCGGCGGGCGTGGATCGGCGCGAGGACCAGCATCAGCGCGAACCGGCCGAAGTTCAGGAAGCCGACCACGGCCAGCAGCCCGATCAGCACCGGCAGGGTGTGCAGGGCCAGCTGGGTGGCCCAGATGTAGCCCTTGCCCGCCCACAGCCGGAAGCCGTGCACCGGCGTGGTGGCGCTGCCGGCGCCGAGTGCCTCGGAGATGGTGGTGAAGCGGTAGCCGTCGGCCTGCAGCTTGTCGATCAGCACGCCGAGCGCCTCGACGGTCTGGGAACGGTCGCCACCGGCGTCGTGCAGCAGGATCAGCTCACCCGCGCCGGGGGTGGTCGGCAACGCCTCCTGGACGATGGCTTCCACGCCCGGACGCTTCCAGTCGTCGGTGTCGTGGTCGATGAAGGCGGTGACGTAGCCGCGGGCACCCAGGTACTTGATCACCGGGTAGCTCCAGTCGTCCAGGGCGGCCGCGTTGGAGGAGTACGGCGGGCGGAACAGCGAGCTGTGCACCCCCGCGACGCCGGCCAGCGCCAGCTGGGTCTGGGCCATCTCCCAGCTGATCCGGGCGTGCGACTGGAAGGCCAGGTCGGGGTGGGTGAAGCTGTGCAGGCCGATCTCGTGGCCGTCCGCCACGATCCGCCGGATCAGGTCAGGGTTGCGGGCGGTCGAGGCGCCGGTCACGAAGAAGTCCGCGCGGACCTTGCGGGCCTCGAGGATCTCCAGGATCTTCGGGGTCCACTCCGCCGAGGGGCCGTCGTCGAAGCTCAGGACCACGGTCTTGTCCGGGATGCGGTAGCTCACCGGATCGTCGTTCTTTTCGCCGCGCGCGTCGATGACCGGGCCGCCCGTGAGCAGGTTCTCCGGCACGGTCGTCTTGTCGGCCGAGTCGGCGATCTGGGTGTCGTGGAACACCTCGTTGGTGGCCAGGCCGCGCAGGACCATGAGCGCGAGCAGGCACGCCAGCAGCGACAGCGGCATGAAGAAGCGCAACGGCGGCGCGGCCAGTCGGCGCGGCCTGCGCGGGGACTGCCGGCGGCGCGGGTGGCGGCGGGACATCGGTGCTCCTGGAGATGGGTGGTGCGGCGGTTCAGGGCTGCTTGGTCGGCTGACCCGAGGACTTCGCGCCACGCGGTGTGGTCGTCGTCGGCTTCGGCGTGGTCTTCGTCGAGGGGGTCGCGGAGCGCGAAGGCGTCCCGTGCGACGACGGCGACGGCGACGCGGTGGGCGACGGGGTCGGTGCCGGGGTGGGTGACGGCGGCGTCACGGGTGTGGGCGGCTGGGCGGACGGCTGCACGGGTATCCCCATCGCCGGAGCGTCCGCCTGCATGCCGACCAGGCTGCTGGCCATGACGACCGCCAGGAGCGCGCCGACCACCGAGACCGGCCAGCCGAAGCCCCGCAGCAGCCGGCCGCGCCGACCGGACTCGGAGACGAACACCGGTGCGGGAGCGGCCTCTTCAAGATTTGATTCGTACACGTCAAACTGTGGCGGGTGGGCTGATCCGCGTTCAGTGGAGGTGGTGACTGGGCGCACCTTGCGAAGCCTTTCAGTGCAGGGTACGTAGACCGCGGGAGCGTAGAGCGAACGCTAGTGCACCGCCTGAATCGAATTGGCTTCGATGGGTGGATTTGGCCCGATCCGGCGAGGGGTTGTAATCGGATCGGAATACCGGTCGGCTTGTACCGGAAAGTAGACATGCTCACGCCGTTGACCTCGGACTCCATCCTTCCGGATCCGAACGGACGCGCACCGGAGGGGCCTTCGGGCCCCGTTAGGATGACCCTCTCATCCGATCAGCACGCACGTGCGATCGGTACGCCCCAAGGAGCCCGCGTGAGTCAGCCCCGCCGCACCCGTCCTCACCGCGCGTGGACCGTGCTCACCCTCCCGGTCCTGTTGGGCGTGCTCACCGCCTGTTCGAGCGGTCCGGCGGCCGGTGGCGGCGAGGGCGCCGCCACCACGGCGGCAGCGAAGGGCGGGTCCGCGACCAGCGCCTCGCCGTCTCCGACCGGCCCGCCGGGGACCCTCTTCGACAGCTTCCACTACACCGGTCCCACCGACCCCGCGCTCACCGCCCACGGCTGGGAGATCCGCACCGGCGAGGGCGGCCCCGGGATCAAGGACACCTGGTCCGACACCAGCGCGAGCTTCCCCGCCGACACCACCGCCCAGGGCGGCCGGACCCTTCAGCTGCAGGCGTCCACCGACGGCACCCAGAAGGGCACCAAGCAGGTCGAGATCCAGACCACCGGCACCAAGCTCCTCAACGGCACCTTCGCCGCCCGGGTCTACCTCAGCGACAAGCCGGCCGCCGGCAAGAACGGCGACCACGTCGTCCAGTCCTACTTCCCGATCTCCCCCTCGGACGATTCGGCGAACTACAGCGAGCTCGACTACGAGTACATGCCGAACGGCGGTTGGGGCACGCCCGGTCCGCAGCTCGACACCACCAGCTGGTTCAAGGCCGACCCGGCGGACCGGGTCACCAAGCCGCACAAGCAGCGCTTCGAGGGCTGGCACATCATGATGGTCACCGCCGTGGACGGGAAGGCCACCTACTCCATGGACGGCAAGGAGCTGTTCACCAGCACCGGCAAGTACGTGCCGCGCGAGAAGATGAACGTCCACTTCAGCAACTGGTTCATCGACCTGCTGCCGTCCCTCGGCGGACAGCGCAGCTGGAACATGAAGATCAACTGGTTCTACTACAAGGACGCCGCGGCCGTCTCCTACGCGGACGTCCAGAAGACGGTGGACGGCTTCTACGGCGCCGGCACCGACTTCGTGGACACCCTGCCGAAGTCCTGACCCCGGCCGCCGCTTCCTAGCAGTCCCCGCGTACGGACCCGGTCTCCTCGATCCAGTCGGGGGTGCGGAACGTGCCGCCGTAGGCGGGGAGTTCGATGGTCGAGCCGTAGCGGGCGAGCTGCGCCCAGGGGCGGTTGATGCCCGCCGAGCCGTAGCGGCGGACCCGGGTGACGGTGTCCAGGTCGAGGACGTCGACCAGGATCTCCTGGCCGGGGCCGGCCTGCTGGCGGACGATGCCTTCGGGGTCGACGATCGCGCTCTGGCCGACGCCGGCCGGGTCGGCGGCGTTGACGTTGACGACGTAGACCTGGTTGGTCCAGGCGTTGGCGCGGGCGCAGACCAGTTCCATCTCGCGGTCCCGGGTGGTGGTCAGGGTCGGCTGGATGATCACCTCGGCTCCGAGCCAGGCGAGTTGGCGCGCGGTCTCGGGGAACGATCCGTCGTAGCAGATGGCCAGGCCCACCCGGCCGACGTCCGGGATCTCGAAGACGGTGAAGCCGGTGCCCGGCGTGGCCTCCTCGTAGGGCTGCCAGGGGAAGACCTTGCGGTAGCGGGCGGCGATCTCGCCCTCCGGTGAGATCGCCAGCGCGGTGTTGTGGATCGTGCCGTCGGCGGTGCGCTCGAAGACGCTGCCGGGGACCAGCCACAGGCCGGTCTCCCGGGCGAGGGCGCAGAGCCGGTCGGTGAGCGGTCCGGGGACGGGGACGGCGGCCTGCTCCATCCAGTTCTCCGGCCGCTCACCGAACAGCGGGCCCTCGGCGGCCAGGAAGAGTTCGGGCACGACGACCAGCTGCACGTGCGGGAAGAGCGCGCGGACGGTGTGCACCTGGTCGGCGAAGCGCAGCCAGCTGGCTTCCGGGTCGTACGGCACGGGGGCGGTCTGCACGGCGGCGATCGCAAGGGTACGCATGGGTGGGTGCCAGCTCTCGTGGTCGGTGCCATTTCTTAAATAGAGATTTAAGAACTAGCCATCTCGTGCGTCAAGAGCTGGCTGGATACGATTGAACTCACTATGAGTGAAGGGTGGGGCACGGTGGCCGGGAAGAAGGGCAAGGAGGCCCGCAGGGCGGAGCTGAGCGCTGCGGTGGAGCGGGCGCTGCTGGTCCGCGGCCTGGAGGGGCTGCGACTGCGGGACATCGCCGACGAGGTCGGGGTGACTCCTGCGGCCGTGCTCTACTACGGCGACCTCGACGCCCTCGTCTACGAGACCTACCACCGGGCCATCGAGCGCTACAGCCAGGAGCGGGAGCAGGCGGCCGAGCAGCACTCCGACGCCCGTGACCAACTCCGCGCCTGCATCGACGGCGGCCCGGCCACCGGGCCGGACGACGCGCTGACCCGGCTGCTCTACGAGTACTGGCCGCGCTGCCTGCGCGACCCCAAGGCCGCCGCCCTCGACAGTGCGCTGACCGAGCGTCAGATCGCGGTCTACCACGGCGTGTTGGTGCTGGGTCAGGCGCAGGGGCACTTCGTCCTCCAGGACCCGGCCAGGCTCCTCGCGGCGAACTTCGTCGCCATGGAGGACGGCTACCAGATGGAGATCCTCGCCGGGCGCCGCACTCGCACCGACGTCATCACCGCTCTGCGGTCTTACGCCCGCGCAGTCACCGGCCACGACCTGGGCTGACGTGCGCCGGCCGGCGCCGTCGCTCCCGCCGCGGCGGCCCCCGGGACAGCCCTCGCGCACCCCGGGCTGCCGCACAGTCAGGCGGACCTGGACCGGATCGCCGCGAAGGTCAGCGCCGGCGCCCAGCCGTACCTGGCCGGCTGGCAGCGGCGGGCCGCAGAACATCGCGACCCTCTTCAACGACGTCCACGCCGCCTACCAGAACGCCCTGCGCTGGCGGATCAGCGGCGACCGGGCCCACGGCGACGCCGCCCGGGACATCCTCAACGCCTGGGCGGGGACGCTGAAGGAGGTCACCGGCAGCGCCGACCGGTTCCTGGCCGCCGGCCTCCAGGGCTACCAGTTCGCCAACGCGGCCGAACTGATGCGGGGTTACCCCGGGTTCGACCTCGACCGGTTCAAGACCATGATGCTGCAGGTCATCTGCGGCCGATCTGGGCGATGATCCAGAACCACTACGTCAACCGCCGTGGCCTGGCCGCCCCGTACAGCAGCGCCATGGCGGCGAAGCTCGGGGCCGAGGGCGGCGGTGGCGACTACGGACCCAACAGCGGCGGCTTCGACCAACTCGGCTTCGGCACCCTGGCGTTCACCCGCGAGAAGGCCGCCACTCCCGTGCCGCCGCCCGCGCCGGCGGCCGGCGGCGGCACCTCCGCGCAGGCTTCGGCGAGCCCGGCCGGGGATCTCGCCGCCACCGGCGGTGGTGTGCTGGCCCTCCGCGCCCGGGGCCGCCGCAAGGGCGCGCACCGCGCGTGATCCGGCACCCCGGGCCGGACCGACGGGCCGTCAACTCCCCTGTGGCACCGCACGCCACCAGCTCCTGACGGCCCGTCTGACCGGGCCCGGCCGGCCTGAGCTGGGATGTGCTGCCATCGGTAGTACAGCCGCCACACGACCGAAATCGAGCAGCCATAGCGTCTCGTCATGGCCGACATTTTCGACTCGTACACGACAGCGGAGGCATGGGACGAGATGTTCGAGCGTCCCGGGGTGGTGCGACCGGCCTACGAAGCCGTGTTCGCCGCCTTGAACCCGCTGGACTCCCTCGAACTCCGGTACCGCACCGACCAGATGGCCCGTGCCTTCACGGACCGCGGTGTGACCTACTCCTACGGTGGCGAGGAACGTCCCTTCCCGCTCGACCTGGTGCCGCGCCTGCTCGACGCCGTCGAATGGGACCGGCTGAGCCGGGGTGTCCGGCAACGGGTGCTCGCCCTGGAGGCCTTTCTCGCCGACGTCTACGGCAGACAGCGGGTCTTCAAGGACGGCGTGGTGCCCTACCGACTGCTGTACTCCTCACCGCACTTCCACCGGGCGGCGCACGGGATAGAACCGCCGAACGGGGTCCGCATCCACGTCTCCGGGATCGACCTGGTCCGGGACGAGGAGGGCCGGTTCCGGGTGCTGGAGGACAACGTCCGGGTGCCGTCCGGCGTTTCGTACGTGATCGAGAACCGCCGGGTGATGACCCGGACCTTCCCGGCCCTCTTCGCCGAGCAGCCGGTGCGCCCGGTGGACGAGTACCCGCAGCGCCTGCTGGCCGCTCTCCGGGCCTGCGCCCCCGAGGGCGTGACCGACCCGGTCGTGACCGTCCTCACGCCGGGTGTGGCCAACGCCGCGTACTTCGAACACGCCCTGCTGGCACGGCTGATGGGCGTTCAGCTGGTCGAGGGCCGCGACCTGGTCTGCTCCGGCAACCGGGTCCGGATGCGCACCACCCGGGGGAGACCCCGGTCCACGTGATCTACCGGCGGCTCGACGACGACTTCCTCGACCCGCTGCACTTCCGCCCGGACTCGCTGATCGGCGTGCCGGGCCTGATGGCCGCCGCGCACGCCGGAAACGTCACGCTGGCCAACGCGGTGGGCAACGGCATCGCCGACGACAAGCTGCTCTACACCTACGTCCCCGACCTGATCCGCTACTACCTGGCGGAGGAGCCGCTGCTGCCGAACGTGGAGACCATCCGGCCGGAGGAACCGGGCCGGCTGGCGGAGGTGCTGGACCAGCTGGACCGGCTGGTGCTGAAGCCGGTCGACGGCGCCGGGGGCAAGGGCATCGTGATCGGCCCACGGGCGGAGCGGGACGTACTGGACCGCCTCGCCAAGGAGGTGGCGGCGGACCCGCGCGGCTGGATCGCCCAGCGTCCGGTGGCGCTGTCCACCTCGCCGACCCTGAGCCACCGTGCCGACGGCCAGGACGGTCTGGCGCCCCGTCACATCGACCTGCGGCCGTTCGCCGTCCACGACGGCGAGGACGTGTGGCTGCTCCCGGGCGGGCTGACCCGGGTGGCCCTCGGCGAGGGCAACCTGATCGTCAACTCCAGCCAGGGCGGCGGCTCCAAGGACACCTGGGTGCTGGCTCCCAGCGCCCCGTCGAACCCACCGGTCGGTGAACACTCCACCGCCGTCAGCGAAGTGATCCCGCGTCAGTTCGGCCCCGGCACCGGGAGCACGCCCGGCGGCCCGGCCCAGGAGGAGGGACACCAGCAGTGATCACCACCGACACCATGCTCTCCCGGATCGCCGAATCCCTGTTCTGGGTCGGCCGTTACGTGGAGCGCGCCGACGACACCGCCCGCATCCTGGACGCCTATCTGCACCGGCTGCTCGAGGACCCGTGGAGCGACGAGGACGCCGCCTGCCGCTCGCTGCACGCCATCCTCGGCGTGGCCGTCCCGACCGAGCAGCACTGCGACATGGACTCGGTCCTGTCCCGGCTCGCCTTCGACGCGGTCAGCCCCGGCTCCATCGAGGGCGCGCTCCGGGCGGCCCGGCAGAACGCGCTGACCGCACGCGACGTGGTCTCCACCGAGATGTGGGAGACCCTCAACTCCACCTGGCACCAGCTCGCCGAGCAGCGCCGCGCGCCGCACCGGACCGCACGCCTACCTCGAACTCGTCCGCCGCCGCGCCGCCCTCTTCTTCGGGCTGGCCGACTCCACTATGAGCCGGGACGACGGCTGGCGCTTCGTCGTCCTCGGGCGGAGCCTGGAGCGGGTCGACATGATCGCCCGGCTGCTCGCCGTCCGGGTGCTGGCGGCCGTCCACGCACCCGACTGGCCCACGCTGCTCAGCGCGAGCGGCGCCGAGGAGGCGTTCGTCCGGGCCCGTGGCGCCGGCAGCGACCCGGGCGAGGTGGCGGCCTTCCTGCTGCTCGACCGGGGATTCCCGCGCTCGGTCCTGCACGCGCTGAGCACCGCCGAGGAGTGCCTGGCCCAACTCGGCGGCGGCACACCGGCCTTGCGGCCGCCCGAACCCGCGCGGCTGGCCGTCGGCCGGATGCGCACCAGGCTGGAGTACCTCGACTCCGCCGAGCTGGAGCAGCTGCCCGCGCTGCTCAGCGAACTCCAACTGGCCTGCGGTGCGGCCACCCGGGCCGTGGCCGAACGCTATTTCCCGTACGACGGACCGATCGAGTGGTCCCACCAGTCCGTGACGCGAGAGGGAGTGTGATCGGGATGGCCGGCCGACTGCGGATCCGCCACGAGACCCGGGTGGGCTACCCGAGCCCGGCCGGTTCCTCGTACAACGAGGTACGGATGAGCCCGCTCACCCTGCCGACCCAGACCGTCCTGGACGCGCGGGTGGCCGTCGCCCCGGCCACCTCGCTGTGGACGTACTGGGACTACTGGGGCACCCAGGTCACCGTGTTCGACCTGGCCGAGTCGCACACCAGCCTCTCGCTGACGGCGACCAGCCTGGTCGAGACCGCCCCGCCGACCCCGCTGCCCACACCGCTCGGCCGGACCGAGATCGCCGCCCGGGCGGCCGACTCCCGACTGACGGAGTATCTGGCCGCGACCTCACGCACCGCGGTGAGCCCGGACCTTGCCGCCCGGGCCCGGGCGGTCGCCGCCGGCCTGGACGCCCACCAGGCCGCGGCGGCGCTCACCGACCTGGTCAGGGAGCGGGTCGCCTACACCCAGGGGACCACCGGCGTGCACAGCGGCGCGCAGGACGCCTGGGACCAACAGGCGGGCGTCTGCCAGGACTTCGCCCACCTCACCGCGGCCCTGCTGCGCGCGGCCGGTCTGCCGGCCCGGTACGTGTCCGGCTATCTGCACCCCTCCCCCGACGCCGAGCTGGAGCGTCCGGTGGCCGGCGAGAGCCATGCCTGGGTCGAGTACTGGGCGGGCGAGTGGGTCGGCCACGACCCGACCAACGGCACCCATCCCGGCGAGTCCCACGTGATCGTCGCGCGCGGGCGGGAGTACGGCGACGTGCCCCCGCACAAGGGGGTCTACCGCGGTGCGCCGGGCGAACTGCCCCAGGTGAGGGTGGAGTTCACCCGGCTCGCCTGAGACCGGCCGGCCGTTGACGGGCGGCGTCGCGGTAACTCGATCGTTACCCACGCGGGTTGGTGCAAAGGCTTGGCGGGGCACAGCACAGGCCATATGTTGTCGCAGGCAACAAACAGGGGGCCAGCCGCGCCCCCTCCTCGTGCTCGTGCGTCCCCACCCCCCGTCAGCCCATGCACGTCCGGCACAGGTCGGACACGCCTCGAAAGGACCCTGCCCATGCGCAAGGGATTCCTGTTCGCCACCGCTGCCCTGTCAGCGGCCCTGCTCTCCACGGTCACCGCCTGCTCCTCCTCGGGCTCCGGTACCGGCTCGGGGAGCGCCAAGAAGCCGAAGATCGGCGTGATCCTGCCGGACAGCAAGTCGTCCGTCCGCTGGGAGACCGCGGACCGGCCGTACCTCGCGGCGGCCTTCAAGGCCGCCGGTGTGGACTACGACATCCAGAACGCCGAGGGCGACAAGCAGACGTTCCAGACCATCGCCGACCAGATGATCACCAGCGGCGTGAACGTGCTGATCATCGTCAACCTCGACAGCGGCACCGGCAAGGCCGTCCTCGACAAGGCCAAGTCCCAGGGCGTGGCCACCATCGACTACGACCGGCTCACCCTCGGCGGCTCCGCCCAGTACTACGTCAGCTTCGACAACACCCAGGTCGGCAAGCTCCAGGGACAGGGCCTGACGAAGTGTCTGGGCGAGATGGGCGCCAAGAACCCCGTCGTCGCCGAGCTGAACGGATCCCCCACTGACAACAACGCCACCTTGTTCGCCAACGGCTACAACAGCGTGCTGGACCCGCTGTACGCCTCCGGGGAGCTGACCAAGGGCCCCAACCAGTCGGTGCCCGACTGGGACAACGCCCAGGCGCAGACCATCTTCGAGCAGATGTACACCAGCCAGCCGAACATCGCCGGGGTGCTCGCGGCCAACGACGGCCTGGCCAACTCGGCCATCGCCGTGCTGCGCAAGAACCACCGCAACGGGCAGGTGCCGATCACCGGTCAGGACGCCACCGTGCAGGGCCTGCAGAGCATCCTGGCGGGCGACCAGTGCATGACCGTCTACAAGGCCGTGAAGAAGGAGGCCGACGCGGCGTCGGCCCTCGCGGTATCCCTGGCCAACGGCAAGAAGGGCGACACCAGCGCCACCGTCCACGACCCGACGGGCAACCGTGACGTCCCGTCGGCGCTGCTGACTCCCCAGGCCATCTTCAAGAGCAACGTCCAGGACGTCGTCACCGACGGCTACGTGACCAAGGCGCAGCTGTGCACCGCCGAGTACGAGGCGCTGTGCACCAAGGCCGGCATCAAGTAGCGCTCGCCCGGCCGTACCAGTGGGCCCCGGCCGCCGGTGGCGCGGGGCCCACTCCGCCAAGGAGACAGCCCCCAATTCCCAGGAGCCCCACCCATGACAGAGACACCGACTCTCGAGTTGCGAGGGATCGACAAGAGTTTCGGGGCCGTCCAGGTCCTGCACGACGTCGCGCTCAGCGCCTACGCGGGAGAGGTCACCGCACTCGTCGGTGACAACGGCGCGGGCAAGTCGACACTGGTCAAGTGCATCGGCGGCATCCACTCCAGCGACGCCGGTGACTACCTCTTCGACGGCCGGCCGGTCCAGGTGCACAGCCCGCGCGACGCCGCCGAGCTCGGTGTGGAGATCGTCTACCAGGACCTCGCGCTGTGCGACAACCTCGACATCGTGCAGAACATGTTCCTGGGGCGGGAGAAGCGCCGCGGGCTGGTGCTCGACGACTCGACCATGGAGGAGATGGCCGCCGCGACGCTCCGGGGACTCTCGGTGCGTACGGTCAAGTCCCTTCGCCAGAAGGTCTCCAGCCTCTCCGGCGGCCAGCGCCAGACCGTCGCCATCGCCAAGGCCGTGCTGTGGAACAGCAAGCTCGTGGTCCTCGACGAGCCCACCGCGGCCCTCGGCGTCGCGCAGACCGCGCAGGTCCTGGAACTGGTGCGCCGGCTGGCCGACAACGGCCTGGCCGTCGTGCTCATCTCGCACAACATGAACGACGTCTTCGCGGTCTCCGACCGGATCGCCGCGCTCTACCTCGGGCGGATGGCCGCCCAGGTCAAGGCCTCCGACGTGACGCACGCTCAGGTCGTCGAACTGATCACCTCGGGCCGCAGCGGCAACCTGGGCCCGCAGACCACCCCCAACGGAGCCGCCGTATGACCGCCGCCGTCGCCCCCCAGAAGCCCGAGCGGCCCACCGACTCCGCAGCAGGCTCCCCCGGCCTGGCGGACGTCGGCCGCGGCTACCTCGAGAAGGTGCGCGCGGGCGAGCTCGGCGCCCTTCCCGCCGTCGCCGGCCTGGTCGTCCTGTGCGTGTTCTTCGCCCTGCTGCGCCCGGTCTTCCTGTCCAACCTGAACTTCGCCAACCTGCTCACCCAGAGCGCCGGCAGCATCGCCATCGCCATGGGCCTGGTCTTCGTCCTGCTGCTCGGCGAGATCGACCTGTCGGCCGGCTACGCCAGCGGGGTCTGCGCCGCGGTGCTGGCCATCCTGCTGACCGACCACGGCTGGCCCTGGTACGCCGCGGTGGCCGCCGCCATGCTGACCGGCGCGGTCATCGGCCTGCTCCTCGGCACGCTCGTCGCGAAAGTCGGCATCCCCTCCTTCGTGGTGACGCTGGCCGCGTTCCTCGGCTTCCAGGGCGTCGTGCTGATCCTGCTGAAGGAGGGCACGAACGTCTCGGTCAAGGACCCGACCATCCTGGCCGTCGCGAACGACAACCTCAGCCCCGTCCTCGGCTGGGTCCTGCTGGCCGGCTGCGTGGTCGGCTACGCCGCCCTGCAACTGCGCCGCAGCCGCGACCGGCTCGGCCGGGGCCTGGCCGGAACTCCGGTGGCACTGCTCGCCCTTCGGACCGGCGCCGTCGTCCTGCTCGGCGGCGCGGCCGTGTACCTGCTCAACCAGGAGCGCAGCCGCAACGTCATCGTCAGCTCGCTCAAGGGCGTGCCGATCGTGGTGCCGGTGATCGGGGCGCTGCTCCTGCTCGGGACGTTCGCCCTGCAGCGGACCGGTTTCGGCCTGCACATCTACGCCGTGGGCGGCAGCGCCGAAGCCGCCCGCCGGGCCGGGATCAACGTCGCCTTCATCCGCACCGCCGCCTTCGTGATCTGCTCCTGCCTGGCAGCCGTCGGCGGCATCATCGCCGCCTCCCGGGGCAACTCCGTGGACCCCAACACCGGTGGCAGCAACGTCCTGCTGCTCGCCGTGGGCAGCGCCGTCATCGGCGGCACGAGCCTGTTCGGCGGTCGCGGCCGGGAGGTCGACGCCGTGCTGGGCGGCCTGGTCGTCGCGGTGATCCAGAACGGCATGGGACTGATGGGCTACTCATCGGGTGTCAAGTACGCTGTCACGGGATCGGTACTGCTGGTGGCCGCCGGCGTGGACGCCATGTCCCGCCGCCGCTCAGCCCAACGATGAGGGTCGCCAGCCATGAAAGCCGGTCCTTCCCAGGACGAGGTCCGCCAGCAGAACCTGGGTGCCCTGCTGCGCCACGTCCACTTCGACGGGCCCACCTCACGAGCCGTCCTGGCCACCCGGCTCGGTCTCAACCGCAGCACCATCCTGGGCCTGGTCGGCGATCTGACGGCCGCGGGCCTGGTCCGCGAGGAGTTGCCGCAGGAGACCGGCCGGGCCGGGCGGCCCTCACTGGTCGTCAGACCGGAGTCCACCCGCGTGCACGTCCTGGCGGTGGACCTGGGCGTGGAGCGCCTGGCGACCGCCCTGATCGGACTCGGCGGCGTGTTCCTGGACCGGCGCGAGTGCCCCTGGCCCGACGGCCACCCGCAGGATCCCGCCCAAGTGGCCGCCATCCTGGCGGGGTTCGCCCAGGAGATGCTGGCCCGCGCACCGGACGGCAGCTCGTGCGTCGGTGTCGCCGTGGCGGTCCGCGGCATCGTCCGCCACCCCGACGGGCTGGTCAGCCTGACCCCCAACATGGGCTGGAAGGGCGTCGACTTCGCCGGTGCGTTCGCCGCCCGGCTCCCCCTCGACGTCCCGGTCCTGGTCGCGAACGAGGCCAACCTCGGCGCGCTCGCCGAACACCGGCGCGGCATCGGCCGCGGCAGCCAGAACCTGGTCTACCTGCACGGCGAGATCGGGATCGGCGCCGGAGTAATCACCGATGGTGAACTCCTGCGCGGCGAACGCGGATACGCCGGCGAGATCGGCCACATGAACGTCAACCCGTACCAGGGACGGCCGTGCGGCTGCGGCGCCCACGGCTGCCTGGAGGCTGAGGCGGGTGAGCGCGCCCTGCTGGAAGCCGCCGGCCGGGACGGCCGCCTCACCGGGGCCGACGCCGTGCGGTCGGTGGTCACCGCCGCCGACCGCGGAGACGTCAGCGCGCGGGCGGCTCTGCACCGCGTCGGGGACTGGCTCGGCATCGGTATCGCGAACCTCGTCAACCTCTTCGATCCGGACCTGGTCATCCTCGGTGGCACCCTCCGGGACGTCTTCCTCGGCTCCGCCGCGCAGGTGCGCAGCCGGATCAACACCAACGCGCTGGCCGCGGTGCGGGAGCACCTGCGGTTGCGGGTCAGCGAACTCGGCGACGACACCGTCCTGATCGGCGCCGCCGAGCTGGCGTTCTCCGAGCTGCTCACCCGGCCGCTGGAGACGCTCACCCGGTCCTGAGGACGAGGCGTCGGCGCACCGGGACAAAGCCCCGGTGCGCCGACGGAGTTCACCCCTCAGGAGAGGTACCACTGCTGGTTGGACTGGCCGCTGCAGCCCCACAGTTGGACCAGCGCGCCGTTGTTGGTCGCGACACCGGTCACGTCCAGGCAGAGTCCGGACTGGACTCCGGTGATGCTGCCGTTGGAGTTGAAGGTCCACTGCTGGTTGCTCTGGCCGTTGCAGGTCCAGACGGCGACCTTGGTGCCGTTGCTGGTGCCCTTGGCGAAGGCGTCCAGGCAGAGCCGGTTGGTGCCGTCGTAGACCGTCAACTCACCGGCCGGGGTGCGGGTGAAGGTCTGGTTGGCCGCGCCGTTGCAGTCCCAGATCTGGGTCTGGGTGCCGAGGGTGGTCGACGCGTTCGGTACGTCCAGGCACCTGGCCGCGCCCACGGCGTGCACCGCTCCGGTGCTGCCGCCGCCGGCCCGTACGCCCGCCTGGGCGATCACCTGCTGCGCCTCGGACGGCCAGTTGGTGCCGCTGACCTGGACGTTGCCGGTGAGCACGTTGTTGTGCGGAGCACCGGTGGCGACCTGGGTGACACCCGCGTTGTACCAGTTGCCGGCGAAGGTGCTGTCGTTGGTGTTGTTGCTGCCGCCCGCGTTGGTGAAGGCCCACACACCCGAGTCCTGGACCACGTTGTTGCTCAGGGTCTCGTAGCGGGAGCCCTCGTCGAGGTAGAGGCCGACGGTGTTCCTGTTGTCGTAGACGTGGTTGTGGTCGATGCTCGTGCCGGGGTTGGCCGACAGCGAGTAGATGCTGCCGCCGTCGTGGAACACCTTCTTGGTGCCGTGCACCTTGTTGTAGCTGACGACGGTGTTCTTCAGGGTCGTCGCCGTGGTGTAGACGGGCTGGTAGTTGTAGAGGCCGCGGTTCCGGTAGTCCTGGCTGCCGCCGGCGTCGTTGGCCCCCCAGCCCCAGCCGACGTCGATGCCGTCGTAGGCGAGGTTCGAGACCTCGTTGTGGGTGATGACGGCGTGCGTGACGTAGGTCGAGAGGATCCCGGCCATGTCCTTGTAGTCCTTGGCGACATCACTGATCCGGTTGTCCTGGATGGTGATGTTCTGGTTCGTCATCGCGGCGTTGGACGGGTGGTGGGCGTCGGGCCGCACACCGCCGACCACGATGCCCGCCCCGGAATCGTCGGTGAACGTGTTGCCCGAGACCATGATGTCCGAGGCGCCCAGGCCGACGCCGGAGGCGTGGGCGTTGGCGTCGTTGCCGATGCCGAGGGCCACCTGACCCAGGTGGGAGAACGAGTTCCCGGAGAAGGTGAGGGAGGCGGCCGCCGAGACCTGGACCGCCGCCGGCACCTGGTTCCAGCTGTTGCGGGCCCCCTCGAACAGCTGGCATCCCGACTGACAGGACGTCATGAAGTCCCCGGGCTGGGCGAAGGTGCCGGTCAGGAACGCCCCGCTCTGCTGGGCGGCGTAGCCCGCGCTGGTGCCGGGCTGCAGCCAGGTGGTGTGCTGGAAGCCGATGCCCTGGAAGGTGAGGTCGTGCACGGGGTTGGTGTAGCTGCCGCTGATCTGCAACAGGGAGGTCAGCCGGGGCAGTTCGATGTCGTGGGCGGTGGCCTGCCAGCCCGCCGGGGCCTTGTAGTACAGCTGGCCCGCCTGCGGGTCCAGGTACCACTGCCCGGTGGACTTCAGGAACGCGTAGGAGTTCTGCAGCTGCAGCGCCCCGCCGGCGAAGGGCTTGGCCAGGGTGTCGTAGCCCCAGTTGTTGTTGTTCCAGGCCGGCTGCTGCATGGTGACGGTGTTTCCGCTGATGGACTGCACCGGGGCGAAGCGGTCGGTGAAGGAGTTCTGGCTCTCCAGCTCGATCCGGTTCTGCTGCGGCAGTGAAGCCAGGTAGTTCAGCGCCGAGTTGACGATGGTCATCCCGGTGGCGGTGATGTTCACGTCGCTGCGCGAGATCGGGATCGACGCCCGCGGCGCCAGTGTCCCGTCGACGAACAGCTGCCGCGAGTCGACACCGGTCGGGACCGACGCCGCGTAGATGTTGTTCGCGGAGTCCTTCAGGGTCCAGCCGGTCACCTGCTGCCCACCCGACAGCACCGGACTCGCGCCTGGGGCGGCCTGCCAGATCACCTTGTGGCCGTTGTTGCCCGAGTCCGCGCTGCCGAGCGTCAGCGGCGCGGTCAACCGGTAGGTACCGCCCGCGAGTTGCACCGCGATGTCACCGGTCATGCTCCCATTGACGGCCTGCACGGAGGTCTTCGCCTGGGTCAGGGAACAGGGGGCGGCGGCAGAACAGGCGGTTCCGCTGCCGGTCGGCGAGACGTACAGGGTGGTCATCGTCGCCGCGTGCGAGACCGTGGCGGGCGCGACCACGACGGAGCCGAGGGCCAGGGCCGCGACCAGGGCCCCTCGCGTGCGGCTTCTCGGGTGGCTGGATGCCGGGAGTCGGGGGTGGGTGGGCTTCATCGGATTGCTCTCTCCTCGCAGGGTGGTGGACCGGGAGGGGGCGGTGGGAACACCGCCCTCATGGAGCCGTCCCCGGCCGGTGCCGGCCGGGGACGCGTTCGGGTGGGGCGCGAGATCGGGATTGGTACGACACTCTCGGAGCAATGGATCGGTCTCATCCGCGGGCGATGACCGCTTCGCACGGCACCCGGAGGTCTCACGATGGGATGCGGCGACGGCCGCGCGTACCCCGACCGGCAGGATGGAGCGGTCATTCGGCCAGCTCGGAGCCGTTCCCTGGATTACAGGGCGCTCTCGAGCGGAGAAGCGGCAGCTCCATCACTGTGAGCGCTCACAATGAGTGCTGTCGTTTGAAACACCCGGTTGCGGCGAAATGAGACTGACACATATGGCGCTGGTACTTCAAGAGCTGTGCAACACAATCCACCGGCGCCCCACGGGAGTTCGATCACCGGCCAGACGCCGAGAGCCGCCCGCACCGGGCTTACCGGTGCGGGCGGCTCTCCGACTGCGGAGCGCGGTCAGGCGGTCTCGGTGGGGAGGCCCGCCTCGACCCAGTCCTGGATGCCCTCACGGTACTTGCGGACGTCGGTGTAGCCGATCGCAGTGAGCCGGTCGGCGACCTGTCCGCTGTTGGGGCACGCCGGATTGGAGCAGTAGGTGACGATGGGCGCGTCGCGGTCGGGGAGCACAGTGGCTGCCTGGGCGTCGACGTCGGCAAGCACCAGCGCCAGGGCGCCGGACAGGTGCTGCCGGGCGTAGTACTCGCCGCCGAGCGCGTCGACGACGGTCACCGCGCCGGCCTCGATCGCGGCCGCCAGTTCGTCGCGGGTGATGAGTGTGGTCATGCCGGTGCCTCCCAGAGAATCGGACTACAGTCCTGTTATGGCTCACGACAATAACGGACTGCGGTCCGGTTCGGCAATGCCGTTGGAACTCCTGCGGACACCGCCGCCCAAGGAACGCGCGGACGCGGCCCGCAACCGGGCCGCGGTGCTGGAGGCGGCCGCCAGGCTGTTCGCCGAGCACGGCGTCGAGGCGGTGTCGATGGATCAGGTGGCGGCGGCGGCCGGCGTCGGCAAGGGCACCCTGTTCCGCCGGTTCGGCGACAAGTCGGGGCTGGCCGTCGCACTGCTGGACGCCCGCGAGCGGGTGCTGCAGGAGGCGGTCCTGCACGGGCCGCCCCCGCTCGGCCCCGGTGCTCCGGCCGGCGAGCGCCTGGCCGCGTTCCTCGACGCCTACTTCGACTACCTGCTGGAGCACCTGGCGCTGGTCCGGATGTCCGAGACCGCCACCCCCGGCGCCCGGTACCGGATCGGGGCCTACCGGTTCTGGCACCGCCACGTGGCGATCCTGCTGACCACCGCCCCCGACCCGGACCACACCGCCCACGCCCTGCTCGCCGCCCTGGCCGCCGACCACGTCGCCGCACTCCTGCCGGAGCTCGGCGAACAGCGGATGCGCAGCGGCCTGCGCCACCTCGCCCAGGCCGCGATGTGACGGTCCCTCACCCCTCAGCGCGCTGCCGCGGCCGCCCGACGCTCGACGAAGCGGGTGACCAGGCGGACGATGACGAAGGCGTAGGCCCAGCCGACCAGGATGTCGATGACGAAGTGCTCCGCGCCGTACACCAGGGTGAAGGCCATCGCGGCCGGGTACGCGGCCAGCAGCACGCGGACCCGGCGGGTGGCGGTCGGCCAGAAGAACAGCGCGATGAGCATCGGGTAGGCGGCGTGCAGCGAGGGCATCGCGGCGACGTCGTTGGCGAACCGGCTGCCGTCCTCGAACACGGACGCGGCACGGGGCAGTTCGACCTGGCCCAGCACGTCGGCGACGATCCTGGTCACGGCGGGGGTGGCGCCCCGCTCCCCCGCCATCCACGGCGGCACCGCCGGATAGAGCACGTAGGTGAGGAACCCCGCGTAGGTCAGACCGACGTAGCAGCCGAGCAGATGCCGGAACCGCGCGTGGTTGCGCCGCCAGAGCACCGCGAGCAGCACGAAGACGACGAAGAAGTGCGACATGTAGACCGTCACGGCGGCGTAGTCGTACCAGTGCGCCGTGCCGGGGGTGTAGAGCGCGTGCTGCAGGCGGACCGACCACGTCTCGCCGAAGCCGAGCGCCGTGTCGAACGCCAACTGCGGGCGCAGGTGCGGCGCCCAGGGGGTGTGCGCGCCGTAGCCGCGCAGCAGTGAGTACGTCCACACCACCGCCATCACCGGGACCCAGTCCCGCAGCACCGACAGGGTCCGGCGCCACCCCTCGCCGCCGTGGACGGCGGCCGCCAGCAGGGCGCCGATCAGCCAGAGGAACACCAGGTCGTCCGTGTAGGGCAGGCCGTTCACGTACGTCCACCGGGCCAGCAGGACGAAGTAGAGCGGCCAGGCCGCCCAGCGGACGAGGCGCCAACGGTGCGGGGAGGCGGACGGCGCGGGGGCGGCGGCTGGTGCTGCGGCCTGGTGCAGATCGGTCACAGGCGCGTCTCCTCGGGTCACGGACGAGCGTGGGGCGCGCTCGCGCCGAGGAAGCCTGTCATGCACGGATGAGCCGAACCTGGGAGTTTGCTGATGATCGGTTAAGGCCATCGGACGTACAAGGACAGACCCGGCGCCCGCTCGGGCAGGGGCGCCGGGTCGTCCGGTCAGCTCACCTGGCCGAACCGCCACTTCTGGTTGGCAGCGGTGGCACTGCAGGTCCACTGGATCAGCTGGACGTCATCGGCCGTCGAGGCACCAGGGACGTCGAGGCACTTGCCGCTCGCCACCGACACCAGCCGGTAGAGGTCCGTCCCGGCGGGCTCGAGCCGCCACTTCTGGTTGGCGGCGGCGCTCCCGCACCCCCACTGCTGGATCGGCGCACCCTCGGTTCCGATCTTGGCGCTCGGTACTTCCAGGCACTTGCCGCTGTGCGCGGCGGTCAGCGTGAACGTACCGCTCCCGGCGTCGGCCGGCCGCCACTGCTGGTTGCCACCGGTGCCCGGCGCGTACTGGATCACCGCCGCGCCGTCGGCGGTGGAGCCGCCCCGCACGTCGGCCCGCTTGCCGCTGGACAGGCTGGTCAGCGTGTACGTCCGGCCGCTCTGCGGGCCCGTTGCGAGGGCGCCGGTGGCCCGGTAGGTGTGGCCGGCCACCCCGGCGAAGGTGATCCGGTCTCCACTGAGGGCGGCCGTCACCGGCTGCCCGGTGGTGGTGTCCAGCAGACCGTACGCACCGGTGAACATCGGGCTGCGGACGGCGAGTTGGCCGTCGTTGCGCGGGGTCAGGGTGAAGGTCGCGGTGTGATCGGCCTGCCAGTCGGCGCCGACGGTCACATCGCCCCGGGCCTTCAGGCCGCTGACCGACCCGGTGGACCAGGTGGCGGGCAGTGCGGGCAGCATCCGGATGTCCCCGGTCTGACTCTGCACCAGCATCTCGGTGATCCCGGAGGTGGCACCGAAGTTGCCGTCGATCTGGAACGGCGCGTGGGTGTCGAACAGGTTGGGCAGCGTGCTGCTCCTGAGCTGCTCGGTGAGCATCTTCTCCGCGTGGTCGCCGTCCAGCAGCCGGGCCCAGAAGTTGATCTTCCAGGCCTTCGACCAGCCGGTGCCACCGTCACCCCGGGCGTTCAGCGAGACCTTGGCCGCCTCGGTGAACTGCGGGGCGGTGTCGGGCGAGATCTGGTGGCCGGGGTGCAGCGCGTACAGGTGCGAGACGTGCCGGTGGTCGTCGGTCCGGCTGTCCAAGTCAGCTTTCCACTCCTGGAGTTGGCCCCAGGAGCCGACCCGCAGGCCGGGGTCGAGCTTGCCGAGCGCGGTGCTGAGCCGGCTCTGCAGGTCGGTGTCGGTGTTCAGCTGCTGCGCTGCCGCGAGGGTGTCGCCGAGCAGCCCGAGGACGATCTGCTCCGCCATCGAGCCGCCCGAGGTGAAGTCGCCGTGCTCGGGCGAGTAGCTCGGGGTGACGACGAGCCTGCCGTCGCGCGGGTCGGTGCGCAGGTTGGCCAGCCAGAACTCGGCCGCCCCCTTGAGCAACGGATAGGCGTGGTCGCGCAGGAAGGTCCGGTCCTGGTTGAACCGGTACAGGTCGTAGACCTGGGAGGCGAGCCAGCCGTTGGCCTCGGGGAACCAGAACGCGGTGGCCCAGTCGTGGACGCCGGTGAAGCCGAAGGGGTTGGTCTCGTTCTGGACCACCCAGCCCGGGGAGCCGAACATCCGGGTCGCACTCACCGTGCCCGCCGCCTTGAGGTTCTCGACGAAGGCGGTGAACGGCTCGGCGGTCTCGGCCAGGTTGGCCTGGGCGGCGGGCCAGTAGTTCATCTGGACGTTGATGTTGGTGTGGTAGTCGGCGCTCCACGGCGGCGCGGTGGAGTTGTTCCACACCCCCTGGAGGTTCGCCGGCAGGGAGCCGGGCCGCGAGGAGGCGATCAGCAGGTAGCGGCCGTACTGGTAGAACAGCGACTCCAGTGCCCGGTCGTCGTTCGAGCTGCCGCCGGTGTAGGCGGTCAGCAGCTGATCGGTCGGCTTGTCCGGCATCACACCGCCCAGATCGAGCTTCACCCGGTCGAACAGCGCACGGTGGTCGGCGATGTGACCGGCCCTCAGATCGGCGTACGGGCGGGCGGCGGCCGCGTCCACGGCCGCCGTCACCTTCGCGTGCGGGTCCGCGCCCCGGTAGGTCGGGTAGGACTGGGCGTAGTCGGTGCCCGCGCTCATCACCAGGGTGGCGCTGTTCGCGCCGACGACCTTGACCTGGCCACCGGTGCTGGTGACGGTGCCGCCGTCGGTGGTGATCTGGACCTGGCTCTCGAACTTCATGCCGTTGTCGGCGAGCGTGCCGCGCACGGTCAGCCGTCCGCCGCTCGCCGTGGGGGTGAAGTCGGCGCGCGGGGAGGTGTAGCGCAGGGTGAAGGAGATCTTCCCGGCCTGACTGGCGGTCAGCCGCCCCGCGACCACGTTGCCGGGGTTGGCGGCGAAGTACTCGCGGTCGTAGCCGACCCCGGCGCTGGTGTAGGACACCTTCGCGAGGGCGTTGGCGATGTCCAGCGAGCGCCGGTAGCCGGTGTACGAGGGGTTGGCGTCCGCCAGGTCCAGCCGCAGGTCGCCGAAGGTCTGGTTGGCCCCGAAGCCGGACCGGGCCTGGCCGAGCTTGCTCGCCACCCAGTTGGGGTCGGCCTTGCCGGTGGCGTCGATCGCGTCGACGACCTCCTGGACGGCGGTCGGCCGGGGTGAGGTCCAGTTGCCGTAGGTGTAGCCGGACGAGCCGGGGCCGCCGGTCCACAGGGTCTTCTCGTTGAACTGCAGCTGCTCGGAGCCCACGCCGCCGAAGACCATGGCGCCCAGGGCGCCGTTGCCGATCGGCAGGGCGTTGGTCTCCCAGTTCGCGGCGGGCTGCGCGTACCAGAGGGTGTTCGGGTCGGCTGCCGTGGCGGCCGGCGCCGCGGGGGCGACGGGTACCAGCAGTGCGGCGGTCAGCGCGCCCAGCAGCATGCCGGACCTCGCCGTTCTCCACCGGGGTGCTCGCATCTTTCGGTCCTCCTCCTGGCGGGAGCGCGGCTGTCGGGTGGGGCTCCCTGCCAGTACCGGAGTGTGTGATAGATCCGACCTATTGGGCAATACTTTGCGCATTATCGAGTCAGATTGAGACAGAGTCCGATATTCATCGGATCTCATGGACGCCCGAGAGGCCGCACGCTCTGCTGAGCGGGCGGCCTCCCTTCACCGGTTCAGTGGCGTGCGTGTCAGCTGACGGTCCATCGCTGCAGGGCGGAGCCGGTGTCCGGCTGCTGGGTGACGAGGGATCCGTTCGAGGTGGTGGCGGTGGTCAGCAGGAGTCCGCTCTTCTGGGAGGCGATCTTGTAGCCACCACCGCTCGCGGGGGTGACCAGCCAGCGCTGGTTGCTGCCGCCGGTGCAGGCCCACTGGATCACCTGGGCGCCCGCCGACGTCGAGCCACCGCTGACGTCCATGCACAGCTGCGACAGGCCGTTGACGATCTGGTACGAGCCGTCGGTCTGCTGCGTGAAGACCCAGTTCTGGTTCGCGCCGCCGTTGGGGCTCCAGGTGACGAACTGGGTGCCCTGGCTGGTGGAGTGGTCGGGGTCGTCGAGCGCCTTGCCCGAGGTCAGCACGGTGTGGGTGCCGCTGAGCGCCGGGTTGACCGTCCAGCTGAAGGACAGCGTGCCGGTCGCGGTGCCCGAGGTCGCGGTGACGGTGACCGTGGACGCCCCGGGGGTGGTGGGCGTTCCGGAGACCAGGCCGGCGGAGCTGATCGACAGCCCGGCCGGCAGGCCCGTGGCGGAGTAGGTCAGCGGCTTCCCGGCGGAGTCGGTCGCACCGAGCTGGAGCGAGACGGCCGTGTTGACCTTGGTGGACTGGTCACCGGGGTTGGCGATCACGACCGTCTCGGGTGCCGAACCGGTCTGAGTGAGGGTCAGGGTCTGCTCGCCCGCGGCACGCGTCCCGCCGACGGCGTTGCCGGTGGCGTTGTTCCAGCTGCGGGTGGGCGTGGTCTCGGCGAGCCGGCTGCTGTCCGAGGACATCCCGATCACCAGGCCGCTGTAGCGGTTGACCAGCCGGTACGTACCGGTCGGCGCGTTGCCCGCGGTGGTGCCGGGGATGATGAACCACTGCTGTCCGACGCTCGAACCCGCCGCGGTGACGGTGGGCTTGGCACCCCAGGCACGGCCGGCGGTGGAGGCGGAGTTGACGCCCAGCAGCTGCCCGGTCGAGGCGTTGGCGATCCGGTACGAGCCGTCACCGTTGGAGCTGAACATCCAGGACTCCAGCGCGGAACCGGTGGCGCTCGCCACCGAGGTGGTCGCCGAGCCGCCGGAGACCTGGGCCAGGACCCGGCCGTTGCCGCTGGAGATCCGGTACGCCTTGGTCGGGTCGACCGGGGGTGCGGCGGGTGCCGAGGAGCCGATGGTGACGTTCACGTACTGCCCCGACGCGCCGCCCGAGCAGCCGAACGAGCAGTACGAGCGGAAGGTCTTGCCGACGATCGTGGAGCTGGTGCGGTTCGCGCCGTCGAGGAACCAGCGGTACCAGGAGGCGGTGTGGTAGCTGCCGGAGTCGCCGATCGGGAACCACTTCTGGGTGGAGAGGTCGTCGGTGGCGTAGTACTGCTGCGGCGCGTTGCCGCTCTGGTCGACGGCCTGCGGCTCGGCGATGTACAGACCCAGGTAGGCGTTGTAGGTGACGTCCATGACGAACAGCGGCGAGGTCGGGGGCATCTTCCCGGCCGCGATCTGCTGGTCGGCGGTGCCGGTGTTCGCCGGGTCGTACTCGCCGGCCACCGGGGTGTAGCCGGTGGTGTTGGACGCACCGACGGGCACCATGTTGCTCTCCCGGCCGCCGGTACCGGCCTCGGACCAGGAGCCGTCGTACCACTTCTGCCAGGAGCCCGGGGCCATCTTGGACGCGATCGGGGCGCGAGCCACGTGCGCGTGGAAGGCCTTCCAGCTGCCGTTCTTGTCGACCACCCGGGAGCCGTAGAAGACGTAGAAGTACCCGGAGGCGGTGTCGACCAGCAGCCGCTGGTCGCCGTCGCCGTAGTCGTACGTCTGGTTCGGGAAGGCGGCGGTGTCACCCCGGGCGGTGCTGTACGGCGAGGTGATCACGTGGTCCTTGATGGTCCAGGTCTTGCCCTGGTCGGTCGAGACCGCGTAGTCGATCGCGTCGAAGTGCAGGCCGTCGCCGAACGGCTGCGGGGTGAACTCGTTGTGGACCAGGCCGTACCAGTCACCGGTGTCCGGATCGACCCACAGCCCCGACAGGTCGCAGTAGTTCTTCTGCGCGTAGCCCGAGCCGCTCGGCGCGAAGGTGGCCTGCAGACCGGTCGGGCTGTTGTTGCAGCGCCAAGTGGTGTCGTTGTTCCGGTCGTTGGAGTTGGCCGGGTTGACGGCGTTGCTGATCGCCGTCGAGCGGGTGGCGGTGTCGAAGTCGGTGCCGGTGAAGAAGTCCCAGTACCGGGGGTCGGTCTTGCCGTAGAGCGCCGCGGACTGCTGGAAGTAGAAGGTGCCGTCCTTGTCGATGTACGGCACGGCCGGGGTGTCCGTCGGGTGCGTGTACTGCACCGGCGCGGAGACGGTGACCGTGTACGTGGCGGCGGGGGGTGCGGCCTGCGCGGGCCCGGCCGTCGTACCGGCCAGCGAGAGCAGGGTGGCGCCGAGTGCGACGGCAATTCTTCTGCGGGGTGGGGAGTACACGGGTTCTCCTTCGGTGACAGCGCGGGGCTGTGAGGGGGAGCGCTGGACCGGGTCGGCTCGGGCGGCGACCACGGTGCCTGAAGTTGCTCAAATGGGTGGCTTGGCAAGCAACTTCGCTCAAACCGTGGCAGCGGATACGGGGCCTGTCAAGGACCCCACCGCCATCGGCCCGGCAGCCCGCGCAGCGCGCCGAAAAGTCCAAGTGCGCCCCTACAAAGGTCCTTTGACCGGGAGGTTCCGACTGAGCAGAATTGCCCGACGAGCAGCAACAGCCGCACCCCTCGAACCCGGGCAGTAAAATGATCTAGCTACGTTCGGAGGATTGGGCCTAGGCTGCCCGCCATGTCCCAGAACACGAACACCCCGGATATCGCCGGGCAGCCGACCGCCCCGGCCGGCGACTCCGCCAAGGTCCAGCGTCAGGTGCAGCGGCAGGCGGGCGTAGCACCGGTCACCGGTGGCGGCGGCACTCTTTTCTCCGAGCCGGTCCTGGTGGTGAACCAGAAGGCCAAGCTGATCGAGCTGACCAACGAGTACGCGGTCTTCGACCAGCAGGGCGCCACGCTGGGCTCGGTGGTCCAGGTCGGCCAGAGCGGTCTGCGCAAGATCGTGCGACTGCTCTTCTCCATCGACCAGTACCTGACCCACAAGCTGGAGATCCGCGACGCCCAGGGCGCCCCGGCGCTGCTGCTGACCCGCCCGGCGAAGTTCATCAAGTCGCGGGTGATCGTGCAGCGTCCGGACGGCCAGGAGGTCGGCCAGATCGTCCAGCAGAACGCCATCGGGAAGATCAACTTCGCGCTGGAGGTCGGCGGCCGGAAGGTCGGCGCCGTCAAGGCGGAGAACTGGCGGGCCTGGAACTTCTCCATCGTCGACGAGACGGACACCGAGATCGCCCGGATCACCAAGACCTGGGAAGGCCTGGCGAAGACGATGTTCACCACGGCCGACAACTACGTGCTCCAGATCCACCGCCCGCTCGCCGAGCCGCTGATCAGCCTGGTCGTGGCGACCGCGCTGACCGTGGACACCGCGCTGAAGCAGGACGCCCGCGGTCTCGGTTAGGCACCGACCGTGCGCTGTGCCGAGCCCCGCCTCCGACGATCGGGAGGCGGGGCTCGGCCGGTTCCGGTACTCCCCGGAAATCGGACGCGGTCGGCCGCCCGGATGCCGCAGACTCGGACTGATCACTTTTCGAACCGGAGGATGTTCATGGTTGACCGGCCCTTGACACTGATGGCAGTGCACGCCCACCCCGACGACGAGGCCACGGGGACGGGCGGTGTCCTGGCGCGCTACGCCGCCGAGGGCATCCGCACGGTCCTCGTCACGTGTACCGACGGCGGTTGCGGTGACGGGCCGGGAGGCGTGAAGCCCGGGGACCCCGGGCACGATCCGGCGGCCGTCGCGGCGATACGCCGTCAGGAACTCGAGGCGAGCTGTGAGGTGCTGAAGATCAGTCACCTGGAGCTGCTGGAGTACGCCGACTCCGGAATGATGGGCTGGCCGACCAACGACGCGCCCGGTTCGTTCTGGCAGGCCCCGGTGGCGGAGGGTGCCGCCCGTCTCGCCGCACTGCTGCGGCAGTACCGGCCCGACGTGGTCGTGACCTACGACGAGAACGGCTTCTACGGCCACCCCGACCACATCCAGGCGAACCGCATCACCATGGCGGCGCTGGAGCTGACCGACCTGACGCCGAAGGTGTACTGGACCACGGTGCCGTTCTCGACGATGCGGCGGTTCGGCGAGGCCATGCGCGAGCTCGGCGGGGACGAGGAGCAGCCGGAGTCGGAGGAGGCCGTCGACTTCTCCGACATCGGGCTCCCCGACGAGGAGATCAGCACCTGGGTGGACACCGCCGCGTTCGCCGGCCAGAAGTTCGACGCCCTGGCCGCACACGCCAGCCAGGGCGAGAACATCTTCTTCCTGAAGATGGGCCTGGAGCGGTTCACCGACCTGATGGGCGTGGAGACCTTCGTCCGGGTCCGGGACACCACCGACGCGGCGCTGCCCGAGGACGACCTCTTCGCCGGACTGCGCTGACCCCCCGCTGACCGCCTCCTACGGGGGCGGTCAGCCGGACTTGACCACCTTGAGCACCTTGCCGGTGGCGCCCGCGGTGAGGTAACCGCCGCCGTAGTCGTCCGAGAGGTAGTACCGGATGGTGATCTCGTCGGCGAACCAGCCGTAAGTGATGATCAGGTAGCGCGACTTGGGGTTGGCGACACCGAGCTCGGTCTGGGCCTTGGGCAGCACCGTCGGGAGCTGGTTCCAGTCGATCTTGGTGAGGTCCACCGTCTTGGTGCTGTCGACGGAGCCGCCGGGCTTGCTGGTGGCCTTGCCGTTGCGGTAGTCGACGGTGTCGTAGTGCTTGGGGTTGTCCTTGTTCACCACCTTGGCGCTGGCGTAGTCCGGATAGACCGTCAGATCGGTGATCGTGGTGCTGCCGGTGGCCGCGCGGATCGCGTCGACCAGGGCGCGGGCGCCGTTCGGGGTGAGCAGGTCCTTGGCGGCGGCGACGGAGGGCGCGGCCTTGGGGGTGGTGCTGGTGGTGGCGGGGGTCAAGGCAGGGGCGGTGCCGGTGACTTGGGGGGAAGAGCCGGTGGCGTCGGGGTTGCCGAACTTCAGCGTCCCCTGGCTGAGCGACCAACCCAGCAGGCCGACCACTGCCACGCCGGCCACCGCCGCCAAGACCGGGCCGGTGCGCCGGCGGGTGGTCGGGCGCTGCTCCGGCTGGTGCCCGCCGGTGTCGTACCCGGGCGGCACCTTGTCAGCGGGGCCGGCGGGTTGGGGCACCGTGCCGGTGAGCTGGGTCGGCGTGTACGGGACGCTGTCGCTCGACTGGGTGGGCGAGAAGACCGACCCGCCGCCGACGGTCCCGTCGATGCCCTGCTCGGCCGCGGCGAGCAGGCGGTCGAGCTGGGAGGCGTCGGGCCGGACGGCCGGGTCGCGGGCCAGCAGCGCCATCAGCGTGGGGCCGAGCGGGCCCGAGCGCACCGGCGGCGGGAGCGGCTCGTCCAGGACGGCGGCCAGGGTCGCGAAGCTGGTGGCGCGGCGCAGCGGGTGGTGGCCCTCCACGGCGACGTACAGCATCATGCCGAGCGACCAGAGGTCGGAGGAGGGATTGCCCTCGTGGCCGCGGATCCGCTCCGGGGCGATGTACTCGGGCGAGCCGATCAGCGAGCCGGTCGCGGTCAGGCTGGTCGTCTCGCTCAGCGCGGCGATGCCGAAGTCGGTCAGCACCGGGGTGCCGTCGGTGCGCATCAGCACGTTGGCGGGCTTGACGTCGCGGTGCTGGATGCCGGCGGCGTGGGCGGCGCGCAGCGCGGAGAGCACGCCGCGGCCGACCCGGGCGGCCTGCTGGGGCGAGAGTGCGCCCTGGTTGATCCGGTCGTGCAGCGAGCCGCCGGTCACCAGCTCCATCACCAGCCAGGGGTGGGCGAGTTCGGCGGTGTCCACGATGTGATAGATGATCACCACATTGGGGTGCTGGAGCCTGGCCAGCGCCTGGGCCTCGCGCAGCACCCGCTCGCGCAGCTCGAAGGCCGCGGCCGGGTCGGCGGCGAGCATCGCCGGGTCCTGCGGGCGGACCTCCTTGAGCGCGACCTCACGCTGCAGCACGATGTCCCGGGCCCGCCAGACCAGACCCATGCCGCCGCCACCGAGCCGCTCGAGCAACTCGAACCGGCCGTCGACGAGCTGGGCGCCCGGCCCCCCTGTAGTCATGGCCGTCATCGTAGGGGCTCGGGCGGACAGCTTTCGAACGAGGTGCGGCGGCACCACCGGCGTACGTGGGCCGGTGGCCGGAGCCGCTACCACTTGCTCCAGGGGACGTTCCAACCGCTGTAGCCGTTCGAGGGATTGACCGGTTCGCCGACGGAGTTCTTGATCGTCACGACGTCCCCGACGATGGAGTCGGCGAAGAACTTGCCGGCCGGTGAGTCCGGACTCCCCTTGTCGCCCACGGTGTCCTGCAGGCCGACGCAGCCGTGGCTGACGTTCTCGCGGCCGAACACGCTGGCGTCGGACCAGTTGTTGCCGTGCACGTACGTGCCCGAGGTGGTCAGGCGCAGCGAGTGCGGGACGGGGTGCTTGTAGTCGCTGCCCTCCAGGCCGGGAACGGTGGAGGAGTCCATCACCTCCGACTCCTTCCGCTCCATGACGGCCATGGTGCCGTTGTAGGCGTTCCACGACTTCGGGGAGCTGGCGCCGGTGCTGATCGGGATGGTCTCGACGACGCGGCCGTCCTTCTCCACGGTCATCTGGTGCGTGGCGGCATCGACGGTGCTGCGCTTGTCGCGGCCCACCGTGAAGGTCTGGTCGCTGTCGATGCCTCCGTAGACGCCGGGTGCGACCTCGATGCTCTTCAGCCGGTAGTGGACGGTGACCTTGCTGCCGGACTTCCAGAACGTCTCGGGCCGGAAGTCGACCCAGCGGTTGTTGAACCAGTGGCCCTTGACCGGAGCGCCGTCCGAGGTCTCGAAGGTGACGGCCTTCTCGACGGCGGCCTTGTCCTTGACGTCCTCCTTGAACTCCAGCCGAACGATCATGCCGACGCCGTAGGTGGAGCCGTCGACGATGTTGTCGTGCGGACCGGCCTCCTTGGCGGGGGTGAGCGTGGCGAAGGAGCTGTCGGTGCTGGTCGCCGTGCCCTTGGCGTCGGCCGCCTCGACGTGCACCGTGTACCGGGAGGCGACCGCCAGGCCCGCCGACGGGGCCCAGCCGCTGTTGTCCGGCAGCAGTGCGCCGGGCACCTGCTTGCCGGTCTGGTCCGTGACGGTGACCTTGGTCAGCTTGCCTTCCGCCACCGAAACCTTCAGCCCACTGCCCGGTTTGACGTCCGTGGCGCCGTTGGCCGGCTCCACGCTGATCTTGGCGGCGGACACCGCGGCCTTCGCCGACGCACCGTCAGCCGACCCGCCGTCACCGCCACTGCCGCTGCATGCCGCCGTGCACATCAGCACGCCGACACCGATCCCGGCCATGACGGCCTTGCCCAGCCTGTTCATCTCGTCCCCTCCGCGCTCCTGGTTGTTTACACGCCCAAACCGGCGAAAAGGTTTCACGATGCGACGAACTCGGCGCCGACCGCTGCCGGGTGTGCGTCCGCTCCGGATCGCAGCGCTGCCTCGACCCGGCGGTTGCTGGTCATGGTCGCGGTGACGGCGGTCATCGCGAGGAGGAGGCCGGCGGCGGTGTAGAGCGGGGTGCGTACGTCGTAGGTCGTGGCCAGCCAGCCGCCGAGGAAGGCGCCGAACGGGGCGGCGCACATGCCGAGCATCCGGGAGGTGGAGGCGACCCGGCCCATCAGGTGGGCGGGGACGATCGCCTGCCGCAGGGACGGGCCGAGCACCATCGTGGCGCCCATGCCCGCGCCGCAGACGGCGAGCGCGAGGCCGGCCACGTACGGGTTCGGGGCGGCGGCCAGGCCCAGGATGGCGAGCCCTTCGACCGCGGCCGTGCAGGTCAGCGCGGTGCCGGTGCCGAGTCGTCGGCCGAGGAAGGAGGCGATGCCCGCGCCGAGCAGGCCACCGGTGGCCTCCGCGGTGAGCAGCAGGCCGAAGCCGAAGCTGCCGACACCGAGCCGGTCGTGCGCGAAGAGGGCGAGCACCGTCTCCACGGCGAGGAAGGCGATGTTCCCGACCGCCGGACGCAGCGCGAGCCCGAGCAGCAACTGATCCCGGAACACGTACGAGGCACCGGCCCGCGCCTGCCGCAGCAGCGACTCACGGGCCTCCGGTACGGGCCTGGGCGCGGCCGGCAGCGACCGTACGAGCAGTGCGGAGAGCGCGAACGAGACCGCGTCGGCGAGCAGCGGGACCGCCCGCCCGAGCGCGAGCAGGGCGCTGCCTGCGGGCGGCCCGGCGAAGCCGGACGCGGCGGTCTGGGCGCTGCGCAGGCGGGAGTTGGCGCGCTCCAGGAGCGCGGGGTCGCGGCCGAGCAGGTCCGGCAGATAGGCCGTGGCGGCCGTGTCGAAGAAGATCCCGCCGAGGCCGAGCAGGAACGCGACGGCCGCCAGCAGCGGAATGCTCAGCGCGTCGAGCGCGGCGGCGGCCGCCGGTATCGCGAGCAGCACCGCGCGGGCCGCGTCCGTGACCCACATCGTGCGCCGACGGTCCCAGCGGTCCACCAGCGCACCACCGAGGACCCCGAACAGCAGCCACGGCAGCGTCCCGGCGGCCGTGACGACGGCGAGCGCCATCGGATCCCGCGTCAACGTCAGCGCGAGCAGCGGCAGTGCGGCATGTGACACCCCGTCACCGAGCGAGGACACCGTCTGCGCCGTCCACAGCCGTCCGAACCCGGTCGGCAACTTCGTTGTCCCTGAGCTCACTTGGAGTCCCCCTCAACCTGCCGGCGCGGTGCCGGGTGGAACAGTGCGAAGACCAGCGAGGCGTCCGGCAGTGCCGGATCGGACAACTCCCGGTACTCGTCCGTCAGCGCCTGCAGCCGCGCCCCCAGCTCCGCGAACTGCTCCTCGGTGAGCCGCAGGTGCGCCATCCGCACGTGCCGCTCGCCGTCCACCGGCGATGCCTCCAGGTCGGCCACCGCGTGCCGCATCAGCACATCAGGCCCGCCCTCGCCCGGATCCGGCAGCACAATCGACCGCGCGGCCATGGCGTAGTACCGCTCGGTGACCCCCCGGACCTTCCGCGTCCGCACCACCTTGACCAGGCCGGCCCGCTCCAGCAGCCGTACGTGGTAGCTGGAACTCCCCTTCGCCAGGCCCACCCGCTCGGCGATCTGAGTGATCGTCGCAGGCTCGAAGCGGAGCACGGCCATGATCCGGTGGCGCGTGAGATTGGAGACGGCGCGTAGCTGCTCGTCGGTGGAGACGTGGAACGCCTCGGGAAGATCATCGGTGGGCATGGGTCCAATGGTCAACACTTCTTGACCATTTGGCAAGGGGGTTTGTTCGACTTCCGGAATCCCGCCCTCGGCTGGTGCAGCCGGATCCGCTCGACGAAGCTCCGGTGAGCGCGATGTCCTGACGGGGCGGCAGGTCGGCCGTCCAGGCGACCGTTGGGTGGGCGGTTCGCGCGGGTACGGCAGCGGGCCCGGAACGGTGGTGCCGTTCCGGGCCCGCTTGAGGGTGCGTCAGGAGTTACGCCCGGCCGCGCCGCCTGCGCCGGTTGGCGAGGACGAGGCAGCCGAGTCCGGCCGGGAGCAGGATCGCTGCGGCTGCGGCGATGAGCGTCACGGCGGTGCCGGTGTACGGGAGGGGCTTCGGTGCGGGCTTCGGCTGGGCCTTGCCGGTGTGGAGCGGGCCGCCGTCGGGGCCGTTGGTGCCGGCCTTGTTGCTGTTGTTGGAACGGTCGGGGTCGGGGGTGTCGGAGGCGGCGGTGGCGATGTTGTCGACGTCCTTGCCGTTGCCGGCGTAGGCGGGGTCGAGCTTGACGAGGATGCGGTGGACCGTCTGGTCGCCGGGTGCGAGTCGTGCGACGGGTCCGCAGGTGACGGTCCGTCCGTTCGCGGTGCAGCCGTCCGGGGAGGAGACGAACGACAGCGCGGTCGGCAGCGGGTCGGTGACCTCGGCGTTCACCGCGGTGGACGGGCCGTGGTTGGTGGTGGTGAGGGTGTAGGTGAACGTGTCGCCGGGGTCGACCCGGGTCTTGCCGGCCGGGTAGGCGGCGGACTTGGTCAGTGCGAGGTCGGCGGCGGGTGTGCCGATCCGCAGCGTGTAGGTGTCCTCGTCGTTGTCGGGGCGCCGGTCGGCCGGGTCGCTGACCCGGATCTTCTCGGTGAGGGTCTGGCCGCCCACCGCGTCCGGGGACACGCGCACGGCGAACGAGGTGTCCACGTAGCCGTCCTGCGCGGCGCGGTTTCCGGTACGGGACCGCGGCAGGATCCCTGCGGGGAGCTTGCAGGTCGCCCGCTGCGGGGTGTCGACGGTGCAGTGGCCCGGCAGGTCCCGGGCGAAGGAGAGCTGGGCGGGCAGGGTCACCGAGAAGGTGGCCTCGCCGTGGTGGGTGGACGGTCCGTGGTTGCTGATCCGGCCGGTCAGGTTCACCGTCTCGCCGGGCACCGCGGTTTCCTTGGAGAGGATGGCCTGCGCGGCCATGTCGCGCTTGTGCGGTGCGGGTCGGCCCTCGTCGGGCAGGGGAGCGGTGTCGGTGTCGTTGGCGGGGTTGGGGTCGGTGGTGTCGGCGTCGACCACGGCGCGGTTGACGATGTCGCTGCCGTCACCGGTGTAGGAGGAGTCCAGACGGGTGGTGAGCACGTAGGTGAACTTCTCACCGACCTTCAGCCGGCCCTTGGCCGGGCAGGTGACCGTCCGGCCCGCGGCATCCACGGTGCAGCCGGCCGGCTGGGAGGACACGTACGTCAACGGCTTCGGCAGCTGGTCGGTGAGGACCACCTGGTAACTGTCCGACGAGGGGCCGTTGTTGGTGACGGTGATCGTGTAGTCGACGTTCTCCCCGGGAGCGATCGCGGGGCCGTTCGACGACTTGTCGATCGCGAGGTCGGCTTCACCCCGGGCGGGCTTGCCACCGGGCAACCCGGCGGCAGCGGAGGAGTTGTTCGACAGGTCCGGGTCGGCGGTCGCGGTCGAGACCTTCGCGATGTTGCGGATGTCCGAACCGTTCCCCTCGTAGTCCTGGTCCAGTCGGACGGTGAAGGTGAAAGTCCTCGACCCGTTGGCTGCCAGTGCCGCCTGGGCCGGGCAGGTCACGTCCTGACCGGTCGCGGTGCATCCGTCTACCGAGGAGACGAATGCCAGCGGCGCGGGAAGCGCGTCGGTCGTCTTCACGTCCAGCGCCTGCGCCGGACCGGCGTTGGTGACGGTGACCGTGTAGTCGAACGTCCCGCCCGGAGGCACCGGTGTGGTGGAGGCCGGCTTCTTGGTCACCGACACGTCCGCCTTGGCCGGGGCCGGCGGGTTCGGGCCGGGACCCGGGCCCGGCAGACCGCCGGTGGCGGCGTCGGAGGTGTTGTTGCTCAGGTCGGGGTCGGCGCTGTCGGTGGCGACCTTCGCCTGGTTGCGCACGTCCGTACCATCGCCGGTGTAGGCCGGGTCGAGCTGCACCTTGATGGTGTAGGTCTTGGACGCCTTGACCGCCAGGGTGCCCAGCTTGGGGCAGGTCACGCTCTGGCCGACGGCCGTGCAACTGTCGCTCGCCGAAACGAACTTCAGCGTCGAAGGCAGCTCGTCCGACACCACCAGGCCCGAGGCCTGGGAGGGGCCGTTGTTGGTGACGGTGACGGTGTAGTCGAACGTCTCACCAGGACCCACGGGCGTGGTGCTCGCCGGCTTCTTGGTGATCGCCACATCAGCCTTGACCGGAGCGGGCGGATTCGGACCGGGCCCGGGCAGGGTGCCGGTGGCTCCGTCGGAGGTGTTGTTGCTCGGGTCGGGGTCGGCAGTGTCCGTGGCGACCTTCGCCTGGTTGCGCACGTCCGTACCATCGCCGGTGTAGGCCGGGTCGAGCTGGACGGTGATCGTGTACGACTTCGAAGCACCCACCGCCAAGGACACCAGCTTCGGACAGGAGACCTCCTGGCCGGCCGCAGTGCAACTGTCGCTCGCCGAAACGAACTTCAGCACCGACGGCAGCGCATCCGTGACCACCAGGCCGGACGCCTGCGAGGGCCCGTTGTTGGTGACGGTGACGGTGTAGTCGAACGTCTCGCCCGGAGCCACCGGCGTGGTGCTCGCCGGCTTCTTGGTGATCGTCACGTCCGCCTTGGCCGGGGCCGGCGGGTTCGGGCCGGGGCCCGGACCGGGAAGACCGCCGGTGGAGGCGTCGGAGGTGTTGTTGCTCTGATCCGGGTCCGGGCTGTCGGTGACGACCTTCGCCTGATTGCGCACGTCCTTGCCGTCACCGGCGTACGCCGGGTCCAGCTGCACCGTGATCGTGTAGGTCCTGGACGCCTTCGCCGCGAGGACGGGAACCTTGGGGCAGGTCACGTCCTGGCCGTTGGCGGTGCAACTGTCGCTCGCCGAAACGAACTTCAGCATCACCGGCAGCGCATCCGACACCACCAGACCACTGGCGTCCGACGGCCCGTTGTTCGTCACCGCAATCTCATAGGTAAAGATCTCGCCCGGCGCGACGGGGGTGGTGCTCGTGGCCTTCTTGGTGATCGCCACGTCCGCCTTCACCGGGGCCGGCGGATTCGGACCAGGGCCCGGGCCGGGGAGACCACCCGTGGAGGCGTCCGAGGTGTTGTTGCTCTGATCCGGGTCCGGGCTGTCGGTGACGACCTTCGCCTGGTTACGCACATCCGTACCGTCACCGGCGTACGCCGGGTCCAGCTGCACCGTGATCGTGTACGACTTCGAAGCACCCACCGCCAGGGACGCGAGCTTCGGACAGGTCACACTCCGCCCAGCAGCAGTACAACCATCGCTCGCGGACACGAAGTTGAACACCGATGGCAGCTCGTCCGACACCACGAGACCGGCAGCCTGCGAGGGGCCGTTATCGGTGACGGTGATCGTGTAGTCGAACGTCTCACCCGGCGCGACCGGGGTGGTGCTCGTGGCCTTCTTGGTGATCGCCACGTCCGCCTTCACCGGAGCCGGCGGATTCGGACCAGGGCCCGGGCCGGGGAGACCACCCGTGGAGGCATCCGAGGTGTTGTTGCTCTGATCCGGGTCCGGGCTGTCGGTAGCGACCTTCGCCTGGTTACGCACGTCCGTACCGTCACCGGCGTACGCCGGATCGAGCTGCACCGTGATCGTGTAGGTCTTGGACGCCTTCACCGCCAGGGTGCCCAGCTTCGAGCACGTCACGTTCTGGCCTGTCGCCGTGCAACTGTCGCTCGCCGAGACGAACTTCAGCATCGAAGGCAGCTCGTCGGTCACGGCCAGGCCCTTGGCGTCCGAGGGGCCGTTGTTGGTGACGGTGACGGTGTAGTCGAACGTCTCGCCCGGCGCGACCGGGGTGGTACTCGCGGCCTTCTTGACGATCGCCACATCCGCCTTCACCGGAGCCGGCGGATTCGGACCAGGGCCCGGGCCGGGGAGACCACCCGTGGAGGCGTCCGAGGTGTTGTTGCTCTGATCCGGGTCCGGGCTGTCGGTGACGACCTTCGCCTGGTTACGCACGTCCTTGCCGTCACCGGCGTACGCCGGGTCCAGCTGCACCTTGATCGTGTAGGTCCTGGACGCCTTCGCCGCGAGGACGGGGACCTTGGGGCAGGTCACGTCCTGGCCGTTGGCGGTGCAACTGTCGCTCGCCGAAACAAACTTCAGCATCGACGGCAGCGCATCCGACACCACCAGGCCCGAGGCCTGCGAAGGACCGTTGTTCGTCACCGCGATCGTGTAGTCGAACGACTCACCCGCAGCCACCAGCGTGCTGCTCGCGGCCTTCTTGACGATCGCCACATCCGCCTTCACCGGAGCCGGCGGATTCGGACCAGGACCCGGACCCGGCAGACCACCAGTCGACGCGTCCGACGTGTTGTTGCTCAGGTCGGGGTCGGCGCTGTCCGTGGCCGCCTTCGCCTGGTTCTTCACGTCCTTGCCGTCACCCGCATACCCCGGATCGAGCTGCACCGTGATCGTGTAGGACTTCGACGCCTTCGCCGCCAACGTGGCCAGCTTCGGACACGTCACATCCTGCCCGGCAGCAGTGCAACTGTCGCTCGCCGAAACAAACTTCAGCATCGACGGCAGCGCATCCGTCACCACCACACCTGAAGCGTCCGAGGGCCCCTTGTTGATGACCGTGATCGTGTAGTCGAACGACTCACCCGCAGCCACCAACGTGGTGCTCGCGGCCTTCTTGACGATCGCGACATCCGCCTTCACCGGAGCCGGCGGATTCGGACCGGGTCCGGGCAGAGTGCCGGTGGCGCCATCGGAAGTGTTGTTGCTCAGGTCCGGGTCGGCGCTGTCGGTCGCGGCCTTCGCCTGGTTGCGCACGTCCGAGCCGTCACCGGTGTAGGCCGGGTCGAGCTGAACGGTGATCGTGTACGTCTTCGACGCCTTCGCAGCCAGCGTGGCCAGCTTGGGGCACGTCACGTCCTGCCCGGCAGCGGTGCAACTGTCGCTTGCGGAGACGAACTTCAGCACGGCGGGCAACGCGTCCGTGACCACCAGGCCCTTCGCGTCCGAAGGCCCGTTGTTGGTGACGGTCACCGTGTAGTCGAACGACTCCCCCGGAGCGACCGGTGCGGCCGACGCGGGCTTCTTGGTGATCGCGACGTCGGCCTTCACCGGCGCCGGGGGGTTCGGGCCCGGGCCCGGGCCGGGCAGGCCACCGGTGTTGGCGTCGGAGGTGTTGTTGCTCAGGTCCGGGTCGGCGCTGTCCGTGGCCGCCTTCGCCTGGTTCTTCACGTCCTTGCCGTCACCGGCGTAGGCCGGGTCGAGCTGCACGGTGATCGTGTAGGACTTCGACGCCTTCGCCGCCAACGTGGCCAGCTTCGGACACGTCACGTCCTGCCCGGCAGCAGTGCAACTGTCGCTCGCCGAAAGAAACTTCAGCACCGACGGCAGCGCATCCGTCACCACCACACCTGAAGCGTCCGAGGGCCCGTTGTTGATGACCGTGACCGTGTAGTCGAACATCTCACCAGGGGCGACCAACGTGGACGACGAAGCCTTCTTCGTGATCGCGACGTCTGCCTTCACCGGTGCCGGCGGGTACGGACCCGGGTCCGGACCCGGCAGCGTGCCGGTCGACGCATCCGAGGTGTTGTTGCTCAGGTCCGGGTCGGCGCTGTCGGTCGCGGCCTTCGCCTGGTTGCGGACGTCCGAGCCGTCACCGGCATACGCCGGATCCAACTGCACCTTGATCGTGTAGGACCTCGCCGCCTTGGCCGCCAGCGTGGCCAGCTTCGGACAGGTCACATCCCGGCCGGCGGCAGTGCAACTGTCAGGCGACGAGATGAACTTCAGCATCGACGGCAGCGCGTCGGTGACTACGAGGCCGGAAGCCTGCGAGGGTCCGTTGTTCGTCACGGTGATCGTGTAGTCGAACGTCTCACCCGGAGCCACCGGGGTCGGGGACGCGGGCTTCTTGGCGATGGCGACGTCGGCCTTCACCGGTGCCGGCGGGTTGGGCATCGGGCCCGGGCCGGGCAGGCCGCCGGTCGAAGCGTCCGAGGTGTTGTTCGAGGTGTCCGGGTCAGCGGTGTCGGACTTGACGGAGGCCTGGTTGCGAATGTCCTTCCCGTCGCCGGCGTAGGCCGGATCGAGCCGCACCGTGATCTTGTAGACCTGGGTCTTGCCCGGGTCCAGGGTTGCCGGTCCGGTGCAGGTGATGTCCTGACCGGCGGCGCTGCAGCCGGGAGCTGCGGACACGAACGCCAGCTGCGCCGGCAGTGCGTCCGTCACCACGAGGCTCTTCGCCTGCGAGGGGCCGTTGTTGGTGACCGTGATCTCGTAGTCGTAGGTGCCGCCGGGCGGGACCGGTGCGGTTCCCAGGGGCTTCTTGGTGATGGCGAGGTCGGCGTTGGCCGGGGCCGGGGGGTTGGGCTGGGGGCCGGGGCCGGGCAGGCCGCCGGTCGACGCGTCCGAGGTGTTGTTCGAGGTGTCCGGGTCAACGGTGTCGGACTTGACCGTTCCCTGGTTTCGGATGTCCTTGCCGTCGCCGGAGTAGGCCGGGTCCAGTTGCACGGTGATCTTGTAGACCTGGGTCTTGCCCGAGTCCAGTGTCGCGGGGCCGGCGCAGGTCACCTGCTGGCCCGTGGCGGTACAGCCGGTGTCGGCCGAGACGAAGTTGAGCACCGTGGGCAGGTTGTCGGCCGTGGTCAGGTTCTTCGCCTGGGAGGGGCCGTTGTTGGTGACCGTCAAGTTGTAGCTGAAGGTCTGACCCGGCGAGACCAGCGCCGCGCCTTCGGCCTGCTTGACGATGGCGAGGTCGGCGGACGCGGGGGCCGGCGGATTGGGATCAGGTCCCGGGCCGGGCAGACCCCCGGTCGAAGCGTCCGAGGTGTTGTTCGAGGTGTCCGGGTCAACGGTGTCGGACTTGACGGAGGCTTGGTTGCGAATGTCCTTCCCGTCACCGGCGTACGCCTGGTCGAGCCGCACCGTGATCTTGTAGGTGCGTGTGGCCTTGGCATCCAGTGCAGCCGGGCCGGTGCAGGTCACCGTCTGGCCGGAGGCCGTGCAGCCGGTGTCGGCAGAGACGAAGCGCACCTGTACTGGCAGTGCGTCGGTGACCGTGACGTTCTTCGCTTGTGAGAGGCCCTTGTTGGTGACCGTGATCTCGTAGTCGAACGTGGTGCCCGGTGTGACGAGCGTGGTGCCGAACGGCTTCTTGGTGATGGCGAGGTCGGCAGTGGCCGGCGCCGGCGGGTTGGGGCCCGGGCCGGGGCCGGGCAGGCCGCCGGTCGACGCGTCGGAGGTGTTGTTCGAGGTGTCCGGGTCAGCGGTGTCGGACTTGACGGAGGCTTGGTTGCGGATGTCCTTGCCGTCACCGGTGTAGGCCTGGTCGAGCCGCACCGTGATCTTGTAGACCTGGGTCTTACCGGGGTCCAGGGTCACCGGGCCGGTGCAGGTCACTGCCTGGCCCGAGGCGGTGCAGCCGGTGTCGGCGGAGACGAAGTGCAGTTCCGCCTGGAGCTGGTCCGTGACGGTGATGTTCCGTGCTTGGGAGGGGCCGTTGTTGGTGACGGCGATCTCGTAGTCGAACGTGCCGCCGGACGGGACCAGGGCCGAGCCGAGGGGCTTCTTGGTAATCGCCAGGTCGGCCTTCGCCGGCGCCGGAGGATTCGGGGACGGACCAGGACCCGGCAGACCACCGGTCGCAGCGTCCGAAGTGTTGTTCGACGAGTCGGGGTCAGCCGTGTCCGACTTCACCGACGCCTGATTCCGGATGTCCTTCCCATCACCCGCATAGGCAGGGTCCAGCCGAACCTTGACCGTGTAGACCTTGCTCCCCGCAGGAGCCAGTACCGCCGGGCCGTTGCACGTCACCGTCTGCCCGGCCGCCGAGCAACCGGTGTCACCCGAGACGAACGTCAACTCCTTCTGCAGCGTGTCCGTCACCACCACGTTCGCCGCCTGCGACGGACCCTTGTTCGTCACCGTCAGCTGATACTCGAAGGACTCACCCGGAGCCACCGACGTAGTGCCCACCGGCTTCTTCGTGACCGTCAGATCCGCCGAACCCGGCTTGGGCGGGTTCGGCGACGGACCAGGACCCGGCAGACCACCGGTCGCCGCGTCCGAGGTGTTGTTCGACGAGTCGGGGTCGGCCGTGTCCGACTTCACCGACGCCTGATTCTTGATGTCCTTCCCGTCGCCGCTGTACGCGGGATCGAGCATCACCTTGACCGTGTAGACCTTGCTCCCCGCAGGAGCCAGTACCGCCGGGCCGTTGCACGTCACCGTCTGCCCGGCCGCCGAGCAACCGGTGTCACCCGAGACGAACGTCAACTCCTTCTGCAGCGTGTCCGTCACCACCACGTTCGCCGCCTGCGACGGACCCTTGTTCGTCACCGTCAGCTGATACTCGAAGGACTCACCCGGAGCCACCGACGCCGTACCGACCGGCTTCTTCGTGATCGCCAGATCGGCGCTCGGCTTGGCCGGCGGATACGGCCCCGGATCCGGGCCAGGACCGGGAAGGTGACCGGTCGAGGCATCCGAGGTGTTGTTCGACAGATCCGGATCCGTCGCGTCCGAGGACACCGACGCCTGGTTCTTGATGTCCGTACCGTCACCGGTATAGGCCGGGTCGAGCTTCACCGTGATCTTGACGACCTTCGACGCACCGGCACCCAACGCAGTACCCAGCGTGCACGTGACCTTCTGCCCTGAAGCCGTACACCCAGAATCTGACGAGACGAAAGTCAGCGGGCTCTGGAGGGTGTCGGTCACGACCACGTTCGTCGCCTGCGACGGGCCCTTGTTCGTCACCGTCAGCTGGTACTCGAACGTCTCACCCGGAGCCACCGCCTTCGACCCCACCGGCGCCTTGGTGATCGCCAGGTCGGCCGTCGCCTTCGCCGTGGTCTTCAGTGTGAAGTCCGCCGAGTTGTTCGTGGCGACGCCGTCCTCGGTATTCGCCACGGCGGCCTTGCCACCCGACAGCGTGGTGTCCAGCGGCGCGTCCTGGTCGATCGCCACAGCGACCGGGAACGAGGTCGAGGCGCCGGCCTTCAGACCGGCCGCGATGGTGCAGGTCACCGTCTTGCGGTCGGCCGCCGCGGTGCAGCCGGCCGGCTGCGTCGCGGCGGCCTTGGTGTTGGCCGGCATGGTGACCGTCACGGTCGAGGCGGAGGTGGTGTCCGACGGGCCGAGGTTCTTGACCGTCGCCGTGACGGTCGCCACGGTGCCCGGGGTCTGGGCGTCGGTCGGAGCCGACACCGCCATCGACAGGTCGTTGGACGCCTTGGCCGTCGTGGACAGCGCCACAGCCGCCGTGTTGTTCGCGGTGTTCGGATCGTCCGGGGAGGCCACCACCGCCGATCCGCCCGACAGGGCGGTCGCGAGCGGGGCGTTCGAGTCGACGACCAGCGGGATCTCGAAAGTGCTCGTGCCGTCCTTGGCCAGGCCGGCGGCGACGGTGCAGGTGACCGACTTGCCGTCAGTAGCCGCCGTGCAGCCGGACGGGAGCGGCGAACCGAGCGTGGTGCGCTGCGGCAGGGTGAACGTCACGGTCGCCACGGATTCCGTCGCCAGCGGCCCCTTGTTGGTGACCGTCAGGGTCGCCGTGGACTTGCCGCCGGGTGCCACCGGGTTCGGAGAGGCCGCCGCGGTCATCGCCAAGTCGCTGGACCGCACCGAGACCTTGGCGTTCGGGCAGGTGGCCGGCTTCGAAGCATCCGTACACAGCGTGTTGGTGTCGAACGTGTCCGAGGTCAGCGCCGTCACGGCGTTGAGGAACTCACCCTCCTTGGTGCCCTTCACCGTGATCTTCAGTGTCGCGGTCGCGTCCTTGGCCAGGGCGCCGACCGTCCACTTGCCGGTGGCCTTGTCGTACTTGCCCCCCGAGTCGTCCGACACGTAGGTGAGGCCCGACGGCAGCTGGTCGGTGAGTACGACGTTGACCGCCGCGTTCGGGCCCTCGTTCTTCACGGCGACGGTGAACACCGCCTGACCGCCGATCAGCACCGACGACTTGTCCACGGTCTTGGTCACGGCCAGCGCCGCCGGCGGCGCGATCGATACCGGCGCCACCTTCGACAGGGTCGTCAGGGCATCCCCGGCGAAGTCGTTGGTGGCGGTGCCCATTGGCGCCGCGCTCTTCACCTTCGCCTGGAAGGTGAACGAGTACGATTTGCCGGCGGCCACCGTGAACAGGCCGGCCCAGGCCACTTTGGAGCCGGTGACGGTCGGTTCGTCCAGGCCCGTTCCCTCGCTCGAGCCGGCGACGTAGTCCAGCCGGCTGTCCAGCGTGTCGGTGAAGCCGAAGGTGGTCGCCGAATAGGAATTCGGGTTGGTGAACTTCACCGTGTAGGTGACGGTTTCGCCCGGCTGCACCTTACTCGGCGACACCGTCTTCTCCGACACCATCGGCTTCACGTCCGCCGGGCGGAAGTAGGTGAAGAAGCTGTAGGTCTTGGACTCACCCGCCGCCAGCGAGTACGGCCACGAAATAGCCATGCCACTGTCGACGCTGTTCGTGCAATCACAGGTGCTGGGCAGCGCCTTGCCACTCTGGACCTGGCTCCTGACCGTGCCGTAGTTCCCCTCCGAGTACGAGCTGCCGGGAGTCAGCGGCACAAACATCATCGCCTGGCCGGTGCCGTCGGAGTTCTTCACGCACGCGATGCCGTTGCCCACCCCCGGGGCCCGCGGCAGCACCACGCCATAACTGCTGTCACTGCCCTGCAGGTAGCAGTCGCCGGCCCGGTACAGGTTGCCGGTCTGCTTCTTGCTGTCATTGTTCGTGACCGTGATGTCGACCCGGAACCCGTGCTCGCCGTTGACGTACGTCTCCGTCTGGGACAGGCTCATCACCGAGGCGGCCGTGAAATCCGTCGTCATGGTGAACGGGTCGGCCGAGGTGCCCGCGCCGGTGGTCGGCGTCTGATTGACGGCCTGGGTCCGATAGGACGAGCCGCTCGACACGTAGTCCACAGCGCCGTAGACGTTGCTCCCCACACTGATGCCGGTACCGCAGCTGTCGCTGAAGAACTGCTTCGTGTCGTTGTAGTACGCGTAACACCCACCGGTCGTCGTCGTCTGGATCGAGGTCACCGGCTTGCCTGTGATGGTGCCGCTGCTGGACACGATGACCCCGACAGTGTCGGTGAGGGCCTGTGCCCCGGTCGCCGTCTGGGTCGCGGTATACGTCACCTTGCTGCTGCTCGTGCTCTGCCCGGCGGCGATGATCGACCAGGTCCCGTCAGCCGCGACGGTCGCCGAGCCGACGGTCGACGAGCCGCGGGTGAGCGTCACCTTTGCCCCCGGCATGCCGGTGCCCGTGAACTCGGTGGTGGTCCCGACGGTCTCACCCTCCGTCGGCGACGTGATCTTCACAGCCGGGATCTGCCACTCGACCACGACCGCGCCGGCGGTCTGCGGGTTGCCGTACTTGTCGCTGTCGTAGAACGCGTCGTCCGTACCGCCGGGCGTCTTGCCCGAGCCCGCGGTAGTGGTGCCGCCCGGGACCTTCGCGGTGTCCACATAGCCGCTGCCGCCGCCACCACCGGCGGCGCTCTGGCTCACCAGACCACCGTCACCGCCCGCGCCACCGGCGTAGCCGGAACCACCGGCGCCGCCGCCGTTGCTGCCGCCGGTCCCTGCCGCACCGCCCGCGCCGCCTGCCCCGAGCGGCCCGTCACCGCCCGCCTTGCCCGCACGGGTGCCGCTGACCTTCCCCGCGGCGCCTCCGGTCTTACCGACCGCGCCGTTGCCGCCCTTGGCGTCCGAAGTGCCGCCGGCGTCACCGCCGTTCGCGCCATCCGTGCCACCGCCGGCCCCACCGCTACCCCCCGAGGCTCCCCGGCCACCGCCGCCACCACCGCCGGCGACCAACAGCAGGGTGCCGGAGTTGTCCTTCACCCAGACCGCACCGCCACCGGTGCCCGCACCGGAGCTGGTGGACGCCGCTGAAGGGATGGAGATCGAGTACGACGTCGCCAGCGGCGCCGAGATGTTCCCGAGGGTGTAACCGCCGCCACCGCCGGAACCGGCGCCCTTGGTGTCGTCCGAGTTGCCGCCGCCACCACCCCACAGGTGGAAACGCACCGCAGTCGCCCCGGCCGGCGGCGTGAACGTCTGCGTGGAGCTGCTGCTTCGGAAGACCTGGCACTGGTTGTAGCCCGAGGTCTTCGCGGTACACGCCCCCGCCGCGGCCCGCGGCTGCGGCGCTCCGGAGCCGGCCCCGACCGGGATCGCGATGGACGGCATGCCCAGGACCGTCGCCCAGGCCAGTGTGGCCGCGAACAGTCGTCTCATCCCGCTGACCATTGCGTTCCCATCGAAGCAGTTGCCGGATCAAATCTGCCCAAGCGGCTATAAAAGGGTGTATAGGTCGCGAGTGATGGCGTCACGTACAAAACCTATAAACAGTCATCAGATCAACCCGATCAGCGCACTACCGTGCGCATATGACCATCCGTTAGGACGAAGTCATGCCTCTGGTGTCGGCGATCCTCGTACTCGCAATGAGCCTGCCGAACAGCGCGTCAGCTACCGACCACACCAACCCGCCGGCCCCGGAGGCCGCCCCACTCAGCGTCACGGTCCACCGCGACGCCGCCACCGTGGCCGAAGGCGACAAGGTCACCTACCGGATCGAGGTCGACAACCGCTCCTCGACCGACTACCCGGCGGCTTCGCTCACCCAGCTGATGCCGAGCGGCATGCGGCCGCTCGCCATCGACGAGAACGGTGTGGCCGCGAACGGCGGGGTCGAATGGACCGCGCACCTGGCCCCGCACTCCGTGATCCAGCGCACCCTCACCGTCGAGGTCGGCAACAGGCAGCAGGTCGAGCACGCGCAGATCGTCCACGTCGTCCAGCCCAGCCGGGCCCCGAAGTCGGACGGTGCGCGGTTCACCACGACGGCGTGCATCCGGCCCGAGGCCGCCGCCGCGCTGACCTGCGGATCCGACGTCGCGGCCTGGAAGAGCCCCGACCACGGGCACGGGCTGCTGTGGGGCGGCACGGCAGCCGCCCTGCTCAGCGCCTGCGCCGGCTTCCTGGCCTGGCGCAGGTGGGGACGCAAGCGCACCGGACCGGCGATCAGGACCGGCAACTGAAGGGTGCCCGCGTCGAGGTCCTCGACGCGGGCACCCGGCGGTACGCCCTACTCCGGCGCCTGGAAGCCGCCGATCCGCTGCTCGAGCAGTTCGGCCAGCCGCAGCGGGGTGCGGTCCTCGAACATCGGGCCGATGAGCTGCACGCCCACCGGCAGACCCTCCGGGGACCGGCCGGCCGGTACGGCGGTGGCTGGCAGGCCGGGCATGGTGGCCAGACCGGCCCAGACGAGCTGGTCGAAGTACGGGTACGTGACACCGTCGACGTCGATCAGGCGTTCCATCGGACTGGGACGGTGGTCGTGCGGGAACGCCGGAGTGGGGGTGACGGGGCACACCACGACGTCGAACTCGGCGAAGAGCTGCCGCCAGCCGTGGCGGTGGAGCTCGCGACGGCCGTTCACCTCAACCCAGTCGCTGTGGCTGAGCACCATGCCGCGCAGCCGCGCCGCGTCGAGACTCCGGTCGTCCTCGCTCAGCTCGGCCACCCGTGACTGCACCTGCTCGCGCGCTTCGACGGGAAAGCGTGCGACGGAGCCCGACACGAGCAACTGCATGTAGAGCCTCGCGGCTTCGCTCAGGTCGGGGAGCAGCGCGCTGTACCGTTCGACGCGCGCTCCGCCGTCGGCCAGCGCGTCGGCCACACGGTTGACGCCCGCCCGCACGGCGGATCCGGTCGCGATGAGCGGATGGTCCTCGATGACCAGGACCCTGAAGTCGCGGAGCTCCTCGTGACGCGCGGGCGGCAGCCGCAGGTCGTAGGCCACACCGTGCGTCAGCGGGTCGGGTCCGGCCATGACGTCGAGCAGGAGCGCGAGGTCGCGGGCGCTGCGCGCCATCGGACCGACGACGGCGAGGTCGAGGTCGGTCGGCAGCACCGGCGCGAGCGGTGCGACCATGCCGCGACTCGCCACCAGCCCGAGGGTCGGTTTGTGTGCGTAGACCCCGCAGAAATGTGCGGGGGTGCGCAGCGAGCCGGCGAGGTCGGAGCCGATGGACAGCGCACCGAATCCGGACGCCAGGGCCGCCGCCGACCCGCCGGAGGATCCACCCGACGTGCGAGCGTGGTCCCACGGGTTGTTGGTGGTGCCGTAGATCTCGTTGAAGGTCTGCACGTCCTGCAGTCCCAGGGGCACGTTGGTCTTGCCGAGCACCACCGCGCCCGCGGCCTTGAGTCGCGACACCTGCACCGCGTCCTCGGCGGGCAGGTGGTTCCGGTGCAGCGGTATGCCCCAAGTCGTGGGCAGCCCGGCGATGTTGTACGACTCCTTGACCGTCACCGGAATGCCGAGCAGCGGCCGGTCCTCACCACGGGCACGCGCCCGGTCGGCATCGCGCGCGGCGGCCCGGGCACGGTCGAAGTCCGGTACGCAGATCGCGTTGATCGCCTTGTCGTCCCGCTCGATACCGGCGATCGCCGCGTCGGTCAGTTCCGCCGAGGTCACCTCACCGGCACGCAGAGCAGCGGCGAGGGTTTCGGCTGTTTGAAAGTTCCACTCCATGAATCCGACCGTAGCGACCCCTCGAAAGAGCCACGAAATGCCGCTTCGTGCAAGGGGAACCGAACGCCGTCCGGCTGCGTGCAGTGAGTGGGCTTGCCCGGTGCGGGGGCCCACTCACCGTTCTGGGAGCACGCTTTGAAGACTCGTCACCTGACCGTCGCGACCGTCCTGGCGTGTGCGGCGCGCCGGCCTGCGGCGGCTCCGAGCGCGAGAGCGACATCACCGGTGAGCTGACCGAGCTGGACAAGAGCGCCGCTCCCCGGTGGTCCGGCGTCATCAAGCTCACCAACGTCTCGAAGCACGCCTGCAAGCTGTACGGGCCCGTTGCAGACCCTCACCACCAAGTAGCGGGGCCCGGGGTCAGCCGCCGTACGGCACGGTGACCACGGCCCAGTCGAGGCCGCGTTCGTGGCGGTCGATCGCGGCCCGGACGCCGTTGACGAAGCCGTTCCAGTAGTACGAGGCGACGACGCCCTGGCCGGCGGTGCCCACGCGCTTCGCCGCGGTGCTCCAGTCACCGAACATCATCCTGCGCAGCTCGGTGGAGATCTCCAGCTGGGCACCCGCGCCGGTGTAGGTGCGGTTGACGATGTTGGTGGGCTCGTCGCCGTTGATCTTCGTACCCTCGGCCGCGATGGTGACGTTGACGGGGGCGAGGTCCGGGCTGGTGAACCGGCTCTCCAGCACGCCCCGGATGTTGCGTATCAGCCGCTGGTCGCGGCCGCCGATCAGGACCTGCACGGCCCCGCCGATCGGCTTCCCGCTCGCGTCCTTGTCGGGCGAGAAACCGTGCAGCGAGACCGCGTACCTGCTGCCACCGGTGACCGCCAGGGCGGCCGGGTCGTCGCAGTGGGTCGAGGTCACGTGCAGCGGGTTGCCTTCGATGTCGGCCAGCGCCTCGAACAGCCAGTAGTCCCGCACCGGTACGCCGTTGCCGACCGGCTGCGGCAGCGGCGGGTTCGGCTCCGCCTCGGTGACGATCCCGGGAAGGATCGGCTGGTACCCGGCGATCGCCAGGCAGAGCTCGCTGGTGCCCCGCTCGATGACGCCGCCGTGCGGGGCGACGACCGAGGTGAGCGACATCTCCGGGCTGCTCGCCTTGAGGTTGTCCACCGCCTCGTGGCGACGGTAGCGGCGCACCCAGTGCTGGCCTTCCAGGTGCTCCGTGGAGGCGTAGAGGTCGGTGTTGGAGCTGTACCGCTCCGGCAAGCCGCTGACGACGGAGCCCTCCGCGGCGGCTCGACTGCCGTGCCCGGCGAGGTCGTTGAGCAGCGGCAGACCGGCGGCGGCCGCTGCGAGGCTGGTGAGAACAGCGCGTCTGGTGGTCACGCGCACGATCATGGCCGATGAACTGACGATCTGTCACCGGTGTTCTGCCGCTGGTCGATCGTCCAGTCCGAGAGTGGATCACTGGTGTGCCACCCCACTCGTTCCCGTGGTCGGGCGTTGCTTCAATCGCCCTATCGAGCCGGTGAGGACGGTGGACAACGTGGATCTGAACACGGTGCTTGAGGTGCGCGACGCCCGTCGGGGCGGCGCGTGGCGGCCCGGGGACGCCTGGCTGGGCGGCGGTACGTACCTCTTCTCCGAACCGCAGCCCCACCTCCGCCGGCTGGTCGACCTGAGCCGGATGGGCTGGGAGCCGCTGACGGTGACCCCCGACGGGGGTCTGGAGATCGCCGCGACCTGCACGATCGCCCAGCTCTCCCGCTTCCCCAAGCCCGCCGGGTGGGCGGCCGCGCCGCTGTTCGAGCAGTGCTGCCGGGCCTTCCTCGCCTCGTGGAAGATCTGGAACATGGCGACCGTCGGCGGCAACCTGTGCAACTCGCTGCCCGCCGGCCCGATGATCTCGCTGGCCGCCGCCCTGGACGGCGTCTGCCTGCTGCGTTCCCAATCGGGCGCCCTACGCAGGGTCCCGGTCACGGACTTCGTCACCGGTGCCGGACGCAACGTGCTGCAGCGAGGCGAGCTGCTGCGCTCGGTGACCCTGCCGGCCCGGACGCTGGCAGGACGGACGGCGTTCCGGCAGGCCTCGCTGTACGGACTGGGCCGCTCCGGCGTCCTGGTGATCGGCGCGCTCGACCCGATCGACGGCGAGTTGACGCTCACCGTCACCGCCTCGACCGTGCGGCCGGTCCAGCTGCGGTTCGCCCTGCCACCGAACGCCGAGGCGCTGCGCGAGGCGGTCGAGTACGCGATCGGGCCGGACGAGTACTTCGACGACATCCACGGACTGCCCGCCTGGCGACGGCACTTGACGTTCCGTATCGCCGAGGGGATCCGCCGCGAACTGGCCGAGGAGACGCACCGATGAGCTTCGGGATCCGGATCAACGACGAGCCCTTCGACGCCGAGCCGAGGCCCGGGCAGTGCCTGCGCACCTACCTGCGGGAGCGCGGCTGGTTCGGGGTGAAGAAGGGCTGCGACGCCGGGGACTGCGGGGCGTGCACCGTACACGTGGACGGGGAGCCGGTGCACAGCTGCCTCTACCCGGCGGTCCGGGCCGAGGGCCGCTCGGTGACGACCGTCGAGGGGCTCGCCGAGGACGGTGAACTCCACCCGGTGCAGCAGCGGTTCCTGGACGCGCAGGGCTTCCAGTGCGGCTTCTGCACGGCCGGCCTCCTGATGACCGCGGCCAAGCTCGACGAGGATCAACTCCAGGATCTGCCAAGGGCCTTGAAGGGAAACCTGTGCCGCTGCACCGGCTACCGGGCGATCGAGGACGCCGTCCGCGGGGTCAGGCACACCGAGGAGCCGTGCGCCGGACAGGCCGTCGGCCGGAACCTCGGGGCGCCGGCCGGCCCGAAGGTGGTCACCGGCACCGCCCGGTACACCTTCGACCTCGAGGTCGAAGGGCTGCTGCACATGAAGCTGCTGCGCTCGCCGCACCCGCACGCCCGGATCGTCTCGATCGACACCTCGGCCGCGCTCCGAGTACCGGGCGTGCAGGCCGTGTTCACCCACCACGACGCGCCCGAGCGGCTGTACTCCTCCGCCCGGCACGAGCACCCCACCGAGGACCCCGACGACACCCGGCTGCTGGACGACGTGGTGCGGTTCGCCGGGCAGCGGGTCGCGGCGGTGGTCGCCGACAGCGAGGCGGCGGCCGAGGAGGGGTGCCGCCGGGTCGTGGTGGAGTACGAGGTGCTGCCGTTCGTCCTCGACCCCGAACCGGCTATGGCGCCGGGCGCCCCGGTGCTCCACCCCAAGGGCTCCGAGTCGCGGATCGCCCGGGCGGAGCACAATGTCTGCGGTGAGGTGCACGGCGAGGTCGGCAGCGTCGAACAGGGCTTCGCCGAGGCTGACTTGGTCTTCGAGGAGACCTTCCGGACGCAGCGGGTCCAGCACGCCAGCCTGGAGACCCACGGCTGCGTCGCCTACTTCGAGGAGAACGAGGAGACCGGCCGGGAGCGGATCGTGGTCCGCTCCTCCACCCAGGTCCCGTTCCTGACCCGGCGTGCGATCTGCGCGCTGTTCGACCTGCCGCCCGACGACGTCCGGGTGGTCGCGGGCCGGGTCGGCGGCGGGTTCGGCGGCAAGCAGGAGATGCTCACCGAGGACATCGTCGTGCTGGCCGCGCTGCGGCTGCGCCGGCCGGTGAAGCTGGAGTTCACCCGCGCCGAGCAGTTCTACGGCGCCACCACCCGGCACCCGTTCACCGTCACGGTCAAGGCGGGCGCGAAGGCCGACGGCACGCTGACCGCGCTGCAGTTCCGGGTCGTCGCCAACACTGGCGCGTACGGCAACCACGGCCCGGCGGTGATGTTCCACAGCGTGGGCGAGTCGATGGGCGTGTACCGGGTGCCCAACAAGAAGGTGAACGCCTACTCCGTCTACACCAACTGCGTTCCCGCCGGGGCGTTCCGGGGCTACGGGCTGGGGCAGGTGACGTTCGCCGTGGAGTCGGTGCTGGACGAGCTGGCCCGGCGGCTCGGTGTCGATCCGCTGGTGTTCCGGGAGAAGAACGTCATCGGCCCCGGCGAGCACCTGATCAGCCCCGGCGGCGAGGAGGAGGACCTGCACATCGCCAGCTACGGCCTCGACCAGTGCCTCCAGGTGGTCCGCGACGCCCTCGCCGAGGACCGCAGTGCCCGGGACGCACCGGCGGGCTGGCTGGTCGGGCAGGGCTTCGCGATGTCGATGATCGCCACCGGCCCGCCCGGCGGGCACTTCGCCGACGCCACGGTGCAGCTGTTGGAGGACGGCACGTACGACCTCGCGGTCGGCACCGCCGAGTTCGGCAACGGGACCACCACCGTGCACCAGCAGATCACCGCCGGGGCCCTGGGCACCACGGCGGACCGGATCGCGGTCCGGCAGTCCGACACCGACGTCGTCCGGCACGACACCGGAGCGTTCGGCTCGACCGGCACGGTGGTGGCGGGCAAGGCGGTGATGAAGGCCGCCAACGCGCTGGCCGAGCGGATCCTGTCCTTCGCCGCGGAGTACGCCCGGACGCCCCGGAGCCTGCTCCGGCTGACCGCGGACGCGGTGGAGTGCGGCGGACGGCTGGTGTCGCTCAAGGAGCTGTTCGAAGCCGCTCAGGGCAAAGGAGTTGAGCTCGCGGGCGTCGGCCACTGGGGCGGCTCGCCGCGCTCGGTGGCCTTCAACGCCCACTGGTTCCGCCTCGCCGTCGATGGGGACACCGGCGAGATCAGGATCCTGCGCAGCGTGCACGCCGCGGACGCGGGGCGGGTGATGAACCCGATGCAGTGCCGCGGTCAGGTCGAGGGCGGCGTCGTCCAGGCACTCGGCGCGACCCTGTTCGAGCAGGTGCTCGTCGACGACGCCGGTCAGGTCAGCACCGCCGCGTTCCGCCGCTACCGGCTGCCGGCCTTCGCCGACGTACCGCGGACCGAGGTCCACTTCATGGAAACCTCCGACGCCATCGGCCCGTTGGGCGCCAAGTCGATGAGCGAGAGCCCCTTCAACCCGGTGGCGCCCGCCTTCGCCAACGCCCTGCGCGACGCCACCGGCATCCGCTTCACCGAGACCCCGTTCCTCCGCGACCGGGTCTGGCAGGCCATCGCCGAGCACCGCGCGGCGGCGCGCGGGCGGTAGGGCAACTGTGCGGACGACCGGGGCCCGACCGCGCGCGAAACCCCGTCTCTGGGTGATCAAACAAGAGGATGATCCGTGGATTGACCTGCATTTACTATGCCTGCACGCACATTTCCCTCGCTGATGCGATGAGCAGGAGCCGGTGCGGAGCACAAGGAGCAAGACATGATCGTCGGGGACCTGCTGGAGCTGGACGACCTGCACATCGAGGTGGCCTGGGCGACCCGCGAGCTGCTGGACCGCGAGGTCACCGGGGTCACCTCCACCGACCTCCACGATCCGGCGCGCTATCTGCAGGCGGGCGAACTGGTCCTCACCGGGCTGGTCTGGTGGCATCCCGAGGACGCCTCGGCCTCGCTGCGGTTCGCCAACTCCCTGCGCAGCGCCGAGGTGTCCGCCCTGCTCGCGGGCGAGGGCACCCACGGAGCCGTCCCCGCCGAGCTGATCGACGCCTGCCGTCGGCACGGGATAGCCCTGCTGTCGGTGCCGGCCGGGACCAGCTTCCGGGCCGTCACCGACCGGGTGTACCTGCGGCTTTGGGGCGATCTCCAGGCGCGCTCGGAAGGCGTCGCGGCCGTTCCGGCCGCGATCCGGCGGGAGTTGGCCGGCCTGCTGCACGCGGGCGCGGCACCGGCCGACATCCTCGCCCGCGCGGTGGCCGGCCTCGGCCTGCCGGACTGCTCCCTGGTCACGGCCGGCGGGCGGGTCCTGGGCTCCTCGGCTCCCGGGCTCGGGCTCGGGCTCGGCAGCGCGGTGCCGGTCGGACCGCCGGGCACCTCGCCGTTCGACGGCTGGCTGCTGCGCCCGCACGCGACGCCCACACCCACCGCCACCACCGTGCTGCACGGGCTGGCGGAACTGCTCGCCCCGCTCGCCACCCGCGCCCGGGCGACGGCCGCGGCGCAGCGTCAAGCAGCCGTACGGGTGGTGGAGTTGCTCCACCGGGGCGGCGGGCTGGGCCTCGACGAGGCGCTGGCCGCCTGCGGCCTGCCCGGGCGGCAGCCCCTCACGCCGATCGTCGTACGGATCGAGAACGGCCCCGAAGCCTGGGCCGCCGCAGCCCTCGCCGAGGCCCTGCACCGGCTCGACGCGCCGTTCGTCGCCGCCCCCGACGGTCGGGGCGGTGCGACCGGGCTGTCGGCGGCCGGTGAAGCCGAGGTCGGCGCCGCCCTCCGGGCCACCTGGCCGACGCTGAACGGCAGACTGACGGAGCGTCAGCAGCTGCGCGCGGGCGTCGGCCCCACCGCCGCGGCCACCCTGCCGGAGTTGCGGGGCGCGCTGGTGCAGGCCGGCTACGCGCTGGACTCGCAGGCGGCCGGCGCCGTCGGCAGCAGCCTCGAACTCGGCTCGCTGGCAGCCCTGTTGCGCGGTGTACCGGCCGAGGTCAAGGCATCGTTCCGCAGCAGGCTGCTGGCGCCGCTGGCCGAGCACGACCGGACCAACACCGTCTCGCTGCTCGCCACGCTCGACTCCTTCCTGAGCCACGACGCCTCCTGGTCCCGCACGGCGCAGGCCCTGCACATCCACGTGAACACCGTGCACTACCGGATCAAGCGCATCGAGGAACTCACCGGCCGCAGCCTGGTCCGGCTCGAGGACCGGCTCGACCTCCGGGCCGCCCTGATCTGCGGCGACTGACTCCACTCCGGCCACTGTGCCACCACACAGTGGGCCTTGCCCTCGCCTGTGCGATGGACCAGGAGACTCTGGGCTTGCAGCTGCGGCAGAGTGATCGCGGCTCCTCGACGCCCTTCGTCGATGGGCGCCACCTCCGATCAGCACAGGAGAGACCGATGAAGAAGAGACCTCTGCGGCACCTCGTCGCGGGCAAGGCCCTGGCCCTGGGAGCCGCACTCGCCATGGCCGTTGCCGGAACGGCGTACGCCAACTCCGTGGGCGTGACCGTGAAGACGCCCGGGGCCACCCTCGGGCCCGCGTCCACGTTCGCCGAGATCTCCACCCACGCGGACTGCAGCAGCGGCCTGATCTCCGGCGGCGGGATCAACCAGGCCATCGGCACCGGCACTTCGTCCAACGGCAACAAGGTGAACGGCAGCGCGCCCAGCCCCGACGGCAGCACCGAGTACACCGGCTCCACCGGCGTGGTCGGCACGGACGTCACGCACTGGCTCGGCATCGGCGGCAGCGGCGGCGCGGTCAACAGCGACTTCTCCAGCACTCCGTACGCGGTGTGCTTCACCAGCAGCCTGGTCAACCACACCCAGGTGGTCATGAACAAGCTCGCCGGTCCCACCACCAGCGGGACGGTCGGCCTGGTCGTGGCGACCTGCCCGGCCAACACGCGGCTGCTCGGCGGCGGGGCCCGGATCACCCCGGCGAGCGTCGGCAGCCTCAAGCCGATCGCGAGCTTCCCCACCTACAACAACTCCGCTCACAGCTACGGCCAGATCGCCGCCGCCGACGGGGAGACCAACCCCGACTCCTGGGCGGCGGTCGGCTGGAACGGCGGTGGCGGCAACAGCAACAACACCACCTACGCATACGCGATCTGCAGCGGGAACAACATCAACGTCAGCGGCGCCACCGTGAAGGTCCGCCACAGCGAGGTGAGCGGACCGACCGCGGCGACCTCCGGGCAGACCGCGACGGTCGGCTGCGGCGGCGGGGACGGGAAGCTGGTCAGCGGGGGTGCCGCCATCAGCGGCGGCAGCGTGACCAGCACCGCCTTCACCGGCCCCGGTTCGGTCGGCGACCACCTGAACGGGAGCTTCCCCAGCGACTCCGGCGGCAGCCCGGTCGGTGACGGCAGCACCACGGCGGCGTACTGGACCGCGTACACCCACACCGGGGGCGGCAGTTCGCCGAGCACGTACACCGACGCCTGGGTGCTCTGCGCCGACGACGGCGTCTGAGCAGGCGACCGCCCCGACCCGCGGACTACACCCGCCCCACCCCGGCCGCTCACCACCGGCCCTGAAAGATGGTCAACTCCCGTGCACTTTCGTCCGATTGCCCGTCCCCGTACGCTCCGATCCAGGCTGCTGATCGCCGGCGCGGCCGGTCTGCTGACCGCCACGGTGACACCGTTCACCGCGACCGCCGACCCGGCTACCCCCTGCGGAACGGGCGGCGTGCTGACCACGTCACCGTTCACCTGCGACTACACCGCCGTGGGCACCGACACCTTCACCGTTCCCGACGGGGTGACCGCGGTGAGCATCGACCTGTTCGGCGCCGAAGGCGGCAGCGCGGCCGGGTTCGTCGCGCCCAACCCGCCGAACGCGGGTGCACCCGGCGGGCTCGGCGGTGAGACCCGGGCGACGCTGGCCGTCCGCGCGGGGCAGGTCCTCCGGATCACGCTGGGCGCAGCCGGAAGTTCCGGCACCTCCCGGCACGGCGAGTACGCCCGGCCGGGCGGCGTCGGCCACGGAGCCGGTGGGGGCGGTGCGCACGGCGGGGGCGGCTCCGGCGGCGGTGGCTCCGACGTGCGGGTCGACGGCCTCGACGGATCGGATCGGGTGCTGGTGGCGGGCGGCGGCGGAGGGGCAGGCAACGGCGGACCCCAGCTGCGCGGCGGGGACGGCGGCGGCCCGGCCGGCGGAACCGGCGGCCAGAGCGGCGTCGAGGGGGCCGGCCTGGCCGGCGCCGGCGGAACCGGGACCGCACCCGGGGCGGGCAGCCCCAACTCCCGCCTCGGCGGCCCCGGCGTGGCCGGCAGCGACATCGACCCCGACACCGGTCTGCCCAACCCCGGCAGCGGCGGCCCCGGGGGCAACGGCGGTCGCGGCGGCAACGGCGGCGGCGGGGGTGGCGGCGGCTACTTCGGCGGCGCGGGCGGCTCCGGCGGCGGAAACCCGGGCAACCTCCCAGGCGCGGGCGGCGGCGGGGGCAGCAGCTTCGCCGCCCCGACCGCGACCGGGGTCGCCCTCCTCCCGGGCGTCAACCACGGCAACGGCAGGGCGGTCGTCTCGTTCCGGTACGGCACCTTGGTCTCGCTCACCCCCGACACGTCCACCCCGCTGTTCGGGCACTCGGTGACCGTCACCGCCACCGTCGCCTCGGCTGTGGGCGCCCCGAACGGTACGGTCACCTTCTCGGACGGGACGACGCCACTGGCCACCGTCCCGCTGACTGCCGGTCAGGCTGCCTTCAGCACCGGCGGGTTCCAGCCCGGGGCCCACGCGATCACCGCCCACTACGACGGGGACGCCGGCTTCGTACCGAGCGCCACGACCACCGATCTCGTGGTCGGCTTCAGCCGGCCGTGCCTCACGACGGCCCACCACGGTCCCCTGACCGTGGCCGCCGACGAGGCGCTCTGCATCGCCGCCGGCGGCACCCAGAACGGACCGGTCACGGTCCGTCCCGGCGGATCCCTGGCCATTGCGGACGCCGCCGTCACCGGTCCCCTGACCTCCGACGGCGCCCTCGCCCTCACGATCTGCCGCTCGACCCTCACCGGTCCGGTCAGCGTCGGGCGGACCAGCGGCCACGTCCTGCTCGGCTCGGATCCCGCCCACCCGACGGCCTGCGGCGGAAACACCATCCGGGGCCCGCTGACCCTGAACGCCAACACCGGCTGCGTCCAGACCCTCGACACCACGGTCACCGGGCCGGTCCGGGTCACCGGCCCGCGGTCGGGGTCGTGCGACTGACGACTGCATCCCGCCCTGCCCGTCCCCTCAGGAGGAATGAGACCTGAGGGGACGGGCAGGCGCGTCGTACGGCCGAGAAGCGAACCGGACAGGAGGCGGTCACCATGAACGCCGACGAACCCACCGTGCCGACGAGCAGGGACCAGACCCTCCTCCTCGAACAGGCCCACCTCTACGGCTGGAAGCCGCAGTGGCAGCTCCCCGAACACGAGCGCGCCACCGAACGCCTGCTGCTGACCCTCGAGGACACCTCACTGACCGCGGTGTTCTCCCACGACGGCACCCTGAGCTTCGCCCGCCTCACCGAGCTCGGCACCGCGACCACCGAACTCGACCTGCCCGCGGCACTGGCCGCGATGCGGGAACGCGCCGGGGCACCGGCCGGCGGCAGCGGTAGTCGGTAACGGGACCCAGCAGGGCACGGAGTTCACCCGGCCGAAGGCACTCAGTGCCGAAGGGCTGGCCGAGATGGCACAGAGTGTGGTCTATTAGGGGAACTTGGTTCCCTATCGCTCTGGAGCGCCGCGCCATGGACAAGGTGTTCGATCTCTTCCGGCTTTCCGAGGAGCACGAGATGCTCCGGGAGGCGGTGCGGTCGCTGGCGGAGGCGAAGATCGCCCCGTTCGCGGCGGAGGTGGACGAGCAGGGCCGGTTCCCGCAGGAGGCGCTGGACGCGTTGCAGGCCAATGAGCTGCACGCGGTGCATGTGCCGGAGGAGTACGGCGGTGCGGGTGCGGACGCGCTGGCGACGGTGATCGTGATCGAGGAGATCGCGCGGGTGTGCGCTTCGTCCTCGCTGATCCCGGCGGTCAACAAGCTGGGTTCGCTGCCGGTGCAGCTGTCGGGCTCGGAGGAGCTGAAGGCGAAGTACCTGGGTGCGCTGGCCCGGGGCGAGGGTATGTTCTCGTACTGCCTCTCGGAGCCGGACGCGGGTTCGGACGCGGCGGGGATGAAGACCCGCGCGGTGCGCGACGGCGACTTCTGGGTGCTCAACGGTGTGAAGCGCTGGATCACCAACGCGGGTGTCTCGGAGTTCTACACGGTGCTCGCCGTGACCGACCCGGAGCTGCGCACGAAGGGCATCTCGGCGTTCGTGGTGGAGAAGGGCGACGCGGGTGTGTCGTTCGGCGCGCCGGAGAAGAAGCTCGGGATCAAGGGCTCGCCGACCCGCGAGGTCTACTTCGACAACGTGCGGATCCCGGCGGACCGGATGATCGGCGCCGAGGGCACCGGTTTCGCGACCGCGATGAAGACCCTGGACCACACCCGGGTGACCATCGCCGCGCAGGCGGTGGGCATCGCGCAGGGCGCGCTGGACTACGCCAAGGGCTACGTGCGGGAGCGCAAGCAGTTCGGCAAGCCGATCGGTGACTTCCAGGGCGTGCAGTTCATGCTGGCCGACATGGCGATGAAGCTGGAGGCCGCCCGGCAGCTCACCTACGCGGCCGCCGCGAAGTCCCAGCGGGTCGACGCCGACCTGACGTTCTTCGGCGCGGCCGCCAAGTGCTTCGCCTCGGACGCCGCGATGGAGATCACCGTCGACGCCGTCCAGCTGCTCGGCGGTTACGGGTACACCCGTGACTACCCGCTGGAGCGGATGATGCGCGACGCCAAGATCACCCAGATCTACGAGGGCACCAACCAGATCCAGCGGATCGTCATGTCCCGCAACCTCCCGTAGTTCTTCCCACACATACACCGTCAGAAAGGAGCAGACGCCGTGAGCTTGAGGATCGTTGTCTGTGTGAAGTACGTGCCCGACGCGACCGGTGACCGTCGCTTCGCGGACGACACCACCACCGACCGGGACGCCGTGGACGGCCTCCTGTCGGAGCTGGACGAGTACGGCGTGGAGCAGGCCCTGCGCATCGCCGAAACCCACGGCGACGCCGAGGTCACCGTCCTGACGGTGGGCCCCGACGACGCCAAGGACGCCCTGCGCAAGGCCCTGTCCATGGGCGCCGACAAGGCCGTCCACGTCAACGACGACGACATCCACGGCACCGACGTGATCGGCACCTCCGCCATCATCGCCAAGGCCCTGGAGACCACCGGCTACGACCTCGTCGTGTGCGGCATGGCCTCCACCGACGGCACCATGGGCGTCCTCCCGGCCCTGCTCGCCGAACGCCTCGGCGTCCCCCAGGCCACCCTGCTCTCCGAGGTCACCCTCGACGGCACCACCGTGACCGGCCGCCGCGACGGCGACGCCGCCACCGAGCAGATCTCCGCCACCCTGCCCGCCGTCATCTCCGTCACCGACCAGTCCGGCGAAGCCCGCTACCCCTCCTTCAAGGGCATCATGGCCGCCAAGAAGAAGCCGGTCACCTCCCTCGACCTCGACGACCTCGGCATCGACACCGACACCGTCGGCCTCACCGGTGCCTGGACCGCCGTCGAGACGATCACCGCCCGCCCCGCCCGCACCGCCGGCACCATCGTCAAGGACGAGGGCGAGGGCGGCAAGGCCCTGGCCGCCTACCTCGTCGAGCAGAAGTTCATCTAACCCCACACGCGTTAGCGCATCCAACGATCGATCAGGAGCAAGAAATCATGGCTGAGATCCTGGTTCTCGTGGACCACGCCGACGGTGTGGTCCGCAAGCCGGCCCTCGAACTGCTCACCCTGGCCCGCCGCATCGGCGAGCCCTCGGCGGTCGTCCTGGGCGCCGGCCCGGCCGCCACCGACATCGCCGCCAAGGCCGCCGAATACGGCGCCGCCAAGGTCTACACCGCCGACGGCGCCGAGTTCACCGACCAGCTCGTCGTCCCCAAGGTCGACGCGCTGACCCAGATCGCCACCGCCGCCAACGCCGGCGCGGTGCTCGTCACCTCCTCCGGCGAGGGCAAGGAGATCGCCGCCCGCGTCGCCCTGCGCCTTGGCTCCGGCATCATCACCGACGCCGTCGACCTCGAAGCCGGCACCGACGGCAGCCCCGTCGCCACCCAGTCGGTGTTCGCCGCCTCCTTCCAGGTCAAGTCCAAGGTCTCGCACGGCACCCCGGTCATCACCGTCAAGCCGAACTCCACCACCCCGGAGGCCGCCCCGGCCGCCGGCACCGTCGAGACCGCGAGCGTGGAGTTCACCGGCAACGCCGCCACCGTCACCGCCCGCACCCCCCGCGTCTCCTCGGGGCGCCCCGAGCTCACCGAAGCCGCCATCGTCGTCTCCGGTGGCCGCGGCGTCGGCGCAGCCGAAGGCTTCGCCGTCGTCGAGGACCTCGCGGACGCGCTCGGCGCGGCCGTCGGCGCCTCCCGCGCCGCCGTCGACGCCGGCTGGTACCCCCACACCAACCAGGTCGGCCAGACCGGCAAGCAGGTCTCCCCCCAGCTCTACGTCGCGGCCGGCATCTCCGGCGCCATCCAGCACCGCGCCGGCATGCAGACCTCCAAGACCATCGTCGCCATCAACAAGGACCCCGAAGCCCCCATCTTCGAACTCGTCGACTACGGCGTCGTCGGAGACCTCTTCACCGTCCTCCCCCAGCTCACCACCGAGGTCAAGACCCGCAAGGGCTGAGCCTCAACAGCACGAAGCCGGACGGCAGTTGCTGCCGTCCGGCTTCGTGCTGTCCGCGCGTGATCAGCCCCGGCCGAGGCCCGCTTCGACGTCCCTGACGACCCGCCACATCGGGGTGGAGCGCTTGGTGATGACGATGACCACCTCGTCCTCCTCCGCCGCCCCGTCGGCCGGGGACCGCTCGGGCGTCCAGGCCCGGGCGACGTAGTCCAGGGCGTGGTCCACCGCCGCCGACGCGTCGCCCTCGCCCCCGGCCCGGAGCCAGGCGCGCAGGGCGTGGTTGTGCGCGGTGACCACGGCCGAGGCGATCACGTCGGCCCGCAGCGTGCCGTCCCGGCGGGCCGAGAACCGGGCCCGCAGGTACTCGGCGAGCGTGCGCTCGTAGCGCCAGACCACCGAGAGTTCGTACGTGCGCAGGCCCGGCACCTTCTTGGTCAGCTGGTAGCGCTGGACCGAGAAGACCGGGTTCTCGGCGTACATCCGCAACACCAGCCGGGCGGCGTCACAGACCCGGGCCACCGGGTCGTCCCCGTCCTCGCTGGCCTCCAGCAGGGCGGTCATGTCCGCCAGGCACTGTTCGTGGTCGGGGAAGACCACGTCCTCCTTGGAGGGGAAGTAGCGGAAGAACGACCGGCGGCCGACCCCGGCCAGCGTCACGATGTCGTCGATCGTGGTCTGCTCGTACCCGCGCTCCAGGAACAGCTGGAAGGCCGCCGCGACCAGGGCGTCCCGCATGGCGGGCTTCGCCGGGGTGGCGGAGGTCTCGGAGCTGGTGTCCCGTGCGGCGGTCATGGCGTGAATTTAGCATTTTCGGCCCCGGATGGCACTTGATGCGCGTGATCGACAGCACTGAGTGCCAACGGGTGTCCGTGCACGTCGCAGCCGGGCCCTGGCTGCGACGGGTCAGCGCCGGGTCAGGAGAGCCAGCTCGTGTTGGTGCCGAGCAGCTGTCCGCCGGTGCCGTACACCGTGATGGACCGGGCCTTGGTGCCCGGACGCTCGGCCACGCCGATCAGGCGGACCGGCCGTCCGGCCCGGTCGGCTCGGGCAGGTCGGAGCCCACCGCGTGCTGCTCCTGCCAGATCAACCTGGCCTGCTCGAGGGACTGCTCCCTGCTCGCCAGCGGCCAGAGCGCGGCCCAGGCCTTCCACTCCTTGCCGTCCACGACGCCCTGCGCGACCACGGCCCGGACCGGTGCGAGCGGGTCACGGGCGGCGGACGAAGCACTCGCGGACGACCTCGCCGTCGGGCCAGACGCCACAGCACCCCACCGCCGACCACCGCGGCGGTCACCAGGGCCACCGATCCGGTCAGCACCGCCCGCCGTCGCCGCAGCCGCCTGCGGCCACCGGCCGTCAGAGCGGCGATGGGGGCCGGGCCGATCTCCACCGTGTCCACCAGACCGGCCAGGACGATCCCCACCTGTACCGCCAACTCCTCATGCCCGGGCTGTCGTTCGCCGGTCATGCCGCACCGCGGCGTACGTACGCATCCCGGTCGTCGGCCCGGCGCACCTTCCCCCAGGCCGCGTAGGCCCGCTCCAGGGTCGACCGGACCAGGTCCTCGCCCGCGTGCTGGTCCCCGGCGAGCAGGAACGCGGTACGCAGCAGTCGCGGCCAGGCGACGACGGTGAACGCCTGGAGCTCGCTGTCCCGGTCGGTCTTCGGTTCTCCCATGAGCACCTCCTCACCCTCCCAGAGCCCGGAACGGCCCCCGACCGTTGCCTCGGCGGCGGGAACAGTTCCGTCGGCGCTCCGCAACCGGCGGTCAGCGGTACTCGCGCAGCCGGGGCCGGACCCCGAGCACGGTCAGTTCGTGGATCCTCCGGTCGTCCCGCAGGGCCGGGCGGCGCAGCACCGCCCGTAACCGGGCCAGCATCTTCAGCGCGCGCAGGAGCTGCGGCTCGTCGTCTACCACCAGGATCCGGCTCACGGCGCCACCTCGACAGGGCCGGGACCGGCGGCCGGCAGGGTGAGCAGCATGGTGGTGCCGCCACCCGGGGTGTCCTCGACCTCGAGGGAGCCGTTCATGGCTTCGGCCAGGCCCCGGGAGAGTGCGAGGCCGAGGCCGACGCCGGTGGTGTTGTCGGTGTCGCCGAGGCGTTGGAACGGGAGGAAGACCTGTTCCCGGTCCTCCGGTGGGATGCCGGGGCCGCGGTCGATGACGCGGATCTCCACCCGGTCCAGGTGGGCGCTGGCGGCGACCAGGACAGGAGCGCCGGGGGCGTTGTGCCGCAGGGCGTTGGTGATGACGTTGGCCAGCACCCGTTCCAGCAGTGGCGGGTCGGCGAGTACGGGCGGTGCTTCGGCGAGGCCGAGCGGCTGGATCGGGGCGTCCGGGTCGGCGAGCGAGTCGACGGCGCGTGGGAGGACGTCCTCCAGGTGGGTCGGCATCAGATGGAGGGTCAGGGCACCCGCTTGGAGGCGGCTCATGTCGAGCAGGTTGTCGACCAGGCGGTTGAGCTTGAGCAGGGATTCGTCGGCGGTAGCCAGGAGTTCGGCCTGGTCCTCCTCGGAGAACTCCACGTCGGGGCTGCGCAGCGAACCGACCGAGGCGAGCGCGGCGGCCAGCGGGGTGCGCAGGTCGTGGCTGACCGCGGCGAGCAGGGCGGTGCGCATCCGGTCAGCGGCCTTGATCGGTTCGACCTCGGCGGCGACCGTGGCGAGCCGGTCCCGTTCCAGGGCGGCGGCGACGTGGGCGGCGAACGCGGTCAGCACCCGCTGGTCGGCGGCGGGCAGCCGCCGCCCGGCCAGGATCAGCAAAGCATCGGAACCGACCGGGACTTCGGTGACTTCGCGGTCGGCGGCGGGCGCTCCGGCGGCGTCGCTCCGGGCCAGCACCTCACCGCCGGTGCGGTCCAGCAGCGCGACGGAGTCCATGCCGAAGGCGGTCCGGGACTTCTCCAGCAGAGCGGGCAGCGCGTCGGCGCCGCGCAGCACGCTGCCCGCCAGGGTGGACAGGGTCTCCGCCTCGGCGGTGGCGCGAGCGGCCCGGGTGGTGAGGCGGCCGGCATGGTCAACCACGGTGGAGACGGTGAGCGCGACGACGGCGAACACCGCCAGCGCGATGATGTTGTTCGGCTCGGTGATGGTGAAGGTGTGGACCGGCGGGATGAAGTAGTAGTTGAGGAGCAGTGAGGCGGTCACCGAGGCGAGCAGGGCGGAGGTCGCACCGCCGAGCAACGCGACGGCCACCACGCCGAGTTGGAAGATGAGCGCGTCGGTGGTGAGGTTGAGGGTGGTGTGCGACAGCAGCAGCGTGAGCAGCACGGGCAGCACCAGTCCGGCGGCGTACCCGGCGAGGGTGCGCCTGGGTGAGTGCCGGCGGCCGAGCGCGGGCAGCCGGCCGCGGCCGGTGAACTCGTGGGTGACCATGTGGACGTCGATGTCCTCGGAGCCGTCCACGGTGGTCTCGCCGATGCCGGGGCCGGTGAGGAACCGGGCGATCCGGCCGCGCCGGCTGGTGCCCAGCACCAGCTGGGTGGCGTCGTGCGCGCGGGCGAAGGTCAGCAGCGAGTCCGGGATGTCGTCGCCGACCACCACGTGGTAGCTGCCGCCCAGGGTCTCCACCAACTGCCGTTGCTCGGCCAGGTTTCCGGGTGAGGCGCCGGCCAGGCCGTCGCTGCGGGTGATGTGCACGGCGAGCAGTTCGCCGCCCGCCGTACGGTCCGCGATCCTGGCCGCGCGGCGGATCAGCGTCTCGCCCTCGGGGCCGCCGGTGAGGGCGACCACGACGCGTTCCCGAGTCTCCCAGACCCGGTCGATGTTGTGGGTGGCACGGTAGTCCCGCAGGCCCTCGTCGACCCGGCCGGCCACCCAGAGCAGGGCGAGTTCCCGAAGGGCCGTCAGGTTGCCGACCCGGAAGTAGTTGGAGAGCGCGGCGTCCACCTTCTCGGCCTTGTAGACGTTGCCATGGGCCATCCGGCGGCGCAGCGCCTGCGGGGCCATGTCGACCAGTTCGAGCTGGTCGGCCCGGCGGACCACCTCGTCGGGGACGGTCTCCCGCTGCGGGATGCCGGTGATCTTCTGCACCACGTCGTTGAGCGACTCCAGGTGCTGGATGTTGACGGTGGTGATCACGTCGACCCCGGCCGCCAGCAGCTCCTCGACGTCCTGCCAGCGCTTCGCGTTCCGCCCGCCGGGGACGTTGGTGTGGGCGAGCTCGTCCACCAGCGCCACGGCCGGGCGGCGGGCCAGCACCGCGTCGAGGTCCATCTCGGTGAACTCGGTTCCCCGATAAGTCCGTTGGGCTCGGGGAATGACGTCCAGACCCTGCAGCATGTGCTCGGTGTGCCGGCGGCCGTGGCACTCGATGTAGCCGACCACCACGTCCGCGCCGCGTTCCTGTCTGCGGCGGGCCTCGTCCAGCATCCGGTAGGTCTTGCCGACGCCGGGGGCGGAACCGAGGTAGACCCTCAGCCGGCCGCGGCGGTGCGCGGTGCCGGGGGTGAGGTCGCGAGACATGGGCGCGGCATCTTTCGGTGCGAGGGCGGATACGGCGGACCGACCCTGCCCAGGGGGGCAGGGTCGGACCGTTCAGTCAGCGATCGATGTCACTTGAGCTCGCTGAGTGCCTTGTTGAGCAGGACGACGTTGACGCCGTCCTGGCCGAGGAAGCCGAGCGTGCGCCCCACGGTGTACTTGTCGACCAGTCGGTTCACCGCGTCGGCCGACAGCTTGCGCTCCTTGGCGACCCGGGCGACCTGCTCCTCGGCGTACGCGACCGAGATCTCCGGGTCGAGACCGGAGCCGGAGGCGGTGACCGCGTCGGCGGGGACGGCGGCCGGGTCGACACCGTCGAAGGCGGCGATCGCGGCCCGGCGCTCCCCCACCGCCTTGAGCAGGTCCTCGCTGTTGGGGCCGAGGTTGGAGGCACCGGAGGCCTTCGGGTCGTAGCTCCCGGCGGAGAACCGGGGTTGGAACCACTTCGGGTCCGGCTGGGCCGCCTCGTCCGGGTCATCCGGGTTCTTCTTGGGGAGATTGAAGTTCTGGCCGAGCAGGCTCGAACCCACCTCCTTTCCCTCGGACTTGACGATCGATCCGTTCGCCTTGGAGGCGAACGCGACCTGGCTCAGGCCGGTCACCAGCAGCGGGTAGGCGAGACCGAGGATCACGGTCATCACCAGCAGCATCCGCAGCGCGGTCAGGTGGTTGCGCACGGCGTTGGGCAGTGGCTTGGACACTGTTCCGACGCTCCTTTCAGCTCAGGCCGGGGATGAACTGGACGATCAGGTCGATCGCCTTGATCCCGATGAAGGGGACGACCAGACCACCCAGGCCGTACACCCCGATGTTCCGGCGCAGCAGCGAACTGGCATCGGACGGACGGTACTTGACGCCGCGCAGGGCGAGCGGGATGAGACCGATGATGACCAGGGCGTTGAAGATGATCGCCGAGGTGATCGCGGACTCGGGGCTGTGCAGCTGCATGATGTTCAGCTTGTCCAGGCCCGGGTAGACGGTGGCGAACATCGCCGGGATGATCGCGAAGTACTTGGCGACGTCGTTGGCGATCGAGAAGGTGGTCAACGCCCCACGGGTGATCAGGAGTTGCTTGCCGATCTCGACGATCTCGATCAGCTTGGTGGGGTTGGAGTCCAGGTCCACCATGTTGCCGGCCTCCTTGGCCGCCATGGTGCCCGTGTTCATCGCCACGCCGACGTCGGCCTGGGCCAGGGCAGGGGCGTCGTTGGTGCCGTCGCCGGTCATCGCGACCAGCTTGCCACCCGCCTGCTCCTTCTTGATCAGGGCCATCTTGTCCTCGGGGGTGGCCTCGGCGAGGAAGTCGTCCACGCCCGCCTCCTCTGCGATCGCCTTGGCGGTCAGCGGGTTGTCGCCGGTGATCATGACGGTCCGGATGCCCATCCGGCGGAGCTCGTCGAACCGCTCCTTCATGCCCTCCTTGACCACGTCCTTGAGGTAGATGACACCCAGGGCACGAGCGGGGGCCGAGCCGATCTTCGAAGCCACCAGGAGCGGGGTGCCACCGGCTGCCGAGATCTGCTGGACGAGGTCGGTGACGTCGGTGCCGACCGTGCCGCCGTTGTCGGTCACCCACTGGGCGACCGAGCCGGAGGCGCCCTTGCGGACCGCGTGGACGCCGTCGGCCTCGTCCAGGTCGACACCGGACATCCGGGTCTGCGCGGTGAACGGGACCCAGGTGGCGTGCGTCAACTCGCCCTGGGCGCGGGCCCGCAGGCCGTAGCCGGTCTTGGCGAGCACCACGATGGAGCGGCCCTCGGGGGTCTCGTCCGCGAGCGAGGAGAGCTGGGCGGCGTCCGCCAGTTCCTCGACCGTGACGCCGGCGGCGGGCTGGAACTCGGCCGCCTGACGGTTGCCCAGGGTGATGGTGCCGGTCTTGTCCAGCAGCAGGGTGTTGACGTCACCGGCGGCCTCGACCGCCCGGCCCGACATGGCGAGTACGTTGCGCTGGACCAGGCGGTCCATGCCCGCGATACCGATCGCGGAGAGCAGCGCGCCGATGGTGGTGGGGATCAGCGCGACCACCAGGGCCACCAGCACGATCATCGACTGCGGGGCGCCCGCGTACGTCGCCATCGGCTGGAGGGTGCAGACCGCGATCAGGAAGACGATGGTGAGCGAGGCGAGCAGGATGTTCAGCGCGATCTCGTTCGGCGTCTTCTGCCGGGCGGCGCCCTCGACCAGGGCGATCATCCGGTCGATGAAGGTCTTGCCGGGCTCGGAGGAGATCTTCACCACGATCCGGTCGGAGAGCACCTTGGTGCCGCCGGTGACGGCCGAGCGGTCGCCGCCGGACTCGCGGATGACGGGGGCGGACTCGCCGGTGATCGCGGACTCGTCGACCGAGGCGACCCCCTCGACCACGTCGCCGTCCCCGGGGATGGTCTGGCCGGCCTCGACCACCACGTGGTCGCCGAGCCGCAGCGCGGTGCCGGAGACCTCCTCCTCGTCGCCCGAGGCGGGCCAGTTGACGAGGCGTCGGGCCACCGCGTCGGTCTTGGTCCGGCGCAGGGTCTCGGCCTGCGCCTTGCCGCGCCCCTCGGCGACGGCCTCGGCCAGGTTGGCGAAGACCGTGGTGAGCCAGAGCCAGAGGGTGATCGCCCAGGCGAACACGGACGGGTCGGCGATCGCGGCGACGGTGGTGACCACCGAGCCGACCTCGACCACGAACATCACCGGGTTCTTGACCATCACCCGGGGGTCGAGCTTCTTCACCGCGTCGGGCAGCGAGGCGACGATCAGCTTCGGGTCCAGCAGGCCGCCACCGGAGACTCTGTGCGGGGCCTGCGGCTGGTCCGCCGGAGCGGAAGCGGACGTGGGGGTAAGGGTGGACGACATCAGTGCAGACCTTCCGCGATCGGCCCGAGTGCCAGGGCCGGGAAGTAGGTGAGGCCGACGACGATCAGGATCACTCCCGACAGCAGGCCCACGAACAGCGGTTTGTGGGTGGGCAGGGTGCCCGGGGTGGCGGGGACGGGCTGCTGCTTGGCGAGCGCACCGGCCAGCGCCAGCACGAACACCATCGGCAGGAACCGTCCGAGCACCATGGCCAGGCCGAGCGCGGTGTCGTACCACTCGGTGTTGACGGTGATGCCACCGAACGCGGAGCCGTTGTTGTTGGCGGCGGAGGTGAACGCGTACAGCACCTCGGAGAAGCCGTGCGCACCGGAGTTGAGCATCCCGGCCCGCTCGCCCGGCAGCGCCATCGCGATCCCGGTGCCGACCAGCACCAGCGTCGGCGTGGTGAGGATGTAGAGCGAGGCGAACTTCATCTCCCGGCCGCCGAGCTTCTTGCCCAGGTACTCGGGCGTCCGGCCGACCATCAGACCGGCCACGAAGACCGCGACGATCGCCAGGATCAGCATCCCGTACAGGCCGGAACCGGTGCCGCCGGGCGCGATCTCACCGAGCATCATGTTGAAGATCGCCAGACCGCCGCCGAACGGCGAGTACGAGTCGTGGAACGAGTTCACCGCACCCGTCGAGGTCAGCGTGGTGGAGGCGGCGAACAGACTCGACGCCGCGATGCCGAAGCGCTGCTCCTTGCCCTCCATCGCGGCGCCGGCCGCCTGGGCGGCGGTGCCGGAGTGCTGGAACTCGAAGAAGGTGACCAGCGCGGCCGAGGCGACCCAGAACAGGGCCATCACCGAGACGATCGCGTACCCCTGGCGGTGGTCACCGATCATCCTGCCGAAGGTGCGCGGCAGGGCGAACGGGATCAGCAGCAGCAGGAAGATCTCCAGCAGGTTGGTGAAGCCGTTCGGGTTCGAGAAGGGGTGGGCGGAGTTGGCGTTGTAGAAACCGCCGCCGTTGGTGCCCAGCTCCTTGATGACCTCCTGCGAGGCGGCCGGCCCGCCCGGGATCGACTGCGGGTCGCCGGCCAGGGAGGTCAGCTCGTGGAAGCCGTGGAAGTTCTGCACCACACCGTTCGCCACCAGCACGAGCGCGAACACGATCGAGAGCGGCAGCAGCAGGCGCAGCACGATCCGGGTCAGATCGACCCAGAAGTTGCCGACCCGGTCGGTGCGGTTGCGGGTGAAGCCCCGGATCAGGGTCGCCAGGACGGCTATGCCGACGGCGGCCGAGACGAAGTTCTGCACGGCCAGGCCGGCCATCTGCACCAGGTGGCCCATCGCGGCTTCGCCGCTGTAGGACTGCCAGTTGGTGTTGGCGGTGAACGAGATCGCGGTGTTCCAGGCCTGGTGGGCCGGCATCTCGGGGACCCCGAGACTGAGCAGCAGGTGGTTCTGGAGGCGAATCAGGCCGTAGAGGAAGAGCACGGAGACGGCCGAGAAGGCCAGCACCGAGCGGAGGTAGACCGGCCAGCGCTGGTCGGCGTCCGGGTCGACGCCGACCACCTTGTAGAGGCCGCGTTCGACTCTCAGGTGCTTGGCGGTGGTGAGGAGCTTGGCGATGTGGTCGCCAAGCGGGCGGTAGCACAGGGCCAGGGCGCCCACCAGGGCGAGGGCCTGCAGCCAGCCCGCGAGTGTGGAGCTCATGGTCAGAACTTCTCCGGGTAGATCAACGCCACGACGAGGTAGCCGACGAGCGCGACGGCGACGATGAGACCTGCGAGGTTCTCGGCGCTCACAGCTTCTCCACCCCTCGCGCGATCAGGGCGATGACGGCGAACACGGCGACCGTGATCCCGACGAAGACGATGTCGGACATGGGCTCCACCAGAGTGGTTCAGAGGCCTGGCCGCGCTTCGCCTTCGGGGCTCAGCACGGCGCCGGCGGCAGACCGGCTCCGCCAGCAAATCAGCTGGTCAGGGCCGTAAAGCCGTTCCTGACGCCCTCCATACGGCCGGGCCGGGAACCTTGACGCGGTCTTGATGCCGCCCCGGAACCCGCCCGCCCGGGAACGGCTCGGGGCCCCCGGGCGGCAGTGCCGTCCAGGGGCCCCGACGGTGCGTCAGACCTGTACCTTCTTGGCCGTACGGGCCGGTTCGCCACGCCGCACCGAGCCCGGCGCCCGGCGGGCCGGACGGTCCGCCCGGGGGGCGGAGGAGAGCTGCCACGGCACGCTGATCACCATCACGCCCGGGGTGAACAGCAGTCGGCTCTTCAGCCAGAGGGCGGACTGGTTGTGCAGCAGGTTCTCCCACCAGTGCCCGACCACGTACTCCGGGATGAACACCGCGACCACGTCACGGGGACTCCCCCGCCGGACACTCCGGACGTACCCGACCACCGGCTTGGTGATCTCCCGGAACGGCGAGTCCAGCACCTTCAGCGGCACCTGGACGTCGAACTCGTCCCACTGCGCCCGGAGTTCGGCCGTGGACTCCTTCTCCACCTCGACCGTCAGCGCCTCCAGGGTGTCCGGTTTGAACGCCTGCGCGTAGCCGAGCGCCCGCAGGGTCGGCTTGTGCAGCTTGGAGACCAGCACGATGCCGTGCACGTTCGACGGCCGGGCGGACTCCTCGTGCGGGTCCTCCACCGTCAACTCCTCGGCCACCCGGTCGTAGTGGCGCCGGATACCGCGCATCATCACCCACAGCACCACCGCCGCCAGCACGGCCAGCCAGGCACCCTGGACGAACTTGGTGGCCAGCACGATCACCAACACCAGCCCGGTGACGACCGCGCCCAACGCGTTGATGATCCGGGCCCGTTGGGCGGTGCCCCGGACCGTGGCGTCCGTCTCGGTGGCCAGGGTGCGGTTCCAGTGCCGGACCATGCCGATCTGGGACAGCGTGAAGGAGGTGAAGACGCCCAGGATGTAGAGGTGGATCAGGTTCGTCACGTCGGCGTCGTACAGCCAGAGCAGCCCGCCGGCCACCACGGCCAGCGCGATGATGCCGTTGGAGAACGCGAGCCGGTCGCCTCGGGTGTGCATCTGCCGTGGCAGGTACCGGTGTTCGGCCAGGATCGAGGCCAGCAGCGGGAAGCCGTTGAACGCGGTGTTCGCCGCCAGGATCAGCACCAGCGCGGTCGCGGCCTGGATCACGTAGAACAGGATGCTGTCGCTGCCGCCGAAGATCGCCGCCGCCAGCTGGGCGATCACGGTCTGCTGCGGCACGGTGGCGCAGTCCGGGTAGCCGGTCAACTGGCAGGCGTTCTCGGTGATGTGGACGTCGGCGATCAGCGCGAGGGCGGTGATGCCGGTGAACATCACGATCGCGGTGATGCCCATCACGGCCATCGTGCTCGCGGCGTTCTTCGACTTCGGCGCCCGGAAGGCGGGCACGCCGTTGGAGATCGCCTCGACGCCGGTCAGCGCGGTGCAGCCGGAGGCGAAGGCCCGCAGGCCGAGCATCAGCAGCGCGACCCCGGCCAGCGCGTCCTTGCCATGCTCGGGCATGACCCCGTACCGGGCGCTCTCGGCGACCGGGGCGTCCCCGAGCGCCAGCCGGACCAGGCCGGTGACGATCATCAGCAGGATGGCGCCGATGAAGAGGTAGGTCGGCGCGGCGAAGGCGTTGCCGGACTCCCGTACGCCACGCAGGTTCATCGCCGTCAGGACGGCCACGAAGCCGACCGCCAGCATCACCCGGTGATCGGCCAGGCTCGGCAGCGCGGAGATGATGTTCGCCACCCCGGAGGCGACCGACACCGCCACCGTCATCACGTAGTCGACCAGCAGCGAGGCGGCGACCACCAGGCCGGCGTTCGGCCCGAGGTTCTTCGAGGCCACCTCGTAGGAGCCGCCACCGCTGGGGTAGGCGTGCACCACCTGACGGTACGACAGCACCACGACCACCATCAGCGCGACGACCGCCAGCGCGATCCACGGGGTCAGGTAGAGGAAGGCGGTCCCGCCGACGGTGAGCACCAGCAGGATCTCCTGGGTGGCGTAGGCCACCGAGGAGAGCGGGTCGGAAGCGAAGATCGGCAGCGCCAGCCGCTTGGGGAGCAGGGTCTCGCCCAGCTCCTCGCTGCGCATGGCCTTGCCGATCACGAGGCGCTTGAGCGCCTGGGGCAGATTGAACACACGGGCGAGCGTAGGGCGCGGGGGGGATCTGCCGCAGCGCGCCGCAAACCCCGTCCAACCTGCTGTTTGCGCAGGTCGGACGGGGTCCGTGCGTCTGTCAAGGGCCCGTTGGGACAAGCGTTAAGGGATCGTCAAGATATTCGGAGCGAATGACTTGATAAGGGTCATATCAGCCGATTACATCCGCAGCCGGAGACGGCAGACCACCGCATCCGTGTGGCGGCGCAGCGCGCGGTCGATCAGGGCCCCGCGCTGGTTCTGCAGGACCCGCTCCCACAGGCGGGCCGGCTCGACCTCGGGGATCAGGACGGTGATCCGGCCGTACGCGTGCTCGGAGCCGAGCTCGTTGACGAAGCCGACCAGCGGGCGGCCGAGCCGTCGGTGGGCGTCGGGGACCTCCACCAGCGGGACGCCCGGGTGCCAGAGCTCCCAGTCCCGGCGAAGCGCGTCGGCGTTCTCCCGGTCCTCGGTGTCCGGCACGATGTGGACCACGGTGACGGCCAGCACCTCGTCGCCGAGCGAGACGGCGGCGCTCAGCGCGTCGCGGGTCAGCCGGGTGATGGCGTGCACCGGGACGACCACCAGCGAGCGCTGCCGGGTGACCGGGCCGGGGATCCGGCCGAGCTCCAGCCGGGTGCCGATCCTGGCGTAGCTGCGGTGGATCGCTTCGAACAGCAGCACCAGCAGCGGCAGCGCCAGGCAGATGCCCCAGGCGCCCTCGGTGAACTTGGTGCCGGTGACCACCACGGCCGCGACCCCGGTGAGCAGCGCGCCGAAACCGTTCAGCAGCGCCTTGCCGCGCCAGCCCTGACGCTGCTCCCGGTACCAGTGCCTGACCATGCCGACCTGACAGATCGTGAAGCCGACGAAGACCCCGATCGCGAACAGCGGCACCAGGCTGTTGACGTCACCGCCCGAGCCGACCAGCAGCCCGGCCGAGACCACGGCCAGGAACAGCACGCCGTGCCGGTGCACCTGGTGGTCGGCGCGCAGCGCGAAGACGTGCGGCAGGTGGTTGTCGCGGGCCAGCAGGCGCATCAGCACCGGCAGGCCGCCGAACGAGGTGTTGGCCGCCAGACCGAGCAGGACCACGGTGGCGAACTGCACCACGTAGAAGCCGAAGCCATGGCCGAGCGAGGCGTCCGCCAGCTGGGCCAGCACGGTGACCCCCTCCACCGGCTGGAGCTGGAACCGGCCGATCAGCACGGCCAGCCCGATCAGCATCACACCGAGCAGCGCGCCGAGCGCGACCTCGGTGTGCTGGGCGCGCCGGGCGCGCGGGGCCCGGAAGGAGGGGACGGCGTTGGCCACCGCCTCCACGCCGGTCAGCGCCGAGCAGCCGGCCGCGAAAGCCTTGAGCAGCAGCAGGGCACCGACCGCGGTGGCGTTGCCCGCCAGCGCGGAGGCGTGTCCGGCGGCCGCCTCAGTGCTCACCGGGGCGTCGCGGAACAGGCCGACCACGACGATCGCCAGGATCGAGACGACGAACACGGCGGTCGGTGCCATGAACCAGCGGGCCGACTCGGCGATCCCGCGCAGGTTGACGGCCGTCACCAGCGCCAGCACCCCCAGGCAGAGCCACACCCGCTGGTCGTAGAGGGAGGGGAAGGCCGAGGTCAGCGCGGCCACCCCGGCGGTGACCGAGACCGCCACGTTCAGGATGTAGTCGATCACCAGCGAGGCCGCCGCCGTCAGCGCGGTCCGCCGGCCGAGGTGCGCCTTGGCCACCGCGTACGAGCCGCCACCGTCCGGGAACGCCGCGATCACCTGGCGGTAGGAGGCGACCAGCACGGCGAGCAGCACCGCGATGGCGACCGTCACCGGGAGGGTGAAGCCGAGCCCGTACGATCCGGCGGCGGCCAGCACCAGCACGATCGACTCGGGCCCGTACGCCACCGAGGCCATCGCGTCGAGCGAGAGCGCGGACAGACCGCCGAGTGCGGTCAGCTTGTCGCGCTGCGGCTCGGGCTGTGGCTCCGGCTGCCCGCCGGTATCAGGGGGCTCCGCCACGGCCGACTGCTGCGTCACGGTGACACCGGACATCGAACTGGACCTCCTGCTGGGAACGGACTCCCCGATCCTCGCTGTGCCCGGCGCCTGGTCCACCGTTCCGTACGCATCCTTGACGCCGCCCGCCCACTCCCTGACGGAGCGTTGACGGCCGAGCGGGGTCGCCGACACACCGCGTCCGGAGCAGGGTGATTGCCCGGTTCGGACGGGAGTCGCAGGCTGGGACACATGAGCACGGAGAGCGGGCGCGCGGGCTGGGACATCCGGAAGGCCGGTCCGGAGGATGCCGGGCACCGGGTGCTGCTGCTCCCGGGCGGCCTGTGCACGACGGAGTTCTACGCGGACGTGATGGCCGAGCCCGCGCCGGCGGCGGCCGGGCTCGGCCTGGTGGCGGTGACGCTGCCGGGGTTCGGGCGTACCCCGCCGCCGGAGGATCTGACGATCGAGAACTACGCGGCCCTGCTCGGGGAGTTCGCCGCCGAGGCGGGGTGCGACGTGCTGGTGGGGCACAGCCTGGGGGCGAACGTGGCGATCGAGATGGCGGCGGCCGGGGTGTTCCGGGGGCCGGTGGTGCTGCTGTCGCCGACGTTCTCCCGCGGGGACGAGGCGAAGTTCCTCGGAGTGCTGGACCGCGTGGGCCGGGTGCCCGGCCTGGGCGCGCTGGCCTGGGCGGCGATGCTGAAGGTCCTGCCGAGGGCGATGAAGCGCGAGCTGCCGCCCCAGCGCGCGGAGGTGCTGGCGGCGGACCTCGGCAGGAACGATCCGGGATTCTGCCGCCGGAGCGTGCGGCACTACTACGAATACCTGGACCGGCACGGGTCCCTGGTCGCCCGGCTGTGCGACTCGGGGGTGCCGGTGTGGGTGGTGCGGGGCGACCGCGACGAGATCGGGCTGACGGAGGAGGAGCGGCAAGGACTGCTGGCCTGCCCCCGGGTCACCCTGGTCACGGTGCCGGACGCGGGGCACATGGCGCTGGTGGAGCAGCCCGCCCGGATCGCCGAGGTGATCGTCGAGGCGGCGGGGGCGGGTGCGGGGCGGCGGTGACCGTCCGTCAGCCGCCCCGCCCGTGGTGCGGGCCTCAGTACCGGTATCCCGAGGAGAACCCGATCCGGTCGCACGCCCCGATCGCGCTCGCCGGGTCGGCCAGCACGTCGCGGGCCCGGGACTCGGCGAGGCTGGTGGCGTACCACGGGCGGACGTGGTCGGGGAGGTTGCCGGCGACCAGTGAGAGAGCGCAGGCCCGCTGGTCGCCGGGCAGCCGGTCCAGGGCGGGGACCGCGTCCACGGAGAGGCCGACGATGTTGCGCAGGTCGATCCGGGAGGTGCGCTCGAAGCGGGCCACGTTCTGCTCGGCGACCATCGCGTCCGGGCCCATCAGGCCGTAGACGGCGGCGGTGGCCATGGCGCTGAGCACCACGGCGCGCGGCAGCCAGGCGGAGCTGCGAAGCGCGCCCGCCACGATCACCAGCAGGAACACCACCCCGAACCAGATCTCCACCACCAGGACCCAGAGCCGCAGTTGGGTCAGCCCGGAGGCGTCGACGTAGTACCACATCCGGCCGAGCGCGGAGGCGACCACGACCAGCGTGAGGACGCAGAGCGCGCCGAGCAGGAGCCTCGCGAGCCGGCGGTCGGAGTCGGTGCTGCGCGGGGCCCAACGCTGGGCGACGGCGACCACGGCCAGGGTCAGCACGGTGATCACCATCAGCTGCCAGAAGCCCTGCCGGGCGTACTCGGAGCGGCTCATCCCGGTGTTCGCCATGATCGAGTCGCGGCCGCCGAGCACCACGACCGCCTGGACCACCGCGAAGGCGCCGAACAGCAGGTTGAGCGCGGCCAGCGGCAGCGCCCACTCCAGTCGGCCGCGCGCCCGGCCGGGCTTGACCGCCGTACGGTCCCAGCGGCGCGGGCCGGCCGCGATGTGGGCGAAGCCGAGGGTGACGACCAGGCCGAGGCAGAACAGGAAGAGGTGCTGCGGCAGGTCGCCCGGCTCCAGCTCGATGCTGGGGACCAGGCTCTCCAGCAGATCGGCCATCGCGGCGTCGGCGCTGACGAACAGCCAGCCGAAGACGGTCAGCAGCAGGGCCGCGACCACGACGGCCTTGACCACCGGCACCACCCTGCCCCGCCCGCCGGGGATCCGGAAGCCGCGCAGGCCGGTGCGGGCCCAGAGCAGTCCGGGCACCAGCTGCCAGACCAGGCCGGGCAGCGCGAGCAGCACGCCCGTCCAGCGCTTGCCGCCGTGCAGGGCGAGCGACGCCAGCCCCAGCGCGCAGGCGCCGGAGAGGACGACCGCCCAGTCGGCCTCGTGCAGGGCGGGCACGGCGAGCAGCGCGAGGGCGAGCACGCTCCAGACGACCGTCCAGGGCCGGATCGAACGGCCCGCCGCGCGGGCGGCGATGCCTGCCCCGACGGCCGCGACCAGGCCGCAGAGCAGCAGGTTGACGCCCAGTGCGTCGTCGAGCGTCCAGCTGGTCAGCAGCCCGGCGAGGACGGCGGCGCCGACCACCTTGCGGGTGGCGGGCGCCTTCCGGTCGGGGTCGCCGGCGCGCAGCCACTGGAACGGCTGGGGGGAGGGCGTCGGTGCCTGGTACGGCCACGGGTTCGCGGGCGCGCCGGGTGCCTGGCCCCAGGCCGGTGGACCGGGCGGCGGGACAGCGGCGGGAGTGGACATATCAGACATGAGTCCCCCTCAGTGATCGACGGGCATACGGACGCCACCCTGCGGGCGCGCCGCGCGAAGGCGCAGATCAGCGCCGCGACGGGGTCGACTCTAGAGCATTCTGAACAGGTTCAAATACACCTGGGCCCGGATTGGCCGCAGATTCGTAGGACCGCACGAACCCGCTCGCGGCCGCTGACCCGTCGTCAGTCCACGACCGGCCCAACCTCGCGCGCCACCGGCCGGTTCAGGGCCGGGCTTGGCGAGGATGGCCGCGAGGCGAGGCCGCGTGGTCGGCACGCGGTGCGCACCGTCACCGGGAGATGCGAGCGGACATGACGATGAATCGACGAGGTTTCCTGGCCGCCCTGGGGCTCGGCGGCACGATGATGCTGACGACGACCGGCGAGGCGCGGGCGGCGACGCACGGGCGTTCGGCGCCGGACTGGTCGGCGCTGAACGCCCGGCTCGACGGCCGGCTGCTGCTGCCGGAGGACCAGGGGTACGGGGTGGCCCGGCTCGGCTACAACATGCTGAACGACGGTCAGCTCCCGGCGGCGGTGGCCCGCTGCACCTCGGCGACGGACGTCCGCAGCTGCCTGGACGCGGCCCGCGGCCACGGGGTCCCGATCGCCGCGCGCAGCGGCGGGCACAGCTACCTCGGGTACAGCGTGCCGAACGGCGGTCTGGTGATGGACCTGCGGCCGATGGCGCAGGTCCAGGTGCAGCCCGACGGGACGGTACGGGTCGGCGCGGGGGCCCGGCTGATCGAGGTCTACGCCGCACTGGCCGGGGCCGGACGGCTGCTCCCGGCCGGCTCCTGCCCCACGGTCGGCGTCAGCGGACTCACGCTGGGCGGCGGGTTCGGCGTCCTGACCCGCAAGTACGGGCTGACCTGCGACCGGCTGGTCTCGGCGCAGGTGGTCACCGCCGACTCCCGACTGCTCACCGCCTCCGAGTCCTCCGAGCCCGACCTGTACTGGGCCCTGCGCGGCGGAGGCGGCGGCAACTTCGGCGTGGTCACCGAGTTCACCTTCAGCACCGAGCCCGCGCCCGAACTCACCGTCTTCTCGCTGCGCTTCCCCGCCGGCTCCGTCCCCTCAGTGGCGGGAGCCTGGCAGCAGTGGGTCGCCGACGCCCCGTCAGAACTGTGGTCCAACTGCGTGGTCTCCGGCGCCGCCTCGCCGACCTGCCGCGTCGGCGGCTGCTACGTCGGGCCCCGGAGTGAGCTGGACCCCCTGCTGGACCGGCTGGTCGCCGCGGCCGCGACGCAACCCACCACGCGCACCGCCCAGAGCAAGAACTACCTGGACGCGATGAAGTACATGGCGGGCTGCGCGAACGACACCATCGCGCAGTGCCACCCCGTCTCCGAGGGCGGACGGCTGCCCCGGGAGTCGTTCGTCGCCACCTCCCGGATCCTCGACACCGCCCTGGACCCGGACCGGCTCACCCAACTGATGACCGGTCACACCGGAGTCGACCTCCTCCTCGACTCCCTCGGCGGCGCGGTCTCCCGGCTCGCCCCCGACGCCACGGCCTTCCCGCACCGCTCCGCGCTCGCCTCCGCCCAGATCTACGCGAGCACCACACCCGCCGGCCAGGCCGCGGCCACCGCCACGGTGGACACCATCCGCGACGGGCTCGCGGCCCTCGGCGCGACGGGAGCGTACGTCAACTACATCGATGCGACCCTGCCGGACTGGGGCACCGCCTACTACGGCGGCAACCTGCCCCGGCTGAAGGCGGTGGCCCAGTGCTACGACCCGGACCGGGTGTTCGCATTCCCCCAGTCGGTGGCCTACGCCTGAGGTTCGGTGATACACCGCACACGGACGGGCAATTCGCCCGATGTCCGGCCGAACGGCGGGAGAGCATTCCGATTTGCCGGTAATTCATGCTTTCCAGAACTCGGCAACATGGGAGAAGTGCGCGAATGCGGCACCGTACCAGAGTGGTGGCGACTGGTGGTGAATAGGCGCCCAGCCGGGACAAGAACTACCCACTTTTCCTGTCCAGCCATCGTATTGAGGAGCACAGATGACGACCACCGAGGCGTCGACGAGCGCCGAGCTCGTCCGCCGGGCAACCGAGCTGGTCCCACTGATCCGGAAGCACGCCGCCTGGCAGGAGGAGAACCGGGTCCTGCACGAGGAGGTGCTCCAGGGCGTCGCCGACGCCGGCCTGATGAAGATGCGGGTCCCGGTCCGCTACGGCGGTTTCGAGTCCGACGTACGCACGGTCTGCGACGTGATCACCGAGCTCGCGCGGGGTGACGGCTCGGTCGGGTGGACCGTGAGCACGATGACGATCAGTTCCTGGCTGGCCGGACTGTTCCCGGACGAGGTGCAGGACGAGATCTTCGCCGACCCCGACGTCCGGATCGGGAGCAGCGTCAGCCCGAACGGCGTCGCCGTACCGGCCGAGGGCGGGGCGGTCCTGAACGGGAGGTGGGCGTTCAGCACCGGTGTGCTGCACAGCCAGTGGTTCATCCACTCGGCCGTGCTGGCCGGTGCGGACGGCGACTTCACCCCCGTGATGATCGCCGTGCCGACCTCGGACCTGACGGTCGTCGACGACTGGCACACCGTGGGCCTGCGCGGCACGGGCAGCGTGACGACCATCGCGAACGACCTGTTCGTCCCCGAGGGACGCATCCTGCCGATGCTCCCCCTGGTGCTGCAGAACCGGCACCGCTCCGAGCTGAACGCCGGTTCGCTGATGTGGCAGGCACCGTTCTCGCCGATCACGGCCGCCGGTGCCGCCGCCGTCCCGCTGGGCATGGCCAAGGCCGCACAGGAGGTCTTCTTCGAGCGACTGCCGAGCCGAAAGATCACGTACACGACGTACGAACGCCAGGCCGAGGCGCCCCTGACGCACCTTCAGGTGGCCGAGGCCGCGACCCGGATCGACGAGGCCGAGTTCCACGTACGCCGCGCGGCCGAGCGCGTGGACACCAAGGTCCGCAACGGCGAGACCTGGTCGCTGGAGGAGCGGGCCCTCGCGCGGATGGAGATGGGCGCGTCCACCCTGCGGGCCAAGGAGGCGGTGGACATCCTGAACACCGCCAGCGGCGGGTCGTCCATCTACTCGGACCAGCCGATGCAGCGCATCGAACGGGACGTCCAGACGATCAGCCTGCACGGCGTCCTGCACCCGAACACCAACCTCGAGCTGTACGGGCGGGTGCTGTGCGGGCTGGAGCCCAACACGCACCTGGTCTGAGACCGGGTCACACGCGAAACCGCCGCCGGCGTGCTGCCGGCGGCGGTTTCGTGTGTGACGGCTCAGTTCTTTTCGAGGGACCGGGCGAACGCCCGGACGTCCGCCACGAACAGGTCCGGCTCCTCCATCGCGGGGAAGTGGCCGCCGCGGTCGAACTCGGACCAGTGCGTGATCGTCGGCAGCACCTGGTCGGCGAACCGGCGCAGCGGGAGGGCGGCGTCGTGCGGGAACACCGCGACACCCGCCGGCATCGTCAGCTCCCACGGGCCGCCCAGGCGGGCGGCGATGTTCGGGTTGGTGCGGTCCAGCGACTCGTAGTACAGCTGGGCCGAGGAGGCCGCCGTCGCGGTCAGCCAGAAGACCGAGACGTTCGCCAGCATCAGGTCGCGGTCGATCGCGTCCTCGGGCACCTGGTCGGAGTCGGTCCACTCGCGGTACTTCTCCATGATCCACGCGAGCTGGCCGACCGGTGAGTCGGTGAGCCCGTACGCCACCGTCTGCGGGCGGGTGGCCAGCAGCTTGAGGTGCGCCGACAGCTCCAGGTCGAAGTGCATCAGCTTGCCCAGCCGCTGAATCTCCGCCTCACCGAGGTCGGCCAGCTCGGCCGGGTCCTGCGGCGGGAAGGTCACCAGCGAGTTCACGTGCACGCCGGCCACGTGCTCGGCGTCGGCCAGGCACAGCTCCAGCGACACCATCATTCCCCAGTCGCCGCCCTGCACCACGTACCGGTCGTAGCCCAGCCGGGCCATCAGCTCCTTCCACGCCCGCGCCACCCGGTAGTGGTCCCAGCCCGCTTCACGGACCGGCCCGGAGAAGCCGAAGCCGGGAATGGTCGGGATCACCAGGTGGAACGCGTCCGCCGGGTCGCCCCCGTGCGCGCGCGGATCGGTCAACGGGCCGACCACGTCCAGGAACTCGACGAAGGTGCTCGGCCAGCCGTGCGTGATCAGCAACGGCTTGGCGTCCGGCTCGGGCGAGGTGACGTGGAGGAAGTGGACGTTCGCGCCGTCGATCTCCGTGGTGAACTGCGGGAGCTCGTTGATCCGGGCTTCCATCGCCCGCCAGTCGAAACCGGTGCGCCAGTACTCCGCCAATTCCTTCAGGTAGCCGACGGGAACACCACGCGACCAACCGGAACCGGGCACTTCGTCCGGCCAGCGGGTGTTCTCCAGCCTCCGGTACAGGTCGTCGAGCTCGGCCTTCGGGATATCTATTCGGAAAGGTTGCACGGCCTGCTGCCTTTCATCGGGAATACCCCAGGCTACTGATCCTGACGACCGGCCGACAAGGGCGCTCGAATAACCCGGGCGGAACTGAGCAGCCTGGAAGAATCACCTTGCCACTGGGCATTCTCGAAGAAGTTTTCGCTCTGGATGGGGGCTATTCTGACCTCCGACCTTCATGCCGGGGTCGCCCGGACCTTCAACGCCCTGTTCGGGCAGCCGTACCACGTTCGGGTGATCTTGTCCTTGGCGTCATCGTTCTGCCGCGTCGGGAGCCGACCGGAGCGAGAACATGGCCGGCATGGCCGCTGCGGGACGAACGCAGGGCCGGAGGCGGCGGCCACCCGGTCGCCCACGACAAGCGAGGGAGTGCCGGATGACCAGCACGGTGAGCGTCTCGGACAGGCTCGGCATCGAACCGGGCATGGTGGTCCAGGAGTTGGGCTGGAGCGAGGACTGCGACGAAGACCTCCGGGCCTCGGTCGAGGAACGCTGCGGCTCGGCGCTCCTCGAGGAGGGGGCCGAGGAGATCGTCGATGTGGTCCTGCTGTGGTGGCGGGAGAACGACGGTGACCTGGTGGACAAGCTCACCGACGCGGTCGGCCCGCTGGCCGACACCGGGGTGATCTGGGTACTCACCCCCAAGCTCGGCCGCGACGGGTACGTCGAGCCCTCCGACATCGCCGAAGCCGTACCCACCGCCGGCCTGGCGCAGACCTCCTCCATCAGCGTCGGCGGCGACTGGGCCGGCGTCCGCCTCGTCACCCCCAAGTCGGCCAAGCACAAGCGCTGAAACCCACTCGTACAGGGCTCAGCGGCGAAGGCGGGCGGTCTGCCGCCGTGCGGGCCGGTGGAACAGGCCGGCGGAAGAGGCACGCCCAGCCACGACACGTCAGCCCCCCGGGCGGCGGACCGATCCCAGCAGCAGGGCCACCAGTTCGTCGACGACCTGGGCGAGGGTGGCGTCGAACTGGCCGGCGGTCCAGTCGTGCAGGAGGCCGTTGACCGCGCCGATGAAGGCGGTGGCGGCGATCCGGAAGTCCCGGGGGGCGATCTCGCCGCGGCCGACGGCGGCCTCGGCCTCGGCGACGATCAGCTGCACCCACAGTGCGCGTCGGGTGAGCCGTTGGCGTTCCAGCTCCTCGCTGACGCCGATGATCTCGACGAAGGCGATCCGCAGGCGGCGCCGGTCGTCGGTGGCGGCCGCGATGTAGGCGCGCAGCACGGCGCCGATCCGCTGCTCGAAGGTGAGGCCGGCGGTGTCGGTGAGGGCCCGCAGGACGGCCTGTTCGGTGCGGTCGTTGACCAGCAGGTGCAGTTGGGCGAGCACCTGCTCCAGGTTGCGGAACTCCTCGTAGAACTGACGGGTCGACAGTCCGGCTTCCTCGCAGAGCCCCGCGACCGAGGCCGCCCGGTAGCCGGGCCGGTCGCCGAACTGCTGCAGTGCGGCGGCCAGGAAGCGTTCCCGCCGTTCGGTCCGCCGCTCCTGCGCCGACCTGCCGCCGTACGTACCCGTGGCCTGTCCCACCGCCCCGCCTTTCGCAGTCCCCCGCCGATTGTCGCGTACCGGGGTCTTGCCAGGGGCTGCGCGCTCTCCTTACCGTCGGGTAGCGCCAATCTGACTATCCGTCGTTTCAGACTTCCGTGTGCACCGGCGAAGGAGCCGCGATGTCCCGCACCGAAATCAGGCGTTCCGGAACTCCCGGACGATTCCCGCACGTTCGAGCCCTCGGCGGGATCGCGGCCGCGCTCGGCCTGCTGGTCACCGGCACCGCCGCCGGCACCACGGCGAACGCCGAGCCGGGCGGCACCGCGCTGCGGGAGGTGATGTTCGTCGGCAACAACTGGGACGGCACCGCCGACGTGATCCGCTCCAGCGGTGACCTGGCCAGGATCGGCCGGGTGAACGTGGTTCCGGACAAGGAGCAGCGGCTGACCGAGATCTACCTCAACCCGGTGAAGCTGGCGTACTTCCTCGGCATCCGGCTGGGGCCCGGCGAGGGGCACGACCAGTTCGTCGACGACATGTACTCGACGCCGGACGGCTCCTCGGTGGTGGTCTCCCGGCCGAGCTTCGCCGACGTGGTGTCGATCGATCTGAGCACCGGACGGATCAACTGGCGCTTCCCGGTGTCGGGTTACCGCTCCGACCACATGGCGGTCTCGCCGGACGGCAGTCGGGTGGCCGTGTCCGCCTCCACCTCGAACACCGTGCACGTGCTGGACATCAGGACCGGCGCGCAGCTCGGTTCGTTCCGCACCGGCGACAAACCGCACGAGAACCTGTTCGCCGACGGCGGCACCCGGATCTGGAACATGTCGATCGGCGAGGTCAACACCGCGCTCGACGCCCCCTGGCTGGACTGGACGAAGGGCGACCGCCGGATCACCGTGGTCGACGCCGCGACCTACGCCCCGGTCAAGGTGATCGACATGCGCGAGCGGCTGGACGCGTTCGGGCGGCCCGACCTGTCCGACGCCGTCCGGCCGGCCGCCTTCGTGCCCGACGGGTCGGCGCTGTACTTCCAGGTCTCGTTCTTCAACGGCCTGGTGGAGTACGACGTCGCCGCCGACCGGGTCACCCGGGTGAAGACCCTGCCGAAGAACCCCGCGACCAGCGAGGACCGCACCACCTGGGTGAACGACTCCCGGCACCACGGGCTCTCGGTCAGCCCGGCCGGGGACAAGCTGTGCGTGGCGGGCACCATGGACGACTACGCGACCGTGGTCGACAGGGCCACCCTGCAGGAGGGGCCGTTGGTGCCCGCCTCGAAGCCGTACTGGGCGACCGTGAGCGGTGACGGCCGGTCCTGCGTGATCTCCGAGAGCGGCGCCGACCAGGTCACCGCGATCGACTTCGCGACCGGCCTGCGGACCGCCACCACCGCCGTCGGCGACCACCCGCAGCGGGTCCGCCTCGGCCACGTGCCGGCCGGCTGGACCGGTCCGGCGGCCGGCTGACCGTGCGTCGGCCGTCCTTGACGCGGGGTCAGGGACGGTCGGCGCTCAGGTCGTTAACGGTCGCTGCCAGCACCTCCGCCAAGGGGGTGGCCCGCAGGCCGAAGGTCCGCTCGGTGTGCGTGGAGTCCAGCACGGTGGCCTGGTGGGTGAGGTACCGCATCTCGGCCACCGCGCCCAGGACCGGGAATTTCAGGGCGAGTTCGGCCAGCTCCCGGTCGTCCATCGCGCTCAGCCGGGCCGCGGGCGCCCCGGCCGCCGCGGCCAGCGCGTCGCCCAGTGCCCGGGCGGAGAGCGTCGCGAACGCGGGTACGTGCCAGGGCAGGCCCCAGCTCTCCTCCGACCGGACGGCGGCGACCAGGGTGCGGGCCACATCCGCCGGATAGGCCCAGCTGTGCGGGGCGTCCAGGTCGGCGTAGTAACGGGCGGGCTCGCCGGTGACCAGCTGACGGCCCGCCAGGATCAGGAAGAGCGACTGGGCGCCGGGGCCGAAGTAACTGCCGGCCCGCACCTCGGTCACCCGCGCCCGGCCGGCCCGGTGGGCGGCCAGGGCGTCCGCCCACATCCGGGCCCTGACCTCGCCCTTGACGGTGCTCGGGGCCGGCGGCCGCTGCTCGGTGACCGGCCCGTCCAACGGCCCGTAGCCGTAGAGGTTGCCGAGCATCACGTACCGGGCGCCGGTGCGTTCGGCTGCGGTGAGCAGCGCCTCGGCCAAGGGCGGGAACTCCTGCTTCCACCGGTCGTACGGCGGCGCGGCGCAGTTGATCAGGGCCTCCGCGTCCTCGATGAGGGCGGTGAGCCGGTCGGGGTCGGTGACGTCGGCCGCGACGCGTTCGATCCCGGGGTGCTCGGGCCCCGACCCGCTGCGGGTCACCAGCCGGACGCTCTCGCCCTGTTCGGCGAGCAGGCGGGCGGTGGCGCTGCCGGTCGAGCCGGCACCGGTGACGACGAAACGGGGCATGGCGATCTCCAGGAGCTGGTACGGGAGTTGGTGAGGGCTCCACTCTGCGGCGGGCCGGCGGTGTGAAACAGTGATCACGCTGCCAAGCTTCCGGAGGTTCTGGCCATGCATCGGATCGCCGTGGTGGCCGTTCCGCCGGTCACCGCCTTCGACCTCGCCATCCCCGAACTGGTCTTCGGTGCGGCGGAGGTGAACGGCGGCCCGGGCTACCAGGTGCGGATCTGCACGCCCGAACCCGGGCCGGTCGACACCCTCGGCAGCCTCCAGGTGGTCGTCCCGCACGGGCTGGAGGCGCTGGAGCAGGCGGACACCGTCATGGTGACCGGCTCGGGCGCCCGCTTCGACGCCGACCCCCGGGTGCTGACGGCACTGCGGGCGGCCGCCGCCCGGGGCGCGCGGATCGCGTCGATCTGCACCGGCGCCTTCGTGCTGGCCCAGGCCGGGCTGCTGGACGGGCGCAGCGCCACCACGTACTGGGTGCAGGCGGGCGCGCTCGCCCACCGCTTTCCGGCGGTCCGGGTGCGGCCGGACGTCCTGTTCGTCGAGGACGGGCCGGTGCTGACCTCGGCCGGGCTGACCGCGGGCATCGACCTCTGCCTGCACATGGTCCGGGCCGACCACGGCGCGGCCGTGGCCAACGCGGTGGCCCGGCTGACGGTCATCTCGGCGGTCCGGCACGGCGGGCAGGAGCAGGTGGTCGGCGAGCCGGTGGCGGCCGCCGACGGAAGTTCGCTCGCGGCGACCCGGAGCTGGGCACTGGAGCGCCTGGCCGAACCGCTGTCGTTGGCGGAGCTGGCGGCGCACGCGAGGATCAGCGTCCGTACCCTCAACCGGCGGTTCCTGGCCGAGACCGGCCACAGTCCGCTGCAGTGGCTGGTGGCCCAGCGGGTCGAGCGGGCAAGGGAGTTGCTGGAGTCGACCACCCTGCCGATGGAGCTGGTGGCCCAGCGGAGCGGCCTGGGCGGTGCGGACTCGCTGCGCCGGCACCTGCTCCAGCGGGTGGGCATGACGCCGCGCGCCTACCGTGCGGCATTCGCGTCCTCGGTGGGGCGCGGCGCCCGGCCCACCCCCGGCAAGGGGGAGGGCCGGGCGTCGCAGCCTGAACCGACGCCCCGTCAGGCGGGGTCGGACGGTTCGGTCGCCCGGCCCCGGCGGACGAGGTGGACCACCCCGGCCAGTGCCACGGCCGCGCCGAGCGAGGCGAGGGAGGCTCCCAGATAGCCGAGCGCCATGCGCTGGTAGTCCGACTCGGCGAAGACCCCGACCACGAACCGCAGCAGCCAGGGCACGACCCCGAGCCCGACACCGAGCGCCAGGAGCCGGTCGGGCCGGCGGCCGGACAGCCGGGCCGCCAGGACTACCGCCGTCACCACGCTCAGCCACAGCGGCAGCAGGGCGAACACGCTCGTCGAGGTACCCACGAAGAGCCCGGCCCCGTACTGGCTCAACGCGATCATCGGGAGCCCGACTCCGAGCGCGAGGCCCGTCATCTCCCACCGGCCCCGCTGCGTGACGTCCACCAGACCGGCCGGTGCGAGCAGCATCAGGGCGCCGACCAGCGCCGTACCCGCCATCTCCCCCAGCACCCAAACGGATTGCGGCTCGAAGACGCTCGACACGCCGATGCTGAGCAGGGTCGACACCACAACCGTGATCCTGGCGGCCCGCCACCGCCCCAGCAGGGCGAGCCCGAGGGCGAGCAGCCACGGCGCGGTGGTGGTCACCAGGAAGACCGCGCTCACGATGGCGTAGCGGAGACCGAGATTGGGGAACGGGTACCTCAGCCGGTGGACCATCTCACGCAGCTCGGGCAGCAGGAAGTACAGCGCGAACCCGGCCGCGAGGGCGAGCGCGACCGGGGCGGCCCCGGCCAGCACCCGGCCGGCCGGGTCGGTCGGGCCGATCCGCAGGCGCAGGCGCAGGGCGTGCGTGGCCAGGTCGCGGCGCTCCCGGAGCACCGCGCGCCGGGGCTGTCCTTCGGTGGCGTCGGCGAAGACCGCGGCGATGTCCTCGCCGTGGGCGGCGCGGTAGCGGGCGGGGTAGAGGCCGAGCAGCAGGCGGCCCGGCTGCGGGGCGGCATGGCTCCCCGTCCAAGCGCTCGTCAGGTCGGTCATCCGGTCGCTCCGTTCAGGCGCAGCCGTGCGGCGGCGAGTCGGCGTTCGACCTCGGCGGCGGCGGTCCGGAGGCGGCCGGCCTCCTCGGCCAGCAGGTCCTGGCCCTGACCGGTGAGGGCGAAGGTACGGCGCAGCCGTCCGCTGACCACCTGCTCGCTCTCGATCCGGACCAGGCCCTGCTGCAGCAGCCGGTCGAGCGCGGTGTAGAGGGTGCCGGTGCTCAGGCGGCTCTGGCCGCCGGAGATGGCCAGCACCTCCTGGATGATCGCGTAGCCGTGCCGGGGGGCGTCGGCCAGTGCGGTGAGCACGAGCCGGGTCGGCTCCTGGAGTTGACGTTCGGTCATGCGGCGAGCATAGGACTACTGTCGCTATATGTCGATGGTCGGACGATACTCGGTCCTCATTCCGGTCCTACTCCCCGCCGCGTACGATCCCGCCTGATCCCGGCGGACGGCGCCGGAGCGAGGGGGAGTTGCGGCGTGCTGCGTCTGGCGGCGGTGGGCAAGGTGTACCGGGGCGGGCACCCGGTCCTGGTCGAGGCCGACCTCGAACTCCCGCCGGGTGAGGTGGTCTCGGTCGCCGGGGGCAACGGCTCCGGCAAGTCCACCCTGCTCAGGATCGTGGCCGGGCTGTCCCGGCCGAGCTCGGGCGCGGTGTCGGGGCGGCCCGAGGTGGTCGGCTGGGTGCCGGACCGCTTCCCGCCGCACGAGCGGCTCTCCGCCCTGAACTACCTTCGGCACCTGGGCCGGGTCCGGGGCCTGTCCGGCCGGGCCGCCACCGCCCGGGCCGGCGAACTGCTGGAGCGGCTGGCCCTGGTGGGCGGCAGCCGCACCGCGATCCGCGAGCTCTCCAAGGGGAACGCCCAGAAGGTCGCGGTCGCCCAGGCCCTGCTGGTACCGCCGGAGCTCCTGGTGCTCGACGAGCCGTGGTCCGGCCTGGACGCCGCCGCGCAGGGCACGCTGGTGACACTGATCGGCGAGGTGGCCGCAGCCGGTGGCGCGGTGCTCTTCACCGAGCACCGGGAAGCGCTGTCCTGGTCGGCCGCCTCGCGGGCGTACCGGATCGACTCGGGGCGGGTGGTGCCGATCCGGCTTCAAGTACAGCTGTGCGAAGTCGAGTTGACCGGCGGGGAGCAGCTTGTGGACTGGTCGGCGCTGGCGGGCGTACGGGAGGTGGTGCGGCAGAACGACCGGCTCACCCTGCTGGTGGCCGCTCCGGACTCCGACGCGCTGCTGCTGACCGCGCTGCGCCACGGCTGGACGGTCCTCGGGCTGCGGCGGCTCGGCGGGGGCGGTTCGCGATGACCGCGCTCTGCCGCTTCACGCTGGCCAGGCTGCTGCACTCCCAGCGGTATCTGCCGCCCGTGCTGCTGTTCCTCGCCCTGGTGACGGTGCTCACCAGCAGCGATTCCGGTCCACTGACCGCCGTGTACGGCGTCTGCGCGGGCTCGATGTTCCTGACGTCCTGTTGGCTGACGGTGAGTCTGGTCAATCTCGACGAGCCCCAAGGCCGGGCGATCGCCGTCGTCAGCAGCGGCAGCGCGCGTCGGCTGTTCGCCGCCGACGCGCTGGTGGCGCTGGGGATCTGCCTGCTGCTCACCCTCTTCGGCCTGGCCTACCCGCTGGTCGCGGGCCACCACACCGTCCAGGGCGTGCAGTTGCTGGTCGGGGCGGCCGCCCAGCTGACGGCCGCGGCCACCGGCATCGCCCTCGGCCTGGTCTGCTCCCGGCCGGTGGTCGGCCGCCCCGGGTACTCACTGCTGGCGGCACTCGGCTCGGCCCTGGTGCTGCCGCTGGTGCCCCGGCTGCCGCCGCTCAACCCGCTGCTGACCCTGCTGGCCGGGCGGCGCCCGGCCGCCGAACTGGTCTGGCCGGTCGGCGGACTGGCCGTGCTCGCGGCCGGGCTGGCCGTCGCCGCCGTCCTCGTCACCGACTTCGTCGCGGCGCGCCGGGAGTAGCCACCGGGTCGGTACGTCGGCGCAGGTGCAGGGCCAGCAGCCCCACGGTGGCCAGCGCCGGGAGCACGGTGACGCCGAGCAGCACGCCCAGCTCGGCACCGGCGGACTGGGCGGCGGCGTGGCCGGTGTCCGAGGAGACGTAGCCGAACAGCTGGAGCACCAGGCCGTAGGCGAACGAGCCCAGCGCGAGGCCGAGCACCTCCCCGGTGGCGAACACCCCCGAGAACACGCCCGCCTGTTGGCGGCCGGTGCGGGCGGTGTCCCGGGCGATGTACTCGGGGAGCATCGCGTACGCGCAGAGCAGCTGCCCGGCGTGGCCGGCGCCCGCCACTCCCCAGAGCAGCAGCGCGAGCGCGACCGGCAGGGCCGGTGCGGCCAGCAGGGTCAGGCAGCCGGCCAGGAACAGCAGGTTGGCGATGGTGTAGCCGGCCCGGTTGCCGAGCCGGGCGGCCAGCTTGGACCAGAGCCCGACCGCGAGCAGGTTGGGGGCCACGTACGCCGCCACCGCGACACCCGTGGCGGTCGGGTCGCCGATCACGTGCCGGGCGAAGTACGGGGCGCCGGCCAGGAAGCAGCCGGTCGCCAGGGTCTGCACCACCGCGCAGGCGAACAGCACCCGGAACGGGCCGTTGGCGCGGGCGACCGCGAGCTGGCGGCGCAGGCTGGGCTCGCTGGACAGCACCTGGTGGCTCCGGGCCCTGGCCGTGCCCAGGAAGGCCGCGAGGGCGCCGACCACCACCACCCCCGCCCCGAACAGACCGGCCCAGCGGTGCCCGGCGAGACCGCCGCCCGCCGCCTCCACCACGGCCGGACCGACCGCACCGGCCACCAGCGCGGCCAGGCCGATCACCGCCACCCGGCCGCCGACCAGCCGGATCCGGTCCTCGGTGCGGTGGGTGATGTCGGCCGGGATGGCCGCGTACGGGACCTGGAAGAAGCCGAACGCGGTTGCGGTGAGCAGGAATCCGGCCGCCGTCAGCCAGACCCCCGCCGTGCCGTCGGCCACCCCGGCGAAGGTCGAGGCCAGGAAGAGCGCCACCGCGAGACCGCCGAACAGCACGTACGGGCGGCGGGCACCCCAGCGTCCGGTGGTGCGGTCGGTGAGCCGTCCGGCCAGCGGGTTGAGCACGGCGCTCCACACCTTGGGGAGCAGCACGATCAGACCGGCCAGCGCCGCGCCGACCCCGAGGGTGTCGGTCAGGTAGGGCAGCAGAAGCAGTCCGGGCAGGGTGTTGAAGGTGCCGGTCACCAGGGAGCCGGCGGCGTAGCCCCAGCGCACCCGGCGGGAGCGCTCGGGGGCGTCTTCGGCAGCATGGACGGGTTCTGGGTACGGCTCGTTGGCCGTGCCCTGGACGGGAGGTGCGAGCTCCCCGGATTCGATGGCCATGACTCCCGAGGATGGCGGCCGGAAACGCCGGGGACCAGTCGGGGTTCTCCCCCACAGGGTGCGGCCGGGCTCCCGAACAGCACCGATCGCTCGGGTCACTTGCTGCCACACCGCTACCGGACAGCGTCGGACGCTTGGCGTGTCAGGGGCTTCCCGGACAGGCTTCCTGCCATGACAACCGAGCCGGACCGCGACGCCCTGGTGGGGCGACGGGGGGAACTGCAGCTGCTGGAACAGGCCCTGCGCCTCACCCGCTCCACGGGTGCGGACGGTCACGCGCGGATCGTCTCGGTCGGCGGGGAACCCTGGATCGGCAAGACCCGACTGCTGGCCGAACTGGCCGCGCTGGCCGGTACGGAGGGCTGGCGGGTGGCCGTCGGCCGGGCCGGGCGGACCGGGACCGCCACCCCGTTCGAGCTGGTGGTGGACGCGCTGGACGATCAACTGGCGCTGTCCGGGCTGGAGTTGCCGGACCGGCTGGCGGGCCGGCTGAGCCGGGTGTTCCCCGCGCTGGGCGGCGCCGGAGCCGAGGTCAGCGGAGGGGACGAGTACTGGTTGATCCGGGCGGTGCGCAGCGTACTGGAACTGCTGGCGGACGGGCCAGGGCTGCTGCTGGTGCTGGACGACGCCCACCGGGCCGACCCGCTGACGCTGGATCTGCTCGACCACCTGGCGCGGCACCCGCCCAGGGGCCGGCTGCTGACCGTACTGGCGCACCGGGACTCCCCCGCCGCGAACCGGCTCGCCACGCTGCGCGGCACCGGCGGCGGACAGCCTTGGCACCACCTGGAGTTGGGGCCGCTGGCGGCGCACGAGGCGGCCGCGCTGCTCGGGCCCGGGCTCGATCCGGTGGACCGTCAGGTGCTGCTGCGGGACGCGGCCGGGGTGCCCGGGCTGCTCCGGGCCTGCGCGAGGCCCGACCCCGAGCCGGTCGGCACGTTCGAGCTGGCGACCGCGCAGCCGACGCCGGGCGGCGGTCCGGTGGCGCTGGACTTCGGCCCGCTCTCCGGCGCCGCATGGCGCACCGCCTGGGCGGCGGCCACCCTCGGGGGCGCGGTCACCCCGCAGCCGGTGGCCGAGGTGGCCGGGCTGCCGCTGGCCCAAGTACTGCTCGCGATCGACGAGTTGCAGGCCGAGGCACTGCTCCGGCCGGAGCCGGACGGGCCCGGCTTCCGGTTCCGGCACCCGGCGGTGCGGGCGCTGCTGCTGCGCGGCGGCCGGGCCGGCTGGCAGTACGGGGCGGCGGGGCGGGCGGTCTCCGCACTACGCCGCACCGGCGCCCCCGCCGGGCTGCCGGCGGCCCACCTGGAGCGGGCGCCCTCGCTCGGGCCGACGGAGCGTCAGCTGCTGCTGGCCGGAGCGACCGCCGACCTGTACCGGGCCCCGGCGGCGGCGGTCCGACGGCTGCGCCGCTGGGCTGCCGAGACCGGCGAACCGGCGGCGATCGCAGCTCAGTTGGGCCAGGCGCTGACGCTGGCCGGGCGGGGCGAGGAGGCGCTGGCGGCGTACGCCGGGGCCAGGACGGCCGAGGACCGGCAGCTGACGGCCGAGGCGGAGTCCTCGGCGCTGCGCGGGCTGGGCCGCTGGGCGGCCGCCCGGGAGCTGCTGGCGAGCGCCGAGGGCGTCGAACTCGCCTGGGCCGCCCTGGCGTTGGAGGTCGGCGACCCGGTCGGCGGACGGACCGCCGCGCAGTGGGCCGAGCACGGGTACCTCCGGGCCGGCCGGCTGGGCGACGCCGCCGCGCAGGCCCACGCGCTGGCGCTGCTGGCCGCCGCGCACGCCGCCGACGAGCGGTTCGCCGAGGCGGCGGAGGTGGCGGGGGCGGCGGCCGAACGGCTGGCGGGGCGGGAACTCCCACTGCACCGGCTGGAGTCGGTGCGCTGGCTGACCGAGGCCGAGCTCTACCTCGGACGTCGGCACCGGGCCGAGGCGCTGCTCGGCCGGGCCTTCGAGGCGGTGCTCGACTCCGGCCAGTGGCAGCTGCTCGGCCGCACCGCGCTCGGGCTGTCCCGGGCCAGATGGGAGGCCGGGGACCTGGCCGGAGCGGCCGACCGGGCGGTACTGGCGGTGGCGGCCGGACGGCGGTTCCCCAGCCCGCCGCTGGCGGTGGACGCCCTGCTCTGGCACAGCCGGATCAGGCTCGCCGGGCGGGACGTCCCGGGCGCCCACCGGGCGGCGGCCGCCGCCGGGCGGGAGGCGGCTGGCCTGGGCCGGCTGTGGCAGCGCCGGGTCGAGGAGACGCTGCGCATCCTCGGCACCGTACCGGCCACGGCCGAGGCCGTCCCGGTCCGACGGCCGCCAGGGGCCGGGCTCACCGCGCTCACGGACGCGCAACTCCTGGACGCCGGGCTCGCGGACGTCGGGCTCGCGGACGCCGGTCCCGACCGGACGGAGCCGCCGGGGCTGGCCGGGCTCAGCAGACGTGAGGTGCAGGTCGCGCTGCTGGTCAGCGAGGGGTGCACCAACCAGCAGATCGCCGGCCGGATGGGCGTGAGCGCGAAGACCGTGGAGACGTACCTGAGCCGGATCTTCCGCAAGCTCGGCATCGTCTCCCGGGCGCAGGTCGCCCACCTGGTCGGCCTGGACGGACGGCTGCGCCGCCCTTCGGGACCGGGTGGCCCTGCTCCACGGATCGGGGGCAACCCGTGGAGCGGGCCAGGGGCCGTCTGACGAAGGGTCAGAGAGCCCGACGGGCGGGAGCGCCCCGGAGGGGGATCACCTGGCGCTGCCGACGGGTTCCACTCTGCGGGCCGTGCCCTGAGTACCGCTAAAGCATCACTGAGGCGCTGACCGGCAGTTCTGGCCAGTCAACTTGCTGCCACCGTGCCGTGCTGGCCCCGGCCGGTCCGGTGCGGCGACGCTGGCGGACGGGCGGTCGGCAGCCGACCCGGTCGATGCACGGCGCCGCAGCAGAGGAGGACGCATGAGAGGCGAGAGTGCCGCCACCGCGGAGTTGGGCACGGGCCACGACATCCGGCACCTGATCCACTGCCCGCCGTCCTGGGACCACTACCTGCTCGACGCGCCGAGCAACGGCGAGGAACGCTTCGTGCTGGCCGGGGAGATCCCGCTCCGGCACCCGCTGTTCAACGACGGTTCCGGACACTTCCACGACCACCAGCTGACCACCGAGGCGATCCGGGAGATCGGCGAGTTCGTCGGGCACCAGTACTTCGGGGTGCCCGCGCAACGGCGCGGCCTGTTCTACCGGTTCAGCCTGGAGCTGACCGATCTCGCGGCCTGGCGGGCGGAGTCCCGGCCGGCCCGGATGACCACCGACATCCGGGCCACCCCCGCCCACTCGGTGCACGGTGTGCCGCGCGGGCTCGACTTCCACCTGTCCGTCCAGATCGACGACGTGCCGTGCGGGACGGGCAGCGCGGGCCTGGTGTTCGTCCCGCCGGTGCTGCACCGCACCCATCAGGAGCACAGCAGTTGGGCGGTCCGCGCCACGCCCGAGCTGGCGGACGAGCCGGACGGCCCGACCTGGCCGGTGCCACCCACCTCGGTCGGCCGGGCGGCGCCGCAGAACGTGGTGATCAGCGAGCCGACCGAGAGCACCCGGGGGCAGCTCAGCACCTGGGTGCTGCCCCGCGCCGACCACCCGGTGCTGGGCGGCGGCGGACCGCACGTCTCCGGCACGCTGCTGCTCGAATCGCTGCGCCAGGCCTCGCTGTTGGCGGCGTCCCGGGCCTTCGGACTGGCGCCGGGACGGTCCACCCTGGTGGCCACCGACATCCACGTCAGCGGCTACGCCGAGACCGACCTGCCGTTGCGCTGCGCGGTGGTCCCCGGTCAGCTCGGCCGGGACGCGGCCGGACGGCCCGCCGTCCCGGTCACCCTGACCCTGACCCAGCACCGGCGGGCCGTGGCCGAGGCCAGGACCACCGTCGTCCAGGACTTCTGACGGACCAGAACGTCCGAGCGACCAGTACTTCTCCGACCTGCCTGGCCAGGCCGTCGGAGATTCCACCGACACAGGACCGGGCCACGGGGGCGGACGTGATCGAGCGCAACGAGCGGACCAACGGGAGAGCTGCGTCGTGCCGGGCACGCGCCGGGCGAAACGAGGCGTGGACATGAGCGGGTTGAGGTTCAGGATCCTGGGACCGCTGGAGATCGAGGGGGCGGCCGGGCCAGGTGTCTCGTACACCCCGGGCGCGGCGAAGGTCCGAGGGGTGCTCGGCGCGCTGCTGGTCAACGCGAACGGGACGGTCTCGGTCGACAGTCTGATCGACGAGCTCTGGCAGGACGACCCGCCGCGCACCGCGACCACCACGCTCCAGGTCTACGTCTCCCAGCTGCGCAAGATCTTCCGGCGGGCCGCTCCCGAGAACGGCGCCCCGGTGCTGCTCACCCAGCCCCGCGGCTACCGGATCCGGATCGACGCCGACCAGCTCGACCTGACCACCTTCGAGGGCCTCTACCAGCGCGGGCGGGAGGCACTGGAGGCGGGCGACCACGCCGCCGCCGCCGAGCTGCAGGGCCGGGCGCTCGCCCTCTGGCGCGGGCCGCTGCTCGGCGACACCCCGCACGGTCCGCTGCTGGACGCCGCGTCGGTCCGGCTGCTGGAGGCCAGGACGGCCGCGCTGGAGCAGCGCATCCTGGCCGACCTCCAGCTCGGCCGGCACCGCGACCTGATCCCCGAACTCCGCTCACTGGTCGAGGAGTTCCCGCTCCGGGAGGAGCTGCACGGCCAGCTGATGCTGGCCCTGTACCGGGCCGGCCGGCAGGCCGAGGCGCTCCGGGCGTACGGTGCGCTGCGCCGCACCCTGGTGAACGAGCTGGCGATCGAGCCGGGCGCACCCGTGCAGCTGCTGCACCAGCGCATCCTGGCCGGCGACCGGCAGCTCGCCACTCCCGAACCGATCGGCTCACCGGCGCTGGCCCTCGGCTCGGCCGCCGAGCCGCCGGTGGTGCACGGACTCCCGCCCGCCGACCCGGCGTTCACCGGCCGGGAGGACGAACTGGCCGAGATCGACCGGCTGTTGCGCGCCGCCCCGCCCGGGGCGTTCGTGGCGCTGGCCGGGCAGCCCGGCGTCGGCAAGACGGCGCTCGCGGTGGCCGCCGCCCACCACAGCGCCGACGCCTTCCCGCACGGTCAGCTCTTCCTCGACCTCCGGCCCGAGCCCGGTCGCCGGCTCGAACCGGCCGCCGCCATCTCGGCCCTGCTGCGCCGTGCGGGCGCCCCGGTTCCGGCCGGCGGCGACCCGGCCGATCTGCACGAGGCCCTACAGCAACTGCTGGCCGGGCGACGCCTGTTGCTGGTCCTGGACAACGTCAGCTCGGAGGCCCAGCTGCGCCCGCTGCTGCCCACCTCGGCGGGCAGCAGCGCGATCGTCACCGGCCGCCGGCTGCCGGCCGGTCTGGACGGGGTGCGGCCGCTGGTGCTGGACGTGCTCGGCCCGCGCGCGGCGCTGGCCGTGTTCGAGGCGGCCGCCGGACCGGCCAGGGCGGCCGAGCACCCGGCGGCGGTGGCCGAACTGCTGGAACTCTGCGGCGGGTTGCCACTGGCCATCCGGGTCGGCACGGCGCAGCTGAACGCCCGGCCGCACTGGTCCGCCGAGTCGCTGGCCGGCCGGCTGCGCGACCGGCGTTCCCGGCTGTCCGAGCTCCGGATCGGCGGACTGGACGTCCGGGAGCGACTGCTGTCCGCCTACCAGGACGCCGGCCGGACCGAGCAACGCACCTTCCGGCTGCTGGCCCTGCTGCCCGACCACTTCGAACCGTGGGCGGTCAGCGCGGTGCTCGGCCTCGACCCGCACGACCGGCGCACCCCGGTCGGCACCGCCCGACTGCTGGACGCGCTGGCCGACGACCACCTGCTGACCGCCGACCACGACGGCCCGCAACCCGGCCGCTACCGGCTGCCCGAGCTGCTCCGGCTGCTGGCCGCCGAGCGGCTGGCCGAGGAGGAGGGCGAGGACACCGTCCGGGCGGCCACCAGGCGGCTGTGCGACGCGTACGTCCGGGTCGCCGAGGAGGCGGACGCCGTCCTGAATCCGCGTCAGGCGGGCGTCCGGATGGCCCGGGACAACGGTGGTGACGCACCGTCCGAGTGGTTCGCCCGCGAGCTCGGGCCGCTCACCCAGGTGGTCCGACAGGCCTATCTGGCCGGGCTCTGGGAGCAGACCGTACGGCTGACCACCGCGCTGACCGGCCATCTGGAGTCGCACGCGCGGTGGCGGGCCTGGGAGCAGACCCACACCCTCGCGCTGGACGCCGCCCGGCAGCTCGGGGACCGCTCCGGCGAGGCGCGGCTGCTCGGCTCGCTGGGTGACCTGGCCTGGCAGCACCGGCGGACGGCCGAGGCGCGGGACCGCTACGAGGCGGCCCGGCGGGTGGCGGAGGACTGCGGCGACCAGGTCGCCCGGAGCCGGGCACTGGTCGGCCTGGCCGACCTCTGGCTGGACGGCGGCGAGGTCCCGGAGGCCGCCGCCCTGCTGACGGCCGCCCTCGCCGCACTGCCGCCCGGCCGGCCACGCGAGCGCTACCACGTGCTGCGGGCCATGGCGTTGACCGCCCTGCTGGCGGAGGGTCCGACGGCGGCGCGGTCCAGGTTCACCGAGTGCCTGGAGATCGCCCAGACCCTGCGGGACCGCCGTCTTGAGGCCCACGCCAGGCGCGCGCTGCGCCGCCTGCACGACCCGGACGACGACCCGGCCGGCTGCCTGGAGATCCGCCCCGGCGTCTGGCGCCTGCGCAGCCCGGCCCCGCTGACGCCGGCGCTGGTCTGACGGCGCTTTAGCGGGGCTTCAGCGGGTGCGGCCAGTCTGGAGGGTGGACTTCGGACAGGGGGCGAACGATGGCGGTCTCGCAGATGGCGGTCGGGACGTGGCAGGCCGTCGAGCTGGTCGGCCGTGAGTGGGAACGGCTCGCGCTGGTGGGGCGGTTGCGCGATCCCTCGGTCCGGCTGCTGACCCTCACCGGCCCCGGCGGGGTCGGCAAGAGCGGGCTGGTACGGGCCGTCCGGCCCGAGCTGGCCGAGCTGTTCGGCGAGCCGGGGTACGCGGACCTGAGCGAGGGCGGCCGGCCGGTGGACGGGGTGGTGGGACCCCAAGGCCCGGACGGCCGAAGGTTGCTGGTGCTGGACGGCTGTGATCACCACGGTGCCCCGCTCGGCACCGCCGTCGCCGAACTGCTGCGCCGGGACGACCGGTTGGTGGTGCTGGCGACCGGTCAGCAGCCGCTCCGGGTCTACGGCGAGCGGCTGTTCCCGGTGGCACCGCTGCCGGTACCGCCGCCGGGCGACGATCCCGAGGAGCTGCGGGAGGTGGCCTCGGTCGAGCTGTTCGTCCGCCGGGCCCGCGAGGCGGACCCGGCGTTCGCCCTCACTGCCGGGAACGGCCGGGCGGTCGCCGAACTCTGCGGATTGCTCGAAGGACTGCCGCTGGCCCTGGAACTGGCCGCCCGGCAGCTCCGGCTGCACACCCCGCACGACCTGCTGGACCGGCTGCGCCGCCGGGGCGTCGTCCTTGGCGGCGGCCCGTTCGACGCGCCCGAACGGCACCGCTCGCTGACCGCGCTGGCCGCCTGGAGCTGCCGCGGCCTGCCCCCGGAGTCGGCCGCGCTGCTCGAACAACTCGCCTGCTTTCCGGGCGGGTTCACCACCGCCACGGCCGAACGGCTCGGACCCGCCGACGGCGTCCTGGACGTGCTGCTTGACCGCGGCCTGGTGGTCCGGCAGCCGACCCTGCCCGGACACCCCAGGCTCGCCGTGCCGGAGCCGGTCCGCTCGTACGCCAGGACCGCGCTCGCCGCCTCCGCCGAGGGCAGCCGGGAGCAGGCCGCGCTGGACCGGCGGACGGCGGAGTGCCGGCGCCTGCTGGCCGCCGCCGAACCCCGGCTGTCCGGCACCGAGCAGAGCCGCTGGCTGGACGCCGTCCAAGCCGAACACGCCAATGTGCTGGCCACGTTGGACCGGCTGCGGGAGCGGGGCGAGCCCGAGGCCACCGCCGCCATCCTGCTCGCCTGCCGGCTGCCCTGGCTGACCCGGGGTCACCTGCGCGAGGGGCTGGCCAGGGCCGACCGGGCGGCCGGGGAGGCGGTGCCGGAGCCGGTCCGGGCTCGACTCCTTGACCTGGCCGGCGCGTTCGCTGCGGCGCTCGGCGACCCGGCCGGGGCGGTCGGTCGGCAGCGGGCCGCGCTGGCGCTGGCCCGGCCGCTGGGCGACCGCAGGCTGAACGCCCTGCTGGCGGCCCGGCTCGGCGGCGCGCTGCGCCGGCTGGACGACCCGGCCGGGGCCGAGCAGGCGCTCGGCCCGGCGCTGGAGACACTGGAGTCGCTCGGCGCCGCCGGGGCGGCCGTCGAGGCCGGGACCGAACTCGCCCGGGTGCTGCTCGACCGAGGCGACCGGGGTGACCGGCTCCGGGCTGCCGAGCTGCTCGACCGGGTGGTGGCGGCGGCCCGGCGGATCGGCGACGGCCGGGCGCTGGCCGGGGCACTGGGCGTGCTGGCCTGTACGGCCGAGGACCCGGCGACCGCCGGGCAGGCGCTGCGGGAGGGCCTGCGACTCTACGGGACGGTCGGCGAGCGGACCGAACTGCCCGCCGCCCTGGAGGACTTCGCACTCCACCTGCTACGCGCCGCGCCCGTCCAGCAGCCGCGTGCCGCTGCCCTGCTGGCCGCCGCCGAGGCGCTGCGCGGCGAGCTGGGCACCGAGCCGGACGGGCGGCGCCGGGCCGCGCTCGCCGACGCGCTGGACGGTCTGCGCGACCGGCTGCGCCCGCACGGCTTCGCGGTCGCCTGGGCCGAGGGCCGACGGCTGTCACCGGCCGCGGCGGTCGCCGAGGCACTGGCGGCTCCGGACCTGTCCCGGCGCGCCGCCGCGCCCGGGCCTGCGGGCGGACAGTCGCTGACGGCACGCCAGTTGCAGGTCGCGATGCTGGTCGCGGAGGGGCTGACCAACCGTCAGATCGCGGCCCGGATGGCGCTCTCCGAGTGGACCGTGGTCAACCACGTCCGCCAGGTGATGCGTCGGCTCGGCTGCGCCTCCCGGGTCCAGGTCGCCTGGTCGATCGGCCGCTGGTCATGAACCACCGCACCGAGGCTCGACTCAGCGGCCCCGCCGCCCTGTTCGCCGCCGCTACGCCGCCCGCCGAGTCGGCGGCCCGGCACCGGGCGGCCGGGTGGTGGCGGGACGAGACCTTCCTGCACGACCTGTACCGGGTGGCGGCCCGCGCGCCCGACCGCCCCGCGATCGTCTCGCACCGCGCCCACCGTCCGGCCGGCCGTCGGATCGTCACCGTCGACTACGGGCAACTGGCCTGCTACGTGGACCGGTTCGCCGGGGCGCTGCGCTCGCTCGGCCTGGGCCCGGGCGACCCGGTCGCCTTCCAGTTGCCCAGCTGGTGGGAGACCTCCGCGCTCACCCTGGCCTGTCTGCGGATCGGCGCGGTCGCGGTGCCCGTCCTGCCCACCCTGCGGGCGCACGGCCTGGAGCGGGTGCTCGGCGACCTGCGGGCCCGGGTCTGCGTGGTGCCGGACGAGTGGGAGGGCTTCGGCCACGCCCAGGCCCTGGCCGAACTGGCCCACCGGCTGCCCTGGTTGCGCCACCGGGTGGTGATCGGCGACGCCGCCGCGACCGGCGCGGTGGACTTCGCCGAGTACTTCCTGCGCACCCCGCACGAACAACTCCCGTCGACTGCCGGCCCGTTCCGCGCGGACCCGGACCGGACCGCGCTGGCGGTCACCGTGATGGGCCTGGGCGACAGCTACACCTCGGCCCTGCACTCACCCAACACCCTGTACGCGGGCCTGCGTTCGCAGCAGCGGGCACCCGGCCTCGGCCCCGGGCCCGGCGAGGTGGTCTACTCGGCGCTGCCGCTGACTTCGCTGGCCTCACTGCTGTTCACCGTGTACTGGCCGCCCGCGGTCGGCGGCACGGCGGTGTTCCAGGACGTCTGGGACCCGGACAGCTGCCTCGACCTGCTGGAGCAGGCCGGGGTCACCCGGGCGTACGCGGCCCCGGTGTACTGGGCCGAGGTGCTGGCCGCGCAGCGGCGTACGCCACGGCACCCGGCGGCCCTCCGGCTGATCCTGTCCGGCGGGCGGACCCGCACCCCGGCCGGGCTGCTGGCCGAACTGCCCGCCGCGCTCGGCGCTCCGGCGGTCGGGGTCTGGGGCTCACCCGAGGTGGGCCTCGGCACGGTGGCCCGGGGCGAGACCCCGGCCGAACGCAGCGCCGAGAGCGACGGCCGCCCGCTGCCCGGCCTGGAGCTCTCCCCGCTGTCGGAGCTGCCCCGGCCCCCAGGCGCCCCGGCCGTCGAACCGCTCCGGGTGCGCGGCCCTGCGGTCTGCCTGGCCTGCTGGCCGCACGGCGCCGAGGCGCTCCAGCTCTCCTGGGAGCAGGACGAAGGCTGGCTGGACACCGGGGACCTGGCCAGGGCCGACGGGCTCGGCGGCGTCCAGGTGGTGCAGTGGGCCGGCCACCGGACCGGTGCGATCTTCCTCGTTCCGGTGGCCGAGCTGGAGGACGGGCTGCTCGCACACCCGTCGGTACGGGAGGCCGCCGTGGTCGGCTACCCGGACCCGGACCACGGCGAACTCACCTGCGCGGTGGTGGTCCCCACCGTCGGGGCGGCCCCGCCGGGGCTGCCGGAGCTGCGCCGCCACCTGACGGCCCGTGGGATCGCCGAAGCCTTCCTGCCCACCCGCCTGGAACTGGCCGGCTCGCTCCCCCGCGACACCCACGGAGCGGTACGGGCCGAGGCCCTCCGCACCTGGCTGGACCGCCCCCGCCCGGGGCACACGCGAAGGTGGCACACGCCAGGGGCTCGGGGAACTGCGACGCCAGCCTCGTAAGACGTGATCCGTACGTAAATGGTCAGGCACTTTCGCAGTGACCCCGGCGCCAGATCTCCTCGCAGTTCCCCGAGCCCCTGGATAGTGCAACCGAGCGCCCGTGCCAAAAGCCTTCCTACCAGGCCCCAGCCAGCACCAACCTCCCCGCCAGACTGACCAGTTCGCGGTGCCAGCCGCTCCGCAGCGGCGCCTCCGCGAGAGCCCGGTCGGCTTCGTTGACCAGCCGCATGATGAGGTCTTCGGTGCGGTCCTTCTCCTCCCGCCCGAGCAGGATCTCGCAGAGCATCCGGGCGTGCCAGTCACTGGCCGCCCCGCTGTCCAGGAAGCCCCGCAGCCGCCACGCCGCGTGCAGCCGCCCGGCGTAGTCGCGGTACTCGTCCGTCAGGTCCGGCCGCCCGGCCAGTGCGGCGCCGAGCAGCAGCGGCTCCCGCACCGCGTACCAGCCGGCCGCGCACCCCGGGGTGCAGCCCTCCAGGCAGCCCAGCGGCCAGGGGTCGTCCAGGTACTCGGTCCTGGTGGCCGCCTCGGCGTGGGCGCCGAGCACCCGGGCGATCCGCAGCTGGTCCCAGACCGCCCGGGCCTCGCCGCCCAGCCCGGCCACCAGGCGGTCGGCGTACGCCACCGCGAGGTCACCGGCCAGCGTGGCGGTGGCCTCGCCGAACCGGCGGGACTCGCCGCGCCAGCCGTTCCGCTCGTGCTCGGCGGCGTGGCCGACGTGCGGGGTCGGGATGCCCCGCCGGAGCGGGACGTTCTCGCGAACGTCGCCCCGGATCAGGTGACAGGTGTCGAGCAGCTCCAGCGCGGCCGCCAGGTCGATCACCTGGGCGTCGGCCGGGCTGCCGCCGGCCGCCAGGTAGCCGGTCAGCAGCAGGGTGGCCCTGGTCCGTTCACCCCCGGCGGTGACCTGGTCGGCCAGCGCCCGGATCGGGGTGACGGCCCGGGGGTCCGCTCCCCGGGTGGCGGAGTGCTCGGCGGCCAGCAGGCCGCGCAGCCGTTCCTCCACCCGGTCCAGCATCCTGGCCCGGAGCAGTTCGGGCACAGCCGGGTCGGACAGCTGGAACGGCGTTGCCATGGTGTGCCTCCCTGGATCGGCTCGGGTCTGTCACCAAGCCTCTCGAACGGGCGGCCCGCCCACAATGCGATCCGGCCCCGGAGGACACACTTCCCCACCTCGCGGCGGGGAATCGTCCCATCCCGGCCATGTCTGACATGGACGCGGGACGTTCTTGCCATCCTCTTGCCACTGTCCGGCTCCTGACGGTCCGTCACGCGTGCTCGGCGGCTCCGAGCAGGTGCAGGTCCACCGGCAACTGCTGCCGACGGGTGATGTTCAGCTTCCGGTAGACCCGGGTGAGGTGCTGCTCGACCGTGCTGATCGTGATGTAGAGCTTCATCGCGATCTCCCGGTTGGTGTGCCCGTGCACCGCGAGCATCGCCACCCGCTTCTCCGACTCGCTGAGCCGGGCGTCGAGTTCGGCGTAACCGACGTCGGTACGGCCGCCCTCGGGTGCGCCGGGCGTCACGGTGTGGCCGGGCAGGATCCGCTCGCGCAGGGCGTGCGCCCCGCACTCGTCGGCCAGGTGCCAGGCCCGCCGGTTCACCATGTTGGCCCGGTTGCTGTCGCCGGTCTCCTTCAGCACCTGCCCGAAGTCGGCCATCGCCAGCACCAGTTCGTACGTGTCGCCGACCGTGCGCAGCTCGTCCACCGCGCGGGCGAGCAGCACCTGCCGCTCCTTGGGCTCGCTCAGGGCCGCCTTCAGCCGGAGCGAGATGCCGTGCACCCACGGGTGCGCGGCGTCCTTGGAACCGAGCTGGTCCGCGACGAAGCGGGCCGCCTGGTGCGCCTCGCCGAGCTGGATCAGCGCCTCCGCCGCCCCGATCCGCCACGGCAGCAGCAGCGGCCGGTCCAGCCCCCACCGCCGCATGGTGCGGCCGATCTGCAGGAAGTCGCCGAGCGCGGCGTGGAACCGGTTGGTGGCCAGGTGGTACTGACCACGCGCGCGCAGGTGGGCCAGCCCCTGGAAGCTGCCCGCCAGTCCTTCCGGCAGCGGCCTGGCCAGTTCGCGGGCCGCCGCGTCGTGCCGGCCCATCGCGGTGCAGGCCCGAATCAGGGTGGCCGAGACACCGGCCGCGAAGACGCTGCCGCCGCGCTCGGGCAGCAGGTCCATCGCGGCCGCGGCCCGGCTCTCCGCCCCGGTCAGATCGCCCTGCCGGAGCAGCACTTCGGCTCCCAGTGCGGTGAACGCCGCCTGCCAGCCGGGGGCGCCGGCCCGGATCGCCGCCTCGGTGTACAGGTGGCACCAGGGCATCGCCCGGGCCGGGCCCTCGGTGAGCAGCAGCGCCCGGACCGCCTGGCCGATCGGCGCCACGGTGGCCTCGGAGAGCGTCGCGCCGCGCAGGAAGAGCTCGGCGGCCGCCCCTGACGATCCGTCGACGGCGTACTCGGGGATGGTCCACAACGTGGTCGGCGAACCGGCCCGGACCTGCCTCGGCGCCGCGCCGGGCTCCATCGGCGGCGCGGCGGTCCAGCGCGGGAAGGCGGACAGGCCGTCCAGCGGGTCGGCCCAACGGCCCCCCTGTCCCGGCCGGTTGACGCTGTCCCGGCCGGCACCGTCCCGGACAGCACCGTCCGGAGCAGCCGGGTCCTGGGCGGTGATCCGCTCCAGCACCTCGGCCGCCTCGTCGATCCGGCCCTGGGTGGCCAGCAGTCTGGCCAGCGCGGCCAGCCTGGCCGGGGCGAGCGAGCCCGCCCTGAGCAGCTCCAGCGGGCCCGTCAGGTGGCGTTCGGCGGCGCCCGGGTCGGAGCGCGCGGCGATCGCGGCCAGCATGGTGCGGAACTGGGCGCGCTGTTCGTCGTCGGCACCGCTCCGGTCGGCCAACTCCAGGCAGGCGGAGGCCCGTTCGGCCGCGCCGTCGGCCAGCAGCTGTTCGGCCGCCTCGTGCAGCACCGGCACCGCCCAGGGCAGGTCGGTACGGTCGGCGGCGAGCAGCTGGGCGGCCACCGAGGAGGCCGCCGCCCCGCTCCGGTGGGCGAGTTCGGCGGCCCGCCGGTGCAGCTCGGCGCGCGCGCTGTCGTCGGTCCACTCGAGCACGGCGGCCCGGGCGGCGGGGTAGCGGAACCGGGCACCGTCCAGGATGCCGGCCGCGCTGAGCGCCTGGACGCCACGGTTCACGGTGGCCAGCGGCAGGTCGAGCAGCCGGGCGGCGCGCTCGGCGGTGGCCAGGTCGTCCAGCACGGCCAGCACCTCGGCGAGTTCACGGACCGCCGGGCCGCACCGGTAGAGGCAGGTGAGCACGGCCTGCGCGTACGCGCCGCCGACCTCGGGCTCCTGCGCCCCGGTGACCCGGTGCTCCTCGACCATCGCGCGCAGCAGCAGCGGATTGCCGCCGGTGGCCTCGGCGAACCGGCCGGCCAGCCGCTCGGCCGCGTCCGGGCCGAGCTGTTCGGCCACCAGCCGGGCCACCGCGGCCGCGTTCAGCCGCTCCAGCCGGATCCGCAGGAAGTTCGGGCGGCGGAGCAGCTCGGTGCCGAACACCGGGTCGTCGCCGCGCTCGTGCACCGACTCGGTGAGCACCAGCAGGATCCGCGCCCAGCGGGTGCTGCGGGCCAGGTGCAGCAGGTACGCGCAGGACTGGTCGTCGGCGTGGTGCACGTCGTCCACCACGATCACCACCGGGGCCAGCGCGGCGAGTTCACCGGCCGCCGCCGAGAACGCCTGCATCGCACCGACGTTCGCGTTGCCCGGCTCCCCCGTGAGCTCGGGCAGTACGCCGGGCGGTGTGCAGGCGGTCAGCTGCCGCAGGATGCCCAGCGGGAGGTCACGTTCCGCGGCCGATCCGAGGGCGCGCAGCACGGTGGCCCCGGCGGCCTCGGCCCGGTCCGCCACGGCGTCGGCGAGCTCGCTCTTCCCGCAGCCCACCGCCCCTTCGACCAGGACGATCCTGGCCTGGCCGGCGGCGGTGCCGGCCAGTGCTGAATCCATTGCGGCGAGTTCTGCTTCACGGTCGATCAGCGTCATTGGATCCCCCGTTTTCCCGCATGACAAACAGCGCCGAGAATTCGGCCGAACGGCGGGAATGTAGTCAACTTCGAACCGGATTCCAGTCTAAGCACGGCTCCGACCCCGGCCCGGTGACCGGAAGTTGCACGGCAACAACTCCCACCCGCGCAAGCGGGCCTTTAGCTGTCGAGCGGATGATCTGACGGTATGTCGGGCCCGTCGTCCGGGCCCCGCCGAAGCGTCCACAGTTGATGCGAGGGGATTCCCATGTCTGGCTTCGACACCTTCACCGATCTTGTCCGCGCGCGCACCGCCGCCCTGGCCGACCAGGACGTCCACGTCTTCCTGCACGACACCGCGGAAGGTGCCAAGGCCGACCGGCTGACCTACGGCGAGCTGGACCGGGAGGCCCGGCGAATCGCCTCGCTGCTCCAACTGCAGCGCGCGGAGGGCGAACCGGTGCTGCTGCTCTACTCCTCCACCACCGAGTTCCTGAAGGCGTTCGTGGCCTGCCTGTACGCCGGGGCGGTGGCCGTGCCGGTGCCGCTGCCCGGTGGTGAGGGCCGGGGCACCCGGATCGACCGCACCTCGGCGGTGATCCAGGACACCGGGGCCCGGCTGGTGCTGACCGAGACCGCCAGCGCGCCGGACATCGCGCTCTGGCTGTCCCGGACCGGCCGGCGCAACGTGGCCTGCCTGGCCAGTGACGTCACCGGACTCGGCGACGCCGACGCCTGGCGGGAGCGCCGCGGCGGGCCCGAGGACCTGGCCTTCCTGCAGTACACCTCGGGGTCGGTCTCCGACCCGCGCGGCGTGATGGTCTCGCACCGCAACCTGCTGGCCAATCAGACCGCCCTGCAGAACGTCTTCCGGACCACCTCCGAGGACCGGTTCGGCGGCTGGCTGCCGCACTTCCACGACATGGGCTTCATCGCCCACCTGCTGCACCCGCTCTTCCTGGGCAGCCTGTCGGTCCAGATGTCGCCCACCTCGTTCGTCCGCCGCCCGGCGCGCTGGCTGCAGGCGATCGACGAGTACCGGGTGACCGCCGGTGGCGGCCCCAACTTCTGCTACGACCTCTGCCTGCGCCGGGTCACCGACCAGCAGATCGCCGAACTCGACCTCTCGCACTGGCGGTTGGCGCTGAACGGGGCCGAGCCGGTCCGGGCCGACACGCTCCGGGCGTTCGCCGAGCGGTTCGCCCCGACCGGACTGCGGGCCGAGGCGCTGTACCCCTGCTACGGGCTGGCCGAGGCCACCCTGGTGGTCTCCGGCGGCGTCCCGCTCACCCCGTTCGCCGAACTGCCCGTCGACGCGGCGGCGTTGGAGCTGGACCAGGTGGCCGAGCCGGTCACGGGTCAGCCGACCCGGACCCTGGTGAGCAGTGGTCAGGTGCTGGACTACGACCTGCGGATCGTCGAGCCGGTGGTCGGCCTGGAGCTGCCGGAGGGCGCGGTCGGCGAGATCTGGCTGCGCGGCGACAGCGTGGCGCAGGGCTACTGGCAGCGCCCGGCCGAGACCGAGGCGGTGTTCCGGGCCGGTCTGGAGAACGGCGAGCGCGGCTTCCTGCGCACCGGCGACCTCGGCTTCCTGCACCAGGGCGAGCTCTACATCACCGGACGCAGCAAGGAAGTGATCATCCTCAACGGCCGCAACATCTACCCGCAGGACATCGAGTGGGCGACCCGCGGCCTCAGCCCGGCGCTCGGCGGCGGGGTCGGCGCGGCCTTCTCGGTGGACATCGAGCGCGAGCAGCTGGTGGTGGTGCACGAGATCCGGGCGGCCCGCGGCGGTCTGCCCGCCGGTCTCGACCTGCGGGCGCTGGTGCGGGAGATCCAGACCGAGCTGAGCCGGGAGTTCAGCATCCCGGTCGGCAACGTGCTGCTGGTCCGCCCCGGCGCGATCCGCCGCACCACCAGCGGGAAGGTGCAGCGCAACCTGATGCGCAAGCTCTTCCTGGACAGTGAACTGCGCGGCGAGGTCGAGGTGTTGGACCCGGCCGTGCGGGCCAGGGTGCGGGCCACCGACGCGCTGCTGGGCGAGGACCTGCTGGAGGCCGAGCCGGCCGGACAGGGCCGGCCGTGGTGATCACTCTCGCAGAGTCGGCCGAGAGCACCGCCGAGGCCAGGATCGCCGCGCTGGAGGAGCTGCTCGGCGACCCGACCGACCCGGCCAACCCGACCGGCTACGGCGCCCTGCTGACCGCCGACCGGACGGCGGTGCCGTTCGCGGCCGGCGAGGAGCTGCTCGACCGGGCGGGCCTGAACGCCGAGTACGTACCGGTCCGCCTCGGCGGCCGGCTGGACTCGCTGGAGACCCTGGTCCGGGTGATGCGCCCGGTGTTCCGCCGGGACGTCGGGCTCGGCATGGGTTACGGGATGCACACCTTCATGGCCGCCTCCGACGTCTGGCTGGCCGGCACCGGGGCGCAGCAGCGCTGGCTCGCGGACCGGCTGCTCGGCGGGGCGAAGGCGGCCATCGCCCAGCACCAGACGGCGCACAGCAACGACTACGTCCGCAGCGGGGTGACCGCACAGGCCCAGGACGAAACCTTTCTGCTCAACGGCACCAAGCCGATGATCAACAACCTGGACCGGGCGGCCGCCCTGGTGCTGTTCTGCGAGACCGACCGGACCGGCGGCAGCCGCAGCCAGTCCGTCCTGCTGCTGGACCCGACCCGGCTGCCCGCCGGGCAGGCCACCATCGGGCCCCGGCACCTGGCGGTCGGGCTGCGCGGCTGCCGGTGGACCGGGATCGACTTCCGGGACTGCCCGGTGCCGGAGAGCGCCCTGCTCGGTCCGGTCGGCGGCGGCGTCACGCTGGCGCTGCGGTCCTTCCAGATCAGCCGGACGGTGATCTCCGCGTCCGCGCTCGCGGCGGTGGACACCAGTCTGCGCACGGCGGTCCAGTTCGACCACGACCGGGGCGCCGAGCACGCCGAGTCGTCCTGGCTCGACCCGGTCAGGACCGACCGGGCGATGACCGGAGCCTTCGTCAATCTCCTGCTCTACGACAGCCTTTCGGTCGCCGCGACCCGCGCGCTGCACCTGCTGCCGGAGCAGACCAGCGTGTACTCGGCGGCCCTGAAGTACCTGATGCCCCGGGTGCTCAACGACACCATGCACGACCTGTCGATCGTGCTCGGCGCCCGGGTCTACACCAAGGACGGCAACCTGGGGATCTTCCAGAAGCACGTCCGGGACGTGCCGGTGCTCAGCCTCGGCCACGCGGGCACGGTGGCCTGCCAGGCCACCGTCATCCCGCAGCTGCCCCGGCTGGCCGCCCGGTCCTGGCTGGTCGAACCGGAGGCGCCCGCCGCGCTGTTCCAGCTCGGCGGCGAGCTGCCGCCGCTGCGCAACGAGGCGCTCAGCCTGGCCAGCGGGCGGGACAGCCTGAGCGGCTCGCTGGTCGCCATCGCCTCGCAGATCGGCGGCCGGACCCCGGTCGAGCGGGCGCTGCGCACCCTGGCCGGACAGCTCACCGAGGAGCTGGCCGACCTGCGGCAGCGGGTGCTGGCACTGGAGCCGGCCGAACGCACCTCGCCCAGCGGAGCGGCCTGCTTCGCCCTGGTCGACCGGTACGCGCTGCTGCTCGCGGCGGCCGCCGTGCTCGGGGTCTGGTGGCACAACCGGGACGGCGCGGACCCGTTCCTGGCCGATCCGAGCTGGGCGGCGGCGGCCCTGCACCGGCTGGCCCGCCGGCTCGGCACCCAGGTCGCCGACCTGCCGCCGGAGTGCGACACCCGGCTGCTGCACGAGGTGCAACTGCGGTTCAGCGACCGGCGCAGCTACGACCTGTACAACACGCCCCTCCCCGGCTGACCGGCCGCAGACCCCGAAGGAGACCTGCCATGACCACTCCCGCCACCTGGCAGACGGCCGACCCCGCCACCGCGGCCCGCGACTGGCTGCTGGAGCGCGTCTCGCTCTACCAGAACCGCGACCCGCTCACCATCGACCCCACCGTCCCGCTGGCCGAGTACGGCCTGGACTCGGTCGGCGCGCTGAGCCTCTGCGGTGACCTGGAGGACGAGTTCGGGCTGCTGGTCGAGCCGACCCTGCTCTGGGACCACCCGACCCTGGACAGTCTGGTCGACTACCTCACGGTGGCCATCCCGGCGGCCGCCGCGCGCGGCCGGGCCGGGCTGCCCCAGTCGCCGGAGGACCGGTTCTGATGAGCGGCATCGCGATCGTCGGCCTGGATTGCGCCTTCCCCGGCGCGCCCGACGCCGAGGCGTACTGGGAGCTGCTGATGCGCGGCGGCGAGAGCGTCGGCGAGGTCCCGCCGCAGCGCTGGGAGGCCGACGAACTCCCGGACAGCGTCCCGGAGTCGGCGCGGGCCGGGATCAACCGGGGTGGCTTCGTCGCGGGCGCGGACGGCTTCGACAACGACTTCTTCGCGCTCTCCCCGCGCGAGGCGGCCGCGATGGACCCGCAGCAGCGGCTGCTGCTGCAGTGCGCCTGGCGGGCGCTGGAGGACTCCGGGCAGGCGCCGGGCGCGCTGGCCGGTACCGACACGGGCGTGTTCATCGGCGTGATGGGCGGCGAGTGGGGCCGGCTCCGGATGGGCGACCCGTCCCGGGTCACCCCGCAGCTCGGTGCCGGCAGTGCCGCCGGGATGACCGCGAACCGGATCTCGTACCACCTCAACCTGACCGGGCCGAGTCTGGCGGTGGACACCGCCTGCTCCTCCTCGCTGGTCGCGGTGCACCTGGCCGCCAACGCGCTGCTGGCGGGCGAGTGCGACACCGCGCTGGCCGGCGGGGTGAACCTGGTGCTCACCCCCGCGCTCGGTCTGATGTACAGCCAGCTCGGGCTCGGTTCCCCGGACGGGCGGTGCAAGCCGTTCAGCGCGGACGCCGACGGGATCGGGCGCAGCGACGGGCTCGGCCTGGTGGTGCTGCGCCGGCTCGAGGACGCGGTCGCCGACGGCCAGCGGATCTACGCGGTGATCCGCGGCTCGGCGGTCAACCAGGACGGCCGCAGCAACGGCGTCACCGCGCCCAACCGCTGGTCCCAGCAGAAGGTGCTGGAGGCCGCCTACCGCCGGGCCGGGGTGACCGCCGACAAGATCACCTTCGTCGAGGCGCACGGCACCGGCACGGCGCTCGGCGACGCGATCGAGTGCGCGGCGCTCGGCGGGGTGCACGCGGTGCCCCGGGAGAAGACCTGCGCGGTGGGCTCGGTGAAGGGCAACATCGGGCACACCGAGGGCGCGGCCGGCATCGCCGGGCTGATCAAGGTGGCGCTGGCGCTGCACCACCGGATCGTCCCCGCCAGCCGGCACGCCGACCGGGAGAACGCCCAACTGCGGCTGGCGGAGCGTGGGTTGCGGCTGCTGAAGTCGCCGATGCGGCTGCCGGCCGGGGAGATCCTGGCCGGGGTGAGCAGCATCGGCATGGGCGGCACCAACGCGCACATGGTGCTGGCCGGGCCGCCCCGCACCCCACGCCGGGCCGCCCGGCCGGCCGGGGAGACCGAGCCGGTCGGCGTCTTCACCGTCACCGGGGACACCCCGGACGCGCTCCGCCGCAACCTGGCCGACCAGGCCGAGGCGTTCGCCCGGCGGCCGCGCGGCGGCGCCGCCTCGCTCGGCTTCAGCAGCAACCGGGTGAAGACCGGGCTGCCCTACCGCTTCGCGGTGGCCGCCCGCGACACCACCGAACTCGCCGAGCGGCTGCGGCAGGCCGCCGCGCACGGGATCGACGCGAGCACCCCCGCACACCGCTCCTGGACCAGGCCGGTGGTGGCCTTCGTCTACACCGGCCAGGGCACCCAGTACCCGGCGATGACCGCCGGTCTGTACCGCGACTCGGCCGCCTACCGGCACTTCCTGGGCGAGGCGGACGCCGCGCTCACCCGCCACACCGGCCGCTCCGCCCGGGAGTCGATCCTGCGCGGCGACGAGGCCGGGTACGACGCGGGCGACGCGCAGACCGCGCTGTTCGCGGTCGGCTACGCGCTGACCCGCACCCTCGGCGAGCTCGGTGTCCGGCCCGCCGCCGTGCTCGGCCACAGCCTGGGCGAGTACGCGGCCGCGGTCGCGGCCGGGGTGCTCGACCTGCCGCAGGCGGCCGAACTGGTCGCCGCCCGCGCCAGGTTGATGCGCAACCTGCCGGCCGGCGGCGGCATGCTCGCGGTCGGCGCCGGGCCCGAGGCGCTGGCCGAACTGCTGGCGGCCGAGCCCACGCTCGCCCTGGCGGCGGTCAACTCCCCCGCCGACACGGTGATTTCCGGCCCGCTGGACGCGCTGGACCGGGCCGCCGCACAGCTGGCCGGACGCGGGCTGCGGACCCGGCGACTGGACGTCGCCCGGGCCTTCCACTCCCCGCTGATGACCCCGGTCGCCACCGGCCTGCGCGAACTGGCCGACGGGCTGCGGCCCGCCGCGCCCCGGCTGCCGATGGCCTCCACCCGCTACGGCCGGCTGCTGCACGACGAGCCGCTGGACGCGGCGTACTGGGCCGGGCAGGCCACCGAGCCGGTGCTGTTCGGCGCCGCGCTGACCGCGCTGGCCACCGAGGTCGCGCCGACCCACCTGGTGGAGATCGGCCCCCGGCCCACCCTGCTCCCGCTGGCCCGCCGGGCCGGGCTCGCCCCCGGCACCGAGCACCTGCACCCGGTGCCGGGACCCGAGGCGGACGGCCGGCAGCTGGCCGAGCTGGTCGCCACGCTCTACCGGGCCGGTCTCGACCCGGAGTGGGCCGCGCTCTACCCCGCCGAGTACCGCACCGTCGAGCGGCTGCGCCCGTACGTGTTCTCCAGCGAGAACCGGTACTGGAGCCGCCGGGACGACCGGGCCGTCACCCCGGCCGCACCGGTGGAGCGGCCCGTCGCACCGGTTCCCGCACCGGTCGCCGCACCGGCACCAGCGGCCGACGACCCGGTGCTGGCCGCCGTGATCGAGGCCGTGGTCACCGTCGGCCTGTACCAGCCCGACCGGATCGTGCCCGCGACCCGCTTCTACGAGGACCTGGGGTTCGACTCCGTGATGATCATGCAGCTGAAGGACGTCGTGCAGGAGGCCCTGCCGCACCTCGGCGAGGTCTCCATCCGCCAACTGCTGCCCGCGCTGCGGACGGTGGGCTCGCTGGCCGACTTCCTGCGCGAACTGGCCCTGGCGAGGGTGTCATGACCGGAGCCGCCCCCGCCTACCTCGCCTCGGTCGGCACCGCGCTGCCCGGGGACCCGGTGGACAACACCGTGCTCGGCAAGCTGCTCGGCGTCAGCGAGGAGTGGATCGACATCTTCGTCGGCACCAGGTCGCGCCACTTCGGCCGCGACCTCGGCACCGGCGAGGTCCGCTGGTCGCTGGCCGACCTCTGCGCGCAGGCCGCCGCCGAGGCGCTGGAGTCGGCCGCCCTGGAGGCGCCCGACATCGAGTTCCTGATCCTCTCCACCACCACCCCGGACACCCTGCTGCCGACCACCGCCAGCCAGGTGGCCGACCGGCTCGGCCTCGACTACCTGCCGGTCTATCAGCTCCAGGCGGGCTGCTCCGGCGCCGTCCAGGCGCTCGACCTCGGCCGGACCCTGATCGCCTCCGGCCGCCGGGCCGGGCTGGTGATCGGGGGCGATGTGACCCACCGTCACCTGGACTTCGACCGGGAGCTGGCCCGGATCCCGACCGACGAGCTGGTCAACTACCTGCTGTTCGGCGACGGCGCGGGCGCCGCCGTGCTGACCGCCGAACCGCTCGGCGAGCGGGTGGCCGTCCGGGGCGTGCTGAACAGCCTGACCGGCCTGGGCCGCCCGGCCGGCCAGACCGTCGACTGGTACGGGCTGACCGACCGCGACCAGGACCGGCCGCTGCTCCGCGAGGACTACAAGGCGATCGAGGAGCAGGTCCCGGTGATGGCCGTGGAGATCTTCTGGGAGCTGCTGGAACAGGTCGGCTGGCAGGTCGAGCAGCTCGACCACCTGCTGCCCCCGCAGCTCTCCGAGCGGATGACCACCCGGATCGTGGAGCGGCTGGGCGTCCCCGGCGTGCACGAGGTCAGCTGCGTGGGCGAGACCGGGAACACCGGCAACGCCCTGCCGTTCCTGCAACTTGCCAGGCTGCTGCCGGATTTGAGGACGGGTCAGCGGGCACTCGGGGTGACGGTGGAGTCCAGCAAGTGGATCAAGGCGGGCTTCGCCCTGGAGAAGGTCTGAGAGGCGGCCGGAGATGACCACCACCACACCGATGGAGCGACTGCGCGGCCTGCGGGCCGTCGGAGAGCTGGCCGCGGCCTACCACCGCGTGCCCGCCCTGTTGGCCGAGCTGCTGGACGAGGCCGCACCGGCCGACCGGGACGCCCTGCTGGGCCGGGCCGGCCGGCTGCTGGCCGGGCTCGACCTGGACGAGGTGCTGCACCACCACCCGGCCACCCAGATGGTCACCGTCGCGATCACCGGCCAGTCCACCGTGGCCGGTCTGGTCGACCCGCTCACCGCCGAACTGGCCCGGCACGGCCTGCTGTTGCGTCCGCTGATCGGTGACCACGGCGGCTGGCTGCACGACCTCACCGACCCGCGCGGCCAGCTGCTGCCGGAGCGGCCCGACCTGTCGCTCTGCCTGCTGGACGCCGAGACGGTGTTCGCCGAACTCCCGTCCCCCTGGCGGGTGGAGGAGCTGGCCGAGGCCGCCGAACGGGTACTGGAGCGGCTGGCCCGGCTGGCCGCCGAGCACGAGCGGCTCGCCCCCGGCCTGCTGGTGCTGAACACCCTGCCACTGCTGCGCCGGCACGCCGGTCAGCTGGTCGACCACGCCTCCCGGGCCCGACTCGGCGCCGTCTGGCGGGAGTTCAACGCCCGGCTGCTGCGGCTGACCGAGCGGCACCGCTCGCTGGTGGTGCTCGACCTGGACCCGCTGACCGCCGCCACCGGACCGGTCGAGGACGCCCGGCTGGCCTGCTACGCCCAGGTCCGCTACACCGCGCCGGTGCTGGCCGGGTACGCCCGCGAGGTGGGCCACCTGACCCGGTCGCTGACCGGGCTGACCCGCAAGTGCCTGGTGCTGGACCTGGACAACACGCTCTGGGACGGCGTGCTCGGCGAGGACGGCCCGGACGGCATCGCCGCCGCGGACACCCTGCGCGGCGAGGCCTTCGGCGCCTTCCAGCGCACCGTCCGGCAGCTCGCCTCGCAGGGTGTACTGCTCGCGGTGAGCAGCAAGAACGACCGCGGTCCGGTGCTCGAGACGCTCCGCTCGCACCCCGATCTGCTGCTGCGGGAGCCGGACTTCGCCGAGGTGCGGGCCGACTGGCTGCCGAAGGACGGTCATCTGGCGGACATCGCCCGGCAGTTGGGGATCGGCACCGACTCGCTGGTGTTCGCCGACGACTCGCCGGGCGAGCGCGCCCAGGTCCGGTTCGGCCTGCCCGAGGTCGCCGTGCTGCCGCTGGACGGCGAACCCGCGCTGCACGGCGAACGGCTGCTGGCGGACGGGTGGTTCGACGTGCTCCGGCTGACCGAGGAGGACCGGGCCAGACCGGAGCAGTACCGGCTGGAGGGCGAGCGGCACCGGCTGCGCGAGGACAGCGGCTCGCACGCCGACTTCCTGCACCAGCTCGGGGTCAGCGTCCGGATCGGCCCGCCCGAGCCGCACGAGTACCCCCGGCTGGTCCAACTGACCCAGCGCACCAACCAGTTCAACCTGACCGGGCTGCGGCTGCAGCCGGGCGACCCGGCCGCCGTGGCCGAGGACGCCGGGCGGCTGCTGCTGGCGATCAGGGCCGCCGACCGGTTCGGCAGCAACGGCCTGGTCGGCGCCCTGCTCGGCCGGCACACCCCGGACGGGCTGCTGCTGGAGAACGCCTGGCTGAGCTGCCGGGTGCTCACCCGGGGCATCGAACAGGCCGTGCTGGCCGCCCTGTTGGCGGAGAGCCGGGCGGCCGGGCGGCCGGCCGTGCACGCCCGTTTCACCCCGACGGCCAAGAACCACCGCGCGGAACTCTTCTACCCGGAGCTCGGCTTCACCGAGACCGCGCGGACCGAGGACGGGGTGCTGTTCCGGCACGACCTCGAGTGCCCACCGGAACCCCCTCCACATGTCCACGTCACACTTGATCTAGGATGGCCGACAGATGCCTGGGCCCGATAGCCTCGCCGGATTTCTCCGCCTGGTCCGTACGGAACTCGACCTGGAGCTGACCGACCGGGACGCGGAGACCGAGCTGGCAGCGCTGCCGGGCTGGGACTCGATGAACCTGCTCCGCCTGGTCACCCTGCTGGAATCCGGCAGCGGGCGCCGGCTCCCCGTCCCCACCGTCCTGGCGGCCCGAAACCTCCGGGAGATCTACGCAGTCCTGGAGGAAGCAGCATGACCCGCCCCGGAGCCACCCCTACCGGGCCACCGCTCGGCGACCCCGTCCAGGTCGCCGGTGACACCACCTGGGACCAGGTCCGGGCCGACCTGGCCCGGCACGGCACCGCCCTGGTCTACGCCGAACTCGGCGACCTGCAGCCCGACCTGCCCGCCGCGCACGAACTGCGCGCGGTGCTCGGCCGCGACTGGTCCCGCTACCTCGACCTCGCCCACCCCTCGGTCCGCGACCGGTACGCCGCCTCCCGGGTGCTGCTCAAGCGGGCGGGCGCCGCGGTGCTGCGGGCCGACCCGGACACCCTGGAGCTCGGCTACGGGCCGACCGGGCGGCCGTACCTGCGCGGCTGCGACCAGGTCGACATCAGCCTGAGCCACACCGACGACCTGCTGCTGGTCGGGCTCACCACCCGGGGCCTGATCGGGGTGGACGCCGAACGGGCCGACCGGCCGATGTACGGCCGCGGCCTGGGCCGGCACGTCTGCACGCCGTACGAGCTGGTGTCGCTGGCCGCGCTGCCCGAGCAGGACCGGAACCCGAGCCTGGTCCGGCTCTGGACCCTCAAGGAGGCGTACAGCAAGGCGATCGGGCAGGGCATGCAGTTCAGCTTCACCGAGTTCGGCTTCGGCCCGGACGGCAAGCCGGTCCGGGTGCACCGGCCCGACGGCAGTCCGGGCACCGGGGCGGAGTGGGCCTTCCGGACCTTCCTGCTGGACAACGGCTACCGGATCAGTGCCGCCGTCTACGACGCGGGCTTCGGCGAGCTGGACGACGCCAAGCTGGACAGCATGCTGGACCAGGACACGGTCGAGGCGATCACCGACGCGCTGGGCGCCAGTGGCTGACATCCGAACAGCTGACGCCAAGTCAGGCGACCAGGCGTCAGAACTCGTCCCTGAACTGGTCCAGGATGCCGGACATCGCGACGTTGAAGCCGGCCTGGAACCGGCTGGTCGCCTCCAGCTCCTCGGTGATCTCGGAGATGTGCCGTCGGCAGGTGCGCACCGACATGCCCAGCCGGCGCGCGACCATCTCGTCCTTGTAGCCCTTGGCCATCAGCCGCAGCACCGACTGCTTGAGGTCGTCGGTGATGGCCTCGGCCTTCGCGGTCTCGGGGTTGAACGGCTGCGCCCCGTCCCAGATGTACTCGAAGACCTTGCAGACGAAGCCCACCAGGGTGGACTCCCGGACGATCGCCGCGGTGGGCGTCCCCTCCGAGCCGGTGTGGCGGGCCAGCACCACCGTCTCCCGGTCGTAGATCAGCACCCGGTCGACCAGCTCGTCGGCGGTCCTGAACTCCGCGCCCAGCGCGGTCACGTCCCGGACGTACGACTTGGTCGCCAGGTCGCCGCGGGCGGTGTGCTGGTAGATCGTCCTGATCCGCACCCCGCGCTCCAGCATCCGGCTGTTGGAGTCGCGGGCGGAGGCGAGGACGAACGCCGGGCGCGGGCCGCCCGGGTGCATGGCGAGCAGTTCGTGCCGACAGCTCTTGCCGAGGCTGTCGATCATCGACCGGATCACGCTGGGGTCATTGATCACATCGAAGGCCTCCAGCCGGTTCCGCAGCCGGCGGCCCTCGAAGTAGAGAGGGGTCAGCGACAACAGCTTGGACCGGACGTCGGTCACCGCCTGCTGAAGATCGCGGATCTGGTTCTCGGCCCCGCCGACCAGGTCCGCCGCCGCCACGTCCGGGCCCACCGGGACCAGCACCGACGGGTGCCCGGGCATCGGCTGGAGCAGCTTCAGCAGCCGCAGCACCTGCTCGACCCGGTCCAGTTCGGACTCACCGACCGAAAGCCGGACAGCGATATCGCTCTTGTCGAAACGCCCTAACTCAACGGCGTGGCCGTAGGCAGCAGCACTCAGATCGTCTAACTCCGCGAAATCCAAGTATCCGTTCACCCCCTCGCCCATCCGAGCTCCCCCAACCCTGCGAAGTTGTTGCCAGGGAACTTTACGCCATCGCGTTCCGCTTGGCACAGGCATGCGGTCCTCGGCAGCCTATGCGGTGTCGCCACCGAGAGCACCGACCCGGGAGGCGGCGAACCTGAGGCAACTAGTCAGCCGGTCTCTGTATGGGGGATGAAATGCTGCTTTCCAAGAGGACAAAGATGGCCATCCAGGGCATCCTGCTCGCCGCGGTCGTGGCGGCGCTGCCCACCTTCTCTTCCTCGGCGAATGGACACCACGGAATGATCACACTCTCCGACGGCGGTGCCACTCCCGCTCCGACCGCGTCGCCCAGCGCCACCCCCCGCCCCGGCCAGGACGACGACGGCTGGCCGTAACCCGCCGCCCATCCGACACCGCGGTTCCGCGCGGAAGCGGTGAGTGGACGGCCCCGGGGGCGGTGGCCGACCGCGCACATCCGCACCACCTGCCCGGGTCTGGCGCGCGAGCGCCGGCCCGGGCACTGCGCTGTCCGGGGCCGGTCGCACAGCAGGGGTCCGCAGGGGGGCCGCTAGGGGGCGCGTTCGATTACCGGTGTCCCTAACGTCGAGCTCGGCCGCTGTCCGGCCGCAGACGAGGGAGGTCTCGGATGACCACCGTGGCGACCGCCACCGCACCGACCGAAGCAGCACCGACCACGTTCCGGGAGGCGCTGGCCGCCTTCCCCAGCGGGGTCACCGTCGTGACCACCACGGACCGGCAGGGGCGGTGGTGGGGCTTCACGGCGAGCTCGTTCTGCTCGCTGTCGGCCGACCCGGCGCTGGTGCTGGTCTGCCTCGCCGACAACGCCCAGTGCCACCCCGCGTTCCTGGCGGCGGAGTCCTGGGTGATCCACGTGCTGGCACCGGAGCACGCCGAACTCGCGATGCGGTTCGCGACCCGCGGCGTGGACAAGTTCTCGAACAGCGATTTCCGGCCGAACGAGAAGGGGCAGCCGGTACTTGATTCGGCCGCGGTGACGCTGGAGTGCGACGCGTACGCCCGCCACCCCGGCGGCGATCACACCATCCTGGTCGGCCGGGTGCGCGAGGTGCGCATGCGCAAAACAATCCCAGCGGTCTATTTCCGCAGGGGCTTCCACACCCTGCCGGAGTGACCACCGGGAGCACCCGGAGCGCACCCCTAAGCCCCCGGACAGGGGTGCCGGCCGGACCGCACCCGCGATTAGCGTGAACATCAGGGCCGGGATGTCCGGGCCCGCTCATGCGAAGGAGAAGACCATGGCGGAATTCCTGCCGGAAGACTCCGGAGACGAAGACTTCGACATCACCCCGGAGGAGGATTTCCTGGTCGAGGAGATCTCCATCGACGGTATGTGCGGCGTCTACTGATTCGAGGCACAGTGTCGTCATTCGATCCGGACCTTCCGTACCGCTGCGCACCGAGTGTCTCGCTGCGACCCGAGCCTTTCGGGGCTCTCGCCTACGACTTCTCGACCCGTCGGCTGTCCTTTCTCAAGTCTCTTGAGTTGGTCAAGACAGTTCGTGCGCTGATCTCCAATCCGGACGTCCACGGCGCACTGGAAGAGGCGGGTGTGCCGGCCGAGGAGCGGCGGGCCTATCTCACGGCTCTCGCCGGGCTGGCCGAAGCCGGAACGATCCAGCCGCGCCGATAGATCACCCACTCACCAGGGAGTACCCGGATGAAGCTCGTCGACCGGTTCCAGCACGGGCTGGACGCCCCCATCTGCCTCACCTGGGAGCTCACCTACGCCTGCAACCTCGCCTGCGTGCACTGCCTCTCCTCCTCCGGCCGACGCGACCCCCGGGAGCTGAGCACCGCCGAGTGCCGGTCCGTACTGGACGAATTGCAGCGCATGCAGGTGTTCTACGTGAACATCGGCGGTGGCGAGCCGACCGTTCGGCCGGACTTCTGGGAGCTGGTGGACTATGCCACCGATCGTCAAGTCGGGGTCAAGTTCTCCACCAATGGCATCAAGATCACTCCGGATCGGGCCAGGTGGCTCGCCAACAGTGACTATGTGGACGTACAGATCTCGATCGACGGTGCCACGGCGGACATCAACGACGCGGTGCGCGGCCCCGGCTCGTACCGGACCGCGGTCACCGCGATGGAGAACCTCGCCGAAGCGGGCTTCCGGGACTTCAAACTGAGCGTGGTGATGACCCGTCAGAATTGTGACCAACTGGACGACTTCGCCGAAATCGCGGAGCGCTACGGCGCGCAGCTGCGGCTCACCCGGCTCCGCCCGGCCGGTCGCGGCGCCGAGGTCTGGAACGAGCTGCACCCCACCGCCGAGCAGCAGCGCACCCTCTACCACTGGCTGGTGGCCAACGGCGAGCGGGTGCTCACCGGGGACTCGTTCTTCCACCTCAACGCCCTGGGCTCGACCCCGCTGCCGGGCCTCAACCTGTGCGGGGCGGGCCGGGTGGTCTGCCTGATCGACCCGGTCGGCGACGTCTACGCCTGCCCGTTCGCGATCCACGACCAGTTCCTGGCCGGGAACGTACGTTCCCCCGGCGGCTTCGCCGAGGTCTGGCGCAACGCGCCGCTCTTCGCCGAGCTGCGCGGCCCGCAGAGCGCCGGGGCCTGCGGCTCCTGCTCCGCCTTCGACTCCTGCCGGGGCGGCTGCATGGCCGCGAAATTCTTCACCGGCCTGCCGATGGACGCGCCGGACCCGGAGTGCGTCAAGGGCCACGGCGAGACCGCGCTGGCGGCGCTCGGCCCCGGCAGCGTGCCCAAGCCGAGCGGCGACCACTCGCGCCGGGGCCGCGGTCCGGTGCCGGTGCAGATCGGCTGGGCTCCCCCGGCCGCCGGTCTGCCCGACCGGGCCTGCGACACCAGCCCACTGGCCGGCCTCGCCGCCACCGGTCGGTAGCCATGCTGCTCACCGACCCGATCACGCTGGCCGGCCGGACCGCGCCCAGCCGGGTGCTGTTCGGCCCGCACGAGACCAACCTCGGCCACCGCCGGGCGCTCTCCGACCGCCATGTCGCCTACTACCGGCGCCGGGCGGCCGGTGGCGCCGGACTGATCGTCACCGAGACCGCGAGCGTGGCCGCCGACGACTGGCCGTACGAGCGCGCCCCGCTGGCCGCCGACTGCCCGGACGGCTGGCGGGCGGTGGCCGCGGCCTGCCGCCCGTACGGGACGCTGGTGCTGGCCGGGCTCGGGCACGCGGGCGGGCAGGGCTCCTCGGCGTACTCGCAGGGCGTGCTGCGGGCCCCCTCCCGGGTGGCCGACGTGGTCAGCCGGGAGCTGCCCGCCGAGCTAGAGGACACCGAACTCGGGCCGCTGGTCGAGGACTTCGCGGCCGCGGCCCGGCTGGCGGCGGGCGCCGGTCTGGACGGGGTGGAGATCGACGCCGGGCAGCACAGCCTGCTGCGGCAGTTCCTCTCCGGTCTGACCAACCTGCGCTCCGACGCCCACGGCACCGACCGGGCCCGGCTGCTGCGCGAGGTGCTGACCGCGACCAGGGCCGCGATCGGGCCCGGCCTGGTGCTGGGCCTGCGGCTGTGCTGCGACGAACTCGCCCCCTGGGCCGGGATCACCCCCGAGCGGGGGGCCGAACTGGCGGCCGAATTCGCGCCCTTGACGGACTACCTGGTGGTGGTCCGGGGCTCGGCGATGAACCTCTCCGCCACCCGGCCGGACGGCCACACCCCGCCCGGCTTCAACCTCGATCTCTGCCGCACCGTCAGAACGGCCGTGGCGGGCGCCGCACCGGTCGCCCTGCAGGGCTCGGTGGTCGAGGTCGGCCAGGCCCAGTGGGCGCTGGACGACGGGGTCGCCGACCTGGTCGAGATGACCAGGGCGCAGATCGCCGAACCCGAACTGGTCGCGCTGCTGCGGGCCGGGCACCCGGAGCGGATCCGGCCCTGCGTGCTGTGCAACCAGCGCTGCCGGGTCCGGGACAACCGGAACCCGATCGTCAGCTGCGTCGGCGAACCGGCCAGTGGCCACGAGACCGAGGACCAGCCGGTGCCGGGCCGGGACGCCCAACCCCTCGACGTGCTGGTGGTCGGCGGCGGCCCGGCCGGTCTGGAGGCCGCCCGGGTGCTCGCGCTGCGCGGCCACACGGTGGAACTCGCCGAAGGGTCGGCGCAGTCGGGCGGCTCGCTGCGGACGGCCGCCGCGCTGCCCGGCCGGGAGCGGCTCGCCCTGCTGGCCGACTGGCTGGCGGCCGAGACCGACCGGCTCGGCGTGACCGTACGGACCGGCACCCGGCTCACCGCGGCGCAGCTCGACGCGGCCGCGGCGGACGGCCGGAGCGTCCTGCTGGCCACCGGCTCGGTACCGGGACCGCACGGCTTCGACCGGCTGGGCGGCACCGTGGTCCGCCCGGCCGAGCTGGCCGCCGACCCGACCGCGCGGTCCCTGCCGCCGGGTCCGGTGCTGGTCTTCGACCCGATCGGCGACGCCGTCGGGGTCGCGGTCGCCGAGCTGCTCGCGGCGGCCGGACGACCCACCGCGATCGTGACGCAGGATCAGGTGGTCGGCACCCAGCTGGCCCTGACCGGCGACCTGGCGGCCGCCAACACCCGGCTCCAGCAGGCCGGGGTGACCCTGTACAAGCGCCGGACCGTGCTCGAACTGCACGACGGGTACGCCCTGTTGGAGGACGTGGTGACCGGGCACAAGCAGCGGGCCGAGTGCGCGGTGCTGATCGACTGCGGCCACCGGCTGCCGGAGCGGTCGCTGCGCGAGGCACACCCCGAACTGCCCGTGGCCGGGGACTGCGTGGCCCCGCGCACGGTCTACCAGGCCGTCCTCGAGGGCCGCCGGGCCGCACTCCGGCTGGCCGCCGGCACCGAGGGGGCCCACCGATGACCGCCTACCGCCATCTCTTCACCCCACTGCGGGTCGGCCCGCTGACCCTGGCCAACCGGGTGGTGTTCTCGGCCCACCTGACCAACTACGCCGAGGACGGCCTGCCGAGCGAGCAGCACGCGGCGTACTACGCGGCCCGGGCGGCCGGCGGCGCCGGGATGATCATCACCGAGGAGCACTCCACCCACCCCACCGACTGGCCGTACGAGAAGCTGATCCACGGCTTCCACGCGGAGGCGATCGAGGGCTACCGCCGGATCACCGAGGCGGTGCACGCGCACGGCGTGCCGATCCTGGCCCAGCTCAACCACAACGGCGGCCAGGCCTCCTCGATGTACTCCCGGCTGCCGGTATGGGCGCCGAGCGCCGTGCCCGACCCGCTGTTCCGCGAGGTGCCGAAGGCGATCGACGCCGCCGAGATCGCCGAAGTGGTCGCCGGGTACGCCACGGTGGCCGCGAACTGCGTGGCGGGCGGCTTCGACGGGGTCGAGCTGCAGTGCTCGCACTCCTCGATCGTGCGCGGCTTCCTCTCCCCCGCGACCAACCTGCGCACCGACGGGTACGGCGGCCCGCTGACCCACCGGGCCCGGCTGCTCCTTGAGTTGGTGGCGGCCGTCCGGGCGGCGATCGGTCCGGACCGGGCGCTCGGGGTCCGGCTCTGCGGCGACGAGCTGATCAAGGGCGGCATCACCCTGGACGAGGCGGTCGAGGTGGCCCGGATGGTGGAGGCAACCGGACAGGTCGACTACATCAACACCTCGATCGGGGTGGCCACTTCGACGCTGTACCTGATCGAGGCCTCGATGGCGGTGCCGGCCGGGTACGCGCTGTTCATCTCCAACGCGATCCGCCGCGCGGTCAGCCTGCCGGTGATCGGGGTGGGTCGGATCAAGGACCCGGCGCAGGCCGAACGGGCGCTGGCCGAGGGCCACTGTGACCTGGTCGGCGTGGTCCGGGGCCAGATCGCCGACCCCGACTTCCTCGCCAAGGCCCGGGCCGGTCACGCCTCCGACATCCGCAGCTGCCTGTCCTGCAACCAGGAGTGCGTCGGGCGGATGGGGCTGAACCGCTGGCTCGGCTGCATCGAGAACCCCCGGGCCGGCCGAGAGGCGGTGCCGCTGCCGATGCCCGGCCGCCGCGGCCGCCGGGTCCTGGTGGTCGGCGGCGGACCGGCCGGTCTGCAGGCGGCCGCCAGCGCGGCCCGGCGCGGCCACCGGGTCACCCTGTACGAGCGCGGTCCGGCCACCGGCGGGCAGGTGGCGGAGGCCGCGACCGTCCCGGTCCGGGCCGAATTCCTGGATGTGGTACGCAACTTGGCGGCCGAGTGCCGTCGGCTGGACGTGGAGATCAGGACCGGCCAGGAGGCCACCGTGGCCTCGCTGGCCGCCGAGCAGCCGAACGTGGTGGTGCTGGCCACCGGCGCCCGGCCCCAACCGCCGCACTGGGCGGCCGGGTTGGCCCGGGTGGTGGACGTCCGCGACGTGCTGACCGGCCGGGCCGCCCCTGCGGGCGAGGTGCTGGTGGTCGACGAGCTCGGCTTCCATCAGGCCACCTCGGTCGCCGAGTTGCTCGCCGACCGGGGCTGCCGGGTGCGGATCTCGACCCCCGGCATGGTGGTCGGCCAGGACCTCGGCGTCACCCTCGACCTGGAGACCTTCACCGTCCGGGCCGAGGCCAAGGGCATCCGGCAGACCACCGACGAGGTGGTGCTGTCGGCCGGGACCGCGCCGGACGGCGAGCGGGTCGAGCTGCAGATCCTCACCCACACCACCGGGGCGATGGCCACCGCGCAGGTGGACTGGGTGGTCTGCGTGGTGCACCAGGCCCCGCAGGACGAGCTCTGGCAGGCCCTGCGGGACGCGCCGTTCGAGGTCCACCGGATCGGCGACTGCCTGGCCCCGCGCCGCGCGCACGCCGCCGTGATCGAGGGACACCGAGTGGGGAGCGCGCTGTGAACGGCACCGAACCGATCGCCGTCCTGGTGGTCCGCGACGGCGTCCTGCCGCCCGGGGCGGACGAGACGGTCGCCGAAGCGGGCGGCCTGGCCCTGCTGGCCGGGGACGACACCAAGGCGGCCGCCGGCCTGCTGACCACGGCCACCCGGGTCTGGACGGCGGAGACCGGCACCCGGCCGCCCGGCCCGCTGGCCGCCGCACTGGCCCCGCTGCTGACCGACCGTCACCTGGTCCTGCTGCCCGCCTCGCCGGACGGCCGCGACCTGGCCCCCCGGCTGGCCGCCGCGCTGGACCGGCCGCTGCTGGCGGGCGCCCTCGCGGTGCACCGCACCGGCGCCGAGCTGATCGACGCGGACGGCCTGACCCTGGTCGACGCCACCGTGAGCGGACCGTTCGTCGCCACCCTGGAGCCCGGTCTGCGCGGCACCCTGGCGCTGCCGGACGCCCCCGAGATCACCGAACTCCCGCCACCCAACGTCCCCGTGCGACCGGACGCCGAGCAGTCGGCGCTGCTCACCGCGCCACCGGGTCAGGAGCAGCTGGACCAGGCCGCCCGGATCGTGGCGGCGGGCGCGGGCCTGGGCACCGGCGAGCTGACCGGCCCCGCCGCGATCACCCTGCTGGAGACGGTCGGCGCCGCGCTCGGGGCCGCCGTCGGCGCCACCCGGGTGGTCACCGACGCGGGCTGGACCGGCGAGGAGCGCCAGATCGGCACCACCGGCGTGGTGGTCGCCCCCGAGCTCTACCTGGCCTTCGGCATCTCCGGCGCCGCCCAGCACGTCGGCGGCCTCGGCCGCCCCGCCCACCTGGTCAGCGTGAACACCGACCCGTACTGCCCGATGACCGCGCTGGCCGACCTCGCGGTCGTCGCCGACGCCCCGTCCGTGCTGGCCGAACTGGCCCGTCGGCTGACCCCGGAGGCCCCCCGTGACTGACACCTATGCGGGCCCCTCCTCGGCCTCGGTGCTGCTGCAACAGCCCCCGGGGAAGCCCGACTTCGACGTGCTGGTGGTCGGCGCGGGACCGGCCGGATCGGCCGCCGCGCTGGCCGCCGCCCGGGCCGGCTGCTCGGTGGCGCTGCTGGAGCGCGGCCCGTTCCCCGGCTCGAAGAACGTCTACGGCGGGGTGGTCTACGGCCGGGTGCTGGACGAGCTGGTGCCGCAGTGGTGGGAGGAGATGCCGGTCGAGCGCTGGGTGACCCGCCGCTCGACCATGGTCATGACGGCCGATCAGGCCCTCACCGTGGACTTCCGCAGCCAGCGCTGGGGCACCGCCCCGTACAACGGCGCCACCGCGCACCGCGCCGACCTGGACGGCTGGCTGGCCGGCCACGCCGTCGCGGCCGGGGCGGTGCTGGTGCCCGCCACGGTGGCCACCGGCCTGCTGCGGACCACGGCGGGCACCGTGGTCGGCGTCCGCACCGACCGGCCGGACGGCGACCTGACCGCCCGGGTGGTGATCGCCTGCGACGGCGTCAACTCCTTCCTGGCCAAGGAGGCCGGGCTGCACCCCAAGCAGGACACCGCCCGCCACCTCACCCTCGGGGTGAAGGAGACGCTGGCCCTGCCGCGCGAGGTGATCGAGCAGCGCTTCGGGCTGACCGGCCGGGACGGCCAGGACATCGAGATCCTCGGCTGCACCCGGGGCATCCCGGGCGGCGGCTTCCTCTACACCAACCTGGAGTCGGTCAGCCTCGGCGTGGTGGTCGGGCTGCCCGGCCTGGCCACCGCCAAGGTCCGCCCCGAGGAGCTGCTCGCCGATCTCAAGGCCCACCCGGCGATCGCCCCGCTGGTGCGCGGCGGCCGCCAGGTCGAGTACGCGGCGCACCTGATCCCCGAGGGCGGCTACGACCACCTGCCCGAACTGGCCGGTGACGGACTGCTGGTGGCCGGGGACGCCGCCGGGATGTGCCTGGCCGCCGGGATCTGGCTGGAGGGCGTGAACTTCGCGATCGGCGCCGGGATGTACGCCGGCCGCGCGGCGGTCGCCGCGATCGGCGCCGGGGACACCTCGCAGGCCGGGCTCGCGGGCTACCGGCGGGCGCTGGAGAAGTCGTTCGTGCTGGCCGACCACCGCAAGCTGCGCAAGGTGCCCGGGCTGGTGCTCTCCGAGCGGATGCAGCGGCAGTACCCCGGACTGATCTGCGACCTCGCCGAGGGGCTGTTCGAGGTGGACAACCCCCGCCCGAAGCCGGGTCTCCGGCGCCTGCTGCGCACGGCGGTCCGCCGGCACGGCGTCAGCCCGCGTCGGCTACTGGCCGACGCGATCACCGGAATGAGGGCGTTCGGATGACCGGTCAGCCTGGCGAGGACTACCGCGAGATCTCCTTCGACGACCGGATGGACGGCACCGAGTTCCGGGTGTCCGAGCGGGCCCACATCACCGTCGACACCGAGGTGTGCGACTCCTGCACCGTCCGGTCCTGCCTGCACGTCTGCCCGGCCAAGCTGTTCGTGCCCAGGGCCGACGGCGGGATCCTCTTCAACTTCGAGCAGTGCTTCGAGTGCGGCGCCTGCTACCAGGTCTGCGACGCCGAGGGCGCGATCACCTGGACCTACCCGGACGGCGGCCTCGGCGTCGTGTTCCGAAAGGGCTGACCGACATGGCCGAACAGCCGCTGGTGGTGGCCGCGTTGAGCCCCACCGACCCGCTCGGCGGGGCCGACGCCGCTGCCCTGGAGCTGGTGCTCCGACTCACCGAGGCGCTGGGCGGACGCAGCCTGGCGGTCACCGTCGGGCCGGCCGGCGGCGAGGAGGTGCTCCGCCAGGCGCTGGCCTGCGGGGTGCAGCAGGTGCTCCGGATCGACTGCCCGGGTGCGGTCGGCAGTGACGCCAAGGCCCGCGCGCTGGCCACCGGGCTCACCGCCGTACCCGCTCTGCTGCTCTGCGGCGACCGCTCCACCGGCCGGGGCACCGGCGCGACCCCGGCCTTCCTGGCCGCCCGACTGGGCACCGCCCAGGCGCTCGGCCTCACCCAACTCACGCTCACTGATCGTCAGTTGACAGCTGTCCGGCGGATCGACGGCCGACGTCGCGAGCAGCTGACGGTGCCCCAGCCGGCCGTCTGCTCGGTCGAGCCCGGCAGTGCCCGGCTGCGGCGGGCCGCCCTGCCCGCCCTGCTCACCGCCCGGACGGCCGAGATCCCGGTCGCCACCATCTCCCTCCCCGAGCCCCGGCAGCGGGTCAGGCTGAGCCCGGCCCGGCCGTACCGGCCCCGGCCGCTCGTGCTGCCCGCCCCCGTCGGCGCCGACCCGCTGGCCCGGATCCGGGCCCTGACCGAGACCGACCGCCCGCGCACCGCCGCCCGGGTGATCACCCCGGCCGGGCCCGAGGCGGCCGTCGACGAACTGCTCGGCTACCTCCGCGAGCACGGCTACCTCACCCACCTCACCCGGGAGGACGACCAGTGCTGACCTCCGAGACCACCAGGGTCGCCCTGGTCACCGGCGCGGCGCGCGGCATCGGCGCCGCCGTGGTGACCCAACTAGCCGACCAGGGCTGGCGGGTGGTCGCCGTGGACGTGTGCGAGGACCTGCCCGGCGTCGACTACCCGCTGGGCACCAAGCAGCAGCTGCTCGAACTCGCCGACCGCTGGCCCGATTCGGTCGTCCCGGTGGTCGCCGACGTCCGCGACGCCACCGCGCTGCGCGCGGCCGTCGCGGAGGCCGAGCACCGGTTCGGCGGGCTGGACGCGGCCGTGGCGGCAGCGGCCGTGATCGCGGGCGGCCGGCCGCTCTGGGAGACCACCGACACCGAGTGGGACGTCCTGCTCGACATCGGAGTACGCGGCGTGGCCAACCTGGCCGCCGCCGCCGTACCCGCCCTGCTCCGCCGCCCGCAGCCGCGCACCGGCCGGTTCGTCGCGCTGGCCTCGGCCGCCGGACACCGCGGCCTCTGGCACCTGGCCGCCTACAACGCCGCCAAGCACGCCGTGGTCGGCCTGGTCCGCGGCCTGGCCACCGACCTGCGCGGCACCGGCGTCACCGCCACCGCGGTCTCCCCCGGCTCGACCCGGACCGCGATGCTGGACGCCAGCGCGGCACTCTACGACCTCACCGACGTCGAGGAGTTCGCCCGACACCAGCTGACCGAGCGGCTGCTCGACCCGGCCGAGGTGGCCGCCGCCGTCTGCTGGCTCTGCCACCCCGACTCCTCCGCCATCACCGGCACCGTGGTCCACGCAGACGGTGGGTTCACGGCATGACGGACCGCCAGGACATGACGCAGCTGCACCTGACGGCCGATCAGAGCGTGCAGTTCTGGGAGGACGGCCGGACCCTGCTCGGCGGTTCGCCGTACCGGGTACTGCGGCTCTCCACCCAGGCCGCCGCCCTGGTCGGCGGCTGGCTGGCCGGTGCGCCGGTCGCCCCCGTGACCGCGCACCGGCTGCTCGCCGCCCGGCTGGTCCGGGCCGGGATCGCCCACCCGGTGCACCGGTCCGCCCGGCTCACCGCCCAGGACGTCACCTTGGTGGTCCCGGTCCGCGACCAGCCGGACGGCCTGGCCGGGCTGGCGGCCGCCGTCGCGGACACCGCGAAGCTGCTGCTGGTGGACGACGGCTCGAAGCTGCCGATCCCGGGCGCGGCCGTCCGCCACGAGCACTCCCGGGGCCCCGCCGCCGCCCGCAACTCCGGCTGGCGGAAGGCCGGTACCGAGCTGGTGGCCTTCCTGGACGCGGACGTCACCCCCGAGCCCGGCTGGCTGGAGCCGCTGCTCCGGCACTTCGAGGACCCGGACGTGGTCGCGGTCGCCCCCCGGGTGCGCAGCACCCCGGGCCGCTCGCTGCTGGCCCGGTACGAGCAGACCCGCTCCCCGCTCGACCTCGGTCCGGTCGGCGGCGTGGTGCGCCCCGGCAGTCGGGTCAGCTACCTGCCGTCCGCCGCCCTGGTGCTGCGCACCTCCGCGCTGCGCGAGCTCGGCGGCTTCGACGAACGGATGCGGTTCGGCGAGGACGTCGACCTGATCTGGCGGCTGGCGGCCGGCACCGGCCTGGTGCGGTACGAACCGGCCGCCGTGGTGCGGCACGAGCCCCGCCCGGACTGGCGGGCCTGGGCCAAGCAGCGCTTCGGGTACGGCACTTCGGCCGCCCCACTGGCCCTGCGGCACGGCCGGGCGGTCGCCCCGGTGAAGGTCTCGTTCTGGAGCGCGGCCGCCTGGGCCGCCCTGGCCCTCGGCCGCCCGGCGACCGGGGTGGCCATCGCCGCCGGCACCGCCGCCCTGCTGCCGCGCAAGCTCGCCCCGTTCGGCGTCCCGGCCCGCGAGTCCCTCCAACTGGCCGCCCGCGGCCACCTCGGCGCCGGGCGCCTGCTCGGCGACGCCGTGACCCGCTCCTGGTGGCCGGTGGCCGTCCCCCTGCTGGCGGCAACCCGGGCGGGCCGCCCCCTGCTCGCCGCCGCCTTCGCCCGCCACGCGGTGGACTGGTACCGCGACCGCCCCCTGGTGGACCTCCCCCGCTGGACGGCGGCTCGGATCGCCGACGACCTCGCCTACGGGGCCGGGGTCTGGTGGGGCGCACTGCGCCACCGCACGGTCGCCCCGCTGCTGCCCGACCTGTCCGACTGGCCGGGCCGGGACGGGGTTCAGCGGCCCGCCGACTGACGTACCGTCGCCTGACGGTGCCTCTCGCACTCACCCATGAGCGGGCCGCGATCACCGGTGGTCGAACCGGAGCTCTCGTCCCGGGGATGCGTTCCGCTCTTCCTGCCGTGTGACCTCCTCGTCGAGACGGCGCTCGGCTTCGGTCCAGCTGATCGGGAGGCTGTCGACCGAGGTCATCCAGAACACGAAAGTCGACTGCTTCATCGTCGGACGCATCGCCGTGACGATTCGGCGGTGCGGGTCGGTGTCGCGGTAGGCCGTGAGCGAAGCGCGGTTGTCCCACGCCGACACGGTCAGGAAGGTGCGCTGCAGTGGGCGCGCGATCAGTGATGCGCCGAACGCTCCAGGTGCGCGCCGGACTTGGCGCCACGCTGCCAACGAGTTGAGGAAGAACCGCGGCACGTCCTTCAGGCTGCGCACCTCGAACCGTGACGCCATGATCAGTGCATCGGTGTGTTTCGTCGGCGGGTTGGGGACGGTCCAGGGCAGGGTGGGCATGGCATCGACTTCCTTGTGTGACGAGCTGTTGACGCAGGCAGGCCGGCATGGGTCGTCCTGATGTCCGGTGGTCGTCAGCCTCGGGCATGCGCCGGTCGGGATCAACGTAGACTTCGCGGAAGCGCCGATAACCGTGCGGTTATCGATCGGGGGGCGGGGCGTGGAACTGCGGGACATCGAGATCTTCCTGACGCTGGCGGAGGAGCTGCACTTCGGCCGCACCGCGGCACGGCTGCACGTCTCCCAGGCGCGGGTGAGTCAGGCGATCAGAAAGCAGGAACGGCGGGTCGGTGCCGCCCTGTTCGAGCGCACCAGCCGGACAGTCGCCCTGACGCCGGTCGGACGCCGGCTGCGTGCGGACCTGCAACAGGCGTACGACCAGATCCACGACGGGCTCGCCCGGGCCAGTGCCGCAGCCGGAGAGGTCTGCGGGACACTTCGGCTGGGCGTCATGGGTGCTCTGGGCCACGAGATGCGGGCCGTGATCGACGCATTCGTGGAGCGGTACGCCAACTGCGAAGTCTCCATGGTCGAGTACCACTTCAGCGACCCGTTCGCTCTGCTGCGGTCGGGGCAGGTCGACGTCCAACTGATGTGGCTGCCGGTACGGGAGCCCGATCTGACGGTCGGCCCCGGCGTTCTGACGGAGGGCCGGGTGCTCGCCGTGCCTGCCGCATCCGAGTGGGCCAACCGGGAGTCGGTGTCGATGGAGGACCTCGGCGACTGCACGGTCTTCGAACCCGGCCCCGAGCCACCCGACTACTGGGGCGAGGCGATGCTGCCCCGGCACACCCCGCAGGGGCGCCCCGTACCGCGTGGGCCATCGGCCCGGACCTTCCACGAAGTGCTCGCCCTCATCGCCGCCGGGAAGATCGTCAGCCCGTTGAACGAGCACGTCACCTGGTACTACACGCATCCGGGTATCACGTACGTGCCGATCCGTGACGCGCCGCTCACCGAGTGGGCACTCGTCTGGCCCACCGCCCGCGACAACCCTCGCCTGCGCGCGTTCACCGAAACGGCACACCACTGCGGCCCTCGGAGCATCACCTGCGGCGATCGCGGATACTGAACTCGCCCGCCCGGGATGTGATCCCTCACGAGGACGACCCGCTCGTCAGCGTACGGTGGTCCAGCCGTCGTACGCCGTCAGCAGGGTGGCCGTCCAGCCGTCCAGCAGGTGGTGCCCCTCATCAGCGGTGGCTCCGGTGGGGTCGCCCAGGACGCCGTTCGGGGTGACCGCTGCCAGGCCGCCGGTGCGGAGGACGGGCAGTAATTCCACCAGCCCGGCGGTGTTGCCGGGTTCGGCCAGCTCGGGGCGGACGGCGGCGGGGCGCAGCGCCAGCATCGCGGAGGTCTCGGTGCGTCCGGCGTGGCTGTCCTCCGGCGGTCCGGACGGTGACCAGGCCAGCACCCGGCGGCCCTCCGCCCGCAGTCGGGTGACCGCGCGGTGCAGCGGGGCGGCGTTGCCGCCGTGGCCGCAGACCAGCACCACACCGGCGAAGTCGTCGGCGGAGCGCACCAGTTCGACCAGCAGCAGCTCCAGCGCCCGCTGCCCGATCGACAGCGTGCCGGGGAAGCCGGCGTGCTCACCGCTCGACCCGTACGCCAGGGCGGGCGCCACCACCACCGACTCCCGGGCCGCCGCCAGGCGTTCGCACAGGGCCGCGGCCACCTCGGTGTCCACCGTGAACGGCAGGTGCGGGCCGTGCTGTTCGGTCGCGCCGAGCGGCACGGCCAGCACCGAGTACGGTGCCAGCCGTGCCGCCTGAGGCCACGTCAGCCCGGACAGCCGCCGCGGGCCGGGGTCGGACGAGGCCGGTTCGAGGGACAACGGTCAGCCGGAGATGCCGAGTTCGGCGTCGAGGATGTCGAACAGCTCGTCCGTGCTGGCCGCGACCAGGTCCTCGTCGATGCCCTGCTCCTCGGTCTCGAAGAGCAGCTCCCGCAGGTAGGCCGCGAGCGCACTGGCCGACGGGTAGTCGAAGACCAGCATCGGCGTCAGGTTCCGGCCCGCCGCGGTGACCATCCGGTTGCGCAGTTCGAGCGCGCTGAGCGAGTCGAACCCGATGTCCAGGAAGCCCCGCTCGGGGTCGATCGCGTCCGGGCCCGGGTGGCCGAGGATCTCGGCGGCGTGGGTCCTGACCACCTGGAGGACGGCCCGGTCGAGGTCCGCACCGGTGACGCCCGCCAGCTGCTCCGGCAGGGTCTGGCCCGCACCCTGGTGGGCGCCGGCCCGGGACGGCCGCCGGGTCGGTGCCTTGACCAACCCGCGGAGCAGGGCCGGGAGTTCGTCGGCCCGGGCGCGCAGGGCGACCGGGTCCACGTGCACCGGGACCACCACGGCCGCGTCGGTGACCCGCAGCGCCGAGTCGAGCATCGCCAGGCCCTCGGCCGCCGAGAAGGCGGGCAGGCCCTGCCGGCGCATCCGCAGCAGGTCGGCCTCGGCGAGGTACTGGCTCATGCCGGTGTCCACCGCCCAGGCGCCCCAGGCCAGCGAGGTCGCCCGCAGGCCCGCCAGCCGCCGGTGCTCGGCCAGGCCGTCGAGGAACACGTTGGCGGCGGCGTACCCGGCCTGCCCCTGGGCGAGCACCAGCCCGCCGGCCGAGGAGAACAGGACGAACAGCCCGAGGTCCAGCTCGGCGGTCAGCTCGTGCAGGTACCAGGCGGCGTCGGCCTTGGGGGCGAGGCTGGAGTCCACCAGCTCCGCCGTCCAGGAGCCGATGACCCCGTTGTGCACCACACCCGCCACGTGCACCACGCCGGTCAGCGGGTGAGCGTCCGGGATGCTCGCCAACAGGCCCTCCAGGGCGGCCCGTTCGGCCACGTCGGCGGCCGTGACGGTCACCTCCGCGCCCAACTCGGTGAGCTCGGCGACCAGTTCGGCGGCGCCGGGCGCGGCCGGGCCGCGCCGGCTGGTGAGCAGCAGGTGCCGGACGCCGTACTCGGTTACCAGGTGACGGGCCACCAGCGCGCCCAGCCCGCCGGTGCCGCCGGTGATCAGGACGGTGCCCGCCGGGTCCAGTTCGGGGCCGGCGGCGTCGGCCGGGACCGGCAGCGCGGTCAGCCGGGGCACCAGCACCTCGCCCGCCCGGATGGCCAGCTCGGGCTCACCCGTGGCCAGCGCACCGGCCAGGGCGATCCGGGACTCGGCCCGGTCGTCGATGTCCACCAGGACGAACCGGCCCGGGTGTTCGGCCTGCGCGGCGCGCACCAGGCCCCAGACCGGGGTCTGGGTGAGGTCGCCGGGCTCGCCGACCACGGTGACCCCACCGTGGGTGGCGACGGCCAGCCGCGAGTCGGCGTACCGCTCGTCGGCCAGCCACTCCTGGACCACCGCGAGCACCTGGTTGGCCGCCACCCTGGCCCCGGCGGGCAGGTCCACGGTGGCCGCGCTGATCTCCAGCAGGACGGTCTCCGGCACCACAGGGCCGTCCAGGTCCAGACTCCCCCAGTCCACCGGGTCGGGGGCCCCGAGTGCGGTCAACGGGAGCGGGTTCCAGACGAGTTGGAAGAGCGAGCCGGCCTGCGCCGGGCCACCCGAACCGAGCTGCTCCGGGGTGACCGGACGGAACGTCAGCGACTCGACCGTCGCCACCGGGGCACCCTCGGTGTCCGCCAGCTCGATGCTGATCGTGGTGTCGGTCGGCCGCACCAGCCTGACCCGCACCGCGGTGGCACCCACCGCGTGCAGGGTGACCCCGGCCCAGGAGAACGGCAGCAGGGTCTGGTCCTCGCCGCCCTCGCCGAGGCTGAGCGCGTGCATGGACGCGTCCAACAGCGCGGGGTGGATGCCGAAGCGGGCGGCCTCGGCGTGCGACTGAGCGGGCAGGGCGACCGAGGCGAAGACCTCGTCGCCGCGCTTCCAGGCCGCCTGGACGCCCTGGAACACCGGCCCGTAAGCGTAACCCTGGCCCAGCAGCACCGAGTAGAGGTCCTGGACGTCCACAGCGGTGGCCCCGGCGGGCGGCCACTCGGTGAAGTCGAAGGCCGGGGCCGGGGCACCGGCGGCGAGCACGCCCTCGGCGTGCAGGGTCCACGGGCCCTGGGCGTCGGCCTCGGAGCGGGAGTAGATCCGCAGCGAGCGACGGTCCGTCACATCCGCCGCACCGACCGAGACCTGGACGGCGAGGCCGCCGCGCTCCGGCAGGATCAGCGGGGCCTGGATGGTCAGTTCCTCCACCAGGTCGGCCCCGGCCTGCTCGGCGGCGCGGGCCGCCAGCTCGACGAAGCCGGTGCCCGGCAGCAGGATGCTGCCCAGTACGTCGTGGTCGGCGACCCAGCCCTGCCCGTCGACCGACAGCCGGCCGGTGAGCACCAGCCCCTCGGTGTCGGGCAGCGCGAGCGCCGCCCCGAGCAGCGGGTGCTCGACCCGCTGCTGGCCGACCGACGCGACGTCACCGTCGGCACTGCCCCCGGCCAGCGCGTCCACCCAGTAGCGGCTGCGCTGGAAGGCGTACGTCGGCAGCTCCACCCGGCGGGCGCCCGAGTCGGCGAAGAACGCCGACCAGCTGACCGCCACACCGGCGGAGTGCAGGCGGCCGAGCGCGGTGACCAGCGCGGTGGTCTCCGCCCGGTCCTTGCGCGCGGCCGCGACGAAGACCGCGTCCTCGGACTCGACGCTCTGCTGGGCCAGCCCGGTCAGGATGCCGTCGGGGCCGATCTCCAGGAAGCGGGAGACCCCCCGGGCGGCCAACTCCCGGACATTGTCGGCGAATCGGACCGCGTCGCGGACGTGGCTCACCCAGTACTCGGGGTCCGTGAACGAGCCCGACGCCACCACCGCGATCGACGGCTCGGCAAACGTCAGCCCGGAAACCACCGCGCGGAACTCGTCCAGCATCGGGTCCATCAGCGGCGAGTGGAACGCGTGCGACACGCTCAGCTGCTTCGTCCGGGCGAAGCCCGAAGCGATCTCCAGCACGGTGGCCTCGTCACCCGAGACCACCACCGAGCGGGGGCCGTTGACCGCCGCGATGCTGACCTCGGCGGTGAGCAGCGGCAGGACCTCGGCCTCGGTCGCCTCGATCGCCACCATCGCACCACCCGAAGGCAGTTCCTGCATCAGCCGACCACGCGCGGAGACCAGCTTGGCGGCGTCGGAGAGCGACAGCACCCCGGCCACGTGCGCAGCCGCGATCTCACCCACCGAGTGCCCGGCCAGGAAATCAGGCCGCACACCCCACGACTCCACCAACCTGAACAGCGCCACCTCGAAGGCGAACAGCGCACTCTGCGTGTTCACGGTGCGGTTCAGCTCCGACGCATCGTCACCCCACACCACATCCCGCAGCGAACCACCCAGCGCACCCAACACCTCGTCGAACGCCGCCGCGAACACCGGGAACGCAGCGTGCAGTTCACGCCCCATCCCGAGCCGCTGCGACCCCTGCCCCGTGAACAGGAACGCCACCTGCGCGCCCGGCCGGGCCTGCCCCGGCACCTCGGCGCCCTCGGCGACGGCCCGCAGTCCGGCGATCAGCTCGGCCCGGTCGGCGCCGACGACCACCGCCCGCCGCTCCAGTGCGGAGCGGGTGACGGCCAGCGACCAGCCCACGTCGGCGATCCCGAGCGCGGGGTCGGCCTCGATGTGGTCGGCCAGCTTGGCCGCCTGGCCGCGCAGCGCCTCCACCGTCCGGCCGGAGAACACCCAGGGCACGTCGGGGAGTTGGACACCGTCGGCGGCCGGGGCCACCTCGGCGGGGGCCTGCTCGATGATGACGTGCGCGTTGGTGCCGCTCAGCCCGAAGGACGAGACACCGGCCCGCCGTACCCGGCCGGTCTCCGGCCAGGCCCGGGCCTCGGTCAGCAGCTCGACGCCGCCCGCCTCCCAGTCGACCTTGGAGGTGCGGTCCGCCGAGTGCAGCGACTTGGGCAGTACGCCGTGCCGGATCGCCTCGACCATCTTGATGATGCCGCCGACCCCGGCCGCCGCCTGGGTGTGACCCAGGTTCGACTTCAACGAGCCCAGCCAGAGCGGCTGGTCGGCGGCCCGGCCCTTGCCGTACGTGGCGAGCAGTGCCTGCGCCTCGATCGGGTCGCCCAGCGTGGTGCCCGTACCGTGCGCCTCGACGGTGTCCACGTCGGCGGGCGTCAGCTGGGCGTTGGCCAGCGCCGCCCGGATGACGCGCTGCTGGGACGGGCCGTTGGGGGTGGTCAGGCCGCTGGAGGCGCCGTCCTGGTTGGTGGCCGAGCCGCGCACCACGGCCAGGATCCGGTGGCCGTTGCGCTGGGCGTCGGAGAGCCGCTCGAGCAGCAGCATGCCCGTACCCTCCGAGCAGCCGGTGCCGTCCGCGTGCTCGGAGAAGGACTTGCAGCGCCCGTCCTTGGCCAGTCCGCGCTGGGTGCTGAAGTAGACGAACATGTCGGGGTTGGTCATCACGGTGACGCCGCCGGCCAGCGCGAGCGAGACCTCACCGGTCCGCAGTGCCTGGACCGCCATGTGCAGCGCGACCAGCGAGGACGAGCAGGCGGTGTCCACCGTGACGGCCGGGCCCTCCAGGCCGAGGGTGTACGCGACCCGGCCGGTGACCAGGCTGCCGTCGCTGCTGCCGAAGCCGTAGTCGTGGTACATCACCCCGGCGTAGACCCCGGTCCGGCTGCCCTTCAGGGCGAGCGGGTCGACGCCCGCGTTCTCGATCGCCTCCCAGGAGGTCTCCAGCAGCAGGCGCTGCTGGGGGTCGATGGTGAGGGCCTCGTTCGGCGCGATGCCGAAGAAGCCGGGGTCGAAGTCGGCGGCGTCGTGCAGGAATCCGCCCTCGTGGGCGATGCTCTTGCCGGCCTTGCCGGGCTCGGGGTCGTACACCCCGTCGAGGTCCCAGCCACGGTCGGCCGGGAAGTCCGACACGGCGTCGACCCCGTCGGCGACCAGCCGCCAGAGGTCCTGCGGGGTTTCCACCCCGCCGGGGTAGCGGCAGGCCATCCCGACGATGGCGATCGGTTCGACGGCCGCCGCGGTGAGGCTGCCGTTCAGCTGACGCAGGCGCTCGTTGTCCAGCATGGACTTGCGGAGTGCCTCGACTATCTGGTCCACGGACGCGTCCACGGTGTGGGGATACCTTTCGCTCAGTTCGAGTTGGCTGCGAGCGCGGCCCGCACCAGGTCGTCGATGGCCATGGTGGTGATGTCGGCCGCCGGGGCCGGGGCGGTGGCCTGAGGGGCCGTGGCCTGAGGGGCGGTCAGCTTCAGCAGCGCGTCCAGCAGGCCCGCCTCCCGGAGTGCGGCCAGCGGGAGTGCCCCGAGGGCCCGGCGGAACTCGCCTTCGTCCAGCTCCGACTGCGCCGATGCCTCGGGCTCGCTGTCCTCCAGGCCGGGCAGCAGCTCGGTGAGCAGGAACTCGGCCAGCGCACCCGGGTTCGGGTAGTCGAACATCAGCGTGGCCGGGAGCCGCAGGCCGGTCGCGGTCTGCAGGCGGTTGCGGAGCTCGATCGCGGCCAGCGAGTCGAGGCCCAGCTCGGTGAAGCCCCGGGTGACGTCGATCGCCGCCGGGTCGTCGTGGCGGACCGCCGCGACGTGGTTGCGCACCAGGTCGAGCAGGAACCGGTCCCGCTCCGCCCGGCCCAGACCGGCGAGCCGCTGCTCCAGCGAGAGCTGACCGGCCGGCTCGGCCTCCACCGCCACCGCCTTGGCCTTGGTGGTGCGGGCCGGGCGCCGGTTCTGACTGCGCACCAGCTCGCGGAAGAGCGGCGAGATCTCGTCCGCCACCGCCGCCAGCGCGGGCACGTCCAGCCGGATCGGCACCAGCACCGCCTCCTCGGTGAGCCCGAGCGCCTCGTCGAAGAGCGCGAGGCCCTCCTCGCCGGTCATCGCGGGCATCCCGAGCCGGTTCATCCGGTGCAGGTCGGCCTCGGTGACGCCGCCGCCCAGGCCCGTCTTCTGGGTCCAGAGACCGAAGGCCAGCGAGGTGCCGGGCAGGCCCAGCTCCCGGCGGTGGACGGCGAGGGCGTCGACGAAGCGGTTGGCCGCGCCGTAGTTCGCCTGCCCGGTGCCGACCAGCAGCCCGGCGCAGGAGGAGAACAGCACGAACGCCGTCAGGTCGAGGTCCTTGGTCAGCTCGTGCAGGTACCAGCCCGCCTCGAGCTTCGGCCGCAGCACGTTGTCCAGCTGCTCCGGAGTGAGCGAACCGACCAGGGCGTTGTCCATCACGCCCGCCGCGTGCACCACGCCGCGCAGCGGGTGGGCGTCCGGAATACCCGTCAGCAGGCCCGCCAGCGCCGCCCGGTCGGCGGCGTCGGCCGCCGCGACGGTGACCTCCGCGCCGGCCTCGGTCAGCTCGGCCGCCAGGGCCGCCGCCTCGGGCGAGGCGAGTCCGCGGCGGCTGGTCAGCAGCAGGTGCCTGACGCCGTGTTCGGCGACCAGGTGACGGGCCACCAGGGCGCCCAGTCCGCTGGTGCCACCGGTGATCAGCACCGTGCCCTCGGAGTCCCACGGGGAGACCGGCGGGACGCCGCTCTCCGCCACCCCGGCGAGCCGGGGCACCCGGACGTCGACGCCGCGCACCGCCAACTCGGGCTCGCCCAGCGCGGCGAGCTGGACCGGCACGTTGCCGCTGTCCAGGTCCACCAGCAGGATCCGGCCCGGGTTCTCCTGTTGGGCGGCTCGCACCAGGCCCCAGACACCGGCCTGGGCGAGGTCGATCCGCTCGTCCTCCTCGACCGCGACCGCGCCCCGGGTGAGCACCATCAGGCGGGTGTCGGCGAACCGGTCCTCGGCCAGCCACTGCTGAAGGGTGCTCAGCACACCCTCCAGCGCGGCCCGCGCGTCGGCGGGCACCTCGCCGGCACCGGAGCGGACCGGCAGCAGGATGAGTTCGGGCTGCACGGTCCCGGCCGCGTCGGCGAGGGCCGTCAGGCTCTCGAACACCGGCAGGTCGAGGTCCAGCCCGGCCGCGTCACCGACGATCACCCGGCCGGCTGCGGTGGCGCTGCCCGCCGCACCGAGCGGCAGGTGGCTCCAGCCGATCCGGAACAGCGACTCGTGCTGCTTGAGCCCGGTGGAGGCGGCCGCACCGGCGGCGATCCGGTCCGGCGTGATCGCCCGGACCACCAGCTGCTCGACGGTGGCCACCGGCAGGCCGGTGGAGTCGGCGAGTTCGAGCCGGACCGCGTCGGGGCCGGTCGAGTTGAGCTTCACCCGCATCCGGGCGGCGCCGCCGGCGTGCAGCGAGACGCCGGTCCAGGCGAACGGCAGGTGCGAGGAGCCGATGTCCTGCGGGCGGTAGCCGCCGAGGAAGTCGGTCGCACTCAACGCCGCGTCCAGCAGCGCCGGGTGGACCCGGAAGCCGGCTGCCTCCTCCCGGACGTCGTCCGGCAGGGCGACCTCGGCGAAGACGTCCTCGCCCCGGCGCCAGACCGCCTTGAGGCCCCGGAAGCGCGGGCCGTAGTAGTAGCCCTGGCTGGTCAGGTAGTCGTAGACGTCGCTGATGTCGACCTCCTCGGCGCCGGCCGGCGGCCAGGAGCCGTAGGTGACGTCGAAGGCGGCGGGCACCGTCGCGGTCGCCTCGGACGGGGCCAGGAAGCCCGACACGTGCCGGGTCCAGTCCACGTAGTCCGGCGCGTTCTCGAACCGGGAGTAGACCTCCAGCGTGCGCCGGTTCGAGGCGTCGGCCGCGCCGACCACCACCTGGACGGCGGTGCCGCCGGTCGCGGTGAGCGGCATGATCGCCTCGATGGTCAGCTCCTCGACCAGGTCGCAGCCGACCTCCTCGCCCGCCCGCAGTGCCAGTTCGACGTAGCCGGTGCCGGGCAGCAGCAGCGTGCCGAGCACGTTGTGGTCGGCCAGCCAGGGGTGGGTGTCCATCGCGAGCCGGCCGGTGAGCACCACGCCGCCGTCCACCGGGGAGACCACCACGGCGCTGAGCATCGGGTGCTCGGCGGGCGTCTGGCCGATCCCGGCGACGTCGCCGCCGGGCAGGGCCGGGACGTCCAGCCAGTAGTGCCGCTTCTCGAAGGCGTAGCTCGGCAGATCGACCCGCCGGGCACCGTGCCCGGCGAAGAACGCCGCCCAGTCCGGGCCGTTGCCCGCCACCTGGAGCTCGGCCAGCGCCGCGAGCAGCGCCTCGGGACCGGTCCGGTCCTTGCGGGCGGTGGCGGCCAGGACGAGGCCGTCGCCCGCGAGCGTCCCGCCGGCCAGCGCCGTCAGCACACCGTCCGGGCCGAGCTCGACGTACCGGGTGACGCCCTCGCGCTCCAGGAAGCCGATCCCGTCGGCGAACCTGACCGCCTCGCGGACGTGCCGCACCCAGTACTCGGCCGAGCCGAGCTGCTCCGAACTCGCCTCCGTACCCGTCAGGTTGGAGACCACCCGGAGCTCCGGGACGCCGTACGCGACACTCTCGGCGACCTGCCGGAACTCGTCGAGCATCGGCTCCATCAGCGGTGAGTGGAAGGCGTGCGAGACCCGCAGCCGGTTGGTCTTGCGGCCCTCGAAGCTGCCGATCACCGCCTCGACCTCGGCCTCGTCACCGGAGACCACCACCGACCGCGGCGCGTTCACCGCCGCGATGCTGACCCGCTCGGTGAGCAGCGGGAGGATCTCCTCCTCGGTGGCCTGGATCGCCACCATCGCACCGCCCGAAGGCAGTTCCTGCATCAGCCGGCCGCGGGCCGCGACCAGCCGGGCCGCGTCCGGCAGCGAGAACACCCCGGCGACGTGCGCGGCCGCCAGCTCGCCGACCGAGTGGCCGACCAGCACATCCGGCAGCAGGCCCCAGGACTCGACCAGGCGGAACAGCGCGACCTCGTAGGCGAACAGCGAACTCTGGGTGTACACCGTCCGGTTGAGCAGTTCGGCGTCCTCGCCCCAGACCACCTCGCCCAGCGGGCGGTCCAGGTGGCCGTCCAGCTCGGCCAGCGCCGCGTCGAAGGCGGCGGCGAACACCGGGAAGGCGGCGTGCAGTTCACGTCCCATGCCGAGGCGCTGGGCGCCCTGGCCGGAGAACAGGAAGGCGGTCAGGCCGCCCGGTGCGGCGATGCCGGTGACGGCGGTGGGGTGTCCGCTCTGCTCGGCCAGCGCGGTGAGCGCCACGATCGCCGAGTCGCGGTCCCCGGCCAGCACCACGGCCCGGTGGTCCAGCTGGGCCCGGCCGGTGGCCAGCGAGAAGCCGACGTCGAGCAGGCTCAGCTCCTGGTCTCCGAGGATCCGGTCCAGCAGCTTCGCCGCCTGGGCGGGCAGGCTCTTCGCGCTCTTCGCGGAGAACAGCAGCGGCACCAGCGGGAGCTCAGAATCATCTTGAGCGACCGTCAGCTCGGCGGGCACGGGAGCCTGCTCGATAATCAGGTGCGCGTTGGTCCCGCTCAGGCCGAAGGACGAGACACCGGCCCGGCGCGGCCCGGTGATCTGCGGCCACTCCCTGGCCTCGGTCAGCAGGCGGACCTCGCCGGCCGTCCAGTCCACCTGCGGCGAGGGCTCGTCCACGTGCAGGGTGCGCGGCATCAGGCCGTTGCGGACCGCCATCGCCATCTTGATCACACCGCTGACACCGGCCGCCGCCTGGGCGTGGCCGATGTTGGACTTGATCGAACCGAGCCACAACGGCCGGTCCTCCGGCCGGTCCTGACCATACGTCGCGAGCAGCGCCTGCGCCTCGATCGGGTCGCCCAGCCGGGTGCCGGTGCCGTGACCCTCGACCAGGTCGATGTCGGCGGCGGAGAGGCCGGAGGCGTCCAGCGCCTTCTGGATCACCCGCTGCTGCGAGGGACCGTTGGGCGCGGTCAGCCCGTTCGAGGCACCGTCCTGGTTGATCGCGCTGCCCCGGATCACGGCGAGCACCGGGTGACCGTTGCGCTCCGCGTCGGAGAGCCGCTCGACCAGCAGCAGCCCGATGCCCTCGGACCAGCCGGTGCCGTCGGCGGCGCCGGAGAACGCCTTGCAGCGGCCGTCGGCGGAGAGCCCGCGCTGCTGGCTGAAGTCGACGAACAGCTCCGGCGTCGGCATCACGGTGACACCGCCCGCGATCGCCATGGTGATCTCACCGGCCCGCAGTGCCTGGACCGCCATGTGCAGAGCAACCAACGAGGACGAGCAGGCGGTGTCCACCGTGACGGCGGGCCCCTCCAGGCCGAGCGTGTAGGCGACCCGGCCGGAGGCGATGCTCGCCGCACTGCCGTTGCCGATGTAGCCGGTCAACTCCTCCGGCACGTACGGCAGTCGGGTGCCGTAGTCGTGGTACATCACCCCGGCGTACACACCGGTCTGGCTGCCGCGCATCGACTGCGGGTCGATGCCCGCCAGCTCGAAGGCCTCCCAGGCGCCCTGGAGCAGCAAGCGCTGCTGCGGGTCCATCGCGAGGGCCTCGCGCGGCATGATGCCGAAGAACTCCGGGTCGAACTCGTTGGAGTCGTGCAGGAAGCCGCCGGTCCGGGCGTAGGTCTTGCCCGCCAGACCCGGCTCGGGGTCGTAGATGGACTCGATGTCCCAGCCACGGTCGGTCGGGAACTCCGAGACCGCGTCCACCCCGTCGACCACCAGGCGCCACAGGTCCTCGGCGGAGCGGACCCCGCCGGGGAAGCGGCAGCTGATCGAGACGATCGCGATCGGCTCGTCCGCGACGGCCTCGGCGGCCGGGCGGGCCACCGGGGCCTTGGGCGCGGTGCTGCCGGCCAGCTTGGTCTTCAGGAAGTCGGCCACCGCGCGGGAGGTCGGGAAGTCGAAGACCAGCGTGGCGGGCAGCCGGAGCCCGGTGGCCCCGCCGAGCGAGTTGCGCAGCTCGACGGCGGCCAGCGAGTCGAAGCCCAGGTCCTTGAAGGCCCGGTCGGCGCCGACCGCGTCGATCTCGGCGTGGCCGAGCACGGCGGCGACCTGGGTACGGACCAACTCCAGCAGGTGCCGGTCGCGTTGGGCCTCGGTCAGCCCGGCCAGCTTCCCGGCCAGCGCGTTGCCGTCGGCCTGCGCTCCGCCGGCCTGCGCCCGCTGCCGGGCCGGGCCGCCGGTGAGGCCGCGCAGCAGGGCCGGGATGCCCTCGCCGCGGGCCAGCACGCCGGTCCGGTCGATCCGGAGCGCCGCGAGCTGCGGGTGCTCGGTGCCGGTCGCCGCGTCGAAGGCCGCCAGGCCCTCGGTGGCGGTGAGGGCGGGCAGGCCGAGCCGGTTCATCCGGTCCAGGTCGGCGGCGGTGACGTCACCGAGGCCGGTGTTGACCGCCCACATGCCGAAGGCGAGCGCGGTGGCGGGCAGGCCCGCCTCCCTGCGGTGGGTGGCCAGCGCGTCCAGGAAGACGTTGGCGGCCGCGTAGTTGGCCTGCCCGGCGGCCAGTACCTGGCCACCGGCGGAGGAGAACAGGACGAAGGCGGTCAGATCCTGACTCTGCGTCAACTCGTGCAGGTGCCAGGCGGCGTCGGCCTTCGGGCGGAGCACGTAGTCGAACTGATCCGGCGTCAGTGCCTCGATCAGCGCGTTGTCCATCACGCCCGCCGCGTGCACCACACCGGTCAGCGGGTGCTCGGCGGGGATGCCGGCCAGCACGGCGGCCAGCGCCGCCCGGTCGGAGACGTCGGCGGCGGCGATCGCCACCTCGGCGCCCAGCTCGGCCAGTTCAGTGCTGAGCTCGGCCGCACCGGGTGCGTCCGCGCCGCGCCGGCTGGTCAGCAGCAGGTGCCTGACGCCGTGTTCGGCGACCAGGTGACGGGCCACCAGCGCGCCCAGACCCGTGGTCCCGCCGGTGATCAGCACCGTGCCGGTGGAGTCCCAGACCGGCACGGCCGGCGCGGCGATCGCCACCCGGGCCAGTCGGGGCACCAGGAGCTGTCCGGCCCGCAGTGCGGCCTCCGGCTCCCCCGCGGCGGCGGCCGCAGGGAGGGCCCGGTCGGACTCGGCGGAGCCGTCCAGGTCGAGCAGGGCGAACCGGCCCGGGTTCTCCTCGATGGCCGACCTGACCAGACCCCAGACCGGGGCCTGCGCCAGCTCGATCGCCTCGGACTCCCCTGCCACCACGGCCTGTTGGGTCACCAGGACCAGCCGCGAGCCGTCGAACCGCTCGTCGGCCAGCCAGCTCTGCACGGCCCCGAGCGCGTCGGCGACGGCCGCCCGGACTCCGGCCGGGACGTCGGCGGCGGCCGGCGCGGTGATCCGGTGCAGCACCACCGCCGGGACCTCGGCGTCGCTGCCCAGCAGCTCGGCCAAGGTCGGCACGGTGACGGAAGCGGCGACGAGCTCGCCGCGCTGCCAGTCGACCCGGTGCAGGATCTCGTTCAACTTGCCCTGACTCGCCGCCAGTTGCTCGGAGGAGACCGGACGGGAGACCAGCGACTCGACGGTGGCGACCAGTTGGCCGCTGGTGTCGGCGACACCGATGGCCGAGACCTCGGCGCCCCGGACCCGGCGGATGTGCACCCGGAGCGCGTTGGCGCCGGCCGCGTGCAGGGACACCCCGTTCCAGGAGAACGGGAGCAGCGTCTCGCCCTCGTCCCCGGCCGTACCGTCCAGCAGCAGGTCCACGTGCATCGCGGTGTCGAGGAGCGCCGGGTGAAGCCCGAAGCGGGCGGCCTCGGCGTGCGACTGAGCGGGGAGAGCGACCTCGGCGAAGACGTCGTCACCACGGCGCCAGGCGGCCTTGAGGCCCTGGAAGACCGGGCCGTAGCCGTAGCCGCGGTCGGTCAGCCGCTCGTACGCGTTCTCCACGTCGATGACGGTGGCGCCCTGCGGCGGCCAGATCGTCAGCTCGAACTCGGGTGCCGTCGGCTCGGGCGCCAGCACACCGTTGGCGTGCCGGGTCCAGTCCTGGTCGGCGCCGCCCTCGGGGCGGGAGTAGACCGAGACGGACCGGGTGCCCGCCGCGTCGGCGGCACCGACCACCACCTGGAGAGCAACCGCCCCGCCGGGGGCCAGGATCAGCGGCGCCTCCAGGGTCAGTTCCTCCACCCGGCCGCAGTCCACCTGGTCCCCGGCCCGGACGGCCAGTTCGACGAAACCGGTACCCGGCAGCAGGACGTTGCCCAGCACACCGTGGTCACCGATCCACGCCTGGGTGTCGATCGACAGCCTGCCGGTCAGCACCACACCACCGTTGTCCGGCGAGACCACCGCGGCGCTGAGCATCGGGTGGTCGACGGCCTCCAGGCCCGCCGAACCGAGGTCGCCGAAGCCGACCCCGACCAGGTCGATCCAGTACCGCTGACGCTGGAAGGCGTAGGTCGGCAGGTCGGTCCGGGCCTGTGCTCCCGGCAGCAGCGCCGTCCAGTCGACGGTGACACCCCGGGCGTGGGCGCGGGCCAGGCCGGTCAGCAGCTCACGCTCCTCGCCGCGCTCGCGGCGCAGGGTGGAGACGAAGAGGGCCTCGGAGTCCTCGCCGAGGTTGTCCGCGCCGGCGGCGGTGAGGACGGCGTCGGGGCCGATCTCCAGGTACGTGGTGACGCCGCGCGACTCCAACCGGCCGATGTTGTCGGCGAATCGGACCGCGTCGCGGACGTGACTCACCCAGTACTCGGGGTCGGTGAAGCTACCGGACGCCACCACCGCGATCTTCGGCTCGGCGAAGGTCAACCCGCTGACCACGGTCCGGAATTCGTCCAGCATCGGGTCCATCAGCGGCGAGTGGAACGCGTGCGAGACGCTCAGGCGCTTGGTGCGCTCGAAACCGGAGGCGATCTCCAGCACGGTGGCCTCGTCACCCGAGATCACCACCGAGCGCGGGCCGTTGACGGCCGCGATGCTCACCCGGTCGGTGAGCAGCGGCAGGATCTCCGCCTCGGTCGCCTGGATCGCCACCATCGCGCCACCGGCCGGCAGTTCCTGCATCAGCCGACCACGAGCGGAGACCAGCTTGGCGGCGTCGGAGAGCGAGATCACCCCGGCCACGTGTGCGGCCGCAATCTCACCGACGGAGTGCCCTGACACGAAGTCAGGCCGCACACCCCACGACTGCACCAGGCGGAACAGCGCCACCTCGACCGCGAACAACGCGGCCTGCGTGTTCACCGTGCGATTCAGCTCGTCAGCGTCGTCACCCCAGATGACCTCCCGCAGCGACCCGTCCAGCTCCGCCAGCACCTCGTCGAAGGCCGCCGCGAACACCGGGAACGCAGCGTGCAGTTCACGCCCCATCCCGAGCCGCTGCGACCCCTGCCCCGTGAACAGGAAGGCGAGCTTGCCCTCCCGTACGAAGTCGGCGGCACCCGCCCCCTCCGCCAGCGCGTCCAGCGCCTCCGCGAGCTGGGCACGGTCCGCGCCGAGCGCCACCGCGCGGTGTTCGAGACCGGCCCGGCCGGTCACCAACCCGAGGGCGGACGAGGCGAGTTCACCGTCCGCCAGGGTGTCGAGGTACGTCCGCAGCCCGGCCGCCTGCGCACGCAGCGCCGGGGCGGTCCGCCCGGAGATGACCCACGGCACGAGCGTGGCGTCACCGACCGGAGCGGTCGGCTCCACCACGGCCGCCGGAACCTCCGGAGCCTGCTCGACGATCACGTGCGCGTTGGTGCCGCTGATGCCGAAGGACGAGACACCGGCCCGCCGCACCCGACCGGTCTCCGGCCAGGCCCGAGCCTCCGTCAGGAGCTCGACCGCACCGGCCTCCCAGTCGATCTTGTCGGACGGCTGCTCGGCGTGCAGCGTGCGCGGCAGCACGCCGTGCCGGATCGCCTCGATCATCTTGATGACGCCGCCGACCCCGGCCGCCGCCTGGGTGTGGCCCATGTTGGACTTGAGCGAGCCCAGCCAGAGCGGCTGCCCCTCCGGCCGGTCCTGGCCATACGTGGCGAGCAGCGCCTGCGCCTCGATCGGGTCGCCCAGCGTCGTACCCGTGCCGTGGCCCTCGACCGCGTCGACGTCCGAGGTGGTCAGGCCGGCCGTGGCCAGCGCCTGCTGGATCACCCGCTGCTGCGAGGGACCGTTGGGCGCGGTCAGGCCGTTCGAGGCACCGTCGGAGTTGACCGCCGAGCCCCGGATCAGACCGAGCACCTGGTGGCCGTTGCGCTGGGCGTCGGAGAGCCGCTCCAGGAGCAGCATGCCGACGCCCTCGCCCCAGCCGGTGCCGTCGGCCCCGGCGCCGAAGGACTTGCACCGGCCGTCGGCGGCCAGGCCGCGCTGGCGGCTCATGTCGATGAAGGTGTCGGGGGTGGACATCACGGTCACACCACCGGCCAGCGCGAGCGAGCACTCGCCCTGGCGGAGCGCCTGGATCGCCCAGTGCATCGCGACCAGCGAGGAGGAGCACGCGGTGTCGACGGAGACCGCCGGGCCCTCCAGGCCGAGGGTGTAGGCCACCCGTCCGGAGACCACGCTCGCCAGGCTGCCGTTGCCGTGGTAGGCCGCGATCTCCTCGGGGAGCGGGCCCATCCGCAGGCCCCAGTCGTGGTACATCACGCCGGCGAAGACGCCGGTGTCGCTGCCGCGCAGCGCGTGCGGGTCGATGCCCGCCCGCTCCAGGGTCTCCCAGGAGACCTCGAGCAGCAGTCGCTGCTGCGGGTCCATCGCTTGGGCCTCGCGCGGGCTGATGCCGAAGAAGTCCGCGTCGAACTGTCCGGCGTCGTACAGGAAGGCGCCCTCGCGGCTGGAGCTCTTGCCGGGCTTCCCGGGCTCCGGGTCGTACAGGTCGGCGGGCCAGCCGCGGTCGGCGGGGAACCGGTCGATGACGTCCCGGCCCTCGTCCACCAGCTGCCACAGGCCCTCGGGCGAGGTGACCCCGCCCGGGTAGCGGCAGGCCATCGCGACGATCGCGATCGGGTCGTCGGCGCCGACGACACCGGCCACCCGCTCGCGGCGGGGGGCGGTGGCCGGGGTGCTGGTGACCTTGCTCGCGATGTGCTCGGCGAGGGCGCGCGGGTTCGGGTAGTCGAAGGTGAGGGTGGCGCTCAGCCGCAGGCCGGTGGCGGCGTTGAGGCGGTTGCGCAGTTCGACGGCGGCCAGCGAGTCGAAGCCGAGCTCGTTGAACGCCCTGGTGGCGCTGACCGATTCGGCGCTGTCGTGGCCGAGCACCGAGGCGGCGTGGGTGCGGACCAGGTCGAGCAGGGTCTCCACCCGCTCGCCCTCGGCCAGCCCGGCCAACTGCTGCACCAGCGGGGTCTCGTCGGCCGACCGGCCGGCTCCCGCCGCCGCGCGGCGCGGGACGCTGCGGACCAGGCCGCGCAGCAGCTGCGGGACTCCGTCCGCCCGGGCCTGGAGCGCCCGCAGGTCGATCCGGACCGGGATGACGGACGGTTCGGAGGTGCTCAGGGCGCGGTCGAACAGCGCCAGGTTCTCGTGCGGGAGCAGGCCCGCCATGCCGAGCCGACGGGCCCGCTGGAGCGCGGCCTCGTCCAGGTCGGCGCCCATGCCCGCGCCGCCCAGCCAGAGGCCCCAGGCCAGCGAGGTGACGGGCAGTCCGGCCGCCTTGCGCTGCGCCGCCAGCGCGTCCAGGAACAGGTTGGCGGCAGCGTAGTTGCCCTGCCCCGCGCCGTCCAGGGCGGTGGCGGTCGAGGAGTAGAGCACGAAGGCCCGGAGGTCCTGACCCTCGGTCAGCTGGTGCAGGTTCCAGGTGGCGTCCACCTTGGGGCGCATCACGTGGTCGACCCGGGCCGGGGTGAGCGAGCCGACCAGGCCGTCGTCGACCACACCGGCGGTGTGCACCACGGCGGTCAGCGGGTGTTCGGCGGGCACCTCGGCCAGGACGGCGGCCAGCGCCGCGCGGTCGGCGGCGTCCACGGCGGCGATCGTCACCGTGGCGCCCTGCTCGGCCAGTTCGGCGCTCAGCTCGGCCGCACCGGGTGCGTCGGCGCCGCGCCGGCTGGTCAGCAGCAGGTGCCGGACGCCGTGCTCGGCGACCAGGTGGCGGGCCAGGTGGCCGCCCAGGCCGCCGGTACCGCCGGTGATCAGCACGGTGTCGGTGGCGTTCCACGGGGAGTCACCGGTCTCGGCCTCGGCCGGCAGCGCGGTCACCCGGGGCACCAGGAACTCGCCGTCCCGCAGCGCGAGTTCGGTCTCACCGGAGGCCAGCGCGGCGGTCAGCGCGCGCTCGGACTCGGCGCTGCCGTCCAGGTCGGCCAGGACGAAGCGGCCGGGGTTCTCGGCCTCGGCCGAGCGGACCAGGCCCCAGACCACCGCCTGGGCCGGGTCGATCGGGTCGCCGTCCCGGGCCACCACCGCGTTCCGGGTGATCACCACGAGCCGCGCGCCCTCGGTGCTCTCGTCGGCCAGCCAGTCCTGCACGGCGGTCAGCGCGTCGGCCGTCACCAGCCGGACCACGTCCGGCAGTTCACCCTCGGGGGTGGCGATCATCGGGCGGCGGACGAAGCCCTCGGCGGCCGCACCGGCCGGCAGCGCGAGCGGCTGCCAGCCGATCCGGTAGAGCGGCTCGCGGCGGCCCGCCCGCCCGGCCTCCAGCTGCTCGGCCGAGACCTGACGCAGCACCAGCGACTCGACCCGGGCGACCGGCAGACCGGCCGGGTCGGCGATGGTCAGCGCCAGGGTGTCCGTCCCGTTCGGGGTGATCCGGACCCGGACGGCGGAGGCGCCGACCGAGTGCAGCGCGACCCCGGACCAGGCGAACGGCACCCGGGTGCCCTCCGGCACCGGACCGGCCAGGTCGGCGGCGTGCAGCGCGGCGTCCAGCAGCGCGGGGTGCAGACCGAAGGCGTCGGCCTTGACCTCCTGGTCGAGGGCGACCTCGGCGAACACCTCGCCGCCGAGCTGCCAGGCGGCCCGGACGGCGCGGAACACCGGTCCGTAGCCGTACCCCTGACCGGCCATCTGCTCGTACAGGCCGCTGACGTCGAGCGGCTGCGCGCCCTGCGGCGGCCAGACCGCCAGCTCGGCGGCGTCCGCGACCGGGACGCCGGAGCCGAGCACGGCCTCGGCGTGCCGCTCCCACGGTCCGTCCTCGGTACGGGAGTAGAACTCGACGGTGCGCCGGCCGGAGCCGTCGGCGACGCCGACCACCACCTGCAGCGCGACGTCGCCCTCGGCCGGGATCACCAGCGGGGCGGCCAGCGTGAGTTCCTCGACCAGGTCGCAGTCGACCTGATCGCCTGCGGCCAGCGCCAGTTCGACGAAGGCGGTGCCGGGCAGCAGGACCACGCCCGCGATGACGTGGTCGCCCAGCCAGGGCTGGGCCCGCAGCGAGAGGCGGCCGGTGAGCACCACGGTGTCCGAACCGGCCAGGCTGACCGCCGCACCCAGCAGCGGGTGCTGGACGACGTCCTGGCCGAGACCGGCGGCGTCGGCGGCGACGGTCGGCGCGGTCAGCCAGTACCGCTTGCGCTGGAACGCGTAGGTGGGCAGCGGGATCCGGCGCGGCGCGAGACCCGCGTACGGGGTGTCGCCGTCGAGCGCGCCGCCCCGGGCGTGCATCCGGGCGACGGCCGAGACCAGCTCGCCGACCTCGTCCCGCCCGGCGCGCAGCGCCGCGACGAAGACCGCGTCGGTGGCCTGCTCGGGCAGGCAGTCCGGGCCCATCGCGGCCAGCACCGCGTCGGGACCGAGCTCCAGGAAGCTCCGGACGCCGTTCGCCGCCAGGGTCTGGACGGCGTCGTGGAAGCGCACCGACTCCCGGACGTGCCGCACCCAGTAGTCCGGCGAGGTCAGCTCCTCGGCGGTGGCCGGGCGGCCGGTGACGGTGGAGACGATCGGGATGCGCGGGGCGGAGTAGTCGAGGATCCCGGCGATCAGGCCGAACTCCTCGAGCATCGGCTCCATCAGCGGGGAGTGGAAGGCGTGCGAGACGTTCAGCCGCTTGGTCCGCTCGAACCGGGCGGCGATCGCCAGGACGGCGTCCTCCTCGCCCGCGACCACCACCGCGCGCGGGCCGTTCACCGCCGCGATGCTGACGCCGTCGGTCAGCAGCGGCAGGATCTCGTCCTCGCTCGCCTGGATCGCCACCAGCGCGCCGCCGGTGGGCAGTTCCTGCATCAGCCGGCCGCGGGCGGCCACCAGGGTGGCGGCGTCCTCCAGCGAGAGCACCCCGGCCACGTGGGCCGCGGCGATCTCGCCGACCGAGTGGCCGGCCAGGAAGTCCGGGCGCAGGCCCCAGGACTCGACCAGGCGGTAGAGCGCGACCTCGACCGCGAACAGCGCGACCTGGGCGTAGCAGGTCTGGTGCAGCAGCTCGGCCTCGGGCGAGTCCTCGGCGGCGAACAGCACGTCCCAGAGCGGGAGTTCGAGCTGCAGGTCGAGGTAGCCGATGGCCTGGTCGAGGGCCCGGGCGAAGACCGGGTAGGTCTCGTAGAGCTGACGGCCCATCGCCAGCCGCTGGCAGCCCTGGCCGGTGAACAGGAAGGCCAGCCGGCCGGCCGGAGCGGTGCCCCGGAACAGCGTGGGGATCTCCGCGTCCGCCGCCAACGCCCGGAGTCCGGCGAGCAGTTCGTCGCGGTCCTGGGCCACCAGGACGGCCCGCTCGGCGAGCGTGGCGCGGGTGGTGGCGAGCGAGTGGCCGAGGTCGGCCGGGGTGAGCTCCGGGTCGGCCTCGGCCAGCGCGAGCAGCCGCTCGGCCTGGCCGTGCAGGGCCTGCCCGGTCTTGGCGCTGACGGTGACCGGCACCGGGGTCGCGGCGCCGGGCTCCGGGCTCGACGAGGCGGGCTCGACGGCCGGCGGCTCCTCGATGATCACGTGCGCGTTGGTGCCGCTGACGCCGAACGAGGAGACACCGACCCGGCGGGGGCGCTCGGCGTCCCGCGGCCAGTCCTGGTCCTCGGTCAGCAGCCGGACGTCACCGGCGGACCAGTCGATGCTGCTGGACGGCGCGTCCACGTGCAGGGTGCGCGGCAGCACACCGTGCCGCAGCGCCATGATGACCTTGACGATGCTCGCCACGCCCGCGGCGGCCTGGGTGTGGCCGATGTTGGACTTCACCGAGCCGAGCCAGAGCGGCCGGTCCTCGGGGCGGCCCTTGCCGTAGGTGGCCAGCAGGGCCTGGGCCTCGATCGGGTCGCCGAGCGTGGTGCCGGTGCCGTGCGCCTCGACCGCGTCCACCTGATCCGCCGTCAGCCCGGCGGTGGCCAGGGTGTCACGGATCAGGCGCCGCTGGGCGGCGCCGCTCGGGGCGGTGAGGCCGTTGCTGGCCCCGTCCTGGTTGATGCCGGTGCCGCGCACCACGGCCAGCACCGGGTGGCCGAGCCGCTGGGCGTCGGAGAGCCGCTCGACCACCAGCACACCGACGCCCTCGCCGAAGGCGGTGCCGTCGGCGGCCTCGGCGAAGGCCTTGATCACGCCGTCCTCGGCCAGCCCGCGCTGGCGGCTGAACTCGGTGAAGATCGCCGGGCTGCCCATCAGCGTGACGCCACCGGCCAGCGCGAGCGAGGACTCGCCCCGGCGCAGCGACTGGACGGCGAGGTGCAGCGCGACCAGCGAGCTGGAGCAGGCGGTGTCGATGGTGAGGGCCGGGCCCTCGAGCCCGAGGGTGTAGGCCACCCGGCCGCTGGCGATGGAGAGCGCGGTGCCGGTCAGCAGGTAGCCGTCCAGGCCCTCGGGGCTCTCGTGCGAGCGGACGCCGTACTCGTGCGCGCCGGCCCCCAGGAAGACGCCGGCCCGGGTGCCGCGGAGCCCGGTCGGGTCGATGCCCGCGTGCTCCAGCGCCTCCCAGGCGGCCTCCAGGGTGACCCGCTGCTGCGGGTCCATGGTGAGCGCCTCGCGCGGGCTGATACCGAAGAAGTCGGCGTCGAACTCGGCGGCGTCGTAAAGGAATCCACCCTTGCGGGTGTAGCTGCGGCCCGGTGCGTCCGGGTCCTGGTCGAAGAGGTTGTCGAGGTCCCAGCCGCGGTCGTCCGGGAAGTCACCGGAGACGGTGCGGCCCTCGCTGACGATCCGCCAGAGCGCCTCGGGGGTGGTCACCTCGCCGGGGAAGCGGATGCCGACGCCGACGATCGCGATCGGCTCGTCGTCCGCGTACGCCGCCAGGGTGGACACCGCGGCGTCCTCCGGCAGGCCCAGTGCCTCGGCCCGAAGGTACTCGGCGAGCAGCGCGGGGGTCGGGTGGTCGAAGCCCGCCGTGACCGGCAGGGCCAGTCCGGTGGCCGCGTTCAGCCGGGCGTGCACCTCGACCAGACCGAGCGAGTCGAGGCCCTGCTCCTTGAACGGGCGGTCGGCCTCGACCACCGGATCGACGCCGGGGCGCACTCTGCGGAGCACCGCCCGGGTCTGCTCACTCACCAGGTCGAGCAGCACGCGGCGCTGCTCGGAAACCGGCAGCGCCTCCAGTCGACGGACCAGTTCGGACCGGTCCACCGGCGTCTGCCCGTCACCGGAAACGAAACTCCCAGACTCGCTCATCGAGATACGCTCCACTTTATCCGTCTTCGCCGGCAGGCCACGCACGGGCAGCCCACGGGCAGCCACAGAAACGCACACTACGGAAACTCGAACACGCGCCCAAGCCCCTAAGGCCCCCTAGGGCCCCCAGAGTGGGATTACGGGTGTACAAGGGGCGGCACATCCGTGGTACCAAAACCCTGGATAGCTCTAGCCGACAGGGGACTGATTCACGTGAACTTGAGTGCCGAGAATTACGCGCAGCGGCCTGCCGAGCGAATTCATGAATTCATGCTCGCCCCGGTCGCATTCGCTCCCGAACGACCCGCCGTGGTCGAATCCGACGGAGTCGGCGGGCTGGTCACCACCACCTATCGGGAGCTCGCCGACCGGGTCGAGCGGTACGCCGCCGCACTGCTGGACCTCGGCCTCGACATCGGGGACCGGGTGATCCTGGAGTCCGACACCTCGGGGCACGCCATCGCCCTGCTGCTGGCCTGCTCCAAGGCCGGGGTCGCGTTCATCCCGGTCAGCCCGGAGACCCCGGACAAGCGGCTGCACTCGATCATCTCGACCACCGCGCCCGCGCTGCACCTGCAGAGCCCGACCGGCGCCCGGCAGGGCATCCCGGCCGAGGTCGGCACCGCCAGGTTCGGGCCGAACGGGCTGGCCGTGGAGCGCCCGCCGGTGGCCCGGGTGCGCCACCGCCGCGAGGCGTCCGCCACCGACCCGGCGTACATGATCTTCACCTCCGGCACCACCGGGCGCCCCAAGGGCGTGGTGATGAGCCACCGCGGCGTGGTGGCCTTCTACCGGGGCATGCTGGCGGCCGGCATCGTCGGCACCGAGGACCGGGTGGCCACCACCTCACCGCTGCAGTTCGACTTCTCGCTGCTGGACATCGGCCTGGCGCTGGGCAGCGGCGCCACCGTCGTCCCGGTGCCGCGCGCGGCGCTGCCCTGGCCCCGGCGCTTCCTGGCCTTCCTGAACGAGGCCGAGGTGACCCAGGTGAACGGCGTGCCGTCGATCTGGCGCGGAGTGCTGCGGCACGAACTCGCCGGGCTGGCCGAGCTGGAGAAGCTGCGCGGCGTGCTGTTCTGCGGCGAGGACTTCCCGCTGCCCGAGCTGCGGCTGCTCCAGCGGGCCCGGCCGAACGCCCGGCTGGTCAACTGCTACGGCGCCACCGAGTCGATGGCCGCCTCCTTCACCGACGTGCCCAACCCGCTGCCGGACGAGCTGGAGAAGCTCTCGATCGGCTTCGCCTACCCGGGTGCCGAGATGACCATCGTCGACGAGGACCTGGTGCCGATCACCGAGCCCGGCGTCGTCGGCCACATCCACCTGCGCGCCCCGTCGCTGTTCACCGGCTACTGGGACGACCCCGAGGCGACCCGGGCGGCCCAGGTGCCGGACCCGCTGAACCCCAAGTCCGGCCAGCTGGTGCTGCGCACCGGCGACCTGGCCTACCAGGGCGCCGACGGCGAGCTGTACTTCTGCGGCCGGGCCGACAACCAGGTGCAGATCCGGGGCAACCGGGTCGAGCTCGGCGAGGTGGAGCGCCGGATCCTGGAGTTCCCCGGGATCACCGCGGCCGCCGCGCTGGTGCTGCCGCGCGCCGACAAGGAGCCGGTGCTCGGCGCCTTCGTGGTGACCGCCAAGGATGCCCAGCAGATCAGCGAGAACGAGATCCGGGCCTTCTGCAAGGAGACCCTGCCGGCCTACATGACCCCGCACGAGCTGCGGGTGGTGGACAGCCTCCCGGTCACCCCGAACGGCAAGATCGACCGCAAGGTGCTGGCGGCGAGCGTCGCCTGACGTCACCTCACCTGAATGGCCGTCGGCCCCGACCTCCGCTGGAGGTCGGGGCCGACGGCCGTGTCGTCAGGCAGCTACGGCCTCCAGCTCGGCGGCCGCCTGCCGGGCCAGCAGGCCGCGGTCCACCTTGCGGTTGGCGTTCAGCGGGAACTCCGCGACGTGCCGGTAGTGCCGGGGCACCATGCTGTGCGGCAGCACCTCCCGCAGCTGGCGGGCCAGTTCGGCCGGCGGCGACTTCTCGCCGACGTAGAAGACCACCAGCTCGGTGCCGTTCGCGCCCTCCCGGGCCACCGCCACCGCGTCCTGCACCCCGGCGCAGACCCGCAGCGCGTGGTCGATCTCGGCCAGTTCGACCCGCCAGCCCTGCACCTGCACCTGGGCGTCCAGCCGGCCGAGGTAGACCAGCACCCCGTTGCCGTGCTGCCGCACCCGGTCGCCGGTGCGGTACCAGCGGCGGCCCTCATGCTCCAGGAACCGGCCCTGGTCGTCCGTCGGGTCGAGGTAGCCGGTGGTCATCTGCGGTCCGGTGATGCAGAGTTCGCCCTCGGTCAGCGAGGGCACGCCGTTCGGGGCGAGCAGCACGAAGTCGTGGCCCTCGTGCACCGTGCCGATCGGGGTGAGCCCGTTGACGCAGAGCACCGGCGAGGTGTCCCGGTCCCAGCGGTAGCCGGTGACGGTGACGGTCAGTTCGGTCGGCCCGTAGATGTTCTCCAGGGTGGAGTTGGGCGCGGCGTCCTGCCAGTCGGTGGCGTCCGCGGCCCGCAGTGCCTCGCCCGCGAACAGGCTCCAGCGCAGGCCGGGCATCGAGTCCGACTTCAGCCCCCGGGTGCGGCGCACCAGCGAGATCGCGCTCGGCGTGGAGAACCAGACCGTCACCCCCTGCTGGGTGAGGTAGCCGGGCAGGTCGTGGTACGCCTCGTTGGGCAGCGCCAGCAGGGTGGCGCCGGCGCCCCAGGCACAGAACATGTCGAAGACCGCGCAGTCGAAGTTGACGTCGAAGGTCTGCGAGAAGATGTCGTCGGCGTTGAAGTCGTAGCGCCGGTCCAGCAGTTCGAAGTAGTGGTGGGTGGAGCCGTGGCTGATCGGCACGCCCTTCGGGGTGCCGGTCGAGCCCGAGGTGAACAGCACATACGCCCGGTCGGTGGCGCTCACCGGGCGCGGCTCGGTCAGCGCGTCCCGCTCGTCCAGGGCGATCCCGCGCAGCGGCAGGCCGCGCAGCAGCCCGGCCTCGTCCAGCCCGTGGCCGGGGGCGAGCACCGGCAGGTCGAGGCCCTCGGCCGCCAGCTCGACCAGGTTGGCCAGGCCGAACCGGTCGGCGATCACGGCCTGCACCCCGGCCACCTCGAGCATCCGGCGGGTCCGGGCGACCGGGAAGTCCGAGCGCAGCGGCACCACGGTGCGGCCGGTGTAGAGCCCGGCCAGGATCGCGACGTACGCCTCGACCCCCTTGCCGGCCAACACCCCGATCACCTCGGGCGGCTCACCGGGGCCGGCCAGCAGGGCGCCCGCCCAGCTCAGCGCGCGGCGGTGCACCTCGGTGTAGGTCAGCGACTCGGCGCCCAGCCGGACCGCCAGGCGGTCGGGCGAGACGGCCAGGCCGCGGAGGAATCGGGCATGCAGCGCAGGCCCGTCGGTCAGGTTCATTCTGCCTCCAGGAGAGGGGTGGTAAGGGGTTGCGGCCCGCACTCCCGGCGCGGGTATCGTCAAACTCGCAAGGCATCCTGGAAATCCCGCCCAGGTCGGGAATCGACATTCGGAGTCAGCATGTGGGACAAGAAGTTCGAGAACACGATCCGTCGGCACCTGCCGTATCTGGAGGCCGGTGACGAACTGCGGCCCGACGTCAGTCTCCGCGAACTGGGCCTCGACTCGATGGGCACCGTCGACCTGCTCGCCTCCCTGGAGGAGACGTACGGTGTCGAGTTCATCCACGACTTCCTGAACTCCGAGACCTTCTCCACCGCGGAAACCCTGTGGGACGCGATCTCGAAGCTCGGTGCGCCGGCTGTCTGACCGTCAGAGACGTCGGCCTGAAATTCCCTCCGGAATCCTGGTGATTCCGGAGGGAATTCCTTTTAGGCGGCCCGCCGACGGGGCTGCATGGCGCTGCGCGGGTTGACCGGGACCACCTCGAAGTTGCGGGTGGTCGCGCCGACCCGGCCGAACAGACCGTCAGGTCCGCAGACCCGGACGGTGCCGATGCCCAGCCGCTGGAAGGTCTCCACCACGGCCGGCCAGCGCACCGGCTTCACGTAGCCGTCCAGGATCATCGTCCGGACGCCCGCGCCGGTGGTGAGCACCGAGCCGTCCTGGTCCGCCACGATCGGCAGCACCGGGTCGGCGAAGGTCAGCCGGTCGACCACCTCCGCCTCGACCCGGTCGCGCAGCGCGCCGAAGGCCGCGGAGTGCATCGGCGGGTTCATCGTGTACAGCGGCAGGCCACCCATCGCCCGCAGCCGGGCCTGCAGCCAGTCCACCCGGCCCTCGCGCAGCGAGAGCATGTAGAAGTCCTCGTCGATGTAGCAGGAGATGTCGTACCACTCCCCCTGCTCGTCCAACTCGGCCAGTACTTCGGCCAGTCGGGCCTGCGGGGTGCGGGTGAACGAGTGGGTGACGATGTCCCGGTGCTCGACCGCGAAGTACTCGTCCTCGCAGCGGGCCAGCTGGGCGGTCGCCCAGACCGCCTCGGCGAAGTCCAGCGACCCCGAGTGCACGGCGGCCGCCTTGCTGCCGAAGCTCGGCCCGGCGATCAGCTCGGGGCGGGTGTCCAACTCGGCCTCGGCCCACTGGGCGAGGGCGACGCAGTTCACCAGGAAGGCGACCTGGGCGTACTCCGAGTAGTCGCTCTCACTGGCCCGGTAGCGCGCCAGCAGGTCGTATCCGAGGGTCTTCCCGGCGGTCGCCACCAGCTTCCGGGCGAACGGGTTGAGCAGCATGAACTTCGCCACGTCCGCGAACTGCGACGGCCCCATGCCGGGGAAGATGATCGCGGTACCGGGCCGGTCTTCGGCCTTCATCTCGGGTTGTTCCCTTCAGAGTTGGTGGATCGGTCAGCCACAGCCGTCAGCCGACGAGCTTGCTGAAGGCTTCCTCGATCCGGGTCAGCACGTCCCGGATGTGCGGGAGCGACAGCGGGTCCTCGGAGTCCAGGGCGAGCTGCTGCTCCTCCCGGGTGTGGCCGTAGAGCAGGCTGGTGGCGGCCTTGAAGCGCAGCGCCCCGGCGTCGTCGCCGAGGTTGTCGCCCGCCAGCACCACGATGCCGAACTCGTCGAACAGGTACCGGAACAGGGACTGCGCGTCGGTGATCCCCTTGGCCTCCAGCACCGCCCGCTTCGGCTCGAAGTCCGGGTAGACGTAGAACCCGCCGGTCGGCGGACGGCAGGTGGCGCCGGCGCCGATCATGATCCGGTACACCGCGCGGGCCACCGCCCCGTGCAGCCGGGCGCTGCGGGCGAACCGGTCGCGCACCTCCGGCGGCTCGGAGAAGGCGTACGCGGCGACCTCCTGCATCGGGATGGCCAGCGTCGACCAGACCTCGCTGGCCAGCGAGATGACGCCGTCCCGGACGCTGTTGCCCCAGGTGCTGTCGGGGAACCGGGCCACACCGATCCGCCAGCCGCCGAGCGCCAGGGTCTTGCTCAGGCCGTTGGTGACGATGGTCCGCTCCGGCAGCACCTCGGCGGGGCTGAGCACGGGGGTGGCCGGGTCGTGCACCACGTCCCGGTAGATCTCGTCCGAGATCAGGTAGAGGTCCTCCTCCTCCGCCACCGCGCAGATCTCCCGTACGAGTTCGGGTGAGACCACGGTGCCGGTCGGGTTGTCCGGGAGGGTGAGCACCACCAGCCGCGGGTTGCCGCCGGCCGCGCGAGCGGCCCGGACGGTCTCCCGCAGCTTGACCGGATCCGGCACACCGCCGCACTCGGCCGGGATGTCCACCTCGTACACCTGCTTGCCGGCCAGCAGGCCCTGCGGCTTGTAGGTGTTCCAGGCGGGCTTGGGGATCACCAGGTCGCCGGGGACGACGAACTGAACCGCCATCAGCAGCGGCTTGCTGCCCGGGGCGACCACGACCTGCTCGGGCTCGGTCGGCAGGTTGCGGCGGCTGAAGTAGCCCGCCGCCTCCCGCCGGACCGCCCGGCCGCCGGGCACCGCCCCGTAGGCGTTCTCCCCGGAGCTGGCCGCCAACTGCCCCTTCAGTGCCGGGTGGACCGGCAACCGCGCCTCGCCGAAGGCCAGGTGGACGATCGACTCGCCCCTGGTCCGGCGCTCCGCCACGTCGTTGTTGAGGTCCAGGTTCGGTGACACTTTCCGGTTGGCCATCGCCAGCTCCTTCCACTGAAATTCCGCCGGTGCGCCAGAAGTTGCGCCCGGATCGGGAGGAGGGTCCCGCCGCCTCCCCCCGGATTGCTCAGATCCCCTGCACCGCTGCCCTGATGTCGGCCGGCGTGGTCTCCGCGAGCTCCAGCTCGTCCACCCAGGAGGCGGTCTCCGAGAAGTGCGCGCGGAACGGACGGCCGACCAGCTCGGGGTCACGGGCCTGGAGCAGCCGCAGCTGGAAGAACTTGCCCTGCGGGGTGTCCTCGATCCCGTCCACCGCGACCTTGCCCGGCTTGGCGGACATCACCGGACCGCGCACCGTCCGGGCCAGGCCCGGAAGTTGGCGGTACGCGGCCTGGAAGATGCCGACCGCCTGGGCCAGCGGCACCTTGAAGTAGTCGTGCGGGCCGGTGTCCCGCTCCACGAACATGTAGTAGGGCACCACGCCGGCCCCGAGCTCCCGGCGCCACAGCTCGGCCCAGGCGTCGGCGTCGTCGTTGACCCGGCCGATCAGCGGGGCCTGGCCGTAGACCAGCGCACCGGTGGAGCGGATCCGCTGCAGCGCCCGGCGGGCGATGTCGGTCTCCAGCTCCCGCGGGTGGCTGAAGTGGCCCATCACCGCGAGGTTGCGGCCCGAGTCGACGATCTTCTCGAACAGCCAGAGCACCTCGTCGGCGTCCTGGTCGGTGACGAAGCGCTGCGGCCAGTACGCGACCGACTTGGTGCCGATCCGGATGGTCCGGACGCTGTCGATCGCCAGCAGCGGCTCCAGGTGGCTGCGCAGCCGCTCGGTCGACATCACCATCGGGTCGCCACCGGTGACCAGCACGTCGGTCACCTGCGGGTGCGCCTTCAGGTACTCGACCAGCTGACTCGGGTCCGGCGCCGCGAACTTGAGGTCCGCGTCACCGACGAACTGCGCCCAGCGGAAGCAGTACGTGCAGTACGCGTGGCAGGTCTGCCCCTGGCCGGGGAAGTAGAGCACCGTCTCGCGGTACTTGTGCTGCATGCCGGCCAGCTCGACCCCGTCCAGCCGGGGGACGTTGAGCTCCTTCTGCCCGGACGGGTGCGGGTTCAGCCGCGAGCGGATGTCCTGCACGGTCTCCCGCAGCTGGAGCTTGTTGGCCGGGTCGCCGGACAGCACGCTCAGCCGCTTCTCGTCCTCGATCGACAGCATCCCCGGCTGCGGGAAGACCAGTTGGAAGATCGGGTCGTCGGGGATGTTGGTCCAGTCGATCAGCGAGGAGAGCACGTACTCGTTGACCCGGAACGGCAGGACCTGCGAGATCATCCGGACGGTCTCCTGGAGGTGCGCAGGAAGTCCGTAGCGGCTGGCGATCTCGTCTATGTGTCTTGGACCGAATGCTTTGAATCGCTCCGTGGTCGGAAACTCGAGGGTCAGCAGGGACATTCGGACATTCCTCCGGTCTCATGGGCCCGCCTTGGGGATTGGGCCCCGGCATAGGTGTGCAACGCGGCCTGAATACCTTGAACCCGGCGAATCCAGTGACAGCTCGGGGACTTGACTCGCTCTGACTCTGGAGACTAGTCCGGGGCCGAAATCGGCGACCCCCCTGTTCCGTCCCCTAGCCCGCCCGCCAACCCCTGGACCGCCGGTCAGTGAATCCGGCGCAGGTATCCGCTCAGCACCTCGAGGAACCGCTCCGGCTCCTCCAGGTGCGGCATGTGGCTGGAGTTCTCGAAGACCTCCCAGCTGACGTCCGGGATGAGGTCCGCGTACGGCTGGACGGTGGCCGGGGTGGCCTCGTCGAAGGCGCCGGAGATCAGCAGGGTGGGCACCGCGATGTGCTCGATGCAGTCGGTCACACCCCAGTCCTTCAGGGTGCCGATGACGTGGAACTCGCTCGGCCCGTTCATGGTCCGGTAGACCGTCGGGTCGTTGTAGACCTCCATGAACGAGGCCATGAAGTCCCGTGGCCAGGGGTCCATCCGGCAGACGTGCCGCAGGTAGAACGGCATCATCGCGTTGAAGTACTCCTGGCTGTCGGTGGTCCCGGCCGCCTCGTGTCTGATCAGGGTCTCGTTCACCTCGGCCGGCAGCTGGTCGCGGAGCACCTTCGCCTCCTGCAGCCAGAGCGGGTACGAGGCCGGGGCGTTCGCCACCACCAGGCCGCGCAGCCCGGCCGGGCGGCCGGCGGCGTGCTTCGCCGCCAGCAGCCCGCCCCAGGACTGGCCGAACAACACGTAGTTGTCGGATATCCCCAGCGCGCCGAGCAGATTGTCCAGTTCGTCGAGGAAGAGCTCGACCGTCCAGAAATCCGCACCGCGGTCCGGAAGATGGGTGGAGCCGCCGTTTCCGATCTGGTCGTAGTGCACCACCGGCCAGCCCTGCGCCGAGAGTTCGGCGAGATTCAGCAGATAGTCGTGCGTGCTGCCGGGACCGCCGTGCACCGCGACCACGACCGGCTTGCCCGAGTTCAGGTCTCCGGTGACCCGGTACCAGGTCTTGTGTTCACGAAACGGCACGCTTCCCTTGGCACTGGGCGCCAGAGCCATCGCTATCCCGATTCCTTTCCGTGTTCGTTCATTGCCCGATAGGTGATCAGTCGTCGATGGTGAGGCCCTCGAAGGCCATGCTGATCAGGCTGTCGGCGTCGAGCCCGTCGAGCGAGCCCTCCTGGTCCGCCGCGCCGTCCTGGTCCGCCCCGCCGTCGCCGGCGGCCGACTCGCCGTCCAGGTCCAGCAGTTCGTCCAGCAGGCCCGCGGCCCGCAGCCGGTCGAGCGGGATCTCCCGCAGGATGCGGCGGATCCGGTCCTCCTCGGTGCCGACGGCACCGACCTGGTCGGCCCCGGTCTCCGGGACCAGCACCTCACCGAGGTGCAGGGCCAGCGCCCGGGCGTTCGGGTAGTCGAAGACCAGCGTGGCCGGCAGCCGGAGGCCGGTGGCCGCGTTGACCTGGTTGCGGAACTCGACCGCCGACAGCGAGTCGAAGCCCAACTCCTTGAAGGCGCGGTCGGGTTCGACCGCGTGGCCACCGGCGTGGCCGAGGATCGCGGCCGCCTGGGTCTGCACCAGGTCGAGCAGAACGTCCGCGCGGTCGGCCGCCGGGAGGCCGTTCAGCCGGGCCAGCAGGCCGTCGACGGAGACCGCTCCGGCGGCGGCCGCGGCGGCCCGGCGCGGGCGGCCCCGGACCAGGCCCCGGAAGACCGGCGGCAGATCCTCGCCCGCCTCGGCCAGGGTCCGCAGGTCGAGCCGGATCGGCAGCACCGCCGGGACGGCCAAGGTGCCTGCCACGTCGAAGAGTTCGAGACCACGCTCGGTCGGGATCGCCCCGATGCCGACCCGGCCCATCCGCCGGACGTCGGCCTCGGCCAGCTCGCCGGCCATGCCGCCGTCGGCCCACAGGCCCCAGGCCAGCGACTGGGCGGGCAGACCGTTGGCCCGCCGGTGCGCGGCGAGCGCGTCCAGGAAGGCGTTGGCCGCCGCGTAGTTGCCCTGCCCCGCGTTGCCGAGCGTGCCGGCCGCCGAGGAGAAGAGCACGAAGGCGGTCAGGTCCATCCCGCTGGTGAGCTCGTGCAGGTTGAGCGCCGCGTCCACCTTCGGGCGCAGCACCCGGTCCATCCGCTCGGGCGTCAGCGAGCCGATCGCACCGTCGTCCAGCACACCCGCGAGGTGTACCACGCCGGAGAGCTGACGGCCGGTCAGCAGCGTGGCCACCGACTCCCGGTCGGAGACGTCACAGGCGGCGATCTCCACCTCGGCGCCCAGCCCGGCCAGTTCGGCCCGCAGCTCGGACATCCCGTCGGCCGCCGCACCGCGCCGGCTGACCAGCAGCAGGCTGCGGACCCCGTGCTCGGTCACCAGGCGACGGGCCACCAACCGGCCCAGCAGACCGGTCGCGCCGGTCACCAGCACCGGGTCCGTGGCACTCCGGTCGAAGCGGGTGGCAGGCGCGCCCGACACACCGTCAGCGACCGACGCACCGTCAGCGACCGGCACCCGGGCCAGCCGGCCCGCGAGGACCGTACCGCCCCGGACCACCACCTGCGGTTCACCGGTGGCCAGTACGGCGGCGAGCGCCGTGGCCTCCCCGGCCGGTCCGCTGTCGAGGTCGGCGAGCACGATGCCCTCGGGGTCGCTCAGCTGCGCGGCCCGGACCAGGCCCCAGACCGCCGCACCCGCCAGGTCGGTGACGTCCTCCCCCGGCAGCGCGACGACGCCCCGGGTGAGCACCGCCAGCGTGGCGGCGGCGAAGCGCTCCTCCTGCGACCAGGTCTGGAGCACCGCGAGCACCCGGTGGGTGGCGGTACGGACCGCCTCCGCGTCGTTGCCGCCCTCGACCCGCAGCACCACCACCTCGGGCACCGCCGCACCGGTCGCCGCGACGGTCTCCCAGTCCACGGCGGACACCGGGGCGGCGTGGGCGGCCGGGGTCACCGGAGTCCAGTCCAGGGTGAACAGGCTGTCGTGGAAGGCCGTCCGGCCCGCCGCCAGCTGCTCGTCGGTGACCGGTCGGGAGACCAGCGAGCGCACGGACGCCAGCGGGTTGCCGACGGCGTCGGCGATCACCAGCGCCACGGTGTTCTCACCCGTCGGCGAGATCCGGACCCGGACGGCGGCCGCACCGGCCGCGTGGAGCTCGACACCGGACCAGGAGAACGGCAGCACCCTGCCTTCGCCGTCCGCACCGTCGTTGGCCAGGATCGCCGCGTGCAGGCAGGCGTCCAGCAGCGCCGGGTGGAGGCCGAAGCGAGCGGCCTCCGTGTGCGCCTCGGCCGGCAGCGAGACCTCCGCGAGGATCGCGTCACCGTCCTGCCAGACCGCGCGCAGGCCCTGGAACACCGGGCCGTAGCCGAAGCCGATGTCCAGCAGTCGCCGGTACCCGTCCTCGATGTCCACCGCCGTCGCGCCGCTCGGCGGCCAGGCGGTCAGGTCGAAGGAAGGCGCCCGGGTCTCGTCCGTGAGCAGACCCTCGGCGTGCAGGGTCCAGCCCGTCGCCTCGTCACCCTCCAGGTGGGAGTGGATGGTGACCGGACGGGCACCCGTCCCGTCCGCCGCGCCGACCGCGACCTGGAGCTGGACGCCCCCGCGCTCCGGCAGCACCAGCGGCACCTGGAGCGTCAGTTCCTCCAGCACTCCGCAGCCGAGCTGGTCACCGGCCCGGATCGCCAGTTCGACGAAGCCGGTGCCGGGGAAGAGCGTCGTCTCCCCCACCACGTGATCGGCCAGCCAGGACTGCGCCCCGGTGGACAGCCGCCCGGTGAGCACCAGGCCCGCACCGTCCGGGAGTTCGACGGACGCGCCGAGCAGCGGGTGCTCGACGGCGTCCTGGCCGACGGAAGCGACGTCGTTCACCCCGGCCAGCGCGTCCACCCAGTAGCGGGTCCGCTGGAAGGCGTACGTCGGCAGATCCACCCGCCGGGCACCGGAGCCCGCGAAGAAGGCCGGCCAGTCGACCGCCACACCGGCGGCGTGCAGGCGGGCGAGCGCGATGACCGGAGTTGTGCTCTCCGGGCGGTCCCTGCGGGCCGCCGCGACGAACAGCGCGCGGTCGGACTCGACGCTCTGCTGGGCCAGCCCGGTGAGGATGCCGTCGGGGCCGATCTCCACGAAGCGGGAGACCCCGCGCGACTCCAACTCCCGGACGTTGTCGGCGAACCGGACCGCGTCGCGAACGTGGCTGACCCAGTACTCCGGGTCCGTGACGTTGCCAGTGGTCACCACCGGGGTCTTCGGCTCGGTGAAGGTCAACCCGCCGACCACGGTGCGGAATTCGTCGAGCATCGGGTCCATCAGCGGCGAGTGGAAGGCGTGCGAGACGCTCAGGCGCTTGGTCCGCTCGAAGCCCTCGGCGATCCGCAGAACGGTCGCCTCGTCACCCGAGACCACCACCGAGCGCGGGCCGTTGACCGCCGCGATGCTGACGTCAGTGGTCAGCAGCGGCAGGATCTCCTCCTCGGTGGCCTCGATCGCCACCATCGCACCGCCCGTGGGCAGTTCCTGCATCAGCCGGCCGCGGGCCGTGACCAGCTTGGCGGCGTCCTTGAGCGAGAACACCCCGGCGACGTGCGCGGCGGCGATCTCACCGACCGAGTGCCCGGCCAGGAAGTCGGGCCGCACACCCCAGGACTGCACCAGGCGGTACAGCGCGACCTCGAAGGCGAACAGCGCGCTCTGGGTGTTGACGGTGCGGTTCAGCTCATCGGCGTCCTCGCCCCAGATCACCTCGCGCAGCGAACCGTCCAGCTCCGCCAGCACCTCGTCGAAGGCGGCGGCGAACACCGGGAAGGCGGCGTGCAGTTCGCGTCCCATCCCGAGCCGCTGCGACCCCTGACCCGTGAACAGGAACGCCACCTGCGCGCCCGGCCGGGCCGGAGTGACGTTGCCACCGCCCGCCGCGAGCTCGCGCAGTGCGGCGATCAGCTCGTCCCGGTCGGCGCCGACGGCCACCGCCCGGTGGTCCAGCGCGGAGCGCGAGGTCGCGAGCGAGAACCCCAGGTCGGCCGGGGCCAGTTCGGGCCGGGCCTCGACGTAGTCGGCGAGCCGGGCCGCCTGGGCCGGGATCGCGTCCACGTTCTTCGCCGACACCGTCCAGGGCACCACGGGCAGTTCGGCCGCCACGGTAACCGGCTGCGCCGCCTCGGCCGGGGCTTGCTCGATGATCACGTGCGCGTTGGTGCCGCTCAGCCCGAAGGACGAGATGCCGGCCCGGCGCGGACGGCCGGTCTCCGGCCAGTCCCGACGCTCCGTCAGCAGCTGGACGTTGCCCTCGGTCCAGTCCACCTTCGAGGTCGGCGCGTCCACGTGCAGGGTCTTCGGCAGCACACCGTTGCGGATCGCCTCGACCATCTTGATGATGCCGCTGACGCCGGCGGCGGCCTGGGCGTGCGCCAGGTTGGACTTGATCGAACCCAGCCAGAGCGGCTGGTCCGCCGGCCGGTCCTGACCGTACGTGGCCAGCAGCGCCTGCGCCTCGATCGGGTCACCGAGCGTGGTGCCCGTGCCGTGCGCCTCGACCGCGTCGACCTCGGCGGTCGACAGGCCCGCGTTCGCCAGCGCCTGCCGGATCACTCGCTGCTGCGAGGGACCGTTCGGCGCGGTCAGACCGTTCGAGGCGCCGTCCTGGTTGATCGCGCTGCCCCGCACCACGGCGAGCACCGGGTGCCCGTTGCGCCGCGCGTCCGACAGCCGCTCGACCAGCAGGACACCGACGCCCTCGGACCAGCCCGTGCCGTCGGTCGCCTCGGCGAACGACTTGCAGCGCCCGTCCTTGGCCATCCCGCGCTGGCGGCTGAAGTCGATGAACATGCCCGGCGTGGACATCACCGCCACACCACCGGCCAGCGCGAGCGACACCTCACCCGAGCGGAGCGCCTGGACGGCCATGTGCAGAGCAACCAACGAGGAGGAGCAGGCGGTGTCCACCGTGACGGCCGGGCCCTCCAGGCCCAGGGTGTAGGCGACCCGGCCGGTCACCAGGCTGCCGCCACTGGTCGTGGCGGCCTCCGGACCGAGGCCGTAGTCGTGGTACATCACGCCGCCGAACACACCGGTCCGGCTGCCCTTCAGCGTGAGCGGGTCGATGCCCGCGTTCTCGATCGCCTCCCAGGACGCCTCCAGCAGCAGGCGCTGCTGCGGGTCGATGGTGACCGCCTCGTTCGGGGAGATCCCGAAGAAGTCGGCGTCGAAGTCGGCTGCGTCGTACAGGAATCCGCCGGTACGGGTGTACGTGCGGCCCGCCTTGCCCGGCTCCGGGTCGTAGAGCGCGTCGAGGTCCCAGCCGCGGTCGGTCGGGAAGTCCGACACCGCGTCGACCCCGTCGAGCACCAACTGCCAGAGGTCCTGCGGTGATTCGACGCCGCCCGGGTAGCGGCAGGCCATGCCGACGATCACGATCGGGTCGTCGGTCAGCGGCGTCACCACCGCGACCGGGGCGGCGGATTCGGCCTCGGTGCCGGCCAGGGTCTCGCCGATGTGGTCGGCGACCGCCTGGGCGCTCGGGTAGTCGAAGACCAGGGTCGCCGAGAGCCGGATGCCGATCACCGTGTTGAGGCGGTTGCGCAGTTCGACCGCGCTGAGCGAGTCGAAGCCCAGCTCCTTGAACGCCCGGTCCGGCTCCACCGCGTCGATGGAGGCGTGGCCCAGGACCGAGGCCACCTCGGTCCGCACCAGCTCCAGCAGGGCCCGTCCGCGCTCGGCGGCGTCGAGGCGGGCGAGCTGCTGCCCGACCGCCGATCCGCCGCCGGCACCCGCCCGCGCCGCCTGCCGGGCCGGGGCCCGGACCAGCCCGCGCAGCAGGCTGTGCAGCGAATCACCTTGCGTACGAAGGGCCTTGGGGTCGATCCGGAGCGGGACCAGGACGGCCTCGCCGGTCGCGATCGAGGCGTCGAACAGAGCAAGGCCCTCGGCCTGCGGCAGGGCCGGGAGGCCCAGCTTCGCCATCCGCTGCTCGGCCTCGTCGATCGAGTGCGCACCGCTCATGCCGGTGGTGACGCCCCAGAGACCGAAGGCCATCGAGGTGGCCGGCAGACCGGCTGCCCGGCGCTGGACGGCGAGGGCGTCCAGGAAGGTGTTGGCCGCCGCGTAGTTCGCCTGACCCGCCGCCAGCACCATGCCACCGGCCGAGGAGAACATCACGAAGAACGCCAACTCGGTGCCAGCGGTGAGCTCGTGCAGATGCCAGGCGGCGTCCACCTTCGGCGCCAGCACCGCATCCAGACGCTCCGGCGTCACCGAGGTGACGACCCCGTTGTCCATCACACCGGCGACATGCACCACACCCGCCAACGGACGCTCCAGCGAAGACAGCAGCTCCCGCACCGCCGCACGATCCGCCACATCACACGCCGCGACCTCGACCGCCGCGCCGAGCTCAGCCAGCTCGGCCACCAACTCCCGTGCCCCCGGCGCCTCCAGGCCCCGACGGCTCGTCAGCAGCAGGCTGGTAGCGCCGTGCTCGACCACCAGGTGGCGGGCCACCAGCGCACCGAGACCACCGGTACCGCCGGTCACCAGGACCGTGCCGTCGACCACCGAGGGCACGACGCCCTCGACCGCGACGACCTTCGCGAACCTCGGCACCCGCACCACACCGGCCCGGACCGCCGCCTCCGACTCACCCGAGGCCACCACCGCACTCAGCGCGGCCCCGGACTCCGGCGCACCGTCCCAGTCCACCAGCACGAACCGGCCCGGGTTCTCGGCGATGGCGGCGCGCACCAGACCCCACACCGGAGCCTGCACCACATCCACCACATCGCCGTCCCCGGCGACCACCGCGCCGCGCGTCAACACCACCAGACGCGAGTCGGCGAAGCGCTCGTCACCGAGCCACTCCCCCACCACACCCAGCACCCGACCGGCCAACTCCCGCACCGCACCCGGCACACCACCCGAAGGCGTCACACACTCCAACACCACCGCCGCCGCATCACCGGCCGACGAACCCCAAGCCGGCAACGCACCCGAACCGGAACCGACCGAAACCACCGGCCACTCCACCCGGAACAACGACTCCACACCACGACCCGCCGACAACTGCTCCGACGACACCGGCCGCCCCACCACCGACCGCACCGAGAGCACGGGCGTACCCACACCATCGGCGACCGCGAGAGCGATGTTGTGCTCGGGCCCGACCTGCGAAATCCGTACCCGGACCTCGTTGGCCCCGGCGGCGTGCAGGGTGACGCCGTTCCACGAGAACGGCAGGACGGGCTCGCCGTCGGGACGGTCACCGGCATCGAGCAGGATCGCGTGCATCGCGGCGTCCAGCAGCGCGGGGTGCAGGCCGAAGCGAGCGGCCTCCGCGTGGGCCTCGGCCGGCAGGGCCACCTCGGCGAACAGGTCGTCACCACGCTGCCAGGCGGCCTTCAGCCCCTGGAACACCGGGCCGTAGGCGTAGCCCTGGGCGAGCAGCACCTCGTACGCGTCGCCGGTGGCGACGGCCTTGGCTCCGGCCGGCGGCCACTCCGAGAAGTCGAACGACGGCGCTGCGGCACCGGAGATCAGCACACCCTCGGCGTGCAGCGTCCAGTCCCCGCCCTCGTCGCCCTCGATGCGCGAGTGCACGGTCACCGTCCGGGCGCCCGAACCGTCGGCCTCGCCGACCGCGACCTGGACCTGCACCGAGGCACCCGGCGGCAGGATCAGCGGCGCCTGGAGCGTCAGCTCCTCCAGCACGTCGCACCCGACCTGGTCACCCGCCCGGATGGCGAGTTCCACGAAGCCGGTGCCCGGCAGCAGAACGTTGCCCAGCACGTCGTGGTCGGCGATCCAGGCGTGGGTGTCGATCGACAGCCGCCCTGTCAGCACCGCACCGCCGGCATCCGGCAGCGTGACCACCGCGCCGAGCAGCGGGTGCTCGGCCGAACGGAGCCCGGCGGACGAGATGTTGGTGGTGTCCCCGCCGAACCAGGAGTCGGCCAGGTACTCGTTGGTGTCGACCCAGAAGCGCTGACGCTGGAAGGCGTAGGTCGGCAGATCCACCCGCCGGGCACCGCTGCCCGCGAAGTAGGCGGCCCAGTCCAGCTCGACGCCGCCGGCGAAGAGCCGCCCGAGCGCCGTCACGAAGGTGGCCGCCTCCGAACGGTCCCGGCGCTGTGTCGGGACGAGGACGGCCTCCTCGGACTCCACGCTCTGCTGGGCCAGCCCGGTCAGGATGCCGTCGGGGCCGATCTCCAGGAAGCGGGAGACCCCCTGCGACTCCAACTCCCGGACGCTGTCCGCGAACCGGACCGCGTCGCGGACATGGGCCACCCAGTACTCGGGATCGGTGAAGCTGCCGCTTGCCACCACCGCGATCGACGGCTCGGCGAACGTCAACCCGGAAACCACCGCACGGAACTCATCGAGCATCGGGTCCATGAGCGGCGAGTGGAACGCGTGCGACACGCTCAGCCGCTTGGTCCGCTCGAAGCGAGCGGCGATCTCCAGCACGGTGACCTCGTCACCCGAAACCACCACCGAACGGGGGCCGTTGACCGCCGCGATGCTCACCAGGTCGGTCAGCAGCGGCAGCACATCCTCCTCGGTGGCCTCGATCGCCACCATCGCACCACCGGCGGGCAGTTCCTGCATCAGCCGACCACGCGCGGAGACCAGCTTGGCGGCGTCGGAGAGCGACAGCACCCCCGCCATATGCGCAGCCGCGATCTCACCCACGGAGTGCCCTGACACGAAGTCAGGCCGCACACCCCACGACTCCACCAACCTGAACAGCGCCACCTCGAAGGCAAACAGCGCACTCTGCGTGTGGACGGTCCGGTTCAGCTCCGACGCATCGTCACCCCACACCACATCACTCAGCGACCCGCCCAGCTCACCCAACACCTCGTCAAACGCCGCCGCGAACACCGGGAACGCACCGTGCAGCTCACGCCCCATCCCCAACCGCTGCGACCCCTGACCCGTGAACAGGAACGCCGTCCGCCCACGCGACCGCCCCGAACCGCTCACCACACCCGGGCTGGTCCGCCCGTCCGCCAGGGCCCAGAGCCCGGCCAGCAGCTCGTCCCGGTCCGCGCCGACCACCACACCCCGGTGCTCCAGCACCGCCCGCGTCGACACCAGCGAGTACCCGACGTCGACCGGGTCCAACTCCTCGCCCGCGTCGAGGTGTTCGGCCAGCCGGGCGGCCTGCGCCCGCAGCGCCTCCGGGTTCTTCGCGGAGACCACCAGCGGCAGCACCGGCAGACCGGCGGCAGCAACCGAGGGCTGCTCCACCTCCGCCGGGGCCTGCTCGATGATGACGTGCGCGTTGGTGCCGCTCAGCCCGAAGGAGGAGATGCCGGCCCGGCGCGGGTGCCCGGTCTCCGGCCAGTCCCGATTCTCCGTCAGCAGCTGGACGTTGCCCTCGGTCCAGTCCACCTTGGTCGTCGGCGCGTCCACGTGCAGGGTCTTCGGCAGCACGCCGTTGCGGATCGCCTCGACCATCTTGATGATGCCGCCGGCGCCCGCCGCCGCCTGGGTGTGACCCAGGTTCGACTTGATCGAACCGAGCCACAGCGGCTGGTCCGCCGGCCGGTCCTGGCCGTACGTCGCCAGCAGCGCCTGCGCCTCGATCGGGTCACCCAGCGTCGTACCCGTGCCGTGCGCCTCGACCGCGTCCACGTCGGCGGTGGTCAGACCCGCGTTGGCCAGCGCCTGCCGGATCACCCGCTGCTGCGAGGGACCGTTCGGCGCCGTGAGGCCGTTCGACGCACCGTCCTGGTTGATCGCCGTACTGCGGACCACCGCGAGCACCGGGTGCCCGTTGCGCCGCGCGTCCGACAGCCGCTCGACCAGCAGCATGCCGACGCCCTCGGACCAGCCCGTGCCGTCCGTCGCGTCCGCGAAGGACTTGCAGCGCCCGTCCTTGGCCAGGCCCTTCTGCCGGCTGAACTCGACGAACACCTCGGGGGTGGACATCACCGCGACACCACCGGCCAGCGCCAGCGAGCACTCGCCCGAACGGAGCGCCTGGGCCGCCAGGTGCAGCGCGACCAGCGAGGAGGAGCAGGCGGTGTCGATCGTGACGGCCGGGCCCTCCAGGCCGAAGACGTAGGACACCCGTCCCGAGGCGATCGCGCCCGTGCTGTTGTTGGCCGCGTAGTCGTGGTACATCATCCCGGCGAAGACGCCGGTCGAGCTGCCCTTCAGCGTGGCCGGGTCGATCCCGGCCCGCTCGAACGCCTCCCAGGAGGTCTCCAGCAGCAGCCGCTGCTGCGGGTCCATGTAGAGCGCTTCGTTCGGCGCGATCCCGAAGAACGCGGGGTCGAACTCGTCCGCGTCGTGCAGGAATCCGCCCTCGCGGGTGTACGTGGTGTTGGCCCGCTCGCCGGTCGGGTCGTAGACCTGTGCGGTGTCCCAGCCACGGTTGACCGGGAAGTCGGAGACCGCGTCGACCCCGTCGGCCACCAGCCGCCAGAGGTCCTCCGGCGACTCCACGCCGCCCGGGAACCGGCAGGCCATGCCGACGATGACGATCGGCTCGTCGTCCGTCGCCGAGGCCGTGGAGACGACCGCGGCGATCTCGGTCTTCGCCCCGCGCACGGCCTCCAGCAGGTACGCCGCCAGGGCGACCGGCGTCGGGTAGTCGAAGACCAGGGTGGCCGGCAGCCGGCGGCCGACGGCCTCGGTCAGGCTGTTGCGGAACTCCACGGCGGTGAGCGAGTCGAAGCCGAGGTCCTGGAAGTGCCGGTCCGGGTCGACCGCCTTGGGGTCGGGGTGGCCGAGCACGCCGGCCGCCGTTCCGATCACCAGGTCGAGCAGCGCCGACGGCCACTTGTCCTCCGGCAGCGAGGCCAGCTTGCGCTGCAGCGCGCCGCTCTCGGTCTTCGCGCCCGCCTTGCGGCGGCGCGCGGCCGGGGCCAGGCCGCGGAAGACCTCGGCAAGGCCCTCGCCCTGCGCGCGCAGCGAGGCCAGGTCGAAGCGGGTCGGCACGGTGATCGCTTCGCTGGTGAGCAGCGCGGCGTCGAAGGCCTGCACGCCCTCTTCCGCCGACAGGGCGAACATCCCGCCCTGGGAGATCCGGGAGCGGTCCGCACCGGCCAGCTTCCCGGCCATGCCGCCGGCCTGGTCCCACAGGCCCCAGGCGAGCGAGTGCGCGGTCAGGCCGTTGGCTCGGCGGTGGGCGGCCAGCGCGTCCAGGAAGGAGTTGGCGGCCGCGTAGTTGCCCTGGCCGGGCGCGCCGAGCAGACCGGCGGCCGAGGAGAAGAGCACGAACGCGGCCAACTCCCGGTCCGCCGTGAGCTCGTGGAGGTTGAGCGCGGCGTCCACCTTCGGGCGGAGCACCGCGTCGATCCGCTCGGGGGTGAGCGAGCCGACCACACCGTCGTCCAGCACACCGGCGATGTGCACCACACCGATCAGCGGCTCGTCCCGCAGCAGCTCGGCGGTGGCCTGACGGTCCGCCAGGTCCACGGCGGCGTACGCGACCTCCGCTCCCAACTCGTTGAGTTCGGCGGCCAGTTCGGCCGCGCCAGGAGCATCCGCGCCGCGCCGGCTGACCAGCAGCAGCTTACGCACGCCGTACTCGGCGGCCAGGTGCCGGACGAACAGTCCGCCCAGCGCGCCGGTGGCACCGCTGACCAGGACGGTACCCTCGCCGTCCAGCGTGACGCCCTGCTCGGCGGCCGCCGTGACCCGGGCCAGCCGGGCCGCGCGCAGCACGCCCTGGCGCACCACCACCTGCGGCTCACCACTGCCGACGACCGCGGCGACCGTCGCCGCGTCCAACTCCCCGTCCACGTCCGCGAGCTGGATGCGCCCGGGGCTCTCGGACTGGGCCGACCGCACCAGGCCCGCGGCTGCGGCGGCGGCCAGATCGGTGACGTCCTCGCCCGCGAGCGCCACGGCGCCACGGGTGGCCACCAGCAGGCGCGCGTCCGCGAAACGGTCCTCGTCGGCGAGCCAGTTCTGCAGCACCTCGAGGGTCCGGTACGTGGCGGTACGGACCGCCTCGGCGTCCGAACCGCCCGCGATCTCCAGGGTCACCACGGCCGGGACCGCGCCACCGTCGGCGACCCGGGCCCAGTCGGCGTACGCCACCGGCTCGGCCGGTCCGTCCAGGGTGACCGGCGCCCAGTCCAGGCGGAACAGCGAGTCCTGCGCCCCGGACCGGGCGGCGGCCAGCTGCTCGCCGGAGATCGGCCGCAGCACCAGCGAGTCGACGGACGCCACCGGGCGGCCCTCGCCGTCGGCGACGGCCAGCGCGAGGCCGCCACCGGTGCCGGTCGGGGTCAGCCGGACCCGCGCCACGGCCGCGCCGGCCGCGTGCAGCGAGACGCCGGACCACGCGAACGGCAGCGCGCCCTGCTCACCGATCGCGCCGGTGAACACGGCCGCGTGCAGGCAGGCGTCCAGCAGGGCCGGGTGCAGGGCGAGCCGCTCGGCGTCGGAGCGCGCCTGCTCGGGCAGGGCGACCTCGGCGAACACCTGGTCGCCGAGCTGCCAGACCGCCTGGAGGCCCTGGAACACCGGCCCGTAGGCCATCCCGGCCGCCGTGAACCCCTCGTACAGACCGCCCAGTTCGACCGGAACGGCACCGGCCGGCGGCCACTGCGTCAGCTCCTCGCCGGTCCGCCGGGCACCGGGGACCAGCACACCGGTCGCGTGCCGGGTCCACGGCAGGTCGGCCGCCGCGCCCTGGCGGCGCGAGTGGAAGGTCACACTGCGGGCCCCGGTGTCGTCGGCGGCGCCGACCACCACCTGCACCTGCACGGCGCCGCTCTCGGGCAGCACCAGCGGCGCCTCCAGCGTCAGTTCGTCCAGCAGGTCGCAGTTGACCTGGTCACCGGCCCGGATCGCCAGCTCGACGAAGCCGGTGCCGGGGAACAGCACCGAGCCGCCGACCACGTGGTCGGCCAGCCACTTCTGCGACCCCACCGACAGCAGGCCGGTCAGCACCACGCCGTCGGTGTCGGCCAGCGTCACGGCGGCCCCGAGCAGCGGGTGATCGGCCGAGTCCAGGCCCGCCGAGGTCACGTCCGCCAGGGTGGGCTGGGCGTCGATCCAGTAGCGGGCGTGCTGGAAGGCGTAGGTCGGCAGGTCGATCCGCTCGGCGCCGGAACCGGCGAAGAACGCCGACCAGTCGATGCCGACACCGGCGGTGTGCAGCCGGGCCAGCCCGGTGAGCAGCGCGTCCGCCTCGGAGCGGTCCCGGCGCGACAGCGCGACGAACACCGCGCTCTCGGACTGGGTGGACTGCGGGGCCACCCCGGTCAGGATGCCGTCGGGGCCGATCTCGACGAACCGCGAGACCCCGACCGACTCCAGGTACCGGACGTTCTCGGAGAACCGGACCGCGTCACGGACGTGGCTCACCCAGTACTCGGGGTCGGTGACACTGCCACTGGCCACGACCGGGATCTTCGGCTCGGCGAACGTCAGCCCGGAGACCACGGCGCGGAACTGATCCAGCATCGGGTCCATCAGCGGCGAGTGGAACGCGTGCGAGACGCTCAGCCGCTTCGTCCGCTCGAAGCGAGCGGCGATCTCCAGCACGGTGGCCTCGTCACCCGAGACCACCACCGAGCGCGGACCGTTCACCGCCGCGATGCTCACCAGGTCGGTCAGCAGCGGCAGGATCTCCGCCTCGGTGGCCTCGATCGCCACCATCGCACCACCGGCGGGCAGTTCCTGCATCAGCCGACCACGCGCCGACACCAGCTTGGCGGCGTCGGAGAGCGACAGCACCCCGGCCACGTGCGCGGCCGCGATCTCGCCCACCGAGTGCCCGGCCAGGAGGTCGGGCCGCACACCCCACGACTCCACCAACCTGAACAACGCCACCTCGAAGGCGAACAGCGCACTCTGCGTGTTCACCGTCCGGTTCAGCTCGTCGGCGTCCTCACCCCACACCACATCACGCAGCGAACCACCCAGCTCCGCCAACACCTCGTCAAAAGCCGAAGCGAACACCGGGAAAGCAGCGTGCAGTTCACGCCCCATCCCGAGCCGCTGCGACCCCTGACCCGTGAACAGGAACGCCGTCCGGCCCTCCCCCACCACGCCCTTGACGACTCCGGCGCCCTGCCCGCCCTCCGCGAGGGCGGCCAGTCCGCGCAGCGCCGCCGCGCCGTCGCCCGCGAGGACGACCGCCCGGTGCTCCAGCGCCGCCCGCGAGGTGGCCAGCGAGAACGCGACGTCGCGCGGGTCGAACTCGTCGGCGTCGCCGAGGTGTTCGGTCAGCCGGGCGGCCTGGGAACGGAGCGCGTCCGCACTCCGGGCGGACAGCAGCCAGGGCACCGGGACTCCCGCCACCGGCTCGGGCCGCACCACCGGCTCGGCGGCGGGCTCCGCCTCGGGGGCCTGCTCGATGATGACGTGCGCGTTGGTGCCGCTCACACCGAAGGCCGAGACGCCGGCCCGGCGCGGGTAGCCGTGATCCGGCCACTCCTGAGCCTCCGTCAGCAGCCGGACGTTGCCCGCCGACCAGTCGACGTGCGAGGACGGCTCGGTGACGTGCAGGGTCTCGGGCATCAGGCCGTGACGGATCGCCATGACCATCTTCATCACACCGCCGACACCGGCCGCCGCCTGGGCGTGACCGATGTTGGACTTGATCGAACCGAGCCAGAGCGGCCGCTCCTCGGGGCGGGCCTGGCCATAGGTGGCGAGCAGCGCCTGCGCCTCGATCGGGTCACCCAGCGTGGTGCCGGTGCCGTGCCCCTCGACCAGGTCGACCTGACCCGCGGGCACCCCGGCGTTGGCCAGCGCCTGCCGGATCACCCGTTGCTGGGCAAGGCCGTTGGGCGCGGTCAGGCCGTTGGACGCACCGTCCGAGTTGACCGCCGAGCCCCGGATCACCGCGAGCACCGGGTGCCCGTTGCGGCGCGCGTCCGACAGCCGCTCCAGCAGCAGCACGCCGGCGCCCTCGGACCAGCCGGTCCCGTCAGCCGACTCCGAGAACGCCTTGCAGCGGCCGTCGGGGGCCAGGCCGCGCTGGCGGCTGAAAGCGATGAACGGCGACGGCGTGGACATCACCATCACGCCACCGGCCAGCGCGAGCGTGCACTCCTTGCGGCGCAGCGCCTCGGCGGCCAGGTGCAGCGCGATCAGCGAGGAGGAGCAGGCGGTGTCGACCGAGAGGGACGGGCCCTCCAGGCCGAGCACGTAGGAGACCCGGCCCGAGATCACCGACGACGCGCTGGCCGTGGTCATGTAGGCCTCGGCCACCTCGGGCGCGGCGTCCAGCAGGTCCTCGTAGTCCTGGATGCCCGAGCCGGTGAAGACGCCCACCCCGGCGCCGCGCACGCTGTCCGGGCTGATGCCCGCACGCTCGAGCGCCTCCCAGCTGATCTCCAGCATCAGGCGCTGCTGCGGGTCCATGGTCAGGGCCTCGCGCGGGCTGATGCCGAAGAAGCCCGGGTCGAAGTCGGCGACGTCGTGGACGAACCCGCCCTCGCGGACGTAGCTGGTCCCGGACTTGTCGGCGTCGGTGTCGTGGTCGATGACCCAGCCGCGGTCGGCCGGGAACTGCGTCACCGCGTCCCGGCCCTCCGCGACCAGCTGCCAGAGCTCCTCGGGCGAGGTCACCCCACCGGGGTACCGGCAGCTCATCGCGACGATCGCGATCGGCTCCAGGTCCTCGCTCTCGATCTGCTGGAGCCGCTGCCGGGTCTGGTGCAGATCGGCAGTGACACGCTTGAGGTAATCGAGGAGCTTGTCGTCGTTCGCCATCTCAGTCCCACCGAGTCCTTTGGTCCTAAAGCCCGTTGCCCGCTCAGGCGAGGCCGAGTTCCTTGTCAATGAAGTCGAATACGTCGTCGGCGGAGGCGCTCTCCAACTGCCCGCCGACGTCCGGGCCCTGGCCTGCCCCGAGGCTCTCGTTCAGCCGGGTGAGCAGGGCCTGCAGCCGGGAGGTCAGGCGGCTCGCCTCGATCTCCTCGCCGGAGAGACCGTTCACGACCTCCTCGAAGCGGTCGAGTTCGGCCAGCAGAGGCACCGCGGGCACCCCGCCGACCGGGCAGAGCTCCTTGCGCAGGTACTCGGCGAGGGCCAGCGGCGTCGAGTGGTCGAACACCATCGAGGTGGGCAGCTTCCGGCCGGTGGCCGCGCTGAGCGACTCCCGCAGGTCGACCGCCGCGACCGAGTCGAAGCCGAGGTCCTCGAAGGAGCGGCCGGCCTCCAGCGCCGCCGGGTCGTCGTACCCGAGCAGGCCGCCGACGTGCTTGCGGACCAGGTCGAGCAGGGTGCGGCTCTGCTCCGGCTCGGACAGCGCGGCGAGCTGCTCCACCAGACCCGAGGTGCCGCCCGCCTGGTCCGCCTCCGATGGACCGGCCAGCGCGGCACGGACCTCCGGGATGGCGTCCAGCAGCGGCCGGGGCCGCGCGACCGTGAAGGTCGGGGCGAACCGCGACCAGTCGAAGTCGGCCACCACGACGTTGCTCTCGTTCTGGCCGACCGCGCGGCGCAGCGCGGTGATCGCCAGCTCCGGCGCCATCGCGGGTGCGCCGATCCGCCGCATCAGGGCGCCGAGTTCGGCGTCGACCATGCCGCCGTCCCAGGAGCCCCAGGCGATCGCGGTGGCCGGCCGACCCTGCGCCGTGCGCCGCTGGGCCAGGCCGTCCAGGAAGGCGTTGGCACTGCCGTACGCGGCCTGGTTGCCGCTGCCCCAGACGGCGGAGCCGGAGGAGAAGAGCACGAAGGCGTCGAGCTTGCTGTCGCCCAGCAGCTCGTCCAGGTGGACGGCACCGAGCACCTTGGCCCGGCCGACCTCGGCGAACTCCGCCACGGTCAACTCGCCGAGCGGGGCGATCCGTTGAGCCACCCCGGCGGCGTGCACCACGGCGGTCAGCGGCCGGTCGGTGGGCACCTCGGCCAGGACGGCGGCCAGCGCGGCGCGGTCGGCCACGTCGCAGGCCGCCACCGTCACCTCGGCGCCGAGCGCGGTCAGTTCGGCGATCAGCCGGTCCACGCCGGCGGCGTCCCGGCCGCGACGACTGGTGAGCACCAGGTGCTCGGCGCCTTCGGCCGCCAACTCCCGTGCCACGTGCGCGCCGAGACCGCCGGTGCCGCCGGTGATCAGAACCGTGCCGTGCGGCTGCCAGGTGTCCTGAGCTGTCAGCTGATCGCCGAGCGGCGAGCGGACCATCCGGCGGCCGAGCACCCGGCCCTGACGGATCGCCAGCTGGTCCTCGCCGCCGGTCGCCGTGACGGCGTCCAGCAGCCGGGAGAGCGAGAGCTGATCGGCGGTCGGCGAGAGGTCCACCAGGCCGCCCCAGGTGTCCGGGTGGTCGAGCGAGAGGCTGGCGCCGAGACCCCAGACCGCCGTCTGCGACGGCACCGCGGTCTCCTGCGCACCGTCCACCGCGACGGCACCGGCGGTGACCGCCCAGAGCGGCACGCCGAGTGCGGCGTCCCCGAGCGCCTGAGCGAACGTGATGCTCGCGGCCAGCCCTCGGGAGAGTTCGGGGTGTACGGGGTGCGGGGCGTCGTCCAGCGCGAGCAGGGACAGCACGCCCAGCACCGGCTCGCCGCCGGCCAGCCGGCCGGCCAGCGCCGCCCGGTCCTCGTCGGCGACCTCGAACGGCACGGCGTGGGCGCCGCGTTCGCCGATCGCCGCCAGCACACCGACCACCAGGTCGTCCGTCAGCCGACCCGCCGGGACGGCCACCAGCCAGGCACCGAACAGCGGCCCGCCCGACAGTTCGCCGACCGGCTGCCACTCCACCCGGTAGCGCCAGGAGTCGACCTGCGCCTGCTCCCGGTGGCTCCGACGCCAGGCGGCCATCGCGGGCAGCACCTTGCCGAGATCCGCCGAGTCGACACCCAACTGGTCGGCGAAGAGCGGGAGTTCCTTGCCTTCGACGGCATCCCAGAACGCCGACTCCAGCGGATCCGCAGCCCTGGCGGGGGTGGCGGCGGACTCGGTGGGCTGACTGTCCGCCCAGTAGTGACGGCGCTGGAACGCGTACGTCGGCAGGTCGATCCGGGTGGCACCCCGGCCGCCGAAGTACGCGACCCAGTCCACCGTGACACCCTGCGCGTGGGCGCGGGCCAGGCCGGTCAGCAGCTCGCGCTCCTCACCGCGCTCGCGGCGCAGCGTGGAGACGAAGACCGCCTCGGAGTCGGCGCTGACGCAGTCCGCTCCGGCTGCGGTGAGGACGGCGTCGGGGCCGATCTCCACGAAGGTGGTGACACCGCGCGACTCCAACTCCCGCACGTTGTCGGCGAAGCGCACCGCGTCGCGGACGTGGCTCACCCAGTACTCGGGGTCCGTAAAGCTTCCGCTCGCAACGACCGCGATCTTCGGCTCGGCGAACGTCAACCCGCCGACCACAGCGCGGAATTCGTCCAGCATCGGGTCCATCAGCGGCGAGTGGAACGCGTGCGACACGCTCAGCCGCTTGGTCCGCTCGAAGCCCTCGGCGATCTCCAGCACGGTCGCCTCGTCACCCGAGACCACCACCGAACGCGGGCCGTTCACCGCCGCGATGCTCACCTCGTCGGTCAGCAGCGGCAGGATTTCCGCCTCCGTCGCCTGAATCGCCACCATCGCACCACCGGCGGGCAGTTCCTGCATCAGCCGACCACGCGCCGACACCAACTTGGCGGCATCCGCGAGCGACAGCACCCCGGCCACATGCGCCGCCGCGATCTCACCCACCGAGTGACCCGACACGAAGTCAGGCCGCACACCCCACGACTCCACCAACCTGAACAGCGCCACCTCGACCGCGAACAACGCGGCCTGCGTGTTCACCGTGCGGTTCAGCTCTGAGGCATCGTCACCCCACACCACGTCACGCAGCGACCCGCCCAGCGCCGCCAACACCTCGTCAAAGGCCGAAGCGAACACGGGGAACGCGGCAGCCAGCTCACGCCCCATCCCCAACCGCTGCGACCCCTGCCCCGTGAACAGGAACGCCGTCCGCCCGTCGGTCTGCGCAACACCCTGCACGACCCCGGCCGGCTTCTCGCCCTCCGCCAGCGCCCGCAGCCCGGCCAGCAGCTCGTTCCGGTCCGCCGCGACGACCACGCCCCGGTGCTCCAGGGCCGCGCGCGAGGTGGCCAGGGAGTAGCCGAGGTCCAGCAGGCCCAAAGCGGGCCGGGCTTCGAGGTGTTCCACCAGTCGGGCGGCCTGGCCACGCAGTGCCTGCGCGCTGCGGCCGGAGACCCGGACCGGCACCAGAGAAGTCGGCAGCACCGCCTCGGGGGCCACCGGCTCGGTGTCCACCGCCGGGGGCTCCTCGACGATGACGTGCGCGTTGGTGCCACTCAGCCCGAAGGAGGAGATCCCGGCCCGGCGCGCGTGGCCGTTGTCCGGCCAGGCGCGGGCCTCGGTGAGCAGCTCGATGTTGCCCACCGACCAGTCGACGTTCGGCGACGGCTCGTCGACGTGCAGCGTCTTCGGCAGCACGCCGTGCTTCATCGCCTCGACCAACTTGATGATCCCGCCGACCCCGGCCGCCGCCTGGGTGTGGCCGATGTTCGACTTGAACGAGCCCAGCCAGAGCGGCCGTTCGGCCGGACGCCCCTGGCCGTACGTGGCGAGCAGCGCCTGCGCCTCGATCGGGTCGCCCAGCGTCGTGCCGGTGCCGTGCGCCTCGACGGTGTCGACCTCGTCGGCCGACAGCTGCGCGTCCGCCAGGGCGGCACGGATGACCCGCTGCTGGGACGGGCCGTTGGGCGCGGTCAGGCCGTTCGAGGCACCGTCCGAGTTGACCGCCGAGCCCCGGATCACCGCGAGCACCGGGTGCCCGTTGCGCCGGGCGTCCGACAGCCGCTCGACCAGCAGCATGCCGACGCCCTCCGACCAGGTGGTGCCGTCGGCGGCACCGGCGAAGGACTTGCAGCGGCCGTCCGGGGCCAGGCCGCGGTCCTGGCTGAAGCCGACGAAGGAGACCGGCGTCGCCATCACGGTGACCCCGCCCGCGAGCGCCATCGTGCAGTCGCCGTTGCGCAGCGACTGGATGGCGAAGTGCAGGGCGATCAGCGAGGAGGAGCAGGCCGTGTCGACGGTGATCGCCGGGCCCTCCAGGCCGAGCACGTACGCGACCCGGCCGGACGCGACGCTGGCGAGACCGCCGGTGCCGCTGTCCGCCGAGTAGTCGTGGTAGACCACGCCGGCGAAGACGCCGGTCCGGCTGCCCTTCAGGGACTGCGGGTCGATGCCCGCGCGCTCGAAGGCCTCCCAGGCGGTCTCCAGCATCAGGCGCTGCTGCGGGTCCGTCTCGCGGGCCTCGCGCGGGCTGATCCGGAAGAAGTCGGCGTCGAACTCCCCCGCGTCGTGGAGGAATCCGCCCTCCTTGCAGTACGTCTTGCCCGGCGTGGCCGGGTCCGGGTGGTAGAGCTCGTCGGTGTTCCAGCCACGGTTGGTCGGGAACAGCGAGATCCCGTCGGTGCCCGAGGCCACCAGGTCCCACAGCTGCTCGGGCGAGCTGATCCCGCCCGGGTAGCGGCAGCTCATCGCCACGATGGCGATCGGCTCGTGCTGCTTGGCCTCCAGCTCGCGGAGGTGCCGCTTGGTCTGCTGCAGGTCCGCGGTGGCGCGCTTCAGATACTCGCGGAGCTTCTCGTCGGTACCCATCTGCCCTCAATCGGTCTCAAGCTGTTCGTGAACCGGCCGGCTGTCGTGCGTACGTGTGTGCTGGTCAGGAGATCCCGAGTTCGCTGTCCAGGACCGCGAACAACTCGTCATCGGTGGCCTCGTCGAGCAGGTCGTCGGCCTCGTCGGCGACCGAACCGCCCTGCGTGTCGTTCCACTTGCGGAGCATGGCTTCCAGACGCGCGGTGATCCTGGCGCGCTCGCCGACCGCCGGGGCGACCACCGAGAGCGCCTCGGAGAGCCGGTCCAGCTCGCCCAGCAGCGGGGCCACCGCGGCGCCACCGGCCGGGTCGATCTCGGCGTTGACGAACTCCGCCACCGCCCGGGAGTTCGGGTAGTCGAAGACCAGGGTGGCGGGCAGCGGTACGCCGGTGACCCGGCTCAGCCGCTTTCGCAGCTCCACGGCCGCCAGCGAGTCGAACCCGAGCTCCTGGAAGGCCAGGTCGGGCCCGATCTCGTCGTGCGAGGCGTGCCCGAGCACCGCCGCGACATGGATCCGGACCTCCTCCAGCAGCACCCGCTCCCGGTCGACGTCCGGCAGCCCGTCGATCCGCTGACGCAGCGCCAGGACCTCGAACGGGTCCTCCTCCGGCTCCACCTCGCGGCCGGAGAAGTCGCTGCCCCCGTTCAGGGCCTCCAGCCAGTAGCGCTTGTGCTGGAAGGCGTACGTCGGCAGGTCCACCCGCCGCGCGCCCGAGTCGGCGAAGAACGCCGGCCACTTCACCGCCCCGCCGGCGACGTGCAGGTGGCCCAGTGCGGCCACCAGCGCGGCGGCCTCCGGGCGGTCCCGACGCTGCGTCGCGACCAGGACGGCGTCCTCGGACCCGACACTCTGCTGGGCCAGCCCGGTCAGGATGCCGTCCGGGCCGATCTCCACGAACCGCGAGACACCCGAGGACTCCAACTCCCGTACCGCATCCGCGAAACGGACCGCCTCGCGGACGTGCCGAACCCAGTACTCGGGGTCCGTGAACGAGCCTGACGCCACCACCGGTATCGACGGCTCGGCGAACGTCAGCCCGGAGACCACCACACGGAACTCGTCCAGCATCGGGTCCATCAGCGGCGAGTGGAACGCGTGCGAGACGCTCAGCCGCTTCGTCCGCTCGAAGCGAGCGGCGATCTCCAGCACGGTGGCCTCGTCACCCGAGACCACCACCGAACGCGGCCCGTTCACCGCCGCGATGCTCACCAGGTCGGTCAGCAGCGGCAGGATCTCCGCCTCGGTGGCCTCGATCGCCACCATCGCACCACCGGCGGGCAGTTCCTGCATCAGCCGACCACGCGCCGACACCAGCTTCACCGCATCCGCCAGCGAGAACACTCCGGCCACGTGCGCCGCCGCGATCTCACCCACCGAGTGCCCTGACACGAAGTCGGGCCGCACACCCCACGACTCCAGCAGCCGGAACAACGCCACCTCGAAGGCGAACAGCGCACTCTGCGTGTTCACCGTCCGGTTCAGCTCGTCGGCGTCCTCGCCCCAGAGCACGTCCCGCAGCGAACCACCGAGCTCCGCCAACACCTCGTCAAATGCCGAAGCGAACACCGGGAACGCAGCGTGCAGCTCACGCCCCATCCCGAGCCGCTGCGACCCCTGACCCGTGAACAGGAACGCCGTCCGGCCGCCGTTCGCCTGACCGGACACACCCCCGCCCTCGGCCAGCGCCCGCAGCCCGTCCAGCAGCTCGTCCCGGTCCGCCGCGACCACCAGCCCCCGGTGCTCCAGCACCGAACGCGTCGTCAGGAGCGACAGCGCCAGGTCCGGCACCGCGATCTCGGGCCGGGCCTCCAGGTGCCGCAGCAGCCGGTCCGCCTGAGCACGCAGCGCGGCGGCGGTCTTCGCCGTCACCACCACCGGCACGGCCGGCAGCGGCCTGGGCTCGGTCTCCGGCTCCTCGGCGTCGGGCTCGGGGACCTGCTCGATGATGACGTGCGCGTTGGTCCCGCTCAGCCCGAACGAGGAGATGCCCGCGCGTCGCACCCGTCCGGCCTCCGGCCAGGTCTGACTCTCCGTCAGCAGCCGGACCTCGCCCGAGGTCCAGTCGACCTTGCTGGTGGGCTTGTCGACGTGCAGGGTGCGCGGCAGCACGCCGTGCTTCATCGCCATGACCATCTTGATGATGCCGCCGACCCCGGCCGCCGCCTGGGTGTGGCCCATGTTGGACTTCAGCGAGCCCAGCCACAGCGGCTGGTCGGCCGCCCGGCCCTGACCGTACGTCTCCAGCAGCGCCTGCGCCTCGATCGGGTCGCCCAGCGTCGTACCAGTGCCGTGGCCCTCGACCACGTCCACATCGGCGGACGTGAGGCCGGAGCCGGAGAGTGCCTGCCGGATCACCCGCTGCTGCGAGGGACCGTTCGGGGCGCTGAAACCGCTGGAGGCACCGTCCTGGTTGACGGCCGACCCGCGCACGATGGCGAGCACCGGGTGGCCGTTGCGCCGCGCGTCCGACAGCCGCTCCAGGAAGAGCACGCCGGCGCCCTCGGAGCAGGTCATGCCGTTGGTGGCCTCGGCGAAGGACCGGCAACGCCCGTCCTTCGACAGACCGCCCTGGGTGCTGAAGAAGACGAACATCTCCGGGTTGGACATCACCGTCACGCCACCGGCCAGCGCCAGCGTGCAGTCGCCCCGCCGGAGTGCCTGCACCGCGAGGTGCAGCGCCACCAGCGAGGAGGAACAGGCGGTGTCGACCGAGAGGGACGGGCCCTCCAGGCCGAGGGTGTAGGACACCCGGCCGGTCACCAGGCTGCCCGCGGCCGAGGTGCCGGGCTCCCGGCCCTGGGCGTAGTCGTGGTACATCACGCCGCCGAAGACGCCCGTCCGGGTGCCCTTCAGCGACAGCGGGTCGACGCCCGCGCTCTCGATCGCCTCCCACGAGGCTTCCAGCAGCAGGCGCTGCTGGGAGTCCATCGCGAGGGCCTCGTTCGGGGAGATCCCGAAGAAGCCGGGGTCGAACTCGCCCGCGTCGTGGAGGAATCCACCCTCCCGCGAGTAGGTCTTCCCCGGCTTTCCGGGCTCCGGGTCGTACACGTCGAGGTCCCAGCCGCGGTCGGCCGGGAACTCCGACACCGCGTCCACCCCGTTCGCCACCAGCTGCCACAGCTCCTCGGGCGACGTCACGCCTCCCGGGTAGCGGCACCCCATGCCGACGATCGCGATCGACTCGTCGTCGGGCTTGCGCGCCGCCTCGTCGAGGCACCGGCGGGCATCGCGCAGCTCGGCAAGGGTTCGCTTGAGGTACTCGACAAGCCTCTGCTCGTTGCTCGTGCTCACCGAAGGCCATCCCCTTTAGTGCGGTCCGTGGTCGGAAGATCAGTGCAACCGGGTGGTGCGAAGTGGAGCCGTCGAGGCGTCCGTCAGTGCTCGACCTTGGAGAGGTCGGCCGGCGCGGAGCTGAGCAGCTTCCCGAGCTGCGGGAACTGCGCGAGTGCCTCGGCCGGGGTGAGCGGGGCCTGCTGCGGTCCGCGCAGCAGGGCGCCCATCAGCGGCAGGGTCATCACCTTGTTCTGCGGCGTCTGCAGGGTGGCGACCTGGTAGGTCGCCTTCAGCAGGCCGGGGTGCTCGGCGGCGGTCCTGGACCAGCGGACGGCGAGCTTCTGCTCGACCGTGCCCTTGCCGAGCTTGATGTTGGTGCGGACACCCGGGAACCAACGGTCGGTGCTGGTGGCCGACTTCCAGGGCCCGGCCACCTTGGCGGCGATGTCCAGCTGGACCTTCTTGCCCAGGCCCGGCTCCAGGCCGTGCGACTTGAGCTGGTTGCGCAGTGCGAGGGCGCCGAAGGCCGCCATCGACATGCCGCTGGCGTAGTTCGGGCTGAGCACGGTGACCGCGTCACCGAGGGCCAGGAAGCCGTCCGGCAGCGGCAGTCGCTCGAAGTAGCGGCGGCGGTTGGCCAGTCCGCGCGAGCCCTTGATCTCACCGATCGGGGTGGCCCGGGCCATCAGCTCGGCGACGATCGGGTGGCCCACGTTGCGGGCGAACTCCATGAAGCCGTCCTCGCCGGTCGGCGGCTGGCCGCCGGCGGTGCCGATCAGGGAGACGATCCAACGGCCGTCCTCCTGCGGCATGAAGGCCGCACCGGCACCGGGCTTGCCGGTGTTGGGGACGGTCTGGATCAGCACGCCGGGGAAGTCGGCGGCGGCCTCGGCGGGCGCCTCGTACAGGCGGCCCGCGTAGGCCAGACCGGCGTCCAGGAACTCCTCGTGCAGCTCGGGGACACCGAGCTCGGCGAGCCAGCCCGGGGTCTTGGAGCGGCTGCCGGTGGCGTCCACCACGAAGTCGGCGGTCAGGGTCCGCTCGGGCTCGGTGCCCTGCTCGTACCGGATGCCGGTGACCCGGCTCGCGGTGCCGACCAGGCCGGTGGCCTTGGTCTCCTGAAGGACCGTGATGACCGGGTTGGTGAGCGCCTGCTGACGGACGATGTGGTCGAGCAGGTTGCGGCTGCAGGCGATGAAGAACGCGTCGTCGTCGACCCGGCGGAACCAGCCCTCGGAGGACAGCGTGAGGATGTTGCGGCCCATCGCCAGCTTGTGGGCGCCGGCCGCGAACAGCAGGTCGGTGGTGCCGGGCAGCAGCTGGTCGAGGGCGTGGGCGCCACCCGCGGTCAGCATGTGGTTCTGCCGGCCCTGCGGCATCCCGCGCCGGGGGGCGGGCTGCTCGGGGTACTTGTCGCTCTCGATGACGGTGACCTCGTCCACGTGGTGGGAGAGGGCCGTGGCGGCGAGCACGCCCGAGAGGCCGCCGCCGATCACAATCGCACTGGTCATCGGCTCGTCTCCACTCGGGTGGCGCGCAGCTTGATCTCGCGGCCCAGCTCCTCGAAGGTGGCCCGGGTGTCGGCCTGGAACGCCTTCGCCCAGAAGAAGCCGTAGACCGGCGCGAAGCCGCCGTGCACCTCGACCCGGCGGCTGAGCTTCACCAGGCCGGGACCGGCCTGCTCGTACTTGTTGATGATCAGCATCTTGCCGAGCGGCATCGGGGACTCGGTGGTGTAGCCGCGGCCGGGGTCGACCTCGACCAGCTTGAAGTAGCTACGACGGCCCTTCACGATGCGCGAGATGGTCCAGCCACCGCCGCCGACCTCGAACGGCGTGTCGGTGCCGCTCTCCAGGACGTGCGGATCCCAGGTGGACCATCCTGCGACGTCGGACACCGTCCGCCAGATCGCGTCGAGATCGCCGGCTATGGTGGCCGACTCGTCGAAGGCGTGCAACATCTGAATACCTCTCAGCTGTGAGTGGCGCAGGGACGGCCCCCGCCCCCGGGGCCGTTGGTACGTGCGTCCCCGACGGCCGCCGCGCGCCGTTGAGCGGCGGCCGTCAGGGACCGGGGAATCAGCTGCCGTTCTCCGCCGCTGTGGGGGTGGCGTCGGGAGCGGGCTGCTGAGGAGGACCGAAGAGCTCCATGTCGGTGCGGATCAGGTAGTCGGAGACGTCCACCGTGCTGGTCTCGATCCGGCCCAGGGCCTCCTTGACCGGGACGGCGAGGCGCTCGGCCTTGGCCAGGTCCTGCGCCTCGCGGCGCTCGACGAACTCCGGCATGACCTCGCGGGCGAACAGCTCCAGGGACTCCAGGATGTGCTCGTGCTTGTTGGCGCCCAGCTGGACCTGGAAGATGATCTGGTCGACGCCGGCCGCCTCCTGGGCCCGGATCATCTCCCGGAGCTTCTCGGGGGTGCCGATGCCGCGGCGGACCACCAGGTCCATCCGGTCCTGGTTCTCCTTGGGCAGCGGGGCCTTCTTGCCGAACTCCTCCGACAGCACGGTGGTGCCGGGGCGGTGCTCGCCCTGCAGGTAGAAGTGCATGAACGAGTTGACGTAGAAGTTCACGCCGCCCATGGCCCGCTCGTAGGCGGTCTCCTCGTCCTCGTGACAGAGGAAGGGCAGCGCGACCGCGAAGTTGGCGTTGACGGCCTTGCCGACCGGGAGGCACTCGTCGGAGGCGATCAGGTCGTAGTAGGCGGCGACCCGCTCCTTGGCCTCGTCCTCGGTCATGAAGGCGAAGGAGAGCGCGCCGACCCCGTTGCGGGCGGCGGTCTCGACGGTCTCCGGCGAGCTGCAGGCGACCCAGAGCGGCGGGTGCGGCTTCTGGTTCGGCTTCGGCAGCACGTTGCGCGGCGGCACGTCGATCCACTGGCCCTTGTGGCCGGTGAACGGGACCTCGGTGAGCATCCGGGTGATCACGCCGATGGCCTCGCGCCACTGCTCGCGCTTGGTCGTGCGGTCGATGTTGAAGGCACCCAGCTCGTGCTGCGTGCTGCCCTGGCCGGAGCCGAAGTCGACCCGGCCCTTGGAGATCAGGTCCAGGGTCGCCAGCCGCTCGGCCACGCGCGCGGGGTGGTTAACGGCCGGCGGCAGCGAGACGATGCCGTGGGCGAGCCGGATGCGCTTCGTACGGGCGGCCGCAGCGGCCAGGAACACCTCGGGGGCGGAGGAGTGGGAGTACTCGTCGAGGAAGTGGTGCTCGGAGGCCCAGACGTAGTCGAAGCCCAGCCGGTCGGCCAGTTCGATCTGCTCCAGTGCCTCGTGCAGGACGTTCTCCTCGCTGTCCTCGGCCCACGGCCGAGGCACTTGCTGCAGGTAGAGCAGTCCGAAGCGCATGCTCGCTCCTTTTCATCGGCAGGTGGCTCGCCGCTGCCGGAGACTGAGAAGTTCAGGGATTGTGGTGACTGACCGTCAATTCGCTTCCGTATCAGCCAAAATCAACCCTAGGAGGAACGGGTGTTCGCAGGATCCCCTACGAGCCCCTAACCACGCCCTTACCGGCCCCCATCAGGCTTCCCCCGCGACGGAGTGCGGCCGACGCCGTGCACGGGGTCCGTACACGGCGTCGGCCGCGGCTGGTGACGGTGGGTCAGCGGTGGATCAGCCGCGCGCGGCGAGCCAGTCCTCGATCGCCCCCGCGGTCGCGGCCGCCTCGGACTCCAGCATGCTGAAGTGGTTGGCCCGGACCTGCCGGACGTCCTGCGAGGAGTCCCACGGGTGGGCCATCCAGTCGTCCGACTCCGTCACCTGGGCCGGCTCGGCGCCCGGGGCCGAGAAGGTCTCCAGGCACTGCACGAACAGCACCGGGGCCTCGATCCTGCCCGGCACGATCTTGGGCACCAGTTCGACGTAGCGGCCCATGGTCGCCAGCCGGGCGCTGTCGAAGCGGCCGAACATGTGCTCCTTCTCCAGCATGCTGATCACCATGCCCCGGTCCAGGTCGTCCCGGCTCTGGCTGTCCGACCGGTAGGTGTCCAGCAGCACCAGGCCCTCGGCGCCGATCCCGAGCACCGACTCCAGGTAGCCCGCCGTCACATGGGCCAGCAGTCCACCGGCCGAGTAGCCGACCAGCACGAACGGCTCACCCTCGGCGGCCTCCAGCACGCTCGCCGCCAGCACCTCGATCGCGGCCTCCGCCGAGTCCGCCAGCTTCTCGCCGGGCACGAACCCGGACAGCGGCACCGCCGAGACCGGCCGTACGTCGCCGAAGTACGAGGCCAGCCGGGCGAGTTGGTACGCGCCACCGGTTGCCATCGGGGTGCTCACGCAGACCAGCCGGGGGCGGCCCGGGCCGTCCGCCAGCCGCACCGGCTGCGGGACCGCGCCGAGGTCGGCCAGCGAGGAGTAGCTCGGCCGGGTCCGGGCGACCGCGCTCAGCAGGCCGAACGCCTGCGCCATCGGTCCTGACAGCACCGCCTCGCGGAACAGCTGGCTGAGGCTGTCCCGGCCGATCTCGTCACCCGGGACCGACAGTTGGCCTCCGGTGGTGGGTGCCGCTTGACCGCCGGGACCGGCCACAGCCGGCTCCAGGGTCAGTTCCGTCTGCATCAACCGGGCCAATGCGGCCGGGGTCTTGCTGTCGAAGACCACCAGCGGGGGCAGCCGGAGACCGGTGGCCTTGTTGAGCAGATTGCGCAGCTCCATCGCGCTCAGCGAGTCGAACCCGGCTTCCAGGAAGTCCCGTTCGGACTCCACCGCCTCCGGCCCGCTGTGGCCGAGCAGGTTGGCCGCGTAGCCGAGCACCACGGCGAGCAGCGCCCGCTCCCGCTCGGCGGCGTCCAGCCCGGCCAGCCGCTGCCGCAGCGAGTCCGCCTCGGCCTTGCCGACCGCCGCCCGGCGTCGGACGGTGACCTGTCCGCGCAGCAGGGCGGGCAGTGAATCGCCTTGCGTGCGAAGGGCCTTGGGGTCGATCCGGAGCGGGACCAGGACGGCCTCGCCGGTCGCGATCGAGGCATCGAAGAGGGCCAGCGCCTCGGCCTGCGGCAGAGCGGGGAGGCCGAGGCGGGCCATCCGCTGCTCGGCCTCCTCCAGCGAGTGGGTCTGCTGGGTCATGCCGGTGGTGACGCCCCAGAGACCGAAGGCCATCGAGGTGGCCGGCAGACCGGCGGCGCGGCGCTGGATGGCGAGGGCGTCCAGGAAGGTGTTGGCCGCCGCGTAGTTCGCCTGACCCGCCGCCAGCACCATGCCACCGGCCGAGGAGAACATCACGAAGAACGCCAACTCGGTGCCAGCGGTGAGCTCGTGCAGATGCCAGGCGGCGTCCACCTTCGGCGCCAGCACCGCATCCAGACGCTCCGGCGTCACCGAGGTGACCACGCCGTTGTCCATCACACCGGCGACATGCACCACACCCGCCAACGGACGCTCCAGCGACGACAGCAGCTCCCGCACCGCCGCACGATCCGCCACATCACACGCCGCCACCCGGGCACTCGCACCCAAGGCCTCGAGCTCGGCCACCAACTCCGCAGCCCCTGGGGCACCGAGACCCCGACGGCTCGTCAGCAACAGGCTCGTGACACCGTGCTCCACCACCAGGTGACGGGCCACCACCGCGCCCAGGCCACCGGTGCCACCCGTCACCAGCACGGTGCCGTCGACGGACGGAACCGTACCGTCGACCGCGCCGACCTTCGCCAGCCTCGGCACCCGCACCACACCGGCGCGGACGGCCGCCTCCGACTCGCCCGAGGCCACCACCGCGCTCAGAGCCGCGCCCGACTCCGGCGCACCGTCCCAGTCCACCAGCACGAACCGGCCCGGGTTCTCCGCGATAGCGGCGCGCACCAGACCCCACACCGGAGCCTGCACCACGTCCACCACATCACCGTCAGCCGCGACCACCGCGCCGCGCGTCAACACCACCAGACGCGAGTCGGCGAACCGCTCGTCACCGAGCCACTCCCCCACCACACCCAGCACCCGACCGGCCAACTCCCGCACCGCACCCGGCACCTCACCCGAAGGCGTCACACACTCCAACACCACCGCCGCCGCATCACCGGCCGACGAACCCCAAGTCGGCAACGCACCCGAACCGGAACCGACCGAAACCACCGGCCACTCCACCCGGAACAACGACTCCACACCACGCCCCGCCGACAACTGCTCCGACGACACCGGCCGCCCCACCACCGACCGCACCGACAACACCGGCACACCCACACCATCGGCGACCACGACGTTCACGCTGTCCGGCCCGTCGGGCGAGATGCGGACCCGCAGGGACGAGGCGCCGGCCGCGTGCAGCGTGACACCGCTCCAGACGAACGGCAGGACGGGCTCGCCGTCCTTGCCCTCGCCGTCGTCCACCAGGGCCACGTGCATCGCGGCGTCCAGCAGCGCGGGGTGCAGGCCGAAGCGGGCCGCCTCCGCGTGCGCCACCTCGGGCAGCGCCACCTCGGCGAACAGGTCGTCACCACGCTTCCACGCGGCCCGGAGCCCCTGGAACACCGGCCCGTAGTTGTAGCCCTGAGCGAGCAGTCGGTCGTAGACGCCGTCCAGCGTCAGTGCGGTGGCGCCGGTCGGCGGCCACTGGGCGAGATCGAACGACGGCGCCGCACCGCCCGCGGTCAGCACACCGTCGGCATGCAGGGTCCAGGCCCCGCCCTCGTCCCCCTCGGGACGCGAGTGCACCGTGACAGGCCGGTCACCCTCGCTGTCGGCCTCACCCACCGCCACCTGCACCTGCACCGAGCCGCCCGGCGGCAGGATCAGCGGCGCCTGGAGCGTCAGCTCCTCCAGCACGTCGCACCCGACCTGGTCACCCGCCCGCACCGCCAGCTCCACGAACGCGGTACCCGGCAGCAGGACGTTGCCCAGCACGCCGTGGTCGGCGATCCACCGCTGCGTCCCGAGGGCCAACCGCCCGGTCAACACCACCCCTTCGCCGTCCGGGGAGACCACGACGGCACCGAGCAGCGGGTGGTCGGCGGGCAGCAGACCGATGCTCGACGCATCGCCACCGGTGACCGACGCGGCATCGAGCCAGTAGTGCTTCCGCTGGAAGGCGTACGTCGGCAGGTCCACCCGCCGCGCGCCCGAGCCAGCGAAGAACGCCGGCCACTTCACCGCCCCGCCGGAGACGTGCAGTTGGCCCAGCGCGGCCACCAGCGCGGCAGCCTCCGGACGGTCCCGGCGCACCGTGGCGACGAGGACCGCGTCCTCGGAGTCGACGCTCTGCTGGGCCAGCCCGGTCAGGATGCCGTCGGGGCCGATCTCCAGGAAGCGGGAGACCCCCTGCGACTCCAACTCCCGGACGCTGTCCGCGAACCGGACCGCGTCGCGGACGTGGGCCACCCAGTACTCGGGGTCGCTGAAGCTGCCGCTTGCCACCACCGCGATCGACGGCTCGGCGAACGTCAACCCGGCGACCACCGCACGGAACTCGTCCAGCATCGGGTCCATCAGCGGCGAGTGGAACGCGTGCGACACGCTCAGCCGCTTCGTCCGCTCGAAGCCCGAGGCGATCTCCAGCACAGCGGCCTCGTCACCCGAAACCACCACCGAACGAGGACCGTTCACCGCCGCAATGCTCACCAGGTCGGTCAGCAGCGGCAGGACCTCCGCCTCCGTGGCCTCGATCGCCACCATCGCACCACCGGCGGGCAGTCCCTGCATCAACCGACCACGAGCAGCGACCAACTTGGCGGCGTCCGCGAGCGACAGCACCCCGGCCACATGCGCCGCCGCGATCTCACCCACCGAGTGCCCTGACACGAAGTCAGGCCGCACACCCCACGACTCCACCAACCTGAACAGCGCCACCTCGAATGCGAACAGCGCCCGCTGGGTATTCACCGTACGGTTCAGCTCATCGGCGTCCGCCCCCCACACCACCTCCCGCAGCGACCCACCCAGCTCGCCCAACGCCTCGTCGAACGCCGCCGCGAACACCGGGAACGCACCGTGCAGCTCACGCCCCATCCCCAACCGCTGCGACCCCTGCCCCGTGAACAGGAACGCCGTCCGGCCGCCCTTCGCCTGACCGGACACACCCCCGCCCTCGGCCAGCGCCCGCAGCCCTGCCACCAGCTCCGCACGATCGGCTCCGACCACCACGCCCCGGTGCTCCAGCACCGCCCGCGTCGTGGCCAGCGAGTACCCGACATCGACCGGCTCCAACTCCCGCTCACCGTCCAGCCGTTCGACCAGACCGGCCGCCTGCGCCCGCAGCGCCTCCGCGCTCTTCGCCGACACCACCAGCGGCAGCACCGGCAGACCGGCGGCGGCGACCTCGGGCTGCTCCTCCACCGGGGCCTGCTCGATGATCACGTGTGCGTTGGTGCCGCTGATGCCGAAGGACGAGACGGCCGCCCGCCGCACCCGGCCGGTCTCCGGCCAGTCCCGAGCCTCCGTCAGGAGCTCGACCGCGCCGGCCGCCCAGTCGATCTGCGTGGACGGCTGCTCGACGTGCAGGGTGCGCGGCAGCACACCGTGCCGCATCGCCATCACCATCTTGATGATCCCGCCGACACCCGCCGCCGCCTGCGTGTGACCCAGGTTCGACTTCAACGACCCCAGCCACAGCGGCCCGGCCACCTCAGCCCGGCCCTGGCCGTAGGTGTTGAGCAGCGCCTGCGCCTCGATCGGGTCGCCGAGCGTGGTGCCCGTGCCGTGTGCCTCGACCGCGTCCACGTCGGCGGGAGTCAGCTGGGCGTTGGCCAACGCGGCGCGGATGACCCGCTGTTGGGCCGGTCCGTTCGGCGCCGTCAGGCCGTTCGACGCACCGTCCTGGTTGATCGCGGTGCCGCGGACGATGGCCAGCACCGGGTGGCCGTTGCGCCGCGCGTCCGACAGCCGCTCCACCAGCAGGACGCCGGCTCCCTCCGACCAGCCGGTGCCGTCCGCCGTGGCGCCGAACGCCTTGCAGCGGCCGTCCTTGGCCAGGCCCTTCTGCCGGCTGAACTCCACCAGGGTCTCGGGGGTGGCCATCACGGCCACGCCGCCCGCCAGCGCCAGCGAGCACTCGCCCGAACGGAGCGCCTGGACGGCCAGGTTGAGCGCGACCAGCGAGGAGGAGCACGCGGTGTCCACCGTGACGGCCGGCCCCTCCAGGCCGAGGGTGTAGGACACCCGGCCGGAGACGATCGAGCCGGCCGCGCTGCTGAACGGGTAGTCGTGGTACATCAGTCCGGCGAAGACTCCGGTCGAGCTGCCCTTCAGCGTGCCCGGGTCGATCCCGGCCCGCTCGAACGCCTCCCAGCTGACCTCCAGCAGCAGCCGCTGCTGCGGGTCGACGTACGGCGTGTCATTGGGTGCGATGCCGAAGAACGCGGGGTCGAACTCCCCTGCGTCGTGCAGGAATCCGCCTTCCCGGGTGTACGTGGTGTTGGGCCGCTCACCGGTCGGGTCGTACACGCTTTCGAGGTCCCAGCCGCGATTGTCCGGAAACTCGGAGACCGCGTCGACCCCGTCGGCGACCAGCCGCCACAGGTCCTCCGGCGAGGTCACGCCGCCGGGGTAGCGGCAGGCCATCCCCACGATCGCGATGGGCTCCCGCATGGCCGCCGAGAGCTTCCGGTTCTGCCCGCGCAGCCGCTCGGTCTCCTTCAGCGACGCCCGAAGTGCTTCGACAAGCCGTTCGTCGGAGTTGAGGTTGGCCATTTCAGTTATCCCGCTTCCCGTGTGAGCGCCGACGAGTTCGGACGAGGAATCGGGAGGCGAGGAATGCGAAATGGCGTCGCCACCGAACCCCCGTCCCGTATTCGTATATGCGCGCGACGTTATTGCCGGACACCCGGCCCAGGCTCCTCCACCGTAATGAGCAGGCGCTCGCGCGGAACCCCTAGAAAACCCCTTAGCGATCCGGCCCGCCACCACCTACCCTGACGGACTGTCAGGGGGCCGCGCTAGTCTGAAGGTGAACGGCGAAGGTCCCAACTGCCCTGTCAAGTCAGGCCCCTTACCCACCCCTAGCCCCACCCCTGTCTTGATTCGGCAGGGGCGATTAGGGGGTACCAGACCCATCGGAGGGGAGGTTTCCTTGGGTATAAATAATTCAACGACACATGATCGGGAGGGCCTTATGGGCCGCGTTGAGGGCAAGGTCGTCGTCATCACCGGAGCGGGGCGCGGTCAGGGCCGCAGCCACGCGATACGACTTGCCGAGGAGGGCGCCGACATCATCGCGATCGACATCTGCGAGGACATCGACGTCGTCGAGTACCCCCTGGCCACCGCCGAGGAACTCCAGGAGACCGCCCGGCTGGTCGAGAAGACCGGCCGACGCATCGTCACCAAGGTGGCCGACGTCCGCGACCGCGCCGCACTCAAGGCCGCGATCGACGAGGGCGTGGCCGAGCTCGGCCGGCTGGACGTCGTGGTCGCCAACGCGGCCATCGGCCCGGTCGGTGCGGACCGTCCGCTGAACGCGTTCACCGACGCGGTGGACGTCAACCTGAGCGGCGCGCTCAACACCGTGCACGCCGCGCTGCCGCACCTGGGCGAGGGCGCGTCGATCATCCTGATCGGCTCGGCCGCGGCCTACATAGCCGAGGCGGGCGCCCCGGGTCCGATGGGCCCCGGCGGCATCGGCTACTCCTTCGCCAAGACCGTCCTGAACGACTACGTCAACTGGTTCGCGCCCTACCTGGCGCCGACCGGCCGCCGCCTCAACGTGGTCCACCCGACCAACGCCAACACGGTCATGCTGCACAACACCGCGATGTACAAGGTCTTCCGCCCGGACGTCGAGACGCCCACCCGCGAGGACGCCGAGCTGGCGTTCCCGGTGGTCCAGGGCATGCCGATCCCGTACGTGGAGCCGCTCGACGTCTCGCACGCGGTCACCTACCTGGCCTCCGACGAGTCCCGTTACGTGACCGGCCTTCAGCTCAAGGTCGACGGCGGCGCCGTCGTCAAGGCCGGCAAGTAAGCACCCCTGTTCCACGCACAGCACGCGCAGCACGCACGGCCCGGGGACGGGTACAGCAAGCCCGTCCCGGGGCCGATCCGACTGTCCAAGACGTGACATGGCCAGGACAAATACTGTCCGAACCACCTGACCCCTAGTCCGACCCACTGGTCCGACCGAATCACCACAAGGCTGGAGAGAGCCTAGAAATGACGAACCAACAGAGCACCACCTCCGGCGCCCACGCGGCGCCCAAGGCCGGCGCGAAGGAGTGGCTCGGCCTCGGCGTGCTTGTGCTGCCCCTGGTCATCGTCTCGATGGACACCTCGGTGTTGTACTTCGCGGTGCCCTTCCTCAGTGCCGACCTGCTCCCGACCACCGACCAGCAGCTGTGGATCTTCGACATCTACGGCTTCATCCTGGCGGGTCTGCTGGTGACCATGGGCTCGCTGGCCGACCGGATCGGCCGCCGCAAGCTGCTGATCATCGGCATCCTCGGCTTCGGTCTCGCCTCGGTCGGCGCGGCCTACGCCGAGAGCGCCAACCAACTCATCCTCGCCCGGGCCCTGTTGGGCATCGGCGGCGCGACCCTGATGCCCTCGACCCGGGCCCTGATCCTGAACATCTTCCGGGACGAGAAGGAGCGCACCGCCGCGGTGGGCATCTGGACCGCCGGCACCGGCCTCGGCGTCGCCATCGGCCCGGTGGTCAGCGGTCTGCTGCTGGACCACTTCTGGTGGGGTTCGGTCTTCCTGCTCAACATCCCGGCGATGGTCCTGATGCTGGTGCTGGCACCGATCCTGCTGCCGGAGTCCAAGGACCCCAACCCGGGCCGCTTCGACCTGCCCAGCGCGGTCCTCTCGCTCGGCGCCATCCTCCCGGTCATCTACGCCATGCAGACGCTGGCCGCGGACAAGTTCAACCTCGGCTCGGGCATCGCGCTCGGCGCCGGCATCCTGGTCGGCGTGCTGTTCATCTGCCGTCAGCGCGCCCTCGAGACCCCGATGATCGACACCAAGCTGCTGCTCAGCCGCGGCTTCGGTGGCTCGGCCGCGATCAACACCACCGCGATGTTCGCGATCGTCGGCTTCGGCATCTTCTCCACCCAGTACCTGCAGTCGGTGCTCGGGCTCAGCGCGCTGAGCGCCGGCCTCTGGTGCCTGATCCCGTCCTTCGCCGTCGCGGTGGCCGGCCCGGTCGCGGCCGTGCTGTCCCAGAAGATGCACCGCGCCTACGTCATCAGCGCCGGTTTCACCATCTCGATCTTCGGCTACGCCTTCGTCCTGCTCACCAAGTTCGACTCCCCGCTGTGGGTGCTGCTCACCGGTGTCGGTGTGGCGAACGTCGGTCTGATGATGGCCATGGTCCTGGTCGGTGACCTGGCGCTGTCCACCGTGCCGAAGGCCAAGGCCGGCTCGGCGTCCGCCCTGCTGGAGACCACCCAGCAGTTCGGTGGTGCGGCCGGTATGGCCGTCCTGGGAAGCGTCGGCTTCGCCGTGTACCGCAACGGCCTGGCCGACAAGCTCCCGACCGACCTGCCGGCCAACGTCGCCCAGCACGCCCGGGAGGCCCTGGCCGACGCCGTCGCGGTGGCCAACCAGCTCCCGGACGGCGTCCGGGACACGGTCGTCCGGATCGCCCGGGTGGCCTTCACCGACGGCATGCACGCGGCGGCGATCACCGCCGGTGGCGTCATGATCTTCGGCGCGATCCTGTCCGCGGTCGTCCTCGGCAAGCTGCCGAAGGAGATCGAGGCGCCGGACGACGAGGACACCGACGGCGCCGCGAGCATCCCGCAGCAGAACGGGGACCGCTCGCCGGTCGGCCACCACTGACCTGACCGGAGCGCACAACTGAAAGGGCGGCGGGCCGGGGTGGAGAACCCCGGCCCGCCGCCCTTCGGTGTTCCCGCGGTCAGCCGCCCAGCTGGGTGGTGCTGCCCAGCTGGGTGGTGATGGCCCGCAGCACCGCCGGGGCGTGGTGGTTGAGGTAGAAGTGCCCGCCCTGGAAGACCTGCATCTCGAAGCCCGCGGTGGTGTGCTCGGACCACGCGCGGGCCTCCTCCAGGTTCACCTCCGGGTCCTCGTCGCCGGTCAGCGCGATGATCGGGCAACTCAACTTCGGCCCCGGGCGGTACTGGTAGGTCTCGGCGGCCTTGTAGTCGCTGCGGATCGCGGGCATGATCATCTGCAGCATCTCGTCGTCGCCCAGCACCTGGGCGTCGGTCCCGCTCATCTTCTTCAGGTTGGCGATCAACTCGGCGTCCCCGTACAGGTGGACCCGCCCCGGGCGGTGCCGGGACGGCGCCCGGCGGCCGGAGGCGAACAGCGCCGTCGGCACCACTCCGCGCCGCTCCAGCCGCTTCGCCACCTCGAACGCCAGCGTGGCGCCCAGGCTGTGGCCGAACAGCGCCAGCGGGCGGTCCAGCCACTCCCCCAGCTCCTCGACGACCAGGTCGGCGAGCCGGTCCACCGAGTCCACGCAGGGCTCGGTGCGCCGGTCCTGCCGGCCGGGGTACTGGATCGAGACCACGTCCAGGCCGGGCGACAGCGCCCGGGAGACGGGGAAGTAGTAGGTGGCCGACCCGCCGGCGTGCGGGAAGCAGACCAGCCTGGTCGGCGCCTCGGGCGCCGGATGGAACCTCCGGGTCCAGGCACCGCTCTCAACGGGCGTCACTGACATGGTGGTTGGGCTTCCTTCCTGAACAACTGCCGTGTCGGCAGCGCTACTCATGACCTGGACTTCGAGCCGGTGTTCCAGGCCCCGGGCGCACCGAAGCCCTCCGGCTCCCAGCCGGTGCCCCGGGGCGGCCGACCGGGCGGCCCGGCGGCGGCGGACCGCCGCCGGGCCAGTGCGAGCAACGCCACCACGGCGGCGGCGAGTTCCTCCGGATCCGGGGCACCCCGGACCACGGTGATCCGCGGACCCTCCTGCGTCTGCGCCATCACTACACCGGCGGGTTTCCGTGCTTGCGGGCCGGCAGCCGGGTGTGCTTGGCGCGCAGCATCGCCAGCGCGTCGATCAGCGTGGACCGGGTCAGCGCCGGGTCGATCACATCGTCCACCAGGCCGCGCTCGGCCGCGTAGTACGGGTGCATCAACTCCTCCTGGTACTCCTTGATCCGCTGCTGCCGGGCCGCCTCGGGATCGTCGGCGGCCGCGATCTCGCGGCGGAACACCACGTTGGCCGCACCCTCGGCGCCCATCACGGCGATCTCGTTGGTGGGCCAGGCGTAGGAGATGTCGGTACCGATCGAGCGCGAGTCCATCACGATGTACGCGCCGCCGTATGCCTTTCGCAGGATCAGCTGGATCCGCGGCACGGTCGCGTTGCAGTACGCGTACAGCAGCTTGGCGCCGTGCCGGATGATGCCCTCGTGCTCCTGGTCCCGGCCCGGCAGGAATCCCGGCACGTCGACCAGGGTCACCAGCGGGATGCTGAACGCGTCGCAGAGCTGCACGAAGCGCGCCGCCTTCTCCGAGGCGTTGATGTCCAGCACCCCGGCGAACGAGGCGGGTTGGTTGGCCACGATGCCCACCACGTGCCCGTCCAGCCGGGCCAGCCCGCAGAGGATGTTGGTGGCCCAGGAGGCGTGCACCTCGAAGAAGTCGGCGTCGTCGACGATCTCCTCGATCACCTTGCGCATGTCGTAGGCGCGGTTGGGGTCGGCCGGCACCAGGTCGAGCAGCGCCTCGTTGCGCCGGTCCGGCGGGTCCTCGGAGAGCTCCACGGGGGGCAGCTCACGGTTGTTGGACGGCAGCAGCGAGAGCAGGTGCCGGACGTCCTCGATGCAGTCGGCCTCGTTGTCGTGCAGGAAGCCGGCCGCGCCGGAGACCGCCGCGTGCACCTCGGCGCCGCCGAGCCCGTCGTGGGTGATGGTCTCGCCGGTCACCGACTTCACCACGTCGGGTCCGGTGATGTACATCTGCGAGATGTCCCGGACCATGAAGACGAAGTCGGTCAGCGCGGGCGAGTAGGTCGCGCCGCCCGCGCACGGGCCGAGCATCACCGATATCTGCGGGATCACCCCGGACGCCTGGACGTTGCGGCGGAAGATCCCGCCGTACCCGGCCAGCGCGGTGACACCCTCCTGGATCCGGGCCCCGGCGCCGTCGCTGAGACTGACCAGCGGCGCACCGGCCGCCTCGGCCAGGTCCATCACCTTGTGGATCTTCTCCGCGTGCGCCTCGCCGAGCGAGCCGCCGAAGATCCGGAAGTCGTGGGCGTAGACGAAGACCGTCCGGCCCCAGACCTTGCCCCACCCGGTGATCACACCGTCGGTGTGCGGGCGCTTGTCCTCCAGTCCGAAACCGGTCGCCCGGTGCCGGCGGAGCTGTTCGATCTCCCGGAAGGTCCCCTCGTCGAAGAGCAGGTCGATCCGTTCACGGACCGTCAGCTTCCCCTTGGCCCGCTGGTTCCGGGTCGCCTGCGGCGCACCCTGCGCCACCTCGTCCTTGGTCGCCAGCAACTCGTCGACCCTGGCCCGCATGTCGGGACGTCGTCCGACGTCCCCCAACACCGCCAGGGCCTCCTCAACAGTAGTCACGCTCCACCTCTCCAGCCGGTCGGGCGATACAGAATGCGGTCGAACGATTCATTCAAATCGGGCCCGGGCGGCGTAACCAGCCGACTCACCCCCCTGACCGCCGCTGTGGAACCCCTAACGGCCATCCGGCTGTCATACGTACGACCGTCTCTGGATACGCTGATGCCCGCCGCCGCGCACGGCTGTTCGACGACCCCTTGGCCAGTCGGCCTCCTGCCCGGATTGGAGCACCCAGTGCTGATGACCAAACTCCGTTCACGTGCGACCAGTTGGATCGGGCGCCGTTACCTCGCCCGGACCGCCCGGAACGGCTTCGACCTCTCCGACGTCTCATTCCTGCCCGAATCGGTCCTGATGCCGCTGAAGCGGGATGGACTGGACCCGGTCCCGGCGATGGCCACCACCCGGGCGGCCGCGCCGATCAGCCGGGTGCCGCTGCCGTTCGGCTTCAACGCCTGGCTGGTCACCGGCTACGAGGAGGTCAAGCAGGTGCTCGGCCGGCCGACCGGCTTCAGCAGCGACTTCGCCAACCTGATCGGCAACGTCGGCGTGACCGAGGGTCAGAACCCGGGTGGCCTGGGCTTCAGCGACCCCCCGGTGCACACCCGGCTCCGGAAGCGACTGACCCCCGAGTTCACCATGCGCAGGCTCAGCCGCCTCGGCCCCCGGATCGACGCGCTGGTCACCGAGCAGCTCAACCAGATGGCCGCCGCCGGCCCGGGCCCGGTCGACCTGGTGGAGCACTACGCGCTGCCGATCCCCTCGCTGACCATCTGTGAGCTGCTCGGCATACCGTACGAGGACCGCGAGGACTTCCAGCGGCTCGGCACCGCCCGGTTCGACCTGTTCGCCGGCGCGGGCACCCCGTTCGGCGCGATCACCGAGTCGCTGGCCTACCTGCAGGAGGTCGTGCAGCGCCAGCGGGTCGAGCCCGGCGACGGCCTGCTCGGCATGCTGATCAAGGAGTACGGCGACGACATCGACGACCAGGAGCTGGCCGGTCTCGCCGACGGGGTGCTGACAGGTGGCTTCGAGACCACCGCGAGCATGCTGGCGCTCGGTTCGCTGGTGCTGCTGCAGGACCCGGTGGCGTTCGCCCGGATCCGCGACGACGACGCCGCGACCGCGCCGTTCGTCGACGAGCTGCTGCGGTACCTGACGGTGGTCCAGATGGCCTTCCCGCGGTTCGCCCGCGAGGACATGGAGATCGCCGGCACCCGGATCTCGGCGGGCGACGTGGTGCTCTGCTCGCTCAGCGGCGCCAACCGGGACACCGTCTTCGGCGCCGACCCGGAGCGCTTCGACGGCGACCGCCAGGGCCCCTCGCACCTGGCCTTCGGGTACGGCATGCACCGCTGCATCGGCGCCGAGCTGGCCAAGATGGAGCTGCGCTCCGCCTTCCCCGCCCTGGTCCGGCGGTTCCCCGAACTGCGGCTGGCGGTACCCCCGGAGGAGCTGGCCTTCCGCAAGCTGTCGATCGTGTACGGCGTCGAGTCGCTCCCCGTCCTGGTGCGGTAGTCCCTGGTCGGACAGGGGGCGGATAGGGGTGGGAGCGGGACCGTCGCGGCACTAGTTTCGTGCCAAGTTCGATGCTGGGGGCACCCGTTCCCGGACGAACCCAGTGCGGCGGCGTCGTCGATCCTGCCCAGTTTCCCGTTTCGCCGTCGGGCGCTCGTGGTCCGTGCACGCCTGTCCCACCAGGAGACGAAGAAACATGACCGACACTGAGATCAGCCGCCGCGGCGTGCTCGGGGCCGCAGTGGTCGCCGCCGCTGCCACGGCCGGTCTGGCATCCTCGGCCGAGGCGGCCACCGAATCCGCCGACGCCTGCCCCTACCCCGGAGTCATCACCGGCCACGCCGACTCCCTGCACCCGGAGGGCATGGTCTGGGATCCCCGGCGCAAGGCCGTCCTGCTGAGCTCGACCCGGCACGGCACCGCCTCGATCCTGAAGTCCGACGGCTCGGTGACCCCGCTGGTCAGCAACCCCGACCCGAAGATCGTCTCGACCGTCGGCATAGCCGTCGACGTCCACCGCAACCGGCTGCTGCTCGGCTACCACGACCTCGGCCTCGGCACCCGGTCCACCCCGGAGACCTACCTCAAGGAGTCCGGGCTCGGCGTGTTCGAGCTGAGCACCGGCCGCCAGCTGTTCCTGGTGGACCTCAGCCTCGGCGACGAGCCGATGCACGCCGCCGACCGGGTCGCCATCGACAAGGACGGCACCGCGTACGTCAGCGACCCCGCCGCCAACAAGATCTACAAGGTCACCGTCGACGGCCAGGCCTCGGTGTTCGCCGACACCTCGGTGATCTCCCCCGGCTGGCAGCTGGGCACCGGCGCCGGCGTGATCGGTCTGCTGCTGCACCCGGCCGGCTTCCTGCTGACCCTGCAGTACAGCACCGGCCAGCTGGTCAAGATCCCGCTGAACGCCCCGCAGCAGGCCCACCCGGTCACGCTGGACCGTGCGATCATCGGCGGCGACTCGATCGCCCTGCGCCCGGACGGCACCCTGCTGGTGGTCAGCAACAACCTGGCGAACCCGGACGGCATCGACGCGGTGATCGTGCTCCGCCCGACCGACCGCACCTGGTCCACCGCGCACGAGATCCAGCGGGTCGAGCCGTGGCCCGAGCGGCTGCCCACCGACGTGCTGGTCACCCCGCACGGCGACTACACGCTGAGTGGCCGTCCCGACCTGCTTTTCAAGGGCGAGACCACCGACGATTTCGTCCTGCACCGTATCTGACGGACCGCCTGAGAACAGCGCCGTAGAAATTGGACCGGCGGTCGAGGAATTCCTCGACCGCCGGTTATTCGGCATTCTCTGAAGTTTTTCGTGGGGCTCAGATCTGAACGGGCTGAGGCTCCGGCAGAAGCGCGGTGTGCCAATTCACCATCGTGCGCAGGGCCAGGGTCAGATCACGCGCGGACGGGGCCCGGTCCGGATCCACCAGCAGCTGAGCCATCACACCCGTGGCCAGCGCCTGGTAGAACGAACCGATCGCGTTCTGCCGCTCCTCGTCGAGCGGCTCGGCACTGTCGCCGGCGATGCTCTGGAACAGCTCGGCCATCGACTCGCGCCCTTGCTGGATGCCGTCGGCCAGTGCCGCCCGCAACTCGGGAACCCTGTCCACCTGCGCGAACACCTCGAAGCTGGCCAGCAGCAGCTGCCGGCGCGTGGTGTACTTCTCGACGATCTGAGCCCAGGCCGCCTCGAACCGCTCCAGCGGGTCGGCGCCGGGCCTCGGGTCCTCGACCGAGGTCGGCTGGTACTCCCCACCGGTGTCGTCCAGTGCCTCCAGGAGAGCGGCGTTGAGCAGCGCCTCCTTCGACCCGTAGTGGTAACCGATGGAGGCCAGGTTGGCCCCGGAAGCCGCGACGATGTCTCTGGTGGTCGTACGGCCGTAACCCTTTTCGATAAGGCACCGCTTGGCGCCCTCCAGCAGATCCTCACGATGTCCCATACGGAAACTGTACCGGACGAAAAAGGGATCATTAATACACTTGACCGACCTTTGACCAATAGCTGGTATTCAACCCCCGTCGAGGATCCGAAAGAGGGGGGTTGCACTCTCCTTTCCACTACGGAGAGTCACCTGACCCGGCAGGCCGAGGGCGCCGGGCGGAGTGTCGTTCGTGATCCGACCACCGTTCTGACGGACCATCAGAGATGGTGACGGCCGGTGCGACCCGGCCGGGCCGGTGGCCGGGAGGAGAGCCGGATGAACGGGATCGGGGTACCGCTGCGCGCGGTACTGGTGGCAGCCCTGGCGGCGGCGGGCCTGGCGGCGGGCCCGCCGACCGCGGTGGCGGCGGCGGAACCGGACGGTGGCCTGTTCGCCCCAGCGGTGAACTACCGGGCCGGGCAGTATCCGTTCGAGATCGCGCTCGGCGACTTCCACGGCAACGGGCGCCTCGACCTGGTCGCGGCCAACAACTACGACAGCACCGTCTCGGTCTTCACGGCCAACGGGGACGGCACCTTCGGCCCGCCGGACACCTCACCGGTCGGCCTCGACCCCAGCCGGATCGTGACCGGAGACTTCAGTGGGGACGGCCGGACCGACCTGGCGATCGCCACCGGCGGACACCCCGTCAGCAACGTCGGTGCGGTCGAGCTCCGGCTCAGCAACGGCGACGGCACCTTCCAGCCCTCGCGCGAGTTCGCCGCCGGCGCGCACCCCGTCGGGCTGGCCACCGGCGACCTGAACGGGGACGGCCGACCCGACCTGGTGACCGCGAACGGCAACGACGGCACGGTGTCGGTGCTGCTGGGCAACGGCGACGGCACCCTCCAGCCGCAGCGGACCCACCGCGTGGGCTCCCGGCCGACCGACCTGGTCCTGGTGGACCTGGACCGGGACGGACATCTCGACCTCGCGGTGCCGGACGACAGCGATTTCGCCGCCGGGGCGGTGTTCGTGCTGCTCGGCAACGGTGACGGCACCTTCCGGGCCGCCCGTAGCCACCCCACCGGATCCACCCCGCTCGGCCTGACCACCGCCGACTTCAACGGCGACGGCCGGCCCGACCTGGCGGTCACCTCCGCGACGGCCGACGCGGTGAGCATCCTGCTCGGCGACGGCACCGGCGGCCTCGGCGCGCCGACCGCCGTCCCGATGGGCGACTTCCCCGGCTCGATCACCACCGGGGACCTGGACCTGGACGGCCGGGCCGACCTGGTCGCCACCGGCACCGACCTCAAGGCAACCGTGCTGCTCGGCAACGGCGACGGCACCTTCCAGCCCCAACAGGGCTACGGGAAACCGGCGTTCGGCGGCCGGCCGGTGATCGCCGACCTGAACGGCGACGGCCGGCCGGACCTCGCCGTCGGCAACGACTACGCCGCCTCGATCCTGCTGAACATCGGCCGACGGCCCGTCACCACCACTCTCACCTCCTCCGCCGACCCGGCCCCGTTCGGCCAGCCGGTGACCTTCACCGCCACCGTCTGCCCGGCCTCACCGGCCATCGCCCCGGCAGGACCGCCGACCGGCACCGTGACCCTGACCGAGGGCGACACCCCGATCGGCACCGGTACCCTCTCCCCCGGCGGCGGCCCGAACTGCGCGCTCACCCGGATCAGCCGGGACGGCCTGCTGCCCGGCCCGCACACCGTCACCGCCCGCTACCCGGGCGACACCGCCTACCGGCCCGGTGCGCCCGTGAGCCTCACCCAACGGGTCGGCTGCGCCCGGACGCTCACCGGCCGGGTCGGTTCGGTGGTGGCGACCGGCCCCAGCACCTGCCTGCTGGACGCGACCGCCGACTCCGTCCTGGTCGAGCCCGGGGCCACGCTGTTCGTCGGCCACTCGACCCTCGGCAGCATCACCGCGCGCGGCGCCGCCTTCCTCGGCGTCTGCGACAGCACGCTGACCGGCTCGCTGGCGGCGGCCGACTCCACCGGCGCCGTCCTCCTCGGGGACCCGGCCGGGCGCGGCTGCCTCGGCAACCGGATCACCGGATCGGTCCAACTCTCGTCCAATCACGGCGGGTTGACGGTCGGGGCGAACACCGTCGGCGGATCCCTGCACTGCACCGGCAACACCCCGCCGCCCGTCCACAACGGAGCGCCCAACACCATCGGCGGCGCCCGGACGGGTCAGTGCGCGGCGCTGTGACGACCCCGCCGACCACCGGCGATGTCAGTGCCGAACGAGATGATGTGGGTATGACGGATGCAGCGAATCTCGCCTCCCTTGCCGCCTACTCTGACGCCGTGGAAACGGCCGTCCGAGCGGCCGCCGCCTACTACGACGACGGCTCGACCCCGCTGGGCGACGACGAGTACGACGCCCTGGTGCGGGCCATCGAGGCGTACGAACTCGCCCACCCGGCCGAGGTGTTGGCGCACTCGCCGACCGGCAAGGTGGCGGGCGGCGCGGCCGACGGCGACGTCCCGCACTCGGTGCCGATGCTCTCGCTGGACAACGTCTTCTCCGCCGAGGAGTTCGCCGCCTGGGCGGCCGGCCTGGAGCGCCGGCTCGGGCGGCCGGTGGACGGCTGGTGCGTGGAGCCGAAGCTGGACGGCCTGGCGGTGGCCGCCCGCTACCGCGCCGGGCGGCTGGTCCAGCTGCTCACCCGGGGCGACGGCCTGGCGGGCGAGGACATCACCCACTCCGCCGACGCCGTGCTCGGCCTGCCCGCCACCCTGGCCGAGCCGCTCGACCTGGAGCTGCGCGGTGAAGTCCTGCTCACCCACGAGCAGTTCGAGCTGGCGAACGAGACCCGCACCGCGCACGGCGCGACCCCGTTCGCCCACCCGCGCAGCGGCGCGGCCGGCACCCTGCGGGCCAAGGACCGCCCGTACCGGGTCGAGCTGACCCTGTTCGCGTACGACGCCGTCGGGCTGGACGGCCTGGGCCACCGCGAGCTGCTGGCCCGGATCGCCGAGCTGGGCGTGCACACCGCCGCGGGCACGGCGGCCGAGCCCCGGCGCTGCGCCACGGTCGAGGAGGTGCAGCAGCGGATCGACGAGATCGCCGCGCTCCGGCCGGTGCTGCCGTTCGGCATCGACGGCGTGGTGGTCAAGGCGGACTCCGCCGCCGACCAGCAGCAGGCCGGCGCGGGCTCCCGGGCGCCGCGCTGGGCGGTCGCCCGCAAGCTGCCCGCCCAGCACAAGGTCACCCGCCTGCTGGAGGTGGAGTGGAACGTCGGCCGCACCGGCATCATCGCGCCCCGCGCCGTGCTGGAGCCGGTCCTGATCGACGGCGTCACGGTCACCTACGCGACCCTGCACAACCCCGCCGACATCACCCGGCGTGGGCTGATGACGGGCGATCAGGTCTTCGTCTACCGGGCCGGTGACGTGATCCCCCGGGTGGAGGCGCCGCTGGTCGAGCAGCGCACCGGCGCCGAGCAGCCGATCGTCTTCCCCGAGGTCTGCCCCCGCTGCGGCGGCGACATCGACACCTCCGAGCAGCGCTGGCGCTGCGTCCAGGGCCGGGGCTGCCAGGCGGTCGCCTCGATCCGGTACGCGGCCGCCCGCGACCAGCTCGACATCGCGGGGCTCGGCGGCACCCGGGCGGTCCAGCTGGTCGAGTCCGGTCTGGTGGCCGACCTCGCCGACCTGTTCACCCTGACCCGGGATCAGCTGCTCACCCTGGAGCGGATGGGCGAGACCAGCGCGGACAACCTGCTCGCCGCGCTGGAGACCGCCCGCCACCAGCCGCTGCACCGGGTGTTCTGCGCGCTCGGCGTCCGGGGCACCGGCCGGACCATGTCGCGCCGGATCGCCGCGCACTTCGGCAGCATGGCCGCGATCCGGGCGGCCGACCAGGACACCCTGGCCGGGGTGCCCGGCATCGGCACCGAGAAGGCCCGGGTGATCGTCGCCGAGCTGACCGAACTGGCGCCGCTGCTCGACAAGTTGATCGCCCAGCAGGTCGGCGTCGCGGAGACCGAGCCGACGGCGGTCGCCACCGCCGCCGCCTCCGCCGCCGAGGGCGCCCCGACCGGTCCGCTGGCCGGCCAGGCCGTGGTGGTCACCGGCTCCATGACCGGCGCCCTGGGCGAGCTCTCCAGGAACGAGATGAACGAGCTGATCGAGCGGGCCGGCGGCAAGGCGTCCTCCTCGGTCTCCAAGCGCACCACCCTGCTGGTCGCGGGCGAGAAGGCCGGCGCCAAGCGCGCCAAGGCCGAGGAGCTGGGCGTCCGGATCATCACCCCGGAGGAGTTTGCTGCCCTGGTCGCCGATCAACTCGGCGCCTGAGCACCGGAACGAGCCGCACAACTCGCTAATGGTCCAGACCTATTGACGGGCCGTGCCACCCCTCCTACGATCCGGTTCGGCACATCCCCACATGTCCCCACCTCACCCAGAGCCGGGCGTCGCGCCCCCACGCGTCGGTCATGTCCATGACGCTCGGCGGGAAGAAGGCACAGCATGGTCCGTCGGAGGTCGCGCACCACACGTCTGCCGGGTGGTTTCCACCCGTCCCCCTGGAGGAGCTCCCTCGCCGGGGTGAGCGCGGCCGCCGTCATCGGAGCCGGCCTCGCCGCGGCCGGCTCCGTCACGGCCGGGGCCGCCACCCCCAACCTGGTGGCCAACCCCGGCTTCGAGAGCGGTCTCTCGGGCTGGACCTGCACCGCCAACTCCGGTGCGGCCGTCGGCAGTCCGGTCCGCTCCGGCGCCTCCGCGCTCAAGGCCACGCCCACCGGCCAGGACAACGCGCAGTGCACCCAGACCATCAGCGTGCAGCCCAACTCCCAGTACACGCTGAGCGCTTACGTCCAGGGCAGCTACGTCTACCTGGGCGCCACCGGCACCGGCCTCACCGGCACCACGTCCGCCTGGACGCCGAACAACGCCGCGTACGGCCAGCTCAGCGTCAGCTTCGCCACCGGGGCCAGCACCACCTCGGTGACCGTCTACCTGCACGGCTGGTACGGGCAGCCCACGTACTACGCGGACGACGTGTCGCTCACCGGCCCCGGCGGCAGCAGCCCCTCGCCGTCCACCAGCCCGTCGAGCAGCCCCTCCCCGAGCAGCAGCCCGTCGACCAGCCCGTCACCGTCCACGAGCCCGTCCACGAGCCCGTCGACCAGCCCCTCGCCGTCCACCAGCCCGTCCAGCACCCCGACCGGCGGCGACACCTGCGCCACGAAGCCCAAGCCGTCGGGCAAGGTCCTGCAGGGCTACTGGGAGAACTGGGACGGCGCCTCGAACGGCGTCCACCCCGGCATGGGCTGGGTCCCCATCACGGACAGCCGGATCGCCGCGCACGGCTACAACGTCGTCAACGCCGCCTTCCCGGTGATCCTCTCGGACGGCACCGTGCTGTGGCAGGACGGCATGGACGCCGGCGTCAAGGTCTCGACCCCCGCCGAGATGTGCCAGGCCAAGGCCGCCGGGGCGACCATCCTGATGTCGATCGGCGGGGCCGCCGCGGGCATCGACCTGAGCTCCAGCACCGTCGCCGACAAGTTCGTGGCGACCGTCGTCCCGATCCTCAAGAAGTACAACTTCGACGGCATCGACATCGACATCGAGACCGGCCTGTCCGGCAGCGGCAACATCAACACGCTGTCCGCCTCCCAGGCCAACCTGATCCGCATCATCGACGGCGTGCTGGCCCAGATGCCCGCGGGCTTCGGCCTCACGATGGCCCCCGAGACCGCGTACGTCACCGGCGGCAGCGTCACCTACGGCTCGATCTGGGGCTCCTACCTCCCGATCATCAAGAAGTACGCCGACAACGGCCGCCTGTGGTGGCTCAACATGCAGTACTACAACGGCAGCATGTACGGCTGCTCCGGCGACTCCTACTCGGCCGGCACCGTCCAGGGCTTCACCGCGCAGACCACCTGCCTGAACAACGGCCTGGTCATCCAGGGCACCACCGTCAAGGTGCCCTACGACAAGCAGGTGCCCGGCCTGCCGGCCCAGTCCGGTGCCGGTGGTGGCTACATGGCGCCGAGCCTGGTCAGCCAGGCCTACAACTCCTTCGGCGGCCAGCTGAAGGGCCTGATGACCTGGTCGATCAACTGGGACGGCTCGAAGGGCTGGAGCTTCGGCGACAACGTCAAGGCCCTCCAGGGCCGTTGATGACGCCCCGCTGATCCCCGGGGGTCGCCATCAGCCCGCTCCGGTGGGCGATGGCGACCCCCGGACCCGCGCGTCGCTGGACGATCCGTCCAGTCCGGACGTACAGTCCAGCCATGAGGAAGACCACGGAGGACCCCCGGGTACGGATGTGGGGCCCGGTGTGCGAGGCCGTCGCGCTGCTGCTCGGCCCGTACGCCGAGGTGGTGCTGCACGATCCCGACACCGACCGGGTGCTGCAGGTCTGGCACCCGCTCACCCCCCGCCGGGCCGGTGACCCGTCCCTGCTCGGCGAGTTGGACGCGCTGGACCCGGCGGGCCGGGACGTCTACGGCCCGTACGAGAAACTGCTCGCCGACGGCCGAAGGCTGTCCTCGGTCAGCGCCGTGCTGCGCGACGGGGACGGTCGCGCGGCGGCGGTGCTCTGCGTCAACCTCGACCGCACGCCGCTGGAGCGGGCCGCCGCCGTCCTGTCCGCCTTCGGGGCGCCGACCGTGCGGCGGCCGGAGCCGCTGTTCGAGCAGGACTGGTCCGAGCGCATCCAGCACGCGGTCGGCGGCTACGTCCGCGAGCACGGCCGCCCGGTCGAGCGGCTCACCCGGCAGGACCGGCTGGCCGTGCTGGCCGAGCTGGAGCAGGCCGGGGTGTTCGCGGTCCGCCGGGCCGCCCCCGCCGTCGCCGAGGCCCTCCGGGTGTCCCGGTCCACCGTCTACGCCCTGCTGACCGAGCTCAGGGCGGCCCCCTCCGAAGGACTGGCGCCATGACCCGACTGCCCGACTTCCGGCTCGAAACCTACTTCTCCCGCTGGGAGTTCACCGCCCGGCACCACCTGACCGCCTCCGACGTCGAGACCATGACGCTGAGCGAACTGCTCGCGCTGGCCGACGACCGGGACCGCGACGCCTTCGAGCACCTCTCGCTCGGCTACACCGAGACCTTCGGCGACCCCGGCCTGCGCGAGGCGATCGCCGCCACGTACGACCTGGCGGGCCCGGACGACGTGATCTGCTTCGCCGGCGCCGAGGAGGCGCTCTACCTGGCGATGAACGTGCTGCTCGGGCCCGGCGACCACGCCGTGGTGGTGACCCCGAACTACCAGGCCGCCGAGACCGTCCCGCTGGCCCTCTGCGAGGTCACCGGCGTGGCCCTGGACCCGGACCTGGACTGGGCGTTGGACCTCGACCGGGTCCGGGACGCGCTGCGCCCGAACACCCGGGTGCTGTCGGTCAACTTCCCCAACAACCCCACCGGCAAGGTGATCGACGCCGCCGACTTCGCGGCCCTGGTGCGGCTCTGCGACGAGCGCGGCATCCACCTGTTCAGCGACGAGGTCTACCGCGGCCTGGAGCGCGACCCCGCCCGCACCCTCCCGCAGGCCGCCGACCTCTCACCGCACGCCCTCTCCCTGAACGTCACCTCCAAGGCGCTCGGCCTGCCGGGCCTGCGGATCGGCTGGATCGCCTGCCGCGACCGCGAGTTGAGGTCCCGGCTGGAGCGGGCCAAGCACTACACCACGATCTGCAACTCGGCCCCCAGCGAGGTGTTGGCCCGGATCGCCCTCAAGGCCCGCGACACCATCCTCGACCGCAACCGGGCGCTGCTGGCGGCCAACCTCCCCGCCTTCGAGGCGTTCTTCGCCGACGCCGACTTCGCCGAGCTCTTCGACTGGCAGGCGCCCGACGGCGGTTGCGTCGCCTATCCGCGCTACTTGGGCGCCGAGGGAGTGGAGACCTTCTGCACCCGGCTGGTCGAGGAGGCCGGGGTGCTGCTGCTGCCCGCGAGCATCTACCGCTCCGAGCTGACTCCCTCCCCCACCGACCGGTTCCGGATCGGCCTCGGCCGCCGGGCCCCGGAGGACGGGCTCGCGGCGCTGGCGGACTGGCTCCGCACCAAGCGCTGAGACGACGACGGTGGCCCACCCGTACGGGTGGGCCACCCTGCGTCAGAGGCCGAGCGCCGCCGCCGCCAGCGCGGTCCCCTGCACCCGGGCCGCGATCTTGGCGAAGGCCAGGTCGCGCGAGGTCGAGGTGTCGTCGGCGAACGGCGCGAAGCCGCAGTCGTCGGTGGTGCCCAACTGCTCCACCGGGATGTACCGGGCCGCCTGCAGCACCCGGTCGCGGACCTGCTCCGCGGTCTCCACCACGGGATCGATCGGGTCGGTCACCCCGACGAACACCCGGATGCCCGGCCGGAGTTGATCGGCGATGATGCCGAGCACCCGCTCCGGGTCGGCCTCGCTGGCCAGCTGGACGTAGAAGTTGCCGACGTGCAGCTGGAACAGCTTGGGCAGCAGCTCGGCGTAGTCGATGTCCAGGCTGTGGGTGGAGTCGTGGTCACCGCCCGGGCAGGTGTGCACGCCCAGCCGCGCCTTCTGCTCGGCGTCGAACCGGTCGAGCACGCTGTTGTTGAGCGCGATGAAGTCGTCCAGCACGGACCCGGACGGGTCGAGCTTGAGCGACAACCGACCCTCGGTGAAGTCCAGTTGGACGCTGTGCGCACCCGCATCCAGGCAGCCCCGGATGTCGGCCTCGGCCTCGTCCGCCAGATCGCTCAGGAACGCCTCGCGCGAGTAACCGGCGATCGGATCGGCCGGGTAGAGCAGGCTGAGCGCGGACGGCGCGATCACCGCCTGCTTGACCGGCAGACCGGTGTGCCGCTTGGCGTCCCGCAGGTAGCTGGACGCGCCGACCTGGTAGCGGAACGGCCCGCCGGTCAGCTTCGGCAGCTGCCGGGTGTGGCCGTCGGCGAACGGAATGACGGCACCGTCCGCGGCGAGGGTGGCCAGCCCCGCCAAGGGATAGGTGACGAAGCTGGGCTTGGCCTGCTCCCCGTCCACCAGGACGGGGCTGCCCAGGCTCTCCAGTTTGGCCAGCGTCTCGGCCGTGGCCTGTTCCTGAAGCTTCGTCAGATCTGCTGCGTCCAGCCGCCCTTCGGCATGCTGAGCCAGGGCCTCCAGCAAGGCACGCGGTCGCGGGATACTACCGATCGGCTCCGTGGGGATACTCATGGCGACGACCGTAGGAAGCGCCGCCGCCCCGCGCAACAAGGCATGGATCGCACCCGTCCGGTCCGAACACCCACCGGAGCCCGCCCGCACCCCGGCAACACCGCAGGTCGGACGGGCCGTCAGGGGTCGCATCGGGGAGCCGGCCGGGCGGACACCGTCGACAAAAGTTCACCAATCAGGGGCGTTCCGGAGCGAAGTCGGTTCACAACACGATCGGGTGTCCTATAGTCGCGTCCACATGACCGGGGATCTCCTCGTGCCGGTCGCCGACCGTGAGGGTGCCGGTCGGCTCGAACATCAGGATCGAGGCACCCGAGGGAGCGACCGGCCGGTGCTCGGTGCCTCGGGGGACGGTGAAGACGGCGCCCTTCGGCAGCACCACGGTGCGCTCACCGGCGGGCTCGCGCAGCGAGATGTGCAACTCGCCTTCGAGCACCAGGAAGAACTCGTCGGTGTGGTCGTGGGCGTGCCAGACGTGCTCGCCGTGCATCTTGGCGATCCGGACGTCGTAGTCGTTGACGCGGGTGACGATCCGGGGGCTCCAGAGGGTGTCGAAGGAGGCCAGCGCCGTGCCGAGGTCGATCGGTGTGGTGGTCATGCGGCCCATCCTGGCCCTTGGCGGACCGGCCGCGTGAGTGCTAGGAATCGCACATGCCGCAAGAATCCTCGCAGCCGCGTCCGCACCGGGTGGTCGTCATCGTGGACCAGAACTCCAACCCGTTCGAACTCGGCTGCGCCACCGAGGTGTTCGGCCTCCGCCGACCCGAAATCGGGCGCGACCTCTACGAGTTCAGGCTCTGCTCACCCGCGCCGCGCACCCTGATGCGGGACGGCTTCTTCACCCTCACCGGCGTGGCCGGGCTGGCGGCCGCCGAGACGGCGGACACCCTGATCGTGCCCAACCGGCCTGACACCGACGTACCGCGCCGCCCGGCCGTGCTCGCCGCCGTCCGGCGGGCGCACGCCCGCGGGGCGCGGCTGGTCGGCTTCTGCAGCGGCGCCTTCACGCTGGCCGAGGCCGGGGTCCTGGACGGCCGCCGGGCCACCGCGCACTGGCAGTGGGCGGACTCCTTCCGGGCCAGGTTCCCGGCCGTCCGGCTGGAGTCCGACGTGCTGTTCGTCGACGACGGCGACATCCTCACCTCGGCCGGCAGCGCCGCCGCCCTCGACCTCGGCCTGCACCTGGTCCGGCGCGACCACGGCGCCGAGGTCGCCAACTCGGTCAGCCGCCGGCTGGTCTTCGCCGCCCACCGGGACGGCGGGCAACGGCAGTTCGTCGAACGGCCGGTCCCCGATCTGCCGGACGAATCGCTCGCCCCCGTGCTGGCCTGGGCCCAGGAACGGCTGGACGAACCGCTGACGGTGGCCGACCTCGCGGCCCGCGCCGCGGTCAGCCCGGCCACCCTGCACCGGCGCTTCCGCACCGAGCTCGGCACCACTCCACTGGTCTGGCTCACCGGCGAACGCCTCACCCTGGCCCGCCGCCTGATCGAACGGGGCGAGTCCGGCTTCGACGCGGTGGCCCGGCACAGCGGCCTCGGCACCGCCGCCAACCTGCGCGCCCTGCTCCGCCGCGAGACCGGCCTCAACCCGCAGGACTACCGCCGCCGCTTCGGTCCGACCCCCGCCTGATCCCTCGTCAGCCGATCACCCCCGCACGAGCCGGCGCAGCCGGTACAGCACCGTGAACCGCTCGCTCCTCGCCACGGCGGCCCGGTCCAGCTCCTCCATCAGGCGCCGGGACCGGTGCTCGAGGTCCAGCTCGTCCAGGATCCGGTCCAGCTCGGCGAGCAGCGAACCGTGCAGCTGCCAGGCGTCGGGACGCTGCTGCACCTGCTCCAGCAGCAGCCGGGCGACGTTCTCCCGGCTGGCCAGCGCGGCGGTGAGCTCGTCGGCCAGCCGCTGTTCGGCCGCCTCCGCGTTGCGGCTGACCTGGGTGGTGACCAGCACCGAGAAGCTGACCAGGGCACCCCCGATGTGGGTGAGCAGCTCCTCCAGCGCGAGCGCGACGTCCGGTGGGAACAGCCCCTGGTCGCCGGGGCGACGCTTGGCCAGGTCGGTGAACGAGCGGGCCAGCACCCGGATCACCACGACGCAGATCTCCAGGGTGTCCAGCCCCGTGCGCAGCACCAGTCGGGGGAGCTGGCCCTCGGAGATCCGGGGGTTCAGCCGCAGGCTGTCCTCGGCCTGCCGGAGCGCGGCGTCCACCTCGGCGATCGCCTGGTCCAGCTCGCGGGCCTCGTGCAGCCGGGCGGCGGCGAGGTGCACCTCGGTCGGGCCGTGCAGCTGTTCGGCGAGCCGCAGCAGCAGGTGGCGGGCCCGGCGGGCCAGGTCCTCGATCGACTCGCCGGCGGTGTCGAGCCAGACCGGGGGTGCGAACAGCAGGTTGAACAGCAGGCCGACCACGGCGCCGATCAGGGTCTCCAGCACCCGGTCCCAGGCCTGGTTGGCGAGCCTGGTCACCCCCAGCACCAGCATCGCGCTGATCGCCACCTCGTTGACGAACTCGTCCACCCGGACGAACTGACCGACCGTCAGCGAGGCCAGGATGATCAGCCCCAGGCTCCACCAGCTGAGCCCCATCACGGCGCTGAAGCCGATCGCGATCAGCACGCCCACCACCACCGAGTTGACCCGGCGGATGCTGGTGGTCAGCGTCGAGTAGACGGTCACCTGGACCACCAGCAGTGCCGTCAGCGGCGCGGTGAGCGGCGCGGGCTCGGTGCTCAGCTGCACGGCCACGGCGTAGGAGAGGGTCGCCGCGAGGGTGGCCCGGACGGTCAGGTGGACCACCGGGTCGCGGAGACCGCGGCGTACGTTCGCGGACAGGGTCGCTCGCATCTCGTACATTCTCCCCACCTTCCCCCCGATTCCCGGCTCCAGACGCGCAGTGCTCAACTCACAACTCCTGCGCCCGACAGCCTTGGATCGCGCACGATTTGACTGCACCGACGATCACCACGCATAGTGCCCGCATGGCTGGATACCTCGTTTCGCGCAGGCACATCGACCTGCGCCGTGTGACGGCGACGAGCTGTCGCCCCAGCTGCTGACGCGCGCCCTTCCTCGGCTCTGACGCCGACCGCCCGCTGCGTTCCCCGTTCGACCCGCACACCTCCGCCCGTATCCGTACGGGTCCGGGCCGGGTCGTTCCTCCGTTGCCTCCGCCCTGCGCCGGTCTCCGTGTCCGGGGCGGGCCGGCCACGCGATTCGTCCTCTCCTCACCATCTCTGTGGCCTCACCATCTCTGGCCCCACCATGTCTGGAGCTTCCATGCACCCGCGCCGGGTTCTCCTCGCCGCCCTCGCCGCCGTCGTCTCCGTCGCCTCGCTCGGCGCGTGCAGCAGCACGTCGACGACGACGAAGTCCGCCGACAACCCGTACAAGCTGTCCGAGCCGGGGACGATACGCGTCGGCACGCTCTCGGACGCACCCCCGAACGTCTATCTCAAGGACGGCAAGTTCACCGGCTTCGACAACGACCTGTTCACCGCCGTCGCCGCCAAGGCCGGCCTCAAGGTGCAGTTCGCCTCGACGGACTTCTCGTCCCTGCTGTCGCAGGTCGCCAACCGCAAGTTCGACGTGGGCAGTTCGTCCATCACCATCACCGAGGCCCGCAAGAAGACGGTGGCCTTCAGCAACGGCTACGACTTCGGCTACTTCGGGCTCGACGTTCCCGCCGGTTCGCCGATCACCAACTTCGACCAGCTCGCGGGCAAGCGGGTCGTGGTCGTCCAGGGGACCGTCCAGGACGACTACGCCACCAAGAACAAGCTCGACCCGGTGCGGGTGCCCGACTACAACAGCGCGCTCAACCAGCTGAAGACCGGCACCGCGCAGGCCTGGATCTCGCCTGCGGAGATCGGCGAGAAGAGCGCCAACGACAGCGGTGGCAAGGTGGTGCTGGCGCAGAAGCAGCTCAGCTCCTCGCCGACCGCCTTCGCCGTCGCACTGGACCGCCCGGAGCTGCTGGGCGCGCTGAACAAGGCCCTCGACGAGGTGATCGCGGACGGGACCTGGACGCGTCTGCAGCAGCAGTACTACCCGGGCCGGGCCATCCCGGAGGGCTTCAAGCCCGGCAGCGGTTCGGTCAACTACCCGCCGCTGGCGGCAGCGAGCGCGTCGGCGACTCCCTGACACCCGTGACCGTGACCGTGACAGACCGGACAGGAGGCTGACGTGGACCAGTGGGGCACGCTGGCGGAGACGTTCTTCAACTGGGAGTCGATGCGCGCCGCGATTCCCGACCTGCTCACCACCGGCGTGCCCAACACGCTGATCCTCGCGGTGACTTCGGCGATCATCGGCACAGTGGTGGGCCTGCTCCTGGCGGTGGCCGGGATCTCCGGGACCCGCTGGCTGCGCTGGCCGGCCCGCCTCTACACCGACGTGTTCCGCGGCCTCCCGGCCGCGGTCACCATCCTGCTGATCGGCGTGGGGCTGGCGCCGCAGGGGCTGCTGATCTGGGGGCCCGATCCGTACCCGCTCGGGATCCTCGCCCTCTCGTTGATCGCCGCCGCCTACTTCGGCGAGATCTTCCGCTCCGGGATCCAGAGCGTGGAGGCGGGCCAGCTCGAGGCGGCGCGGGCCCTGGGCTTCTCGTACGCCTCGGCGATGCGGCTGATCATCGTCCCGCTGGGCGTCCGACGGGTCCTGCCGGCCTGGGTCAACCAGCTGATCGCGCTGATCAAGGACTCCAGCCTGATCTACTTCCTCGGGCTGATGGCCGATCAGCGGGACCTGTTCCGGATCGGCCAGGACTCCGCCGCCAACACCGGCAACGAGTCCGCGCTGGTCCTGGCCGGCCTCTTCTACCTCCTGCTCACCGTGCCGCTGACACACCTGGTCAACGTGATCGACCGCCGGCTCCGGCTCGGGCGCAGGGTCGTCGAACCGACCACCGAGCCGCCCGCCGCCGAGCCGGTCCCCGTACCCGAAGGAGCGGCACGTGCCTGACCAGCGACCCACCGACACCCCGCCGACCGCTTTCTCGCCGGTCAGCCTGACGACCCGTGACCTCCACCTGTCCCTGGGCGGCAACCCGATCCTGCGCGGCGTCGACCTCGACGTCCCGAAGGGGCACACGATCTCCGTCATCGGACCGTCCGGCTCCGGCAAGTCCACGCTGCTGCGGACGATCAACCGCCTGCTGGAGCCCGACCGCGGCGACATCCTGCTGGACGGTGCGAGCGTCCTGCGGCGCGACCCCGACCTGCTGCGCCATCAGATCGGCATGGTCTTCCAGCAGTTCAACCTCTTCCCGCACCTGAGCGTCCTGCGCAACCTCACCCTTCCGCTGCGCAAACTGCGGAAGCTCTCCCGCGACGAGGCGACCGAGACCGCCTACCGCCAGCTCGATCTGGTCGGGCTGCGGCACAAGGCGGATGTCCGCCCCGGACAGCTGTCCGGCGGGCAGCAGCAGCGGGTGGCCATCGCCCGGGCCCTGGTGATGGAGCCTCAGGTCATGCTCTTCGACGAGGCGACCTCCGCGCTGGACCCGGAACTGGTCAAGGGCGTACTGGCCCTGATGGCCGACCTCGGCCGCGAGGGCATGACCATGGTCGTGGTCACGCACGAGATGGGCTTCGCCCGGTCGGTCTCCGACAGCGTCGCCTTCATGGACGGCGGCGTGGTGGTCGAGTCCGGCACGCCCGAGGCGGTCTTCGGCGCACCGGAGAGCCCACGGCTCCGGCAGTTCCTCGCGGACGTGCTCTGACCGCACCTGACACTCCGTCGCTCTTTCCACTGCGCCCGGCCGACCACGTGCCTAAGGTGAGCGGAACGGACCACAGGGAGGTGACCGTGCCGATCGACGTCGAACGGGCCCGGCGGGACACGGCGGGCTGCACGACCGTGACCCATCTCAACAACGCCGGCGCGTCCCTGCCGCCCCGTCAGGTGGTGGACGCGGTGGTGCGGCACCTGCGGCTGGAGGAGGAGAGCGGCGGCTACGAGGCCGCGATCGCCGAGACCGACCGGATCGAGCACGTCTACGACGCGCTGGCCGGGCTGGTCGGCGCCGGGCGGCACGAGATCGCCCTGCAGGAGAACGCCACCCGGGCCTGGGACATGGCGTTTCACAGCCTGCGCTGGCAGCCGGGCGACCGGATCCTGACCTGCCGCTCGGAGTACGCCAGCAACGCGATGGCCTATCTGCAGACGGCCCGCCGGTACGGCGTCCGGATCGAGGTGGTGCCGGACGACGAGCACGGCCAGCTCTCCGTCCCCGCCCTGCGCGAACTGCTCGACGAGCGGGTCAAACTGATCGGCATCACCCACGTCCCGTCCCAGGGCGGGCTGGTCAACCCGGCGGCCGAGATCGGCCGGGTGGCCCGGGCGGCCGGGGTGGTGTACCTGCTGGACGCCTGCCAGTCGGCGGGCCAACTACCGCTCGACGTACGGGAGATCGGCTGCGACCTGCTCACCGCGACCGGCCGCAAGTACCTGCGCGGCCCGCGCGGCACCGGCTTCCTGTACTGCTCGGAACGGCTGCTGGAGAGCCTGGAGCCGCCGTTCCTGGACCTGCAGTCGGCGGTCTGGACCGGCCCGGACTCCTACCGGATCCGGGACGACGCCCGCCGGTTCGAGAGCTGGGAGAACGGGACGGCCGCCCGGATCGGCCTCGGCGTGGCGGTGGACTACGCGCTCGACCTCGGCCTGCCCGCGATCGAGCAGCGGGTCACCGCACTTGCGGACGGCCTGCGCGACCGGCTCCGCGCGCTCCCCGGCGTACGGGTGCAGGACCGGGGCGTGCGGCAGTGCGGGATCGTCAGCTTCACCGTGGACGGCCACGACAGCCCCGCACTGGTCCAGCAGCTGCGGGCCGGGCGGATCAACCTGACCGCCTCCGCAGTCGGTCAGGCCCGCTGGGACCTCGCCGAGCGCGGCCTGGACTCACTGGTTCGCGCCTCGGTCCACTACTACAACACCGAGGAGGAGCTGGACCGCCTCTGCGCCGCCCTGCCGGCAGCACGCCCGGCCTGACCCCGCGCGCCGTCCCCCTGAATGGTGCCGATCCGGTCCTATGCTCACTTTTCGGGCGCCGCACTCGGCGCAGCACGGAAAGGGCACCGGCATGAGCACCGACGACCGCCTCACCACCTGTCTGTGGTTCGACGGCCAGGCCGAGGAGGCCGCCCAGCACTACCTGTCGATCTTCAAGAACTCCCGGCTCGGCCGGATCGGCCACTACACCGAGGCCGGCCCTGGCCCGGCCGGTTCGGTGCTGGCCGTGGAGTTCGAGCTGAACGGGCAGAAGTTCGTCGGCCTGAACGGCGGGCCGCTGTTCACCTTCAACGAGTCCGTCTCGTTCCAGGTCCCGTGCGCCGACCAGGCGGAGATCGACTACTACTGGAGCCGGCTCACCGAGGGCGGCCAGGAAGTCCAGTGCGGCTGGCTGAAGGACAGGTTCGGGGTCTCCTGGCAGGTGGTGCCCACGGCGTTGATCGACATGGTCGGCGACCCGGACCCGGAGAAGGCCCGACGCACCACCGAGGCGATGCTCCGGATGGTCAAGTTCGACCTCGCCGAGCTGGAACGGGCCTACGCGGGCGAGTGAGGACCCCGCGGCTCGGCGGCGATGATCGGGGTCCCGCTGCCGACCGCCCGGGTCACCGGGGTGCGCTCGGCGATGTCCAGCAGCCGGGCCCGCTGGGCCTGGTCCAGCTCGCCGATCAGATCGATCCGCCGGGTGATCCGGACGGCCTTGTCGGCCCCCTTCTCGTAGCCCAGGTGCACCCGGACGGTCTCCAGCGGCCACTGCTTGCGCTGCGCGTACATCCGCAGCGTGATCGCCGTGCAGGAGCCGAGCGCCGACAGCAGCAGCCCGACCGGCGTGCTCGCGGTGTCCGCGCCGCCCGCCGACTCCGGCTCGTCGGCGGCGAGTTGGTGCCGTCCGGCGCGGATCTCCACCCGGTAGTCGTCGCCGGTACTGGTCGCCACGGCCGCCGCCGACCGGACGTACTCGATGCTCTCGGTCATCTCTCCCCCTGGGGTTCGCCTGCCGCCGACCCTACCCGGGTGCTCCGCCGACGGACGATCACCCCTCCGCCTCCCAGAGCCCGGCGAAGAGCTGGTCCAACTGCTCCTCGCCGACCGGCGGTTCGGCCATCGGCTCGGTGGCCCGGGTGTGGAACCCGGCCAGCAGCAGGGCCAGGTAGCGCCGCCACAGGCCGGGGCGCAGGTCATCGGCGGCCGGCACGGCCCGGCAGAGCGGGCCGAGCAGGAAGAGCAGGTCCATCGGGACCACGTCCAGCCGCATGGTGCCCTGCTTCTGCGCCCGGACCATCAGGGCGGTGACGGTGGCGGCGTTCCGGTGGCTCATCTCGGCCAGCGCGGGGACGCTCGGGATCGCCATCGTCACCAGGTCGTTGAACCCCCGGTTGGCCGCGACCAGTTCGAAGATCCGGCCGAAGTACCGCTCGATCTCGGCCCAGGCGTCCTCACCCGCGAGCGCCTGCTCACCGGCCTCGGCCAGCACTGAGCCCGCCGTGGCGAACACCTCACCGATCAGGTCCTCCCGGGTCGGGAAGTGCCGGTAGAGGGTGGCGTTGCCGACCCCCGCCCGGCGGGCGATCACGTCCAGCGGCGTGTTCAGCCCCTGCTGGGCGAAGAGCTCGGCCGCCGCCTCGACCAGCGCCTCGCGGTTGCGCCGGGCGTCCCGCCGGAGGGGCGTGGCCTGCTGATCCGTCATGGGCCCACCCTAACCAATCCCCGAAACGGGGACCGTTCCCCGCTACTGCTAGGGTACCGTCCAGAAGTGGGGGTCAGTCCCCGTTTCCACTGGAGCACCCGGATCGCGCACAAGGGGAGTGCCATGACCACCCGTCAGAACTCGGGGCGTCGCACGGCGGACTGGCTGGACGGCAGGCTGGGCATCCACACGCTCGCCCGGACCAATCTGCGCAAGATCTTTCCGGACCACTGGTCCTTCATGCTCGGCGAGATCTGCCTCTACAGCTTCATCGTCATCATCCTGACCGGCGTCTACCTGACGATGTTCTTCAAGCCGAGCATGGCCGAGGTGGTCTACCACGGCCCGTACGTGCCGCTCAGCGGCATCCGGATGTCGGAGGCGTACGCCAGTACCATGCACATCAGCTTCGAGGTGCGCGGCGGGCTGCTGATCCGTCAGATCCACCACTGGGCCGCGCTGGTCTTCGTCGCGGCGATGTTCGTGCACATGATGCGGGTCTTCTTCACCGGGGCGTTCCGCAAGCCGCGCGAGATCAACTGGCTGTTCGGCTTCCTGCTGCTGTTCCTCGGGCTGCTGGACGGCTTCTTCGGCTACTCGCTGCCCGACGACCTGCTCTCGGGCACCGGCATCCGCTTCGTCGAGGGCGTCACGCTGGCGGTGCCGCTGATCGGGACCTACGCGCAGATGTTCCTGTTCGGCGGGGAGTTCCCCGGCACCGACATCGTGCCGCGGTTCTTCACCATTCACGTGCTGCTGATCCCGGGCGTCATGCTGGGCCTGCTGGTGGCGCACCTGATCCTGGTCTTCTACCACAAGCACACCCAGTGGGCCGGGCCCGGACGTACCGAGAAGAACGTGGTCGGCATGCCGCTGATGCCGGTCTACCTGGCCAAGGCCGGTGGCTTCTTCTTCCTGGTCTTCGGCATCATCGCGGCCATCTCCGCCATCGCCACCGTCAACCCGATCTGGGCATACGGCCCGTACCGCCCCGACCAGGTCTCCACCGACGCCCAGCCCGACTGGTACATGGGCTTCGCGGAGGGCCTGATCCGGGTGATGCCGGGCTGGGAGATCGGCCTCTGGGGCCACACCCTCAACCTCGGCATCCTGATCCCCTTCCTGGCCTTCCCGCTGGTGCTGGCCGCCATCGCGGCCTACCCCTTCGTCGAGAGCTGGATCACCCAGGACAAGCGCGAGCACCACCTGCTCGACCGCCCGCGCAACGCCCCCGTGCGCACCGCGTTCGGCGCGGCCTGGATCAGCCTCTACCTGGTGCTGCTGGCCGGCGGCGGCAACGACCTGTTCGCCACCCACCTGCACCTCTCGCTGAACAGCATCACCCACGCGGTCCGGATCGGTGCGTTCGTGGTGCCGGTCGCGGTCTTCCTGATCACCAAGCGCTGGTGCCTCGGCCTCCAACGGCGGGACCGGGACAAGGTGTTGCACGGCCGGGAGACGGGCATCATCAAGCGGCTGCCGCACGGCGAGTTCGTCGAGCTCCACGAGCCGCTGCCGCAGGCCGAGTTGCACCGGCTGACCGCACACGAGCAGTACACCCCCGCCGAACTCCCGCCCCGGGCCGGGCTGCTGACCAAGCTCCGGGTCCGCGCCTCGCACGCGTACTTCGGCCCGGCCGGCCAGATCAGCCGCCCGACCGCCGAGCAGTACCGCGAATCCCTCACCGACCAGCACTGACGGAGCGTGAGATGCGCCTGCCCAGCGACCAACTCGCCGACAAGCAGTACCTGTTGCTCACCACCTTCGAGCCCGACGGCACCGCCGCCACCGCCACCACCTGGGTGGTGCCGGACGGCCCGGCGCTCGGCGTCTGGGCCCGCACCGACTCGGCGGTGGTGCGGCACGTCCGGAGCCACCCGGGCGTCCTGGTCGAGCCCTGCGACCAGCACGGCCGCCCGCTCGGCGGGCGGCAGCAGGCCCGCGCCGCCCTCTGCGACCCGGACACCACTGCCTGCTACCGGACTTCACTGCTCAACAAGTACGGCCTGACGGGGATGCTCGCCCTGATCCGCAGCCGGCTCCGGCTCGGACTGGCCGGGACGGTCGGCATCCGGATCACCCTCACCGACCCGGACGCCGCCCTGCCGTTCGGCGCCGCCTGGACCCCGTCCCCCTGGTACAGCCTCAACTGACCGCAGGGGGCGGGCCGGGGCGAGCGCTGTCGGAGCCGTACGGTTGGATGATCATCATGACCGCCAACGATGTAGCCCCGCTGCTGCCCGCCCCGGACGTCCTGCGGGACCACTGCCGGGCGCTGGCCGTGCTGGACGCGATCCTCTGCCCCGAGTGGCCGGACCGCTACTTCTCCTTCGACGCCGACTGGGCCCCCAACGAGCAGCTGGCCTCGATGAAGAACGGCTCCGGCGACGAGTACACGGTCACCTTCACCCCCGCCGGCACCTACCTGCGCGGCTTCGACCACGAGTCCCCGATGAGCCCGTTCGCGGAGGACCGGGTCTGGCCCGGCGTCCTGGACGAGGTGCCCGAGCCGCTGCGCGCCTGCGCCGAGGAGCCCGCCTTCACCGACGACGGCCTCCCGGCCGTCACCGCCGCCCTCTGGCGGCTCAGCACCGACGAGCAGTGGCACACCGGCACCGTCGACCTCCCGCCCGGCCACCCCGACCCGGACGGCGCCGACTGGCTCTTCCAGTCCCTCACCGACCGCTCGGCCGAGGCGTACGCCGACTTCGCCACCGACTACTACGAGGTCCCGGTCGACCTGCCCGCCGTCCGCCACATCCTGGCCCTCCGCCCGCTCACCACCGAGGTGGTCCGCGCCCTCAACCCCGACCTCACCCTGACGGACCTGGCCGACGACCTGGAAGAAACCGGCTACCCCGCGAGCTGACCCGCGGTGGCGGCACCAACTCCAACTGCGCGATCCGCTCGGCGATCCCGTCCGTCTCGCGCGGCAGTCCGTCCGCCGTCAGGTGCTCACGCAGCCGCAGGCTCGGCCAGCCGACCGCCGCGCCGGCCCGCAGCACGTGCCGCACCCCGCAGGCACAGGAGCGCCGCACCGCCGCACACCCCGGGCAGAGTTCGATGAACCCGTGCCCGGTGGACCGCGACACCACCGGCCGCTCGTCCCCGCATTCCCGGCACCCGGGCAGCTCCGCCCCCTCGGCCAGCAGCACCTGACGATGGACGTACTCCGGCAGGCAGAGGCCGGGGTGGCACAGGACGTCCACCACGTAGCACCCCTGCGCCGGTTCGGCCTGCCACCAGGGCCCCGGCCGCCGCGGCGCCCGCAGCCCCAACTCCCGCTTCTCCACCCGCCGCCGCTCCGCGTACCGGGCCCCCGCCGCCTGCCAGAGCACCCGGGCCCGGTCGAGCTCGGTCACCGCCCGGACCAGCGAGTCGGGGTCGCTCGCCAGATCCCGCGGCATCCGGGCACTGACCGTCAGATGGTGGTAGGTGCCGTGGAACCCGTACGGCGCGAAGACCTCGAGACAGACCCAGAGCTCCCGATGCCGCCGCAGCACCGACAGAGAAGGATCGAGCACCCGCTCCCGATGGGTGACGAAGCTGGTCATCGCGTACCCGCCGCGTCGGGTTCCGGCAGGGGGTGGATGGCTGTCATCCAGCGAGTATCACCGGGCGGGCTCCGCTCCGCCGCCGAGTTTTCGGGCCGGCCACCAGGCCGACCGGCCCGTCAGACCAGCGGGCCGACCGCCGGCAGCACCACCGCGCAGGGCACCTGCCGGGGATGCGCCGGGTCGAGCGCGTTGAGCACGTGGATCAGCGCGACCGGGTCGTAGGCGATCTCCAGGTGGTCGGCGGCGTCCAGCGGGCAGCCGTCCTGGAGGGTGATGTTGTCGACCTCCGGGCCGGTCAGGAAGGCCGAGTCGTACGGCGTCACCACCTCGTCGAACCGGGAGGCGATCACCGTGTACCGGACACCCGGCACGGTGTCGCCGCCCGCGTTCAGCGCCGTGACGAAGGGCGAGCCCTGCTCCTGCTGCACGCAGGCCGGGCAGGCGGGGCCGAGCAGGAACCGGTTGGCGGGCTCCAGTACTCCGAGTGCCGAGGCCAGCCCGGAGAGGCCGAGCAGGGTGGTGCCGTGGTTGCTCGGGGCCAGGCCGATCAGCTTGTCGACCTTGGCCGCGCCACCGAGGTTCTTCAGGTAGTAACGGGGCATCATGCCGCCCTGCGAGTGGCCGACCAGGTCCACCTCGGCCGCCCCGGTGGCGGCCGTGACCCGGTCGACGAAGTCGCCAAGCTGGGCCGCGCTCAGCTCGATCGGACCGGTGCCCTGGATCGGATTCCCTTCCTGGGCGCCGTAGTTGAAGGCGAAGACGCAGTAGCCGTTGTTGGCCAGCAGCGGCGCCGCACCACCCCAGTTGTCGTTCATGTTCTCGAAGCTGCCGTGCACCAGCACCACCGGATTCGGGTGGGCCGGCCCCGGCTTGCAGGACCAGTCGTTCGCCCCGTCCGGCGCGACCCCGGGCTGCGGGAATCCCGCCAGGAACCCCAGCACGGAGTTGGTTTCGACCGGCCGCTCGGTGGCCGCCGCCGAGGCACTCGGCCCGGCGGCGGCCACCAACGCGAACGCGGCAGCGGTCACCAGCAGTCGCGGCGTCAGAACTCTCATCTCCAGAACCATCCCTGTCTCCCACGGAGTGTCAGAGGTGACAACTCCACAGAGGGACGGACGGTGACGCCCGAAAACGACGCCGCCCAGCCTCAGGCCAGGTGCACCAACTGCCCGCCCACGTACGTACGTTCGACCCGCGCCTCGGCGATCTCGTCCGCCGGACGGGCGAACACGTCCCGGTCCAGCACCACCAGGTCGGCCAGCAGGCCCGGCCGCAGACTGCCCGCCTGGTCGGTACCGTTCACGTGGGCCGAGCCCGCCGTGTAGGCGGCGAGGGCGGTGCCGAGGTCGAGGCGCTGCTCCGGCAGGAAGACCCGGCCGTCGGTGGCGCCGGGCTCGGCCCGGTTGACCGCGACGTGCAGGCCCGCCAGCGGGTCGGGGCTGCTGACCGGCCAGTCGCTGCCCGCCGCCAGGGTGGCGCCGGTGCGCAGCAGGTCGCCGAACGGGTACTGCCAGGCGGCGCGTTCGGGGCCGAGGAACGGGATGGTGAGTTCGTCCATCTGCGGCTCGTGGGCGGCCCAGAGCGGCTGGATGTTGGCGATCGCGCCGAGCCGGGCGAACCGGCCGATGTCCTCGGGGTGCACCACCTGGAGGTGCGCCAGGTGGTGCCGGTTGCCGCGCTGCCCATTGGCGGCGAGGGCGGCCTCAACCGCGTCCAGGGCCTCCCGGACGGCCCGGTCGCCGAGGGCGTGGAAATGCACCTGGAAGTCGAGCGCGTCGAGCGCGGTGACGTGCTCGCGCAGCGTGAGCGGATCGACGAAGCTCAGACCGGAGTTGGCGGTGGCGCAGCCGCAGCCGTCCAGGTAGGGGGTGGTCATCGCGGCGGTGAAGTTCTCCGCGATGCCGTCCTGCATGATCTTCACCGAGCCGGCCCGGAACCGCCCGTACGTCAACTCCTTACGCCTGGCGACCAGTTCGGGAATCTGCTCGGCGCCCCGCTCCCGGTCCCACCAGAGCGCACCGGTCACCCGGGCGGTGAGGGTGCCCGCCCGGGCGGCCGCCAGGTAGGCGTCGGAGGGGTCCGGCTGGCCGTTGAAGACGCCGAGCAGCGCGTCCTGCCAGCCGGTGATGCCGAGCGAGTGCAGCAGCTGCTGGGCCCGGAGCAGCCCGGCCAACCGGTCGGCCGCCGTGGTCGGCGGCACCAGCCGGGCGACCAGCGCGGTGGCACCCTCCTGGAGGACGCCGCTGGGCGTGCCGTCCGGCTCCCGCTCGATCCGGCCGTCGGCCGGGTCCGGGGTGTCCCGGGTCAGCCCGGCCAGCTCCAGCGCCCGGGTGTTCGCCCAGGCGCCGTGGTGGTCGCGGTTGACCAGGTAGACCGGACGGTCGGCGACCACCGAATCGAGCAACTGCCGGGTGGGGAGCCCGCCTTCGAAGCTCTCCAGGGACCAGCCGCTGCCGGTGATCCACTCCCGGTCCGGGTGCGCGTCGGCGAAGGCCCGGATCCGGTCCAGGTAGACGTCCGCACCGACCGTCTCGGTCAGGTCGCACTCGGCCAGCTCGGTGCCGCCGTACACCGCGTGGATGTGCGAGTCCTGGAAGCCCGGAACCAGCAACCTGCCCTTCAGATCCACCACTTCGGTACCGGGGCCGATCAGCTCCCGGATCTCCTGGTGGCCGACGGCGGTGATCCGGTCGCCGGTGACGGCCAGCGCGGTGGCCCGGGTCCGGGCGGCGTCGGCGGTGAACACCGGACCGCCGGTGAAGACCAGGTCTGCGTGGTTCATGGGTGTGTCTCCAGGGGGTTTCGGGTCGTCAGACCGAGGGTGCGAGTTCGACCGAGTCGGCGTCGGTGCCGCGACCGGTGACGAAGTACGGGGACTTGCGGACCCAGCGGGCCCAGCCGGCGGCCACCAGTCCGGTACCGATCATCAGGGCGGGGACCAGCAGTTGGAACCAGCCGTTCTCGGCGCTGACCTCGAAGTGGTCGGCCGAGTTCCAGAAGCTCCAGGCCAGGTAGCCGCCGACGCCGAGCAGCGCGGCCGCGCTCACCAGCGGGGCGATCACCACCCGCAGTCCGGCCAGTGGCTCGTCCCGCAGCAGGTGCCGGAACCGGACGGCGGCGGCCACCGCGGTCAGCGCGTAGTACAGCACCACCACGATGCCGATCGCGTTCACGGCCGCGCTGATCAGATCGGTGACGGTGGGGATGACCAGCGAGAGCACCGCGATCGAGGCGGCGATCAGCACCAGCAGCACCGTCCCGACAGCGGGGGTGCCGTGCTTCGGGTGGATCTTCGTCCAGACCGGGCCGAGGGTGCCGTCCCGGCCCATCGCGAAGGTGCCGCGCGCGGTCGGGATCACCGAGGCTTGCAGCGAGGCCACGGCGGAGAACGTCAGGGCGATCAACGGCAGGGCGGCGAGCGGCTGTTCGGCCAGCTTCTCGCCGAAGTAGGTCAGCCCCTGCGCCCCGTTGTCGGCCAACTCGTCGAGCGGCAGCACCCGTTGGAAGGCGGTCCCGGCCAGCACGAACAGCAGCAGCATCAGCACCAGCGCGAAGATGCCGCCGCGCGAGGCGTCCTTCGGGTCGTGCACCTCCTCGGCGACGGTGAACACCGACTCGAAGCCCCAGTAGCAGAACACCGCCAGCACCATGCCCTGGGCCAGCGCGTCCATGCTCGGGATCGCGAACGGGTTGAACCACTCCAGCGAGAACGGCTGGTCCCCGGCCAGCAGACCCCAGCCGCAGAAGCCGAGCAGCACCGCGTACTCGAAGACCAGCAGGTACTTCTGCAGCCGGGCGGCCAGCGCCAGGCCGCGGATCGCGACCAGCGTGGCGGCGGCCAGCACCACCAGGCCGAGCAGCGTGGTCTGCAGGGTGGAGTCCGGGTCGAGGGCGAGGCCCGCGATGCTGTGCAGCCCGGCCTGGCCCGCGAGTTGGAGCACGGCCGAGCCGGTGACGGCGGTGGTGTACGCCATGAAGACGATGGTGCCGACGGTGTTCACCCAGCCGGTCAGGAAGCCGAGCCAGGGGTTGAGCGTCTTGCCGACCCAGGTGTAGCTGTTGCCCGCGTTCGGCTCGACCCGGTTCAGCCGGCCGTACGCGACCGCGATGCCGAGCACCGGCAGGAAGGCCAGCAGCATGATGGCCGGCAGGTGCAGGCCGACCACACCGGCGGTCAGGCCGAGCCCGATGCCGATGCTCGAGGTCGCCGCCGTACTCGAGGCGGCGATCACCACACCGTCCACCATGCCGATCGACTTCCGCATGGTGCCGCCCTGGGTAACGCTCGGGGCCGAGGTTCTCGCCCCGTCCTTCGCCGTCGTAGTCAACAGACCACCGCCTTGACCAGGGGGCCTTCGGTCGGCCCCGGGTCCGGCAAATGAAACTCCGGGGGCCTTCACACGTCAATGCCGTTGTCATAAGGTGACGGGCATGGCCGAACGGGTAGTGGGTGAGCCGGAGCGGAGACGACGCCGGCCGACCAAGCAGGGCACCGTGCTCTCCGCACAGGGCATCGTGGAGACCGCGCTGCGGCTGCTCGGCCAGCACGGCGCCGAAGCCCTCACCGTCCGGCGCCTGGGCGCGGCCCTCGGCGCCGACCCGAGCGCGATCTACCGGTACTTCCACAGCACCGACGACCTGCTGCTGGCCATCACCGACGAGCTGATCGGCCGCGCCCAGCAGGGTTGGCAGCCCACCGGCGACTGGCGGGCCGACCTGCGCGCGATCGGCCTGCGCATCCACAGCGCCTACCAGGCCCACCCGCAGGCCGCCCTGCTCGCCGCCTACCGGACCACCGGCCGGGCGTACGAGATACAGGCGGTGGAGACGATCCTCGGCCTGCTGCGCGACGCCGGCTTCCCCGACCCGGAGGCCGTCCAGCTCTACCACGCCTTCGTCGACCAGGGCCTGGCCTTCGCCGCCCTGGACGCCGCCGTGGACGCCCTCCCCGCCCCGGCCCGAGCCGCCGACTCGGCCGTCTGGCACACCAGTTACGCCCACCTCACCCCCGACACCCACCCCCACATCGCGGCCACCACCCCGCTGCTGATCGCCGAGATGAACCGCAGCGCCTACCCGCTCGCACTCGACCTGCTGCTCTCCTCCTTCGCCGCCCGGCTCGGCCGCTGAGGCCGGGCCGCCGGCGACACGCACTGCTCACCGGGCGAAACGCTCCTGCTCGCCGACGACCGCAAAGACAGCCATGTGGTGATTGAAGACTTCGCCGATCAGACGATCCCGCGGCCTGCTCACTCCAGAGGCACCGAATCAGGTACTCACGGCACGGGCAGCCCGGTCGATCTCCGCCAACTGCTGCCTGGGCTCACCGCAGCCGCTAAACAAGGACTGTTCCCTGCTCATTACTTGACAGCACTGGAAGCCCTGCAAACAGTGCCCGCGGCCCCCGCGACGGTCAATTGGGGTTGCGCCCATTGCGGCGGCTCCGCTCCCCCCGGAAGTTCTGAGCTGAAAGCCCGTGGCCGCGTCTGGAGAGTCTGCTCAGCGTGTGACCTGCACCCCGGGCACCCCCAGGCCTGGTTCCTGGACATACTCACCACCAAGGGAGCACCCGAAACCGCTGCACGGCTCGCAGCCGAGATGGCGGTACGTCAAGGACGGCGGCTGCCGTTCCATTACGAGGCACTGCGGGCTCTTCCCAACCATCTCCCACAGCCCCGGTGGGAGCATATTCCCGCAGACGTTGCCGAAAGGCTGCTCCACTTGGCGCGGCAACAGCAGGAAACGCTGCCAAACCAGCGACCATCGCTGCTACCTCCAGAAGGGCAGGCGGGCGGACTCCTGATGTCCCCGAAGGCGCGTGCCATCCTGGCGCGGCCTCACCCCACCCCGCTGACCGGACTGGAAGTCGAGCAGGCGCTTCAACTCGCACTGCCCACATTGTCCGACAAGGGGCTTTTCATCAGGTCAGTGGGAGAACTCAGGGCTGTCTTCAGCAACCCCCCTGACTGGCTCCTCCAGCTCCACCAAAAGCTCGCCCAGGTGCGCGCAGCCAACTACGCCCGGCAGGTCGGCGAGCATCAGCTGCCTTCTGCGACAGTTCCTCGGCCACAGCGCTCACCTGCCTACATGCCCGAGGTTTCCACCAGCGGAGCGGGATCTCAGCCTCACTCGAATCGTCCCGGCCGGCTTCCAGGGCTTGCTCCCCACGCAGGCATGCTGGTGTCCCCCAAAGCTGCCGCGCTTCTCTCCTGGCCCGCCGCCACACCGCTGAAACCTGGGGTCGTGGCCCGTTCTCTGCAGATCTCTCCTGTAACCGCCGCAAGGCAACGCCTCGACGTGCGGAATGTCGGGGACCTGATCGAGATCTTCCATCGGCCGCCAGCCTGGCTGCTGAGCTTTCACCGGAAACTGACTGCGGAGAGAGCAGCTCTTCAAGCACAGCACCGTGCTGAGCACGTCGGCTCCACGCTGGCGCCGAGCACCTAACTCTGACCGCCCCGATGCCTCCCGGCCGGGTCCGGCACTGCACCGGGCCCGGCCGCCTCGCACGCGGGTGCCGACGGCCCCTAGCTGGACGATCGAGCTTGAAGGGAGCGCCGGCGCGTGATGTGACCTCGCCGCCCGGGCGGAGTTCGAAGCACCCGGGACGCTCACCGCTCACTGACGGCCCGCTGAGCGCGCGGGTGCCGGGCGGCCCTGCTTAGGGTGACGGAGGAGCGCATCCGAGGCAGAGAGAGGTCATGATCATGGCTGCGTACGCTGAAGGAACGCCGTGCTGGACCGACGCGATGTTCGCCGACGTCGAGGGCGCCAAGACCTTCTACAGCGCGGTGCTGGGCTGGACGTTCGGCGAGGCGTCGTCCGAGTTCGGCAACTACACCCAGGCCTACTCCGACGGCAAGGCGGTGGCCGCCGTGGTCCCGCCGATGCCGGGGTCGGAGGGCCACTCCGCCTGGTGCCTGTACCTCGCCTCGCCGGACGTGAAGGCCACCGCGGCGAAGATCAAGGCGGCCGGCGGCACCGTGCTGATGGAGCCGATGCAGGTCGGTGACTTCGGCTCGATGCTGATCGCGGCCGACCCGGGCGGCGCGGTCTTCGGCGTCTGGCAGGGCGGCCAGCACGAGGGCTTCGAGAAGCTCAACGAGCCCGGCGCGTTCAGCTGGGCCGAGGTCTTCACCCGCAAGCCCGCCGAGGTGGACGCCTTCTACCCCGCGGTCTTCCCCTACAAGGTGCAGGCGATGGCGGACCCCCAGATGGACTTCCGCACCTACAACCTGGCGGCCGGCCCCGTCCTGGGCCGGATGGAGATGGGCGAGGACTTCCCGGCCGGCGTGCCGTCCTGGCTGAACGTCTACTTCGCGGTGCCGGACTGCGACGCGGCGGTCGCCAAGGCCACCGAGCTCGGCGGCAAGCTCCAGTTCGGCCCGATGGACAGCCCGTTCGGCCGGTTCGCCGCGCTGACGGACCCGCAGGGCGCCAACTTCTCCGTCATCGACCTGGCCCGCACCGAGGGCCCGATGCCGACGCTCACGGACGTCTGACGGTACGACGAAGGCGGCCACCCCGTACGGGATGGCCGCCTTCCGCATGTCCGCTACTCCGGCAGCACCAGCGCCGGGGTCTCCCGGGTGAGCACCTCACCGCGGAAGAAGGCCGGGCTGCGCCGCATCATCACGGCCATCACCACCAGGCCGAGGGCCAGCACGCCGACACCGATCACGAATACCGAGCCGACGCCGAAGACCGAGCTGCCCTGGCCGTAGTCGGGCTTGATCATGTCGCGCAGGCTCTGCGCGAAGATGCCGGCCAGGGTCAGCCCGCCGACCAGCGGGAAGACCACCTTGAGCAGCGCGTCCCGGACCGACCTGCCGAAGTCCCGGCGGAAGTACCAGGCGCAGGCGAAGGCGGTCAGTGAGTAGTAGAAGCAGATCATCAGGGTCAGCGCGGCGATGGTGTCCGAGAGGACGTTCTCGCTGACCAGGGTCATCACGGTGTAGAAGACGCCGGTCCCGACGCCCGCCGTGACGATCGCCCGGCCCGGGGTCCGGTACTTCTCGTTGACCTCGGTGAAGGACGGCGGCAGCGCCTCGTAGACGCTCATCGCCAGCACCGTCCGGCTGACCGGGATGAAGGTGGTCTGCAGGCTGGCGGCCGCCGAGGCGAGCACCGCGACGAACAGCAGGATGCCCAGCGTCGGCCCCATCACCGGACCGGCCAGCGCGGCGAAGACGTTCGAGGAGGTCTCCTTGTTGCCCAGCCCGGTGCCGGTGCTGCCGACGCCCGCGTACATCTGGACGGCGACGGCGGTGAACAGGTACGAGCCGACCAGCACGACCATCGCCAGCACGGCGGCCCGGCCCGGGGTCTTCTCGCTGCCGCCGGTCTCCTCGTTGGCGCTCAGGCAGGCGTCCCAGCCCCAGTACATGAAGAGCGAGAGCGACAGGCCGGCCACGAAGGCGGAGAACGAGTCGGCCTGGAACGGGTCGAGCCAGCTCCAGGAGAAGTCCAGCGAGCCCGGCGCGTCACCGGCGACCGCCTTGCCGATCGCCATCACCGCGAAGACGCCGAGCACCGCGAGCTGCAGCCCCACCAGGGCGTACTGCACGCCCTTGGTGGCCGTCATGCCCCGGTAGCTGATCGCCGTCGCCAGCGCGATCAGCGTCAGGCAGGTCAGGACGTGCACCAGCTTGTCGTCGTTCAGCCCGGTGATCCACTCGCTGCCGGTGGCCTCGCCGAGCAGCAGGTAGAAGTACTCCGTGGCCACCCCCGCGAGATTCGACAGCACGATGATGGTGGCCACCACCAGCCCCCAGCCGCACATCCAGCCGACGTGCGGCCCGAAGGCCTTGACCGTCCAGGTGAAGGAGGTGCCACTGTCCGGGACGGCCTTGTTGAGTTCCCGGTACGCGAACGCCACCAGCATCATCGGCAGGAAGCCGGCCAGGAAGAGCGCGGGCATCTGCAGCCCGACCGCCGCCACCGTGGTGCCGAGCGTGGTGGTCAGGCAGTAGACCGGGGCCACCGTCGAGACGCCGATGACGGAGTTCCCGAGCAGGCCGACCGAGTTGCTGTTGAGGCCCTTGGAGCGGACACCGTCGTTGGCGTCCGCTCCGGCCGCCGGAGCGGCGGCCTTCGGGCGGGAGTCGAGCTGAACCATGCTCGAACCGTACGTTGAACTGTTTCCGCAGCTCAGAGGCTTATGGGTGACGAACCGTGACATGGATCAAGCGGGCAAATTCCGCCATTCACCAAAGATTGCTCAGCGTTAACGCAATATTGCCTTGTAATCCGAGGCGCATGTCATGATCGCCGGTGCAACGAAACCCGCACCGTTACCGAAAACGCCCCGGTCGCGACACCTGTGTGATCTGCCTCACGAAGCCGGCGGCTGGAAGCAGGAGGCACTGACCCGGAAGATGATCCGATTCATCGGACGGAACGACTGCGCCCACACCGCGACGGTCTTCTCCGGATTCTTGCCCCAGACCTCGTGGTCCACCTTGCTCGCGTCCCACTGGTCGCCGAGACCACCCCAGCCCTCGTCCTTGAGCCACTTCTGCAGGCGCTCGACCGCCGGATTCAGCTCAGCCGCGTCCAGGTCGTCCACCTGCCAGAAGTGGATGGCGTCCCGGGCGCCCTTGGGGCCACCGTGGTCCTCGCAGCCGGAGAAGTTGACGGTCTCGCTCTGGCCGAGCCGGCCCTTCACCCCCAGCGCCTGGTACGCCCGGTCGGAGGCCTGCTTGAGCTCTGCCCTGATCTGGTCCTCGGTGGCGATGCGCAACGACTTGTCCTTCGTGGAGTCCGCGGTGAGCCCGCAGGAGGTCAGCAGGGTCAGTGCCAGGACGGCGGTGGCCACCGTCCCGAATCTCGTCAGGATGCTCAATTCTCCAGGCCGACCTTGTCGTAGTTGCCGGTGATGATCGCGGCCTGGTTGCCCAACGCACTGTGCGGCTTGCCGTTGTTGTTCCAGTACTCGCTGTGGCCGTGGTTCCCGTCGGTGGTGATCCGATTGGCCCCGAAGTCGTCCGAGGTCGGCGTGTTGGGGAAGTCGAACCAGCCACCCCGGCCGTGCTTGAGCACCCCGAGATTCGGGACCGGGTCGCCGTCCGCCTCGGCCGCCCAGACGTGCTTGGGGTCGATGTTCAGGTCCTTGGCGTGCTGGACGTGCATGCCCGGACTGCCCGCGACGATGATCTCGTCCGCCGCCAGACCGTTCCCGTTCTTCGCCGCTTCTCCGACCACGACCGAACCATAGCTGTGGCCGATCACCGAGGTGTGGCGCGGACCGCCGTCGTGCGTGACACCGAGGCTGTCCACGTACCGGTCCAGCTTGGGAGCGCCGTCCTCCGCGTAGTTGTCGAAGGGGGCGTCCTTCACCACCGAGTCGGGCGCGTCGTAGCCCAGCCACATGATCGTGGCGGTGTCCCCGGGCTTGCCGTACTGGTCCGACGCCGCCTGCAGGTCCTTCATCCGGTTCAGGTCGCCGCCGATCCCGTCCAACTCGGCCGTGGTGCCCGGGATGTAGACGGCGGTGTTCTTCGCGGTGTCCGGGTTGCCGAAGGCCACGATCGCCTGGCCGTCGTCCTTCGGGTCCAGCCCGAGCAGCAGCACCTCGGGGCCCTTCGGGTCACGATCCTCGGACTCCAGCCGGTCGCGGAGCTTCTGCAGTGCCCCGAGCCGCTTCCGGCCGTCCTCGGAGGTGTCGTTCCTGGCCAGGTCCAACTGCTGCTCCAGCTGGGCCCGGTTGGCCACGTCCCGGACGTGGCTCGGGATGCCGTTCCGGTTGCCGACCTCGGCCGGGTAGAGCGCCAGGTACTCGCGCTGCTGCGCCTGGGTCAGCGAGTTCCACCACTTGGCGTTGTCCGCCGGGTTGTCGTGGTTCGGCACCACCGAGGCCAGCCCGAGCGAGGACCGCATCCCGGCCACGTCGTTGGCGACCTCCGCCTGGGCCTTGGCGCTGTCGGCGTTGACCACGTCACCGTTCAACTGGCCCAGCGAGGCGGCTCCGTCGGCGCTGGCCTGCTCGGCCTTGCGCACCGCCTCCTCGATCCGCTGCCTGAACTCGCCCAGCCGGGCGTTCTGCTGACGGTTGATCTCCTGCGCGTCCGGGTCGTGCCGCTCCACCGGGTCCAGCTGCGGCCCGGTGACCCAACCGTCGTCGTCCACCCGGTAGTTGTTGCCCTCCGCCTCCGAGACGGCGGCCCGCAGCTCCTGCTGGGCGGCGGACATCCGCTGGTGCACGGTGTCGATGGTGACCGCGATCGCCATCGCCTCGGCGTTCACGATGCCGAGCTGCTCCTCGGCCCGCTCCAGCTTCCCGTACGCCGCGTTGGCGTCGTCGCCGGCCCAGCCCGACCGGCGCAGCGCGCCGGACACCTGACCGCGGTGACGTGACTGGGCGTCACCGCTGCCCTCGCCGAGCTTGCGCCAGGAGGCCGCGGCGGCCTCCAGGTCACCGAAGTTCTGCTTCATCAGGAGCGCGTAGCTGCTGGCCATCCGACTAGCCCACCCGAGTCATCGAGGCGGCCACCAGCTGATCGGTGCCGCGGTGCTGTCCGGCCGTGCTGCGCAGCGCTTCCGCGTTGTCGTCCATCGACCGGTGCAGATCGGTCAGCGCCTTGCGCCAGCTGTCCGCGACCTGGCCCAGCTGGGCGGAGACCGACCAGCCCGCGGTGGAGGAGGAGGCCTCGTCGGCGTCCTTGACCGCCCGGTCGGAGACCGGCCTGAGTTCGCCGTTGAGGTCGGTGACCACCTTGGCCGCGCTGTCCAGCTCCGCTGGATCCACGTTCAGTTGCGATGACAAGGTTCCGCCCCCACGAATCGGCCGCTCTCGGTCAACTGTCGGCGACACCCTAGTGAATGAGACCCTCCGCAAGCGATCCCTGTCGATGAACCGTCACCGACCCGGCACTAAACCAAGCCGGACTGACGGATCGTGATATTCAGCCGCCCGACCAGACCGAGCGCCGGATCGGCCGTCCTCGGGTGGGTGCGCGGCACCCCGTGGTACGCGAAACGCATCGGGCCGCCGAAGACCAGCAGGTCGCCGCTGCGCAGTTCGAGGTCGGTCCACGGCCTGGTCCTGGTCTCGGTGTTGCCGAGCCGGAAGACGCAGCCGTCACCGATCGAGAGCGAGACCACCGGCGCGTCGACCCGCTCGTCCTTGTCCTGGTGCAGCCCCATGTGCGCACCGTGCGCGTAGTGGTTCACCACCCCGATGTCCGGCCGGTAGTCGGCCGTGCCCGCGATCCCGGTCGGCTCGGGCCCGTACGCGTCGGCCAGCGCCCGCCGGGCCAGCTCGCCCAGCACCGGCGGGAACGGCTTGACCGGCGAACCGTCGCCGTCCTCCACCGTCCGGACGTAGCGGTACGGGTACCAGTGCCAGCCCAGCGAGAGCGAGCGGACCGACATCTCGCCCCCGTTCGGCATCCGTACGGTCCGCATCCCGGCCGGCGGGCGGGCCCACTCCCGGCAGGCCGCGACCAGCTCGCGCTGCTCGGCGGGGCTCAGCCAGTCCGGCAGGTGCACCACCCCCGGCGCGGGGTCGGCCCGCTCGCGCGGGAAGAGTTCCATGCCTCCATCCTGGCAGCCGACGCCGACGGGCCGGCCGGTGCCGACACAGTCCCGCCCCGACCCCGCCAGGTCAGCGGAGCAGGCCGAGCTCCCGGGCGCAGTGCCCCCACGCCCCCCAGCCCTGCTGCCGGCGGATCTCCTCCGCCACGGTGATCTGGTGCCGGCGCGGTGCCCGGTCCGGCCGGTCGGCGAACCGGAGGCCGCCCGCCTCCTGCCAGCTCGGCGGCCAGATCTGCAGCCCGCCGTAGAAGCCGTTGCCGGTGTCGGCGTGCCAGTCGCCGTCGCTCTCGCAGCGGGCCAGCCGCTCCCAGGTGGCGTCCGGCACAGAGCCGGCGGCAGCGGCGGGCACGGTGACCGGCACCAGGACGGCGGCGGTCAGCAGAGCGGTGGCGAGGGTCGGCAGCAGTATCGGTCGCATGGCCTCATGAAGGCACGGCCCCGGCCGCCCGGCACCACGGCCGGTCCGTCCGGACGACAACGCGCGACGGCCGCCCCCTCCACGAAGGAGGGGACGGCCGTAGGTGACGCGCGGTCGGCTCGGTGAGCCTCAGGCGGCGATCAGAGCGAGATGACCTGGCCCGGGAAGATCAGGTCCGGGTTGCCACCGAGGACGGAGGCGTTGTTGCTGTAGACCGTCTTCCAGTCCAGGCCCTTGTCGGCGGCGATCTTGCTCAGGGTGTCGCCGCTCTTGATGGTGTAGTTGCCACCGTTGGACTTGGCCGCGGGGGCCTTGGTCTCGGCCTTGGGGGTGGCGGCCTTCGGGGCAGCGGCCTTGGTCTCGACCTTCGGCGCGGCAGCCTTCGGGGCGGCGGCGGCCTTGGTCTCGGCCTTCGGGGCGGCCGTGGCGGTGCTCTTCGGCGCCTGGGCGCGGGTCTCGGAGCGCGAGGCCTTGTTGGAGGAGCTGGTGCCCGCCGAGGTGTCGACGTCGGCGGCGGCGCCGCCCTTGGTCAGACCGGCCTTGACGGAGCAGACCGGCCAGGCGCCGGGGCCCTGCGAGGCGAGCACCTTCTCGGCGACGGCGATCTGCTGAGCCTTGCTGGCCTGGTTGGCCTGCGGGGCGTAGGAGGTGCCACCGAAGGCGGCCCAGGTGCTGGAGGTGAACTGCAGGCCACCGTAGAAGCCGTTGCCGTTGGCAATGCTCCAGTCGCCGGTGGACTCGCACTGCGCGACCTTGTCCCAGGTGGAGACGGAGGCAGCGGAGGCCGAGTTGGCCGTGACGAGGCCGGCCACGGGCAGGACGGCAACGGCGCCGCCCATGACAGCCAGTCGAACGCGGTTGCGCTTGACGGCGGTGGTGGCAGCGGCGGTCTCGTTACGGAAGGTCATGAGTATCCTCTCGACAATCCCGGGCAGGCATGCGGAACCAAGCCCCGGAAGAGCGTGATTTCGTCTGCCGCGTCCGCAAGACGGCCGTGCACGTCTCTGAAACGACGTGCGCGCCGCCCCGGCAACCTCCCGCACACCTGCGCCGCCCTTACGGACGAGTCACGCTGGTGGGCACCTGCCGCACCGGTGGGAACCGGCGGGCCGTGCACCGGGAGGTGAACCCGGGTAGTGCTCGTTGCACTGGTTACGAAGCTACGAGCCGGATAAGCCTGCGCCAAACGTTTTCGGGTTTCCCCAGCTCAGCCGACCGTTACCGGCAGTAAAGATCAAGCTAATGTGGGCCTAATGTCCGCTTTGGGCATCATTTCCATGATCAAACCTCGCTCCCCGGTGGCCTGGGTCACCTTCGAGGCTCTGTGACCTCGCGCACAATGTCGACAGATTGCGACCAGTGCTCTACCCGGCGCAGTCGAAATGGCGGCAAATCCCGTCACGATCACACGGACCCGTGACCCCAGCCACAACGGCCCGTTGGTAATGGCGATCGGGTGTGCCCGCGCCACCCCCACGACCAACCGAGGAGTCCTCCGTGCCGCGCATGCTCGAAGTCAGCGACGAGGTCCGCGCCGAGATCGGCGACGACGAAGCAGACAGCCTGCTCGCCGGCGCCCACGCGCCCGACAGCTACGACTGCACCTCCTGCCGGACCCCCGGCGACTCCAGCCGGGAGGCCACCAGCACGGTGCTCTTCGTCGCCGACGAGACGGCGGTGCTCGCCTTCGCCCACTCCCGCTGCATCCCCTCCCAGGTGGTCCCGGTCTCCGAGGAGCAGCTGGCCGGCGCCGTCCGCAGCATCAGCCAGTCCCAGCCCCCGGCCGCCGCCCTCCCCACCCCCGCACCGGCCCCGGCCGCGCCGGCCTCCGGGCAGCCCTCGGTCTCCAGCACCGGGCAGCCCGCCGTCCTCGGCATCACCTGCGGACTGGTGCTCTGCGGCGACACCGGCCACGCCGCCCTGGTGATCGAGCCGACCGGCCCGGTCGGCCGCCCCGGTAACACCAGCGGCCAGGACGAGTTCCTCGACCTGCTCACCGAGCAGGGCTTCCAGTTCGTCGAGGACGTCAACAAGGCCCCCGCCCCGCTCCCCGGCTGGTCGGTCCTGATGGCGATGGGCCAGCTGCACGCGATCCTGCACCCCACCCCCGCCGGCACCAACGCCGCCTGGTGGCAGGCCCACCAGCCCCTCCAGGTCACCGAAGCCTGGCGCTCTGCCGCCCGCCAGCTCTCCGCCGTCACCATGTATGCCGCCCCGGCCGGCACCATCGGCCGCCAGCCCCGCGAAGACCTCCTCCGCCAGGCCCTCGACCGCGCCACCACCCGCGGCGTCCTGGTCGCCGCCTCCCTCCCCCTCGCCGGCACCTGAGAGGCACACGCTTAGGAAGGCAGGGGCTCGGGGAACGGCGACGCCGACCTCAAAAAAGGTCACCCGTACGTAAGTGGTCAGGCACTTTCGCAGTGATACCCGCCCGCCACGAACCGTCGCCGTTCCCCGAGCCCCCGCCTTCCGAAGCATCTGCCCGAGCCGCATCCCCTGCCACTCTCACTCGTTGGGTCCTACGTGTACAGCTACGAGGTCGCCGCCGCCCACCGCCAGCCCACGAGCCGTCCCATCCCGGGCATGCGCCCGTCGTACGACGCGGAGAACCCCACCTCGCCGACGCCGATCTACGACGCGCTGTACTCGGAGTACCGCCGCCTCTTCCGGGCCCTGCCCGGCGACCGCGCCGGCGAGGAGGACCTCCGCTTCACCGGCTTCGCCACCCGTGACCCGTACGCCGCCGGGCGGACCGAGCAGTACCCGCCGCAGCAGCAGACCTTCCACACCTACCCGGGTCACGCCCAGGGCACCCCGCAGTTCATGCCGGCCCAGTCCGCCAGCCCCACCACCGGCCAGGGCTGGGTGGCCACCGGCTACCTCTCCCCGGCGGTGGGCGGCCGCCACCGCAGCATGCTCTCGCTGCCCCCGGCCCAGTACTGAGACATGCGGAAGGGGCCAGGCAATCCGCCTGGCCCCTTCCGCATGTCCACTACTTCGTGCGCTTGCGCTTCTCCCGCACCCGCACGGAGATCGAGATCGGCGTCCCGACGAACCCGAACTCCTCCCGCAGGCGGCGCTCGACGAAGCGGCGGTACCCCGCCTCCAGGAAGCCGGAGGCGAACAGCACGAACCGCGGCGGCTTGACGCCCGCCTGGGTGCCGAACAGGATGCGCGGCTGCTTGCCACCCCGGATCGGGTGCGGGTGGCCGGCCACCAGCTCGCCGAGGAAGGCGTTCAGCCGGGCGGTGGAGATCCGGGTCTCCCAGCCCGCCAGCGCGGTCTCGATCGCCGGGACGAGCTTCTCCATGTGGCGGCCGGTCTTCGCCGAGACGTTGACCCGGGGCGCCCACTGGACCTGGACGAGGTCCTTCTCGATCTCGCGCTCGAGGTAATAGCGGCGCTCTTCGTCGATCTGGTCCCACTTGTTGTACGCGATCACGACGGCCCGGCCGGCCTCGACGGCCATCGAGATGATCCGGGTGTCCTGCTCGGCGAGGGTCTCGCTGGCGTCCACCAGGACCACCGCGACCTCGGCCTTCTCCAGCGCGGCGGAGGTGCGCAGCGAGGCGTAGAAGTCCGCGCCCGCGGTCAGGTGCACCCGGCGGCGGATACCGGCGGTGTCGACGAACTTCCAGGTCTTGCCGCCGAGTTCGATCATCTCGTCGACCGGGTCACGGGTGGTGCCGGCCAGCTCGTTGACGACCACCCGCTCCTCGCCGGCGACCTTGTTCAGCAGGCTGGACTTGCCGACGTTCGGCCGGCCGATCAGCGCCACCCGGCGGGGGCCGCCGGTCGGGACGCCGAAGGTCTGCGGCGGGGCGTCCGGCAGGGCGGCCATCACGGCGTCCAGCAGGTCGCCGGAGCCGCGGCCGTGCAGGGCCGAGACGGGGTACGGCTCGCCCAGGCCGAGCGACCAGAGGTAGGTGGCCTCGACCTCGGTGGACTGGCCGTCCACCTTGTTGGCGCACAGCACGGTGGGCTTGCCGGCCCGCCGGATGATCTTGATCAGGGCCTCGTCGGTGTCGGTGGCCCCGACGTTGGCGTCCACCACGAAGAGCACCGCGTCGGCGGTCTCGATGCCGAGCTCGGCCTGCGCGGCGACCATCGCGTCCAGACCCAGGACGTCGATCTCCCAGCCACCGGTGTCCAGCACCTTGAACCGGCGGCCGTTCCAGGTCGCCTCGTAGCTGACCCGGTCCCGGGTGACGCCGGGCTTGTCCTCGACGACCGCCTCGCGGCGGCCGATGATGCGGTTCACCAGGGTCGACTTGCCGACGTTGGGCCGGCCGACCACGGCCAGCACCGGCATCGGGCCCTCGTTCAGGCCCTCGAGGTCCTCGCCCTCGAAGCCCTCCTCGGCGGCCAGCGCCAGGAACTCCGCGTAGTCGGCGTCGTCCAGCGCGCCGTTGGTGTCGTTCGTCATGCTTCCGTACTTCCGTTTCCCGGCCCGTCCCTTCCCAGGGATGCGCCGTGCGTACCTGCCCCGAGGGGGCAGCGCGGTGCGAGCCGCCGGTTCGTTCCGGCGGACGCGAGAGTGTGGGCGGTCGTCAGACCGCGGAGAGCCCGGCCCGCTGCTCGACCAGGCCGGAGATGGTGTCGATCACCTGCTCCAGCGTCAGCTCGCTGGTGTCCACCAGGACGGCGTCGGCGGCCTGGGTGAGCGGGGCGGTCTCCCGGGAGGAGTCGGCCGCGTCCCGGCGGGCCAGGTCGGCGGCCATCGCGGTGATGGTCGCCTCGTCCAGGCCCTTGGCCCGCAGCTCGGCGGCCCGGCGCTCGGCGCGCGCGGTCTCCGAGGCGGTCAGGAAGACCTTGACGGTGGCGTCCGGGAACACCACCGAGCCCATGTCCCGGCCCTCGGCGACGATGCCGCGTTCGGCCACCTCGGCGCAGCCGCGCTGGAGCTCGACCAGCCGGGCCCGCACCTGCGGGACGGCGGCGACCGCGCTGACCTGCGAGGTGACCTGCTGACCGCGGATCGGTCCGGAGACGTCCTGGCCGTCCACCGTGATGGTCGGCCCGGCGGCGTCCGTACCGGAGACGATCACCGGCTTGCCGCAGGCGACGGCCACCGCGTCGGCGTCGTCGACGTCGACCTCGTTGGCCAGCATCCACCAGGTCATCGCGCGGTACATCGCGCCGGTGTCCAGGAAGCTCAGCCCGAGCCGGGCGGCGACCGCCCGGGAGACGGTCGACTTGCCGGAGCCGGAAGGTCCGTCGATGGCGACGACGACCGGGGCGTTCGCTCGGTCGGCAGTGTCCACGGGGCGAACCTCTCTACTGAATCTGGGCAGGGACTACACCAAGGTTAGTCGACCCGCGCCGTAGTCCCGGCCGGGTGACCGCCGGGGCCCGCTCTCGTTGGACCGGCCATGAACCGAATGATCACCGGCGCCGTCCTCGCCCTCGCCGCCCTGACCGCCGCCACCGGCCCCGGCCACGCCGCGAGCAACAACACCATCGGCGACGTCGCCCAGGCCCCGGGCGGCTGGAGCCTCACCACCAGCGCCGTCTGCTCCCCCGAGGTGGCGGCCGTCCCCCTGGTCGGCGACGTGGTGGCCGACCACTCCACCACCTGCGCCGAAGCCCGGCCCACCAGCTGACCCCACCCTCCGACCCCCAGCTGACCCCCGAAAATCAAGCTGCCCCCCACCACCCGCCCTCCGGCCATCCCCCCTCGCTACCCTCCGGCCACCCCCCGAAAATCAATACGTTTGTATTAGACGGAGGTCTTGGACAAGAGTCTTGGACAAACGTATGTATCTCCCCTAGAGTTGAAGTCGTCCGAGACCGATCGAGGAGGAGCCACCCCATGCCCATGACCGTGATCGAGACCACCACCCCCGCCCGCACCGAGCTGGACCTCGCGGGCCGCCGCCTGTCCTACCTCGACTTCGGCGGACCCGGCCGGCCGCTGCTCGCCCTGCACGGGCACGTGTCGGAGGGCCACAGCTTCGCCGCGGTGGCGCGGGAGCTGGGGCCGGAGTGGCGGGTGATCGCGCCGGACCAGCGCGGGCACGGCGACTCGGACCGGACGGACGAGTACAGCCGGGAGGGCTACCTGGCCGACGCGGTGGCACTGCTGCGGCACCTCGACCTCGGTCCGGTCCCGGTGCTCGGGCACTCCGGCGGCGGCATCACGGCGTACCAGCTGGCGGCCAGGCACCCCGAGCTGGTCAGTGCCGTGGTCAACGAGGAGGGGCCGGCCGAGCTGCCGGCCGGGCCGAGCCCGCTGGCCTTCGTCCTGAAGATGCCGTGGACGGCGCCGACCCGGGAGGAGCTGGTCGCCGCACTCGGCCCGTTGGCCCCGATGGTCGGCCACCGGCTCCGTGAGCTCCCGTACGGCGGCTGGCGGCTGCCGTTCCACCCGGCGGACACCGTGCGCTCCGAGGAGCAGGTGCGCGGCGACCACTGGGCCGACTGGCTCGGCAGCGACTGCCCGGCCCTGCTGGTGCGCGGCAACCGGTTCCCGTGCCTGTCCGAGGAGCAGGCCACCGCGATGGCCGAGCGCCGCCCCGGCACCCGGCTGGTCACGCTGGAGACCGACCACTTCGTGCACGAGGGCGACCCGGCCGGCTTCACGGCGGCGGTCCGGGAGTTCCTCCGCGCGCTGTGAGCCGTGCCGGGCCGGGCCCCTGACGGTGGGTCAGTCCCGGACGCTCCAGCCCTGCGCCCGCAGCGCGACGGTGAGCCGCTTGACCGCCGACGGCGCGACCGCGAGCTGGACGAAGCCGACCTGCTGTCCCGAGGAGTGCTCGATGACCACGTCCTCGATGTTCACCCCGAGCTGGCCGACCTCGCCGAACAGGCGTCCCAGCTCGCCCGGCTGGTCGCCCAGCACCACGGCGACCGTCTCGTACCGGGTGGGCGGGGCGCCGTGCTTGCCCGGGATCCGGGCCTGGCCGGTGTTGCCCCGGCGCATCACGGCCTCGATCCCGGCCGCTCCGGCCCGCCGTTCGCCCTCGTCGTTGGCCTGCAGGGCGCGCAGCGCGGTGACCGTGTCGGTCAGGTCGCCCGCCAGCTCCTCCAGGATCTCGGCCACCACACCGGCGTTGGCGGACAGGATGTCCACCCACATCGCGGGGTTGGAGGCGGCGATCCGGGTGACGTCCCGGACGCCCTGGCCGGAGAGCCTTATGGCGGTCTCGTCCGCGTGCTCCAGCCGGGCGGCGACCAGCGAGGAGAACAGCTGCGGCGCGTGCGAGACCAGCGCGACCGCGCGGTCGTGCGCGGCGGCGTCCATCACGATCGGCATCGCCCCGCAGAGCGCGACCAGCTCCAGCGCCGCGTTCAGCGTCTCGGTGTCGGTGTCCGCGGTCGGGGTGAGCACCCACGGGCGGCCCTCGAACAGGTCGGCCCTGGCCGCCAGCGGCCCCGAGCGCTCCCGGCCGGCCATCGGGTGGCTGCCGATGTAGTTCACGGTGTCGCAGCCGAGCGCGGTCACCTCGTTGCTCGGCCCGGCCTTCACGCTGGCCACGTCGGTGTACCAGCGGGCCAGGCCCCGGCGCTGACAGTCCGCCAGCACCTTCCCCACCAGCGCGGGCGGCACCGCGATGATCGCCAGGTCCACCGGCCCGTCCGGCACCTCGGTGGTCCCCGCGCCGAGCGACTCCGCCGTCCGGGCGGCGTCCGGGTCGGCGTCCTCCAGATACACGTGCAGCCCACGCCCCGTCAGGGCGAGCGCGGCGGAGGTGCCGATCAGTCCGGTGCCGACTACGGCGACTGTGCGCATGACGGATGCGTCTCCTGAAGGCGGTAGGGCCAGGGTCGGGCCAATCCTCTCGCACCGGAGGCCCCGGCGGCCGCCACCGTCCGGATCTTGTCAGGTCGGGTCCGCCGCCCCACCGCACCCGGCGTGTCGGGCGGCGCGACGCGCGGGCCGCAAAACCGCTGACAGCGTCGGTCCGGCCCGGCAGACTGAGCGACGCTGACCAGGCAGGCGGAAGGGGTCCGAGTGGAGTCGGTACTGGACGAGGTGGTGGTGTACGCCACCGGGGCGCTCTGCCGACGGCGGGCGCACGGGGCGGTACCGGCCGACGGGCAGGTCCGGCTGACCGGGCTGCCCCTGACGCTGGACCCGTCCTCGGTCCGGGCCACCGTGCACGGCGCGGGCTGGCGGGTGACCGAGGCCCGGGTCGAGTACGCGGCCGAACTCCGCACCGACCGGGCGCCGCTGCAGCGCGCCTGGGAGCTGGCCCAGCGGGAGTACGACGCCGCCCGCGACCGCCAGCGCCGCGGCGAGGAGCGGATCGCCGAGCTGACCGCCCTGCGCGCCGTCCCGCCGCCCCGCCGCCGGGACGAGCCGCACCGCCGCACCCCGGCCGACGCCTGGCTGGAGCTGGCCGACTTCGTGGCCGCCCGGCTGACCGTGCTGCAGACCGAGGTGGCCCGGCTGACCGAGCGGACCCGGCTCGCCGAACACACCGTCCAGGTCGCCCGGGACCGGTGGGACTCGGCCGCCGACACCGAGCGCGCCGCCGCCACCACGACCACCGCGACCGTCCTGCTCACCCTCACCCCCGACCTCACCCTCACCCCCGACGGCCCGGCCGCCGAGGCCGTGGACCTGGAGCTGGAGTACGGCGTCCCGGGCGCCCGCTGGGTGCCCACCTACCGCCTGAGCCACCGTCAGGGCGACCCCGGCGGGCAGCTGGTGCTGCGGGCCTCGGTGGCGCAGCGGACGGGCGAGGACTGGACGGGCGTCCGCCTCGGTCTCTCCACCGCCGACCTGCAACGCCGTACCGACCTGCCCAAGCTGCAGTCGGTCCGGATCGGCCGCCGCCAGACCGCCCCGGCCCCGTCCGGCTGGCGGGAGGCCCCGCCCGGTCTCGACGAGCTGTTCACGGGGTACGACGCGGCGGGGCCGCGCCCGCTGCCCCGGTACGCGGGCGGGCCGGGGGGTCCGATCGCGGTCGGGTCCGCCGCCGCCGCGAGCGATGACGACGAGGAGGTGCAGCACCGCAAGAGCGTCTCGCCCCTGCGGGCCCGCGCCTCGATGGCCCGGGACGTCATGCCGCCGGCCCCGGGCGCCGCCCCGCAGGGCTACGGCGGCGCCCCCGCGCCCGCAGCCGCCCCGCCGATGGCCGGCCTGGCCGCCCCGGCCCCGTTCGCACCGGCCGGACCGCCACCACCGCTGCCGGAGCCCGCCCCGCCGCACCCCGGCGCCGGCTGGCTGGACTACGCCGCGCTGACCCTGCGGGGCCCGACCGGCCCGGGCCGGGGACAGCTGTCCCCCGCGCCCCGGCAGCACCGCGCGGCGCCCGCCCCGACCGCCGCGCTCCCCCCGCACACCGTTCCGCCTCGCCGCTCGGCCGGCTCCTTCGACCAGCGCTTCGACACCGCCGCCCGGGTCGACCTGCCCTCGGACGGCGGCTGGCACACCGTCACCATCGGCGAGATCCCGCTCTCGGTGGAGCCGGAGTACGTCTGCGTGCCCTCGGTCGAGGAGACCGTCTACGGCACGCTGCTGCTCACCAACTCCACCGACCGGGCGCTGCTGGCCGGGCCGGTCGAGGTTTCGGTGGACGGCGACTTCCTGCGCACCGCCGCACTGCCCACGCTGGCCCCCGGCGCCACCGGGCGGCTCGGGCTCGGGGTGGCCGAGGGCGTCCGGGTGGCCCGCCGCACCGAGCTGCACGAGTCCACGGCGGGGCTGCGCAACAACACCCTGGTGCTCGACCACCGGGTCCACCTGGAGCTGGCCAACCGGCTGGCCAGGCCGGTCACCGTCGAGGTCCGCGAGCGGGTGCCGGTGACCGCCGAGCCGGACGTCAGGATCCAGGAACGGCCCGGCTGGTCCGCCCCTGACGAAGCGTCCGAGGACTACCCGCCCGGCACCCGGCTCCGGCGGGTCGACCTGCCCGCCCACGGCCGGGCCGAACTGGACGGCGGCTACGAGATCCGCATCCCCGCCGCCCAGACCCTGCACGGCGGAGACCGGAGGAACTGATGACCACCACGACCCCGCTCCCCGTCACCGCCGTCACCTGCCTGGAGGACCGGGCCCTGGTCGAACGCTCCGTCGAGCTCGACCTCGCGCCCGGCGTCCAGCGGCTGCGCCTCGGCCCGGTCACCGCGCTGGCCGCCGACCTCACGCTGCGCGCCGAACTCTCCACCGGCAGCGTGCTGGACACCCGGATCACCCGGATCTGGACCCCGCCCGCACCCGAGCCGCCCGGCGACCAGGACTCCGAGCTCCGGCACCGGGTGCACGCGCTGGAACAGGAGCAGGCCGAGCTGGGCGCCGAACGGCTCCGGCTGACCGCCCGGCTGGCCCTGCTCGGCCAGCTCGCCACCGATCTGCTCCGGGAGATCGCCGAGGGCGCCGGGCAGGGCGAGACCGAACCGGCCCGCTGGACCCGCGAGCTGGACCGGGTGGACGCCGAGCGCGAGGAGTACGGCGAGCGGCTGCGCGCCACCGACGCCCGGCTGATCATCGCCGAGGAGGACCACGCCCGGGCAGAGGCGGCGGTGGAGCTGAGCGAGCGGGAGCAGCCCGAGCTGCTCGGCTTCCTGGAGCTGACCGTCGACTCCCCCGGCGGCCCGAACCGACTGACCGTCAGCCACCTCACCCCGTGCGCCCTCTGGCGCCCCGCCTACCGGGCCACCCTGGCCGAGGACGGGGCACTCACCCTGGAGACCGAGGCGGTGGTCTGGCAGGCCACCGGCGAGGACTGGTCCGGAGTCGAGCTCACCCTCTCCACCGCCCGCTCCGCCCTCGCGGGCGAGCCGCCCCGGCTCACCGAGGACGTCCTGACGCTCCGTCCGCGCACCACTGAGGAGCGCCGCACCGTCGAGGTCGAACTGCGCGAGCAGGCGATCGGCTCCACCGGACCGGCCACCGACGGCCTGCCCGGAGTGGACGACGGCGGCGAGGTCCGGGTGCTGCGCGCCCCCGCCCCCGCCCGGATCCCGCGCGACGGCCGCTCGCACCGGGTGCCGCTGACCGTCTTCAGCACCCCCGCCACCAGCGAGTACAGCTGCGCCCCCGAGCTCTCCCCGCTGGTCACCCGGGTCGCCCGGTTCACCAACGCCGCCGGCCACGCCCTGCTGGCCGGCCCGGTCGACCTGGTGCTGGGCAGCGGCTTCACCGGCCGCGCCGAGCTGGAGTTCACCGCCCCGGGCGCCCCCGCCGAGCTCTCCTTCGGCAGCTCCGACGCCTACCGGGTGCTCCGGGAGACCGAGGAGACCCGAAGCAGCGCCGGCGCCCTGTCCTCCCGCACCGTGCAGACCCGGACGGTCCGACTCCACCTGTCCCGCTTCGCCGGTCCGGACGAACACACCGACCAGCCGGTCACCCTCCGGGAGCGGATCCCGGTCTCCGAGGTCGCCGCGGTGGAGGTCCGACTGCGCAAGGAACTCTGCTCCCCCGCCCCCGACGACCTGGACGCCGACGGCATCGCCCGCTGGCAGCTCACCCTCCCGCCGGGCGGCCGACGCACCGTCACCCTGGTCTACGAGGTCTCGGCGACGGCCAAGGTGGCCGGCCTCTGAACCCGGATCACCCGGTCAACTCCGGTGAAATGCCGTCAACTCCGGTAAAAATGGAGCCATGATCTACCATCTCGCACCCCTGGACGACTGGCTGCGCGACCCCGGACGGCCGTACACCGCCGCCTCCCTGCTGACCGACGGCTTCATCCACTGCTCGGCCGACGAGACCACCCTGCTCGCGGTCGCCAACGCCTTCTTCCGGGACACGCGGGATCCCCTGATGGCCCTGCTGATCGAGGAGAAGCTGGTCGAGCCGATGATCAAATGGGAGCCCCCCAACGGCGCACCCCCGGCCGGCGCCACCCCCGGCATCCGCTTCCCCCACATCTACGGCCGCCTCAACCGCACCGCGGTGATCGGCCTGGAGAAGCTCCAACGCGACCCCACCGGCCGCTGGGCCACCCTCCTCCCCTGGAGCTGAGCTTCCGCAGAGCGCCCAGGTGGCACCCGCCAGGGGCTCGGGGAACTGCGACGCCAACCTCAAAAAAGGTGATCCGTACGTAGGCGGTCAGGCACTTTCGCAGTTCCCCGAGCCCCTGGACCGTAGCCGCGGAGCGCCCTGCCTACAGCCACCCCTTCTCGCGCGCCGCCATCCCCGCCTGGAACCGCGTGGTCGCCCCCAGCTGCCGCATCAGCGTCTGCAACCGCCGCTGCGTCGTCCGCGCACTCCACCCCAGCGACCGCGCGATCGACTCGTCGGTGAGCCCCGCCGCCAGCAGCCCGAGCAGCTTGCGCTGGTCGTCCTCAGGCCCGAGCCCGTCGTCGCCGTCCCCGATCGCCGCCTGCAGCGGCACCGCCCGCTCCCACTCCGCCTCGAACAGCCCGTCCAGGGCCTGCAGCAGCGCCGACGGATGGATCACGTACGCGGCGTCCAGCACCGAGTCCCCGACGCTGATCGGGATGATCGCCATCCGGTCGTCGGCCATCATCAGCTTCATCGGGAGCACCGGCCTGACCCGGGCCTCCTCGCCGTCCGCGACGCCGACCAGGATCTCCTTCTCCAGCCGCCCCGGCCAGGCCACCGCCTCCTTGTCGAAAACGGTCCGGAACCGCACCCCGGCCTTGAGCCGCTGCCGCTGCCGCGGCAGGTTGGCCATCGGGTCCTGGATGTACGGCGGGCAGTCGAAGCCGCGGACCTGGTACTGGGCCGTCTCGACCAGGTGCTCCAGCCGCTGGGCGATCGCCTCACCACCCGTCAGGACCTCGACCGAGTGCGCGGGGTCGGTGAACCGGGAGGCCTCCCGGAAGGCGTCCATCAGGCGGTGCATCTCGGCCCGGGCGCTGCGCAGCTGGGCCTCGCGGTGGCCGATCAGGGTGCCGATGGCCACGTCGGGGGCGACCGCGAGGTAGCGCTCCCGGTCCACCGGGGCGCGGGTGATCATGCCCTGCTCGGCCAGCCGGTCGAGCGCGGCATGGCCCTGTTGCAGTGTCAGGCCGCACTGCGTGGCGATCTCGTCCGCCGTCGACTGCGGCGCTATCACCAGAGCCGCGTACACCTGACCGTCTGGCCTTCCCAGGCCGAGCACGCCGAATGAGTCCAGCACCTTGTTCCCTTCCCCCAGCGGCTGCCCTGCGCCACCGCCCCTGGTGGCGCAGATCCGCCATTCGGCGCACCGCTGTCCGCTGGCCATCCTCCGCCACGGATCCCTGACCTGACAAGCCGGATGTGCGCACCCTCACGCAACTCCGCCGGACGCCGGAGGGCCTCCCCGCCATGTGACGGGGAGGCCCTCCGGGGCGGCCGGGTGCTAGAGACCGACCTCGTTCATCAGCTGACCGACCTCGGGGTTGGTCAGGCGGCGCAGCCAGCCCGACTTCTGGTCGCCCAGCGCGATCGGACCGAAGTGGGTCCGGACCAGCTTCTCGACCGGGTAGCCCGCCTCGGCGAGCATCCGCCGCACGATGTGCTTGCGGCCCTCGTGCAGGGTGACCTCGACCAGGTAGTTCTTGCCGACGTTGGAGACCACCTTGAAGCTGTCGGCGCGGGCGTAGCCGTCCTCCAGCTCGATGCCCTTGGCCAGCGTCTTGCCCAGGTCCCGCGGGATCGGGCCCTGGATGGCGGCCAGGTACGTCTTGGTGACGCCGTACCGGGGGTGGGTCAGGCGGTGGGCCAGCTCACCGTGGTTGGTGAGCAGGATGATGCCCTCGGTCTCGGTGTCCAGGCGGCCCACGTGGAACAGCCGGGTCTCCCGGTTGGTCACGTAGTCGCCCAGGCACTGACGGCCGTCCGGGTCCTCCATGGTGGAGACCACGCCGGCCGGCTTGTTCAGCGCGAAGAACAGGAACGACTGGGTGGCGACGGTCAGGCCGTCCACCTTGATCTCGTCGGTCTCCGGCTGGACCCGCTTGCCCTGCTCGGTGACCAGCTGGCCGTTGACCATCACCCGGCCCTGCTCGATCAGCTCCTCGCAGGCCCGCCGGCTGCCCATGCCCGCCCGCGCCAGCACCTTCTGCAGGCGCTCGCCCTCGGCGTTGCCGCCCTGTACGCCCTGGCCCTGCTCGTGCCGGGCCAGCACCGCGTCCTCGATCTTGCCCTGGAGCTCGCGGGTCCGCTGCGGCTGACGCCGCGGGTCGCCCGGGGCACCCTGGCCCTCACGCCGCGGCCGGGGAGCCGGGCTGGGCTTGCGGGCGGCGCTGCCACGGTTCGGGTACGCGTGCGGGCCGCCACCGAACTCGGGGCGGTCGTACTTGCGCTCCTCCGGGCGGAGCGGACGGTCCGGGTACTGCCGATCGTCGCGACGGTCGTCCCGACGGCCGCCACTGTTCGAGGCGCCACCGTACGAGCTGCCGCCACTGCGGCCGCCGCCGTACGACGAACCGCCGCGGGAGTCACCACCGCGCGAGTCGCCACCGCGGCCACCGCCGAAGGAGCCGCCACCGCCGCCACGCCCGTCCCGGCTCCCGCCGTAGGACGAACCGCCGCGGGAGTCGCCACCACGGCCACCGCCCCCGCCGCCGCCGAAGGAGCCGCCGCCGCTGCGACCGCCACCGGAGGCGCCGCCGCTCCGGCCGCCGCCGTACGACGAACCGCCGCGGGAGTCGCCGCCCCGGCCCCCGCCCTGTCCGCCACGGCCCTGGCTCCCGCCACCGCCGCTGCTGTTCCTGCCGTTGCCACTGCTACGCATCAAAATATCCGTACGTCGTGTTCCGTCTGGAAGTGCTCGTCGTGCCCGGCCGACCTCACTGCACTTCCCTGCCGTCCGCACGTGCGGCGGCGACCGCCTCCGCGATCATCGTGCCTTCGAGGGACTCCGCTTCCACGTCGTCGACCTCGGGCAGGAAGGGCGCCAGCTCCGGGAGTTCCTCCAGGCCGCGCAACCCCATCCGTTCCAGGAAGTAGTTCGTCGTCCGATACAGGATTGCACCTGTTTCCGGCTCGGAGCCGGTCTCTTCCACCAGTCCTCGCTGTACCAGGGTACGCATCACGCCGTCACAGTTCACACCACGGACCGCCGAGACCCGGCTGCGCGACACCGGTTGCCGGTACGCGACGACCGCCAGCGTCTCCAGCGCGGCCTGGGTGAGCCGGGCCTGCTGGCCGTCCAGGACGTACCGTTCGACGGCCGCCGCACAGTCGGCCCGGGTGTAGAACCGCCAGCCCCCGGCAACGAACCGCAGGTCGAAGCCCCTGCCCTGGGCGGTGTACTCGGCGGCCAGCTCGCGCAGCGTCCCGGCCACCTCGGCGACCGGGCGGTCCAGCACCGAGGCCAAGTGCCGCTCGGTGGCCGGTTCGTCGACCAGCAGCAGAATTGCCTCCAACTCGGCCCGCAGCGGCACCGCCGGAGGCCCGACGACCGCCTCGGTCACCTCGGCGTCCGGCTCCACCCACTCCTGGCCGTCCTGCACCGCCCCGTAGACGGACTCCTGCCACTCCCCGGCCCGGGACTGCCCCGGGACGCCCAGCGAGCGCCTGGCGGGCCGTGACGGCTCCTCGGTCATGACGGCTCCTTCTCGATCGGCTCCGGCGGGCGGTCGAACTCGTCGGTGACCTCGACCAGCCGGTCGGCCTCGGCCACCCAGCGGACGGTCAGCGCACCCAGCGCCTCGGGCTGGTCGAAGTCCAGCACCCGCTCCCGGTACAGCTCCAACAGCGCCAGGAACCGGGCCACCACCACCAGGGTGTCGTCCCCGGCATCGGCCACCAGCCGACGGAAGTCGGCCTCGCCCAGGGCCCGGAGCAGCTCCACCACCAGGGCCGCCTGCTCCCGGACGCTGACCGGCGGGGCGTGGATGTGGTCGACGTAGACCACCGGCCTGGGCTTGGGCGTCATCGCCTTCGCCGCCAGCCTGGCGAAGCCCTCCAGCCCGATGCTGATCACCACCTCGGGCAGCAGCTCGGCGTGCTGCGGCTCCAGGCCGACGGTCCGCGGCCGCTGCCGCGACTCGGCCGCCCAGCGGTCCGCCAGCACGGCGGCCACCTGCTTGTACGCCCGGTACTGCAACAGCCGGGCGAACAGCAGGTCACGGGCCTCCAGCAGGGCGAGGTCCTCCTCGTCCTCCACCTCGGCGGCGGGCAGCAGCCGGGCCGCCTTCAGGTCGAGCAGGGTGGCGGCCACCACCAGGAAGTCGGTCGCCACGTCCAGGTCCCAGTCCAGGCCCATCGCCCGGATGTGCGCCATGAACTCGTCGGTGATCGTCGACAGCGACAGCTCGGTGATCTCCAGCTTGTGCTTGGCGATCAGCCCCAGCAGCAGGTCGAACGGCCCCTCGAAGTTCTCCAGCCGCACCTGGAAGGCGGTGTGCTCAGCCATCTACGGGTCCAGGTGTCTGCAGGGCATTCGGTTGCACTATCCAGGGGCTCGGGGAACTGCGAGGAGATCTGGCGTTCGGGTCACTGCGAAAGTACCTGACCATCCACGCCGGATCACGTTCCTGGGGCTGGCGTCGCAGTTCCCCGAGCCCCTGGTGGTCCCGCCGGGCGGAAGGCTCAGCGCCCGCGGAGCCTGCGGACCAGGATGCTCGCCTCGCCGCGCTGCTCGAGGTCGGCGAGGACGACGGCGATCGCCTCCCGGACCACCCGGCCGCGGTCGACCGCGAGGCCGTGCTCGCCGCGGAGCACCAGCCGGGCGTGCTCGAGGTCCATCAGTTCCTCGGCGGAGACGTACACGGTGATCTTCTCGTCGTGCCGCTCCCGCCCGCTCGGGCGGCGCGGTGCCCGGCCCCGGGGGCGGGGCCGCCGGGCGGCCTCCCCCGCGGGCTCCTCAGGGGCGTGCTGACGCGGCGTCACCGTGCCCTCGGCGCCGGGAGCGCCCGGCTGGGACTCCGGCCGGGCCTGCGGGACCTCCGCCGCCGGCCCGCCCTTGTCGGTGCTCCGGGCGGTCTCCGTGCGGGGTGCCTCGGGCCGGCTGAGGGACGGCGACAGCGCCATCCCGCCGGTGGTCCGGAACAGCTCGTCGGCACCCGGGAGACTCACTCGGCGGGGCGGCACCGGTCGAGCACCTCCCTGGCGAGCTGGCGGTAGGCGGCGGCGCCGACCGAGTTGGTTGCGTACGTGGTGATCGGCTCGCCCGCCACGGTGGTCTCGGGGAACCTGACGGTCCGTCCGATCACGGTGTGGAAGACGTGCTCGCCGAACGCCTCGACCACCCGGGCCAGCACCTCGCGGCTGTGCACGGTGCGCGAGTCGTACATGGTGGCCAGGATGCCGTCGAGCCGCAGGTCGGGGTTGAGCCGCTCGCAGACCTTCTCGATGGTCTCGGTGAGCAGCGCGACCCCGCGCAGTGCGAAGAACTCGCACTCCAGCGGGACGATGACGCTGTGAGCCGCCGTCAGGGCGTTGACGGTGAGCAGGCCGAGCGAGGGCTGGCAGTCGATGATGACGAAGTCGTAGTCCGGCAGCAGCGGCTTCAACGCCCGTGCCAGCGCCGACTCGCGGGCCACCTCGCTGACCAGCTGGACCTCGGCGGCCGACAGGTCGATGTTCGAGGGCAGCAGGTCCATGCCGGGCACGGCGGTCTTCAGCAGCACCTCATCGGCCGTCAGACCCCGCTCCATCAGCAGGTTGTAGACCGTGACGTCGAGTTCCATCGGGTTGACCCCGAGACCGACCGAGAGCGCGCCCTGCGGGTCGAAGTCGACCAGCAGGACCCGGCGGCCGTACTCGGCCAGCGCGGCGCCCAGGTTGATGGTCGACGTGGTCTTGCCCACGCCGCCCTTCTGGTTGCACATCGCGATGATCTGCGCGGGGCCGTGCTCGGCCAGCGGCGCGGGGATCGGGAAATAGGGCAGCGGGCGACCAGTCGGTCCAACGCGCTCGCGGCGCTGGCGGGCTGCGTCGGGGGCCAGGGTCGCGGCGTACTCCGGGTCTGGTTCGTACTCGGCGTCCGGGTCGTCGTAGGAGCCGTACGCGAAATCGCCGTAGGCCAGGCCGTGTGACGGCAGGTCAGCCTCGTCGGCGGTGGTGGCAGGCGCGGTGTTCTGACGTGCCTCGAAGGTACGGACCGCGACCGAGTGCTCCGCCAGTCCCGGCTGACCACCCCCGGGAGCAAATGTCGACTCATTCACAAGTCGTCTTACCTCCTTGGGCATCCAGGACTGTTGTCGATTCGTCAGCGTGGCAGCATGCCGACGGTTTGCGACTCTAGGCTGTCCGCGGCGTTCGCAGCAACACAATCCACGGTAGTGGGCCGGATGTGTCGGCGGTTGGACCGGTCACTGTCAAGGCTTGTGAGGCCGTACGCACCTAACGTTTCTGCGCCGGGTGACAGCGAGCACATAAATTGACACGGTCACCCGACCATCCCGAATTGTCGACATACGCCAGTTCGAGGGGGTGTCGGGACAGACCGAAGCCCCCGGCCCGAGGGGAGCGGGCCGGGGGCGTTCAGCGGTTGCTGACGAGGGGTCAGCAGGCTCAGGCGAGCACGCTCTCCAGCGACACCGACGGCAGGCCGAAGGCCTCGGCCACGGCGGCGTAGGTGATCTGGCCCTCGTGCACGTTCAGGCCCTTGGCCAGCGCGGCGTCGCGGCGCAGCGCGTCCTTCCAGCCCCGGTTGGCCAGCTCGACGACGTACGGCAGCGTCGCGTTGGTCAGCGCGTAGGTGGAGGTGTTCGGGACGGCGCCCGGCATGTTGGCCACGCAGTAGAAGACCGAGTTGTGGACCGGGAAGGTCGGCTCGGCGTGCGTGGTGGCGCGGGAGTCCTCGAAGCAGCCGCCCTGGTCGATCGCGATGTCGACGAGCACGGAGCCCGGCTTCATCCGGGAGACCAGCTCGTTGGTGACCAGCTTCGGGGCCTTGGCGCCCGGGATCAGCACGGCGCCGATCACCAGGTCGGCCTCGAGCACGGCGCTCTCGAGCTCGTAGGCGTTGGACATGATGGCCTTGATCTTCGTGCCGAAGATCTTGTCGGCCTCACGCAGCTTGTTGATGTCGCGGTCCAGCAGGGTCACCTCGTAGCCCATGCCGATCGCGATGGTGGCGGCGTGCCAGCCGGAGACGCCACCGCCGATGACCACGCACTTGGCCGCGTGGGTGCCGGGCACGCCGCCCGGCAGGGTGCCACGGCCGCCGGCCGGACGCATCAGGTGGTACGAGCCGACCTGCGGGGCCAGCCGGCCCGCGACCTCGGACATCGGGGCGAGCAGCGGCAGGGCGCCGTTGGCGAGCTGCACGGTCTCGTACGCGATCGCGGTGGTGCCGGAGGCGACCAGCGCGTCGGTGCCGGCCTTGTCGGCGGCCAGGTGCAGGTAGGTGAAGAGGGTCTGGCCCTTGCGCAGGCGGTGGTACTCCTGCGCGATCGGCTCCTTGACCTTCAGCAGCAGGTCGGCGGCGGCCCACACCTCGTCGGCCGTGGGGAGGATGGTGGCACCGGCGGCCACGTACTCCTCGTTGGGGATCGAGGAGCCGAGACCGGCGTTGTCCTCGATGACGACCTCGTGTCCGTTACGGACCAGCTCATGCACGCCGGCGGGCGTGATGGCCACGCGGTACTCGTGGTTCTTGACCTCGCGGGGGATGCCGACCTTCACGACTGAACACGTCCCTTTTGCCTCTGGGGCCCGGCCGGAGAACACCGGCGGGCAACGCGCACGTGGAGACCTCCGGAGACGCCGGGGCACGCTTCGCTACGCGACTAAGGTCGAGTGTAATGAAGCCCAGGTGTTCCGTCAGCCTTCCAAAGTGAATAAATCAGCTGGCCACATTGGCAGATTCGTAGGCTTGCCTCCCACAACAGCTGGCAAACCGACCCTAAAGCCACCTTCCGGACATCACTCCGAAGTCGCCCGGCCCCGCTCGGCTTCGACCAGTCCCCGCAGGTGTTCCAGCGCCGCCGCGACCGCCCGCTGCCCGCGCTCGTCGCCCAGTCGCCGCACCACCGCCAGCGCCGCGCGGTACTCGCGCTCGGCCTCCTCGAACCGGCGCTGCGCCAGATGCGCCTCGGCCGTCCGGGCCAACAGCCTGGCCTCGGCCCGGTGATCACCCAGGCCCTGCCGCAGCTCCAGCGCCCGGCCGTACCAGTCGGCGGCGCGCACCGGGTCGCCGAGCGCCCGTCGGCTCTCCGCCACGCCCTCCAGGGCCCGGGCGCAGGCCGCCTCGTCGTCCACCTCCCGGCCGTGCTCCAGGGCGGCCCGGTACCGCTCGGCGGCCACCTCCCAGCGGCCCGCCGCCGCCTGCAGATCACCCAGGTTGAGCAGCGCGGCGGCGGCCCGGCGGCGGTTCCCGCTCCGCTCCGCCACCTTGAGCACCAGACCGTGCAGCTCGTACAGATCCGCCGGGGCGGCCTGCCCGGTCAGCGGCAGCGCCCGCAGCAACGCGGTCACCAGCCGGCCGGCCGAACCGTCCAGATCCGCCTGCCCGATCGCGTCCCCGACCGCGCCCAGCAGCTCACCGCGCCGCTCGGTCAGCCAGAGCCGCGCCTGGGCCGGCGTCCGCAGCCGCAGCGGCCCCGGCAGCGGGTCGGGGCCCGGCCCGGCGGCCGGGTCGAGCAGCGCCCTGGCCGACTCCACCAGCCGCACCAAGCGCTCCAATAGCCGGGCCCGGGCCAGCTCCAGCTCGGACGGCCGGTCCAGCTCTTCACGCAGCGCCACCAGCCGCCCGTACAGCCTTCCGGGCACCCGGTAGCGGGGCGTTCCGTCCGCCGACTCGCCTTCCCGGTCCAGGAGTTCACGCTCCGTCAGCTTCTCGAGCAGCGTCGCGGCCTCCGGCGCCGGACAGCCCACCAGGGCCGAGGCGGTGCGCAGATCGGCCGACTGCGCGGGCGCCAGCGTGAGCATCCGCAGCATCCGGGCCTCGGCCGCCGGCAGCGACCGGTGCAGCAGCGTGAACGCCGCCCCGAGCGGGTCGCCGTCGGGCACCGGCACCGGCTCGTCCTCGGCCGGCTGGTCGTCGGCCGACTGGGCCCGGCCCTTGCGCTTCTTCCGGGCCGGCTCCGGGGGCGTCCGCATCTCGACGGCCAGCGACAGTTCGCGGGCCGCATCCGTCACCGCCGCCTTGGGGGCGGCCCGCAGCCAGCCCGCCATCAGCCGCAGCGCGGTGGGCCGGCAGGCGCAGCTCTCCGCCAGGCCGGCCGCGCCGACCGGGTCACAGCTGATCCTGGTCCCGCCGACCAGCCCGCTCAGCAGCTCCACCGACCCCGACTGCGACAGCCCACCCAGGATTACCGGATCGATCCCCTCGATCCCGGTCAACGGCCCCGCCGTGGTGGCCACCACCAACGCCTCCGGCGCCGTCGCCAGCAACGGCCAGAGCTGCCCCGAATCCCGGGCGTCATCCAGCACCAGCAGCACCCGGCGGCCACTCACCGCCGCCCGCACCGCCGCACAGGCGGGATCGTCCTCGCCCTGCTCCTCCCCCGTCGGCAGCGCCCCCGCGGCGGGCTCCCCCAACTGCTCCAACAGCCGCCGCGCCACCGTCCCGGGCGCCACCCTGGTCCCGTCCGGCGCGGACAGCCGGGCGAACAGCACCCCGTCCGGGTACTCCTCCGCCACCGAGACGGCGAACCTGACGGCCAGTGAGGTCCGCCCCGACCCCGGCCGCCCCGCCACCACGAGCAGCGGGCACCGGCCCGCCACCACCCTGGTCCGAGCCGCCGCCAACGCCGCGAGCTCGGCCCCCCGCCCCACGAACAACCCCGGCCCGTCGGGCAGTTGACCAAGAATCGGGGCGGGCCGTACGTCCATCGTCGCCGTCTTCCTCGCCACCTGCGCCACTCCCGACCCGGTCAGCCGACGGGCCCGCACGGGGCCCCGTCCGGGAAGCGTAGTTCGACCCGCCTCACCAGCAAGAGATGACACCAGTACTACCAACCACCAAATCACCCGCACAGACGCAGGTGCTCAAGCATCTGAGACCAGGGGCCCGGGGAACGGCGGCGCCGACCTCAGGAGCGTTGCAGGCACGTACCTGGTCAGGCATTTTCGCAGTGATACCCGCCAGCCACGAACCGTCGCCGTTCCCCGAGCCCCTGGATAGTGCAAGTTCGGGTCAGCTGAAAGGTCGCGCCGGCCACGGCGACTCCGCCGCCCGCAACCCCTCCAGCCCCACCGGCGAGGTCAGCGCCGCGTGCAGCGCCAGCGTCCCCGTGATCAGCGTCGGATTGTGCAGCTCCCCCGCCAGCACCAGCCGGAGCAGCTCACCCAGCGGCACCCGCGCCGTCTCGATCTCCAGCTCCTCCCCGTGCGCCTCGTACCGCTCCCCGTCCGCCGCCGACAGATCGGTCGCCAGGAACAGCCGCAGCGCCTCGTCCGTCCCCCCGGGCGAGGTGTAGAAGTCGACCAGCACCCGCCACTCCCCGGCCTTGCAGTGCGCCTCCTCGAAGAGCTCGCGCTGCGCCGCGTGCAACGGGTTCTCCCCGGGCACGTCGAGCAGCCCGGCCGGGAGCTCCCAGAGCCGCTGCCGGACCGGGTGCCGGTACTGGCGGAGGATCAGCACCCGCTGCTGCTCGTCCAGCGCGAGCACCGAGACCGACCCGGGGTGCGTCTGGTAGTCCCGCCGGGCGTAGCTGCCGTCGGGCATCAGCACCTCGTCCGTACGGACCCCGGTGACCCGGCCCCGGAAGGGCTGCTCACTGGACCGTACGGGCCACTCCTCGGCCACGTCCCGGATCTGCCGCTGACCGTCCGTCATCTCGCACTCCCCTTTTCGTCACTACGACACTAACCCAAGCAGAACGGCGGCCGCGCGAAGAATCGCACGACCGCCGTCCACCGAACGCCGGGAGAGTTACTCGGCGTCGGTCTTGATCTTGATGGCCGCCGCCACCAGACCCGCGAACAGCGGGTGCGGGCGGGTCGGCCGGGACTTCAGCTCCGGGTGCGCCTGGGTGGCGACCAGGTAGGGGTGGACCTCGCGCGGGTACTCGACGTACTCGACCAGGTCACCCTTCGGGGAGAGGCCGGAGAACTGCAGGCCGGTCTTCTCCAGGTCCGCGCGGTACGCGTTGTTGACCTCGTAGCGGTGACGGTGGCGCTCGTCCACGTACTGCTCGCCGCCGTACACCTCACGGACGATCGAGCCCTCGGCCAGCTTGGCCGGGTAGAGGCCGAGACGCATGGTGCCGCCCAGGTCGCCCTTGCCGTCCACGATCGCCAGCTGCTCGGCCATGGTCGAGATGACCGGGTACTTGGCCGCCGCGTCGAACTCGGTGGAGTTGGCGTCCGGCAGACCGGCCAGGTTGCGCGCGGCCTCGATGACCACGCACTGCAGCCCCAGGCAGAGGCCCAGCAGCGGGATCTTGTTCTCCCGGCCGTACGTGATCGCCGCGACCTTGCCGTCCACCCCGCGGTCGCCGAAGCCACCGGGGATGCAGATCGCGTCCACGTCGCCGAGCTGCTCCTGCGCGCCCTCGGGGGTCAGGCAGTCGTCGCTCGTCACCCACTTGATCTCGACCCGGGCGTTGTTGGCGAACCCGCCCGCCCGCAGCGCCTCGGTCACCGAGAGGTAGGCGTCCGGGAGGTCGATGTACTTGCCGACCAGCGCCACCTTCACGATGTGCTGGGGCTCGTGCACCCGGCGCAGCAGGTCGTCCCAGACGGTCCAGTCGACGTCCCGGAAGGCCAGGTCGAGCCGGCGGACCACGTACGCGTCCAGGCCCTCGGAGTGCAGCACCTTCGGGATGTCGTAGATCGACTTGGCGTCGATGGCCGCGACCACGGCCTCCTCGTCCACGTCGCACATCAGCGAGATCTTGCGCTTGATGGCCTGCGGCACCTCGCGGTCGGCGCGCAGCACGATGGCGTCCGGCTGGATGCCGATGTTGCGCAGGGCCGCGACCGAGTGCTGGGTCGGCTTGGTCTTCAGCTCGCCCGAGGGGCCGATGTACGGCAGCAGCGAGACGTGCACGAAGAAGACGTTGTCCCGGCCGACCTCGTGGCGGACCTGGCGGACCGCCTCCAGGAACGGCAGCGACTCGATGTCGCCGACGGTGCCACCGACCTCGGTGATCACCACGTCGACGTCCTCGGTCGCCATCCGGCGGATCCGGGACTTGATCTCGTTGGTGATGTGCGGGATGACCTGGACGGTGTCGCCCAGGTACTCGCCGCGGCGCTCCTTGGCGATCACCGTCGAGTACACCTGGCCGGTCGTCACGTTCGCCGAGCCGTGCAGGTTGGTGTCGAGGAAGCGCTCGTAGTGACCGATGTCGAGGTCGGTCTCGGCCCCGTCGTCGGTGACGAAGACCTCACCGTGCTGGAACGGGTTCATGGTGCCCGGGTCCACGTTGAGGTAGGGGTCGAGCTTCTGCATCGTCACACGCAGGCCGCGCGCCTTGAGCAGGGCACCGAGGCTTGAGGCGGTGAGGCCCTTGCCGAGCGAGGAGGCGACACCCCCGGTGACGAAGAGGTGCTTGGTCGTCACGGCGCGGCCGTTCGCTGCCTTGCCGGATTGGGGCTGTGCCAAGAGGGGGCTCCCGTGGGTCGCTGTCGAAGGTGACGCCGGTGGAGGGACCGCCGGACGCCTCTCCGACGAGGAGTTCGCACTCGGCCGGGAGCCTTTCGGCTGCTCCGGCGGGGTCGTCGGGGTCGGCGGCACCGGGGCGAATGCCCACCAGTCCACGGGATACCAGGGTATCAGCGCGAGGCCGTGGACGCGGTCGCGGGCACCTCGGCGCGTCCGCCCGGAGTTCATCCGGCGTTCCCCGGACACCGTCCGGCCTGGCCCGGAAGGATCAGTTCCGCCTGGTTCGTACGGGTCAGTCCGGCTGTTCCAGCCGGGCCACTTTGACGGCAATCGGTGTGACAGCTGACGGACAGGGGTTCTTCGGGGTGCCCCGCCGTGTGCCGCCGACGTATTCTGCACGGACGCATCGCCGACAGACAGAGCACGCGGAGGGCGAGGGGTCAGGACGACGCCTCTCGGTCCCCGATGCGCGACCGGACACACGCCTCCCGTACCAGTTCACCCGTCCAGGCCAGGGGCCCATCACAGCCCCGTCCCGGTGGCCACCAGCCGCCACCGCCCGGACATCTCCGGCCTCGCAGCATCCGCGCGCCCCGCCGTCGGTGGCCGCCGAGCACATCTTGCGAACTGGAGACACACGTGGCCGGCCGTATCGAGGACTACGCACTCATCGGGGACATGCAGACCGCCGCCCTGGTCAGCAGGGACGGGGCGGTCGACTGGCTGTGCCTGCCCAGATTCGACTCTCCCGCCGTGTTCGCCGGTCTGCTGGGGACCGACGAACACGGGTTCTGGCGGATCGGCCCCGCCGAGCCGGTGTCCGCACCGGCCGGGGCCACCGTCCCGGCCCCGCCGGCGGCCCGCTCGGCGTTCACCGACAGCGGCGCGATCCCGATCCCGCCGACCGCCGCCGCCCCCGCCGTGCCGGCCGACCGCCGCCGCTACCGGGGCGACTCGCTGATCCTGGAGCAGGAGTGGGACGCCCAGGGCGGCACCGTCCGGGTGATCGACTTCATGCCGCCCCGCCCGCTGGCCGGGCTGGACGCCGTCCCGCAGATGATCCGGATCGTCGAGGGCGTCTCCGGCAAGGTCCGGATGCGCTCCGCCCTGCGGATGCGGTTCAGCTACGGCCGGGTGGTCCCCTGGGTGCACCGGGTCGAGCAGCCCGACGGCGGCCACCGCACCGTCGCGGTGGCCGGCCCCGACTCGGTCTGGCTCGACGGCGTGGCCGAGACCTACGGGCGCGACCTGACCACATACGCCGACTTCACCGTCGAGGCGGGCGAGCGGATCGCCTTCGCGCTCACCTGGCAGGCCAGTCACCTGCCCGCGCCCGCCGCCCCGGACGCCGAGGCGATGCTCGCCGACACCGTCGAGTTCTGGCGCGACTGGGTCGGCCAGTGCACCTACCAGGGCCCCTACCGCGAGCCGGTGGTCCGCTCGCTGATCACCCTCAAGGCGCTCACCTACGCCCCCACCGGCGGCATCGTCGCCGCCCCCACCACCTCGCTGCCCGAGGACATCGGCGGCGAACGCAACTGGGACTACCGCTACACCTGGCTGCGGGACGCCGCGATCACCCTCTCCTCGCTGCTGCGCACCGGCTACCGCGAGGAGGCCAGGGCCTGGCGCGAGTGGCTGCTCCGCGCGGTGGCCGGCGACCCGGAGAACCTGCAGATCATGTACGGCATCGCCGGGGAGCGCGAGCTCACCGAGTCCGAGCTGGACTGGCTGCCCGGCTACGAGGGCTCCCAGCCGGTCCGGGTCGGCAACGGCGCGGCCGGACAGCTCCAGCTGGACGTCTACGGCGAGGTGGTCGAGGCCCTGCACCTGGCCCACATGACCGGCCTGACCCGCAACGACCACGCCCACCTGCTCCAGCTCAAGCTGATCACCTACCTCGAGCAGCACTGGCGCGAGCCGGACGAGGGCATTTGGGAGGTGCGCGGCCCCCGCCGCCACTTCGTGCACTCCAAGGTGATGGCCTGGGTCGCGGTGGACCGCACCATCAAGCTGATCGAACAGACCCCCGCCGAGGGCCCGCTGGAGCGCTGGAAGGCCCTCCGCGACGAGATCCACCGGGACGTCTGCGAGAAGGGCTACGACGCCGACCGCAACACCTTCACCCAGTACTACGGCGGCCAGGAGCTGGACGCCTCCCTGCTGCTGATCCCCCAGGTCGGCTTCCTGCCGCCGGACGACAAGCGGGTGATCGGCACCATCGAGGCGATCCAGCGCGAACTGTCCACCGAGGACGGCTTCGTGCTCCGCTACCCCACCCACGACGACGACGGCAACAACGTCGACGGCCTCTCCGGGCACGAGGGCGCCTTCCTGGCCTGCTCGTTCTGGCTGGCCGACGACCTGGCGATGATCGGCCGGGTGGCGGAGGCCCGGGAGCTCTTCGAGAAGCTGCTCTCCCTGCGCAACGACGTCGGCCTGCTCGCCGAGGAGTGGGACTCCCGCGCCCAACGCCAGGTCGGCAACTTCCCCCAGGCCTTCAGCCACGTCCCCCTGATCGACACCGCCCTCCGCCTCACCGCCTGCGCGGGCGCCTACCTCTCCGCCCAGCCCGACGGCCGCGAACGGGAGCAGGCGACGCTCTGATCCTTTTGCAGGGCGCTCGGTTGCACTATCCAGGGGCTCGGGGAACTGCGAGGAGATCTGGCGCTTGGGTCACTGCGAAAGTGCCTGACCTTGTACGCACGTTGAACGCTCCTGAGGTCGGCGCCGCCGTTCCCCGGGCCCCTGGTCTCACCTGGCTCAGGTCCGCTGGACGAGCTCGTCGTACGTGCTGAGGACCTGCGCCACGGTGGCGGCTTCGTCGGGCCAGGTCTCGGCCTGGAGCCGTCCCGCAGCCGTGAGAGCGTCACGGCGGGCCGGGTCGGCGAGCAGCTCGCGGACGGCCCCGGCGAGGGCTGCGGGATCGCCGTACGGCACCAGCACCGCCGCCTCGCCGACCAGTTCGGGCACGCCGCCGACCGCGGTGGAGACCACCGGGACCCCGGCCCGCATCGCCTCCTGGACGACCAGCGAGCGGGCCTCCCAGCGGCTGCTGACCACCACCAGGTCGGCCGCCGCGAGCAGGTCGGGCACGTCCGTGCGGTAGCCGAGCAGCTCGACCGGGAGCTTCTCGGCGGCGATCCGCTCGCGCAGCGCGTCCTCCTCGGGGCCCTCGCCCGCGATCACCACCAGCGGGTCGCCGTCGCCGAGGCCGTACCGGACGGCGTCCAGCAGCAGGCCGAAGGACTTCTGCTGGACCAGCCGCCCGACCGCGAGCACCACGGGGCGCCCGTCCTCGGCGGAGCCACGGAGCAGCGCGGCCCGCGCCGCCGACCGGTCCAGGCCGCCGGCCGGCATCGGCGGGGCGGCGACCGGGCCGAGCCGGGCGTCGGTGGCGCCGAGTTCGCGGGCCCGGGCGACCAGGTCGGAGGAGGCGCCGAGCACCAGGTCGGCGGCGCGGGCCACCCGACGCTCCATCAGGCGCTGCAGGCGGCGGTCGAGGCCGGTGGCGAGCATCGCGTGATGGGACGTCACCACCAGCGGGGTCTCCGGGCGCAGGCCGGGGAAGCGGCCCGCGGTGCGCAGCGCCAGGTCGGCCAGCAGCCCGGCCCGCAGGCCGTGCGCGTGCACGATGTCGGCGCCGGTGAAGGCCCGCCGGAGTTCACCGATCGCGGTGGCGTCGCTGCGGGCACCCGAGGTGGGGGTGATGTCCACCAGGTGGAACCGGGCGCCGGTCCGGGAGAAACCGAACAGCGCGTCGGTGCCACCGGGGGCGCAGACGGTCACGGCCACGCCGTGCGCGACCAGGCCCTGGGCCAGCGACCGCACATGGGCGCCGACGCCCCCGCTGGCCGCGGAGAGCACCAGCACCACGTGCAGTTGCCCCGGTTCGGTGCCTTTGCCGGCCCTGGTGGCGAAAGGGTCCACGTCGTCTCGCTCCGACTCGATCATGAACTGGTCAGTCAGTGTCCAGCGGCCACCTTGCCAGGTCCGGCGCCCTCTTGGACAGTCGGCACCCCTACGTGTCGGGCGTCCGTCCGGGCAGCGCGCCCGCCGACCGGTCAACCGAGCCGGGGGCGCGGGCGGTGGCCAACAGCTCCTCCGCGTGGGCCCGGCCGAGCTCGGAGTCCTCCAAGCCCGCCAGCATCCGGGAGAGTTCGCGTACCCGCTGCTCGTCGGAGAGCACCTTGACGCCGCTGCGGGTCACCGTGCCGTCGTGGGTCTTCTCGACTACCAGGTGCCGGTCGGCGAAGGCCGCCACCTGCGGAAGGTGGGTGACCACCACGACCTGGGCGGTCTCGGCGAGCTTGGCCAGCCGGCGGCCGATCTCGACCGCGGCCTTGCCGCCGACGCCCGCGTCCACCTCGTCGAAGAGGTACGTCGGCACCGGGTCGGCACCGGCGAACACCACCTCGACGGCGAGCATCACCCGGGACAGCTCACCGCCCGAGGCGCCCTTGGCGATCGGACGCGGCGAGGCGCCGGGGTGCGGGGCGAGCAGCACCTCGACTTCGTCAACTCCGTGCGAGCCGAAGGCGACCGTGCGGCCGTCCAGCTCGAGACCGGCCGGGTCGTCGGTCCTGGTCAGGTCGAAGGTGACCCGGGCGTGCGGCATCGCCAGCTCGGCCAGCTCGGCGGAGACCGCCTCGGCGAACCGGCCGGCCGCGCCCTGCCTGGCCGCCGAGACCTCGGCCGCCAGCTCGGTCAGTTCCTGACGCAGCGTCGTCTGCCGCTCCGTCAGCCGGTCGATCCGGTCGTCGTCGCCGTCCAGCTCAGCCAGCCGGGCCGAGCCGGTCTCGGCCCAGTCCAGCACCTCGGCCAGGGTGTTCTCCGGGCCGCCGTACTTGCGCAGCAGCTGGGCCAGCACCGAGCGGCGCTCCTCGACCGCCGCCAGCCGGACCGGGTCGGCGTCCAGGTCGTCGGCGTACCCGGCCAGATCCTGGGCCACGTCGGCCAGCAGGTAGCCGACCTCGTTCAGCCGGTCGGCCAGACCGGCCAGGCGCTCGTCGTGCTGACGGACGCCGTCCACCGCCCGGCGGGCCTGGGCCACCAGGGTGCCCGCGTCCACCGCCTCGGGGTCGCTCGGGTGTCCGGCCAGGGCGGCGTGCGCCAGGACGGCGGCGGAGGAGAGCGCGTCAGCGTGGCCGAGCCGCTCGGCCTCGGCGGCCAGCTCGATGTCCTCGCCGGCCACCGGTTCGGCGGCGGCGACCTCGTCCAGGCCGAACCGGAGCAAGTCCGCCTCCTGGGCCCGCTCCCGGGCCCGGACGGTCAGCTCGTCCAGGGTGGCGGCCACCTCGCGCAGCGCCCGGTAGGTCTCCCGGTAGCGGGCCAGCGGCCCGGCCACGGCGGCACCGGCGTACCGGTCCAGCGCGCCGCGCTGACGGGACGGCCGGAGCAGCCGCTGCTGGTCGGTCTGCCCGTGCACGGCCACCAGGTCCTCGCCCAGCTCGGCCAGCAGGCCGTTGGGGACGGACCGGCCGCCGACGTGGGCGCGCGAGCGGCCCTCGGCCGAGACGGTACGGCTGATCAGCAGCGCGCCGTCGTCCAGTTCGGCCCCGGCCTCCAGGGCCCGCTCCAGCGCCGGCGAGCCTGGCGGCAGCGAGAGCCGCCCCTCGACCACGGCGCGGTCGGCGCCGCGCCGCACCAGGGCAGGGTCGGCCCGGCCGCCCAGCAGCAGCCCGAGGCTGGTCACCACCATGGTCTTGCCCGCCCCGGTCTCACCGGTGACGGCGGTGAAGCCGGGCGCCAGTTCGACCACCGCGTCGTCGATGACGCCAAGATCCCGTATCCGCATCTCGTCCAACACGGTGACGACCTTACGAGGTTCCGGCCCCGCCGCGCGACGAGCACCGGCCCCGGGCGGGCAAGTTCATCCCTTTCGGGCGCTGCGCGAGGTATGTCGCCGGGTGCTGTGACGGTCCTGCTAACGGGTTTCCGGCACGGCGCACCAGCGCAGGAAGAACTGGGCCAGCGGCCCGATCGCCAGCGCGTACGCGACGGTGCCGACGCCCACCGTGCCACCGAGCAGGACGCCGATGGCCAGCACGGTCAGTTCGATGCAGGTGCGGATCAGGCGGACCGAGCGGCCGGTCCTGCGCTGCAGGCCGGTCATCAGCCCGTCCCGGGGGCCCGGGCCGAACCGGGCGCCGATGTAGAGGCCGGTGGCCAGGCCGTTGAGCAGGATGCCGCCGGCCAGCAGGGCGATCCGGGCGGGCCAGTTCCCGGGCGTGTCCAGCAGGCCCACGGTGACGTCCATCGCCACCCCGAGGATCAGCACGTTGCCGACGGTGCCGATGCCGGGTACCTGCCGGAGCGGGATCCAGAGCAGCAGCACCAGCGCGCCGATGATGGAGACCCAGGTGCCGATGCTCAGGCCGAAGTGGTGCACCATGCCCTGGTTCAGCACGTCCCAGGGGTTGACGCCGAGACCGGCCCGCACCATCACGCCCAGGCTGGTGCCGTAGAGCCAGAGGCCGATCAGGAGTTGGGGCAGCCGGCGGGCGAGCCGGTCGGTGCTCCAGGTGGTCCGGGGGACGGCTGGGGAGAGGGTGGCCATCAGTGGCTCCTTCGGGAAACGGTGGGGCCAGGGGTGTCCGGTGGGCCGGACCGGGGTCGCGCCACGTCATGAGTCACCGCGACTTCTCCCTGGTCCGCGCCTTCCGTGCGCGGGGTCCTGGAGGGCTACGGCCCCGGTCCGGTCCGCCGGACACCCCTGGCGGCTCGATGGCCGCCCTGTCATCATGGGGAGTCCACCTGGCCACCGGCCAGGGCCAATTCCTCTCAACTGGACTGATTCAGATGGCCGAGTGGCAGAGCACCGTGACCCCGCCCGCACTGGCCCGCCTGCTCCGCGGCACCCCGCTGCCCGAGAGCGGCGGCCACCGCCCCGTCTACCGGACGCTGGCCGGTCAGGTCCGGCTGCTGGTCTCCGAGGGCCGCCTGCCGGTCGGCGCCCGGCTGCCCGCCGAACGCGAACTCGCCCAGGTGCTCGAACTCAGCCGCACCACCGTGGCCACCGCGTACGAGGCGCTGCGCACCGAGGGGTACCTGCGCAGCCGCCGCGGCTCCGGCAGCTGGACCACCCTGCCCGAGGGCAGTCGGCCGCCCACCGACGCCCTGCACCCGGTGCCGCCGGACGAGCGCGACCGCACCCTGGACCTCGGCGTGGCCGCGCTGCCCGCCCCGCAGCCCCAGCTCGGCCTGGCCGCCGCCCGCGCGGTCGAGCAACTGGCCGCGTACGCCGCCGGGCACGGCAACTTCCCCACCGGCGTCCCGGTGCTCCGGGAGGCGATCGCCCGCCGCTACGCCGAGCGCGGACTGCCCACCACCCCCGACCAGATCCTGGTCACCACCGGCGCGATGGCCGCGCTCCAACTGGTCCGGCGCGCCCTGCTCAGCCGCGGCGACCGGGTCGCCGTCGAGGCACCCAGCTACGCCCACACCCTCCAGGCCCTGCGCCGCGCCGAGACCCGGCTGGTCCCCGTCCCGTACGCCGGGCCCCGATGGGACCTGCCCGAGTGGCAGCGGGTGCTGCGCGGCGCGGCGCCCCGGATCGCGTACGTGATCCCGGACTTCCACAACCCCACCGGCGCGTTGGTGGACGAGGAGCAGCGGCGGGGCCTGCTGGCCGCCGCCCGGTCGGCCGGGACGACCGTACTGGTGGACGAGACCCCGGCCGAACTCGACTGGGGCCTCGGTGACTTGACCATGCCGCGGCCGATGGCCGCGCTCGACCGGAGTGCCCAGGTGGTCACCGTCGGCTCGGCCAGCAAGATCCTCTGGGGCGGCCTGCGGATCGGCTGGGTGCGCGCCAACCCGGCCCTGGTACGGCAGTTGGCCACCGACCGGGTCTACACCGACATCGGCAGCCCGGTGCTCGACCAGCTGATCGCCGCCGAGATGCTCGGCGAACAGCTGCCCGCGATCAGGGCCGACCGCCACGAACGGCTGCGGGCCAGCGCCGAGGGCCTGATCGCCGCCCTGCGCGAGCAGCTCCCGCACTGGCAAGTGACCCTGCCCCCAGGCGGGTTGGCGCTCTGGGTGGGCACCGGCGGGCTCTCCGGCAGCGCCCTCGCCCAGGCCGGCGAACAGACCGGGGTCCGGATCGCCGCCGGCTCCAGGTTCGGCGTCGACGGCGCCTTCGAACACCACATCCGGATCCCGCTCACCGTCCCGGGCTCGGCCGCCGCCGAAGCCGTCGCCCGGCTGGCCACCACCGCCGCGGTGGCCGCCACCGGCCGCTGGAACGGCCTCGACAGCACCCTGCCGCTGGCCGTCTGACCCGCCGTCAGCTCTTGCTCAGCAGCCGCCGCGCCCGCGCCAACCCGTCACCGGCAGCGCGAACTTGGCCACCAGCCGGTCGGTGAACGGCGCCCGGTGCAGCCTGGCCAGCCGCACCGGCGTACGGCCCCGGCGGACCTCCACCCGGGCCCCGGCCGGGAGTTCGACCGAACGGCGGCCGTCGCACCAGAGCACCCCGTGCGGGGTCTTCGGCTGCACCTCCACCGCCAGCACCGAGTTCGGCGAGGTCACCAACGGCCGGGCGAACAGCGCGTGCGCGCTGATCGGCACCATCAGCAGCGCCTCCACCTCCGGCCAGACCACCGGACCGCCGCCGGAGAAGGCGTACGCCGTCGAACCGGTCGGCGTGGAGAGCACCACCCCGTCACAGCCGAAGTTGGAGACCGGACGGCCGTCCACCTCGGTCACCACCTCGAGCATCCGCTCCCGGGCGGCCTTCTCGATCGACGCCTCGTTCAGCGCCCAGCCCTCGTACACCACGTCGCCGTTGGTCCGCACCAGCACGTCGAGGGTCATCCGGTCCTCGATCTCGTAGTCGGCGTCCACCACCCGGTCGACCACCACCGCCAGATCGTCCCGCTCGGCCTCCGCCAGGAAGCCCACCCGGCCCAGGTTGATGCCCAGCATCGGCAGCCCGGACTCCCGGGCCAGCTCCGCCCCGCGCAGCAGCGTGCCGTCGCCGCCCGCGACCAGGATCAGCTCACAGCCGTCCGCCGCGCCATGGCCACCCGTGACCCGCTCCACCCCGTCCGGCAGGTCGAGACCGACCGCCTCGGCCGCCAGCAGCCGGATTCTGATCCCGGCCTTCAACAGGCCCTGCACCAACGCCTCGACGCTGCGCAGCGCGGCCTCCCGCCCGGTGTGCGCAATCAGGAAGACCGTGCGTCCCTCGCTCATGCTGCTGCCCTCTCCCTACGTCTGCCGGGTCGCCGTTGCCCCGTGCGGCCGCCGCGCTCGCGATGACCGGACGTCTGCGTCGCACCCTATCGGGGCCCCTCCGCGACCGCCCGGTCCGCCTCGGCCGGGTCGAGCTGCGCGGCGTCCCGGCGCAGCCACAGGAAGTACTCCACATTGCCCGAAGGACCGGGCAGCGGACTGGCCGTGACCGCCCGCACCCCCAGCCCCAACGCCCAGGCCTGGGCGGCCACCTGACGGACCATCTCGGCCCGCAGCTCGGGGCTGCGCACCACACCGCCGCTGCCGAGGCGCTCCTTGCCGATCTCGAACTGCGGCTTGACCATCATCACCAGGTCCGCGTCCTCGGCACAGCACCCCGCCAGCGCGGGCAGCACCAGACCGAGCGAGATGAACGACAGGTCGCCCACCACCAGGCCGACCGGCTCCCCGCCGATCTTCTCCAGCGTCAGCTCCCGGACGTTGGTCCGGTCCATCACGGTCACCCGGTCGTCGCTCTGCAGCGACCACGCCAGCTGCCCGTACCCGACGTCCACCGCGAGCACGTGCGCGACGCCCGACCGCAGCAGCACATCCGTGAAGCCGCCGGTCGAGGCACCCGCGTCCAGCGCCCGGCGCCCCTCCACCACCAGCCCCTGCGGCAGGAACGCCGCCAGCGCGCCGGCCAGCTTGTGGCCGCCCCGCGAGACGTAGTCCGGGTCGTTCTCGTCCGCTGCCACCACCACGGCCGCCGCCGTCTCCACCTGGGTGGCCGGCTTGGTCGCGGTGGTGCCACCGACGGTCACCCGGCCCGCCGCGATCAGCTCGCTCGCGTGTTCACGCGAACGGGCCAGCTTGCGGCGGACCAGCTCCGCGTCGAGTCGGCGTCGTGCCACTGCCACTGAAGTTCCGTCTCCTGTTACTGGTACTGCCGGGTGCTACTGGTCAAGCGCGGCGAGCGTGTCCGCGAGCCGCTGGTGTACATCTTCGTACACCGCCACGTGCGCTCCGGTCTCCGCCCCGTCCAGCTCGCCCAGCCGGGCCAGCACCGCATCCACCTCGGGACGGCCGGTGGGGACGAAACCGTCCTCACCGAGGTCAGTCATCGGCGGGCTTCCGCGGGGTGGCCTTCTTGGGCGCGGCCTTCTTGGCGGTCGTCTTCTTGGTGGCCGTCTTCTTGGCGGTCGCGGTCTTCTTGACCGCCGTGGTCTTCTTCACCGCCGTGGTCTTCTTCACCGGCGGCGTCTTCTTCACCGGCGGCGTCTTCTTCACCGGGGGCGCGACCGGCTCGGGGACCTCGTCCGCCCAGGCCCAGGCCGGCACCTCCTCGGGCTCCAGCTCGGGCTCCTGCTCGGCATCGGCCGGACGGACCTCGTCCTCCCAGCCGGCCTCGAACAGACCGCCCGCACGGGCCTCCTGAGCCGGCGTCGGAGCGGGCTCCTCCACCTCACGGAGCCTGCTCTCCAGGAAGCTCAGCACCACGCCGACCTTCGTCACCTGGTCGCCGACCTTCTCGAAGAGCTTGTCCACCTCGCCACGGGTCACCCCGACCGCCAGGTCGATCCCGGCCCGGCCGGCCGTCACGGCCTCCTCGGCCAAGGTCTGCAAGGTCTTCACCGACGGCGGGAACTGCTCCAGCCCCGCCACGTGCACCCCCGACCGCTCCAACAGCCCGGCCACCCGCTTGCCGGCCTCCTCGGCGACCTCGGCGGCCACCACGACCACCCCACGCACCGCATCCCGCAGCATCTCGGCCTACCTCCTCCGTGCCGTCTCCGTACCCCTCGCACCCGACGCTACCGCCTCCCGCCCTGCCAGGACGGTCCGGGCGCTGCGATAGCGTGGGCCGTCAGCCGCAGTACCGACAGGGAGAGACCAGCAGCGATGGCCAGCACCGAGGAGTGCCGCAGCGCACTCGAGCAGCTCAGCCGCAACCTCGCCGGCACCAACGGCTCGGTCCGTCAGGCCGCCGCCCTCGACCGCTCCCTGACCTGCCGGATCACCGACCTCGACCTGACCTTCTCCGGCCGCCTCCAGGACGGCCGGATCACCGACGTGGTCGAAACCCCGGGCCCGCCCCCCGCCAAGGCCGAGATCCGCCTCACCATGACCAGCGACGACCTGGTCGCCATGGTCGGCGGCACCCTCAACTTCGCCTCCGCCTGGGCCTCCGGCCGCATCAAGCTCGAAGCCGGCTTCCGCGACCTCCTCCGCCTGCGCACCCTGCTCTGAAGGCACGCGGTGCACCGCCAGGGGCTCGGGGAACTGCGACGCCGACCTCGTAAAAGGTGATCCGTGCGTAAATGGCCAGGCACTTTCGCCTGTGACCCCGGCGCCAGATCTCCTCGCAGTTCCCCGAGCCCCTGGATAGTGCAACTTCCCCAGTGTTAGAAGCCAAGCTCGGCGAGCGCCTTCCGCCCGTCCAGCCCCGGCCCCGCCGTCCAGGCGGCACCGCAGAGCGCCCGCAACCCGTCGTACCGGTCCTCCCCCGCGCCGGAGACCCGCAGCACCCCGTCCTCCGCCCAGGCCCGCCACCCCCCGCACTCGAAGCCGCCGTCCACCGCGACCGCCGCCCGATGCGCCGTCAGCAGCCCCCGCAGGTCCGCCGCCAGGTACGTCGGCCGGTGCTCCACCGGAGCGTCCAGCAGCAGCGCGGGCGTGGTGACGCCGGTGAACACCAGCAGGCTGTCCACCCCGCCATTCCAGGCGCCCTCGATGTCGGTGTCGAGCCGGTCGCCGACCACCAGCGGACGCTTCGCCCCGGTCCGGATCACCGTCTCCCGGTGCATCGGCGGCAGCGGCTTGCCCGCCACCTCGGGCTCCACCCCGGTGGCCGTCCGGACCGCCGCCACCAGCGTGCCGTTCCCGGGCGCGATCCCGCGCGCGGTCGGCACCGTGAGGTCGGTGTTCGAGGCCACCCACGGCAGCCCGGAGGCGACCGCGTACGAGGCTTCGGCGAGCTGCTGCCAGCCCACCGAGGGGTCGTAGCCCTGCACCACCGCGAGCGGCTGCTCGGCCAGCGAGCTGACGGCCACCAGCCCGTGCTCGGCCAGCGCCTCGACCAGCCCGGCCCCGCCCACGACCAGCACCTTCGACCCGGCCGGGACCTTCTCGGCCACCAGCCGGGCCGCCGCCTGGGCGGAGTTGATCACGTCGGCCGGCTCGGCCGGGATGCCCAGCTCGGTGAGGTGCTCGGCCACCACCCGGGGCGGCCGGGAGGCGTTGTTGGTGACGTACGCCAGCCGCATCCCGCCGTCCCTGGCCACCGCCAGCGACTCGGCCGCGTACTCGATCGCGTTCGGACCGGCGTACACCACGCCGTCCAGGTCGAGCAGCGCGGTGTCGTACGCCTCGGTCAGCGGGAGCTCGGAGCCCCCGGGAGCGGTCCGTACCTGGCCGGTTGCGCCGGTCTCCGTCATGCCTGCTGCCACCTCGTCCTCACTCGTCGTCACCTGTCACACCGTCAGGCGGTGTCCTGCCCGGCCTCGCCCTGATATCCCGGGGCGCCGGGCCGGAGCGGGCCGTACGCGCCGGCCCGGGCAGCCAGGGTCGCCCTGGTCTGCCGCAACGCCGCCCGGTAGTGCTCGGCCCCGGGACGCATCGCGACCGCCAGCGCGAGGTGCTCGGCCGAGGTCTCGAAGTCACCCAGCCGGGCCGCCGCCATGCCCCATCCGAACTGAGCGTAGTCGTCCGACGGATCGGCCAGCGCCACCGCCCTGAAGTTCTCCATCGCCTCCCGGAACCGCCCCGCGTCGAACAGCGCCCTGGCCAGCATCTCCCGGATGCTCCGCGACTCCGGCTCCGCCTCGGCCGCCCGGGCCAGCAACTGCACCGCCGCCGCCGGATGCCCCTCCCGCAGCAACTGCGCCCCGCGCCGGAACCAGTCGTAGACCCCGCCCTCGGGTACCCCGTCACTTCCGCTCATCCCTGCCCCAGCTCCCTCCGGCCGCCCGGCACCCGATCTGACACACCCTCCGAGCCGTCTCGGGCACTTGTGATCACTGAACAGCACATACCCGGTTACCATGCCCAGGATGACGACACCCAGTGCAGACAGTGGAGCCCAAGCTCCGGCAGGCGGCCCCGGAGACCCCGGGCACGTCGCCACCGCGGGGCTGTCCCTCACCCCGTTCCGTGGCCTGCGGTACCGCCCCGACCGGGTGGGAAACCTGGCAGCGGTCACCTCCCCGCCGTACGACGTGGTGGACCCGAACCGGCGGCTCGACCTGGAGACCGCCGACCCGCACAACATCGTCCGGCTGATCCTGCCCCGCCCCGAGCCGGACGACAGCGGCGACCGCCCCGACCGCGACACCCGCTACCGGCACGCGGCCCGGCTGCTCGCCGACTGGCAGCGCGAGGGCGTCCTCGCCCCCGACCCGGAGGCCGCGCTCTACGTGTACGAGCAGCGCGCCGACGGCCTGCTGCAACGCGGACTGATCGGCTCGCTGGCCGTCAGCGGCCGGGAGGCCGGCGTGGTGCTGCCGCACGAGGACGTGATGCCCCGTCCGGTCGCCGACCGGGTCGGCCTGATGCGCACCACCAAGGCCAACCTCGAACCGCTGCTGCTCACCTACCGGGGCCACGGCGGCGCCGCCCAGGTGATCGAACGCACCGTCCTGGGCGAGCCGCTGCTCACCACGACCACCAGCGACGGCACCCACCACCGACTCTGGGCCGTCACCGACCCGGCCGAACTGGCCGAGGTGTCCCGGGACCTGGCGACCTGCCGGGCGCTGATCGCCGACGGGCACCACCGCTGGGAGATGTACCTGCGGCTCCAGCGCGAGCACCGCCACCTGCCCCGCAGCCCCTGGGACCGCGGCATGGTCCTGCTGGTGGACACCGCCCGCTACCCGCTCCGGGTCCGCGCCATCCACCGGGTGCTGTACCGGCTGCCGATCGCCGAGGCCCTGGCCGCGCTCGGCGAGCACTGGCAGGTCAAGGAGGTGCCCGGACCGCTGGAGCACGCCCTCCAGGCCCTCGCGGACGCCAAGCGCCAGGGCGGCAACGCCTTCCTGCTGACCGCCGGGGACTCGGTCTTCCGCCTGATCAGCGAGCCGGACGAGACCCTGCTCGCCACCACCGTCCCGGCCGACAAGCCGGACGAGTGGCGCCACCTGGACGCCACCGTGCTGCACGCCACCCTGCTCGACCACACCTGGCGGGTGCCGGACGGCCCCGACGACATCGGCTACCTGCACGCCGCGGCCGCCGCCGAACGCGAGGCCGCCCGGAGCGGCGGCACGGCCGTCCTGCTGCACCCGGTGGAGGAGAGCGTGGTGCGGCGGCTGGCCGAGCAGGGCGTGACGATGCCCCGGAAGTCCACCTCCTTCGGGCCGAAGCCGGCCACCGGACTGGTGCTCCGCAGCCTCGAACTGGGCTGAGAAACGGGAAAGGCCCCGACCGCATGTACGGTCGGGGCCTTTCCCTTGTGCTGTCCTGCTACCTGCTGTGGCGTCAGCGACGGTCGCCGGAGTCCCGGACGTCGTCGACCTCGTCGATCTCGAGGTCGTCCTCGTCGTAGTACTCCTCGACGTCCTCCTCGTCCTCGTAGATCACCTTGTCGTCGCCGGTGTCGTCCACGGCGATCCGACGACGCGGCCGCTCCTCGACGATCTCGGCGTCGTCCGCCTCGGCGTCGACGTCGTCCGAAGCCTCCTCCGCGAGCTCGTCCAGCTCGTCGTCCTCGCCCCGCTCGTCGTCCTCGACGTCCGCGATCTCGCGGCCGTTCTCGTCCGCCATCTCGGGGTCGAGCGCGTCGGTGAACTCCAGGCCGTCGATCTCGGCGAGCCGCTCGGAGGCGTTGGTCTGCCCGTCGGTGTCCGCCTCGGCCGCCTTGGCGAACCACTCACGGGCCTCGTCGCCACGGCCGGCCGCGATCAGCGCCTCGGCGTAGGCGTACCGCAGTCGCGCGGTCCACGGCTGGACGGCGTTGGAGGCCAGCTCGGGGCTCTGCAGCGTCACCACGGCGGCGTCGTACTGCTCCATGTCACCACGGGCACCCGCCGCGACCAGCCGCATCTCGACCTGGCCGGCCTTGTCCAGCTGCTTCACCTCGGGCTCACCGGCCATCGCCAGCGCCCGCTCCGGACGGCTCAGACCACGCTCACAGTCCGCCATCACCGGCCACAGGTCCACCCGGCCGGTCATCCGCTTCGCGGCCCGGAACTCGGTCAGCGCCTCCGCGTACCGCTGCGTCACGTACGAGGCGAAGCCCGCCGCCTCACGGACCGAGGCGACCCGGGAGGCCAGCCGCAGCGCGACGCGAGAGTACTGGTACGCCTCCTCGGGGTCGCTGTCGAGCGTCCGGGCCACCATCACCAGGTTGCGCGCGACATCGTCCGCGAGGGTCTTCGGCAGGCTCTTCAGGTCCTGACGGACATCCGCGTCGAGCTCGAAGCCGGTGACATCCTCCGGGATCGGCAGCCGCTTGACCGGCTCGAAGTTACCCCGACGGTCGTCGTAGTCCGACCGCTCGTCACGACGCGGCCGGTCGTCCCGGTTGCCGTACGAGGGACGGCCACCACGGTCGTCACGGTTGCCGTACGACGGACGGTCACCCGAGGGGCGACGGTCACCGTAGGACGGGCGGCCGCCACGGTCATCGCGGTTGCCGTACGAGGGACGGTCACCCGAGGGGCGACGGTCACCGTAGGACGGACGGTCACCGGACGGACGACGGTCACCGTAGGAGGGACGGTCGCCCGAGGGACGACGGTCACCGTAGGACGGGCGGTCACCCGAGGGACGGTCACCGTACGACGGACGACCACCACGGTCATCGCGGTTGCCGTACGACGGACGGTCGCCGGAGGGACGGCCGCCACGGTCGTCACGGTTGCCGTACGAGGGACGGTCACCTGAGGGACGACGGTCACCGTACGACGGCCGGTCACCGGACGGGCGACGGTCACCGTAGGACGGACGGTCGCCGGAGGGGCGGTCGTCACGACGGAAGCCACCACCGGAGGGACGGTCACCGTACGACGGACGGCCACCACGGTCGTCACGGTTGCCGTACGACGGACGGTCACCCGACGGACGGTCGTCACGACGCGGCCGGTCATCACGGTTGCCGTACGAGGGACGGTCACCGGACGGGCGACGGTCACCGTAGGACGGACGGTCGCCGGAGGGGCGGTCGTCACGACGGAAGCCACCACCGGAGGGACGGTCACCGTACGACGGACGGCCACCGCGGTCGTCACGGTTGCCATACGACGGACGGTCACCCGAGGGGCGGCCGCCACGGTCGTCACGGTTGCCGTACGACGGGCGGTCACCCGACGGGCGACGGTCACCGTAGGACGGGCGGTCACCCGACGGGCGGCCACCGCGGTCGTCACGGTTGCCGTACGACGGACGGTCACCCGACGGGCGGTCGTCACGACGGAAGCCACCACCGGAGGGACGGTCACCGTACGACGGACGACCACCGCGGTCGTCACGGTTGCCATACGACGGACGGTCACCGGACGGGCGACGGTCACCGTAGGACGGGCGGTCACCGGAGGGGCGGCCGCCACGGTCGTCACGGTTGCCGTACGACGGACGGTCACCCGACGGGCGGCCACCACGGTCGTCACGGTTGCCGTACGACGGACGGTCACCCGAGGGGCGACGGTCACCGTAGGAGGGACGGTCACCCGACGGACGGCCACCGCGGTCATCGCGGTTGCCGTACGACGGGCGGTCACCGGAGGGGCGGCCACCACGGTCGTCACGGTTGCCGTACGACGGACGGTCACCCGAGGGGCGACGGTCACCGTACGACGGGCGGTCGCCGGAGGGACGGCCGCCACGGTCATCGCGGCTGCCGTACGACGGACGGTCACCCGACGGCCGGCCACCACGGTCGTTGGAGAAACCCCCACGCGACCGGGGCTCGTAGCCGCGGCCGTCGTCCGATCGTCGGTCGGGACGGTCCTGGGGAGGGTTCGACATCGTGGTGACTCCTTCTGATCTGCTGCTCGACCGCGCGGCCAGGGCGATGTCATCGCCCGGTGCGGTGTGGTGGGGCCCGCGTGGCCACACACCAGCTCCATTGTCCGGCATCGGGCCACCATCCGCTGTCGGACGGTGGCCGGTGTGCTTCGGGGAAAAACAAAAAAGGCCGTTGGCCCCAGCGAATCGCTGGGGCCAACGGCCTTGAATACTTGTTCGGCGGCGTCCTACTCTCCCACAGGGTCCCCCCTGCAGTACCATCGGCGCTACGAGGCTTAGCTTCCGGGTTCGGAATGTGACCGGGCGTTTCCCTCGTGCTATGACCGCCGAAACCCTATCGGGTATTCAGCGAAACACACACTTTTTAGTTTATTTAAGTGGTTTTTCACCGGCGATAGCTGTTCGCTACCCGGGAACCACACAGTGAACGCGAGCGTCTGAGGACAAGCCCTCGGCCTATTAGTACCGGTCAGCTCCACCCCTTACAGGGCTTCCACATCCGGCCTATCAACCCAGTCGTCTACTGGGAGCCTTACCCTCTCAAGGAGGTGGGAATATTCATCTCGAAGCAGGCTTCCCGCTTAGATGCTTTCAGCGGTTATCCCTCCCGAACGTAGCCAACCAGCCATGCCCTTGGCAGAACAACTGGCACACCAGAGGTTCGTCCGTCCCGGTCCTCTCGTACTAGGGACAGCCCTTCTCAATATTCCTACGCGCACAGCGGATAGGGACCGAACTGTCTCACGACGTTCTAAACCCAGCTCGCGTACCGCTTTAATGGGCGAACAGCCCAACCCTTGGGACCTACTCCAGCCCCAGGATGCGACGAGCCGACATCGAGGTGCCAAACCATCCCGTCGATATGGACTCTTGGGGAAGATCAGCCTGTTATCCCCGGGGTACCTTTTATCCGTTGAGCGACGGCGCTTCCACAAGCCACCGCCGGATCACTAGTCCCGACTTTCGTCCCTGCTCGACCCGTCGGTCTCACAGTCAAGCTCCCTTGTGCACTTACACTCAACACCTGATTGCCAACCAGGCTGAGGGAACCTTTGGGCGCCTCCGTTACTCTTTAGGAGGCAACCGCCCCAGTTAAACTACCCACCAGACACTGTCCCTGATCCGGATCACGGACCCAGGTTAGACATCCAGCACGACCAGAGTGGTATTTCAACGACGACTCCACAACAACTGGCGTTGCTGCTTCAAAGTCTCCCACCTATCCTACACAAGCCGAACCGAACACCAATATCAAGCTATAGTAAAGGTCCCGGGGTCTTTCCGTCCTGCTGCGCGAAACGAGCATCTTTACTCGTAATGCAATTTCACCGGGCCTATGGTTGAGACAGTCGAGAAGTCGTTACGCCATTCGTGCAGGTCGGAACTTACCCGACAAGGAATTTCGCTACCTTAGGATGGTTATAGTTACCACCGCCGTTTACTGGCGCTTAAGTTCTCAGCTTCGCCAACCCGAAGATTGACTAACCGGTCCCCTTAACGTTCCAGCACCGGGCAGGCGTCAGTCCGTATACATCGCCTTACGGCTTCGCACGGACCTGTGTTTTTAGTAAACAGTCGCTTCTCGCTGGTCTCTGCGGCCGGCCCCAGCTCAGAGTGCAAGACTCATCACCAGTTCCGGCCCCCCTTCTCCCGAAGTTACGGGGGCATTTTGCCGAGTTCCTTAACCATAGTTCACCCGAACGCCTCGGTATTCTCTACCTGACCACCTGAGTCGGTTTGGGGTACGGGCCGCCATGAAACTCGCTAGAGGCTTTTCTCGACAGCATAGGATCATCCACTTCACCACAATCGGCTCGGCATCAGGTCTCAGCCTTAATGAGTGACGGATTTGCCTATCACTCGGCCTACACCCTTACCCCGGGACAACCACCGCCCGGGCTGGACTACCTTCCTGCGTCACCCCATCGCTCACCTACTACAGACTTGGTTCAGCGGCTCCACCACGTCCCATTGTCCGAAGACTCCGGGCCGGCTTCGCGGCTTTAGCATCACCTGGTTCGACGTTGGCGCTTCAAAGCGGGTACGGGAATATCAACCCGTTGTCCATCGACTACGCCTGTCGGCCTCGCCTTAGGTCCCGACTTACCCTGGGCAGATCAGCTTGACCCAGGAACCCTTGGTCAATCGGCGCAAGAGTTTCCCACTCTTGTATCGCTACTCATGCCTGCATTCTCACTCGTGAACCGTCCACAACTGGATTCCTCCGCTGCTTCACCCGGCACACGACGCTCCCCTACCCATCACAGCGGGCGTTGGCCCTATAGCTGCAATGACACGACTTCGGTGGTGTACTTGAGCCCCGCTACATTGTCGGCGCGGAATCACTTGACCAGTGAGCTATTACGCACTCTTTCAAGGGTGGCTGCTTCTAAGCCAACCTCCTGGTTGTCTCTGCGACTCCACATCCTTTCCCACTTAGCACACGCTTAGGGACCTTAGTCGGTGTTCTGGGCTGTTTCCCTCTCGACCATGGAGCTTATCCCCCACAGTCTCACTGCCACGCTCTCACTTACCGGCATTCGGAGTTTGGCTAAGGTCAGTAACCCGGTGAGGCCCATCGCCTATCCAGTGCTCTACCTCCGGCAAGAAACACGTGACGCTGCACCTAAATGCATTTCGGGGAGAACCAGCTATCACGGAGTTTGATTGGCCTTTCACCCCTAACCACAGGTCATCCCCCAGGTTTTCAACCCTGGTGGGTTCGGTCCTCCACGAAGTCTTACCTCCGCTTCAACCTGCCCATGGCTAGATCACTCCGCTTCGGGTCTTGGGCATGCAACTGAATCGCCCTATTCGGACTCGCTTTCGCTACGGCTACCCCACACGGGTTAACCTCGCTACACACCGCAAACTCGCAGGCTCATTCTTCAAAAGGCACGCAGTCACGAGATGTAAGGCAAGCCTCACATCCGACGCTCCCACGGCTTGTAGGCACACGGTTTCAGGTACTATTTCACTCCGCTCCCGCGGTACTTTTCACCATTCCCTCACGGTACTATCCGCTATCGGTCACTAGGGAATATTTAGGCTTAGCGGGTGGTCCCGCCAGATTCACACGGAATTTCTCGGGCTCCGTGCTACTTGGGAGAAGCTCAAGTGAGCCGCACAGATTTCGTCTACGGGGGTCTTACCCTCTACGCCGGACCTTTCGCATGTCCTTCGACTATCCATACGGTTTCTGACTCACCGACCGGCCGGCAGACCAATCAAGAACTTTCCCACGACCCCGCTCTGGCAACCCCTGCCGGGTCTCACACCAAAACGGTTTAGCCTCATCCGGTTTCGCTCGCCACTACTCCCGGAATCACGGTTGTTTTCTCTTCCTGAGGGTACTGAGATGTTTCACTTCCCCTCGTTCCCTCCACACACCCTATGTGTTCAGGTGCGGGTGACAGCCCATGACGACTGCCGGGTTTCCCCATTCGGAAACCCCCGGATCAAAGCCTGGTTGACGGCTCCCCGGGGACTATCGTGGCCTCCCACGTCCTTCATCGGTTCCTAGTGCCAAGGCATCCACCGTGCGCCCTTAAAAACTTGGCCACAGATGCTCGCGTCCACTGTGCAGTTCTCAAACAACGACCAGACACCCACCCTCGCAGCGCTTTGACGCACCACTCAAGTAGGACCGGCACTGAAGCAACAGCCTTCCGGCCGTTCCCTCAGGACCCAACAACGTGCCCGACACACCCGACCTTGCTTGGTCTCACTTTCCACGCCGAAGCAGTACTTGTGAGGCCAACAGACCGTGTGTGCCGAATAGTCAACGTTCCACCCATGAGCAACCGTGTGAGACATTCGCTCACATCCGGCTATGTGCTCCTTAGAAAGGAGGTGATCCAGCCGCACCTTCCGGTACGGCTACCTTGTTACGACTTCGTCCCAATCGCTGGTCCCACCTTCGACGGCTCCTCCCCTTACGGGTTAGGCCACCGGCTTCGGGTGTTACCGACTTTCGTGACGTGACGGGCGGTGTGTACAAGGCCCGGGAACGTATTCACCGCAGCATGCTGATCTGCGATTACTAGCAACTCCAACTTCATGGGGTCGAGTTGCAGACCCCAATCCGAACTGAGGCCGGCTTTTTGGGATTCGCTCCGCCTCGCGGCATCGCAGCCCTTTGTACCGACCATTGTAGCACGTGTGCAGCCCAAGACATAAGGGGCATGATGATTTGACGTCGTCCCCACCTTCCTCCGAGTTGACCCCGGCAGTCTCCTGTGAGTCCCCATCACCCCGAAAGGCATGCTGGCAACACAGAACAAGGGTTGCGCTCGTTGCGGGACTTAACCCAACATCTCACGACACGAGCTGACGACAACCATGCACCACCTGTATACCGACCACAAGGGGGCGACTATCTCTAGCCGTTTCCGGTATATGTCAAGCCTTGGTAAGGTTCTTCGCGTTGCGTCGAATTAAGCCACATGCTCCGCTGCTTGTGCGGGCCCCCGTCAATTCCTTTGAGTTTTAGCCTTGCGGCCGTACTCCCCAGGCGGGGAACTTAATGCGTTAGCTGCGGCACCGACGACGTGGAATGTCGCCAACACCTAGTTCCCAACGTTTACGGCGTGGACTACCAGGGTATCTAATCCTGTTCGCTCCCCACGCTTTCGCTCCTCAGCGTCAGTAATGGCCCAGAGATCCGCCTTCGCCACCGGTGTTCCTCCTGATATCTGCGCATTTCACCGCTACACCAGGAATTCCGATCTCCCCTACCACACTCAAGCCTGCCCGTATCGAATGCAGACCCGGGGTTAAGCCCCGGGCTTTCACAACCGACGCGACAAGCCGCCTACGAGCTCTTTACGCCCAATAATTCCGGACAACGCTCGCACCCTACGTATTACCGCGGCTGCTGGCACGTAGTTAGCCGGTGCTTCTTCTGCAGGTACCGTCACTTGCGCTTCTTCCCTGCTGAAAGAGGTTTACAACCCGAAGGCCGTCATCCCTCACGCGGCGTCGCTGCATCAGGCTTTCGCCCATTGTGCAATATTCCCCACTGCTGCCTCCCGTAGGAGTCTGGGCCGTGTCTCAGTCCCAGTGTGGCCGGTCGCCCTCTCAGGCCGGCTACCCGTCGTCGCCTTGGTAGGCCATTACCCCACCAACAAGCTGATAGGCCGCGGGATCATCCTGCACCGCCGGAGCTTTCCACCAACCCCCATGCAGAGGAAGGTCATATCCGGTATTAGACCTCGTTTCCAAGGCTTGTCCCAGAGTGCAGGGCAGATTTCCCACGTGTTACTCACCCGTTCGCCACTAATCCACTCCGAAGAGCTTCATCGTTCGACTTGCATGTGTTAAGCACGCCGCCAGCGTTCGTCCTGAGCCAGGATCAAACTCTCCGTGAATGTCTGCAGGTAATCCTGCAACCACTTCGGAAGAGCGGCACGGCAACCACCGGAATAGGCGGCCCCGCGCACTGCGTCCTCGCTAGTGTTTTACTTCATAAAGGAATCTCCAACCCCACCAAACGGTGAGGCCGGGGATGTCAACATATCTGGCGTTGACTTTTGGCACGCTGTTGAGTTCTCAAGGAACGGACACTTCCTTCGAGCCGCTTATCAGGCGGACCCTCCGGGCGCTTCGTTCTTTCGTGTTTCAAGCTTATCAGATGTTTTCCGCTCCGTTTTCCGGAGTTTCATTTCATCTTTCGGCTTTTTGCCTTTCGGCGCTCCCGAACTCTACCAGAGCTATTCGGCCCGCTTTTCCCGCTCGAATGTGCATCCGAATGGGCGCGTGACGAAGTGACTCGTCAGGGTTTGGGGGTTCCGCTGTCCGGTGTGACCCGGTTTCAGCGACTCGGACTACGTTAAGGCACCGGACAGCCCGCGTCAAACACAGAGGGGCCGGATCTGTCCAGATCCGGCCCCTCTTCGACTGCTCCGCAGCTCAACTGGCGTGCGGTTTCAGCCAACTGACACTAGTTCGAGGCGAGCTCGATCGCGGCCAGGTTGCGCTTTCCGCGGCGCAGCACGAGCCAACGGCCGTGCAGCAGGTCCGAGTTGGCCGGTACGGCTTCCTCGTCGGCGACCTTCGCGTTGTTCAGGTAGGCGCCGCCCTCCTTGATGGTGCGGCGGGCGCCGGAGCGGCTGGGGGCGAGGCCGGCCTCGACCAGGAGGTCGACCACGGGGAGCAGCTCGGTGACCGTGGCCTTGGGGACCTCGGCCAGGGCGGCGGCCAGGGTGGCGGGCTCCAGGTCGGCGAGGTCGCCCTGGCCGAAGAGGGCCTTCGAGGCGGCGACCGCGCGCTCGTACTGGTCGGCGCCGTGCAGCAGGGTGGTGAGTTCCTCGGCCAGGGCCCGCTGGGCGAGGCGGGCCTGCGGGCGCTCGGCGGTCTCGCGCTCCAGCTCCTCGATCTCCTCCCGGGTGCGGAAGGAGAAGATGCGCAGGAAGTTCGAGACGTCCCGGTCGTCCGCGTTCAGCCAGAACTGGTAGAAGGCGTACGGGGTGGTCAGCTCCGGGTCCAGCCAGATCGTGCCGGACTCGGTCTTGCCGAACTTGGTGCCGTCGGCCTTGACGATGAGCGGGGTGGCGAGCAGGTGGACGGGCTTGCCCTCGGCCTTGCGGATCAGGTCGCTGCCGGCCGTGAGGTTGCCCCACTGGTCGCTGCCGCCGGTCTGCAGGGTGCAGTTGTAGCGGCGGAACAGCTCCAGGTAGTCCATGCCCTGGAGGATCTGGTAGCTGAACTCGGTGTACGAGATGCCGGCCTCGGAGTTCAGCCGCCGGGCGACCGCCTCCTTGGCGATCATGCCGTTGACCCGGAAGTACTTGCCGACGTCGCGCAGCAGGCTGATCGCCGACATGCCGGACGTCCAGTCCAGGTTGTTGACCATGCGGGCCGCGTACTCGCCCTCGAAGTCGAGGAACTTGGAGATCTGGCCGCGCAGGCGGTCCACCCAGGCGGCGACCGTCTCGGGGTCGTTGAGCACTCGCTCGGCGGTGGGCTTGGGGTCGCCGATCAGGCCGGTGGCGCCGCCGACCAGGCCGAGCGGGAAGTTTCCGGCCTGCTGGATCCGGCGCATGGTGAGGATCTGCACCAGGTTGCCGAGGTGCAGGCTGGGCGCCGTCGGGTCGAAGCCGCAATAGAACGTGACCGGGCCGTCCGCGAACGCCTTGCGCAGTGCGTCCTCGTCGGTGGACAGGGCGATCAGCCCTCGCCACCGCAGCTCGTCGACGATGTCCGTCACGGTCACGCTTCTCCTTCGGTCCGGCGCCAGGTCCGCGCTCGGGCCCGTTCCGTCGGGCCCCGCACCTGGACGACTCCAGCGTCCTAGAGCCTACGCGGTCCCGGCCAGCGACTTTTCGCGGTGCCCGCCCGGCGCACGGAAATTCCGTTGTTCCCAGCCCCCGCGCGGGTCAGAGTGGAGTCCCGCCGAGCGGCGGACAGGTACTGGACGGGCGTGCCGTCGGGCAGGTCCGCAAGGAGGTGGCCGAGGTGCGCAACACGCTGGTTCTGAACGCGAGCTATGAACCCCTGACGACGGTGTCACTGAAGCGCGCCGTGGTGCTGGTGCTCCAGGACAAGGCCGTGGTCGAGCAGGCCCATCCGCTCGGTGTGGTGCGGGCGACCGGTATCTCGGTACCGGTCCCCCGGGTGATCAGACTCCAACGCTACGTCCGGGTGCCGTTCCGACAACGGGCCCCGTGGTCGCGGCGTGGAGTGCTGGTCCGGGACCAGCACCTGTGTGCGTACTGCGGACGACGGGCCACCACCGTGGACCACCTCCACCCGAAGTCGCGCGGAGGCGCCGACTCCTGGCTGAACACCGTCGCGGCCTGCGCGGAGGACAACCAGCGCAAGGCCGACCGGACGCCGGAGCAGGCCGGGATGCGGCTGCTGCGGAAGCCGTTCGAGCCGACGCCGGAGGCGACGCTGATGCTGGCGCTCGGGCTGCACCGCAGTGAGATGAACGAGCTGGCGGCCTGGCTGCCGGCCGCGGCGGTGGCGTAATACCCCCGGAGGGCCCAAGCCCTGGTGGGCCGACCCGGTCGGGGGACAGGTCGGCCCACCAGCTTTTGACGTGCGGTCAGCCCTTGGCCTGGAAGGCGCCCGCCACGCCGAAGTTGGCGGAGTGCTCGGGCAGCACGACGACCTTGCCGCCACCGGTGAGCACCCGGCCCGCGGTCAGCAGCGAGCCGGTGCCCTGCGGGTAGCCGCCGCCCGCGGTCGCCCGGCCGTCGGTGACGGCGTAGCGGGTGAGGTGGGCGGGCTGGTCGAGGCGCTCGTCGCCGGCCAGCAGCAGGGCGCCGGTCTCCACGCCGACCGGGACGGTCTTGCCCTTCTCGGCGACCTGGGTCTTCCAGCGCGGCTTACCGGTCGTCAGGTCGTAGGCGACGGCGGACGAGTGGCCGCCGTCGGCCGTGGTCAGGGTGGTCAGCAGGGTCTGGTCCTGGAAGAAGACCGTCGGGGTGGCGTCGAAGCTGCCCCGGGTGACGCCGAGCCTGCCGCCTTCGGCGGTGACCGGGATCTCGGCGGCCGGGTCGCCGGTGGCGCCCCAGGCGAAGATCCGGTCGTCGGTGGGCTGCTCCCCCGTGGTGAGCACCACGGCGGGCTCGGCGGAGAGCACCGTGACGGTCTTCGGCTGGTTGTTCAGCCCGCGCCACCAGTGCACCTTGCCGTCCTCGGCGTTCAGCGCGACCGCCTGGTCGGCGGGCACGCTGTCGGCGCAGGTGCTGTGCAGCACGACGGTCTTGCCGCTCGCGCCGCCGCTCAGCGTGCAGAACTTGCCCTGCCCGGCGTACGTCCAGAGGTCCTTGCCGTCGGCGGCGGCCCAGGCGACGGCCTTGTCGTCGCCGACCGCGACCACCTTGTCGTCCAGCACCGCGACGTGGGCGCCGTAGGTGTCCTTGGCGTCGGAGAGCGGCTTGGTCCAGGCGGCCTTGCCGGTCTTGGTGTCGACGGCGGAGACCAGGGTGCAGGCGCTCTTCGGGTCGGCGGAGACCCGGAACAGCGCGGCGCCCAGGCCCGCCGGACTGACGGTGGGTGAGAGTCCGCACGGGACGGCGCCCTCGGCGGGTGGGGCGAGCGTCCAGGTGGGCTTGCCGTCGGCGAGCGCGTAGGCGTGCACGCCGGTGCTGTCGGCGCGGACCACCGCGTCGCCCAGCAGCCAGCTGCCGGTCAGGGTGTCGTCGGCCCCGGCGGCCGGTGCGGCGGCGGGCTGGGCCGCCCAGGCCCTGGCGTGCGCGACGGTGAAGGTCTTCGGGATCTCGGCCGGGCCGCCGGCCGTACCGCCGTCGGACCGGTCACTGGTGACCATCACGCCGGCCGTGATCAGTACGCCCAGCGCGGCGACCCCGGCTCCGGCGCGGATCAGCAGGGCGCGCCCGCTCGGCGCGTGCTCCCCGGAGATCACCGAGGCGGCGAGGTCCTTCACCCGGTCGGCGGGCGACGTCTTGCGGACCCGAGGGGCGGCGACGGCCACGACGGGCACGGCCTCGACCTCGGGCACCGGCTCGGGCGTCGGCTGCGCGGGCTCCCCGAGCGGCTCGTACGACGGCTGCTCGAAGGATGACGGCTGGTAGGACGGGGGCGGCTCGTACGCCTGCGGCTGCTCGTAGGAGGGCGGCGCGTACAGCTGCTGCTCGTACCCGGCCTCGGGCTGCTGGTAGTACTGCTCCGGCTCGCGCTGCTGCGGCATCTCGGACTGCCACTGCTGCTGCGGCTGTTCCTGGTACCCGTAGGGCTGCTGCTCCTGGGTCGGGTACCAGCCCTGCTGGTAGTCGTAGCCGACCGGCTCCTGCCCGGCCGTGCCGGAGTGGTCCTGAGCCATGCGATCCGTCCGTCCGACTGCGTGCGCTGCGGCAGCCAGCATCTCACGACCGTCGGACCATCCCGTCCGGAACCGGAGCAATCGGGCATCTCACGGAGCCGTCAGACCGTCAGGCGTCGCGCAGCGCCTGGTCGATCCGGGCCGCCATGGTGAGGTCGAGGCCGGTCAGGCCGCCCGCGCTGTGGGTGGAGAGGACGAACCGCAGGGTGCGCCAGCGGATGTCGATGTCGGGGTGGTGGTCGAGTTCCTCGGCTGCCTCCGCCACCACGCCGACCACCGCGATCGCGGTCGGGAAGCCGGCGGTCTCGGCGGTCCGGACGATGGCCTCGCCCTCCCGGGTCCAGTCCGGGAGGGCGGCCAGGCCGGCCGTGATCTGATCGTCGGTCAGTCGCGTGCTCTTGCTCATGGGCCCAGCGTACGAGCGGGTGCCGCGACCGGGCTCAGCCGAGCAGCATTCGGGTCACCGCGACCAGGCCGACCGCGACGATCACCCCGCGCAGTGCGGGCGGCGGCAGGCGGCGGCCGACCTTGGCGCCGAGCTGGCCGCCGAGGGTGGAGCCGACGGCGATCAGCAGCACGGCGGTCCAGTCGATCTCCGAGGTGAAGAGGAAGAACACCGCGGCCACCGCGTTGACGATCAGGGCGAGCACGTTCTTGGCGCCGTTGATCCGCTGCATGGAGTCCTGCAGCAGCATGCCCATCAGGGCCACCAGCAGGACGCCCTGGGCGGCGCCGAAGTAGCCGCCGTAGATGCCGGTCAGGAAGACCCCGCCGAGCAGCAGCGGCCCGATCTCGGCGGCCGAACCGTCCCGCTTCCGGGCGGCCATCGCCCGGGCCACCCGGGGCTGGATCACCACCAGCACCAGGGCGAGCAGGATCAGCACCGGCACGATGGTGTCGAAGGCCGCGCTGGGCAGCTTGACCAGCAGGTACGCGCCGAGCAGACCGCCGAGCAGCGAGGCGGTGCCCATCCGGAGCAACCGGTCGCGCTGGCCGGCGAGTTCGCGGCGGTAGCCGATCGCGCCGCTGAGCGTGCCCGGCACCAGGCCGATGGTGTTGGAGACGTTGGCGGTCACCGGTGGCACGCCGAAGGCGAGCAGCACCGGAAAGGTGATCAGGGTGCCGGAGCCGACCACCGTGTTGATGGTGCCGGCGCCGATCCCGGCGAGCAGGACGGCGAGCCCCTCCCAGAGGGTCATGGGTACCTCGGTTTCTGGCCCGGTCGGGTACACGGCACGGGGGCTCGCGTCGGGACGGGGCCGAGCAGTTGTGCCGCTGATCATGCATCAGCCGGGCCGCCGTGGCCAGGGGGTGTCCAGTACACGAACGGGCCCGCCCCCTGGGGAGGGAGCGGGCCCGTCGGCGGCATAGGGCCTGTCTGACCATTCGCGTCGGATCAGGCCGGGTCGTTCGGTGCGTGCGCTCGGCGTGCGGCCGGAGCGACCTCGTAGCGGAGCTACTTGGTTGTTTCGGCCGTGCGGCGAGCGTGCGTGCCGGGCGGGCCGGCCCCGACGGGAATGGTCAGACAGGCCCTCTGACTACTCGGGGTCGAGCTTGGGGTACTCGCGGTTGGGCTCCACCCGGGGGCGGGCGGTGCCCTTGTCGGTGTCGACCGGGCGCGGCCCGGCCGGGCGGTCGACCTGGATCGGGGCGCCGGTGGGGGCCGCCGGGGCGGCGCCGCCGCCGGTGACGTTGCCGAACGCGCCGCCGATGCCCTTGAGCGCGTCGCCGATCTCGCTCGGGATGATCCAGAGTTTGTTGGAGTCGCCCTTGGCCAGCTCGGGCAGGGTCTGCAGGTACTGGTAGGCGAGCAGCTTCTGGTCGGCGTCGCCCTCGTGGATCGCCTCGAAGACGGTCCGGATCGCGGCGGCCTCACCGTCGGCGCGGAGCACCGCGGCCTGCGCCTCACCCTCGGCGGTCAGGACCGCCGCCTGCTTGTCACCCTCGGCCCGCAGGATGGCGGCCTGCCGGGCGCCCTCGGCGGTGAGGATGGCGGCGCGCTTGTCACGGTCGGCGCGCATCTGCTTCTCCATCGAGTCCTGGATGGAGGTCGGCGGCTCGATCGCCTTGAGCTCGACCCGGTTGACCCGGATGCCCCACTTGCCGGTGGCCTCGTCGAGGACGCCGCGCAGCCCCGCGTTGATCACCTCACGGGACGTCAGGGTGGACTCCAGGTCCATCGAGCCGATGATGTTGCGCAGGGTGGTGACGGTGAGCTGCTCGATCGCCTGGATGTAGCTGGCCACCTCGTAGGTGGCGGCCCGGGCGTCGGTGACCTGGTAGTAGATCACCGTGTCGATGTTGACCACCAGGTTGTCCTGGGTGATCACCGGCTGCGGCGGGAACGGGACGACCTGCTCACGCAGGTCGATCCGGTTGCGGACCCGGTCGATGAACGGGACCACGATGTTCAGGCCGGCGTTCAGCGTCCGGGTGTAGCGGCCGAAACGTTCCACGATGGCCGCACTGGCCTGCGGGATCACCTGGATCGTCTTGATCAGTGCGATGAAGGCCACCACGACCAGGACGACCAGCACGATAAGGACGGGTTCCACGCGTTCTCCCCTAGACGACCAGGGCGGTGGCGCCCTGGATTTCGACGACGTCGACCTGCTGACCCGGCTCGTAGACACTGCCGGGGTTGAGCGCGCGGGCCGACCAGATCTCGCCGTTCAGCTTGATCCGCCCTCCCTGCCCGTCGACCTGCTCCTGCACGATGGCGGTGGCGCCGGTGAGCGCGTCGATCCCGGTCCTGATCCCCGGCCCCTGCTTTAGCTGCCGGTACGCGATCGGGCGGACGACGACCAGCAGGGCGACCGAGACTCCCACGAAGATCAGGAACTGCCCCACCACCCCGACGCCCAGCCCGGCGGCAGCGGCGGCCGCGCCGGCCCCGACCGCGAACATGGCGAACTCCGGCATCGCGGTGAGCACCAGCGGTATGCCAAGACCAACGGCGGCCAGGAGCCACCAAATCCAGCTGTCCACAAAGTCCATCCTAGGGAGGCGAGGTCTCTCGCGGCGGAAAGTTCCCGCAGGTGGACGGGTGGAAACCGGCCGTACGTACGACCGGTCCCAGTTCAGTCCTGTTCCGCGCCGTTCAGTGACCGGTTCAGCCGAGCGGAAGGCCCTGTGCGGACCAGCGGTCGCCGTGCCGCTCCAGGGTCAGCGGGAGACCGAAGCAGAGCGACAGGTTGCGCGCCGTCAGCTCGGTGTCGATCGGGCCCGCGGTGAGCACCTTGCCCTGACGGATCATCAGCACGTGGGTGAAACCGGGAGCGATCTCCTCGACGTGGTGGGTGACCATCGCCATCGCCGGTGCGTACGCGTCCTGGGCCAGCGCGCCGAGGCGGCGGACCAGGTCCTCGCGGCCACCGAGGTCGAGACCGGCGGCCGGCTCGTCCAGCAGCAGCAGCTCGGGGTCGGTCATCAGGGCGCGGGCGATCATGGTGCGCTTGCGCTCGCCCTCGGACAGCGTGCCGAACTTGCGGGTGACGTAGTCCGCCATGCCCAGCCGGTCCAGCAGCGCCAGCGCGCGGACCTCGTCGGTGGTCTCGTACTGCTCGCGCCAGGTGGCGGTCATCCCGTACGCGGCGGTCAGCACCGTCTGCAGCACGGTCTGCTCGGTCGGCAGCTTGTCCAGCAGCGAGGCGCTGGCCAGACCGATCCGCTGGCGGAGCTCGAAGACGTCGACCGCGCCGAGCTTCTCGCCCAGCACGGCGGCCGCGCCGGCGCTCGGGAAGAGATAGGTGGAGGCGACCTGGAGCAGGGTCGTCTTACCGGCGCCGTTCGGGCCCAGGATCACCCAGCGCTCACCCTCGGAGATCGACCAGGAGACCTGGTCGACCAGCGCGCGCCCCTCCCGGACCACGGAAACGTCCACCAGCTCCAGCACGTCGCTCATGCCTACGCCTTCCCCAATGCAGAAAATTCGGCCGCCCGAGGGCCTTTGCGCGCGCGGGTCCTCGGGGTGCGGTCCACTCGTGTCGACAGTCGGCTGCGGGCGGGCAGCCTACCCCGGGGGCCGGGTAAGGCTCGGAGGGGGTGCGCCGCTCACAGCACAGGCCAAACCTACGCCACGCGGATGGCCGTACTTTCCGTAGGCTGGCCGGATGCCTGCTTCAACCACTGACAATCCGTACGAAGAGCCGCGCTCCGGGCGGCTGACCGCGTGGGGCAACGCGCTGCTCGGCGGTTTCACCTCTCCCGACCAGGCCGCCGAGGCCCTGGTCGGTGACGACGAGAGCCACCGGTTCACCGGCCTGCCGGGCGACGCCGACGGCGAACTGCACAGCCCCGCCTGGGCCCTCGGCCGGCTCCGGGTACTCGGCGCCACCGGCCTGCGACTGGCCCGGCCCGCCCCCGGCCACCCGCTCGGCCTGACCGGCCCCGCCGCCTTCAACGCCGCCGCACTCGCCGCCGGCGAGGCCGTGCTCGCGGTCGGCCTGCCGATCGGCTTCGTCCCCGAGGTCGAGGTGTACGGGCCCGAGGGCGACCAGGGCGTCCGGGTGCTCTGGCGCTGCTCGACCGTCAACGAAGGCCCGCCCGCTGACGTCCCGTCACTGCACGAGGCCGAGCGCGAACTCGCGGAGGGCCTGCGGGAGACCACCCTGCTGCTCACCAAACTGGACGTCGCCGGGGCCGGCCCCGAAGCCGTCCGCGCCCTCACCGAATGGCGCCGCCGCGGCCACACCGAACTCCTCGCCCCCGGCTACCCCCCGCGCGCCGTCCGGGTCCTGGAGTCCGCCCGGCAGATCACCGCCCTGCTCTCGATCGCCCTCGGCGGGCACGGCGCAGCGGTCAGCGCCTCCGAGATGGCGGCCCGCCGCGAGATCCTCGCTCCGCTCGGCCGCACCGCCCGCAGGGCCACTGCCGCGGCGTACAACGCCTTGGTCGACGAACCTCGCTGAACTACGGGCATCAGCCACCAGGGGCTCGGGGAACTGCGACGCCGACCTCGAAAAAGGCGATCCGTACGTAGCTGGTCAGGCACTTTTGCAGTGATACCCACCAGCCACGAACCGTCGCCGTTCCCCGAGCCCCTGCGGGGCTCGTGCCACCTAGGCTTGGTTGTTGCGTACCGCCCAGAGCGCCGCCTGTGTGCGGTCCGCGAGGTCGAGCTTCATCAGGATGTTGGACACGTGGGTCTTGACCGTCTTCTCGGAGAGGTGCAGCGCCCGGGCGATCTCCCGGTTGGAGCGTCCGTCCGCGATATGGCCGAGCACCTCGCGCTCACGGTCCGTCAGGGTGCCGCCCCGGCCCTGCGGGGGGCGGGGGGAGTCGTCCGAGAGCAGGGCGGAAGCCAGCTCCGGCTGGAGCAGGACGTGGCCCGCGTGCACCGAGCGGATCGCCCCGGCCAGCGCCTCCGGGTCCACGTCCTTGTAGACGTACCCGGCGGCGCCGGCCCGGAGCGCGGGCACCATCGTCCGGTGCTCGGTGAAGCTGGTGACGATCAGGACCCGGGCCGCGCTGCCGCGCTCCTTGAGCAGTTTGAGCGCTTCGATCCCGTCCACGCCGGGCATCTTGAGGTCCATCAGCACCACGTCCGGCCCGAGTGCCTCCGCCTTCTCGACGCCCTCGGCGCCGTCCGCGGCCTCGCCGACCACCTCGATGTCGTCCTGCACCTCCAGGAAGGTGCGCAGCCCGCGCCGGACCACCTGGTGGTCGTCCACCAGCAGTACGCGGATCGGTGACGTGGCGTCAGGCACCGGGGACCTCCAGCTCGATGGCGGTCCCCTGGCCGGGGGCCGATTCCAGGGACAGCGTCCCGCCGACGGCGGCGGCCCGGTCCCGCATGGAGACCAGCCCGAGGTGCCGGCCCTCCCGGCGGACGGTCTCCGGGTCGAAGCCGCGTCCGTCGTCGTGCACCCGCAGCCGGGCGCCCCGGTCGGCCGTACCGGTCAGGGTGACCTCGACGAGCTTGGCGCCGGAGTGCCGCAGGGCGTTGTGCAGGGCTTCCTGAGCGACCCTCAGCACGGCGGCCTCCTGCCCGGGCGGCAGCGTCCGGACGCCGTCCGAGCTGAACCGGACCTCGGCGGTGTGGGCCCGGTCGAGCACCTGGGCCTGCGAGGCGAGGGTGGCCACCAGGCCGTCCTCGTCCAGTGCGGCGGGCCGCAGTTCGATCACCACGGCGCGGAGTTCGTCGGCGGCCTCGGCGGCCAGCCGGGCCACCTCGGCGAGTTCGGCGCGGGCCCGGGCCGGGTCGCGGTCGACCAGGGTGGCGGCGGCCTTGGCGGTGAGGCGGAGCGAGAAGAGCTTCTGCGAGACGGCGTCGTGCAGGTCGTGGGCGATCCTGGCCCGTTCGCCGGCCAGGGTGAGTTCGCGGCTGCGTTCGTACAGCCGGGCGTTGCCGAGCGCTATCGCGGCGTGCGCGGCGAGGATCCGCAGCAGTTCCTCGTCGTGGGCGGTGAAGCCGCCCGCCTTGTTGGCCAGGAAGACCGCCCCGAGGATCTCGGTCCCGTCCACGATCGGCATGCCGAGGAAGTCGCTCATGTCGGGGTGCGCGTCCGGCCAGCCCTCGAAGTCGGGGGCGCGGCGGACGTCGTCCAGCCGGGTCGGGGTGAGCCGGTGCAGCATCGCGGCCAGGACGCCGTGCTGGCGCGGCAGCGGGCCGATCGCCTTCCACTGCTCGTCGGTGACGCCGTCCACCACGAACTGGGCGAAGCCGCCGTGGTCGTCGGGCACGCCGAGGGCGGCGTACTCGGCGCCGAGCAGGGTCCGGGCCTCGGCGGTGATCCGGCGCAGCACCTCCCGGACCTCCAGGTGGCGGCTCATCGCCAGGACGGCGCCGCTGACGGCCTCGATCCCGCTCAGGGAGGGGTCACAGGAGGTTGGTTCGGCTGGCATGCCCCCACGCTACCGTCGAGGTCAGACCACGGCATGGGGCACCCGATGTAGGTCCTGAGGACTAGCCGCGCTGCATCACCTCGGGTTCGTGGCGGCGCTGCAGGCGGTTGACCAACAGGCCGAGCAGGCCCGCGAAGGCCAGCAGGACAAGCCAGTTGAGGATCAGTATCCCGGCCGAGTGGGTCCACAGCTGGTCGGTGCCGGCCGCGACCGGGGAGATCCCGGCCAGGTCGAGGGTGTTGCCGGCGGCGGCGACGCCCCAGCGGGCGGGCATCAGCCAGGCGAACTGCTCGAGGCCCGGCTCGTCGTAGACCTGGAAGACCGCGCCGGTGAAGACCAGCTGGACGATGGTGAACATCACCAGCAGCGGCATGGTCTTCTCCGCCGTCCGGACCAGGGCGGAGATCACCAGGCCGACCATCATCGAGACGAAGCCGAGCAGGGTGAGGCCGACGGCCATCTCGACCGCCGGGGCGCCGGTGATCAGCAGGCCGCGGTCGGGCAGCTCCCGGAAGCCGAAGCCGACGGCGGAGATCAGCCCGCCCTGCACCACGCTGACCGCGCCGAGCACGGTCACCTTGGACATCAGGTAGGCCGAGCGGGACAGCCCGGTGGCCCGTTCGCGTTCGTAGATCGGCCGTTCCTTGATCAGCTCGCGGACCGAGTTGGCCGCCCCGGCCAGGCAGGCGCCGACCGCGAGCACCAGCAGGATCATCCGGGCCCCGGGGTTCTGGGCCGGACCGGCGCAGTCGACCAGTCCGCAGTTGTCGGGGATCAGCGCGCTCACCCCGCCGAGCACCAGCGGCAGCAGCAGCGAGAGGGCCAGGAAGCCCCGGTCGGCGCCGATCACCGTGAGGTAGCGGCGGACCAGGGTCCACAGCTGGGAGCGCCAGCGCTGCGGCTTGGGCGGCTCGGTCCGCGGCCGGTCCACCGGCAGCACCGGCAGCGGGGTGGCGGCCGAGTCGGCGGAGTACTCCTGGTGGTGCGGGGAGCCGCGGTAGCGGCCGGCCCAGTCGTGGTCGGGGTGGTTCTCGAAGGCCTGGAAGACGTCGGCCCAGCTCTGGTAGCCGAAGAAGTACAGCGCCTCGTCCGGCGGCCCGAAGTAGGCCACCGAACCGCCCGGGGCGAGCACCAGCAGCCGGTCGCAGAGGGCCAGTTCGGCCACCGAGTGGGTGACCACCAGGATGGTGCGGCCGTCGTCGGCGAGCTTGCGCAGGGTCTGCATCACCTCGCGGTCCATGCCCGGGTCGAGGCCGGAGGTGGGCTCGTCCAGGAAGATCAGCGAGGGCTTGGTGAGCAGTTCGAGGGCGACCGAGACCCGCTTCTGCTGACCGCCGGAGAGGGTGCTGATCCGGCTGTCGGCGCGCTGGTCGAGCCGCAGCTCGTACAGCACCTCGTCGATCCGGCGCTCCCGTTCGGCCGCCTCGGTGTCGGAGGGGAAGCGCAGCTCGGCGGCGTAGCGCAGCGCCGTACGGACCGTCAGCTCCCGGTGCATGATCTCCGACTGCGGGACCAGCCCGATCCGGGACCGCAGCTCGGCGAACTGGCGGTAGAGGTCGCGCCCGTCGTACAGCACCTGGCCCTGGTCGGCCGGGCGGTAGCCGGTCAGCGCGCGCAGCAGGGTGGACTTGCCGGAGCCGGACGGGCCGACCACGGCGACCAGTGACTTCTCCGGGACGGTGAAGCCGACGTCCCGGAGCAGGGTCCGCGGGCCGCCCCGGTGCGGGACCTGGACGCTCAGGTGCCGGGCCGAGAAGGTGACCGCGCCGTCGTCCACGTACTCCTGGAGCTGGCCGCCGATCAGCGCGAAGCTGGAGCGGCCGACGGTCAGCCGGTCCTGCTCGCCGACCAGCGCGCGGTACACCGGCTGGCCGTTCAGGAAGATCCCGTTGTGGCTGCCCAGGTCGACGATCTCCCAACGGCCGTCCGGGAGTTGGCGCAGCTCGGCGTGGTGCCGGGAGATCTGCAGGTCGGGCAGCACCACGTCGTTGTCCAGCGCCCGGCCGATCCGGATGGTCCGGACCGTGGGCGACAGGCTGCGGATCACGGTCGGCGCGGAGCGGTCCCGCTGCTGCGGGAAGGCGGCGGCGGGGAAAGCCGCGGCCGGGAACGGGCTGGGCGTGCTGCCCCCGGTGACGGCGGCGTGCCACGGCACCGGCGGCAGCACCGGCGTGGTCGGCACCGGGGCGGCGACCGGGGCCCGGAAGACCAGCCGGGGGCCGCTGGCGGCGCTGCCGAGCCGGATCTCGGTGCCCGGCACCAGCGGCACCTCCCGGGTCCGGACGCCCTGGGCGAAGGTGCCGTTGGTGCTGCCCTGGTCGGTGAGCAGCCAGCCGCCCTCGCGCCGGGCCAGGGTGGCGTGCCGCCAGGACACCCGGGCGTCCTCGAAGCGGAGGTCCGCCGCCGGGTCACGGCCGATCAGATAGCTGCGGCCAGGGTCGAGGGCCTGCTGCTGCCCGTCGATCTCCACCACGAGTTCCGGCACTGTCCCCGCCCACCCCTGTGTACTGACAACTGACGGCCCGCCATCCTTCCAGGTACGGACGCGAAGCACTATCCGCGCGGGTGGAGCAGGGTGTGATCGGTAGTCCAGAGGGCGGACGCCGTTGCCGGACGGGCCGGACGGCCCGGTAGCGTGGGTGCCACCATGAACGCTGCGCCCCTCCCCCCGCTGCCCCGGTCGTACGACGACGAGCGCACCTTGCTGGTCAAGGTCTTCGGCAAGGACCGCCCCGGTATCACCGCAGGGCTGTTCAGCACGCTCGGTGACTTCGGTGTGGACGTGATCGACATTGAGCAGATGGTCACCCGTGGCCGGATAACGCTGTGCGCCCTGGTGGCCACCCCGGCCGGCGGGCCCGGCGCGGAGGGCGCGCTGCGTTCCACCGTGCACCGCTGGGCGGAGGAGCTGAAGCTCCAGGCCGAGATCATCTCCGGCACCGGTGACAACCGGCCGCGCCGCGAGGGCCGCTCGCACGTCACGGTGCTCGGGCACCCGCTGACCGCCACCGCCGTCGCCGCCCTGACCAACCGGATCACCGAGGCGGGCGGCAACATCGACCGCGTCTTCCGGCTGGCCAAGTACCCGGTGACCGCGGTCGAACTGGCCGTCTCCGGCGTGGCGACCGAGGAGCTGCGGGCGGTGCTGGCCCTGGAGGCCGCCGCCCAGCAGGTGGACATCGCGGTGGTCCGGGCCGGGCTTGAGCGCCGGGCCAAGCGGCTGGTGGTGATGGACGTCGACTCGACCCTGATCCAGGACGAGGTGATCGAGCTGTTCGCCGCCCACGCGGGCTGCGAGCAGGAGGTCGCCGAGGTGACCGCCGCCGCGATGCGCGGCGAGCTGGACTTCGCCGAGTCGCTGCGCGCCCGGGTGGCCCTGCTGGCCGGTCTGGACGCCTCGGTGACCGAGAAGGTCCGAGCCGAGGTCCGGTTCACCCCGGGGGCCCGCACCCTGGTCCGTACGCTGCGCCGGCTGGGCTTCCAGGTGGCCATCGTCTCCGGCGGCTTCACCCAGGTCACCGACCACCTGGTCGAGCAGCTCGGGCTGGACTTCGCCGCCGCCAACACCCTCGAGGTGGTGGACGGCAAGTTCACCGGCCGGGTCACCGGCGAGATCGTCGACCGGGCCGGCAAGGCCCGCTGGCTGGAGCGCTTCGCCGAGCAGGCCAAGGTCCCGCTGGAGCAGACGGTCGCGATCGGCGACGGCGCCAACGACCTCGACATGCTGAACGCGGCCGGCCTCGGCGTCGCCTTCAACGCCAAGCCGGTGGTCCGCGAGGCCGCCGACACCGCGGTCAACGTCCCCTTCCTGGACACCGTCCTCTACCTGCTCGGCATCACCCGCGAAGAGGTCGAGGCCGCCGACGAGCTGGACGGCACCCCGACCGACGAGTAGCCGTTCGGCGGCCCGCCGAGAGAGGGTGGGCCGCCGGCCGGCTGCTCAGTCCTCGTGCGGGGTGTGGAAGGTGTCCAGGCTGGCGACGCCGGGCTCGACGGACTTCCAGCCGCCGGGGAAGCTCAGCACCGCGATGGCGGCGGTCGGGAAGCCGCCGTTCCGCAGCCGGGTGAGGGCGTCCGGGTCGCCCTGGTCGCCGGCCAGGATCTGGGTCAGGCCGAGCACGCCGGGGTTGTGCCCGATCAGGATGAGGTCCCGGTACTCCTCCGGGGTCTCCTGCAGCACCGCGATGATCTCGCCCGGGCTGGCCTCGTAGACCCGGTCCTCGTACACGGTCTTCCGCGGACGCTTGGGCAGCTCGTGCACGGCGAGCTTCCAGGTCTCCCTGGTCCGCAGCGAGGTGGAGCAGAGCACGTAGTCGGGATTGATGCCGGAGTCGGTCAGCCAGCGACCGGCGTCCGGGGCCTGGAGACGGCCGCGGTCGGCCAGCGGCCGCTCGTGGTCGTCCACTCCGTTCGGCCAGTCGGCCTTGGCGTGGCGGAGAACGGTGATCCTTCGTGGGGTGTCGGCGCTCATACCCCGAGCTTTCCAGAAAACCCGCCGCCGGGCGCGGCGCCCGGTCGGGCGCCACTCCCAGGGGTGGTCTGACGATCGGTCAGCCGAGGCTGCCGGCGACGCTGGCGACGACGCCGACCAGCACCACGATGCCGAGGATGACGCCGAGCAGCTGGAGCAGCTTCTTCTGGCCGTCCGGGGGGTTCGGTTCGAGTACGGGCATGGTCAGCAGTCTCGCATCCGTTTACGCCCCGGCCCGCCGCCGGGTCAGGCCCTCCGGCCTCCGGGTCAGGCTTCGTCCTCGATGTGCCTGGCCTGGCCGGCCCGCAGGCCGACGGCCATCTGCGGGATCAGCAGCAGGGCCAGGAAGCCGAGCGGCAGGTACCACTGCCCGGTGGCCTGGTAGATGGTGCCGACCAGGATCGGGCCCGGGATGGAGATCAGGTAGCCGAGGCTCTGCGCGAAGGCGGAGAGCTGGGCGACCCCGCCCGGGGTCCGGGCGCGCAGGCCGATCATGGTGAGGGCGAGCGGGAAGGCGCACATCGACAGGCCGACCAGGCAGGCCCAGAGCCAGGAGACGGTGCCGGCGGCGAAGGCCAGGCCGGTGTAACCGGCGATGCCGCACAGGGCCAGCACGACCACGAAGAGGCCCTGGTCACCGCGCCGGACGGCGAGGTTGGGCAGGATGAACGAGGCGGGCACGCTGATCACCATCACCAGCGCGAGCAGCCCCCCCGAGCTGCCGGCCGAGACCCCGGCGTCCTGGTAGATGGTGGGCAGCCAGCCCATGGTGGCGTACGCGCTGGTGGCCTGCAGGCCGAGGAAGACGGCCAGTGCCCAGGCCGTCCGGCTGCGCAGGATCGGCAGCTTGGCGGCCGCGGCGGGCGCCTCGGCCTTGCCGGAGCGGTCCCGCCGGAGGAACAGGGTGACCAGCCAGACCAGCAGCCCGGCCACCGCGAGCAGGCCCCAACTGCCGAGACCCTCGCGCCAGTTGCCGCCGAGCGCCTTGGTCAGCGGGACGGTGGCGGCGGCCGCGGCGGCGGTGCCGACCGAGAGCGCCATCGAGTACAGGCCGATCATCGGGCCGACCCGGTCCGGGAAGTACCGCTTGATCACCACCGGGATCAGCACGTTGGAGACCGCGACCCCGGCCAGCGCGACGGCGGTCAGCAGCAGGAAGACCGCCGTGCCCCCGCTGAACGAGCGGGCCAGCACGCCGAGCGCGATCGCCGCCATCCCGGCGGTGACCACCACCGTCGGCCCGAACCGGCGGGACAGCGCCGGGGCGGCCAGACCGAACAGCGCGAAGCAGAGCGAGGGCACCGCGGTGAGCAGCCCGGCCACCGTGCCGCTCATGTGCAGGTCCACCCTGACCTGGTCGAGCAGCGGGCCGAGGCTGGTGACCACCGGGCGCAGGTTGAGCGCGGCCACCGCGACGGCCACCGCGAGCAGCCAGCCGAGGTGTCTGCGGACCGGGTGGGCCGGACCGGCGGCGGGTGCGATGGTCGGGGTGGTGGTGGTCTCTGCTGCGGTGGACATGCGCCCCATCATAGAATGATGGGATGAATTTGGGCACCCCGCTATCCTGAGCGTGCCCTTCCCCGCTGACAGGGAGTCCGATGGCACTGTCGACCACCCGCCGCACCCCGCTCTCCGACCAGGTGATCGCCCAGCTCCGGGCCCAGATCACCTCCGGCGAGTGGCCGGTCGGCTCACGGATCCCCACCGAGGCGGCCCTGGTCGAACAGCTCGGGGTGGCCCGCAACACCGTCCGGGAGGCCGTCCGGGCGCTGGCCCACAACGGGCTGCTGGACATCCGGCAGGGTTCCGGCACGTATGTGCTGGCCACCAGCGAGCTGGCCGGGGTGATGCACCGCCGGTTCGCCGACGCCGACCAGGACCAGGTCGCCGAGCTGCGCTCGATGCTGGAGACCTCGGCGGCCGGGCTGGCCGCCGTCCGCCGCACCACGCGCGACCTGGAGCTGCTGGAGACCGCGCTGGCCCGCCGCGAGGCGGCCTGGCACTCCGGGGTGGCCGAGGACTTCGTCCAGGCCGACGCCGCCTTCCACCAGGCCGTGGTGGCGGCCGCCCACAACGACGTGATCGCGGCGGTGTACGCGGACCTCGGCGAGGTGCTGCGGGCCCACCTGCGGCACGACGTCGGCCCCGAGCTGATCGCGGACCGGTACGTCGGCCACGGCGGCATCCTGGACGCCGTCCGGGACCGGGACGCCGCCCGGGCCTCGGTCGAGGCGGGCCGGGCGATCGGCGTGTGCGGCGACTGAGAAACGAGCGAGGGGGTACGGGGCGCAGGCCCCGTACCCCCTCCCCCGACGAAGCGTCAGGCGCCGATCGCGTGCAGCCCGCCGTCGACGTGGATGATCTCGCCGGTGGTCTTCGGGAACCAGTCCGACAGCAGCGCGACCACGCCACGACCGGTCGGCTCCGGGTCCGTGAGGTCCCACTTGAGCGGGGAACGGTTGTCCCAGGTGGCGGCCAGGTCGGGGAAGCCCGGGATGGACTTCGCGGCCATCGAGCCGATCGGGCCGGCCGAGATCAGGTTGCAGCGGATGTTGCGCTCGCCGAGGTAGCGGGCCAGGTAGCGGTTGGTGGACTCCAGCGCGGCCTTGGCCGGGCCCATCCAGTCGTACTGCGGCCAGGCGTACTGCGCGTCGAAGGTCAGACCGACCACCGAGCCGCCGTCCTGCATCAGCGGGAGCAGCGCCGTGGTGAGCGACTTCAGCGAGAAGGCCGAGACCTGCATCGCGGTCGCCACCGACTCCCACGGGGTGTTCAGGAAGTTGCCGCCGAGCGCGTCCTGCGGGGCGAAGCCGATCGAGTGGACGATGCCGTCCAGGGTCGGCAGGCCGGCCGCGCGGACCTGGTCGGCGATGCCGGCCAGCTGCTCCTCGCTGGAGACGTCCAGCTCCAGGGTCTCCACCGGCTTCGGCAGCTTCTTGGCGATCCGTGCGGTGAGGCTGGGGCGCGGGAAGGCGGTGAGGATGATCTCCGCGCCCTGCTCCTGGGCCAGCTTCGCGGTGTGGAAGGCGATGGAGGACTCCATCAGCACACCCGTGATCAGGATGCGCTTGCCCTCGAGAATTCCACTCATGTTCAGTGACCCATGCCCAATCCGCCGTCGACGGGAATGACGGCTCCGGTGATGTATGCGGCCTCGTCGGAGGAGAGGAAGCGCACCGCGGACGCGACCTCGGCGGGCGCGGCGTAACGGCCGAGCGGCACGCCCGAGACGATCTCCTTGCGGCGCTCCTCGCTGAGCACCGCGGTCATGTCGGTGTCCACGAAGCCGGGAGAGACCACGTTGACGGTGATGTTGCGGGGGCCGAGCTCCCGGGCCAGCGAGCGGGCGAAGCCGATCAGGCCGGACTTGGAGGCGGCGTAGTTCGCCTGGCCGGGCGAGCCGAGCAGGCCGACCACCGAGGAGATCAGCACGACGCGGCCCTTCCGGGCCCGCATCATCTTGGCCGAGGCCCGCTTGACCACCCGGAAGGTCCCGGTGAGGTTGGTGTCCAGGACGGAGGTGAAGTCCTCCTCCGTCATCCGGAGCAGCAGGGTGTCCTTGGTGATCCCCGCGTTGGCGACCAGGACCTCGACCGGGCCGTTGGCGGCCTCGATCTCGGTGAAGGCGGCGTCCACCTGCGCGGCGTCGTTGATGTCGCAGCGGACGGCGATGGCCTGGTGCTTGGCCAGCTCCTCGGGCAGCTCGCCGGAGCGGCTGGTGATGGCGACCTTGTCGCCCGCCTCGGCGAAGGCCAGGGCGATCGCGAGGCCGATGCCCCGGTTACCTCCGGTGACGAGAACCGAGCGGCTCACGGACACACCTCTCTCCGTAGTAGACCTGCGGCCGCAGACCTGGCACGTGGGGTGCCGGTCGGGCCGCGTGGGTACGCGGTGCGCGCGTACGCACTGTGACGCTATCGGTCGTTTCCGGCCAGCGACGAATCCAGCTCCCACAGGTCCGTCCGGCCCGAACTGTCGCATCCCGACAATGCGTGCACCCACCGAGATCCGGACGAACCGCCCGCTGGGTCGGGAACACCCGACGTGCCGAAGCCGTTGGCCTCGTGGGCCGGGTACCGGCTTCCACGGACCGAGAGCGAAGAAGAGACGGATGAGCGAGCGACGACCCGGCAGCCGCAAGACCCTGCTGGCACTGGCCGCCCTGACCGCCGCGGCAGGCGCCGCCGCGTGGGCGTTCCGTGAGGTACCCGCTTCTTTCGGCCGTCGGCCGGACGCGGCCGACCCCCGGGTGCGCAACTCCCCGCAGTTCCGGGACGGAGTCTTCCACAACGCCCCCTCCGAGCTGGCCAGGCCCGCCCCGGAGACGCCGGTGAACCGGGACACCCTGCGCCGGATGCTGTTCGAGCGCCAGGGCAAGCCGAGCGGCCCGGTGCCGCTGGCCCGGTTCGACGGCGGTGCCCGCCGGCCGGCCGCCGAGGGGGTGGAGATCACCTGGTTCGGCCACGCCTCGGCGCTGGTCGAGGTGGAGGGCAGCCGGGTGCTGCTCGACCCGGTCTGGAGCGACCGCTGCTCGCCCTCCGCGCACATCGGCCCGAAGCGGCTGCACCCGGTGCCGGTCGAGCTGGAGGAGCTGCCGCAGGTCGACGCGGTGCTGATCTCACACGACCACTACGACCACCTGGACATGGCCACCGTCCAGCGGCTGACGGCCGCTCAGTCCGCCCCGTTCGCGGTGCCGCTGGGCATCGGCGGCCACCTGCGCCGCTGGGGCGTGCCGGAGCACCGGATCATCGAGCTGGACTGGGACGAGACCTGCACGCTCGGCGACCTGACGCTGACGCTCACCTCCGCGCACCACTTCTCCGGCCGGGGCACCACCCGCAACACCACGCTCTGGGGTTCCTGGGTGATCGCCGGGCCGAGCCGCAAGGTCTACTACACCGGCGACTCGGGCTACTTCGAGGGCTACGCGCGGATCGGCGAGCAGCACGGCCCGTTCGACGCCGCGCTGGTCCAGATCGGCGCGTACGACCAGGCCTGGGCGGACATCCACATGACGCCGGAGGACGCCGTCCGGGCCCATCTGGAGCTGCGGGCCGAGCTGCTGGTGCCCGTGCACTGGTGCACCTTCGACCTGGGCCTGCACCCGTGGGCCGAGCCGATCGAGCGGCTGCTCGCGGAGGCCAAGCAGCAGGCGGTGCCGATCGCGGTGCCCCGGCCGGGCCAGCGGGTGGACGTGGACAACCCGCCGGAGCTGGACGGCTGGTGGGAGTCGGTGGCCTGAACGACCCTGCACCGCAGGGGCGTTGTCGGAGCAGGTCGGCTCGCCGCGGCAAGCTGATTAATCTGCTGGCCCTGGGTCGCCGGACAGGCGATGATGCGATGCGGGTGCCCCTGCCCGGGGCGCCCGCCGCCGTTCGTCCCCCGACCCAGGGAGCCCGATGCCCCCGACGCCCAGCACAGGCCGTACCCAAGGCCGTGCCGTCGATCCGCTGTTCCTCGCGTACCCGCTGCGCACCCTCGCCGACGCCGCCCTGGGCCGGGCGACGCAGTTGGGCGCCGCCCACGCCGACTTCCGGCTGGAGCGGGTCCGCAGCGCCGCCTGGCGGCTGCGGGACGCCCGGCCGTCCGGCTCCTCCGACAGCGTCCAGCTGGGCTTCGCGGTCCGGGTGCTGCTGGACGGCGCCTGGGGCTTCGCGGCCGGCGTGGACCTCACCCCGGAGGCGGCCGTCAAGGTCGCCGAGCAGGCCGTCGCGGTGGCCCGGCTGTCCGGCGGGATCAGCCGGGCGGCCGGCGGCACCGACCTGGTCGAGCTGGCCGAGGAGCCGGTGCACGCGGACGCCACCTGGGTCTCCTCGTACGAGATCAACCCGTTCGACGTGCCGGACGCGGAGAAGACCGCGCTGCTGGCCGAGTGGAGCAACCGCCTGCTGGCCGCCGACGGGGTGTCACACGTCAGCGCGAGCCTGCTGACGGTGCAGGAGAACAAGTTCTACGCGGACACCGCGGGCACCACCACCACCCAGCAGCGGATCCGGCTGCACCCGACCCTGGACGCCACCTCGGTGGACGAGCGGACGGGTGCCTTCGACTCGATGCGCACCATCGCCCCGCCGGTCGGCCGCGGCTGGGAGTACCTGCTCGGCACCGGCTGGGACTGGAACGCCGAACTCGCCGAGCTGCCCGGCCTGTTGGCCGAGAAGATGAAGGCGCCGAGCGTCCAGGCGGGCCGCTACGACCTGGTGATCGACCCGTCCAACCTCTGGCTGACCATCCACGAGTCGATCGGCCACGCCACCGAGCTGGACCGCGCGCTCGGCTACGAGGCCGCGTACGCGGGCACCTCGTTCGCCACCTTCGACAAGCTCGGCTCGCTCAAGTACGGCTCCGAGCTGATGCACGTCACCGGCGACCGCACCGCCGAGCACGGCCTGTCCACCATCGGCTACGACGACGAGGGCGTGGCCACCCAGAGCTGGGACCTGGTCAAGGACGGTGTCCTGACGGGCTACCAGCTCGACCGGGCGATGGCCAGGCTGAAGGGCCTGGGCCGCTCCAACGGCTGCGCGTACGCGGACTCCCCCGGGCACGTCCCGGTGCAGCGGATGGCCAACGTCTCGCTCCAGCCGGCCGCCGACGGGCCGAGCACCGAGGGCCTGTTCGCCCAGGTGGAGAACGGCCTGTACATCGTCGGCGACCGCTCCTGGTCGATCGACATGCAGCGGTACAACTTCCAGTTCACCGGCCAGCGCGCCTACGCCATCAAGAACGGGCAACTGGCGGGCCAGGTCAAGGACTTCGCCTACCAGGCCACCACCACCGACTTCTGGGGCTCGATGAGCGCCGTCGGCGGCCCCGAGACCTATGTGCTCGGCGGTGCCTTCAACTGCGGAAAGGCCCAGCCGGGCCAGGTCGCGGCGGTCAGCCACGGTTGCCCGTCCGCGCTGTTCCGCGACGTCAACGTGCTCAACACGCAGCAGGAGGCGGGTCACTGATGCCCTACATCCACCCGCACGAGCTGGTCGAGCGCGCCCTCGAACTCTCCCGGGCCGACGGCTGCGTGGTGATCGCCGACGAGGAGTCCACCGCCAACCTGCGCTGGGCCGGCAACGCGCTGACCACCAACGGCGTCACCCGGGGCCGCCGGCTCACCGTGATCGCCACCGTCGCCGGCGCCGAGGGCACCGCCTCCGGCGTGGTCGCCCGCGAGGCCGTCACCCTGGACGAGGTCGAGAGCCTGGTCCGGGCCGCCGAGGCCGCTGCCCGCGACGCGGGGCCGGCCGAGGACGCCCAGCCGCTGGTCGAGACCCGGCCCTCCTCACCGGACTTCACCGCGCCGCCGGCCGAGACCTCGATCGAGGTCTTCGCGGAGTTCGCCCCGGCGCTCGGCGAGGCCTTCGCCCGGGCCCGCCGGGACGGCCAGCTGCTGTACGGCTTCGCCCGGCACGAGCTGACCAGCAGTTACCTGGGCACCTCCACCGGCCTGCGGCTGCGGCACGACCAGCCGACCGGCACGGTCGAGCTGAACGCCAAGACCGGCGACCTGTCCGGCTCCGCCTGGGCCGGCGCCGCCACCCAGGACTTCACCGACGTGGACGTGGCCGCGCTGCACGCCGAGGTCACCAAGCGGCTGGCCTGGGGCGCCAAGAAGATCGACCTGCCGGCCGGCCGGTACGAGACGCTGCTGCCCCCCACCGCGGTCGCCGACCTGATGGTCTACCTGAGCTGGTCCTCGGGCGGCCGGGACGCCACCGAAGGCCGTACGGTCTTCTCCAAGCCCAACGGCGAGACCAGGATCGGCGAGCGGCTCAGCCCGCTGCCGCTCACCCTGCGCTCCGACCCGGCCCAGCCGGGCCTGGAGGCCGCGCCGTTCGTGCTGACCCGCGCCTCCGGCGAGGACAGCTCGGCCTTCGACAACGGCCTGCCGCTGACCGCCACCGACTGGATCAAGGACGGTGAGCTGGCCAACCTGCTGACCACCCGTCACTCCAGCGGCCTGACCGGCCTGCCGCTCACCCCGCCGATCGACAACCTGGTGCTGACCGTCGACGACCAGGCGGGCGCGCCCACCCTGGACGAGATGATCGCCCGCACCGAGCGCGGCCTGCTGCTCACCTGCCTCTGGTACATCCGCGAGGTGGACCCGGCGACCCTGCTGCTCACCGGCCTGACCCGGGACGGCGTCTACCTGGTCGAGAACGGCGAGGTGGTCGGCCAGGTGAACAACTTCCGCTTCAACGAGTCCCCGGTGGACCTGCTGAACCGGATCACCGAGGTCGGGAAGACCGAGCCCTGCCTGCCCCGCGAGTGGGGCGACTGGTTCACCCGCACCCAGATGCCGCCGGTCCGGGTGGCCGACTTCAACATGAGCTCGGTCAGCCAGGCGTCATGACCCTGGACGCGAAGCGGACCGTACGGGTCTCCAAGACGCTCTCCCGGGTGCTCCGGCACGACCCGGCCTCGGTCGGCGTCACGCTGGACGAGGCCGGCTGGGTCGCGGTCGACACCCTGCTCGCCGCGCTGGCGCGGCACGGCACCCGGATCAGCCGGGCCGAGCTCGACCACGTGGTGGAGACCAACAACAAGCGCCGCTTCGCGTACTCGGAGGACGGCTCGGCGATCCGGGCCAGCCAGGGCCACTCGGTGGCGGTCGACCTCGGTCTGGCCGCCACCGTGCCGCCCCCGGCGCTCTACCACGGCACCACCGGACGGAACCTGGACGCCATTTACCGCGAGGGCCTGCGACCGATGGCCCGTCAGGACGTCCACCTGTCCGCGGACACCGAGACGGCCGTGCGGGTGGGTTCCCGACACGGCCGTCCGGTACTGCTGCTGGTCGACGCCGCGGCGATGGCGGCGGCGGGCCACGAGTTCCGGGTCAGTGCCAACGGCGTGTGGCTGACCGACCGGGTCCCCGCGGAGTTCCTAAGCCTGCTTGCGTGATCCCCAGACCGGGGTGACCACCACGATCAGCAGCACGGCGGCACCGAGCTGGAAGGCATGCCGCCACCAGTCGAACCCCCGGGTGTCGGCCACTCCGAAGAGGTGGGCGACCAGGTTGCCCAGCAGTGCCCCGGCCATGCCGAGCACCATGGTCAGCCAGATCGGGATGTCCTGCTTGCCGGGGATCACCAGCCGGGCGATGCCGCCCAGAATCAGACCCTCGATCAGCGCCGAGATGATCGACCACATGTCAGCTCCCGGGAGCGCGGCCCGCCGACGGTCGGCGGTGCTGCCCTTCTGGACCACAGTTTTTGCCCCACCCGGCCCATCCGCACCTCGGGTGGGCCGTTTCGTGCCCCCACCCTCCTCCACCCGTGTGAACCAGGCGTACGGTGAGGAAGCCGTACCGGGTGCTGACAAGGGTGGTAGAGGCATGGGCAAGCGGGGCGAGGTCTTCCGGATCACCGGAGCGCGGAGCAGTCTCTCCGAGGATGTCCGGGGGCGCCAGCGGCGCTACGTGATCTCGATGCTGGTACGCACCCTGTGCGTGCTGCTCGCGGTGGTGCTGTGGGACGTCCAGCGGTACCTCGCGTTCGCCGCGCTCGCGGGCGGGGTGCTGCTCCCCTACTTCGCGGTGCTGATCGCCAACGCCGGCCGGGAGCGGGCGCCGGGCCTGCCGAGCACCTTCGCCGTCCCCGCCGACACCCCGCTGATGCTCGGCCCGGGCGGCACGGGCGGTGGCGGCGACCGGGGCGCGGCCTGAGGTTGCCGCCCGATTTGCCGCCCTATCAAGCGATTTGACCGACAGAAAGCTCAGAACAAGCTCAGATTAATCTTGGCAGGGCTAGGCACACGGGCTGTTCGGCGTGACATACTGCGTACGCGCTCCGCATCCCCCGTCGGAGCGACAGACCGACGCCGGGCGGCTCCCCCCGTGGCTGCCCGGCGTCGTCATGCCCCGTTCCGGATCATGATCCCGGCGGGTGCGAGACTGGCGGTGCACACTCCCGCCCACGGCTCCAGGACGGCACACCATGGACACCCCCGCGCTCAGCCTCTTCGGCGGCCCGACCGGACCCGAAGGCCCCCCGGTCTGCTCCGGCAAGGGCTGCCGCAAGCCCGCCGAGTGGGTGCTGGTGTGGAACAACCCGAAGCTGCACACCCCGGACCGCCGGAAGACCTGGCTGGCCTGCGAGGAGCACCGCGAGCACCTGTCGCAGTTCCTGGGCGTGCGTGGCTTCCTCAAGGAGACGGTGACACTCACCGACTTCACCGGCTGACCGGTCGTCAGCCGCCGATCGCCGACATCGGGCGCTCGGGCTGCAGGAACTCCGGGTTGTCGATGCCCGCGCCCGCCTTCTTGCCCCACATCGCGGCCCGCCAGAGCGCACCGATCTCGGCGTCGCTGCCGCCCTCGCGCAGGGCGGTCCGCAGATCGGTCTCCCCGGTCGCGAACAGGCAGTTGCGGACCTGGCCGTCGGCGGTCAGCCTGGTCCGGTCGCAGGCCCGGCAGAACGGCCTGGTGACCGAGGCGATCACGCCCACGCTCGCCGGGCCACCGTCCACCAGCCAGCGCTCGGCCGGCGCCGCGCCGCGGGCCGCGGACGGCTCGGGGGTGAGCGCGAAGCGGGCGTGCAACCGGTCCAGGATCTCCTCGGCGGTGATCATCTGCGAGCGGTCCCAGCCGTGCTGGGCGTCCAGCGGCATCTGCTCGATGAACCGCAGCTGGTAGCCGTGCTCCAGGCACCACTCCAGCAGGTCGGCCGCCTCGTGGTCGTTGACCCCGCGCATCAGCACCGCGTTCAGCTTCACCGGGGTCAGCCCGGCGGCCTCGGCGGCGGCCAGCCCGGCCAGCACGTCCTGGTGGCGGTGACGGCGGGTCAGGGTGAAGAAGACGTCCGGGTCCAGGGTGTCCAGCGAGACGTTCACCCGGTCCAGGCCGGCCGCCTTCAGCGCGGCCGCGGTCCGGGCCAGGCCGATGCCGTTGCTGGTCAGCGAGAGCTCGGGGCGCGGCGTCAGCTCGGCGCAGGCGGCCACGATCGACACCAGGCCGGGCCGCAGCAGCGGCTCACCGCCGGTGAACCGGACCTCGGTGACGCCCAGGTCGGTGACCGCGATCGAGACCAGCCGGACGATCTCCTCGTCGGTGAGCAGCTCGCTCTTGCCGAGCCACTGGAGACCCTCCTCGGGCATGCAGTACGTGCAGCGCAGGTTGCACTTGTCGGTCAGGGAGACCCGGAGATCGACGGCCTGTCGGCCGAAGGTGTCGAGAAGCACGGTGTCGGCCCCCTTCCCATGGAACGCAGCTGGCCCGGCCACCGATGGCGGTGGGCCGGGCCAGCTTAACTCCGTAGCCCGCCGGGGCAGGAGTGGCATCCGTCTGGCGGGACGTCAGTGCGCTCCGAGACCGGTCAGCGAGCGGACCTCCAGCTCGGCGGCCTTGGCCGGATCGGCCTTCTCCTTGGCCAGCAGGGTGCCCAGCCAGCCGGCCAGGAAGCCGACCGGGATGGAGACCAGACCGGGGTTCTCCAGCGGGAACCAGTGGAAGTCGCTGTGCGGGAACAGCGACTTCTCGGTGCCGGAGACAACGGTGGAGAAGAACACCAGGGTGACCGAGCTGATCAGGCCGGCGTAGACCGAGCTGACCGCGCCGGCGGTGTTGAAGCGCTTCCAGAACAGCGAGTAGAGCAGCGTCGGCAGGTTGGCCGAAGCGGCCACCGCGAAGGCCAGGGCCACCAGCGCGGCGGTGTTCAGCTTCTCGGCGAACAGGCTGAGCACGATCGCGACCGCGCCGATCCCGATCGCGGCCAGCTTGGCCGAGCGGACCTCCTCCTTCTCGCCGGCCTTGCCGCGCCGGATCACGTTGGCGTACAGGTCATGGGCGAACGAGGCCGAGGAGGCCAGGGTCAGCCCGGCGACCACGGCCAGGATGGTGGCGAAGGCGACGGCCGAGATGACCGCCAGCAGGACCGCGCCGCCGGTGGTGCCGGCGCCGCCGCCGAGGTGCTCGGCCAGCAGCGGGGCGGCGGTGTTGCCCGCCGCGTTGGAGGCCTTGATGGTCTTCGGGCCGACCAGCGCGGCCGCGCCGAAGCCGAGCGCCAGGGTCATCAGGTAGAAGCCGCCGATGATGCCGATCGCCCACAGCACCGACTTCCGGGCCGCCTTGGCGGTGGGCACGGTGTAGAAGCGGACCAGGATGTGCGGCAGCCCCGCGGTGCCGAGCACCAGGGCCAGGCCGAGGCTGATGAAGTCCAGCTTGCTGGTCCCGGTCGCGCCGTACTTGAGGCCGGGCTCCAGGAAGGCCGAGCCCTTGGCGGAGGCGTCGGCGGCGGCGCCGAGCAGGGCGGAGACGTTGAAGTTGTACTTGGCCAGCACCAGCACGGTCATCAGCGCGGTGCCCGCGATCAGTAGCACCGCCTTGACGATCTGCACCCAGGTGGTGCCCTTCATACCGCCGATCGCCACGTAGATCACCATCAGCGCGCCGACCGCGACGATGGTCCAGCGCTTGGCGCCGTCACCGCTCACCCCGAGCAGCAGCGCGACCAGCGAGCCCGCGCCGACCATCTGGGCCAGCAGGTAGAAGATCGAGACCACGATGGTGGAGATGCCCGCCGCGGTGCGCACCGGGCGCTGGCGCATCCGGAAGGCCAGCACGTCGGCCATCGTGTAGCGGCCGGAGTTGCGCAGCGGTTCGGCCACCAGCAGCAGCGCGACCAGCCAGGCGACCAGGAAGCCGATCGAGTAGAGGAAGCCGTCGTAGCCGAACAGCGCGATCGCCCCGGCGATGCCGAGGAACGAGGCGGCCGACATGTAGTCGCCGGAGATCGCCAGGCCGTTCTGGAAGCCGGTGAAGCCGCGCCCGCCGGCGTAGAAGTCGGAGGCGTCCTTGGTCTGCCGCCCGGCCCAGATGGTGATGCCCAGGGTGGCGAGCACGAAGAGGCCGAACAGCGTCATGGTGAGACCGCGGTGTTCGGTCGCGGCGGTGGCCAGGCTCGTGGTGGCCAGGTTGCCGGTCATTCGCCCGCCTCCCGGGGGTTGATCACGGTGGCCCGCTCGCGGATCGCGGTGGCGGGCGGGTCGAGGCGGCGGTCGGCGAAGCGCGCGTACCAGGCGGCGATCGCGAAGGTGCTGGCGAACTGCAGCAGTCCGAGCAGCAGCGCCATGTTGATGTGCCCGAACAGCTTGATCCCCATGAAGGCGGGGGCGTAGCTGGAGAGCAGCACGTACAGCAGGTACCAGAGCAGGAAGCCCGCGGTCACCGGGAAGACGAACCCCCGGAAGGTCTTCCGCAGGGCGATGAACTCGGCGCTCTCCTCGATCAGTTGGACGTGCGTCGAGGCACTCTCGGCGGTGGGTGGGCTATCCATTCGGCGTCTCCTGTGTTCGGGCTGCACTGGGGGAAACGAATGGGACGTGAGGGGCGTCACAGTCGCGGGATCGGCTGCATGTTAGGGCCTACGAACGACCCGCGACAGGCCCCGTACCGACTTTGACCAGAAAACGCCAAATGGCGGCACCGCCGTGCGGTGCCGCCATTCTGAGCAAGCGTCAGAAGGCGATCCGGACCTTCAGCGCCGAGCGGTCGTCCATCGCCCGGTAACCGTCCGGCACGCCGTCCAGGTCGACCGTGCGGTCGAAGACCAGGCCCGGGTTGATCGTGCCGGCCAGCACGTCGGCGAGCAGCTCGGGGATGTACGCCCGGGCGGGCGCGACGCCGCCGCCGACCGAGACGTTGCGGTTGAACATCTGGCCGATGTCCACGCCCGCGCTGCCGCCGTGCGGGACGCCGACGTAGCCGACCCCGCCGCCGTCCCGGGTGATCGAGATCGCGGTGCGCATCGACTCCTCGGTGCCGACCGCCTCCAGTACGGCGTGCGCGCCCTGACCGCCCGTCAGCTCGCGGACCGCCTCGATCGCCGCCTCGCCGCGCTCGGCCACCACGTCGGTGGCGCCGAACGCCCGGGCGATGTCCGTCCTGGCCTGGTGCCGGCCGAGCGCGATGATCCGCCCGGCGCCGAGCCGGTGGGCGGCCAGCACGCCGCACAGGCCGACCGCGCCGTCGCCGACCACGGCCACCGTCGCACCGGGGCGCACCCCGGCCGAGACGGCCGCGTGGTGGCCGGTGCTCATCACGTCGGACAGCGCCAGCAGCGAGGCCAGCAGCTTCTCGTCGCCGACCGCCTCCTGCGGGAGCTTCACCAGCGTCCCGTCGGCGAACGGCACCCGGACCGCCTCGCCCTGGCCGCCGTCCGAGCCGACCTCGCCCCAGAAGCCGCCGTGCGGGCAGGAGGTCTGCAGGCCCTCGCGGCAGAAGTCGCAGACGCCGTCCGACCAGACGAAGGGCGCGACCACCAGGTCACCGGCCTTCACCCCGGCGACCTCCCGGCCGACCTCCTCGACCACGCCGAGGAACTCGTGCCCGATCCGCTGCCCCGGCTGACGGGCCGCCACGCCCCGGTACGCCCACAGGTCGCTGCCGCAGATACAGGCGTTCAGCACCCGCACCACCGCGTCGGTCGGCCGCTGGATCACCGGGTCGGGGACCTCCTCGATCCGGATGTCGTTCGGTCCGTGGATCACGGTGGCGCGCATGAGGGATCTTCCTTCTGCCTGGTGCGTGGTGCGGGGTCGCCCTGGTAGGACCACCTCGGCTCCCACGATATTCCGGGGTGTCGCGTACGCCACTTTCGGCGGTCGTGGGGCGCCCGGAATCCGCCGAATGACCTTGGGTGTGGGCGCGCGCCCTTAAGCTGGTCCACCATGTACGCGATCCAGTCCCCGAGCGGCGAACCCACCTGGGCCGCGCCGTTCCCGGCGCAGCGCAGCACCGAGCACGGTCAGGGCTTCGCCGTGGTCGACGTCGAGACCACCGGGCTCGGCCGCACCGACCGGGTCATCTCGGCCGGTGTCTACCAGCTGGACGCGCACGGCGAGGTCACCGACCACTGGTACACCCTGGTCAACCCCGAGCGGGACCCGGGCCCGACCTGGATCCACGGCCTGACCAGCGCGGCCCTGGCCGGGGCGCCGACCTTCCCGGAGATCGCCGCCGAGCTGGGCGAGCGGCTGGCCGGGCGGGTGATGGTGGCCCACAACGCGCTCTTCGACTGGAACATGATCTCCCGCGAGTACTCGCGCGCCGGGCTGCGCGCCCCCGTCGAGCAGCGGCTCTGCACCATGGTGCTGTCCCGCGACCTCGGCCTGCCGCTGCCCAACGGCAAGCTGGCCAGCCTGGCCGAGTACTTCGGTGTCCAGCAGCGCCAGGCGCACAACGCGCTGGACGACGCCCGGGTGCTGGCCGAGGCGTTCCGCCCCAGCCTGCACCTGGCCCGCCAGGCCGGTGTGCCGCTCCCGCTGACCACCTGTGTGGCCGTCACCGACCTGGGTGAGGATGCCTCCGCACCCGCCAGGTCCGGCTTCTCCTCCTCCTACCGCCCGAGCCGCAAGCGCCCCGCCTGCCCGTACCCGAACCCGGGCCGCTGGGTGGACGGCAGCCCGCTGATGCAGGGCATGCGGGTGGCCATCACCGGCGACACCGCCACCGACCGCGAGCTGCTGGAGGACCGCGCGATCGAGGCCGGCCTGCACATCGCCTCCTCGGTCAGCCGGCTGACCAGCCTGCTGGTCACCAACGAGGCGGGCAGCTGGAGCGGCAAAGCACGAAAGGCGCGCGAGTTCGGCACCCCGGTGGTCGGCGAGGACGCCTTCCTGCACCTGCTCCGCGAGGTGGCTCCCCACCCCGGTGTGTGAGCGCGGTGTAGGTGCGCGTAGTTTGCCGATGTGTACCGATTTCTGCTCTCCTGGCGCTGGGCGGCCTTCGCCCTGCTCGTCGCGCTGCTCGTCCCGGCCATGGTCGAGCTGGGCTTCTGGCAGTTCCACCGGCACCAGGACCGGGTCGCCCGCAACGAGCTGATCGCGCAGAGCCTGACCGCCGCGCCGGTCCCCTTCGACTCGGTCTCCCAGCCCGGCTACGCGGTGCCCAAGGACCTCACCTGGCGCACCATGAGCGCCACCGGGCAGTACGACCCCGGGCACGAGTTCGTGATCCGTAACCGGACCGAGCCCGGCGGCAGCAGCATCGGCTACTTCGTCATCACCCCGCTCACGCTGGCCGACGGCAACGGCTCGGTGCTGGTCAACCGCGGCTGGGTGGACTCCGGCGGGGACGCCACCAGCTACCCCGCGATCCCCGCCCCGCCCGCCGGCCAGGTCACCGTCACCGGTCGGCTGCGCGCCGACGAGACCACCCAGAGCAGCGGCATCAAGGTCCGCGGCAAGCTGCCGGACCGTCAGTTCCAGCTGATCAACAGCGGCCAGCAGGCCGAACTGACCGGCGCCCGGGTGCTCGGCGGCTACCTCGAACTCGCCGCCTCCACCCCCGCCCAGGGCGACTCCCCCGTCCTGCTCTCCGAGCCCGACCACTCCTCGATCGGCCCGCACATGGCGTACGCCGTCCAGTGGTGGCTGTTCGCCGCCCTGGTCCCGGTCGGCCTGGTGGTGCTGGCCCGCCGCGAGGCCCACTCACCCGCCGCCGACCAGCCCGACCCCGAGCTGCTCTCCGCCTGACGGTCCGTGCCTGACGGTCCGTCGATCGGGCAGGATGGCCGTCATGGATCTCGGACTTCAGGACAAGGTGTACGTGGTGACCGGCGCGACCCGGGGCCTCGGCCTCGCCTCCGCGCGCGAACTGCTCGGCGACGGCGCCAAGGTGGTGCTCAGCGGCCGCACCAAGCAGGCGGTGGACGCGGCGGTCGCCACCCTCGACGCCCCCGGCCGGGTGCACGGCGTGGTCGCCGACAACGCCGACCCCGCCGCCGCCCAGCTGCTGATCTCCGCCGCCCAGCAGACCTACGGGCGCCTCGACGGCGTCCTGGTCAGCGTCGGCGGCCCGGCGGCCGGCACCGTGCTCGACTCCACCGAGGCGGACTGGCAGCACGCCTTCGAGACCGTCGTGCTCGGCGCCCTGCGGATCGCCCGCGCGGCGGCCGCGGCGCTCGGTGAGGGCGGCGTGATCGCCTTCGTCCTCTCCACCTCGGTCCGCCAGCCCGTCCCGGGGCTGGGGATCTCCAACGGCCTGCGGCCCGGCCTCGCGATGGCCGCCAAGTCCCTCGCCGACGAGCTCGGCCCGCGCGGCATCCGCGTCCTCGGGCTGCTGCCCGGACGGATCGACACCGACCGCCTCCGCGAGCTCGACGCCCTCGGCGGCGACGCGGGGGCGGCTCGCGCCCGCGCCGGTGCCACCATCCCGCTCGGCCGCTACGGCACCCCGGAGGAGTTCGGCAGGGTCGCGGCCTTCGCGCTGTCCCCGGCGGCCTCCTATCTCACGGGCATCATGATCCCGGTCGACGGCGGAGCTCTGCGTTCGCTCTAGGCATCAGCCACCAGGGGCCCGGGGAACGGCGGCGCCAACCTCAGGAGCGTTCAACGTGCGTGTGTGGTCAGGCACTTTCGCAGTGACCCCGGCGCCAGATCTCCTCGCAGTTCCCCGAGCCCCTGGATAGTGCAACTTTCGGTCCGTCTCAAATGACCCGGCGGGGGGCCGGTTCGCGGCGGGGGGACGGGGGTCGGGCCACCTGGAGGCGGAGGTCGGTCGGGAGGTCCTGGCCGAGGGCGGTGCGGGCGTGGGCGAGCGGGCCGGTGAGGAAGCGGTCCACCGCTGCGGCGGGGTCGCCGTCGGGGGTGAGGCGGACCGCCGCCCGGAGCAGCAGCCGTTTCGGACGCCCCGTCAGCCGGGCCTGCACCCGGGCCACTTCGGGCAACGCCACCGTCTCGGTCTCGACCGCGTCGACGAGTGCGCGGGAACGCAGCCGGAGCGTCACCCCCGGCGCGGCCACCGGCAGCGTCACCGAGCTCGGTCCGCTCCGCCGCAGCTGGGCGAACAGCCACCACAGGCTCAGCGCGACCGTCAGCCCGAGCACCGCGAACACCACCGGCCACCACCACGGCTCGTCCGACCACCGGGTGCGCGAGGCATCGCTCAGCACCGGCTGGTCCGGCGAGGTGAGCGGCCACCAGCCGGGCATCCGTACGCCGAGCCGGCCGTAGAGGTCGAACCCCCCGGCCAGTACCAGGGCTCCGCCGGCCAGCAGCAGGAGGCCGGCCAGGGCCAGCAGGATCCGGTTCACCGTGTTCCGGCTCATCGCCGCGCCCTCCCGGTCCGGACGTCCAGCCGGTGTTCGCCGGCCAGCGGCACCCGGGCCAGCTCCGTCCGCAGCTCCCGCTGCACCTCGGCCGGGTCGGCGGGCCCGGCCACCGTCACCCTGGTCCGGGCGCGCCGTACCTTGATCTTCACCCAGCTCACGCCGTCCAGCTGCCGGGCCCGCCGGGTGAGCAGGGCGGCCACCCCGGCCCGGTCGATGACCGCGCCGGGCTGCCGCAGCGGCAGCCAGCGCCGCATCCCGGGTGCCACCGCGAGACCGAGCAGCAGGGCTCCGATCAGTACGGCCGCCCCGGCGGAGATCTGCACCACCGGGTCGTCCAGGTGCACGGTGGCCAGCCGGTCCGCGGTCTCGGCCCGCCAGGGGCGGGCCCGGTGGCCGGTGCGGACCGCCACCGCGTCGTACAGCAGGCCGCCGCCGACCACCAGGGCGGCCACCACCACGAGGCCCGTCCAGCCGGTCCTGGCGGTCCGCAGTCGGCGGGCCCTGACCGGGGCCTGATCCACCGTCATACCGTCGGCACCAGCCGTTCGACCACCACCACGACCTCACCGACCGTGCGTCCGGTCAGCGCGGCCAGCTCGGCCACGACGGCCGTCCGGACCGCCGTGGCCAGCGTGGCCAGGTCGGCCGGGAAGGGCAGTTCGACGCCGAGGGTCAGCCGGACCGGGTGGCCCGGGCCGGTCACCGCGACCCGCCGGACCGCGCCGGGCCGGCCGAGGGCCTGTCCGGCCGCTCGCTCGGCCAGCCGGACCAGCACCCGGTCGGCGATCCGCAGCCGTCCGCGCTCGGCGGGCGGCACCGCCGGGGAGACCACCGCCGCCGACATCACCGGCGCCGGTCGCGACCGCGCAGCAGGTCGCCGAGGTCATGGAGATCGAGGTCGCCCTCGAGCAGGCGGCCGACCACGAAGCCGACCCCGCCGAGGACCGCGACGAGCAGGAAAGCGGCGAACCCGCCGAAGTACCCGGCAAAGCCCAGGGCCATCCCCACCACCAGCCCGATCAGGCCGAGATTCATCCGCCTCTGCTCCTGTCCTGTTGTGTCGCGTCCTGTTGTGTCGCGCTACTGGACCCTGGGCCGCTGGCCGCTGCCGGCCGCCGACTCCTCTTCCTCGTCGCTGTCCGGCTCGTCCGGCAGGTGGACGTCGTTGACGGCGATGTTCACCTCGACCACCTCGAGGCCGGTCATCCGTTCCACCGCCGCGATGATGTTGGCCCGTACCTCGGCCGCCAGCGTCGGGATCACCACGCCGTACTCGACGATCAGCGCGATGTCGATCGCCGTCTGCTTCTCGCCCACCTCGGCCTTGATGCCCCGGCCGACGCTGGACTTGCCGCCGGGCACCCGGTCGCGCATGGCGCCGAAGGTCCGGGACAGACCGGAGCCGAGCGCGTGGATGCCGGACACCTCCCGGGCGGCCATGCCGGCGATCTTCTCCACCACGCCGACCGCCAGCGCGGTACGGCCGCGCTCCTCGGCGGGCTGCGGGGCGGCGGCCTTGTGGGTGTCGGTCTTCGGCATCGCGGCGGGCGTCGGGGTGTCGGGCATGACGGGCTCCCTGTCTGTACGGTCCAGCTATATCGCAAATCAGCCCAACTCTGACATTCCGCCACGACCCCCGCCCGCCGGAGACCACCGGACAGCGCAAAGGGCCCACCCCGGTCGGGGTGGGCCCTTGAGTTGGTTGACCGGTCGTCAGTCGCCGAGGCCGGCCAGGTCGCGCAGGCGGCGGGCCTGGGCGGCCCGCTCGGCGGCGCGCTGCTCCTCGAAGGAGCGGCCGGACGCCCCCTGGAGCAGCGCCTTGGTCTCGATCACCGCACTGCGCGGCGCGGCCAGCAGGGCAGCGGTCAGGTCCCGGACGGTGGCGTCCAGCTCGGCCGCAGGGACGGCCAGGTTGGCCAGCCCGGTGGCCACCGCCTCCTCCGCACCGACCCAGCGGCCGGTCGCGCAGATCTCCAGCGCCCTTGCGTAGCCGACCAGTTCGGTCAGCGGCTTGGTGCCGGCCAGATCGGGGACCAGGCCGAGCGAGGTCTCCTTCATGGCGAACTGGACGTCCTCGGCGACCACCCGCAGGTCGCAGCCGAGCGCGAGCTGGAAGCCCGCGCCGACCGCGTGGCCCTGGACGGCGGCGATGCTGATCACGTCCGCCCGGCGCCACCAGGTGAACGCCTCCTGGTACGAGGCGATGGTCTCGTCCAGGTCCTTGTCGTCCGCCGCGGCGAGCTGCAGGAAGTTCCGCTCCCCCGGGATGCCCTCCGGGGAGAACATCGCCCGGTCGAGACCCGCCGAGAAGGAGACGCCCTCGGCCCGCAGCACCACGACCCGTACGGTGCCCGGCAGGCTGCGGCCGATCCCGGCCAGCGCCCGCCACATCGCCGGGGACTGGGCGTTGCGCCGCTCCGGCCGACAGAGCGTCACCACGGCGGTCTCACCGTCGAGTTCGAGCCGGACTCCGGCCTGCTCCCAGAGCTGCGGGTCGGTGTCCAGGATGGGGGTGGTCATGGCGGTACCTCCGGCGACGGTGCGGTTGGCTACCGGAGAGTAACACTGGAATACCCACCTCTGGCCGGCGCCGCCGGACAGGCCCACTCGGACCCACTCCCACGACACCGGGAACGACGATCGGCGGTCCGGGTTTCCGGCCGCCGATTCGTCTCACGCTGCTTGCTGCTCACTGAACTGCCGGCGCTCTGCAAATCCGGCACTGCCCGGCCGGGTCGGATATCCTGACAATGCGTCAGGACCCGGCTGCCGCAGTCACCTTGCCCTTGCCACGCGTGGCACCACCGCGGCCTCGGAGGATCACTCCGGACTCGCTCAACATGCGGTGCACGAAGCCGTAAGAGCGGCCGGTCTCCTCCGCAAGCGCGCGAATGCTCGCCCCGGAGTCGTATTTCTTCTTAAGATCGGCCGCGAGCTTCTCACGCGCGGCACCAGTTACCCGGCTGCCCTTTTTCAGAGTCTCGGCCACCCGTGCCTCCTCGTAGCTTTGCTCGGTCAGATTCCCATGATCACCCATAGCCAGGCTCCTGGCCACCCATTCGACAAGGTCGATACCGGGAAGGCGCAGTCTGCCGGTCGTGATCGCTGCGCACAAGGGCGCTCACAGAGGGTGCTCACGCCCCCTGGTGCGACGGCCGAACGGGGGCGGTGGGGGACGAAATTGCTGATCAGCACGGGCGGGCCGGGGGATCGACACGGCGCCGCGAACAAGGGAACTCTCCAAACGGAATCCGGGACTCTCCCATTCCCGGATTCCGTCCGTGACCGGCTTTTCTACGCCAATGAACCTACTCGGCGTCTACTGCGACCCTCAGGCCAGCGCGACCAGGTCCAGGTATCCGGGGCTCCACAGGTCCTCGACACCGTCCGGCAGCAGGATGATCCGCTCCGGCTGGAGCGCCTCGACGGCACCCTCGTCGTGGGTCACCAGGACCACCGCACCGGAGAAGGTGCGCAGCGCGCCGAGGATCTCCTCGCGGCTGGCCGGGTCGAGGTTGTTGGTGGGCTCGTCGAGTAGCAGCACGTTGGCGCTGGAGACCACCAGCGAGGCCAGCGCGAGTCGGGTCTTCTCACCACCGGAGAGCACCCCGGCCGGCTTGTCGACGTCGTCGCCGGAGAACAGGAACGAGCCGAGGATCTTCCGGATCTGCACCAGGTCGGTGTCCGGCGCGGCGGAGCGCATGTTCTCCAGCACCGTCCGCTCCGGGTCGAGCGTCTCGTGCTCCTGCGCGTAGTAGCCGATCTTCAGACCGTGACCCGGGGTCACCTCGCCGGTGTCCGGCTGCTCGACGCCCGCGAGCATCCGCAGCAGGGTGGTCTTGCCGGCGCCGTTGAAGCCCAGGATGACCACCCGGGAGCCCCGGTCGATCGCCAGGCCGACGTCGGTGAAGATCTCCAACGAGCCGTAGGACTTGGAGAGTCCACTCGCCGTCAGCGGCGTCTTGCCGCACGGGGCCGGGTCCGGGAAGCGCAGCTTGGCGACCTTGTCGGAGGCGCGGACCTGCTCGAGACCGGAGAGCAGCTTCTCGGCCCGGCGGGCCATGTTCTGCGCGGCGACGGTCTTGGTGGCCTTGGCGCGCATCTTGTCGGCCTGCGAGTTGAGCGTCGCGGCCTTCTTCTCGGCGTTGGCGCGCTCGCGCTTGCGGCGCTTCTCGTCGTCCTCGCGCTGCTGCTGGTACTGCTTCCAGCCCATGTTGTAGATGTCGATCTGCGACCGGTTGGCGTCCAGGTAGAACACCTTGTTGACCACGGTCTCGACCAGTTCGACATCGTGCGAGATCACGATGAAGCCGCCCTTGTACGTCTTCAGGAAGTCCCGCAGCCAGACGATCGAGTCGGCGTCCAGGTGGTTGGTGGGCTCGTCGAGCAGCAGGATGTCCGAGTCCGAAAACAGGATCCGGGCCAGCTCGACCCGGCGGCGCTGACCACCGGAGAGGGTGTGCAGCTGCTGGCCGAGGATGCGGTCCGGCAGGCCCAGCGCGGCGGCGATGGTGGCGGCCTCGGCCTCGGCGGCGTACCCGCCCTTGGTGAGGAACTCGGTCTCCAGGCTGGCGTACTTCTTCATCGCCTTGTCCCGGGTGGCGCCCTGGCCGTTGGCCATCCGGTCCTCGTTCTCGCGCATCTTCCGCAGCACGGTGTCGAGGCCACGGGCGGAGAGGATGCGGTCGCGGGCGAGGACGTCGAGGTCGCCGGTGCGCGGGTCCTGCGGGAGGTAGCCGACCTGGCCGGTGCTGGTGACGCTGCCGCCGGCCGGGATGCCCTCGCCGGCCAGCACCTTGGTGAGGGTGGTCTTGCCGGCGCCGTTGCGGCCGACCAGACCGATCCGGTCACCCGGGGCGATCCGGAAGTTGGCGGACTCGATCAGGACGCGGGCGCCGGCGCGCAGCTCCAGGGCGTTGGCGGAAATCATGGCTGTGGAAACTCCTGAGACAGGCGGGGCGGCGGGATGGGGGCGGGGCTGGGGTGAGGCGCCTCGGGCGCCGCTCGCCCGCTAATGCCCGGAGAGAACAGCCATGTGGCCCAGTCTACCGGCACGCGTCCAGACACTTTTCGGCAAGTGCTCAGCTGGGGGCACAGGCGAAAGTGCCTGACCGCCTACGCACGGATCACCTTGAACGAGGTCGGCGTCGCAGTTCCCCGAGCCCCTGGTCAGCTCTGGCTGAGCGCAGCGGCTACTTGGCCGGGCAGCCTGGGGTGGGGTGGAGGGCGGCGAAGGGGACGGTGCAGGTGGATTCGGGGGCGGCGAGCTTGGTGTCGTAGGTGCGGGTGCCCAGGATGGGGCCGTCCTCGATGGTGACGCGCTGGTCGTCGAGGCGGCGGAGCTGGACGTTGGGCCCGGCGTCGAGCTGGAAGCCGCGGAGCGAGAGGCGGAAGCCGGTGATGCCGCCGGGCAGCGGGTTGCCCGCGCCGTTGGTGCCGGTGCAGGAGCGGGGCACCAGCACCGCGTACCCGGTGTGCACCGCCCGCAGTGGGTCGTACGAACACCCGGCCAGCGGGCGGGAGTTGAACCGGAGGTCGCCGTCGCTGTCGCGGAAGCCCATGGTCAGGGCGGGGGTGACCACCGCCACCCAGGGGGTGTCGTCGCCGTCGACCGGCTGGAGCGCCGCGGCGGCCCGCCGGACCGCGCCGGCCTGCTTCTCCGTCTCGGTGCGCTCGACGCCCTCCTTGAGGTCCGCGCCGTCCAGCCACTCGGCCAGGCCGGGGACGGCCCGGTGCCAGCGGACCTCGTGGTCGCTGGGGCGGACCGAGGTGACCATGCCGTCGTCCCAGATCACCACGGCGTTCTCGCCGACCATCGCCTGGTGCAGGGCGGTGGCACCCTCCCGGCGGTAGGACCAGAGGTGTTCGCCGCTCGCCCGGTCGAAGGCTTCCAGACCGGGGCCGACCCGGAGCTCCAGGCTGCCGGCCGCGCGGGTCTGGGCGCCGACCGGGCTGGCCGCCGCGCCGTCCGCATCACCCGGCTTGACCAGGCGGTCGCCGAACGGCACCGGGCGGTTGGCGTGCGCTGCGGCACCCGCCCCGAGCACCACCAGGACGGCGAGCGCGGGCAGCACGGATCGGCGGGTGAGGGCACGCAGCGGCTTCCTGGACACGGGCGGAGCGTATCCAACCGGCGCGCCCGCCGTCAGCTCGGCGCGACGGGCCGCACCCGGTCCGGACGGGGTACGGGAGGTGTCTCCGCACCTCGGAAGCCCATGTCAGCCAACGGGCGACCGTCCCGGAGCGCGGCTAGGGTGCGACTGCGGTCACTGGACGGACTGTTACAGAGGTGGTACGCGATGCAGTTTGACGACCAGGCGGATCTCGACACCTCGCAGGTGCAGGACCGGCGCGGGATGTCCGGCGGGAAGGTCGCGCTGGGCGGCGGTGCGGTGGGGATCGTCGGGTTGATCATCGCGCTGCTGCTCGGGGTGGACCCGGCCACCCTCGGGGTCTCGGACGGCGGCGGGGGCACGGCCGGGCAGACCACGGCGGGCCAGGTGCAGGACACCTGCAAGAAGGGGTCCGACGCCAACCAGCGGCAGGACTGCCGGATGGTCGCGGTGGTGAACAGCGTGCAGAACTTCTGGCAGAACGAGTTCACCCGCCGCGCCGGGGCGTACCGGCCGGCCGAGACGGTGCTGTTCACCGGTCAGGTGTCGACGGCCTGCGGGGCCGCGAGCTCGGCGGTCGGCCCGTTCTACTGTCCGGGTGACCGGAAGGCGTACTTCGACCTCGGCTTCTTCAACGAGCTGAGCAGCCGGTTCGGCGCCAAGGGCGGCCCGTTCGCGGAGGCGTACGTGGTGGCGCACGAGTACGGGCACCACATCCAGAACCTGACCGGGCAGATGAAGAAGGTCGGCCAGGACCGGCAGGGGGCGAACAGCGGCTCGGTGAAGCTGGAGCTGCAGGCCGACTGCTACGCGGGGGTCTGGGCGTACGCCGCGACCCGGACGCCGCAGGCCGGCACCGGGCGGCCGCTGATCACCTCGCTCACCGACGCGGACATCGCCGCCGGGCTGGACGCGGCGGCGGCGGTCGGCGACGACCGGATCCAGCAGCAGGCGCAGGGGCGGGTGAACCCGGAGAGCTGGACGCACGGGTCCTCGGCGCAGCGGCAGCAGTGGTTCGCCACCGGGTACCGAACGGGTGACATGGCGCGGTGCGACACCTTCGGGTGAGGAGCGGTCGTTTTCCCGGCCCGCTGGGCCAACGTCGTGCGCGACCTACCACTATCGAGTGACATGAGGCTTTTCTGACGGTCTGTGGGATTACCGTCGTGCCTACTGGCCTGGACAGGCCCCGCACGCCGTCCCGAGGAGAAGACCCATGCGATTGGCCCGCCTGACGCTGGCCGCCGCCGCGCTGCTGTTGGTGACCACGGCGAGCGTTCCCTCCGGTACTCCGCTGAGCCAGACCGAGCGGCACACCTCGCTCTCCTCGGACGCCATCGAACCGCGCGGTGCGGCCCCCCGTCCGGCCGTCCAACGGGCCAGGCACGAGCCGCCGTTCGGCGCCTTCGTCGGATCGTGGGACAACTACATCCCGAACATCGCCAAGATGGCGACCTGGCTGAACGGCGCCGACATGCAGGTCGGCCACACCTACCTGGCGGGCAACGGCTGGGGGGACGTCGAGGGCGAGTCGGTGGTGCTCGGCCTCTGGTCGCAGTGGAAGCTGGCCGACCCGCAGCGCAAGCTGGTGCTCGGCGTGCCGATGCTGGTGCCGAACGAGAACAACATGCCGGACGCCGAGGTGGCCAGGCTGCTGGCCCGGGCGAACAAGGGCGAGTTCGACCTGCACTTCCTCAAGCTGGCCAGGAAGCTGGTCGCGCTCGGCGGGCAGGACACCGTCATGACGCTGGGCTGGGAGATGAACGGCACCACCTACACCAGCCGCTGCAAGCCCGACCCGACGGCCTGGAAGGCGTACTGGCGGCGGATCGTGACGGTGATGCGCTCGGTGCCCGGGCAGCACTTCAAGTTCGACTTCAACCCGACCCGGGGGCTGGACGCCATCCCGTGGACGCGCTGCTACCCGGGCGACGACGTGGTCGACATCATCGGCATGGACAGCTACGACCAGCCGGCCGGCGGCACCTTCGACGAGTACATCTCCGAGCCGTACGGGCTGCAGGACCAGGTGGAGTTCGCCGCCAAGCGCGGCAAGCCGGTCTCGTACCCGGAGTGGGGGCTGTTCCGCAACGGCGACAACCCGGAGTTCGTCCGGCGGATGGTGGAGTGGATGCGCACCCACGACACCGCCTACCAGACCGTCACCGACTACTGCCCGCACGGCTTCTGGCAGTGCGACCGGAACCCGAGGTCGACCTCAGCGTTCAAGCAGCTGATGTCCGGCTCCAAGGGAGCCGCCTTCCCGTCAGCTCCGCATCCGGGCCAGTAGCACCTTCTTCACGCCGGGCAGCCTGGTGCGCAGCTGGTGCACCAGGGCCTGCCTGATCACGACCCGGACCGCCCGTCCGGCCGCCCACGGGGCGAGCCGGCCGGGGCCCAGCACCAGCCGCTGGTTGGGGAGTTGGTCCGGGCGCCAGCGCTGCTTGTACGGCTCCTGGCCGCGCAGCAGGCTGAGCACCGGGATCTCGGCGGCCCGCACCTCGTCCAGCGCGGCGCCGAACAGCAGGCCGGCGATGTCCAGCCGCTCGCGCAGCGTGGGCTTGGCGCCGTACATGTACAGGCCGCCGAACGGCGGGCTGAGCAGCAGCAGGTTCACCGCGACCAACTCGTCGTCCAGGTAGAACCGGTGGACCGCGGCCCGGCCGGTGGCGACCAGCCCGGTGGTGGACTCGGCCAGGTGGGCGGCGAACCGCGCGGTGCGGTGCTCGGGGGTGACGCCGCGGTCCTGCCACTGCTCGATGTGCAGCCGGAGCAGGCCCTCGATCGCCTCCGGCACCTCGGCCGGGGCGGCGCTGCGGACCTCGATGCCGGACTCGGCGATCTTGCGCTGCTTGACCCGGCTGCGCTGGGCGGTCTTGCCGGGCAGGCGCTTGAGCAGCTCCTCCATCGGGACCGCGGGCAGGTACTGGCAGAGCGAGTCGGCGAACCGGTGCCGGCGGCCGCCCCAGTGCCGGAACACCTGCTGGGCGGCGGCCTCGGGACGGACCTCGCGCAGCTCCAGCGAGTGCCAGGGGCGGGTCAGCGGCAGGGCGGCGGCCAGCTCGGCGGCGGCCCGGTCGGCACAGGAGTCGTCCAGCAGGACGTCGGTGAAGTCCACCAGGCCAGCGCCGAGATTGGTCAACCCGCCGAACGGGCCCCGGCGTTGCAGCGCGGCGGCGGCCGCCAGCCGGTCGTCCCGGTAGACCAGCACCAGCACCAGGGCGCCGGGGCGGCCGTAGTGGCGCCACCAGGAGGCCAGCCAGGCGGCCGACTGGAAGGAGGTGGCGGCACCGCAGCGGGCCGCGAGCTCGTCCCACTCGGCGGCGATCCGGTCGAGGGCGTCGTCCTCCCGGCGGACCTCGGCGCGCCAGCGCGGGGCGCCGGTCTGGGTGGGCAGCGAGCTGACGGAGAGTTCGGTGGTCATCCTCGACTCCCGGTCTGCTGCGGCTCCTTGGCGGCCTCGGCGCGGCGCTTGGGGACCTCCAGCGAGAGGGTGACGGTCTGTTCGGACGGGGTCTCGACCGGGGCACCGGGGTCGGCTTCGGCCTTCTTCGGGCGGCGGGTCATCAGCACCAGCGCGCCGAGCAGCAGCCCGCCGGCCGCGCCGACCGCGACGTCCAGCTGGGCGGACGGGGTGGCCGGGCGGTCCGGTACGGCGGCGCCGGCCAGCGGGACCAGCTTGACGCCGGTCTCCTTGGTGCTGGTGTTGGCGAAGGCGATCAGCGACTTGGCCACCGCGTCGGCGGCCCGCGCGGCGTCCGTGCCCTTGCCGCCGGAGCCGGTGATCTCGATCACCGGGGCGTCCGGCGAGGTGGTGCCCCGGACCAGCTCGGCCAGCTCGTTGATGGTCCGGCCGGTCTCGGCCGCCGCGCCCGCGAGCACCTGCGGCTGGCCGGCCAGCCGGCCGTACGCCTGGGCGAAGTTGACCGCGGTGGCGCCCTCCCCCGGGCCCTGCGGGACCACCACCACATAGGAGTTGGCGGCGTAGCTGGGGTGCGAGACGACGGCGTATCCGGCGCCGGCCATGGCACCCAGCGGCACGGCGAGCGCGACCGGCCACCAACGGCGGGTCAGGGTGCGCGCGCGGCTGCGCAGTTCGGACATGGGAAGCTCCTTGGCTAGAACGTTCGATTCAGGACTGGGCCGGGTCAGCGGGACCCGGCGGCCACCGGTGCGCGCTCGCCCGGGCCCCGGCCGGGCGCTCCGCCGAGGCGGTCGTAGAGCAGCGCCAGCCGGTCCGCGATCCGGGCGATGTCGTAGTGGGCGACCGCGGGGGGCTGCGGCAGCACGGCGCTGCGGCTGCTCCAGAGTTCGCACAGCGAGGCGGTGTAGGCGGCGGCCGTGCCGGGCAGCCGGACCGCCCCGGGGGCGGCCTCGGGGGGCAGCTCGTCGAGGGCCGGGCAGGCGCTGTGCCGGACCGGCAGACCGGCGGCCAGGCCCTCCAGCACGGTCAGACCGAAGGTCTCCTCGGCCGAGGGTGCGGCCAACACGTCCATCGCGGTGAGCAGTTCGGGCACGTCGGAGCGCTCACCGGTGAGCAGCAGCCGGTGCAGCACCCCGAGCTCGCCGGCCTGCCGGAGCAGCGCCGCCCGCTCGGGCCCGGCGCCGACCACCAGCAGCCAGGGCTCCCGCAGCGCCGGGTGCTGGGCTGCCAGCCTGGTCAGCTCGGCCAGCACCGGGACCAGCAGCCCGAACTGCTTGCCGGGGACCAGCCGGCCGACCGCGCCGATCACCCAGGCGGACTGCGGCAGGCCGAGCTCGGCCCGGACGCCCTGCCGCAGCGCCGCCCGGGAGGCGGTCGGCAGGCAGTACCTGGCGGTCTCGATCCCGTTCGGCAGCAGCTCCACCCGCTGGGCCGGCACCCCCCAGTCGTCCAGGGTGGCGGCGACCTGCCGGGAGACCGCGACGGTGGTCGAGCCGAGCCGTTCGGCGGCCAGGTAGAGCGCCTTGACGCCGGGGGTGACCGGACGGCCCTCGATCACCGTGGCGTGCAGCGAGTGCTCGGTGGCCAGCACCGGGCGCACCCCGGCCAGCCGGGCGGCCAGCCGGCCGTACAGCCCGGCCCGGTAGAGGTGGGTGTGCACCAGGTCGTACCGGCCCTGCCGGATCAGGCCGGTGAGCCGGGGCAGCACCCCGAGGTCGCGGTTGCCGCGCATCGCGAGGTCGTGCACCGGGACGCCGGCGGCGGTCAGCGCGGCGGCCACCGTGCCGGGGTTGGTCAGGGTGGCCACCTCGCACCGGTGCCGCCCCGGCAGGTGACGGAGGATCAGCTCGAGCTGGCGCTCGGCTCCGCCGGAGGCCAGCCCGGTGATCACGTGCAGGACCTTCACCGGCCGGCCCTCCGCGGGCGGCGGGCGCGCAGCGCGGTGAGCACGTCGCGGACCCGGTGCCGACCGCGCTTGGCCCGCAGCCGCAAGGCGCCGTCCCGGTCGCCGACATAGCTCCGGGGCAGGGCGTAACGGCCGGTGAGCCCGCCGTGCGCGATCGCGCAGGCGTAGTCGTACCCGGCGTCCCGGACCGCGTGGGTGGCGGCCAGGTCGACCGCGCCGTACGGGTAGCAGAAACCGGTGACCGGTCCGCCGATCAGCTCCTCCAGGGCCCGGCGGCTCTCCCTGGTCTGCACCGCGAGGTCGGCGGCGGGCAGCCCGGGCAGGGCCTGGTGGCCGAGGCCGTGCGAGCCGATCTCCCAGCCCGCGCGGGCCAGTTCGGTCACCTGATCGAGGGTCAGCAGCTGCTTGCGCGGGCCCTTGACGTCCCAGCCGTTCTCGGTGCCGAGCAGGTCGGGCACCACGTACGCGGTCGCGGTGAAGCCGTACTCGTGCAGCACCGGGACGGCGTACCGGGCGAAGTCGGCGTAGCCGTCGTCGAAGGTCAGGCCGACCAGGTGGCCGGCGGTGCCCTCGGCTCTCGCCCGGAGCAGTTCGCGGACGCTGACGCCGCGTCGGCCGGTGCGGTGCAGCCAGGCCATCTGGGCGGCGAAGCGTTCGGGGCTGACGGTGAGCAGGTACGGGTCCTCCTCCTCGTCGGCCACCGAGTGGTACATCAGGATCCACGGGGCGCTCCGGCCGGACCCGGCCTGACGTTTGGCGCGACCGGCGGTTGCCTGCGCCGGGAGGCGCAACTGCTGGGCGGAGTCGACGTCCATGGGGCAGCTTCCCTTCAGCGGCCGAAGGTGGTGGGTGGGCCCGGGGGCGGGCGGGGTGGTGGCGACCGTCCCGCCCGGCTCGGCCCGGGGGCGCGGGCCGGGGCCGAACCTGGCCAGGCCCCCCAGCAGCGGTTCGCGGACCTCGGCCGCGCCGAAGGCGGTGCCGAGACCGGCGAAGACGAGCAGCACGGTCACCCCGCCGACCAGGGTGGCCAGCAGCGGCGAGGGAGTCAGGCCGTCGGCCAGGTACCCGACGGCCGCGGCGCCCACCGCGGCCGCCAGCAGGCGGGACTGGCCGGTGAGCACCTTCGGCACCCGGAGCGCGATGCCGCGCAGCAGCAGCCCGCGGAGCAGCAGCCCGGCGGTGGTGGTGATCCCGGCGGCGTTCCCGGCGGCCAGGCCCAGGCCGCCGTAGTGCGGGGTGGCGGCCAGGCCGACCGCGACGGTGACCAGCAGGCCGACCGCCATCGCGGCGACCGGGTACCAGTCCAGCCGGGTCACCCGGAAGCTGCTCGGGTCCTCGTCGGCCCGGCGGACCACCGGGCGGACCGAGAAGTACGGCCGGACCATCACGCCGATCAGCGCCTGGGCCGGCAGCCCGAAGCTGTAGACCCGGATCACGGCGGCGGTGGCGGCGGTGTCGTGGGCGGTGAAGGCGCCGCGCTCGAACAGCAGGGCCACCACCGAGGGCGCGCAGGCCATCAGGAACGCGGTGCCGACCAGCACCAGCGCGGTGGCCTGGCCGATGTCCTTCTCCACCCGGTCCCGGGCGGTCCGCAGGTCGCCCGCGGCGAGTGCGCGGGCGACCAGCGGGAAGGTGACGGTGCAGATCAGGATGGCGGCGGTCATCGCCAGCTGGGAGACCTTGGCCGCGTAGTTCAGGTGCGAGATGGTGCCCGGCGGCAGGCCCGAGCCGAGGTGGCGCTCGATGAAGACCTGGGACTGCCGGGTCAGCGTGAAGCCCGCGACCGGCAGTATCGCCAGCGGGATCAGCACCAGCCCGGCCGGGCCGCCCCGGCGGGACTTCCGGGGCCTGCGCCGGCTCACCTTCAGCCGGCGCAGGAACGGGCCGATCAGCACCCCGGTCATCAGCAGGCTGCCGAACGCGACACCGATCGCGGCCGACCTGACCCCCCAGGCGGTGTGGCCGACCAGCAGGAAGCCGAGGATCGCCAGGTTGTACGCGACGTAGATGCCGGCCGGTGCGGTGAAGCTGTGGTGGGCCCGGAGCGCGCTGCCCAGGTAGCCCGCGACGCCGAACGGCAGGATGGTGAGCGCGGTGATCCGGGTGCAGGTGACGGCCAGCCCCGGGTCGACCAGGCCGGGGGCCAGGAACCGGACCAGCTGCGGGGCGCCGACGGCGGTCAGCAGCGAGAGGCCGCACAGCGTCAGCAGCAGCCAGGGCAGGGTGGCCCGGACCAGCTGCCGGACCGGATCCGGGCCCTTGGGGCGCTCCTCGCGCAGCACCAGGGCCAGGCTGAACGCCGGGACCATCAGGAACGCCATCGCGTCCTCGATCAGCAGCGGTGCGGCGGTCTCCGGGACCGTCCAGGCCACCAGGAAGGCGTCGGTGCCCTGGTTGGCCCCGAAGTACCTGGCCAGCAGCAGGTCGCGGAGCAGGCCGAAGGCGGAGCCGGCGGCGGTGAGCAGCGCGGTGACCCCGAAGGCCTTGGCGAGGAAGTCGCGCCGGGGCGCCGGGGGGCCCGGCGGGGCAGCTGCCCCGACCACGGCGACGTGCTGATCCGTACTCATGTCTGCTTTGCCTCACCGGCGTTCGGGCCAGGCAGCGCCGTACGGGCGGCAAGGCCGAGGATCACCGAGGTGAGCACCGTGGTGGTCCCCCCGATATCGGCGTACAGGAAGTCCACCAGCACCCAGACCAGCAGCCCGAGGGCCGCCAGCCGGGGGCCGTCGACCGTCGGGCTCCGGGCGGTGCCGCCGACCGGCGACAGCCCCTTGGTGGCCGAATCACCCACCCTGAGAAGGCAGTTGACCAGCAGGGTGAGGAACAGGGCCAGGTAGGCCAGCACCCCGATCAGGCCCTGCTCGCTCAGCACCAGGAAGTACATGTTGTGCGGCGAGAGCAGCGGCTCGCGGGTGAAGCCGATCTGCGAGTCGGCCGCGTCGCTGCCCGAGGAGAGCCGCAACGGGGCGTGGCTGTCCCGGAGTTGCTGGAAGGCCTTGGGGCCGGCGCCGGTCACCGGGTGGTCCTGCCAGATCCGGCCCGCGGTGCCCCAGAGGTCGTAGCGGTCGGTCACCGACTGGTCGGGGGTGTCGGAGACCGCGCCGATGCTGGAGAGCCGGTTGGTCACCCCCGAGCCGCCGAGGCCGAGCCCCCCGACCAGCACCAGCCCGAGGGCGGCGGCCAGCACCGCGCCGCGGAGCGCCAGCCGGGCGTCGGCCCGCAGCAGCACCACGGCGGCGGCGGCCGCGCAGGCGATCCAGCTGCCCCGGCTGAAGGAGACCGCGAGTGGGAAGACCAGGAAGCCCGCGGCGGCCCAACAGCCGATCCGCAGACGGCGGTTGCCGCCGGGGCCGCGCTCCCCCAGGGCCAGCGCGAGGGCGGCCAGCAACCCGAAGCAGACCACCGTGGACATCGCCATGATGTCGAGCGCCCCGAAGGTGCCGATCGCCCGGATCGGCTGCCCGGTGTACGAGGCGCCCGTCCCGGTCAGGAACTGCTTGGCCCCGACCACGCCCTGCACCAGGGCGGCCAGTACCAGGGAGCCGAGCACCAGTTGCTGGTCCCGCCGGTCGCGCAGCGAGCAGAGCACGGCGGCCGGCACCAGCACGAAGACCTGCACCAGCCGAACGAAGCCGGTGACACTGGCCATCGGGTCGATCGAGTGCACGGTGGCCACGCCCGCCGAGCAGACCACCGCGCCGAACAGCACGCAGACGGTCCGGTTGAGGGCCGGCAGCCGACCGCGCAGCAGGCCCAGCGCCATGGTGCCGACCAGCGCCAGCGAGGCCAGATCGGCCGCGGTGACGTGCACGGCGGCGGTGACGTCCTTGTCACCGGTCGGCACGCAGACCAGCAGGACGGTGGCGGCGGCCAGCAGACTCGGGCGAGCGGTCAGCCGGCCGGGTAAGGCGATGTTCTGAGGCAGGGTCAGCGCCACCGGCTCAGCTCCCGTCCGGGTGCAGCATCAGGGCGGCGGTGCGGAACAGCAGCTTGACGTCGAGCCAGAGGTTCCAGCTCTCGATGTAGCGGTTGTCGAACCGGGCCCTGGCCTCGATCGAGGTGTCCCCGCGCAGGCCGTTGGCCTGGGCGAGTCCGGTCAGGCCGACCGGGACGCGGTGCCGGTCGGCGTACTCGGGGTACGCCTGGCTGAACCGCATGACGAAGTACGGGCGTTCGGGCCGAGGGCCGACCAGGCTCATGTCGCCGCGCAGCACGTTCCACAGCTGCGGCAGCTCGTCCAGCGAGCTGTGCCGGAGGAAGTGGCCGACCCGGCTCATCCGGTGGTCCTGGGCGATGTTCCAGTGGGTGGCCGACTCGTGCTCGTTGGCCGGGCGCAGGGTGCGGAACTTCAGCAGGGTGAAGACCTTGCCGTCCAGACCGGTGCGCTGCTGGCGGAACAGCACGCCGGGGCCGGTGTCCACCCGGACCGCGAGGGCGCAGACGGCCAGCACCGGGGAGACCAGCAGCAGGCCGAACAGGGCGGCGGTGATGTCCAGCGCCCGCTTGGCGGCCCAGCCGTGCCGGCGCATCGCGGGGCGGTCGAGCTGCAGACAGGGGAAGCCCCAGAGGTGGTCCCCCCGGCTCCGGTCGGCCACCGCGCCGTACTCGCGCAGGGCGGGCACCAGCCAGACCCGGCAGCCGAGCCGGGCGGCCTCGCGCAGCGCGGCGGCGGTCTCGGCCTCGTCGGCGGCACCCTCGGTGGCCACCACGTGGTGCACCCGGTGGCGGCGGATCTCCCGCTCCAGCACCTCGCGGCCGCCGAGCACCGGGAGCGTCGCGTCCTCGGCGAGCAGCACCGGGTCGGGGTCGAGGAAGCCGACCGGGCGCAGCCCGTACTCCCGACGCTCCGTCAGAGCGGCGGCCACCTGCTGGCCGAGCTGCCCGGCGCCGAGCACCAGGACGGGGCTGGGACGGCGGCGGCGGGCCTTGCGGATCAGGTGGTAGACGAAGGCCCGGCCGACCGAGGCGAGCAGCAGGAAGGCGGCCACCAGGGAGAGCAGGCGGAGCGGGGTGGCCGGGCCGCTGTCCGGCCAGCCGTCCAGGCAGGCGGAGAGCGTGACGGCGAAGGCCGTCGCGACCGTGGCCCTGGCGGCCAGGGCGGGGAGCTCGTCCAGTGCGGAGAGGGTGAGCCGGTTCCGGTACAGCCCGCCGGTCAGGTTGAGCGGCAGCAGCAGCGGCAGCACGGCGGCGGCGCCGAGCAGTGGCCGCTGCGGGTCGGTGGCGGTCAGCACGGTGGCGGCGCAGACCGCGAGTCCGTCGGCGGTCAGTAGCCCGAGCGGGTGGGCCAGTCGGGAGCGGAACGGGCGGCGGTGCCGCCCGACCGGTGGAGCGGATCTGGCCTGCACCGGGCGCCGGGGCGGGCGCCGGTCGAGGAGCTCGGTGGTGACCCGGCGGGAGGGCGGCAGGGGTCGGCCCGGCCGTGGCACACTCTCGTGGTCAATGGTCATCAGCGCACGAACTCCCCTGCTGTGTACCCGCCTTGACGGGACACCCGGACCCGGAGTCGGACCGACGAGTTAATCCCGGCCGACGGATGCGGTCCAGGTAGCACCTGCTGCCAAGGGCGGCATTCGGGTCACTCCGAGAACCGCGCTCAGAAATGACAACGAAGCAGGCAAAATCAGACAATACCGAACGCTGGCTTGATTGCAGGAAGTTGACTTGCCATTTCATTCCACCCGCCCATTAATCAGACTTTCGGACTTTGAATCCTCGGGTCACCCGGTCGAGATGCGAACACGGCAGCACCTTCGCGGCGAGCATTCACGGTCTGAGAAACGATCAGGACCGCTCTGGGACACGGGTGTCACGGCGCCCCGCCGCGCGAGGGCCGGGAACGCCGTCTCGAAGAAGGTTTCGATAGAGCAGCTCCACCTGGCGCACCACCCCTCGGACATCGTGATAATCGGACATTCGTTCACGGGCCAGCAGGCCGAGCCGTTCGCACTCGATCGGATCTTTCAGCGCCTGTGCGATCAAGTGTGCGAGTGCGGCCGGATTCTCCGGCTCGACCAGGCCGGTACGGAGCAGCTCCGGGGGCAGGCATTCCCGGGCACCCGGCACGTCCGAGAGCAGCACCGGACGGGCGGTGGCCATCGCCTCCAGCGGCGCCAGCGCCATCCCCTCCCAGCGCGAGGGCAGCACCACCAGGTCGGCGGCGGCCAGCCAGGGCCTGGGGTCGGTGACGTCGCCCGCCATCCTGACCCGGGCCGGGTCGGGGAGTTCACGCACCCGGTCGGCCAGCGCGGTGGCCTCGGGCCCGCCGCCGACCAGCGCCAGCCTGGCTCCCGGCAGCTGTTCGGTGACGGTCGGCCAGGCGTCCAGCAGGATGTCCTGGCCCTTCTGCCGGCAGAGCCGCCCGACACAGACCGCGAGTGGGTCCTCCAGGTCCAGGCCCAGCGACATCCGGGCGGCCCGGCGGGCCGCCGAGTCGGCGGGCGCGTGGTGCCGCAGGTCCACGCCGTTCGGGATCACCTGCCAACGGGCCGTCAGCCCGGCCTGCTCGCCGTCCCGCCGCTCCTGCGCGCTGACGCAGAGCACCGCGCGGGCCCACCGGGTGGCGAACCGCTCCCAGCGCAGACTGGCCGCCGCCACCGGACCCTGCACGGCGGCGAACGACCAGGCGTGCGGCTGGAACACGGTGGGGACGGCCCCCCGGACGGCCAGCCGGCCCGCCAGGCCCGCCTTGGCGCTGTGCAGGTGCAGCACGTCGGGGTTGGCCCCCCGGACGATCCGGCGCAGCCGCCACGCCTCCGCCAGCGTCCCGGGCCCGGGCGAGCGGCCCGCCTGCCAGTCCAGTACCAGGGCGCCGGCCGCGGCCGCCTCGGCCGCCAGCCGACCGTCGGCCGGGCAGGCCACCAGCACCCGGCAGCCCGCCTCGCGCTGACCCCGGACCAGATCGACCACCACCCGGGCGACGCCGCCGTCCACGGGCTGGGAAACATGAAGGATCGTCATATGCACGGCCGTGAGCCTAGGTTGGCGCGTACGCTACGTGACCCCGCTGTCACCCGGACCGGGGATCAGAACCACTCGTTCGAGAAATTCAGGGCCGATCGGTCTCAGGCGACCTCGGTCGCCAGCGCGACCAGGATCTGGTCGTGGATCCGGTTCAGACCCTTGGGGGCGAAGGTCCGCTCGAAGAACCCGCCGATCCCGGTGGCGCCGGTCCAGCTCGCCTGCACGGTGACCTTGCTGCCCGACCCGTGCCCGGCCACCTTCCAGGTGATCACCATCGAGGAGTTGGCGTCGGTCTCCATCAGCGTGCGGGTGCCCGGCTCGGTCACGCTGAACAGGCAGTCCCTGACCCGCTTCTCGGTCGCCTGCAGCCGCCAGTGCACCTCGGTGCCCGCGCCCGTACCGCCGGCCCGCACCTCGTACTCGCTGTACTGCGCGGGCAGCAGCTTCGGCCGCGTCACCGCGTAGTCGGCCAGCGCCTCGAACACCCGCTCGGGGCTCGCCGGGTAGCTGCGCTCGGTGGTGGCGTACACCTGTCCCATGATCCGTACTCTCCTCTGACTGCTGCCGACTGCTGCTCCGGCACTGCTGCGTTTATCCAAGCCAACCACAGCGGAACCCGGGTTACGCTGGCCGGTGTGCTGACCGAGGTGACCGCTCTCCGTTATCTGGACCCGCTGCGTGCCGGGGGGTCCGTGCCCGGCATCGTGGAGACCGACGACCTGGGCACCTATGTGGTGAAGTTCAGCGGCGCCGCCCAGGGGCACAAGGCGCTGATCGCCGAGGTGGTGGTCGGCGAACTGGCCCGGCGGCTCGGTCTGCGGGTGCCCGAGCTGGTCCTGGTGGACTTCGACCCCGAAGTGGCGGCGCACGAGCCGGACCCGGAGATCCAGGACATCCTGCGCGGCAGCGCCGGGCGCAACCTCGGGATGGACTACCTGCCGGGTGCGCGGGACTTTGAGCCCGGCATGATCGAGGTCGACCCGGTCGAGGCGGGCCGGGTGGTCTGGCTGGACGCGCTGACCGGCAACGTGGACCGCAGCTGCCGCAACCCCAATCTGATGGTCTGGCACGGCCGGCTCTGGCTGATCGACAACGGCGCCGGGCTGATCTTCCACCACCGCTGGTCCGGCGCGGCCGGTTCGGTGCTCAAGCGGTACGACCTCAGCGACCACGCGCTCGGCGCCCACCACCCCGACGTCGCGGCCGCCGACGCCGCACTGGCCCACCTGGTGACCCCGGAGCTGCTGCGCGAGGTGGTCGCCCTGGTGCCCGAGGAGTGGCTGACGGACGAGCCGGGCTTCGACTCGGTCGAGCACCTCAGGGACGCGTACGTGACCCAACTCGCCACCCGCGCCGCCCAGTCGGCCGCCTGGCTGCCCGACGGCTTCGCCACCGCAGAGCAGCTCAGGCAGACCGCCGCCGAGCGGGCCGCCGCCACCCGGGCGGGCCGCCCGAGCTGGCTCCAGGAGGTCCCCGACCTCTCCGGCCGGCCCCGGACGCGCTGAGCGCACCGGCCCGCCCGGGTACGCGGGCGGGCCGGTGCGCTCATGGTGCGCTCACGCCGTGTCAGCTCAGCCGCGCCACCACTGCACCGCGGTGGCCGCGTTGACGATGCCCGCGCCGTAGAAGCCGTTCTGCGCGGTGCCGCCCTCGCAGGTCGCCGCCCAGGCGCCGTCGCCGCTCGGGTCGAAGACCGCCGGGCAGGCGTGCTCGGTGGCCTGGCCGGTCAGCATCCGCCGGAGCTGCTCGGGGCCGGCCCACGGGTGGCTGGAGGCGAGCAGCGCGGCGACGCCCGCCGCGTGCGGGGAAGCCATCGAAGTGCCCTGCATGTAGCCGTACTTGTTGCCCCGGACGGTCGAGAGGATCCGGCCGTTCTTCGCCGGGGTGTTCGGGATCTGGTAGCGGGAGTCGCCACCGGGGGCCGCGACCGTGATCTTGCCCTGGCCGTAGCTGGAGAAGAAGGACTTGTTGCCGTTCACCCCGACCGAGGCCACGTTCACCACGCCGGGGAGCTCGGCCGGCAGGCTCAGGCAGCCGGTGTCGACCGGACGGGGCACCGGCACGGTGTCGTCCGGGCTGGTGTCGTCGGTGGTCTTGTGCGCCAGGTCGATGTTCTCGTTGCCCGCCGCCGCGACGCTCAGCACACCGTTGCGCTCGGCGAAGGCGGTGGCCCGCCGGACCGAGGTCAGGATGGCCGCCTGATCCGGGTCATTGGAGCAGTTGAACATCCAAGGGTCCACGTAGTAGCTGTTGTTGGTGACCTGGAAGTGGTGCTCACCGGCCCAGACGAAACCGCAGACCGCGTACTCCGGGAAGATGTAGCCGCCGTCGTCCACCACCTTCACCGCCGCCAGCCGGACGTTCGGGGCCACCCCGAGCACGCCCTTGCCGTTCTTGGCGGCGGCGATGGTGCCCGCGACGTGGGTTCCGTGGTCGCTGGTGGTGGGCTGCCAGGCCTGGAAGTCGGTGTTCGGCCTGCCGTTGTCGATGCAGGACACCGACTGCGCGGCGTCCACGTTGGCGGCCAGGTCCTCGTGGGTGGCGTCGATGCCGGAGTCGAGCACGCCGACCGTCACCCGGCGGCTGCCGAGGCTGGTCCGGTGCGCCTCGGGGACGCCGATGGTGCCCAGCGACCACTGGTCGGCCTGCAACGGCTCGTCGGCTCCCGCCCCCGCGGCCAGCAACGCGGCCGGTGGGGTGGCGAGTTCGACGGTGTCGTCGCCGATGCCCGCGGTGACGGCCTTCGTCCGGCTGGCGCCGACCGAGTCGACCACGTGGGAGGCGCGCAGCCCGGCCGCGAAGCCGGTGGAGTCCGAGCGGGCGATGATCACGCCGATCTGCTCGTAGGACTGCACCACCGTGCCGCCGAGCCGGATGATCGCCCGTTCGGCCAGCTTGACCTGACCGTGGTTGGCTTTGGTGTTCACCAGATAGTTGAACAGCGGGCCGGTCTCCGCCGCGCCACTGCCCGCCGCGTCGGCCGCGACCGCGGTGCCGGTCGGCAGGGTCAGCGTCCCCGCGGCCACCAGGGCCAGCCCGGCCATCCCGCGTCCGAACCGGCCTGTCCGAGGAACTCTCATAGGGGTTGGCCCTCCCGAGTTGTCCGCCCGCGCCCGCGGATGGCGGGTGCGTGAGCTGCCCGGGACGCTAGTGACCCCGGGCCGCCCTCCGCAAGAGGTACGCACGACGGCCACCTGGAACGCACACGACCGGGCGTACGGCCTTCCGGCCGTACGCCCGGCGGTAACTGACGGAGGGTCAGTTACCCGAACAGCTCACCGTAGGTGGCCATCGCGGTCGCGATGTCCGCCTGGGCCCAGAACCGGTGGTAGGTGAAGACCGGTGCGGGACCGCCGTCCAGGTAGGCCTGGACCTTGGCGAAGGCGGGGTCGTTCTTGTAGAAGGAACGCATCGAGAGGAAGGTGGAGCTGGAGTTGACCGGGTCGCCGTTCGGCATCGTCCCGGTCCAGCCCGAGGGCACCGAGACCGAGTCCTTGAACCGGATGTAGTCCGTCCGGGTCTCCGGCACCGCGATGCCCAGCGCGTCCTGGTGGTTGCCCCACATCCCGTCCAGCAGCTTCTGCGCCGCCGTCTTGGCGGCCGCGTTGCCGGACTTCGCCGCGTAGTACGAGAGCAGCTTGGCGTACGAGCCGGCCACCCCGACGTCCTTGGTGTAGTCGACCACGCTCACGTGCAGACCGGTGTTGGCGCCGGGTGCGGTGGCGTTCCAGCTGTCCGGCTTGCCGCTCCAGGCCAGCGTGGACGGGATCTGGTAGGTGCCGTCGGCGTTGAAGGTGGTCTTGCTCAGCGCCCAGGTGACCCACTTGTCGAGGACGGCCTTGGCCTTGGCGTCACCGCTGGCGTAGTAGTACTCGGCGACCCGCTCCAGACCCCAGGTCTGGAAGCCGAACCACTGGTTGCTCGGCGGGTCGTGGTAGACCGGCGCCTCGTCGTAGTACATCCCGTAGAAGGTCGGGGTGTTGGCGGGCGGGGTGGCGTAGCTGCCCTCCCAGCTGTTGGTCGCCCCACCGGAGATGGCGCCCTCGCTGGACTGCAGCCACTGGATGAACTCGACCTGGCGGGTCAGGCTGGTGGCCCAGTCCGCCTTGCCGGTGGCCGACTTGGGGGCCAGCGCCGGGTCGTTCACCAGCGCGTACGCGGCCATCGGGTTCTGGTAGCCGCCGTGCGCGGCCCCGTCGCCGATCCGCCAGGCCCAGCCGGAGTTGGTGTCGGTCGCGCCGCCCCAGGCGTAGTACCAGGAGAGCAGGTAGTGCGAGGAGTCCTTGCCGCTGCCCGCCGGGCAGGTGGAGGCGCCGACGCAGTTGCCGATCTTCTTGAAGTACTTGTCGAAGAACGAGTACCGCAGGTAGTCGCCCATCTTGCCGGCCTTGGCGACGGTGGCCGAGACCTGGCCGCCGTTGCCCTGGGCCTTGGCCCAGGTGTCCGCCCAGTAGGCGGCCTGGACGGCACGCGCGTCGGCGTCCGGGGCGTCGGTGAACTTCCACTGCTTGGCGTAGGAGTTGTCCTTGACGAACAGGTCCAGGAAGCCGTTCTTGCCGCCGTAGGCGAACTTGTCGCAGGTCGGCTGCGGGATGGTCTCCCAGACCGACTCCTGCGAACCGCGCTGGTAGGTGTTGATGTACGACGGCCCGGTGTCGGCCGGCCCGGCCTCGCACTTGCCGGGCGCGTTGCCGAAGCCGTAGACGTTGTCGACGTCCTGCAGCCAGTGCATGCCGTAGATGTCACTGGTGCCGTACGCGCTGGACAGCTCGGCCGCGATCGGGTCCTGACCCGCCGTCACCGAGGTGTTCAGCGGCGCCGGGTAGTCGCCCGGCAGCGGCATCTCGGGAGCGTAGGTGGCGGGCTTGGCCGCGTTGTAGAAGCTGTTGGTCGGCTGGTCCGCGTGGGTGGGGATCATGTACGTCTCCATGAGCGTCCACGCCGCGTTGAACTTGGACCAGTCCTTGCTGACCCGGCCGTACTGGGCCTCCAGCCAGAGCAGGTAGCTGTAGGCCTCCGAAGTGGTCTGGTGCCCGTGGTCGGGCGCCTCCACCAGCAGGGTCTCCACCGAGTGGTACGGGATGCCCTCGGGTGAGAAGTAGCCGTTCGCCGGGTCCTTCAGCTTGGTGTAGAGCTGCAGGAAGCGGTCGTTGTACACGCCGGTGCCGGCGGCCAGCTCGGTCACCGTGACGGCGGCGGCGGTGTGGCCGGTGGCGGCGGCGGTGAAGGTCGCCGAGCCGGTGCCGGTCGCGTCGGCGGTGAGCGTGACGGTCTGCGCGGTGGCCCAGTTGGCGGGCGTGAAGGTCAGGCTCGCGCCGCCGCTGACGGTCAGTCCGGTGTTGCCCGAGGTACGGGTGGTGGTCACCGTGACATTGGCGGTGGGCTGGGCGGAGAGCTTCACCGTGAAGGTACCGGTCTTGCCCTGGGTGACCGAGAGGCTGACCGGGGTGGCGGTGATGGCCGGCCCGGACGCCACCGTGATGCCCGACGGGGCGGACTCGCCGGTCGCACCGGTGCTGTCGTACGCCTTGGCGTAGACCGAGTGGCTGCCGGAGGCGGCACCGGCCCAACTGAAGGAGTACGGCGCACTGGTGTCGGTGGCCAGCAGGGTGGCGTTGTCGTAGAACTCCACCTTGCTGATGCTCGCGCCGTCGCTCGCGGTCGCCGTGGCGGCCAGCGGGATGGCGGCCCCGGCGGCGTAACTCGCCCCGGGCGCCGGGCTGGTGAGCGTGGTGACCGGCGGCTGGTGGGCGCCGGCGCAGGTGGTGCCGTTGACCGCGAAGGAGGTGGGCGCCGCGTTGCTGCCGGAGTAGCTGAAGTTGGCGCCCGGGGTGGCGTTGCCGCCGGGGGCGATGGTGGCGTTCCAGGACAGGCTGCTGACGGTGACGTTCTTGCCGCTCTGGGTCCAGTCGCCGTTCCAGCCGCTGCCGGAGAGGGCCTGGTTGCCGGTGTAGGCGTAGGTCAGGGTCCAGCCGTTGAGAGCAGCGGTCCCGACGTTGTTGATCTTCACGTTGGCGGTGAAACCGCTACCCCAGTCGTTCGTGGAGTAGTCGACGGCGCACTGGATCACGGCCGCCGAGGCCGGGGTACCGACCATCGTGCTGAGTCCGGCGGCCAGCAGCGTGAGGGCTGCGCCGAGTGCGGACAAGCGGGAACTGCGAGAGGTGGGCGGTGACATCTGACGGCTCCTGCGGGTGGGGGCTGCGGGTGGGGGCTACGAGAACGGGGAACTGTTCGCTGAGCGCGAGGCATGGCACTCGCACCTGTGGGAGCGCTCCCAAATATCGGGAGGGACTGAGTGGCTGTCAAGAGATTGCGCAGCCGGGGCAGTTGGCAACTACGGTTCGGCTGACTATCTTTCTGGTCGGGCCTGTGGGAGCGCGCCCATATGTCGTCAGTTGCTAGGAGCGGGACATGTCCCTGCGCCACACCGCGCTCGCCCTCGGGGCCGCGCTGGCCGCCACGGCCGCACTGGTCGGACCGATCGCCGGCTCGTCCTCGGCCGCCGCCGTCGCCTGTACCGTCGACTACTCCACGAACGACTGGGGCAGCGGCTTCACCGCCAACGTGAAGATCAACAACGTCGGGACCGCCGCCCTCAACGGCTGGACCCTCAGCTACGCGTACAGCGGGAACCAGACCCTCTCCGGCAGTGGCTGGAACGGCACCTGGACCCAGAGCGGCAAGAACGTCACCGTCAGCGCTCTGTCCTGGAACGCGAACATCGCTCCCGGTGGCAGCGCCACACCCGGAGCCAACTTCAGCTACAGCGGGGCGAATTCGGCTCCCACGTCCTTCGCGGTCAACGGGGTGACGTGCAACGGGCTGCCTTCGCCGTCGCCTTCCTCGTCGCCGTCGCCGTCGTCCTCGCCTTCGCCTTCGCCCTCGCCGTCACCTTCGCCGACCACGCCCGCTGGAGCTGCCCCCGACCTCCGGGTCTCCGGTAACTCCCTGGTCAACGCGGCCGGTTCGCCGGTCGTGCTGCACGGCGTCAACCGCTCCGGCACCGAGTACATGTGCGTCCAGGGGTACGGCTTCTTCGACGGCCCGGTGGACGCCGCCTCGATCGCCGCGATCAAGAGCTGGAAGGTGAACGCCGTCCGGGTCCCGCTCAACGAGGACTGCTGGCTCGGTCAGTCGAACGTCAACCCGGCCTACGGCGGCGCCAACTACCGGGCCACGATCAAGGGTTGGGTCGACTCGCTGCGCACCGCCGGACTGACCCCGATCGTCGAGATGCACTGGAGCCGGGGGCAGTACACCGGCAACTCCTCCGGCTGCTCCGACACCAACGCCACCTGCCAGAAGCCGATGCCGGGCGCCAACGCGGCCCCGTTCTGGAGCTCGGTCGCCGAGACCTTCAAGGGCACCGGCTCGGTGGTGTTCGACCTGTTCAACGAGCCGTACCCGGACCGCTCCGAGTCCTCGCTCGCCCAGGGCTGGCTCTGCTGGCGGGACGGCGGCAGCGCCTGCCCCGGCATCGGCTACCAGGTGAGCGGCATGCAGACCCTGGTGAACACCGTCCGGGCCACCGGCGCCACCAACGTCATCCTGCTCGGCGGCCTGGCCTACTCCAACGACCTCGGCCAGTGGCTCGCCCACAAGCCGACCGACCCGACCGGCAATCTCGGCGCGGCCTGGCACGTCTACAACTTCAACACCTGCTCCACGGCCGCCTGTTGGAACTCCACCCTGGCCCCGGTCGCGGCCCAGGTCCCGCTGATCGCCGGTGAGATCGGCGAGAACACCTGCGGCCACGCCTTCATCGACCAGGTGATGTCCTGGCTCGACAGCAAGAAGCTCTCCTACCTCGGCTGGACCTGGAACACCTGGAACTGCAGCTCCGGCCCGGCTCTGATCACCAGCTACGACGGCACCCCGACCGCCTTCGGCAGCGGCCTCCGCGACCACCTCCTCGGCCTCGGCTAGCACCACCTGCGGGCTCCGCCCCACCTGGGCGGGGCCCGCACCGGACGCTCAGCCCGCGGGCACAGGTGGCAGCCTCAGCTGCCGTGGGACGCCGTGTCCCGGCCCGGCGGCCAGCGATGGCCTTCCTCGTGAAGCAGCGCAAGGGCGTTCAGGTCGTTGACCACCATCACCTGGGCCAACCTGCCGGCCGCCGTGACCACTGCCGGCCAACCCGCATGCGCGAGGTAGACCGCGTCGGCGGCGTCTGCCCCGACCGCCTCCTGCACCGCTGAGTACGCGGCCCCGAGCTGCTGCATCAGGACCACCTCCTCGCGCGTGCGCAGGCTCTTGCCCAGCCACGGTTCCGGGCGGTTCGCATCGCAGAAGTCGTCGAACAGGACATGCACCACGTAGTCCAGGTCCTCGAACTCCTCGCCCCGCAGCCATACATCCCGCTGCCAGGGCGGATTCGCGAGGGAGAGCACGGCCGGCACCACGTGCAGGCGGTATGCGGGGAACTCAATGCCGTGATCTGTCACGGAGCGACCCTATCGACACCGCAATCACGATCGAATGCCCAGTAAGTTCGGCTGCTGGGCTGCTACGAGTCGGTCCAGCGGATCGGGTGGCCGGACGGATCGGTGGTGAGCCAGGAGCCGTCTCCGAGGGGCTGGATGTCGTAGGGGTTGCCCGCGTGCGCGTCGAACTCGGCGCGGACCTGACCGGAGCGCACATCCGCGCGATAGTGGCGGAACCACTCCTCCTCGTCCTCGTCTTCGCCGATGAGGGTCACGATGACGGTGTCCGAGTTCAGATAGCCGCCGCCCCATTCGACGAAGATCTCGTCCGGGTCGTGTCCGAAGGCGTCGACGGAGAGGGCGAGCGTCACCTCGCCATCGGGGTAGCTGTGGATGGCGATGTCGGTCTGCGCATGGTCAACGGTCGTGAACCGGTGCCCGTCGGGCGACAGGTCGATGAGGCACCGGTCGCCCCAGGGATAACGGACGAGATCCATCCGGGCTCCGGAGAGCGATGCGCGGTAGATGACCGAGCCGTCCTGCCCTTCACCGACATCGAGGAGGACCTGATCGCTCGCCGGGTGCAGCAGTTGCTGCCCGCCGTGCCCCACGGTGTCCAGATTCGCCTGCGCGATGACCGCTCCGGTCTCGGTGTCCAGGGCGACCCACTGGTCGGGTCGGTCACGGTCCGCCATGGCGTCAGGCCGGTAGACCCACAGCACGAGTTCGTCCAGCGACAGCACGCAGCTGGGCCGGTGTCCGTATTGCTCGTCCGCCTGTGGCTCGAACTGCGACCGCCAGACCTCGTCCCCCGCTGCCGTCACACAGACGACTGCGTCGAGAGTCGTGTAATAGGTCCGCTGAAGGCCTGCGGCGACGGCATGGTCCACAACGGCGTCTTCGGGAGACGGCCGACAGACCATGACCGGTGACAGCACGCCCCTGGCATCGGCAGCCAGGTCATAGGCACAGATGCATCCGTCGATAAGCCGCTGATGACCTGTGGGGGACGAGGGGATTGAGCCATACCCGGAGATTAGCGTCTCAGCGGATCTTCAACACGGGGCTGACCAGACGTCGGGTGGTTGAGCAGGAGGAGACCGCGCGCCGAGCCGATCCGACGGCTGGTCGGCGATAGGTTCGGGCGGCATGGAGGAACCCATGTACTACGTCGACCGCTCGGACATCCACGAGGGCAGGATCGCGGAGGTCCGGGACGGGATGAGCGACCTGGCCGCGTTCGCCGAGGCGCGCGAGCCGCAGCTGATCGCCTATCACTTCTACATCGACGAATCCGAGTCGACGATGACCACGGTGGCCGTCCATCCGGATTCGGCGTCGCTGGAGCTCCACATGGAGCTCGGCGGGCCGAAGTTCCGCGCGTTCGGTGCGCTCATCCGGATGAGATCCATCGACGTGTACGGGCGGCCGAGCCCAGCGGTCGTGGAGCAGCTCCGCCAGAAGGCCGAGATGCTCGGCGGGGGCACCGTCACCGTCCACACCCGGCAGGCGGGCTTCAGCCGGGCGCATCCGCCCCGGGACGCCACCTGAGGGGCCGAGCCCAGCCTCGACTCGCCCCCCCCCCGCGCGCAGCTGCCGTCAGAGGCCGTACAAGCGCCGGGAGTTCTCCGTCGAGACGAGGCCGGCGATCCGGGTGGCATCCGCCGCCGTGCAGGCGCCGTCGGACTGCCAGGTGGTGAGGGTGCGGTGCAGGGCGTGGCGGTACTGGGCGGCGCCGACGGTGTAGAGCTCGGGGAGGCCGTAGGCGTCGGTGGAGAACAGCAGTTTGGCGAACGGGGTGAGTTCGAGCATTTCGCCGAGGACGGTGGCGGCGCGGGGGCCGGTGTAGGAGAGGGTCAGGCCGAGGTCGGCGTAGACGTGGGGGAAGGACTGGGCGAGCCAGGCGGCCTGGCGGTGGTACGGGTAGGTGTGCAGCAGGACGAGCGGGGTGGCGGTCGGTTCGACGGCTCGGATGAAGTCGGTGAGCAGGGACGGGTCGGCGCGGTGGAGAGTCAGGTCGGGGTCGCCGAAGCCGGTGTGGAGTTGGATCGGCAGGCCCAAGTCGACGGCGGTCCAGAGGAGTTGGCGGAGCAGGACCGGGTCGGTCAGGCGGCGGCCCGGGCGGTGGGTGGCGGCGGCGTGGGCGACCTCCGGCGGGGAGGGGCGTTCGGCCGGGATGGCGAGGCCGTGGCGGTAGGCGAGGACGGACTTGACCGCGACGGCGGAGGCGGTGGCCGTGCGGAGGGCCGACTCGACGGCGTGCGCCCAGTCGGCGGGCGAGGTGTCGACCGGTTCGGCGATGCTCTCCAGCCGTACCACTTCCCGGACTTGGGCGCCGGAGAGCGAGGCGAGGTCCGGCAACGGCAGCAGCGGGTGACCGGCCGCGATGGTGAGGCCGGTGTCGACCAGGCAGTGGCTGATGCCGGTTGCGGCGAGCAGGCGGCGGGCGGCTTCGGCGGGGCCGAGTTCGCGGCGGCGGGCGAGGTAGTCGGCCATCGGGGCGTGCGCGGGGAGGCCGAGGGCCGGTGGGCACCAGCGGCGGACCGCCAGGCCGAGCGAGCTGTCGAAAGGTGAGATCCCGGGCGCGGGTGGGCGGTCGGACTCGGTGAGCAGGCTCGCGAAGGCGCTGTCGTCGAGGTCGGCGAGGGTGATGCTGTGACAGTGCTGGTCGATCACGGGCTCAGTACCTGTCGACCGTCGCCGCGATGATCTGTTCGGGGGTGCGGTCGGCGAGGAGTTCGACCTCGCCCTGGCGGACGGCGAGGACGGCGGCGTGGAGTTGGGCGCCGAGGGCTTCACGGAGCAGCACAGACGGTTCGAAGGCGGCCAGCGTCTCGGCGAGGGCCGCGGGCAGCCGTTCGACGGTGCCGAGGGCGGCCGGATCGCCGTTCACCTCGCCGGGGAGGGGCTTTCCGGTGTCCAGGCCGTCGAGTCCGGCGGCGAGCACTCCGCCGATCATCAGGTAGGGGTTGGCGGTGGCGTCGAAGCACTTGACCTCGGCGTTGGCCTGCCCGGCGGTGGAGCCCTTGATCAGCCGGAGGGCGGCCTCCCGGTTCTCCAGGCCCCAGCAGCGGAACGGGCCCGACCAGCGGCCGGGTTGCAGCCGCAGGTAGCTGGCGACGCTCGGTGCGCCGAGGGCGAGCAGCGCGGGCAGGTGCTCCAGTACGCCGGCCAGGAAGTGCTCGGCCTCCGGGTGCAGGCCGTGCGGGCCGGGGCCGCCGTGGCCGAGGTTCTGGCCGTCGCGCCAGAGGCTGAAGTGCAGGTGGCCGCCGTTGCCGACCCCGTCGGGGGTGAGCGCGGGGGCGAAGGTGGCCCGCAGGCCGTGCCGGGCCGACACCGCCCGGATGGTGTGGCGGACCAGCACGGTGGTGTCGGCCGCGCCGACCGGGCCCTCCGGCGCGACCGAGACCTCGAACTGGCCCGGTGCGTACTCGGGGTGCAGCTGAAGCACCGTCAACTGCTGCTCCGTCAGCGCGCGGAGCACGTCCCGCAGATAGTCGGAGAGGTCGGCGAACCGGTGCAGCCCGTACGCGGGCGCGGTGGTGGCCGGGGCCCCGGTGGCGTCGGTGAGCACCCACTCGACCTCGATCCCGGCCTGCACGGTGAGGCCGCGCCGCCCGGCCGCCGCCACCATCCGCCGGGCGAACCGGCGTTGGCAGCCCGGGTGCGGCGTGCCGTCCTGCGCGTACCGGTCCGCCGGGGCCCACGCCCAGCCGGGCTGGGCGGCCAGCGGGACCAGCCGGTCCAGGTCCGGGATCAGCCGGAGGTCCCCGTCCGGGCCCTGGCTGAACGCGCTGCTGGTCATCGAGTCGTCCAGCAGGAACACGTCGAAGCACGGCGCCGCACCCACGCCCCACTCGGCCGCGTGCTCCAACTGCCGTACCGGGAAGGTCTTCACCCGGCTGATCCCGGCATTGTCGACCCAACTGGTCGCCACCCCGTCGACACCTTCACCGGTCAGCCGGGCAGCGGCCAGCCTGGCCTGGGCAGCCCGCTCGGCGCGGGACGGGGCGCTGTTCATACCGCCATGCTCACCCATCCCGGGTCCGCGGGGGAACGCCCTGTCACCCGTCCGGCGGCAGCCGGCCACCCGTGCGTGTGGCTACGCGTACGGAACCAGCCGAGTGGTGGCGGGAGTTCGGCACCGGTCGGCCCGGGGTCCTCCTACGCCTCCGGCCCGAAGCGGCTGACCAGGTCGGCGGCGGTGAGGCGGTCGAGACCAAGGGTGGCGTCGAGGGTGCCCGGGTAGAGGCGGTAGAGGGTGCCGGTGAGGGAGGGAGTGGTGGGGAGGTCGGCGTTCAGGAGGGCCAGGAAGGCGTGGCGGTCGGTGAGGGTGGTGGGGTCGAACGGGCCGGTGTGGTTGGGGTGGTGGCGGTCGCGGATGCGGGTGGCGAAGGCGGCGACGGGCTCGTCCGGGGCGCGGTGGTAGGTGGCTACGGTGGCGCCGGAGCGGATCAGGACCTGGTCGGTGGTGGCGGCCGCGGTGGCGAGGGCCAGGTCGGCGAGGGTGGCCCGGCTGCCGGGGGTGAAGTGGTGCAGGACGTCGGAGGCGAGCACGCCGAGGCGGCCGGAGTGGCGGCGGACGTCGTGGACGCCGCCGGTGCCGCCGAGGTTGAGGTCGGTCCAGGTCCACTGGCGTTCGGCCAGGTCGATGATCATCGGGACGGCCACCTTGGCGGCGCCCGCCAGGTCGAGCCGCTGGGTGACGTGCTTGGGGTCGAGCGGGCCCGCCGACCGGCCGGGCTCGCCCAGGCTCATGAAACCGGTGTAGGCGTCCGGGAGTTCATCGAAGGCGATGTCGTTGAAGCTGAACACCACGACCACGGCGTACCGGGCGCCGGCGCCGGCCAGCCCGGCCAGGTCGAGGTCGACGAACTCGGTCGCGCCGTTCGGCGCCGAGGTGAAGTCGCCGGAGTGGACCGCCGTCCGGGCGCCGTGCACCAGCTTGGTGTAGTCACACAGGCCGGTGAGCGCCCAGTCCGCGTCGTAGAACGCCACCGAGAGGTCGAGGTCGACCCGGACGCCCTTGGGCTGGAGCCAGTACAGGAAGAGCCGCAGCCGACCACCGTCCGGCAGCGGCAGCACGCTGCCGCGCGGCATCGCGACCAGCGAACGGGCGCTGGCCCGCTCCGCGGCCGGAGCGGTCAGACCGGTCAACTCCTCGTCCAGCACGGCGAGATCGAACCGCCCGTGACCGGCCGCCCGGCGCAGCAGCTCGGCCTCGATCAGCGCGCAGACCGGCGAGCTGAGCCGCGCGGGCAGCGCGGCGCCCCAGTCGGTACGGGCGTGCGAGTGCGCGGTGTGGCCGCGCGGGAAGTACAGCCGGCGCTCGTTGTCCGGGCGGGGCGCGCGCAGCCGGCCGTACGCGCCGAGCAGCGGCCCGGGGGCGACCTTGCGCAGGACCTCCGGGAGGGTGGCGAGCAGCTCGGGCGGGCAGGGCGCGTCGGGGGCCCAGCGGTGGTGGGTGCGGAGCAGGTGGTGCAGTCGCCGGGCCAGTTCGCCGGGGCGGTGGCTCAGCAGGGCGAGGGCGCCGGGTACGTCGCCGGTGGCGAGCGCGGCCTCGACCCGGGAGGCGAAGGTGGTGACGGTCAGTCGGTTCCGCCCGCCGGCGGTGCCCGCGGTGGGCAGCGAGGCGGTCAACAGGGCGTCACCCAGCGGGTGTTGGAGCAGGTCGGTGCCCCGGACCACCGCGAAGGCGGCGGCCGCGTTCGGGAACCGGCGGTGGTACTCGTACGGGTGCAGCGCCTCGCCCGCGCGCTGCCAGGCGGCGCGGTGGCGCAGCATGTCCTCGGCCGCTCCGGCGAGCGGCAGTGCGTCCAGGGCGGCGAGCAGGGCCCGACGGAGCGGGCGCGGGACGCCCCGCAGCCGCGGCGGCTTGTCGGCCAGCAGGTCGGGCTCGGCGCCGGACCAGGCCCAGAGCAGCCGCAGCACGTCGGTGGCGGTGCCGAGGCGGGCGGCCAGCTCGGGCAGGGTGCCGGGCAGGTCGCGGTGCAGGAGTTCGGCCAGCACGGTGGCCTTGGTCTCCCGGACCGGGATCGCCTCGGGCAGCCAACTACCGGGATCGGCAGGCGCGTTGTCGAGCAGGACGGCGAGGTCCTCACGATCCTGCGGGCTGAGCGGGAGCTGCCGGGCGAGCAGCCGGCCCAGCTCCACCGAGGCGGCTTCGGCCGGATCGACGGCCAGCCGAAGGAAGCGCAGCACCGCACCGGCCGGGATGTCGCGAGTGGCCTGCGGGGCACGGGCGGTGAAGGGCAGCCGGACTGCGAGCCGCGCCCGGGCGGCGGTCAGCTTCGTGCCGCAGAGCGGGCAGTACGTGCCGTCCTGGCAGTCCCCGCAGACCAGGTGCCCGCACGGCGCGAGCACCTCCACCGAGGACTCGAGCTCGCACCAACTGCAGGCCAGATCGGCCTGGTTGTGCAGGTAGGCGCGCATCCGGGCCGAGAGGAGCCCGTGCGCGTCGTCCGACACGTGGTCGGGGAAACCCCGGAACAGCGGCCGGTGCGGGCGCTCGTTGCCGGTCAGCAGGTCGATCCGGCGGAGCAGGTCGGTGCCGGTCTGCTTGAGCGAGACCGGGCTCTGCCGGGCGAGTGCGGCGTACAGCGGGGCGGTGAGCCGGTAGCCGCGGAGGGCGAGGTCGGACTCCAGCACGGCCAGCCCGTCCCGGCTGCGCCGGTCCGGTTCGGCGCCGGGGCGGGTCGGGACGGCGACCAGGCCCTGGCGGTGCAGCAGGAGTGTGTCGAGATCGCGGCTCATCGCGGTGGCTTCTTCCCCCTCGGGACGCCTCACGGGGCGTTGCCCCGGGCGGAGATGTCAGTGCAGGGGCGGAGAATGGGCGCACTCGGGTTCATTGAGAGTGAGTGAGAAGGAAGCACGCCGCGGAGCCGCCCCCGCGGCGCTCACCCTAACCGGTGGCGGTCCTGTCAACCCAGAGGTTTTCCGATGTGACACAGGTCACACTCTCCGCCGAAATATCCGGGGGCAGTCTCCCCGTTTGACGCTATGTTCGAGTTATCCGGGGAACCAGTCCCCGGTACGGGGGCCCGAGGGGAGTTGGACCATGACTGTCACCGCCGCCGAGAAGGCGACCGCGCCACGCCTACGGGCCGACGCCTCGCGCAATCGGGCGCGCATCATCGAGGCCGCCCGGGAGGCCTTCGTCGAGCAGGGGCCGGACGTCCCGCTCGACGAGATCGCCCGCCGGGCCGGCGTCGGCAACGCGACGGTCTACCGCAACTTCGCCGACCGGCGCGACCTGATCCACCACGTCGCCCTCTCGGTGATGCACAAGATGACCGGTCACGCCCGGGCCGCGATGGCCGAGGAGCCGGACGCGTTCGCGGCGGTCACCCGCTTCACGCACGCGGCCGCCGACGAGCGGATCAGCGCGCTCTGCCCGTTGATCTCGCAGCACGGCGACCCAGGCGACCCCGAGCTGGAGCAGGCGGGTGAGCAGCTGAAGGACACCGTGGTCGAGCTGGTCACCCGGGCCCAGCAGGCCGGGCTGTTCCGCGCCGACGTCGGCCCCGGCGACTACCTCGCCACCGTCGCGCAGATCACCCGGCCGCTGCCCGGCAGCGACTGCATGTCGGTGGACGGCTTCGTCCACCGCCACCTCCAGATCCTGCTCGACGGGATGCGGGCCCCGGCCCGCTCCGAGCTGCCAGGTCGCGCCGTGACCATGGAGGACCTCCGCCGATCCACCTGACGCGTTCCCGACGCCTCGCCGGGCAGCGCACCTGACGCCGCACCAGCTCCGCACCTGACACCTCATCGACTTCCGCGCCGCCCCAGCCGTCCGGCGCGTCCCAGCACGCACAGCTTGTACAGCTCGCACAGAACCTCGCACCTAAGTGGGTACCTCCATGTCCGGAACCGTCGCACCGCCCGATCCACGCCGCTGGAAGGCGCTCGGCTTCATCGGCCTCGCGCAGCTGATGGTCGTCCTCGACGCCACCATCGTGAACATCGCCCTGCCCTCCGCCCAGGCCGACCTGGGCATCTCCGACGGCAACCGCCAGTGGGTCATCACGGCCTACGCGCTCGCCTTCGGCAGCCTGCTCCTGTTCGGCGGCCGGATCGCCGACCTCTGGGGCCGTCGTCGCACCTTCATCGTCGGCCTGGTCGGCTTCGCGCTGGCCTCCGCCCTGGGCGGCGCGGCCGCCAACACCGGCATGCTGCTCGGCGCCCGCGCCCTGCAGGGTGTGTTCGGCGCGCTGCTCGCCCCGGCCGCCCTCTCGCTGCTCGCGGTGATGTTCACCACCGGCCAGGAGCGGGCCAAGGCGTTCGGCATCTACGGTGCGATCGCCGGTGGCGGTGGCGCCATCGGTCTGATTCTCGGCGGCCTGCTCACCGAGTACCTGAACTGGCGCTGGACCTTCTTCGTCAACATCCCGTTCGCGGTGGTCGCCGCGATCGGCGCCGTCATGGTGATCCGTGAGCCCGCCGAGGGCCGCAACCGCAACAAGCTGGACATCCCCGGCGTGCTGCTGGTCACCACCGGTCTGGTCGCGCTGGTCTACGGCTTCACCCGGGCCAACGAGGACGGCTGGGCCTCGGGCGTCACCATCAGCCTGTTCGTCGCCTCCGCCGTGCTGCTGGCGCTCTTCGTCCTGGTCGAGTCGAAGGTGAAGGCCCCGCTGCTGCCGCTGCGCGTCCTGCTGGAGCGCAACCGCGGTGGCGTGTACCTCTCGCTCGGTGTCGCGATCATCGGGATGTTCGGGCTGTTCCTCTTCCTCACCTACTACCTGCAGGTGGTGCTGGGCTACAGCCCGGTGAAAACCGGCGTCGCCTTCCTGCCGATGGTGGCGGGCATGATCATCGGCTCCACCCAGATCGGCACCCGGCTGATGACCCGGGTCGCCCCGCGCAAGCTGATGGCTCCCGGCTTCGTGACCGCGGCCCTGGGCCTGCTGATCTTCACCCAGATCGGCACCGACACCTCCTACCCGGCGGTGATCCTGCCCGGTCTGATCCTGATGGGCCTCGGCATGGGCACCGCGTTCATGCCCGCGATGAGCCTGGCCACCTACGGCGTCGAGCCGCGGGACGCGGGCGTCGCCTCGGCCATGGTGAACACCTCGCAGCAGGTCGGCGGCGCGATCGGCACCGCGCTGCTGAACACCATCGCGGCCAGTGCCGGCACCGCGTACGTCGCCTCGCACGCGGCCGGCGCCACCAGCCCGCAGCTGCTCCACCTGAACGCCATGGTGCACAGCACCCAGGTCGCCATCTGGTGGTCCTTCGGCATCATGCTGCTGGCCGCCGCGATCGCGGCGGTCCTGATCAACACCGGTCGCCCGGACGCCCACCAGGGTGCGGTCGCCGGCTCCGAGGACGCCGTCCCGGTGCTGGTGCACTGATCCCTCCGTACGGCCCGACGGCCCCCGCTCCCCTCCAGGAGCGGGGGCCGTCGGCTTTCCCCGGGACTCTTCCTACCTCGAAGTAACTTCGCTACAGTGACCGCACGCACCACCGCCGGGCTTCGGGAGCCGCACTGGCGGGGCCGCCGTCCGACGTGCGATCGCACGCCTTCCGGACGCGGTACGGGACTTCAGCGCGATGCACAGCGACATCTCTCAGTGCGCCTGAGTACCACGGCACAGCCGCAGCAGAGCCGGAGCGGACCGGCCTGCCGCGTGCCCGCCGCAACCGTCATCACCCTCTCCCCGCTCCGCCGTACCCTCCTCCCCGCCCTGACGGCCGCCGCTCGACGACGAGCGGGTGCGCCCGGCCGTGGACGGGCGGCGCGGGGCCCCATGACAAGGAGTCAGGACCATGGAGCGTCCCTTCCCCACCGTCGCGGTCGTCGGACTCGGCACCATGGGCGCCGGCATCGCCGTCGCCGTCGCGCACAGCGGGCGCCGGGTGATCGGCATCGAGGCCAACCCCGACAGCGCGGCCCGCTCGCTGGCCCGGATCGAGGAGAGCACCGCCGCCGCGGTCCGCCGGGAGCGGCTGACCGCCGAGGAGCGCACCGCGCTGCTGGGCCTGATCTCGGTCGGCGACCAGCTGGACGCGGCCGCGATCGCCGACCTGGTGATCGAGGAGGTCCCCGAGCAGCTGGAGCTCAAGCGGGAGATCTTCGCCGAGCTGGACCGGATCTGCCCGCCCGACACGGTGCTGGCGACCGGTACCACCGCGCTCTCGGTGACCCGGATCGCCGCCGCCACCGCCCGCCCGGAGCGGGTGCTCGGCCTGCACTTCTTCAACCCGGTGCACACCATGAAGCTGGTCGAGGTGGTGCGCACCGTGCTGACCACCCCTCAGGTCGCCGAGCAGGCCGCCGACTTCGCCCGCGAGCTCGGCAAGGAGCCGGTCGCGGCCGGTGACCGGGCCGGGTTCGTGGTGAACGGGCTGCTGTTCGCCTACCTCAACCAGGCCGCCGCGATGTTCGAGTCCAAGTACGCCACCCGGGAGGACATCGACGCCGCGATGCGGCTCGGCTGCGGTCTACCGATGGGCCCGCTGGCGCTGCTCGACCTGATCGGCGTGGACACCGCGCGGACGGTGCTGGAGGCGATGTACGAGCAGTCCAAGGACCGGCTGCACGCCCCCGCCCCGATCCTCGGTCAGCTGGTCGCGGCCGGGCTGCTCGGGCGGAAGAGCGGGCGCGGCTTCTACACCTACCAGGCACCGGGCTCGTCCCGGGTGGTCGCCGAGCCGGGTGCCGAGACGGTCGGCCGGGTGGCCGGGCGCGAGGTGCGCAGCATCGGCGTCTGCGGCTCGGGCACGATGGCCACCGGCATCGTCGAGGTGTTCGCCAAGGCCGGGTACCAGGTGATCCTGACCGCCCGCAGCCAGGAGAAGGCCGACAAGGCCAAGGCCCAGCTGGCCCGTTCGCTGGAGCGCTCGGTGGCCAAGGGCCGGCTGACCGCCGAGCAGCGCGACGCCGCGCTGGCCCTGGTCACCCCGAGCGGCCGGTACGCCGAGCTGGCCGAGGTCGACCTGGTGGTCGAGGCGGTGGCCGAGGACCTGGCGGTCAAGCGCGAGCTGTTCGCCACCCTGGACAAGATCTGCAAGCCCGGCGCGGTGCTCGCCACCACCACCTCCAGCCTGCCGGTGATCAGCTGCGCGACCGCCACCTCGCGGCCGCAGGACGTGATCGGCATGCACTTCTTCAACCCGGCCCCGGCGATGAAGCTGGTCGAGGTGGTCTCCACCGTGCTGACCGCGCCGGACGTCACCAGCACCGTGCTGGCGCTCTGCGGCACGGTGAAGAAGCACGCCGTGGAGTGCGGCGACCGGGCCGGCTTCATCGTGAACGCCCTGCTCTTCCCGTACCTGAACGACGCGGTCCGGATGCTCCAGGAGCACTACGCGACGGTGGACGACATCGACACCGCGATGAAGCTCGGCTGCGGCTACCCGATGGGTCCGTTCGAGCTGCTGGACGTGGTCGGCCTGGACGTCTCGCTGACCATCGAGAAGGTGCTGCACCAGGAGTTCCGCGAGCCGGGCCTGGCCGCCGCACCGCTGCTGGAGCACCTCGTCGCGGCCGGCTGCCTGGGCCGCAAGACGGGTCGCGGATTCCGCGACCACGCCCGCCGATGACCGGCCAGGCGCCACCTCCCGGCGGACTGCCGGGCAGTCAGCACCCGGTCGGCGGACGGGCGGTGCGGCCCGCCTGGGGGCCGGGTTCGGTGGCCGGACGCTGGCCCCGCCCGGTGGTGGCCGCCCCGGTGCCGCCGCTGCGCCGGACAAAGCCCGTTGGCCCGCCACCCGGTACGTGTAGCGTTCCGGCCATGGACCGGGAACAGTCATCCGAACAGTCAGCCCCGGAGCGTCCGGAGGGCGTCCGGCCGGCCACCGAGGCCGGGGCCGGCAACCGCAGGGCGGCCGCCCAGCGACAGCAGATGCGGCAGGATCTCGCCTCGGCCGCGATGGAGCTGTTCGCCACCCAGGGGTACGAGGAGACCACGGTCGACCAGATCGCGGCCGCCGCCGGGGTGGCCCGGCGGACCTTCTTCCGGTACTTCAGGTCCAAGGAGGAGGCGATCTTCCCGGACCACGACGACACCCTGGTCCGGGTGGCCGACCTGCTGGCCAGCGCCGACACCGAGGAGCACCCGCTCGACGTGGTCTGCCGCGGCATCAAGGAGGTGCTCCGGATGTACGCCTCCACCCCGGGCGTCTCGGTGGCCAGGTACCAGTTGATCCGTCAGGTCGGCGCGCTGCGCGAGCGGGAGATCGCGGTGGTCTCCCGGTACGAGCGGTTGTTCACCCGCTACCTGCTGGGCCGCTTCGACGCGGCCGAGGAGATCCCGCCGGGCTGGCAGCGCGGCGGGGACGACGACTCGATGCTGGCCGAGGTCTCGGCGGCGGCGGTGGTGGCGGCCCACAACCACGTGCTGCGACGCTGGCTGCGGGCCGGCGGCCTGGGCGACGTGGAGGCGCAGCTGGATCACTCCTTCGACGTCATCCGCGGGACGTTCTGGGCCACTGCTCCGAACGGGGTGCGACGGCGCGGTACGGCAGTGGCACCCGGTGCCACTGTGACACCCGACTCCTCGATGGAGGCCGCCGCGGTGAGCGCACTGAGTGCCAGCCCCGGGGGTGAGGTACTCATCACAGTGACCCGGACGGACGCTCCGCTGGAGCAGGTGGTGGACCGGATCAGGGCCGCGCTGACTTCCGCCGCAGGCTGAGGTTTACGCAGGTCAGAGCAGTTTTCGAGGGCCCGTTCCGGTTTTCCGGAGCGGGCCCTCCTTGCGTCGCCCGGGCTCCGGTCGAACGGTGGTCGGGTTCACTCGAATTGATGGCACCCGGTGTCTTTACGAGTGGCACAGGGTGCCACTACCTTGTTCCTCACCAGTCGCGGCGCCGCGGCTCCCCACCTCGGCGCGCCGTGTCCGGATGCGACACCACCACCCGTCGCAGCCATCCTTGACTTCCCATCCCCAGACCGATCCAGCGAAGCCGGTGTCCGCTCCCGGCTCCCCCAGACGCCCTGTGCGCCCTCACACAGGTACGCCTTCGGAGGCAGCCATGAAGGAAATCCTCGACGCGATCCTCAGCACCGACAGCACCCCGGCGGACTTCGCCGGGCTCAAGCTGCCGGAGTCCTACCGGGCGGTGACGCTCCACAAGGACGAGGAGCAGATGTTCGCCGGCCTGGACAGCCGCGACAAGGACCCGCGCCAGTCCCTGCACCTCGACGACGTCGCCCTGCCCGAGCTCGGCCCGGGCGAGGCCCTGGTCGCGGTGATGGCCAGCTCGGTCAACTACAACACCGTGTGGAGCTCGCTCTTCGAGCCGGTCTCCACCTTCGGCTTCCTGGAGCGGTACGGCCGACTCTCGCCGCTGACGAAGCGTCACGACCTGCCGTACCACGTCCTCGGCTCCGACCTGGCGGGCGTGGTGCTGCGCACCGGCGCCGGAGTCAACGCCTGGAAGCCGGGCGACGAGGTCGTCGCGCACTGCCTCTCGGTCGAGCTGGAGTCCCCGGACGGCCACAACGACACGATGATGGACCCGGAGCAGCGCATCTGGGGCTTCGAGACCAACTTCGGCGGCCTGGCCCAGCTGGCCCTGGTGAAGACCAACCAGCTGCTGCCCAAGCCGAAGCACCTCACCTGGGAGGAGGCCGCCTCCCCCGGCCTGGTCAACTCCACCGCCTACCGCCAGCTCGTCTCGCGGAACGGCGCGGGCATGAAGCAGGGCGACAACGTGCTGATCTGGGGCGCCAGCGGCGGCCTCGGCTCGTACGCCACCCAGTACGCGCTGGCCGGCGGCGCCACCCCGATCTGCGTGGTCTCCAACGACGCCAAGGCCGAGATCTGCCGTGCCATGGGCGCCGAGGCGATCATCGACCGGTCCGCCGAGGGCTACAAGTTCTGGAAGGACGAGCACAACCAGGACCCGCGTGAGTGGAAGCGCCTGGGCTCGAAGATCCGCGAGTTCACCGGCGGCGAGGACGTGGACATCGTCTTCGAGCACCCCGGCCGGGAGACCTTCGGTGCCTCGGTCTACGTCACCCGCAAGGGCGGCACGATCGTCACCTGCGCCTCCACCTCGGGCTTCATGCACCAGTACGACAACCGCTACCTGTGGATGTCGCTGAAGCGGATCGTCGGCTCGCACTTCGCCAACTACCGCGAGGCGTTCGAGGCCAACCGGCTGGTCGCCAAGGGCAAGATCCACCCGACCCTGTCCAAGGTCTACACCCTGGAGCAGACCGGGCAGGCCGCCCTCGACGTGCACCACAACAAGCACCAGGGCAAGGTCGGCGTGCTCTGCCTGGCCCCGCAGGAGGGCCTCGGCGTCCGCAACCAGGAGCTCCGCGAGCAGCACCTGCCCGCCATTAACCGCTTCCGGAACATCTGATGGCCGCCGACCGGGACCGTCCGTGGCTGATGCGGACGTACGCGGGCCACTCGACCGCGAGTGACTCCAACGCGCTCTACCGGAAGAACCTGGCGAAGGGTCAGACCGGTCTCTCGGTCGCCTTCGACCTGCCCACCCAGACCGGCTACGACTCGGACCACATCCTGGCCCGCGGCGAGGTCGGCCGGGTCGGGGTGCCGGTCGGCCACGTCGGCGACATGCGGACGCTGTTCGATGGCATCCCGGTCGAGCGCACCAACACCTCGATGACCATCAACGCCACCGCGATGTGGCTGCTGGCGCTCTACCAGGTGGTCGCCGAGGAGCAGGGCGCCGACGTCGCCAAGCTCACCGGCACCACCCAGAACGACATCGTCAAGGAGTACCTCTCGCGCGGGACGCACGTCTTCCCGCCCGGCCCCTCGGTGCGCCTGATCACCGACATGATCGCCTACACGGTCGGCAACATCCCCAAGTGGAACCCGATCAACATCTGCAGCTACCACCTCCAGGAGGCCGGGGCCACCCCGGTCCAGGAGATCGCGTACGCGATGTGCACGGCGATCTCGGTGCTGGACGCGGTCCGCGACTCCGGGCAGGTCCCGGCCGAGCGGATGGGCGAGGTGGTGGCCCGGATCAGCTTCTTCGTGAACGCGGGCGTCCGCTTCGTCGAGGAGATGTGCAAGATGCGCGCCTTCGCCCGGCTCTGGGAGCAGGTCACGCTGGAGCGCTACGGCATCCAGGACCCCAAGCAGCGCCGGTTCCGCTACGGCGTCCAGGTCAACTCGCTCGGCCTGACGGAGGCTCAGCCGGAGAACAACGTCCAGCGGATCGTGCTGGAGATGCTCGCCGTCACGCTCTCCAAGGACGCCCGCGCCCGCGCCGTCCAGCTGCCCGCGTGGAACGAAGCCCTCGGCCTGCCCCGGCCGTGGGACCAGCAGTGGTCGCTGCGGATCCAGCAGGTGCTGGCCTACGAGTCCGACCTGCTGGAGTACGGCGACATCTTCAACGGCTCCGAGGTGATCGAGACCAAGACCGCCGAGCTGCTGGCCGGCGCCCAGGCCGAGATCGCCAAGGTGCTGGAGATGGGCGGGGTGATCCCGGCCGTCGAGTCCGGCTACCTCAAGTCCAACCTGGTCGCCTCGCACGCCGCCCGACGGGCCAGGATCGAGTCCGGCGAGGACAAGATCGTCGGGGTGAACTGCTTCGACACCACCGAGGAGAGCCCGCTCACCGCCGATCTGGACACCGCCATCATGGTGGTCGACCCGGCCTCCGAGCAGTCCGTCCTGACGGCGCTTCAGCAGTGGCGTGCCGAGCGGGACGAGCCGGCCGCCCAGGCCGCCCTGGCGGCCCTCAAGGCCACCGCCGCGACCACCGACAACCTGATGCCGGCCACCCTCGCCTGCGCCCGGGCGGGCGTGACCACCGGCGAGTGGTCCTTCGCCCTGCGGGACGTCTTCGGCGAGTACCGCGCGCCCACCGGCGTCGGCGGTGCCCCGGTCGCGGTCGCGGCCGAGCCCGGCGGCGAGCTGGCGGCCGTCCGGGAGGCGGTCGCGGCCACCGCGGCCGAGCTGGGCACCGGCAAGCTCCGGCTGCTGGTCGGCAAGCCCGGCCTGGACGGGCACTCGAACGGCGCCGAGCAGATCGCCGTCCGGGCCCGCGACGCCGGCTTCGAGGTGGTCTACCAGGGCATCCGTCTGACGCCCGAACAGATCGTCTCCGCCGCCGTCGCCGAGGACGTGCACTGCGTCGGCCTGTCGATCCTCTCCGGCGCCCACCCCGAGCTGGTGCCGGACGTCCTGCACCGACTCCGCCGGGCCGGGGTGGAGGATGTGCCCGTGATCGTCGGTGGCATCATCCCCGCAGCGGACGGCGAGGCCCTCAAGGCCGCCGGCGTCGCCGCCGTGTTCACCCCGAAGGACTTCGGCATCACCACCATCATCGGCCGGATCGTCGACGAGATCCGGCTCGCCAACAGGCTTCAGCCCTGGGCCGCGACCACCACCGCCGCGACCAGCTGACCCGGAAGGACCGACCCACCCTCATGACTGTCAACCGCCTGCGCCCCCGCCGCTCTTGCCTCGCCGTCCCGGGCAGCAACCCGCGCTTCCTGGAGAAGGCCCAGGGCCTCCCGGCCGACCAGGTCTTCCTGGACCTCGAGGACGCCTGCGCCCCGCTGGTCAAGGAGAGCGCCCGCCACAACATCGTGGACGCCCTCAACAACGGCGACTGGGGCAACAAGACCAAGGTCGTCCGGGTCAACGACTGGACCACCCACTGGACGTACCGCGACGTGATCACGGTCGTCGAGGGCGCCGGTCCGAACCTCGACTGCATCATGCTGCCGAAGGTCCAGGACGCCACCCAGGTCAAGGCGCTCGACCTGCTGCTCACCCAGATCGAGAAGACCATGGGCTTCGAGGTCGGCAAGATCGGCATCGAGGCGCAGATCGAGAACGCCAAGGGCCTGGTGAACGTCGACGAGATCGCCGCCGCCTCCCCCCGGCTGGAGACCATCATCTTCGGCCCGGCCGACTTCATGGCCTCGATCAACATGAAGACCCTGGTGGTCGGCCAGCAGCCCCCCGGCTACCCGGCCGACGCCTACCACTACATCCTGATGCGGATCCTGATGGCCGCCCGGATGCACGACCTGCAGGCCATCGACGGTCCCTACCTGCAGATCCGCAACCCCGACGGCTACCGCGAGGTGGCCGGCCGCGCCGCCGCCCTCGGCTTCGACGGCAAGTGGGTGCTGCACCCGGACCAGGTCGGTGCGGCGAACGAGATCTTCTCCCCCTCCCAGGAGGACTACGACCACGCCGAGCTGATCCTCGACGCGTACGACTGGTGCACCTCCGAGGCGGGCGGCGCCAAGGGCTCCGCGATGCTCGGCGACGAGATGATCGACGAGGCCAGCCGCAAGATGGCCCTGGTCATCGCGGGCAAGGGCCGGGCGGCCGGCATGGAGCGCACCAGCAAGTTCGAGATCCCGGGAGCCTGAGCCATGCAGTTCGGACGCACCTACGAGGAGTTCGAGGTCGGCGCGGTCTACAAGCACTGGCCCGGAAAGACCGTCACCGAGTACGACGATCACCTGTTCTGTCTGCTCACCATGAACCACCACCCGCTGCACATGGACGCCAACTACGCGACCACCACCGTGCAGGGCCAGAACGTCGTGGTCGGCAACTACATCTACTCGCTGCTGCTCGGCATGAGCGTCGAGGACGTCTCCGGCAAGGCGCTCGCCAACCTGGAGATCGAGTCGCTGCGGCACATCGCGCCGACCTTCCACGGCGACACCCTCTACGGCGAGACCGTGGTGCTCGGCAAGAACATGACCTCGAAGCCCGACCGCGGCATCGTCCACGTCGAGACCAAGGGCTACAAGCAGGACGGCACGGTCGTCTGCATCTTCCGCCGCAAGGTGATGGTGCCGACCGAGCAGTACCTCAAGGAGCGCGGCGGCGACCAGCCCGGCCGCCCCGAGCCCCTCTCCTAAAAGCCCCGGCCGAGGAGCCGCCGTCATCGGCTCCTCTCCGGTCATGGGGCCCCACCGAGTCACGCCGGTGGGGCCCCGCAATCACCGCCCACCCTCTTAGACATTCGGAGCCGCACGATGGGACGCCTCGCACAGACCGACGGCCTCACCGAGATCCAGCGGGACATCCTCGCCACCGTGCGGGACTTTGTCGACAAGGAGATCATTCCGGTCGCCAACGAGCTGGAGCACAAGGACGAGTACCCCACCGCGATCGTGGAGGGGATGAAGCAGCTCGGCCTCTTCGGCCTCACCATCCCCGAGGAGTTCGGCGGGCTCGGCGAGTCGCTGCTCACCTACGCGCTGGTGGTCGAGGAGATCGCCCGTGGCTGGATGTCGGTCTCCGGCATCGTCAACACCCACTTCATCGTGGCCCACATGATCAACGCGCACGGCACCCAGGAGCAGAAGGAGTACTTCCTGCCCCGGATGGCCGCCGGTGAGATCCGTGGCGCGTTCTCGATGTCCGAGCCGGGCCTCGGCTCCGACGTCGCCGCCATCTCCACCAAGGGCGTCAAGGACGGCGACGAGTACGTCCTGAACGGCCAGAAGATGTGGCTGACCAACGGCGGCACCTCCACCCTGGTCGCGGTGCTCTGCAAGACCGACGAGGGCGGCTCCAGCCCGTACAAGAACATGACCACCTTCCTGATCGAGAAGACGCCGGGCTTCGGACCGAACCCGACCGTCCCGGGCCTGACCGTGCCCGGCAAGATCGAGAAGATGGGCTACAAGGGCGTCGACACCACCGAGTTGGTGCTCCAGGACGTACGCATTCCGGCCAACCGGGTGCTCGGCGGCGTCCCGGGCAAGGGCTTCTACCAGATGATGGACGGCGTCGAGGTCGGCCGGGTCAACGTGGCCGCCCGCGGCTGCGGGGTGGCCCGCCGCGCCTTCGAGCTGGGCATCTCGTACGCCCAGCAGCGCTCCACCTTCGGCAAGAAGATCTGCGAGCACCAGGCGATCCAGTTCAAGCTGGCCGAGATGGCCACCAAGGTCGAGGCCGCGCACCAGATGATGGTGATGGCCGCCCGCAAGAAGGACAGCGGCGAGCGGAACGACCTCGAGGCCGGCATGGCCAAGTACCTGGCCTCCGAGTACTGCAAGGAGGTCGTCGAGGACTCCTTCCGGATCCACGGCGGCTACGGCTTCTCCAAGGAGTACGAGATCGAGCGCCTCTACCGGGAGGCCCCGATGCTGCTGATCGGTGAAGGCACTGCGGAGATCCAGAAGATGATCGTCGGGCGCCGGCTCCTGGAGGAGTACCGCCTGGCGGAGTGAGACCACCGCGGGAGGCGGGGGTCGGGCGTGCGGTCCCGACCTCTGCCCGGCCGTAGGGCGTGTACCAGCCGGTATGCGCCCTACGGCTGCATCCGCACGCCTCTCGCACGCCTCCCGCATGGCTCCTGGTGGCCCTCCGGTGAACTCCCGAGGGCGTTCCGAGGACGTCCCGAGGGCTGAGACATGAGTCACGCGGCACGTCGGACCCCTTGGGGAACCGGTACCGGCCGAGCTACGGTCGTACACATAGCAGGCACGGATCGGCACCGCACAGGACACCTCAAGCAGCAGGCGGCTTGCCCACCTACCGCCTGGTCCCGATAGCATCCTCCGGGACAGCACGCCGTCCCTTTATCACTCGATCCCGCGGTTGGCCCCCGTCCAGGTGCCAAGCTCCGCCAGTCGGGGCCCGCGACTAAGGTATTCGATGCCCATCAGCCCGTCCCCTCACTCCTCCGCTCCGGTCGGCGATGCCCTCGCCCCGGCGAACGGTCGGCGCCCCCGCGTCACCATCGCGCGCGGAGCCACCCCCTGGTTCGTCCCCACCCTCGCCACCGCCGCACTCACCACCGCCCTCACCCGGCGGAGCGGCAAGTGGGCCGTGGCGGCGGTACCGGCCTGTGCGCTCAGCGCGGGCATGTTGTGGTTCTTCCGCGACCCCGAGCGTGAGATCGGGACCGGCAGGGTCATCTCGCCCGCCGACGGTGTCGTCCAGTCGATCGACGCCTGGCCGGACGGCCGCACCCGCGTGGCGATCTTCATGAGCCCGCTCAACGTGCACGTCAACCGCGCGCCGCTGCCCGGCACCGTGACGTCCGTCGAGCACGTCGCCGGGGGCTTCGTCCCGGCGTTCAACAAGGACAGCGACCAGAACGAGCGGGTCGTGTGGCACTTCGACACCGAGCTCGGCGACATCGAGATGGTGCAGATCGCGGGGGCCGTGGCCCGTCGCATCGTGCCGTACGTCGACGCCGGTACCAAGGTCGAGCAGGGTGACCGGATCGGTCTGATCCGTTTCGGTTCCCGGGTCGACACCTACCTGCCGGCCGGCGTCGAGGTCGGCGTCGAGGTCGGCCAGAAGACCACTGCCGGGGTGACGCGCCTTGACCGTGACTGATCCTGAGACGCTAGTCGGCCTCAACGAGGACGAGGAGACGGACCTGCGCCGCCGCCGCTGGGCGCGCGACCGCGAGCTCCGCGCGCCGCGCTCGCCGCAGCACCTCTCCACCGCCGACTTCCTGACCCTGGGGAACGCCGTCTGCGGCTTCCTGGCGATCTACTCGATCACCACCGGGGTCCTGATGCCGCACATCACCGGGGCGTCCGCCGCCGGTCCCGACAAGCACAGTGCCGCCACCGCGGTGACGCTGCTGCTGATCGGTTCGATGTGCGACCTGTTCGACGGCCTGGTGGCCCGCAAGCTGCGCTCCTCGGCGCTGGGCGCGGAGCTCGACAACCTGGCCGACCTGATCAGCTTCGGCATCGCCCCGGCCTACTTCGTGGCGGTCTGGGGCATCGTCAGCCCGGGTCAGGACCAGCGCTTCTCGGCGCTGATCGCGCTCACCGTGCTGCTGGCGGTGGTGCTCCGGCTGGCCCGGTTCTCGGCCGTGAAGATGCAGCCGGGGATCTTCCAGGGCATGCCCTGCCCGATGGGCGCCATGACGGTGATCGCGATCGTCCTGCTGGACCCGCCGTTCGTGCCGGGCCTGCTGATGATCTTCGGGGTGGCGTACCTGATGGTCAGCCGGATCGAGTACCCGAAGCCGCAGGGCCTGCTGGCCACCGCCACGCTCTGCTGGATCGTGGTCTCGATCGGCTGCCTGGCGGCCTGGGCGGCCGGTCTGCCCGGTGGCGACACCCTGATGCACGTCGGTGCGATCGCCCAGATCACGCTGGCCGCGATGGCGCCGCTGCTGGTCATCCGCCGCAAGGTGGGCCAGAAGGTCGGGGACGTCCGCGCCCGCCGCGCGGAGTCGCGCGGCTGCTGACGCCGTACCAGTACGCGAAGGGCCCCTCTCCCGCTCGGGAGAGGGGCCCTTCTGCATGCCCTGGCACAGGTAGGGGCTCGGGGAACAGCGACGCCGGCTTCGCAGAACGGCGCACCCGTTCAGGAGGCCGCGCGCGGTCACGGGCCGGTCCGCACTCGACATGCCCGCCGCCTCTCCCCGAGCCCCTGGAACGCAGGCTAGGCAGAACGGCTTAAGCGCCGCCCTTGTGCACGCTAAAGGCGGACCTGCGGGCCGCCCTGGCCACCGCCGGGTCGGGGTGCACCCCGGCGACCGCGGTGAGGACGGAGGCGGCACGCGGGTGGCCGGACTGGCGGGCCCGGTTGAAGAGCCGGACCGGCTCCCCGGCCGAGGCGCCCTCGACGTGACCGACCAGCAAACCGGTCTCGCCGTGGTCCAGTACGGCGGCGGCGGTGTCGACCCAGAGCCAGGCGGCGTCCTCGGCCGTCAGAACGTCCGAGGGCAGCACGCCGACCTCGTCCGACTGCTCGGCCAGCCAGAGCAGCGCGTAGGGGCGCAGGACGCCCTCGTCCACGGCCGCCCGGACCGCCTGCTCGGCGGTGCCGCCCGCGACCCGGAGCGCCTCGAAGGCGAGGCCGCGCAGCAGCGCGTCGTCGCCCCGGGCGGCGTCCAGCAGCTCGGCCACCGCGCGGTCCACCGGACGGGCCGCGACCCAGGCCCGGTACTCGGCCCTGGCGGGACCCGGCGAGTAGCTGGCGCAGGCGTCCAGCAGCTCCAGCGCGCTCTGCTCGATGTGGCCGGCGGCGGTCTGCGCGACGGTGCAGATCTCCTCCAGCTTGGCCCGGACCGCCCAGTGGCCGAGCGGCGAGAGCTCGGCCGCCTCGTCCTGCCGGGTGAGCGCGCCGACGGCGGCCAGGCCGTCCAGCATCCAGTCCAGGACGGCCGCCACGTCGGCGGGCGAGTGCGGGGTGTCGATCTGCGGCTCGCGGCAGGTGCCGCGGACGGCGGAGACGGCGGAGGCGGCGTGCGGGACGGGCGACAGCGGGGTCGCCCCAGCGGCCACCCGGCGCTCGTCCAGGCCCCGGCGGAGCAGCTCCAGCAGCTCGCTGTCGGCCACCGGGCCGTCCACCAGGTGCAGGAAGGAGAGCAGCTGGGGTGCCTGGTCCACGGCCTGCCCGGCCAGTACGGCGAACACGCCGCGCATCGCGGCGGGCGGCATCGGGGCGACCAGGGTCCAGGCGTCGAAGAGCGCGGACCAGCCGCGGACCACGGCCTCGTCGTCGTGCTCCCAGGCGTGCAGCCGCCACCCGGGGGTGGCACCGCCGTCCCGGGCCTCGACCAGGCCGACCAGCAGCGCCTGGCCCCAGGCGTTGGCGGCCGCGCCGACGGTCATGGCGAGCGCCCGGCCGGCCGCGCGGGCGTCCTCGGGGAGCAGTTCGCCGCGCTTGTCGACCTCGTCGAGCTCACCGGCCCAGCGGGCGATCCGCACCGCGTCGGCGAGCATCCGGCGGGCCAGTGGGGCCAGCTCGGCGGGTGCGGGGAAGCCCTCCGGGACCGGGGTCCGGCCGCGGCCGGGCTTGGGTGCGGGGGTACGGCGGCGGGGGGTGGGGGTGCTGCCCGGCTGTGCGGTGTCACCGCGGCGGGCCGTGCCGGGGAGACGGGTCACCGTCGCCCCGGTACCGATCGTCGGCGGGAGCGGGGCATCACGGTCGCGCGAATTCCGAGACGTCACGCCGTGCAGTCTTCCCCGTGCGTGGGCCTTCTGTCACATCGCCTTTTTCCCGGCAAGGGGCAAACCAGACGCCAGTGGTCATTTCACGAGCTCCTTCCCTGTTTCGGGGCCCTCGTCCTAGAGGAGCGGGGTGAGCCAGCGGCGGAGGGTCTCGGCGTAGCCGTCCGGGTCGGCGTTCCAGAGGGCGGCGTGCTCGGCGTGCGGCACGGGGTGCAGGCTGACCAGGTCGCCGCGCAGGTCGGCCAGCCTGGCGGCGGCGTCCCAGGGGGCGATCGAGTCGGCGGGGCTGTGCAGCAGCAGGGTCGGCACGTGCAGGTCGGTGCCGGCGGCGAGCCGGGCGAAGCCGGCCAGGTCGACCTTGCTGCGGCCCTCGGCGGCCAGTGCGCCGAGTTCGGCCAGTGCGGCGGGCACTCCGGCCTTGGCGCGTTCCCGGCGGACGGTCTGCGACCAGTCCAGCACCGGCGAGTCGAGCACCAGCCCGGCCACCGCCTCCGGCCAGGCCGTCCGGGCGGCGGCCTGCAGCACCATGGTGGCGCCGACCGACCAGCCGTACAGGATCACCCGGCCCGCGCCGCTGTCCAGGGCCAGCCGGATCGCCGCGTCGACGTCCTGCCACTCGGTCTCGCCGAAGTGGCCGAGCCGGTCCGGGGAGGGCGGTGCGCCCCGGTCGCCCCGGTAGGTGACGGTCAGGGTGGGCAGCTGGAGCCGGTGCAGCACCGGGAGGACCGGCAGCGCCTGCGAGCGGTCCGCGCCCGGGCCGTGCACCAGGATGACCCAGGTGCCGCGTTTGCCGTCGACGTACCAGGCCGGGAGGTCGCCGAGGTCGCCCGTGGCGACGGTGTCGGTGAAGGCGAGGCCGAGGGCCGAGCGCGGGTCGCCGGTGTGGACCCGGGGCGTCAGTTCGACCTTGTCGCCGATCTGCAGGGAGCCGCCGTTCACCTGTTCCAGGCGGCGGGTGACGGTCTGCGGGCCGGTGCCGAGCACCTCGCCGACCACCGCGTGGCCGCCGTCCGGCCACTCCAGCGCGTACCGTCCCGGCCGGGCGGTGGCGGTGCTGCGGGTGATCACCACCCCGCCGGGGGCCAGGTCGTGCACCCGCAGGTCGGCGACGGCCCCGGGCTCGGCTCGCCCGGGCCTGACCACCCCGTCGGACGCCTTGCGGCCGAGCAGCAGGACGGCCGCGGTACCGGCTCCGACTGCGGCGGCGGCCACCATGGCCGCGGTTCCCCAACGCATTGCGCTCCCGGTGTGCTGTGGCGGACGGGACGATGCGGTCCATTCCACCGGCGCCGGTGGCGGGGTGCCACCGGGAGGGGGCCGTCCGGGAGCGGCGGCGGACGGTGCGTCAGACCCGTCAGACCCGTCAGACCGGGATGTCGGTGCGGTGGCGGGCGAGCAGCTCCCAGAACCGTTGCGCGTGCGGCTTCACCGGCTGCTGCTCGGCCGGGCTACGCGAGGAGCCCCAGTGCATCGGCACCAGGTACTCGCCCTGCAGCTCCGCGAGGGTCTGCTCCAGCACCGGCCGGGGCACCGGCACCAGCCGGGACATCGGCTTCACCTGCGACTGCCAGCGGCCGTCCACGCACTGGCGCAGACAGCGGTCGAGCTCGTCCTGACGGTCGGTCACGTGCACCAGCATCCGCAGCCCGATGCCCAGCACATGGGCCAGCGCGTACGTCTGTCCGGCGTCGCCGCCCCACTTGCCGGTCAGCTCGGCCTGCTCGTACGCGCGGGGGGTCACGCCGATCCGCTGGGCGGCCTGGTCCTGGGACAGCTCGCGGGCCACCCGGAAGTCCCGCAGGGTGGCCGGTGCGGTGCCCATCAGCTGGGCAGGCGGGCACCAGAGGGCCCGGGCCAGCGCGACGAACTCCTCCTCGGACGGCCGGAACTCACCGGTCTCCCAGCCGATCACGTGGCTCGGCAGCAGGCGGACGCCGTGCGCGGCCATGCCTTCGGCGACCTGATCGGGGGTCAGGCCGAGACCGGCCCGGTGGGACCGCGCCGCAGTCGGCGAGAAGGGCACGGGGGTGGGGGCGGGCGGTCTTCGTCGCATGCCACCAGACGCTAGGCCCGGGTCCGGGCGTTCGAGCACCCGCTGAACGCACGAAGCCCCTGCGGGCGGGTTGGCGGGGCGTTGGTGGTTCCTACGAGCGCTGACGCCTGATCAGGGGTCGTACTCGGAGGTAGCCACGGCTGCACCACCAGGGGCTCGGGGAACGGCGACGGTTCGTGGCTGGCGGGGCAAAATGCGAAAGTGCCTGACCGCCTATGTACGGATCACCTTGCAAGGGTCGGCGTCGCAGTTCCCCGAGCCCCTGTCTGCCGAACCATGTGCCTTTAGTGCTGCTTCCCGAAGAGCTCGTCGAGGGTGGCCGGGGTGGGGACTTCGCCGGTCGGGGTGAGCTGGTCGACGGCGGTGGGGAGCTGGGCGGCGAGTTGTTGGGTGATCTGGTCGCGGGAGAGGCCGGACTGCTGGGCCAGGGCGTCCAGCTCGCGGTCGGGGAGGGCGGCGGCGAGTTCGGCTCCGGTGACGGGGTGGTTGTCGCCGGTGCCGACCCAGGACTGGGCCTGGGAGCCGAGGCCGCCTTGGGTCAGTTGCTGGAGCAGTGCGCCGAGACCGCCCGCCGCTCCCTGGCCGCCGCCGAGTGTGCCGAGCAGCATGGCGAGCAGGTTTCCCCCGCCGCCGCCTCCGCCGGCGTGGCCGCCCGTGCCGCCGAGCAGTCCCCCGAGAAGCTTGCCGAGATCGGTCATGACCGTCCTCCAGTTCGGGCGCGGACCGATGCCGCGCCAGGGCCAGCTTCACCCGGCCGGGAGCACCCCGCACGGTGGGTGCGAACAGACGTGTGACCAACCCCTCCGCGCCCTTTGTTGACTGCCTGTCCGGCCGCGTGATGGGATCCTTCAGCCAAACGGAGGCAAGTAGAGGAAGCCGGTGCGAGTCCGGCGCGGTCCCGCCACTGTCACCGGGGAGCACTCTCGACACATGGTCACGACGGCCCGCTGAGGCGGCTGTTGGAAGGCCCGGGAGTGTGTCCGACCCGGAAGCCAGGAGACTCTCGCCCCCGGTACGTCGATCCAGGGCGCGGACCCTGAGTGAGGACACCCACGCCATGCCGGCAGCCCAGGACCGAGCCGACACCTCCCCGTCGTGCGCCGACTGACCCCCGCGCTCCCGTTCCTGCTCGGCTCCGTCGCCGGCTACCTGGCCGACGCGAGGTTCGCCGACCCCCGGCGGGGTCATCCCGTCGCCGTCTTCGGTTCGGCCGCCACCCGGCTGGAGCGCCGGCTCTGGCGTGACCACCGACCGGCCGGTGCCGCGTACACGGCCGCCTGTGTGGGCACCGTCGCGGCCGGGGCGGTGCTCGCCGACCGTGCCCTGCGCCGGGCGCCGCTGGCCCGGGCCGGGCTGGCCGCCGCCGCGACCTGGACGGTGCTGGGCGGCACCTCGCTGACCCGGGAGGCCAGGACCATCGGCCGCTCGCTGGCCGCGGACGACCTGGTGGCCGCCCGGGAGCGGCTGCCGCACCTGTGCGGCCGGGACCCGAGTGCGCTGGACGGGCCGCAGATCGCCCGCGCGGTGGTGGAGTCGGTCGCCGAGAACACCGCCGACGCCGTGGTGAACGCCCTCACCTGGGGCGCGCTGGCCGGTACCCCCGGGCTGCTCGCGTTCCGGGCCGTCAACACCCTGGACGCGATGGTCGGTCACCGTTCCCCGCGCCACCTGCGGTTCGGCTGGGCCTCGGCCCGGCTGGACGACCTGGCCGGCTGGCCGGGTGCCCGGCTGACGGCGCTGCTGACGGTGGCGGCCGCGCCCGAGCCCCGTACCGCCTGGCGGGTCTGGCGCCGTGACGGTTCGTCACACCCGAGCCCGAACGCGGGCCAGGCCGAGTCGGCCTTCGCCGGGGCGCTCGGGGTCCGGCTGGGTGGCACCCTGCGGTACGGGGAGCGCGTGGAGCACCGGCCGGTGCTCGGCGGCGAGCTGCGGCCGGTGACGGTCGACGACATCGAACGGGCCTGCGCGCTGTCCCGGCGGGTCGGGGCCCTGGCGCTGGCGGTCACCGTGACCGGCCGGGCCCTGTACTCGTGCTACTCGTGGAGGAAGTCGTGAGCGGTTCACTGCTGGTCGCCGGAACGACCTCGGACGCGGGCAAGAGCGTGGTCACCGCGGGCATCTGCCGCTGGCTGGCCCGACAGGGCGTCAGGGTGGCCCCGTTCAAGGCGCAGAACATGTCGCTGAACTCCTTCGTCACCGCCGACGGCGCCGAGATCGGCCGTGCCCAGGCGATGCAGGCGCAGGCCGCCCGGGTGGAGCCGGAGGCGGCGATGAACCCGGTGCTGCTCAAGCCCGGGGCGGACGGCCGCAGCCAGGTGGTGCTGCTCGGCAAGGCGGTCGCCGAGGTCGGCGCGCTGGACTACCGCGAGCGCAAGCCCGTCCTGCTGGAGCGCGCGCTGGAGTGCCTGGCCGACCTGCGCAGCCGGTACGAGGTGGTGGTCTGCGAGGGTGCGGGCTCCCCCGCCGAGATCAACCTGCGGGACCGGGACATCGCCAACATGGGCCTGGCCACCGCGGCGAAGCTGCCCGTGGTGGTGGTCGGCGACATCGACCGGGGCGGGGTGTTCGCCGCGATGTACGGCACCCTGGCGCTGCTCTCGGCCGAGGACCAGGCGCTGGTGGCGGGCTGGTTCGTGAACAAGTTCCGCGGCGACGCCCGGCTGCTGGCGCCGGGTCTGGAGATGCTGCGCGAGCTGACGGGCCGTCCGGTGCTCGGCACCCTGCCGATGCTCTCCGGCCTGTGGTTGGACGCCGAGGACTCGCTCGACCTGACCACCGTGGTGGACCGGGGCTCGGTGCGCGGCCCGGTCGGGGCGGACGTGCTGCGGGTCGCGGTGGTCCGCTTCCCGAGGCTGTCGAACTTCACCGACCTGGACGCGCTGGCCCAGGAGCCGGGGGTGCTGGTCCGCTGGGCCACCCGGGCCGAGGAGCTGGCCGACGCGGACCTGGTGGTGCTGCCCGGCACCCGGGCCACCGTGGCCGACCTGGCCTGGCTGCGCGAACGTGGCCTGGAGCCGGTGCTGAAGGCCCGGGCGGCGGCGGGCCGGCCGGTGCTCGGGGTGTGCGGCGGGTACCAGATGCTCGGTCAGGTGATCGAGGATCAGGTGGAGTCGAAGGCCGGTACGGTCGAAGGGCTCGGCCTGCTGCCGACCCGGGTGCTGTTCGGCCGGGAGAAGGTGCTGGCCCGGCCGGTCGGCGAGGCTTTCGGCGAGCGGGTCGAAGGGTACGAGATCCACCACGGCGTGGTGACGGTCGAGGGGGGCGAGCCCTTCTTGGACGGCTGCCGGGTCGGCTCCGTCCGGGGCACCACCTGGCACGGCGCGCTGGAGAACGACGGCTTCCGCCGGGCGCTGCTGCGCGAGGTGGCCGAGCAGGCGGGGCGGGCCTTCGTCCCCGCGCCGGACACCTCGTTCGCCGCCGCCCGGGAGGAACGCCTCGACCGCCTGGGCGACCTGATCGAGGAGCACGCCGACACCGACGCACTGTGGAAGCTGATCGAGGGCGGCGCACCCGCCCACCTGCCGTTCGTCCCACCCGGGGCACCCCGAGCTACGGAGACCGACCGATGACCGACGTGCGTTACCCCTTCACCGCGATCGTCGGCATGGCCGACCTGCGGCTCGGGCTGCTGCTGAACGCCGTCTCGCCGGCCGTCGGCGGGGTGCTGGTGCGCGGCGAGAAGGGCACCGCCAAGTCGACCATGGTGCGAGCCCTGGCCGGGCTGCTGCCCTCGATCGACACCGTGCCCGGCTGCCGGTTCTCCTGCGACCCGGCCTCGCCCGACCAAGGCTGCCCGGACGGCCCGCACGCCTCCGTCGCCGGCCACGAACGCCCGGCGTACCTGGTCGAGCTGCCGGTCGGCGTCTCCGAGGACCGGATCGTCGGCTCGCTCGACCTGGAGCGCGCGCTCGCCGAGGGCGTCAAGGCGTACGAGCCGGGCCTGCTGGCCAAGGCGCACCGGGGCGTGCTCTACATCGACGAGGTGAACCTGCTCCAGGACCACGTGGTGGACCTGCTGCTGGACGCCGCCGCGATGGGCCGCTCGTACGTCGAGCGCGAGGGCGTGTCGGTCCGGCACGCGGCCCGCTTCCTGCTGGTCGGCACGATGAACCCGGAGGAGGGCGAGCTGCGGCCGCAGCTGCTCGACCGGTTCGGCCTGACGGTGGAGATCGCCGCCACCCGGGAGCCGGACGAGCGGGCCGAGGTGGTCCGCCGCCGGCTGGCGTACGACGCCGACCCGGACGGCTTCGCGGCCCGGTTCGCGGCCGAGGAGCGGGAGCTGGCCGAACGGATCACCGCCGCCCGGGAGTTGCTGCCTTCGGTGGAGCTCACCGATGTGGCGCTCCGTCAGATCACCGCCGTCTGCGCGGCGTTCGAGGTGGACGGGCTGCGCGCGGACATCGTGATGGCCCGCACCGCCGTCGCGCTGGCCGCCTGGGAGGGCCGGACCGAGGTGAACGAGCAGGACGTCCGCAAGGCCGCCCAGCTCGCCCTGCCGCACCGCCGTCGGCGGAATCCGTTCGACGCCCCGGGGTTGGACGAGGAGCAGCTCGACCGCACTCTGGACGAGCACTCCGACGGGCCCGACGATGATCCCGAGGGCGGTGGCCCCGACGGTGACGGTGGCGGCTCCCCCGAGCCGCAGGGCGATGCCCCCGACGGCTCGGCGACCGCCGAAGAGCCCGCCGGGGAGCCCGAGTTGCCCTCGCAGGCGCAGGGCGGCGGCACCAAGGCGCCGGTGGCCTCGGCCGGGGAGCCGTACCGGACCCGGCTGTTCAAGGTGCCCGGCACCGGCAAGGGCGCCCAGGGGCGCCGCTCCCCCGCCGAGACCGACGGCGGGCACACCATCAGGGCCCGCCGCCCGCAGGGGCAGCTCAGCCGGCTGCACCTGAGCGCCACCCTGCAGGCCGCCGCGCCGCACCAGGCCGCGCGCGGGCGGGACTCGCGGGCGCTGGTGCTGCGCAAGGACGACTTCCGCGAACAGGTGCGCCAGGGGCGGGAGTCCAACCTGGTGCTGTTCGTGGTGGACGCCTCGGGGTCGATGGCGGCCCGGCAGCGGATGGCCGCCGTCAAGGGCGCGGTGCTCTCGCTGCTGATGGACGCCTACCAGCGGCGGGACAAGATCGGCATGATCACCTTCCGGGGCAGCGGCGCCGAGCTGGCGCTGCCGCCGACCTCCTCGGTCGAGGTCGGCGCGGCCCGGCTGGAGCAACTCCCCACCGGGGGACGGACTCCGCTGGCCGCCGGGCTGCTCCGGGCGCACGAGACCCTGCGGGTGGAGCGGATGCGCGACCCGCACCGCCGCCCGCTGCTGGTGGTGGTCACCGACGGCCGGGCCACCGGCGGCAAGGACGCCCTGCCGCAGGCCGGGCGGGCGGCCGGACTGCTGGCCGCCCAGGGCGTGGCGAGCGTGGTGCTGGACTGCGAGTCCGGCCACGTCCGGCTCGGCCTGGCGCACACGCTGGCGGCCCAACTGAACGCCTCCGCCGTCACCTTGGACGACCTCAGGGCCGAGGGCGTCGCCGCCCTGGTGCACGCGCACCGTCCCACCTCTTCTTCGATGCGAAAGGCAGCCTGACCATGCCGAAGGGCCAGCCCGAGACCGTCCCCGACGACGGTCTGACCACCCGTCAGCGCCGTACCCAGCCGATCACCGCCGTGCACACCGGCCCTGGCAAGGGCAAGTCCACCGCCGCCTTCGGGATGGCGCTGCGGGCCTGGAACCAGGGCTGGCCGGTCGGGGTGTTCCAGTTCGTCAAGTCGGCCAAGTGGAAGGTCGGCGAGGAGAACGCGCTCAAGGTGCTCGGCGCCTCCGGCGAGGGCGGCACCGTCGCCTGGCACAAGATGGGCGAGGGCTGGTCCTGGGTCCAGCGCTCCGCCGACATGGTCGAGTCCAGCGAGGAGGCGGCCAAGGAGGGCTGGGAGCAGGTCAAGCGCGACCTGGCCGCCGAGACCTACCGCTTCTACGTGCTGGACGAGTTCACCTACCCCATGCACTGGGGCTGGGTCGACGTGGCCGAGGTGGTCGAGGTGCTGCGCAACCGCCCGGGCAACCAGCACGTGGTGATCACCGGCCGGTACGCCAAGGACGAGCTCCTCGAACTCGCCGACCTGGTCACCGAGATGACCAAGGTGAAGCACCCCATGGACGCCGGCCGCAAGGGCCAGCGCGGTATCGAGTGGTAGTCCGTTGAACATCCCCCGTCTCGTCGTCGCCGCGCCCTCCTCGGGCGCGGGCAAGACCACCGTCGCCACCGGCCTGATGGCCGCCCTGGCCGCCCGCGGCCTGGCGGTCTCCCCGCACAAGGTCGGCCCCGACTACATCGACCCCGGTTACCACGCGCTCGCCGCCGGGCGTCCTGGCCGCAACCTGGACGCCTTCATGTGCGGGCCCGAGCGGGTCGCCCCGCTCTTCCTGCACGGCGCCGCCGGGGCCGACGTGGCCGTGGTGGAGGGCGTGATGGGGCTGTACGACGGCGCCGCCGGGCGGGGCGAGCTGGCCTCCACCGCCCATGTCGCCAAGCTGCTGCGGGCGCCCGTGGTGCTGGTGGTGGACGCCTCCTCGCAGTCCCGCTCGGTGGCCGCGCTGGTGCACGGCTTCGCCTCCTGGGACCCGGAGGTCAGGCTCGCCGGGGTGATCCTGAACCGGGTCGCCTCGGACCGGCACGAGCAGTTGCTCCGGGAAGCCCTGGAGGAGGGCGGCGGGGTGCAGGTGCTCGGCTGCGTCCGGCGTTCGGCCGCCGTCGCCACGCCGTCCCGGCACCTGGGCCTGATCCCGGCCGTCGAGCGCTCGGCGGACGCCCTGCGCGCGGTCCGGGACATGGGCGAGCTGGTCGGCGCCTCGGTCGACCTGGACGCACTGCTCGAACTGGCCCGCAGCGCACCGCCGTTGGACGCCGAACCGTGGTCGGCCGCCGAGGAGGTCGAGGCGGTGCCCGGGCGGCCCCGGGTCGCGCTGGCGGCCGGGGCGGCGTTCTCGTTCTCGTACGCGGAGAACGCCGAACTGCTGGCGGCGGCGGGTGCCGAGGTGGTCCCGTTCGACCCGCTGCACGCGTCCGAACTCCCGGTCGGTTCGGCCGGGTTGGTGATCGGCGGTGGCTTCCCGGAGATGTACGTCGCGGAGCTCAGCGCGAACGCCGGACTGCGCGCCTCCATCGCCGCGCTGGCCGCCAGTGGCGCGCCGGTCAGCGCCGAGTGCGCCGGACTGCTCTACCTGGGCCAGGAGTTGGACGGCGCGCCGATGTGCGGCGTGCTGAAGACCACGGCCCGGATGACCGAGCGGCTCACCCTGGGCTACCGGGAGGCGGTCGCGCTCTCCGACAGCGTGCTGGCGCCGACCGGGTCGCGGCTGCGCGGCCACGAGTTCCACCGGACGGTCTGCGAGCCGGGCGCCGGTGAGCCGCCGGCCTGGGGCTGGCGGGGCCCGACCGGGTCGTACACCGAGGGCTTCGTGAGCGGCTCGGTGCACGCCTCGTACCTGCACCTGCACTGGGCCGGGGCGCCCGAACTCGCCTCACGGTTCGTCCGGGCGGCCGCCGACTACTCGGCCGGGGTGGGGAGTTCGTAGATCAGCTCCAGGCCGTCCTCGTCGTCCCACTGCTCGCCCAGGTGGACCAGGCCGAAGGCCGCCACCGTGGCGAGCGAGGCGGCGTTGTCCGGGCTGATGGTGGCCCGGAGCACGGTCACGGTCGGCTCTTCCACGGCTCGCCGGAGCAGCGCCGCCAGGATCGCCTTGGCGTACCCCTGGCGGCGGTGCCCCTCGGCCACGCCGTAGCCGACCTCCACCATGCCGCGCTCGTCCGGCGGGCCGTGGAACCCGGCCGCGCCGATCACCACGCCGTCGGCCAGCACCGCCCGGGTCACCCACTCGGCACTCGACGGGTCGTCACCGGTCTGGTGGTAGCGGCGGGCCCAGACGCCCAGCATCCGGCCGTCGGCCAGGTCGGCGGGGAAATCGAGGCCGCTGGCGGCCGCCGCGCCGTCGAGGTCGCCCACCATCAGGGCGGCCATCGCGGCGCGGGGCACCTGCACCAGGCTGACCTGGGTGGTGGCGGCGGGAGCAGAGGTCCAGGGTGCTGATCGTTCGGTCACAGGCGGATGCTCGTTCAGCGGACGGCCGGTGTCCACCGCTTTTACGGCGCGTCGCAGCTCACAACCCGCACGATTGACCAGTTCAGCGGCACCGTGGTGGGATTTCCCGAGCACCGGCCTTCGAGAGGAACCAGCAGTGACCCACCCCTCTCTCACGATCGGTGTCGGCGCCCGCAGCGGCGTCCCCGCCGCCGAGCTGCTCGACCTGATCGACGCCACCCTGACCGCGCTCGGCCGGAGCCGGAGCGAGGTCGCCCGGCTGGCCACGCTCGCCAGCAGGACCACCGAACCCGGGCTGCTGGCCGCCGCACGGGCGCTCGCCGTCCCGCTGATCGGCCACGCCGCCGAGGAGTTGGCGGCCGTCCCGGTGCCGAACCCGTCCGCTGCGGTACTCGCGGTCGCCGGCACCCCCGGGGTGGCCGAGGCCGCCGCCCTGCTCTCCACCGACCCCGGCGGCCAACTCCTGGCCGCCAAGCGGAAGTCCGCGAGCGCGACGGTGGCCGTGGCCGGGCCAGGACCCGACCTTCGGCACCACGGCGACGCCGAGGTCCGCAGCGGCGGCCTGGTCGACCTGGCCGTCAACGTCCGCACCGGCACCCCGCCGGACTGGCTCCGCGAGCACCTCGCCGCCACCCTCGCCGACCTCGCCGCCTACCCCGAGGGCAGCACCGCCCGGGCGGCCGTCGCCGCCCGGCACGGGCGGCCGGCCGAGGAGGTGCTGCTGACCGCCGGGGCGGCCGAGGCCTTCGTGCTGCTCGCCCGGGTGCTGACGCCCCGTCACGCGGTGGTGGTGCACCCGCAGTTCACCGAGCCGGAGGCGGCCCTGCGGGACGCCGGGCACCGGGTGCACCGGGTGCTGCTCTCCGCCGCCGACGGCTTCCGGCTCACGCCGGGCGCGGTGCCGGACGCCGCCGACCTGGTGGTGATCGGCAACCCGACCAACCCCACCTCGGTCCTGCACCCCGACCTCGCCCAACTCGCCCGCCCCGGGCGGACGCTGGTGGTGGACGAGGCGTTCATCGACACCGTCCCCGGAGAGCGGGAGAGCCTGGCCGGCCTGCGGGACCTGCCCGGTGAGGTGGTGGTGCTGCGCAGCCTGACCAAGACCTGGGGCCTGGCGGGCCTGCGGATCGGCTACGTCCTCGGGCCCGCCGGGCTGATCGCCCGGCTCGGCGCGGCCCAGCCGCTCTGGCCGGTCTCCACTCCGGCGCTGGCCGCCGCCGAGGCGTGCAGCGCGCCTGCCGCGCTGGCCGAGGCGGAGGCCGCCTCGCACACCCTGGCCGGTCAACGTGCCCACCTGCTGCGGGGGTTGGCGTCCGTACCGGGGATCACCGTGCACGGCACGCCGGCCGCCTCGTTCGTGCTGATCCACGTGCCCGGCGCTGCTGAACTGCGGACTCGGCTGCGCGCCGAGGGCTTCGCGCTCCGCCGGGGCGACACCTTCCCCGGCCTCGGTCCGGACTGGCTGCGGATCGCGGTCCGGGACGAGGGCACCACCGACCGCTTCCTCAGCGTGCTCTCAGCCCTCGTCCAGAACTGACCCGGCCCTCATCCGGCGCACAGCCCGCTCTCACCCGCCGTTCCTAGGCTCCCCGGCAGTTGACCGAGGAGACCGAGGAGCGACAGCCATGGGACACGACCACCACGATCACCACGAGGGCCAACGGGTCAGCCGCCGGGCCGCCCTGGCCGGGATCAGCAGCATCGGGCTCGGCGCCCTGCTCGCCGCCTGCGGCAGCCCGAAGTCCAGCACCAGTGCCACCACGACGACCGGCGCTACCGCCAGCATCTCCCCGCAGGCCACCACCGGGGACCTCACCGCCCTGTTCGCGGGCGCGGGTACCTGCACGCTCTCCCCCGGGACCACCCAGGGCCCGTACTACTTCGACGCCGACAAGATCCGCAGCGACATCCGCGAGGACCGGGAGGGCGTCAAGCTCCGCATCGCCATCCGGGTCCAGGACAGCGAGGCCTGCGGGCCGCTGGCCAACGCCGTGGTCGAGATCTGGCACTGCGACGCGGCCGGGCTCTACTCCGGCGCCGAATCCCTCTCCTCCGGCGGTGGTGGCGGTGGCGGGCCCGGTGGTGGCACCCCGCCGACCGGCGCACCCCCGTCCGGCGGGCCGGGCGGCGGCTCCGGTGGTGGTGGGGGTGGCGGTGGCGGTGGCGATCTCACGCCGACGGACGACAAGCGCTACCTGCGCGGCGCCCAGGTCACCAACGCCGACGGCATCGTCCAGTTCACCACCATCTGGCCCGGCTGGTACGTCAGCCGCACCGTGCACATCCACGCGATGGTGCACATCGACAACGAACGCACCCTCACCACCCAGCTGATGATGGACGAGTCGCTCAACTCCAAGGTCTTCGCGCAGCAGCCCTACGCCAAGCACACCAACCGCGACACCTTCAACGACGGCGACAGCATCTACAAGGAGTCCATGCTCCTCAAGATCACCGAGGACGCCGACGGCTACCTCGGCGTCATCACCTTCGGCGTCGACCCGGACCACGACGGGAAGTAGCAAGCATCTGCCGGACCGTCAGAACAGGCGGTACCAGGGACGCTTGACCGGCGGCAGCGTGCGGGCGAAGAACTCCGCCAGCTCCGCGCGCTGCCCCTCGTCGAAGGCGTCCTGCGGCACGAACGCCACCGCCTTGTTGGTCTGCTGGAGGTACCAGAACCCCGCCCGCCCGGTCACCTCCCGGTACAGCCGCCACTCCACCGTCGCCTCACTCGCGGCGGTCTTGAGCGAGTACGTCTGCTCGGTGACCCGCACCGTCCACGGCTCCGTGATCAACTCGGCACTCTTCTTCGCGCCGCCCCGGACCACTATCCCCTCGGTCACCACCAGCACCACCGGCCCCATCCCCAGCAGCCCCATGTTTGGCTCCCCGGTCAGCGCCCAGACCAGCAGCCCGGCCACCATGGCGATCCCCCCGAGAAGGGTCATCCGCCGCAGCGCCGGAACGTTCCGGAGCGCCCTCCGGAGATCCTGCTCGGTCAGCCGGAAGGTGGCGGTGATGTCCATACGAAGGCACTGCTCTCTGCTCGAAACGTCACCCGCACATCCGTACGGAGATCGCCGCATGGTGACCGCCCCACCTGCACCGAGTCAAACGGACACCTGCCCAAGCGAGGCCGCCCACTCGGTCAGGGTGGTGAAGTGCGCGGGCTGGAGACCGAAGCGGTGGTCCACGTGGACGGTGAGGGCCGGGGCCGGGTGGTGGGTGGCGATCCAGGTGGTGTCGCGGGGGGTCAGTTCGTCGTCGACCCAGGCGAAGGGGCGGCCGGCGGCCCAGGTGGTCAGGTGGCGGGTCTTCCAGTGCAGGTCGTCGGGGTCGCCGTGGTGCATGGACGGCCAGTCGACGTACGGGAGTTGGGGCAGGCCGAGCAGGGGGGAGATCCAGGTGTTGGCCTCGTCGGCCCAGGTGGTGCACCAGACCAGGTCGTACGGGAGTGCGAGCAGGGCCGGGCCGTGGTCCGGGTTGAGCCAGAGGCGGAGCGGGCGGACGTGCTCGGCGGGGCGGTGCTGCCACTGCATCTGCCGGGCGATCCAGGAGGCGGGGCGGACCCGATGGGTCAGGTAGCCCTCCGGGCGGCGGTGCGGTTTGCCGTTGTAGGGGCTCAACGGGCCGTCGACGTCGAGCAGGAGCAGCGGTCTGGTCATCGGAACTCCTCGGGGCGGCAGGTGGGGGAACCCTAGGCAACCAGGCCCCCGGGGCGCCTCCGGTTTTCGTCGGGGGGCTTGTGGTGCGGGCCCGGGGGCGGGACCTTGGTGGCCGTACGCCGTCAACTCCCCATGCCGGAGGCACCGATGCAGCTGACCCGCCGTACGCTCCTCAGTACCGCCGCCGCCACCCTGGTCACCGGTGCGCTCGGTGGCGGGCCGGCCGCGGCCGCCGTGAGAGCGGGGTCGTCCTGGATGGCCGGACTGCCGGACGGGCGGTCGCTGCTGCGGATGACCATCCCCGGTACGCACGACTCCTGCTGCACCGACCCGGCCAACGGCAGCGAGTGGTCGCACACCCAGAACTGGGGCGTACCAGAGCAGTTGGAGCGCGGCATCCGCTTCCTCGACATCCGGTGCAACGGTCTGGCGGGCGCGCCGGACGCGTTCGGGATCTACCACGGGAGCTGGTACCAGGACACCACCTTCGACCAGGTGCTGAACCAGTGCCGGAGCTTCCTGGCCGGCCACCCGGGCGAGGTGCTGCTGATGCGGGTGAAGAAGGAGAACGGCACCAACAACGACGTCGGCGCGGACTTCGCCCGGATCTTCAACGGCTATCTGGACACCAAGGGTTACCGGCCGCTGTTCTGGACCAACCCGTGGTTCCCCACCCTCGGCCAGGCCCGCGGGCGAATCGTGCTGCTGACCGACTTCGCCAACGACTGGTCGGTGCTGCACTGGCCGGGCGGGGACAACGGCTTCCTGTCCAACGACGTGATCAACCTGCAGGACCGGTACACCGGCATCAGCAGCGGCACCAAGTGGTCCTCGTACGTGCAGCGGCAGTTCGACAACGCCTTCAACGACCAGGGCTCGGCGAAGCTCTACATCAACTTCGCCAGCATCGGGAACGGCGAGTGGCCGAAGTACTCTTCCCAGACCGTCATGCAGAAGGTCTGGGAGTACCTGGAGGCCCGCAAGCAGCAGCGGGCCAACCTCGGCGTGGTGCCGATGGACTTCCCCGACTTCCACACCAACGCCCTGCAGCTGCTGATCGACAAGAACTTCATCTGACCGGCTCCGTCAGCCCGCTGACGCCCCGTCGTCACCCCTTCCGGGGAACCGGCGCGTGTCCGGCGGGGCGGCGGCGGTCCAGGGCGGGATGATTGCCGATGGTTCCGGAACTCCCTGGGAAAGAGACCTGTTGACATCCTCCCCGCGCTAAAGCACGGGGCTTGCGCCCGGTGCGGCCGGCGTTCCGGTGGGTTCCTGTTTCGACGGGCTGTACCTGGCGTGGGATTGCCACGCCAGGTCTTACCGGCCCTCCGCAGGCGTTTAGCCTGTCCGCCTGCCCGGCGGCCAGGATGTTCCGAGCAGCATTGAGGTCACGATCATGCAGGGTGCCGCAGGCGGTACAGGTCCACTCGCGGACCGCGAGGGGCTTGGGTCCGTCCAGGACCCCGCACGCGGAGCACACCTGCGAGGTGGGTTCAAACCGTCCGATCACGCCGACGTGCCTGCCGTACCGAGCGGCTTTCTCGGTGAGCAGACGGCGGAAGGTGGACCACCCTGCGTCGTGGACGGACTTGGCCAGCCAGGTCCGGGCGAGGCCGCGCACGTTCAGGTCTTCCAGGTACACCGCTTGGTTCTCACGGATCAACCGGGTCGTCTGCTTGTGCTGCCAGTCCAGTCGGGTGTCGGCCACCTTGGCATGAGCCCTGGCGACCTTCCTGCGGGCCTTCGCCCGGTTCTTCGACCCCTTGGCCTTACGGGACAGCGCCCGCTGCGCGGCCTTGAGCGTCTTCTCGGCCTTGCGCAGAAAGCGCGGGTTGTCGATCACCGTGCCGTCGGACAGGACGGCGTAGGTGGTCAGGCCGAGGTCGATCCCGATCTCGGTGTCCAGCTCGGGCAGATGGTCAGGTTCGACGTCCACGACGAAGCTGGCGTGGTACCTGCCGGACGGGTCCAGCACTATCGTCACCGACGACGAATCGGCGGGCAGCACCCGCGACCACTTGACCCGCACGTCACCGATCTTGGCAAGATTCAGCTTTCCGTTGGACCGCAGCCGGAACCCATTGCGGGAAAACCGAAGCGACTGCCGGTTGTCCTTCCGCGACTTGAACCGGGGCAGACCCGAACGGCGACCGGCACGTTTCCCGGACAGCGAGTCGAAGAAGTTCCGATACGCCGTGTCTAGATCACGAAGGGACGACTGCAACGCGTCGACCGACACCGATCCCAGCCACGACCTGGCCTCGGTCTTCTTCGCGTCGGTGATCACCGACTTGGCCAGAGCCCCCGTCGGAACCTTCGACCGATCCGCCTTCCACGCCCGCTTCCGCATGGTGAGCGCATCGTTGTAAACCACCCGCGCGCACCCGAACGTACGGGCCAACGCTTGCCGCTGACCCACCGTCGGACAGATCCGAAAGGAGTACCGAAGATGCACCAGAGCAACCTACCGACAGGCACTGACAACCGCCCGCGCGCACATGCACGGCGGTCCGCCCTGACAGCGAAACGCCGCCCCCTGACCTGCTCCGCAGGCAGTCCGTTTCCTACCCCGGCTAAAGCCGGGGGTATCCACGGAGGTACCCGATGATTCGCAAGACCGCCGCCTCCGTCTCCGCCGTCGCACTCGCCGTCCTGGGGGCGGCGCCCGCCGTCGCCTGGGCCGCCCCGGACCCGACCGGTGCGGCGCTGGACACCACCTGCTCGGAGGTCGGCAAGCTCGGCGCCCAGCAGGCCTTCGCGATGACCGCGATGGCGGCCCAGCCGCTCCCGGTGGCGGGGCTGGTGCAGCAGTGCACCGACAGTGCCCTCTCGGTGGAGGGCGACGCCGAGCTGTCCCACGCCCTCGGCGGGGCCCCCTCGCTGGCGGGCAGCGGTCCGCTGCTCTGAGTCCGGCGCCAAGGCAGGGCCGGCTGACCGAGTGTCAGCCGGCCCTGGCGGGGAGCTGCTGGACCGCCCAGCCGTTGCCGTCCGGATCGGCGAAGAAGACGAAGGAGCCCCACGGGAACTCCTGCACCTCGCTCACCGCCACACCCCGCGAGGAGAGCTCCGTGCGGGCCGCGTGGATGTCGGCGACCACCAGCTGCAGTCCCTGGGCCGAGCCCGGCGGGGTGTCCAGCAGCCCCTTCCCCAGGGCGATCGAGCAGGCCGAGCCCGGCGGAGTCAGCTGGACGAAGCGGATCGTGTCGCTGACGGTGTGGTCGTGGTCGGCGTGGAAGCCGACCTGATCGGTGTAGAACGCCTTGGCCCGGTCCACATCCGTGACCGGGACCGCCACCAGTTCGAGTTTCCAGTCCATACCGGCGACGCTACCGAACACCGGCCCCGCCCCCTCACCCCGACACGCGCGGTCCCGGAGTGCCCGCCGACCAGACGCGGGCGGCGGCGATCCGGGCGGCGGCGCTCGGGTGGGTGGCGAAGAGCAGGTGGAGCAGTCGGGGCGGGTCGACGTCGGCGATGTTGGTCACCGCCAGGCGGCGCTGCATCGCGATGAACTGCTCGGGGTCCGAGGTGAGTTCGAGGGCGTGGCGGTCGGCCCTGGCCTCGATCCGGCGGCTCGCGGCGCACTGGAGGGGCCCGGCCAGGGCGCCGAGTACGGCGGCGCAGGCCGCGAACAGGAAGAGCGAGCGCGGGTCGGCGGCCGAGGTGGCGGAGGCGGCGTCGAGCAGCGGCTGCCAGGAGGTGAGCAGCCCGAGCAGGGCCACCGCGACGGCCGCGCCCAGTGCGCCGAGCAGGGTGCCGGTGAGGACGTCCCGGTGCTTGACGTGGCCGAGTTCGTGGGCGACCACGAGTTCGACCTCGCGGGGGTCGGCGGTGCCGATCAGGGTGTCGTACGCGACGATCCGGCGGGTCGCGCCGAGGCCGGAGACGTAGGCGTTCAGCGCGGTGGTCCGGCGGGAGGCGTCGGCGACCAGCACCTCGCGGACCCGGATCGCGTCCCGGGCGGCCAAGTCCAGCAGGGCGGTGCGCAGTTCGCCTTCGGGCAGCGGGGTGAAGCGGTTGAACAGCGGCTCGACCAGCAGTGGGAAGAGGAAGGAGAGCAGTGGCACCAGCAGGGCGGCGAGCAGCGCGGCGGGCAGCCACCAGTGCTCCGGCGACCGGTCGGTGAGCGCGTACAGCCCGTACCCGACCGGCAGCGCCAGCACCAGGCCGAGGGCAAGACCGCGCAGCAGGTCCACCGCCCAGCCGGCCCAGCCCTGGGTGATCAGGCCGTACTCCCGGCGGATCACCCGCAGCCGTGCGCCGAAAGGGAGTTGGGCCAGCTCGCCGAGCAGCAGCAGGAGCGCCACCCCGGCCAGCACCTGCGCCGTCCGGGAGCCGCCGAACAGGTCGCCGGCCCAGCCGACCAGGCCGGCCCCGGCCGGGGTGAGGCCGAGCAGCAGCAGGGGCAGCAGTCCGGCGGCGCGGGCGCCGAGCGCCCAGGGCAGTTGGGCCCGGCGCAGCGCCCGGCCCCGGGCCACCTGCTCGGGGGTGAAGTCGTCCATGGGAGTCAAGGGTGGCAGAACGACGGCGGCCCGTCCGCCCCGTGAAGGGGTGGACGGGCCGCGCGAGGTGACTGGTGTTCAGCCGGATCAGATCTGGCCGGCCTTCTCGAGGGCCGAGCAGCAGGTGTTGACGATCAGGCGGGTGACCACGTACGGGTCGACGTTCGCGTTCGGGCGACGGTCCTCGATGTAGCCCTTGCGGTCGACCTCGACCTGCCAGGGGATGCGGACCGAGGCGCCACGGTCGGACGCGCCGTAGGAGTAGACGTTCCACGGGGCGGTCTCGTGCTTGCCGGTCAGGCGGGACTGGATGTCGTCACCGTACTGGTTGACGTGCTCGAGGACCTTCTCCTGCGAGGCGCCGAGCGACTCACAGGCGGTGATGATGGCGTCGTAGCCCTCACGCATCGCCTTGGTGGAGAAGTTGGTGTGCGCGCCCGCGCCGTTCCAGTCGCCGCGCACCGGCTTGGCGTCCAGGGTGGCGTCGATGCCGAACTCCTCGGCGGTGCGGTAGAGCAGGTAGCGGGCGATCCACAGGTCGTCCGAGACGGTCAGCGCGTCGACCGGGCCGATCTGGAACTCCCACTGGCCGGGCATGACCTCGGCGTTGATGCCGCAGATCGCCAGGCCGGCGTCGATGCAGCGGTCGAGGTGCAGCTCGACGATCTCGCGGCCGAAGACCTCCTCGGCGCCGATGCCGCAGTAGTAACCACCCTGCGGGGCCGGGTAACCGCCCTCCGGGAAGCCGAGCGGGCGGGAGCCCTTGAAGAAGGTGTACTCCTGCTCGATGCCGAAGATCGCCTCCTGGGCGGAGAACTGCTCGGCGACCGGACGCAGCAGCGCACGGGTGTTGGACTCGTGCGGGGTGCCGTCCGTCTCCAGGACCTCGCAGAGGACCAGGATGTGGTCGCCGCCGCGGATCGGGTCCTTCACGACCTTGACCGGGTCGAGCACACGGTCCGAGGCGTGACCCTCGGCCTGGTTGGTCGAGGAACCGTCGAAGCCCCAGGTGGGGATCTTGTCCGCGTTGGCCAGCACCCGAGTCTTGGAACGGAGCTTGGCGGTCGGCTTGGTGCCGTCGATCCAGATGTACTCGGCCTTGATTGCCATTGCGGTGAACCTCACTGCTTGGGTGGTGGGTGCCCGCGTAGCGTCGCAAGCCGCCGTTTCCCAGTTGTTCCTCCTATGTAACGCCCATGTGAACCAACCGTCCGCAGCGGCACGAGTACGGTCGGAAAGTGTCAGGTCCACATCCTGGACGTTTCGCTTCCACCCCTCGGTCAGCCGTTCGGAGCGGGCGTTCAGTGCTTGCGGACGTGCGCCCGGCGGCGCCGGGTCATCCGCAGGGCCACCGCCCCGACCGCCAGCAGGGTGCCCGAAGCGGCCAGTACGGTGCCCGTGCCGCTGCTGCCGGTGGCGGCCAACACCCGGCCCTCGGGGCTCTCGCTCGCCACCGCGGGGACGGCCCGGTTGGCCCGGGTCGGGGTGCTGCCGGCCGACGGGACGGTGGCCGGGACGGGCTTCTCGCAGCTGACCGAGGCCACCGTGATCCTGCCGGTGACCTTGGCGACGTTCAGCTTCAGCGGATTGACGTCCAGGGTGACCTCCAGGGCGGAGGCGGCGGCCGTACTGGAGGTGGTGCTCCGCCGGGAGAACTGGACGTCGACCACCCCGACCCCCGGGACGTCCACGTGGGTCGGCCCGTTCAGGCCGAGCGTGACCGGCTTGCCGAGCACGGTGATCCGGGCCGGCGAGTTCACCTTGGCGGTGGGCGGCCCGTCCACCGGGCAGCTGACCTCGGCGCTCAGCGCCTCCAGTTCGAGCAGGGCCGCACCGAGCAGGCCGGGGGCCCGGACGTCGGCGTCCAGCAGCTCGACCTTGGCGGCGGCGCCGGTGGCGTCCGCCTTGGTGCTGGACTTGCCGACCTCCGCCCGGACCAGGGTGACCGGCCGCCCCTGGTCCACGCCGTCCACCTTGGCGGTCAGGACCGAACCGTTCAGGGTGGCCGGGGACTCCACCTTGTTCAGCGAGATCCGGACCGGGACGGCGGCGGTGCCGCCCACCAGGGCGACCTGCAGGTCGAGTTCGGCCGTGACGGCGGCCGCTTTGCCGGTCGACGACTCGGCCGCGTGGGCGGTGGCGCCCGGCAGGACCAGCGCGGCGGTCAGGGCGGTGGCGGCCGAGGTACGGAGGACGGATTGGCGCACGGGCATGACGGAGGAACCCCCTGGGAGGAAACGTTGGCAGAGCCGGCCACGGACGCTCCTCGGCGCAGGCACGGGGAGGGGGCGGTGCTCTCGACTGCCGACAGTCTCTTCGAACAATCCGTCACATGAGTAACACTGAGCGTCAGTTCACTCTTTCGGGTTGCGTTGACGCGGAGTGCTGACGGGGCAGGGTTACGGCAGGCGCCAGTCCACCGGCTGGGCGCCCTGGCCAACCAGCATCTGGTTGGCCCGGCTGAACGGGCGGGAGCCGAAGAAACCGCCGCTCGCCGACATCGGGCTCGGGTGGGCCGACTCGACGGCCGGCACCTGGCCGAGCAAGGGGCGCAGGTTACGGGCGTCGCGCCCCCAGAGGATCGCGACCAGTGGCCCGCCCCGGTCCACCAGGGCCCGGATCGCCTGCTCGGTGACCTCTTCCCAGCCCTTGCCCCGGTGCGCGGCCGGCTTGCCGGGGGCGGTGGTCAGCGCCCGGTTGAGCAGCAGCACGCCCTGTTCGGTCCAGGGAGTGAGGTCGCCGTTGGCGGGCGGCGGGAAGCTGAGGTCGCGGCCGTACTCCTGGAAGATGTTGATCAGGCTGCCCGGGATCGGGCGTACCTCGGGGGCCACCGAGAAGCTCAGGCCGACCGCGTGACCCGGCGTCGGGTAGGGGTCCTGACCCACGATCAGCACCCGGACGCGGTCGAAGGGCTGCTGGAACGCCCGCAGCACGTTCGGGCCCGACGGCAGGTAGGTCCGGCCCGCGGCCAGCTCCCCGCGCAGGAAGTCGCCCATCGCGGCGACCCGTCCGGCCACCGGCTCCAGGGCCTTGGCCCAGCCGGGCTCGACAATCTCGTTCAACGGACGTGCAGCCATACGGGTCAGCCTAACGGGCACAGAGCTCCGCCATTTACGGCCCGGGGGCTCCCCTGCGGGTGCACGTTGTGCCTAGATGATCCGGCCGCGGAGGACGATGAGTTGGGGGTCGGCCAGTACCCGGGGGTCCGCGCGGGGGTCCGAGGCGTAGACGACCAGGTCGGCCGGGGCGCCCTCGGTGAGGCCCGGGCGGCCCAGCCACTCGCGGGCGGACCAGGTGGCGGCGCCGAGTGCGGTGAGGGGCGAGAGACCGGCCTTGACGAGTTCGGCCACCTCGTCGGCGACCAGGCCGTGGGCGAGGGAGCCGCCCGCGTCGGTGCCGACGTAGATCGGTACGCCCGCGTCGTGGGCGGCGCCGACCGTGTCGTAGCGGCGTTCGTGCAGCCGCCGCATGTGGGCCGACCAGGCCGGGAAGCGCTGTTCGCCGCCGGCCGCCAGCTTCGGGAAGGTCGCGATGTTGACCAGGGTGGGCACGATCGCGACGCCGCGCTCGGCGAACTGCGGGATCAGTTCCTCGGTCAGACCGGTCGCGTGCTCCACGCAGTCGATCCCGGCGGCCAGCAGGTCGGGCAGCGACTCGGCGGCGAAGCAGTGCGCGGTGACCCGGGCCCCCTCCTGGTGGGCGGCCGCGATGGCGTCGCGCAGGGCGTCGCCCGGCCAGCAGGCGGCCAGGTCGCCGCGGTCGCGGTCGATCCAGTCGCCGACCAGCTTGACCCAGCCGTCGCCGCGCCGGGCCTCGGCCCGGACGTACGCGGGCAGGTCGCCGGGCTCGATCTCGTGCGCGTAGTTGCGGATGTAGCGCCTGGTGCGGGCGATGTGACGGCCCGCCCGGATGATCCGGGGCAGGTCCTCGCGGTCGTCGATCCAGCGGGTGTCGGCGGCCGAACCGGCGTCCCGGATCAGCAGGGTGCCCGCGTCCCGGTCGGTGATCGCCTGCTTCTCGCTGGTCTCGGCGTCCACCGCGCCGTGCGCGTCCAGGCCGACGTGGCAGTGCGCGTCGACCAGCCCCGGGACCGCCCAGCCGTGCACCGTACGGGTCTCGCCGGCCGGCCGCTCGTACGTCACCCGGCCGTCCAGCACCCAGAGTTCGTCCCGGACGTCCTCGGGCCCGACCAGCACCCGGCCCTTGACGTGCAGCACCGCAGCATCGCTCATGCCCGCACTCTACCGAGGCCCGAACGCCCTGCCGAGGGACGGACTGGGGCAAACTGTCCCCGTCAGCCCTCCTCCCGAAAGGCCCTTCCGTGAGCCCCTTCCTCGATCTCCCGCCGCTCGGCGCCGCCCGGTTCGCCGCGATCGAGGACCAGGTCGCCGGGCTGCTGCGGACCCGGGCCGACGTGATCGTCACCCAGGGCGAGGCGCTGCTCCCGCTGGAGGCGGCGATCCGGAGTGCCGCGCACCCGGGCTCCACCGCGCTCAACATCGTCACCGGCCCGTACGGGCAGACCTTCGGCAACTGGCTGCGCGACTGCGGCACCAAGGTGGTCGACCTGGTGGTCCCGTTCAGCACCGCCGTGACGGCCGATCAGGTCGCCGAGGCGCTGGCCGCCGAACCGGCGGTCGACTTCGTCTCGCTGGTGCACGCCGAGGCGGCCACCGGCAACACCAACCCGGTGGCCGCCATCGGCGAGGTGGTCCGGGCGCACGGGGCGCTGCTGATGCTGGACGCGGTCGCCTCGGTGGCGGCCGAGCCGCTGCTCACCGACGCCTGGGGCGTCGACCTCTGCGTGATCGGCGGCCAGAAGGCGATGGGCGGCCCGGCCGGGGTCTCCGCCGTCTCGGTCAGCGACCGGGCCTGGGAGCGGATCCTCGCCAACCCGGCCGCCCCGCGCCGCTCGTACCTCTCGCTGCTGGACTGGAAGGAGCGCTGGACGGACGCCGGGCGCACCGTACTGCCGCACGCCCCGGCCCAGTTGGAGATGCTCGCGCTGGGCGCCTGCCTGGACCGGATCGAGGCCGAGACGCTGGACGCCACCATCGCCCGGCACCGCGCGGCGGCCGCCGCGACCCGGGCGGGCGTCCGGGCGCTCGGGACGTTCTCGCTCTTCGTCCCGGACGACTCCGCCGCCGCCCCGGTCGCCACCACGCTCCGTACGCCGCCCGGCCTGGACGCCGCCGGGCTCGCCGAGGCGCTGGACCCGGCGCTGCCGATCCAGGCCGGTGGCGGTGCGCTGGCCGGCGAGCTGCTGCGGGTCAACCACTACGGCCGCGCGGCGTCCCTGGACACCGTGCTGGCCTGCCTGACCGCGCTGGCCGCTCGGGTTCAGGGGGCGGACGGGGTCATCGAGGCGGCCGAGGCGGCTTGGTCGGTCGCGATCGCGGGCTGATCCTTCAGCAGGGGCAGCACCGCGAGCGCGCTGAGCCCGTAACAGCCGGCCACCGCGCCGAACAGCAACTGCGGCTCGTGGTCGTAGAGGACGGCCGCCAGGTAGCCGGAGGGGATGGCGACCAGGGCGGTGGCGGTCTGGATGGCGGAGGAGAGTTCCGCCCGGTCGAGGGCGGGGATCGCGCTGACCACCAGGGCGTCGCGGTAGGACTCCAGCAGGAAGGGACCGGCGGCGGTCAGCACGGTGCTGAGCAGCAGCACCGTCAGCCCGCCGCGCGGCACCGTGAGGAAGGCGAGCCAGCCGGCCGTGCTCAGCAGCAGGCCGGTCAGGATCGAGCGGGCCAGCGGACGGTGCTGCCAGCGGGGCATCGGGCCCAGGTAGCAGGCGAAGGCGGTAACGGCGGCCACGGCGGGGAGGGCGGCGATCGCGGTGGTGCCGTAGTGCAGGTTGTCGGCCAGGTGGACGACCTGGAAGAGGTTGATCTGCACGGCCAGGTTGGTGAGCAGGCAGAGCGCGACCACCGGCCACAACTGCCGGGAGCGGCAGGCCAGTCCGAGCATCCGCAGGCCGCGGGCGACGCCGCCGAGCAGCGGGCCGCGCGGGGCGGCCGCGGACTGGTGCCCGGCGGCGGTCTCGGTGGTGAGGTGGTTCCGGATCAGGAACAGCGCGGTCATGCTGACCCCGCCGAGCAGGTAGACCCAGCGCAGCGTGGGCAGGGTGCCGTACCGGGCCATCGCGATGCCCGCCAGCGGGGTGAGCAGTCCGGCGGCCATCACCACCAGCTTGATGGCGGCGAAGATCCGGGGGCGCTGCCGCTCGGTGGCGTCCTCAGTGACCAGCAGGAAGAACGAGAGGTTGACCACCCGGCTGAGCGAGCTGCAGAGCGCGGCCAGCAGGAAGAGCCAGAAGCTGTCGGCGAAGGCCCAGATGAACATCGGGACCGACCAGGAGAGCAGGTCGAAGATCAGCGTGGTCTGCTTCCGCCCGAGCCGGTCGGTGATGGTGCCCGCCAACAGCTGGGCGCAGCAGGCGAGATAGAGCCCGAGCGAGGCGATCAGGCCGATCTCGAGCGTGCTCAGCCCGGCGGTCTTCTGGTAGAGCGTCGCGTAGTAGATCGAGATGGTGCCGGGGACGGCCCAGAGCGGCTCCCAGAGGATGGAGTGCCGGGCGTTCGGGGGAAGGTCGGCGATCAGCATCGGTACTCCTGCCACAGAAGGAGCGCGCCCTCACCCATGGGGGGAGGTGAGGGCGCGCCCGAGGGAGGGGCGGTCAGCGGTGCTTGAACCAACTCGCGGCGCTGGTCACCTTGTTGGAGTAGTCGAACAGTGCCTGGTTCTCCCAGGCGTTGCCGGAGCTCGCGTCGGCCGGGTCCCAGCCGTTGCCCGCGACGGCGGTCCAGGCCGGCTCCCAGTAGAAGACGCCCAGGCCGCGGCCGTTCGGGACGGCCTCGACCACGTTCAGCACGTCGCGCAGGTTGGCGGCCTGGCCTGCCTGGGTGGCGGGGTAGCCGCTCTGCACGTTCGCCGCGAGGAAGTTGTTCTCCAGCGCGTCGTTGTTGGCGGTGGTGAAGGCGTAGGCGGTCTCGGCGACGAAGACCTGCTTGCCGTAGCGGGCGGCCGCGTCGTCGAGGGTGGTCTGCAGGTCGTTCAGCGGGCCGTGCCAGTAGGCGTAGTAGGAGAGCCCGATCAGGTCGAAGGGCACGCCGTTGGCCACCGCGTTGTCGAAGAAGGTCCGGGTGCCCGCCAGGTCGCCGCCCTTGGCCAGGTGCAGCGCGACCTTGGTCGAACTGCTCACCGCCTTGGCCGCGTTGGCGCCCTGCTTGAGCAGGTCAGCCAGGGCGGACCAGTTCGAGGTGGAGCCGGTCGGCAGCAGCATCCCGTCGTTGATCTCGTTGCCGATCTGCACCATGTCCGCCGTGGTGCCCTGCGCCTTGAGGGCGTTCAGCACGTCGAAGGTGTGGTTGTAGACGGCGGTGTTGAGCTGGGCCGTGCTGTACGAGGCCCAGGCGGCGGGCTTGTCCTGCTGGCCGGGGTGGGCCCAGTGGTCGGAGTAGTGGAAGTCCACCAGGACGCCCATGCCGAGCGCCTTGGCCCGCTTGGCCATCGCCAGCACCTGGGCCTTGGTGTTGTAGCCGTCGGCCGGGTTCACCCAGACCTTGAGGCGGACGTAGTTCATCCCGTTGGAGTTCAGGACGGTCATCGCGTCACCGGTGCTGCCGGACGCGTACTTGTAGACGCCGCCCTTGTCCTCGCTCTTCTTCAGGGAGGAGAGGTCGCCGCCCTTGACCGCCACGGAGGTCGAGCCCGCGGTGAAGGTGAGGTCGTCGACGTTGAGCCAGTTACCGGCGTTGGCATCGGAGTTGATGCTGATGGTGCACTGGCCGCCGGTGACGGCGATCGAGGTGACCAGCCGGATCCAGCCGCCGTTCGCGGTGGGCGGCAGGTCGGTGCGCTGCTCGGTGGAGCCGCAGTTGCGCAGCGCGAGGTAGGCGGCGTTCTGCCCGCCGCTGGAGCGGACCCAGGCGGTGAGCGTGTAGGTCCCGTTGGCGAGTCCGGAGAGGTACTGGTACGTCTCGACCTTGTAGGCGGCGGCGTTCCAGTGGGCGAGCCGGTACGAACCGGCGTGGCCGCCCGCCTCGGTGTAGGAGGAGGCGTTCTGCCCGGCGGCGGAGTAGGTCGACCAGCCGGTGGGGGTGGCGGTGGCCGAACCGTCCGACTCGAAGCCGGGGTTGGTGAGGCTGGTGGCGGCGTTGGCGCTCGTGGTGGGGAGCGCGACCGCACCGGCGGTGGCGAGCAGGAGTGTGGCGGCGCCGCTGCTCAGCAGGCGCTTGAGTCCCTGGTGCATCGTCATCCTTGGCGATGAGTTGGGGTGGGGGAGGTACTGCCACGAGGGTGCGACGGTGGGGCACCACGCCTGGGGGATGCGGGGCGCCCCACCTGTGCCGGTCCGGGGGAGCCGGACCGGCGGGGACCTGTCGGAGCCGACCCTCAGCGGATCCGGCAGGTGGTCTGTGCAGGGGTCAGATGCTGACCACGCGGGTGGAGTTGGCGGGCAGGTCGAGCCGGTCACCGACCGGCTGGCCGGTGATCAGTTCGACGCCCGCCCCCGGCAGCGGGATCTGCACCCCGGCCGAGCCGTGGTTGATCGCGAACAGGTAGCGACCTCGCTCGCCCACCCGCTCCACCAGCTCGACGTCGCGCGGGAGTTCACGCTCGGCCAGGCCCGCGTCGGCGCAGGCCCGGGCCAGCACGGTGTCCAGGTCGGCGCCGTGCAGCCGGCTGGAGACGTACCAGGCGGTGCCGTCCCCGAGCGTGTGCCGGGTGACCGCAGGGTGCCCGGCGGCGGGGCCGTCGGCGTACGTCCAGACCGGTTCGGCGCCGCGCGGGACGACGAACTCGGACCACACGTCGCCGGTCAACTCCGCGCCGCCGCCGGTCAGTCGGACGGTCTCGCCGGCCCGCAGCGGTGCGAACTCCTCGACCGTGAGGCCGAGTACGTCGCGCAGCGCGCCCGGGTGCGGGCCCGGCTGGACGGTGTCGTGCTCGTCCACGATGCCGGAGAAGTAGGAGACCGCCAGCGTGCCGCCCTGGGCCACGTACTCCTGCAGGTTGAGCGAGGCGGCCTCGGTCATCAGGTACAGCGCCGGGACCAGCACCAGCGGGTAGCCGCTGAGGTCGGCCTCGGGGTGCGCGAAGTCGACCGTCAGGTGCCGGTCGAAAGCGGCGGCGTACCAGGCGTCGGCCCGCTCGCGGGCGTCCAGGTCCTCGCTGGGCCGCCACTCCAGCTTCTGCGCCCACCAGGACTGCCAGTCCCAGAGGATCGCCGCGTCGGCCTTGACCCGGCTGCCCCGGACGGCGCTCAGCGAGCCCAGGTCGGCGCCGAGTGCGACCACCTCGCGCCAGATCCGGCTGTCGGTGCCGGCGTGCGGCAGCATCGCGGAGTGGAACTTCTCGGCGCCGAAGCGGGAGGCCCGCCACTGGAAGAACATCGCGCCGTCCGAGCCGCGGGCGACGTGCGCCAGGCTGTTCCTGGCCAGCTCGCCGGGCTGCTTGATCAGGTTGCGGGGCTGCCAGTTGACCGCGCCGGTGGAGTGCTCGAGCAGCAGCCAGGGCTTGCCCCCGGCCACCGAGCGGGTGAGGTCGGCCGACATCGCCAGGTTGATGTGGTTGCGGGGCGCTTCGGCGACCAGGTAGTGGTCGTTCGAGACGATGTCCACCTCGCGGCCCCAGGCCCAGTAGTCCAGTGACTCGCACTGGGACAGCGCGGTCATGAAGTTGGTGGTGACCGGGACGCCGGGCGAGAGGCGGTGCAGCACGTCCCGCTCGCGCTTGAAGTTGGCAAGGATGGCGTCGTTGGTGAACCTGGCCCAGTCCAGCTGCTGCGCCGGGTTGCCCGCCGTGGGGGTGGTGCGGGGCGGCCTGATGTCGTCCCAGCGGTTGTACTGCTGACCCCAGAAGGTGGTGCCCCAGGCCGAGTTGAGCTCGGCCAGGGTCTGGTAGCGGTCGGCCAGCCAGCGCCGGAAGTGGGCGGCGGAGGTCTCGCAGTAGCAGGCGCTGACCGGGACGCCGTACTCGTTGTGCACGTGCCAGAGCGCGACCGCGGGGTGGCTGCCGTAGCGCAGGCCGAGCTGCTCGGTGATGCCCGCGGCGGCCTCCTGGTAGGCCGGTGAGCTGTGGCAGATCGCGCCGCGCCCGCCGAACTCGTACCGCAGGCCGTCCTTGCTGACCGGCAGTGCTTCGGGGTGCTCGCGGTAGAACCAGGCGGGCGGGACCACGGTGGGGGTGCCGAGGTCGACCCGGATGCCGTTCTCGTGCAGCAGGTCGAGCAGCCGGTCCAGCCAGCCGAACTCGTAGCTGCCGCGCTCGGTCTCCAGCAGGGCCCAGGAGAAGATCCCGACGCTGACCATGGTGACCCCGGCCTCGCGCATCAGCCTGACGTCCTGCTGCCAGACCTCCTCGGGCCACTGCTCCGGGTTGTAGTCCCCGCCGAAGGCGAGCGCGTCCAACCCGACGGGCCAGGTCAGCGGGTGTTCCATGTGAGGCTCCATCAGGAAGTTCTGTGAACGTGCACAGCATGTGCTCCGCTGTGTCTCGCCTAGATAACCGTACGACTCCAGGCATTGACAAGTGTCTGGCTGGTTTCCGTACTGTGAACGTGCACAGCCGATGATCGCGGTCCCCCCACCCGCTCCGGCTGCCTCCGCTTCTCCCCCAGCAGCAGTGATCCTCGGGAGGATCCCCATGAACCGTCGCGTCCTCGCCCCGGCCGCCCTCGCCCTGACCGGCGTGCTCGCGCTCGCCGCCTGCTCCAGCTCGGCCGGCTCCGAGGAGCCGAAGGCCGCCACCGGCCCGGTGAACCTGACCTTCTGGTCCTGGACCCCGAACATGGACAAGGTCGCGGCGCTCTGGAACCAGGGCCACCCCGACATCCAGGTGAGCGTGCAGAAGCAGGCCAGCGGCGACGACCTGGTCACCAAGACCATCACCGCCGCCAAGGCCGGCAACGCCCCCGACCTGGTGCAGGCCGAGTTCCAGGCGCTGCCCACGCTGGTCTCCAACGACGTGCTGGCCGACATCTCCAAGCAGGCCGGATCGGCGAAGAGCCAGTTCGCCGCCGGGGTCTGGCAGCAGGTCTCGCTCGGCACCGACGCGGTGTACGCCATCCCGCAGGACACCGCCCCCCTCGCGCTCTACTACCGCACCGACCTGTTCCAGCAGTACGGCCTCAAGGTGCCCACCACCTGGACCGAGTTCGCCGACGCGGCCCGCCAGCTGAAGCAGAAGGACCCGGCCAAGGCGCTCACCACCTTCTCCGCCAACGACTCCGGCCTGTTCGCCGGCCTGGCCCAGCAGGCCGGGGCCAAGTGGTGGACCGCGGCCGGCGAGACCTGGAAGGTCGGCATCGACGACGCCGCCACCAAGAAGGTGGCCGACTTCTGGGGCGGCCTGGTCAAGGAGGGCGCCATCGACAACCAGCCGATGTACACCCCGGCCTGGAGCAAGGCGCTGAACGACGGCAGCCAGATCGCCTGGGTCAGCGCGGTCTGGGCACCCGGCGTCTTCAGCAGCTCCGCCCCCGACACCAAGGGCAAGTGGGCGATGGCCCCGCTGCCGCAGTGGAACGCCGGCGAGGCCGTCACCGGCAGCTGGGGCGGCTCCACCACCGGCGTCACCACCGGCGCGAAGAAGGCCGGACACGCCGACGCCGCCGCCAAGTTCGCCACCTGGCTGAACACCGACCCGACCGCCGTCACCGCCCTGGTCAAGGAGGCGGGCATCTACCCGGCCGCCACCTCCGCGCAGACCGGCGGCGCGCTGGCCGCCGCCCCGGAGTTCTTCGCCAACCAGGCCGACTTCTACCCGAAGGCCGCCGAGATCGCCAAGGGCACCGCGGCCGCCGCCTGGGGCCCGAACGTCAACGTCGCCTACTCCACCTTCAAGGACGCCTTCGGCAAGGCCGCCCAGGACAAGGGCGACTTCGCCGCCGCGCTGACCGCGATGCAGCAGGCCACCGTCGCGGACCTGAAGAAGAACGGCTTCAAGACCGAAGGCTGACCGGCAAGTTGACCAGGCCCGGGGCTGACCGAGCGTCAGCCCCGGGCGTCCTCCCCACCCCAAGGACCGCCATGGCGCCCCCGCAGCCCAGGCCGACCAGGCGACTCGCCCCGTACGCCTTCCTGGCCCCCGCCACCCTGCTGTTCTCGCTGTTCTTCGCCCTGCCGATCGGCTACGCGATCTACCTGAGCTTCCGCGCGGTGCGGGTCAAGGGCCTCGGCCTCGGCTCCGGCGCCCGCACCGAGGTGTGGGCCGGGCTCGGCAACTACACCTCCGCGCTGAGCGACCCCGAGCTGCTCGGCGGCGCCGGCCGGACCTTGGTCTACGGGGCGCTGCTGGTGCCCGCGATGCTCGGCGCCGCGCTGTTCTTCGCGCTGCTGCTCGACACCCCGGCGATCCGGTTCGGCGCGTTCTCGCGGCTGGCGATCTTCCTGCCGTACGCGGTGCCCGGCATCGTGGCCTCGCTGCTCTGGGGCTTCCTCTACCTGCCGACCGTCAGCCCCGGCTACTTCCTGCTCACCAAGGCCGGGATGGCCGGGCCCGACCTGCTCTCCGGCAACGGCCTGTACGTGGCGCTGGCCAACATCGCGGTCTGGGGCGGCACCGGCTTCAACATGATCGTCATCTACACCTCGCTCCGGTCCATCCCGGTCGAGCTGTACGAGGCGGCCCGGCTGGACGGCTGCTCGGAGCTGCAGATCGCCCTGAAGATCAAGATCCCGATGGTGCTGCCCTCGCTGGTGCTGACCTTCTTCTTCTCGATGATCGCCACCCTGCAGGTGTTCAGCGAGCCGATGACGCTCAAGCCGATGACCAACGCGCTCAGCTCCACCTGGAGCCCGCTGATGAAGGTCTACCGGGACGCCTTCGTCCAGGGCGACATCTACTCGGCGGCCGCCACCTCGGTGGTCATCGCGGTCGCCACCCTGATCCTCTCCTTCGGCTTCCTCAAGCTGGTCAACAAGCGCACCGACGGGGGCAGCTGATGCGTACCAAGTCGACCCGGTGGATCCCCACCCTGATCCTGCTGCTCGGCGCGGTCTACTGCCTGGTGCCGATCATCTGGGTGGTGATGGCCTCCACCAAGAGCGGCCAGGAGCTGTTCACCACCTTCACCTTCGCCCCGGGCTCCGGCTTCCTGGACAACCTGGCCGAGCTGTCCTCCTACCGGGACGGCGTCTACTGGCGCTGGATGCTCAACTCCGCGCTGTACGCGGGCTTCGGCGCCCTGCTCTCGGCCGCGCTCTCCGGCGTGACCGGCTACGCGCTGGCCAAGTACCGCTTCCGGGGCCGGAACGCGCTGTTCAGCATCCTGCTCGCCGGGGTGCTGATGCCGCCGATCACGCTGGCCATCCCGCAGTACCTGCTGATGGCCGAGGCCGGTCTGGCCGACAGCTACTGGTCGGTGCTGCTGCCCAGCATCCTCAGCCCGTACGGCATCTACCTGGCCCGGATCTACGCCGCGGCGGCGATCCCGGACGAGGTGGTGGAGGCCGCCCGGGTGGACGGCGCACGGGAGTTCCGGCTGTTCCGCAGTGTGGCGCTGCCGATGATGGTGCCCGGTCTGGTGACCGTCTTCCTGTTCCAGTTCGTGGCGATCTGGAACAACTTCCTGCTGCCGTACATCATGCTCGGCGACGACTCGAAGTTCCCGGTCACCGTGGGTCTGTACTCGCTGCTCCAGCAGGGCGCCAACGCCCCCGCGCTGTACACCCTGGTGATCACCGGTGCGCTGCTCTCGATCGTCCCGCTGATCGCGCTCTTCCTGGGACTCCAGCGTTACTGGCGCATCGACCTGCTCTCCGGCGCCGTAAAGTCCTGACTGTCCGCCAGCTCCATCTGTTGAGGAACCACCCATGACGGAACCCGCGCCCCGCGGCAGGACCGGCAAGACCCGGCGTCCGCCGACCATCCACGACGTCGCCGCCGAGGCGGGCGTCTCGCGCGGCACCGTCTCCCGCGTCCTCCAGGGCGGACACAACGTCAGCCCCGCTGCCCTGGAGGCCGTGAACGCGGCGATAAGGAAGCTCGGCTACGTGGTCAACCGGGCCGCCCGGAGCCTGGTGACCCAGCGCTCGGGGTCGGTCGCCTTCCTGCTCACCGAGCCGCAGGAGCGCTTCTTCGAGGACCCCAACTTCGTCACCCTGCTGCGGGGTTGCACGGCCGCGCTGGCCGACCACGACATCCCGCTGATCCTGATGACGGCGGGCAACGAGGCCGAACGCCGCCGGGTCACCCGCTACCTGGCGGCCGGTCACGCCGACGGCGTCCTGCTGGTCTCCTCGCACGCGGGCAACCCGATCCTGGCCGAGCTCCGGCAGGCCGAACTCCCGGTGGTCTCCTGCGGAAAGCCGCTCGGCCACCGCGGCCGGCTCGCGTACGTCGCGGCCGACGACCGGGAGGGCGCCAAGGAGATGGTCCGGCACCTGCTGGACACCGGCCGCCGCCGGGTGGCCACCGTGACCGGCCCGCAGGACACTCCGGGTGGCGTCGAGCGGTTGGCGGGCTACCGCGAGGTGCTGGCCGAGTACGGCATCCCGTACGACGACCGCCTGGTTGCCGAGGGCGACTACAGCCGCACCAGCGGCGAGACCGCCACCGACCACCTGCTGGCGCAATCCCCCGACCTGGACGCCCTGTTCGTCGCCTCCGACCTGATGGCCGAGGGCGCCCTCACCGCCCTCACCCGGGCCGGCCGCACCGTCCCCGGTGACGTGGCCGTCGGCGGCTTCGACGACTCCCCCGCCGCGCTCGCCGCCCGTCCCCCGCTCACGACGATAAGGCAGCCCTGGGACCGGATCAGCGAGGAGATGGTCCGCCTGCTGCTGGCCCAGATCGCCGGCGACGACCCGTCCACGGTGATCCTCCCGACCGAGCTGGTGGTCCGCGACTCCACCTGATCCGGCCAAACCTCGGATTCAGGGGCGATTTTCGGACAGCACGCCGTGTTGCGTGGCAGTAACACCTGTGTGCGGCAGGGGGTTCACCAGGGAGGATCTGCGGCCCGAGGGCCGCTGGGCCGAATATTTTACGGCCGGTTCAGGTATGACGCGTGCACGTCGATGCTGCGTAGCCTCTCTGCTCGGCGGCCCCTCACCGCCCCACCCCCACGGTTTCACCAGGAGAGCAGATGCGTCGTCCTGTCCTTTCCCTCGCCCATGCCTCCAGCCGGCTGCTCAGTGTCGCCGCCCTCGCCGGGGTGCTGACCGCAGGTCAGTTCGCCGTGCCGTCCGCGATCGGTGCGCTCGGTGCGCCGGGTGCCGCCGCGTGTACCGCCGACCAGGCCGAGGAGAACGCCGCGGCCCGGCAGATCAAGGGCGGCCACACCGCCGAGCCGAACGCGCTGACCGACGCCCAGGCCAAGGCGATGGACGCCGACCTGAGCGCGAAGGTCACCCAGCTGCGCAAGTCGGCCCAGGGCCAGCAGCTGCTGGCGGGCGGCTCGCTGGCGGCCACCACCATCCCGGTCTACTTCCACGTGGTGCACAGCGGCACCACCGGCAAGCTCACCTCGACCGACATCAGCAAGCAGATAGCGGTGCTGAACGCGGCGTACGGCGGACAGGGCACCGGCAACACCGCGACGCCGTTCTCGTTCTCACTGGCCGCCACCGACTACACCGACAACTCGACCTGGTACAACGGCATCACGCCGGGCTCCACCGCCGAGAAGAGCATGAAGACCACCCTGCGCAAGGGCGGCGCCAACGCGCTGAACATCTACACCGCCAAGCTCGGCCAGGACCTGCTGGGCTGGGCCACCTTCCCGAGCTCGTACAACTCGAACCCGTCGGACGACGGCGTGGTCATGCTGGACGCCTCGCTGCCCGGCGGCTCGGCGACCAACTACAACGAGGGCGACACCGCCACCCACGAGGTCGGCCACTGGATGGGGCTCTACCACACCTTCCAGGGCGGCTGTAACGGCAACGGCGACTACGTCAGCGACACCCCCGCCGAGAAGAGCGCGGCCTTCGAGTGCCCGACCGGCCGGGACACCTGCACCAGCAAGCCGGGCCTCGACCCGATCAAGAACTTCATGGACTACACCTACGACTCCTGCATGACCCAGTTCACCCCGGGCCAGGTCACCCGGATGACCAACTCCTGGGCCTCGTACCGCGCCTGACCCCGCGGACGGCCGACGGGCGCTCCTCCTGCCGGAGGGGCGCCCGTCGGCCGTTGTTCGTGTCGCGGCCTTCTGGAGGCCACTTCGGGTGGTCAGAGTTGTATGTACAACTTCTGCTCCTGGAGGACCCAGCGATGACTCTCTCGCCGTACTGGCTGCGCGACAACTGCCCCTGCGCCGACTGCCGCGACCCGCGCACGGGGCAGAAGCTGTTCCAGATCACCGACCTGCCCGGCGATCTGACGATCGGTGACTCGACGGAGGCCGACGGGGTGCTGGTGGTGGAGTGGTCGGACGGGCACTCCACGCGGTATCCGGTCGACTTCCTGGTGGGTGCGTCCGACGACGACGGGCGGACGGAGCTGGGCAAGCCGCTCTGGGCCGCGGCGGACTTCGCGGCCGGGCTGCCGGAGGCGGACTGGGCCGCGTACGTCGCCGAACCGGCCGAGCGGGTGGCCGTGTTGAGGGCGGTGCGGCGGTTCGGCTTCGCGCTGCTGCGGGAGGTGCCGGCGGTCGAGCGGCAGGTGCTGGCGGTGGCCCGGACCTTCGGGTACGTCCGGGAGACCAACTACGGCGAGCTGTTCGACGTCCGGGTCGAGGCCGACGCCAACAACCTGGCCTTCACCAACGTGGCGATCGCCCCGCACACCGACAACCCCTACCGCGACCCGGTGCCCACCCTGCAACTGCTGCACTGCCTGCGCAACGAGGCCGAGGGCGGCGACTCCGGCCTGGTGGACGGCTTCCGCGCGGCTGCCCTGCTGCGGGCCGAACACCCGGCGGACTTCGCGGTGCTCACCGGTACGCCGGTGCCGTTCGTGTTCCGCGACCGGGGCACCGAACTGCGGGCCGACCGGCCGCTGATCGAGGTGGACACGCTGGGGCGGATCCGCGAGGTGCGGTTCAACAACCGTTCGATCGGCACCCTGCGGGGCGGTGACGTCGAGGCGTTCTACCGCGCGTACCGGCGGTTCGCGGAGATCACCCTGCGACCCGAGCTCCAGCTGGAGTTCCGGCTCGGCCCCGGCGACTGCCTGATCTTCGACAACACCCGCCTGCTGCACGCCAGGACCGCCTTCGAACAGGACGGCGCCCGGCACCTGCAGGGCTGCTACGCCGACCTGGACTCGCTGGCCTCCACGCTCGCAGTGTTGGAGCGGCGGGCCGCCGCCCTCGACACTCTCGCCGGGCTTTTCGAAGGCGAGGGCGCCGGGGAGTACCTCGGTGAGGCCGTCACGATGGCGGAGCACATGCTCCAGTGCGGCGCACTGGCGGAGGCGGCCGGCGCACCCGACCACCTGGTGGCCGCCGCCCTGCTGCACGACGTCGGCCACTTCGGCGGCTCCGGGCTGGAGTTGATGGCGGGGCAGGACAACCGGCACAGCCACACCGGCGCGGACTGGCTCGCGCGGTGGTTCGGCCCCGAGGTGACCGAACCGATCCGGCTGCACGTGGCCGCCAAGCGGTACCTCTGCGCGGTCGAGCCCTCCTACCTGGCGCTGCTCTCCGAGGCCTCGGTCTTCACCCTCCAGGTGCAGGGCGGACCGATGAGCGATGCGGAGGCCGCGGCGTTCGCTGCGCTGCCGGGGGCGGCCGACGCGGTTGCCGTCCGGCGGTGGGACGACCTCGCGAAGGACGCCGACGCGGTCACGCCGGGCTTCGAGCACTTCCGGGCGCTGCTGGGGCGACTGATGGGCAACTGAGCAAGCACCTACGGTCCAGGGGCTCGGGGAACTGCGAGGAGATCTGGCGTGCGGGTCACAGGCGAAAGTGCCTGACCACCTACGCCGCGATCACCTTTTTTGAGGTCGGCGTCGCAGTTCCCCGAGCCCCTGACCGTAGATGCCTGAGCATCTGCCTAGTCGCTTTCGCGTGCGTGCCGCGAAAGGGCGGAGGAGGCCAGGGAGTTGTGGATGGAGAACGCCACCGTGCCGGGGAGGTAGCGGTCCTGGGACCACTCGACGGGGGTGCCGGTGGGGTCGGTGGTGCGGCGCTTCTCGCGGAGGAGGGGGCTGCCGCGGCGGCAGGTGAGGAGGCGGGCGTCGTCGGCGTTGGCGGCGACCACGTCGATGGTGTGGTCGGCGTCGGTGAAGAGGATGCCGTGTTCGCGCAGGGGCTCGGTGTGGGAGACCACGTCCGGGGGGAGCTGGGCGACCAACTCGCCTACCAGGGGCGGGTAGACGGTTCGTTCGACCATCACGGGGGTGCCGGAGAGGGTGCGCAGGCGGAGGGTCACGTAGACCTCGGTGCCGGGCTCCAGGCGGAGCTGTTCGCGTTCGGCGGCGTCGGCGGGGCGGCGGATCAGGGACTCCAGCCGGCCGCCGGGCTCCTCGCCCATCGAGCGGGCCCAGTGGGTGAAGGAGAGCAGCTCGGAGAAGCTCTGCACCCGGGCGGTGCCGAGCACCACCCGGCGGGTGCCGCGACGGGAGGTGACCAGGCCGTCGGCACGCAGCACGGCGAGGGCCTGGCGGACGGTGCCCCGGGAGACGCCGTACTGCTCGGCCAGCGCACCCTCGGCAGGCAACCGTCCGGCGTCGCCGAACGAACCCGAGGTGATCGCTTCCCGCAGGTCGGCGGCCACCTTGCGGTAGAGCGAGCCGGTGCCACGGTCCTGGTCGAGTGCCACGTGCGTCAACGTCCTTCCTGGCGCGGTGTCCTGTCGCACCCAGACGGTGCGGATGCCACCGACTGTAGCCGCTGACGATCTACCCGCGTCGCCTCGTCGACACCGTTCCCGCAGCCGCCCCCTGTACTGGGGCATCCGTTCACCTTCCCGTCACCGGACTCCGGCGTACTTACCTCCGGCAGCCAAGTTGGCTGGCCAACTTGGCACAGCGTCAGCTGGCCCTCCCCTCGCGAACTCCCCTTCCTCAGGAGATCCACCCGTGATCACGCACCGTTCCCGTGCCGCCGCCCTCGCGGCCGTGCTGACCGCCGCCGCGCTCTCCCTGTCGGCCTGCGGCTCGGCCGGCTCGACCGCCAAGTCCGGTGACACCGCCCCGAAGGCGGGCACCAAGGAGGCCAAGGACGCCACCTCCGCAGCCGATCTCGGTGGCATGGACGCCCTGATCGCCGCCGCCAAGAAGGAGGGCAAGCTGCACGTCATCACGCTGCCCCGGGACTGGGCGAACTACGGCAAGATCATCGACGGCTTCAAGGCCAAGTACGGCCTCGAGGTCGAGGAGGAGAACCCGGACGGCTCCAGCCAGGACGAGATCAACGCGATCACCTCCCGCAAGGGCCAGGACCGCGCCCCCGACGTGGTCGACCTGGGCAGCGCCTTCGCCATCCAGGCGGTCAAGGACGGCCTGCTGGCCCCGTACAAGGTGGCCAACTTCGCCAAGGTCGCCGACACCATGAAGGACCCGGCCGGCGCCCGCGTGAACGACTACGGCGGCTACATCTCGATCGGCTGCGACGCCAAGAAGATCCCGAACTGCCCGAAGACCTTCGCCGACCTGCTCAAGCCCGAGTACAAGGGCAAGGTCGCGCTGAACGGCAACCCGACCAAGTCCGGCTCGGCCTTCGGTGGCGTCATGGCGGCCGCGCTGGCCAACGGCGGTGCGCTGGACAACATCCAGCCCGGCATCGACTTCTTCGGCAAGCTGAAGCAGTCCGGCAACTTCAACCCGGTCGAGTCCACCCCGGCCACCATCGAGAAGGGTGAGACCCCGATCTCGATCGACTGGTCCTACCTGAACGCCGGTTACACCGACCAGTTCAAGCCGAAGGGCATCGACTGGCAGGTCTCGATCCCGGTCGACGGCAGCTACGCCCAGTACTACAACCAGGGTGTCAACAAGTTCGCCCCGCACCCGGCGGCCGCCCGCCTGTGGCAGGAGTACCTGTTCAGCACCGAGGGCCAGAACCTCTTCCTGGGCGGCTACGCCAACCCGTCGCTGTTCGAGGCGATGAAGAAGGACGGCACCCTGGACACCGCCGCCGCGGCGAAGCTGCCCGTGATCGAGAAGCCGTTCACCGTCTTCCCGACCCCGGAGCAGATCACGGCCGCGAAGAAGGTCGTGACCGAGAACTGGACCAAGGCGATCGCGGGCTGATCACCGAAATGACCACGGCTCCCACCCCGGTGCCGACCCCCGCCGCCACTGACCTCAGTGGCGGCGCGGGGGTCCTCACCGCAACTCCCGTCCCCCGCAAGCGTGTCCGGTCGCTGCGCCGCCTCGGCGGCTCGTGGCTGGCCACCGTCCCGCTGCTGCTGTTCTTCCTGGTCGGCTTCGGCCTGCCGGCCGTCGCGATCGTGATCGGCGCGTTCACCGCCTCCAGCGACGCCGAGACCGGCGCCGGCGAGTTCACCACGGCGAACCTCACCGACTCGGTCCAGGGCGCGTACCAGACCGCACTGTGGAGCAGCGTCAAGCTCTCCGCGCTGACCGCGCTGATCGCCACCCTGATCGGCCTGCCGATCGCCCAGGCGGTCGTCACTTCCCGGTTCCGCGCGCTGCGCGAGGCGGTGCTCACCGCCTCCGGCGTGCTGGCCAACTTCGGCGGTCTGCCGCTGGCCTTCGCCTTCGTCGCCACCCTCGGCAACGCCGGTGAGATCACCGAGATGTTCGACCTGACCGACCACGGCTGGTCGCTCTACTCGTTCACCGGCCTGACCGTGGTGTACCTGTACTTCCTGGTCCCGCTGATGGTGCTCACCGTCACCCCGGCGCTCGACGGCCTCCGGGTGCAGTGGCGCGAGGCCGCGCAGAACAACCGGGCCACCGGCTTCCAGTACTGGCGGCACGTCGCGCTGCCGATCCTCTTCCCCTCGCTGCTCGGCGGCTTCGTGCTGCTGTTCGGCAGCGCCTTCGCCGCGTACGCCACGGCGGCCGCGATGGTCGGCGCCACCGTGCCGCTGATCAGCCGTTCGATCGCGGACGCGCTCTCCGGCAACGTGCTGGTCGGGCAGGGCAACCTGGCGCTCGCGCTCAGCCTGGACATGATCCTGGTCGCCGTCCTGGTGATGGCCGTCTACCTCCCCCTCCAGCGCCGGAGCGCCCGATGGCTCAGCTGATCTCTCGCCTGCGCGTCTGGCGCGGCCTCGTCCTGCTGCTGGCCGGGGTGTACTTCCTGGTGCCGATGGGGGCCTCGGTCTGGTTCTCCGTCGACACCAACCACGGCATCGACTTCGCCGCGTACACCGGCCTGTTGAGCGCGCCCGGCTTCCTCGACAGCCTGGTGCTCACGCTGGAGCTGGCCGCGGTCACGGTCGCGGTGCTGCTGCTCCTGCTGGTGCCCGCGCTGATCGCGGCCCGGCTCGGCTCGGCCCGGCTGCGCGCGGTGCTCGAAGTGGTCTGCACGCTCCCGCTGGTGGTGCCCCCGGTGGCGCTCACCGCCGGGCTGATCGGGGTGCTGCGCTGGGGCCCGGACTACCTGATGGACACGCCGCTGTTCCAGACCTTCGTGTTCGTCCAGGACCCCAAGTTCCCGCTGGTGCTGGTGATCGCGTACGTGCTGATGTCGCTGCCGCTGGCCTACCGGGCGCTGGACGCCGGGCTGCGCGCGGTGGACGTCCGCACCCTGGTCGAGGCCGCCCGCAACTGCGGTGCGAGCTGGCCGCGCGCGGTGCTCACGGTCGTGCTGCCGAACCTGCGCGGCGCGCTGCTGAACGCCTCCTTCCTCACCCTGGCGCTGGTGCTCGGCGAGTTCACCGCCTCCTCGATCCTGGGCTACCAGCCCTTCGCTGTCTGGATCTACACCGTCGGCAACAGCCAGGGCCAGATGTCCGTCGCGGTCTCCGTGCTGAGCCTGCTGATCACCTGGGTGCTGCTGCTCCTGCTGTCCACGGCCGGCCGTGAGCGGCGCCGGAACACCACCACCCACTGACTCCTGCGGAGACAACCCCCATGAGCACCACCACTGTTGACAAGAAGACGGCCGTCGGCGCCACCGTCGAGTTCCGGTCGCTGCGCCGGGCCTTCGGGGCCACCACCGCGCTGGACGGCCTGGACCTGACCATCAACCCGGGCGAGCTGGTGGCCCTGCTCGGTCCGTCCGGCTGCGGCAAGACCACCGCGCTGCGCATCCTGGCCGGCTTCGAGTCGCACGACTCGGGCCAGGTGCTGGTGGACGGCGAGGACATCACCGGGGTGCCCGCGCACCGCCGGGACGCCGGCATGGTGTTCCAGTCCTACAGCCTCTTCCCGCACCTGAGCGCCGCCGACAACGTCGCCTTCGGCCTGCGGATGCGCGGCACCGGCAAGGCCGAACGCCGCAGCCGGGCACAGGAGTTGCTGGAGCTGGTCGGCCTGCCGCAGCACGCCGACCGCTACCCGCACCAGCTCTCCGGCGGCCAGCAGCAGCGGATCGCGCTGGCCCGCGCGCTGGCCCTGCAGCCGCGCGTGCTGCTGCTGGACGAGCCGCTCTCCGCGCTGGACGCCAAGGTCCGGCTGAACCTGCGGGACGAGATCCGGCGCCTGCAGCAGGAGTTGGGCATCACCACCCTGTTCGTGACGCACGATCAGGAGGAGGCGCTGTCGATGGCCGACCGGGTCGCCGTGCTGCGGGCCGGACGGCTCGAGCAGTGCGCCACCCCGTCCGAGCTGTACGCCCGCCCGGCCACCGCGTTCGTCGCGGAGTTCGTCGGCACCATGAGCCGGATCCCGTGTGTCCGCTCCGGCGACTCCGTGGTGCTGTTCGGCCGCCCCTTCGCGGTGGACGGCACCCTGCCCTACGACGGCGAACTCGACGTCCTGGTACGCCCGGAGAACGTCGGCCTGACCGCCTCGGCGACCGGCCCGGCGCTGGTGGTGTCCGCCTCGTTCCTGGGCAGCGTCACCCGGCTCACCGTACGGTTGGCCGACGGCACCGAGGTCAAGGCCGACCTGCCGACCGAGGCCGCCGCCGCGCTGCCGATCGGCAGCAACGCCGAACTCACCCTGCCCGACCGCCCGGTGCTGGTCGACCGCCGCACCGCCTGATCCACCACCGAAGGTACCGCCATGCCTGAAGCCACGTCAGAAGCCGCTAAGCCCGCCGCCCGCAAGCCCGCCGCCGTCCTGTTCGACATGGACGGCACCCTGGTCGACACCGAGCACCTCTGGTGGCAGGCCGCCGTCGAGTGCGCGGCCGAGCTCGACTTCGTCCTGACCGACGCCGACCTGCCCGAGGTGCTCGGGCAGGCCGTCGAGCACACCGCCGCGCACCTGCACCGCGCCAGCCGCACCACGCTCAGCGAGCTCGAACTCGCGGTGCGGCTGAACGACTCGTTCACCGACAAGGTGGCCGCCGAGGTGGTCCCCCGTCCCGGCGCGCTGGCCCTGCTGGCCGAGCTGCGGGACGCCGCCGTGCCGACCGCGCTGGTCTCCGCCTCGCCCCGCCGGGTGGTCGACCTGGTGCTCGGCACGCTGGGCCGGGACTGGTTCGCCGTCACGCTGGCCGCCGAGGACACCCCGCGTACCAAGCCCGAGCCCGACCCCTACCTGGCCGCCGCCGCCCGGCTCGGCCTGGACCCGGCGGACTGCGTGGCGGTCGAGGACACCCCGACCGGGGTCGCCTCGGCGCACGCGGCGGGCTGCGCGGTGCTGGCCGTACCGTCCGCCGTGCCGATCGCCGCCGCCGCGCGGATCACCCTGCTGGACAGCCTGGAGCAGGCCGACCTGGCCCTGCTGGCCGGCCTCACGGGGCCGCGCTGATGCCGTACCTGCTGCTGGCGCTGGCCATCGTCAGCGAGGTCTGCGCCACCAGCTGCCTCAAACTCACCGAGGGTTTCAGCAAGTTGTGGCCGAGCATCGGGGTGGGCCTGGGCTACGCGCTCTCCTTCGTGCTGCTCGGCCGGGCGCTGAAGCACATCCCGGTCTCGGTGGCGTACGCCGTCTGGTCCGGCGCGGGCACCGCCGCCGTCGCGGCGATCGGCGTGGTGGCCTTCGGGGAGCAGCTCGGCAAGGCGCAGTGGATCGGCATCGCGCTGGTGATCGTCGGCGTAGTGGTGCTCAACCTCCGGAGCAGTCACTGAGTTCGGGACCTTCACGTCGCTTCGTCATGTCCTGTTCACATGAAGTCCGCTGGGACTAGAGTGAATTGGGTCAGTTGTACAGCCAACTCGACCCAGCCGCACCAGCGTTGGTGCGGCGGACAGGAGCTCCGTGGCGACCGGCAGCACGCTTGCGCTCAGCACTCCGACCAGCCCCACCGAGGGCGACCGGCTCACCTTCCACTGGGCCACCGATGCCCCCGACAGCAAGAACTGGGTCGGCATCTACGACGGCACCCGGCTGCCGGGCACCGGCTCCTCGCTGCTCTGGAAGTACACCCCGGGCGCCTCGGGTGACGTGCAGCTGGACACCTCGGCGCTGACCGGCGGCCCGTACACCGCCTACCTGCTGGCCAAGGACGGCTACGGCATCCTGGCGCAGAGCGCACCGTTCAGCTTCCGGCCCAAGCCCGCGCCGGTCCGCCCGCACCTGGCGGTGGACGCGCTGACCGCCACGCCGGTCGCCCCCGGCGCGGCGGTCGGCGTGAAGCTCGGCGGCCTGTGGGTCAGGGCGGCGGGCGCGGTCACCTTCCGCCGTACCGGCGGGGTCTCCTGGCTGACCGTCAGCTCCGCCGGGCAGGTCACCGGCACCGCCCCGGCGACCGCGCTCGCGGACCCCGCGGTACTCACCGTCGAGGCCAAGGACACGGCGGGCAACACCGACACCCTCACCCTGCTGGTGCCGGTGCAGGCCGCCACCGCACCGCTCCGGCTGAAGGTCGCGGCCTGGAACCTGGCCAACGCGGGCGCCGCCTTCACCGACCCGGTGGAGAAGCAGCTCCGGGTGGTGCTCACCCAGGGCCTGGACGTGGTCGCCCTGCAGGAGACCGCGGGCACCGCCGCGCAGACCCTGGCCACCGCGCTCGGCTGGTACGCCCAGCAGACGGCCGGCAGCGTGGGCATCCTCAGCCGCTACCCGCTGACCGCCGCGAGCACCCCCGCGCTGCCCGCCGTCGGCGTCACCGTCCAGCTGCCGGGCGGCCGTTCGGTCCGCTGCTGGGGCGCGCACCTGGACGAGACCGGGTACGGCCCGTACGCGATCCAGGACGGCCAGACCCCGGCCCAGGTGACGGCGGCCGAGACCGCGTCCACCCGGGGCCAGCAGGCCACCGCGCTGGCCGCCGCCGTCAAGGCCGACATCGCCACCGGCACCCCGGTGCTGCTGGCCGCCGGACTGGCCTCCCCCTCGCACCTGGACTGGACGGCCGCCACCGGCCACGTCCTCAACTGGCCGGTGACGGTGGCCCTGCAGAACGCCGGGCTGACCGACGCCTACCGCGCCGCACACCCCGACCCGGTGGCCTCGCCCGGCGCGACCTGGTCGCCGACCCGCAAGGTGCGCGGCAGCAAGCCCGAGCCGCAGGACCGGATCGACCAGGTCCAGTACGCGGGCCCGCTCACCCTGGTCGAGGCGCACACCCTGACCACCGGCCGCCCGCAGCCCGACCCGGCCGTCACCGGCAACGAATGGCCCTCCGACACCGCCGCCGCCGTCGCGACCTTCGCCCTCTGAAAGGCCGTATCCGATGACCGAGTTCAGCCGTCGCACCTTCGTCGGGGCCACCGCGGCCGCCGGCGCCGCCGCCCTGGTCGGCCTGCCCGCCGAGACCGCCTCCGCCGCCACCCCCGGCTCCGTCGGGCTCACCGGCACGGTCGCCGACATCCGGCACGTGGTGATCCTGATGCAGGAGAACCGCAGCTTCGACCACTACTTCGGCACCCTGAACGGCGTCCGGGGCTTCGACGACAAGCAGGCGCTCCAGTTCCCGGACGGCGGCAACGTGTTCCGCCAGCCCGACGCGGGCCGCAGCGACGGCGGCGTGATGCTGCCGTACCGGATGGACACCAGCAAGTACAACGCGCAGAACGCCGGCGGCCTCCCGCACGACTGGGCCACCGGCCACCAGGCGATCAACAACGGCGCGATGAACAAGTGGATCCCGGCCAAGGGCGAGCGCGCGATGGGCTACTTCACCCGCGCCGACGTGCCCTACCAGTACGCGCTGGCCGACGCGTTCACGCTCTGCGACGCCTACTTCACCTCGCTGGCCGGGCCGACCGACCCGAACCGGCTCTACCTGTGGACCGGCACCTCGGGCCCCGGCGTGGACGGCACCACCGGCCCGTGGATCGACAACACCCCGGTCACCGACAACCCGGTGGCCGACTGGACCACCTACGCCGAGCGGCTGCAGGACGCCGGGGTGAGCTGGCGGGTCTACCACAACCCGAGCAAGGACGAGCGGACCGGCGACTACGACGACAACGCGCTCTCCTACTTCAAGCAGTTCCACAACTTCCCGGCCACCGACCCGCGTTACATCAACGCGATGACCAAGTGGGACCTGACCGCCTTCGACCAGCACTGCAAGGCGGGCACCCTGCCCACGGTCTCCTGGCTGGTCGCCCCGTACCTGTTCAGCGAGCACCCGGCGGCCAACCCCAACTACGGGGCGCACTGGGTGAACACCGCGCTCCAGTCGCTGATGGCCAACCCCGAGGTGTGGAAGCACACGGCCTACGTGGTGATGTACGACGAGAACGACGGCTACTTCGACCACATGGTGCCGCCCACCCCCGAGGCGGGCACCGCGAACGAGTTCACCCAGGGCCGGGCGATCGGTTTCGGCAACCGGGTGCCGTGCTGGGTCGCCTCGCCGTGGTCGCGCGGCGGCTGGGTCAACTCCCAGGTGTTCGACCACACTTCGGTACTCCGGCTGCTCGAGGTGGTGACCGGCGTGCAGGAGCCGAACATCTCCGCCTGGCGACGGGCCGTCAGCGGCGACCTGACCAGCTGCTTCGACTTCAGCGCCCCCGACCTCTCGCTGCCCACCCTGCCGGACACCGCCGCGCTGATGGCCAAGGCGGACGCCGCCGCTTCCCTGCCGGCCGTCAAGCTCCCCGCGATCGGCGCCCAGGCGATGCCCGTCCAGGAGCCCGGCGCCCGCCCGCACCGCCGCCTGCCGTACCGGCCGTGGGCCGACGTCACGGTCGACCGGGCCACCGGCAAGGTCACCTGCACGCTGGCCAACTCCGGTTCGGTGGCCTTCCCCTACACGGTCTACCCGAACATCGCGTACGCCTTCGCGGGCACCCCGTACACCGTCGCCGCCGGTGCCTCCGCGAGCTACGTCTGGGACACCGCCGCCACCGACGGCCGGTACGACTTCACCGTGCACGGGCCGGACGGCTTCGTCCGCCGGTTCGCGGGGTCGGTGGTGCCGGCCGGGCAGGACGACGTGGCCGTCCCGGTGGTGACCGCCGCCGTGGCCGGTTCCGCGCTGACCCTGACCCTCACCAACGCGGGGCAGACGGCCGCCTACTTCGCCGCCACCCCGAACGACTTCGGCACCCCGGCGCAGTCCGTCTGGGTCCCGGCCCAGTCCACCCGCACCCTGAACTGGGCGCTGGACCAAGGCCGTTACGACGTCATCGTGACCGCCGCCACCGGCACCCGGTTCACCCAGCGCTACGCGGGCACCCTGCACTGAGGTTAATCCGGGTGACCCAGCGACCGTGCCCACCTACCCTCGGCGGATGGACAGGACGGCCGGACTGCTGAACGTGGTGGACATCGAGGCGACCTGCTGGGAGGGCATGCCCCCGGTGGGCGCGGTGAGCGAGATCATCGAGATCGGCCTCACCGTGGTCGACCTCGACAGCGGGCAGCGGGTGGGGCGGCACCGGATCGTGGTGCGCCCCGCCCGCTCCTCGGTCAGCGCCTTCTGCACCCGGCTGACCGGCCTGACCCAGGCCGAGGTGGACGCCGGGGTGAGCTTCACCGAGGCGTGCCGGCAGCTGGCCGCCGCACACGACACCGGCCGCCTCCCGTGGGCAAGTTGGGGCGACTACGACCGCAACCAGTTCACCCGCCAGTGCCGGTCCACCCGGGTCGAGTACCCCTTCGGACAGCACCACGTGAACGCCAAGGCCGTCTTCACCGAGGTGTACGGGCTGCGCAAACGCCCCGGCATGGCCCAGGCCCTGGAGATCGCCGGCCTCCCCTTGGAAGGCCGGCACCACCGGGGCGAGGACGACGCCTGGAACATCGGCGCGCTGGTCCTCGACCTGGCGGCCCGGGGCGGCTGGCCCGACCCGCCGTCGGCGCGCTGATCCGCCGCCGCTGTCAGTGCCCCGCCGTACGATCCGCCGCATGAGAGCTTCCAGCACCTTCACCGTGAAGAGCTTCGTCCCGGCCGAGCTGACGATCGATCCGGTCGTGGAGACCGCGCTGCCGGTCGGCGTCGCGATCATGGAGAAGCAGTACGAGGGCGAGGCGGCGGGCCGTTCGGCCACCGTCTTCACCGGCGCGTACGACCAGGCGGCCGGGGTCGGCACCTACCTGGCGATGGAGTCCTTCGAGGGCACCCTGAACGGCCGCTCCGGCGCGTTCAACTTCGTCCACTCGATGACCACCGCGGGCGCCGAGCCGACCGACCGCTTCTTCCTGATCGTCCCCTCCAGCGGCACCGGCGACCTGACGGGCATCACCGGCGCCGGCGGCCTCCAGGTGGACGCCGACGGCACCCACCGGATCTGGTTCGACTACGAGCTCTGACCCGCCTCCGGGACGACGGCGTACGCCTCGATCTCCACCAGCAGCCCCGGCTGGAACAGCCCGGCCACCTGAACGGCCGAACTGGCCGGGGCATGCGCGCTCCCCAGCGCCTCGTCCCACGCCGTCCGGACGGCCGGCAGGTACCCGATGTCGGTGACGAAAACGGTCAGCTTCGCCAGATGCTCGAACCCGGCCCCGGCCGCCGCCAGACACCGCCCGATGTTCCCGAACACCTGCCGCGCCTGCGCCAGCGCATCCCCCTCCCCCACCAGCTTCCCCTGCTCGTCGAAGGCCACCTGCCCGGACACGAACACCTGCCGACCACTGCCGACCACCACGTGGCTGTACCGGCCACTGGGAGCGACCCCGGCCGGGTCACCGATACGGACGAGCTGAGACATGACGGTCCTTTCGACGGGTTGCTGACGCACCGCCATCCTCACTGCCCGCACCGCCCTTCCGACAGCGAATAATCCGGCGGACCGGCCGGACCGGGGTGCGGTTTGACAGCACCTCGGTGATCCGGGGGAGACTCCACCGTGATCGACTCTGGGGGCGTTCCTAAAACACGGGGGTTCAGGTGCGAATAGTCCGTATTGCCATAGGCATTGCGGTCCTGGGGGCGAGTTTGATGCTGCCTGCCGTCGCGCGTGCCACCTCCGGGGCGGAGCTCTTCGTGGACGGCTCCCGTGTGTCCTGTTCCGACTCCGGCCCCGGTAGCGAGACCGCTCCGTTCTGCTCGGTCCAGCGGGCGGTGGACCTGGCCGGTCCGGGACAGACCGTCAGTGTGGCAGCCGGTACGTACCGGGAGTCGGTTCGGGTCACCCGCTCGGGTACTGCCGAGGCGCCGATCACGATCCGCTTGAAGGACGAAGGCGAGCTGGACGTCCGGTACCGTCCCTACTTCGGCGTGGACGGTCTGACGGTGTCGGGGGTGTCGCACGTGGTCATCCGTGGCGTGTCCGCCTCCGGTGGCAACGCCGTCGTCTCCGACGCCCACAACGTGACGTTGGAACGCTCCGCCTTCGACACCCCGGATTCGGGGACCGCCCTCCGGATCACCGACGGCTCCAGCAGGGTCGTCCTGGCCCGGGACACGATCGCCGCTCGGGTCTTCGCTGCTGGTCTGGTCGTGGAGCAGGGATCCACCGAAACGGTCCTGACCACCAGTGTGCTGTCGACCTCCGTGATCGGCCGGACATCTCCGCCGGTGCCGCCGCTCGTTGCGGTGAACGGCGCCCCGGGCACCGTGATCACCGGAAACACGCTCCACGCCGACTGCGGCATCGTGATCGGGCTCGATGCCGGTTCGACGGGCAGTTCGGTGCGGAACAACGTGATCGCCACCGTGATGAAGGGGAGCACCTGTGGCGGATCGCAGGGGGTGCGGGTCTCGGCCGACTCGACGGAGCGGACCGTCAGCGACTACAACCTCTTCGACGTCGGCGAAGGCAGCCCGTACATCTGGGCCGGCACCGCGTACGCCTCGCTGGACACGTTCCGCACGGCCACCGGCCAGGGCTCTCACGACCTGACCGGCTCGGCGACGACCTCCTACGACGAGTGCCGCCAGCACGATGTGCCCGACGCCGGCTCTGGCACGGTGGACTCCGCGGATGCCGCCGTGCCGGGTCAGCTCGCCCTCGACTTCTACGGCCGGGAGCGTTCCGACGACCCCGCCGTGCCCAACCGGGGCACCGGGGTCGGCTATCACGACCGCGGCGCGGTCGAGCGCACCGACTGCATGAAATTGCACGTGAACGGCACGTGGAAGGGCTCGCGCGCCGTGGCCCTCGACGGCCAGCTGCTCCACTCCTGGACCGGACCCACCACCGTGACCGTCGACTGGGGGGACGGCAGCTCGGCCCAACTCCCCGTCGGCCAATCGCCCTTCACCCTGGTCCTCGACCACAGTTACGTCCGGCTGGGCACCTACCAGGTCACCGTGACGGCCCTGAGCTCCACCGCCTCGGCCTCCACCACCGTCACCGCCTACACCAGCGGCAACGGCTACACCCCCGTCCCGCCGACCCGGGTGCTCGACACCAGGACCGACCCGGACCCCGACGCCGGCGGCCGAACGGGCCCGATCCCCGCCCGGGCAACCAGGGCCGTGAAGGTACCGGACAGCATCCCCGCCGACGTGACCGCCCTGGTCCTGAACGTCACGGCGGTCAACCCGAAGGAGCCAGGCTTCCTGACGGTCTACCGTTGGGCGCTGCCCGAGACCTCGTCACTGAATTTCGAGGCCGGTGAGGTGGTGGCCAACCTGGTGACCGTCGACACCAGGAGTGCCCTGATCTACAACGGCTCGGCCGGCACCACCGACGTCGTGGTCGACATCGCGGGCTACTACCGGCAGTCCGGCTCGCCCGGGTACGGATACACGCCGCTCTCCCCGGTCCGGCTGCTGGACACCCGCCCCGAGTCCCCGACCGGAACAGCCCGGACGGTGCCGGCGAACGGCCAACTCACCATTGCTGTCGCGGGCACGGCCGGTCTCCCCGCTCAAGGCGTCGAGGCAGTGACCCTGAACGTCACCGCCGTCAACGCCAAGGCATCCGGGCACGTCACCGTCCACCCGGGCGGCACCCCGCGTCCCAACGCCTCGAACCTCAACTTCGCCAGCGGCCGGATCGTCCCCAACGCCGTCATCGTCAAGACTGGCGGGGACGGGACCGTGACCCTCTACAACGGCTCGTCCGCCCCAGTCGACCTGCTGGTCGACCTCCAGGGCTACTACACCGCCTCTGGTGGTCTCGCTTTCGTCCCCACACTGCCGAAGCGGCTCACCGACACCCGGGAAACCGGAGGCGGCGGCAGCATCAGCCCCCTCACCACCAGGCCGGTAGACGTCCACGACCTGGGCATAATGCATGAAGGCTGGTTCCCGGCCCGGGCGGTGGTCCTGAACACGACCGTGGTCACACCCACCGCACCCGGCTATCTCACCGTCTTCCCCGACGACACCGGCCGACCGACGGCCTCGAACCTCAACTTCACCGCCGGCCGGACCGTAGCCAACCTCACCACCTCCAAGATCTCCGCCGACGGCCACGTGTCCTTCTTCAATGGCTCGGGCGGCTACACCCACCTGCTCGTCGACCGGGTCGGCTTCTTCTACTGAGCCACCCCGTTCACGTACTTCCGACAGCCGGGCGCACTCCTGCCCGGTGCTCTTGTCCACCACCAGGTGAACGCCGCCTGAGGCGGCTCTAGAAGTCGAGGCAGGTGATCTGGAGAACGTAGACCCGTTCCTTGCGGATGATGATCGTGTAGCTGAACATGCCGCCCGGAACGCGCATGTCGGCGGACTTCGGGTTGGGGCCCTGCCAGGCGGTGCCGTCCAGGTACTGCACTTCGGCTGCCCGAACGATCTCTTCCTTGCTGGTCCAGTACTCCTACGACCAACTCACCCCTGCACCGCCGCCCGCGCCTCGCGGAGGGTGGTGGTGATGAGCGTCATGTGCTCGCGGAATCTCGCGTCGTCGTCCTCGATCTGCACCAGGTACTCGGCGCGGTGGAACTCCCGCGCGCGTTCGGGGTGACGCTCGATCTCCACGACGGTCGCCCACTGGATCAGGAATGCCTTCACCGGGGTGATGCTGTCCTCCCGGCTGGCCTCGGCGAACGCCTTGTTGAGGTCTGCCTGCATCTCGTCAAGGCGGTCCGGTGCCACGACGGCCAGGGCCGCACGGAGAGCGTCCGGGGTCTCCTCGGGCCGGGGAATCAGCTCCCCATCATGCTGCTGTGGCGCTGTACTCACGGGCGCCTCCTAGGGTGCCCGGCCAGCGTAGGCCAAGCCGGCCTCGAGCACCGGGGAGACGAGGCTGATGTCCCCGTCTGGATGAACAAGGCCCCGGTGTCAGGCTCGGTGCTCCGCGAGCGAAGCCAGGATCACCGCGAGCACCGGGGAGCCGGCAGGGAGGGCGGCAAGGGCTTCCACAGCGAGGGGTTCCAGCAGGGCCAGGGCGGCGGCAGGGCCCTCGGTGGCGCCGACCGCCCGGGCGTGGGCGTTGCGGAGTTGCAGGGTGAGCGGGTGGGCCGGGCCCAGGGATGCGGCCGCGTCGGTGGCGATGGTGTGCAGCAGCCGGGTGGCCTGGGGCTGGTGCCAGGGCTGGCGGTGGTGCCGGACGGCGAACTGGCGGTAGGCGAAGGCGGCTCTGGCCCGCAGGCCCGGCTCGGTGCGGGCGGTGCCGTGGGCCCGGTTGCGGGCCAAGGCGAGGCTGCCGCTGGCGTCGATGGTGCGCTGCAGCGGGATCGGGGCCTGATAGGTGCGGGGCAGCGGGGAGGGCAACTGAGCCAGGGTGATCGCCAGTTGATGGTGCAGCAGGTCGAGGGTGAGGTGGTCGGCGGCGTCCGGCACCCCGTCCGCGAACAGCCGCAGCAGCTCCTCGGCGAAGCGGGTGAGTCCGAGCTCCTGGTTGAGCAGCGCCTTGCGGCCCCGGTCCACGGCGGTGAACAGGTGCAGGTCCGCGGCGGCCGGCTCGTCCAGGGCCCGGCCCGCGAAGCAGCAGTCCAGCACCGCCACCCGGTGCGCGGCCCGTCGGCCCATCGCAGCGAACGCGGCGTCGGCGGACAGCGCGGTCCGGCCCACCTGGTCGGGGGCGTCGGCGGTGCCGGGCAGCGCGAAGTGCAGCCGCCCGGCACCGCCGGTCACACCGTGGCCCGCGTAGTAGACGAGCAGCGTGCCGTCGGCCCGGCCGGCCGCCCAGGCGATCCGGTCGAGCACCTCCCGGGTGCTCTGCGGATCGAAGACCCGGAGCACCCGATCGGGTGCGAACACCCCGTCGGGGCCGCCGAGATGATCGGCCAGCAGCTCGGCCGAACGGACCGCCTCCGGCATCGCGGGCAGCTCCGCGTACGCCCCGACCGCGATCAGCACCGCCCAGGAGGAGGACCGGTCGGGCAGCAGTGGCCAGGAGCTCACTCCGCCAGGAACTCCGCGACCTGGTCGAGCAGTTCGGCACTGTCCCGGGTGGAGTCGGCGGAGATCCGCAGCTCGGTGCCGTCCGGGCGGCGCAGCTCCAGCGAGACGCCGCTCTTCCGCAGCCGGGCCTCCAGCCAGACGCAGAACGGGCCGATCACCAGCGGGCCGAGCTCGGCCGCGTACTGGACCGCGTCGGCGATGCCGCCCTGCTCGCCCGGCCGGGGCGGGCGGATCCGACCGGTGGTCAGGCCGCGCAGCTCGCCGTCCTGGTCGAGGTGCTGCTGAAGGGCTTCGGCGTCCTCCCGGACGTCGTCGTCGGTGCCGTCGAAGGCGATGGTGAACTGGGGCACAGCTGAGGGCCTTTCAGATCAGGGGTGGGAGAGCGGTCGGCGCGGCGACCGGGGCGGACGGGGGCACGGCGGCGGGAGCCGGCCGGTCGAACAGCCGGACGGCGCGCCCGGTGAACTCGTACGGGAGCCGGAACGCGGCCGCCGCCTCGTGCCGGTCGACCAGCCCGGACAGCTCCTGCTCGACGTCGCCCCAGTCGCCCTGGTCCACCGGCGGACGGTGCGTAAGGGGCAGCGGATCCAGCGCGAGGGTGGTGAAGTTGTGCCAGGCCAGGCCACGTTCGGACGGCTCCGGAGCGAGCACCGCCCCACCGACCTGGTCGGCGGCCAGCTGGGCCAGCCCGGGCGGCAGCGGACCGGCGGCTGCCAGGGTGATCCGCAGCCGGTAGACCGGGCCGAGGTAGCGGCGGATCGCGTCGTCGAAGAAGTCGCGGCCCGCCTCGGCCGCCGGATCGCCCCGGCGGGCGCCCTGCCAGAGCGGGTTCCCGTCCACCGGGGCGGCCAGCCGGGCGTAGAGCTCGGCGAACTGGTGGAACAACAGCCCGGCCTCGGGCAGCAGTTGGACCGGTTCCAGGGCGACCGAGAGGGCGGTGGGCACCGGCTGCCTGGCCAGCTCGGTCCAGAGCAGCTCCCAGGATCGGCCGCTCGGGGCGAGCGGCGCGGCGGTGGCGGCCTGCCGGCGGGGCGAACTCGCCCGGGCGATGGGCCGGACGTCGATCCGCTTGCGGATCTCCCGCAGGTCCACCGTGGCGGGCAGGCTGCCGTCCGCCGTCAGCGCGTTCAACTCGACTGCCACATCGGCCGGTTCGGCGATCACATGGGCGGGCAGGCCGCAGATCGCGGCCCGGGCGGCGGCGACCGCCGCGGCCGGGGTCGGCGCGTCCGCCCGGGCCAGCAGGGCGACCCGGAGCGGGCCGCCCGTACCGCCGGTGCAGCGCAGTTCGAACCGGCCGCCGGGGCGGCAGAGCCCGGACAGCCAGGCCAGTTCGGCGGCCTCGGCCTCGGCCCGGCGGTGCTCCTCGCCGAGCGCCAGGTAGCCCCGGTGCTCGGCCAGGCCCGGGGCCGGAGCGATCCGCAGGGCGAGCCGGGCGGTGTGCCCGCCGGCGCCGTCGGCGCCGACCAGGACACCGGGCTCCCGCTGATCCACCGTCACCCCTGGCCGGTCGGGCCACCGGACCACTGGCCGGGCGGCGCCACCGGCGGGGCGGGCGGCGTGACCGGGCCCAGCGACGGAGCAGGCGGCACGGGAGGAGCAACGGGACCCACCGGCGCAGCGGGCGGCTGGTAGCCGGGGAACGTCCCGGTACCACCCGAAACCGGCACCGTCGCACCCGCCTGCTTGACCAGCGGGATCCGCCCGTCCGGGAAGCCCGCGCTGAGCGGCACCTGACGGCCCTCGATCGCCACCACCAGGCCCTCCCGGCAGGCGGCGTGCACGGCCTCGCGCATGGCGCGGACCTGCTCGGTCCTGGCCATCGCCCACTGCAGGTCGGCCTTGCCGGTGAAGCCGCCGATGATGTCGCGGAAGTACTGGCCGATCAGCCGGCTGGACCGGCGCGAGCGCCACATCTGCCAGCCCAGGTAGAGGCCGTTGCCGTAGGTGAAGACCGCGACGTGCGCGGTGCAGTCGCCCTGGCTCAGCACCAGCCGCTTGACCAGGTCACGGCCGCCGGGGCCGGCCGCCGTCCACTCGTCCTGGGTGGCCAGCGGGTAGCCGCGCTGCAGCACCACCATCCGGATCTGCGCGTACGCCGAGTCGCTGTCGGCCCGCTCGTGCAGCAGCACCCGCCACTCGGCGATCGGTTCGATCACCCGCTGGAACAGCAGCACCAGCAGGAAGGCGATCCAGGAGGCGGGGACGGCGGCCATCAGCAGGAAGACCCCGAAACCGCTGCCGCCCTCACTCTCGCCGTACCGGCTGCCGTAGCTGCTGACGGCGGACTCGAACTCGCCCCCGGCCATAGCGATCAGCAGGCCCGTCACCAGGAGGGTCACCGCGACCACGGTGCCGATGATGAAGGCCGGCGCCAGCAGGCCGAGCAGGGTGCGCAGGGCGACCCGGTCGTCCAGCGCCGTCTCGACCGGCGCGTGCCGCAGCGTCTTGTCCAGGTACGCGCCGTTCATCTCGCTGCTGTCCCACCCGGGTACGGGCTGCGGCGTGCCGGTTCTGATCATGCAAGTCCCCCTGGCTGATCATCAATTGTCTTTGGCGGTGGACATGTTCGCACATGGACGAGCCGCTGTCAGACGAAGTCCGGCCGCCGATCGGGACCGGTTGGTGACGCCTGCCCCAGGCATCCGGGACCACGGGCTCCGCACGATGGGTGGCAGAACGACACCCGCCCGAGCACGCCCGCCCGAGCACCCGAGGATCCGAGGAGGAGAGCGGCATGCGGCCGACCCCCACCATCACGGCAGTCGAGTACGCCGACGAGCTGATCGTCGCGGCGCCCGGCGGCGCCTCCGACGTGTACGCGATGCACGGCGGCCTGGCCGTCGCGCGCTGGAAGTGCCTGGCCCGCAGGCTCGGCCTGGAGGGCAGCTGGGAGGCGATCGAGATCTCCACCCTGCCGCCCGGCGCCGAGTGCGGTGTGCACCACCACAGCCGGACCGAGGAGCTGTACTTCGTGGTCTCCGGCCAGGGGGAGCTGCTGCTGAACGGCACGCTGCACCCGGTCGGGCCCGGCACCCTGATCACCAACCCGGTCGGGACCCGGCACCGGCTGAACAACCCGGGCACCGAGGACCTCGACTGGATCGTCATCGAAGTCATCAGCCCGCCCGTCGCCGCGACGCTGACGGGCGATCCGAGTCACTCCGGAAGGCACCTCATGAGCACCGCCACCGTCATCGACCTCGAAGCACACGGCCCGGCCGACCTCACCACGCTGCTGAGCGGCCCGCTCCGCGAGGCCCGGCTGGTCACGCTGGGCCCGGGCGAGCAGGAGACCTTCCGGTCGGACGACCGCGAGCACACCCTGTTCGTCCTGAACGGCACCGGCAAGGCCGTGACCGGGAAGACCGAGGTGGTCCTGGCCCCGGGCACCGGCGTCACCCTGCCGCTCGGCAGCCAGGTCACCCTGCGGGCCGACGGACTGCCGCTGCGGTTCTTCACCGCCAGCCTTGGCGTGCCGAACGCCAAGGACGGCCGCCGGCTGGACACCGGCTCGACCGACGGGAGCGCGGCATGATCATCTCGCGGACGGGACAGGCCCCGCTCACCCTGCGCGACAGCGCCGTACACGGCACCGGGCAGTCGCTGGCCCGGCGCGGCTTCTTCCACAGCGAGACGGAGGCGGTGGACCACCTGGTGCTGACCCCCGGCAGCCGGATCGACGCCCGCGGGCGGGCCGGCACCGAGGAGGTCTGGTTCGTGGTCAGCGGCGGCGGCCGGCTGGTCACCCCCGACGGCCGCACCCTGCCGCTGCGCCGGAACGCGCTGGCGGTGTGCCCGCTGGACAGCGGCGCGGTGCTGCACGCCGGTCCGCACGGTCTGAGCGCCGTACTGATCGCGGTGGTGCCGCCGCAGCTGACCGACGCGATGCCGATCAGGTTCCCGGCCGGCGGCTGACCCGTCATCAGCTGACCCGCCATCGGAAACAGCAAGGTCCGGCCCGGGGCTCCCACCGCCCCGGGCCGGACCGGCCGTCAGCCCGCGAGCAGCAGCGCGGGCAGCTCCGCGATCGAGCCGAGCACATGGGTGGCACCGTCCGCGAGCAGCCGCTCCCGGTCGTGCGCCCCGGTCAGCACGCCGGCCACCACCGAGGCGCCGGACCGGACGCCGGTGAGCATGTCGTAGCCGGTGTCGCCGACCACCGCGAGCTCGCGGACCGAGTCGGTGCCGGTGCGCAGCAGCGCGGTCAGCGCCAGGTCCGGGTACGGGCGGCCGCGGCCCGCCTCGGCCGGACAGAGCGTCAGATCGGCCACCGACTGCCAGCCGAGCGCGTCCAGGATCCGGTCCTGGGTGGCCCGGGAGAAGCCGGTGGTGAGCACCACCTTGCGACCGGAGGCGCGCAGTTCGGCGATCGCCTCGGCCGCGCCGGGCAGCGCCGCGCAGTGGCCCTCGTCGACCAGCCGGTGGTAGGCGGCCTCGAAGTCCAGGTTGGCCTGCTGGGCATTCTCCTCCGCGCCGAACAGGTGGCGGAAGACCGAGATCTTCGACTCGCCCATGGTGGCCCGGACGTGCGCCAGCATCCGCTGGTGCTCGGGGCTGCCCGCCTCGACGCCCTGCCCGTCGGCGGCGGCCTGGAAGGCCCGCTCGACCAGACCGTCGTCGGCCACGGTGGTTCCGGCCATGTCGAGCACGACCAGAGAGATGTCAGTCATTGCAGAACTACCCTTACAGGTTGGCGAGTTGGGCGGTGGTCTCGGCGATCGCGGGCGAGCAGGTCATCCCGCGCCCACCGGGCCCGGTGACCAGCCAGACGCCGCTGCGCAGCTGCTCGCGGTGCACCACCCGGGTGGTGTCGACGCACTGCGCGTACACCCCGGCCCAGCGGTGCCTGATCCGGGGCAGCGGGCGGCCGAGCAACTCCTCGGCCACGGCGGCCAGGTGCTCGTACGGCTCCTCGACCACGTCGAAGTTGAACGGCTGGTCGTACTCGTGGGTGTCACCGATGGTCAGGCCGCCGTCCTGGCGCTGGACCATCAGCAGCTGCATCTTGTGCTCGTCCGCCACCGGGCCCTGCGGCTGGGCGGCGCGCAGCTCCTCCAGCGCGGGGCCGGCGAACGCGGGGTAGTAGCGGAAGCTGTCGCCGTCGGCCACCGAGGTGGGCAGCGGCTCGCCCAGCGGGTCGGTCTGCATCATCTGCAACCGGACCTTGCGGACCGGCAGTTCGGGGGCCAGCTCGCGGATCAGGCCGCCGAGCCAGGCGCCGGTGCAGAGGATCACCAGGTCGCCCTGGTGGGTCTGGCCGTGGTCGTCCCGGACGGCGTTCTCGCCGACCACCTCGCGGACCTCCCGCCCGGGCAGGAAGGTGTACCGGCCGGTGGCCTCCAGCGCGGCGCGCAGCGCGGGCTGGGCGATCCGGGGCTCGACGGCGGCGTCCCGGTCGCAGTGCAGCGCGCCGAGCAGCTTGCCGCGCAGGGCCGGGTTGGCCGCCCGGGTCTGCTCGGCGTCCAGCAGCCGGTAGCCCCGAGCCTCGGCGTCGTCCCGCCGCAACGCCTGTTCGGCCACCGCGAGTTCGGCCTCGGTACGGACCACGGTGAGCGAGCCGTTGCCCCGGAAGTGCAGCCCGGGCACCTTGGCGCCGATGCCCTCCCAGAGCTCGCGGGCCCGGAGCGCGACCGCCAGCTCCTCCCCCGCGGCCCGGCCGCTGACCCAGACCAGGCCGAAGTTGCGCACCGAGGCGCCGCGCGCCTCGCTCTCGCGCTCCAGGTGGACGACTTCGTGGCCGCGCTCGACGGCCTGCCAGGCGTGCATGGTGCCCAGCACGCCCGCTCCTACGACGATGACTCTCATGGCGGCCAGACTGGAGCGTCCAGGTGTCCTACGGACGTCCGACCGGCGGCGCGGAGATTAACCGCCCCTCAAGAGTTGTACAGACAACATCGAGCCGACGGCCCGTCAGTGCGCCCGCCCCGCCACCGCTGGGCCAGTACCCAGGAACGGGCCGAGCGGGCCGCTGCGGGCCCGGTCCACCAGCGGGGCGGCCCGGCCCGCCGCCAGGGCGAGCGGGATCGCCACCAGGATGCCGACCAGCGCGCCGGCCAGGACGTCGTGCGGGTAGTGCACCCCGACCCAGACCCGGGAGGCGGCCATCAGCAGCGCGGCCACCCCGCACACCCAGCCGAGCGTCCGCCAGGCGAACCAGAGCCCGGTCGCGGTGGCGAAGGCGATCACCGAGTGGTTGCTCGGGAAGGACCAGTCCCCCGGCGGCGGGCAGGACTCCAGCGTGACGCTGCCGGCGATCTGCCGACAGGGCCGCACCTCCTCCACCAGGCTCTTCAGCGCCACGTTCACCAGGTAGGCGGCGACCACGATCAACGGCGTCGCCAGCACCCGGGCCATCACCACCGGCCCGGCAGCCCTGGCCCGCCACCAGCCGTAGAGCATGAAGAGCGCGAACACCACCAGACCGACGTCCGACCAGACCTCGACCAGCCGGTCGAACCAGTGCGGGGCGTCCTGCGCCCAGCCGGTCACCGTGGTGTAGAGGCCGCCGTCGATCCCGCTGCCGTCGTAGGCGAGGGGCACGGAGCTGAACGTCGCTTGAACAAAAGGGATCACGGGGACAACTACTATCAGACACTCCGTAATATCCCGGTATGCGGCCAGAGCCTGACAGATCGTCTCCATACCGAACGGTCGAAAGATTTGCCAAGCCCCCCATTCGGAGCGCCGACGGTCGTAACCTGTCTCGGGACACCACGGGACGGGGAGGCACCGGTTTGCTGGAGAGTCATCGCGCGGTCCCGCAGCCTCGCCGGACCCCGGAGGCCCTCGACCTGGCCCGACTGCACGACCGGACGATGTCGGGGGACCCCGACATCCCCGAGCCCAGGCCGGAGATCGGGGACTCCTGGGAGCGGCTGCGCCGGCTCGGGCTCGACCCGGAGCGGGGCCGCAACGCCTACCGGCTGAGCCTGGCCGAGGTCGAACACCGCCGCCGGGAGACCCACCTCTCGGAGATCCTCCCGGTGCTCCGCTCCACCCTGCTGCTCCCCACCACGGGGATCCCGCTGATCCTGGCGATCAGCGACGGCGAGGGGCACGTGCTCTGGCACGAGGGCGAACGCCCGCTGCTGCGCACCGCCGACGGCATCGGCTTCGAGACCGGCGCCCGCTGGGTCGAGGACGAGGTGGGCACCAACGGCATCGGCATGGCCCTGCGGGTCCGCCGCCCGATGCAGGTGCACTCCGCCGAGCACTACCTGCGCAGCCACCACGACTGGACCTGCGTGGCCGCCCCGATCCACGACCCGCGCACCGGGCAGCTGCTCGGCGCGGTCAACCTCAGCGGCCCGGCCCGCACCATGGCGCCCTACCTGCTGCCGCTCGCCGCCACCGCCGCCCGGCTGGCCGAGGCCGAGCTGAAGGCCCGTCAGCTGGAGGCGCTGCACCGGCTGCGCACGGTGGCCACCCCGCTGCTGGCCCGGGTCGAACAGCCCGCCATGGTGGTGGACAGCGCGGGCTGGACGGCCGCCACGATCGGCCTGCCGCCGGTCCCCCGGCTCCGGCTGCCCGCCGAGGGGCTCGGCTCCTCGCCCACGCTCTGGCTGCCCACCTTCGGCGAGTGCGCGGTCGAACCGCTGGCCGACGGCTGGCTGATCCGCCCGCTCGGCGGCGGCACCGGGGCGGACGGGCTCGCCGAGCAGACCGAGGGCGCCAGAATCACCCTGGATCTGCGCCGGGGCACCCGGCCCGAGCTCGGCGTCCGCGGCGCGGTGGGCAGTTGGTCGCACGCGCTCAGCCCCCGGCACGCCGAACTCGTCCTGCTGCTCGCGGTGCACCGGGACGGGCTGAGCGCGGCCCAGCTCGCCGAGGCACTGTTCGGCGACAAGGCCAGGACGGTCACCGTCCGGGCCGAGATATCCCGGCTGCGGCGCTACCTGGGCGGGCTGCTGGACCACCGCCCGTACCGGCTCAGCCGGTCCGCCGAGGTCTCGGTGCTGCCTCCGGACGACCCGTACGACCTGCTGCCGACCTCCTCCGCCCCGGCCGTCCGGGAACTGCGGGCCGATCTGCTGCGCGGGGCGCTCCGGCTGCCGGGGGCGGGGTGCCTGGGCTCCTGGCCCGGCCGCTCCGCGGACGGCTGAGGGGCCCTCAGCCCTCGCTGAGCAGCGCGGCGAGCTGGTCGTCGGTCGGCCCGGCGGCCGCCTCGTCCTCGGCCGAGACGCAGGCGTAGGTGCGGTCCAGCCAGTCCTTCACCCTCGGCTTGGACGCCTCCAACAGGGCCTGGCCGTGCGGCGATTCGAGCGCCAGGTGCAGGGTCGAGCCGTGGCAGGGGCAGTACGCGGGCCAGAGCTTGACGTCGCCCTGGCCGCTCAGGCTCTGCAGGCCGTCCCGGAGCAGATCACGGGAGAACACCCAGTCCGCCTCGTCCGAGCGGCCCAGGTGGAAGGTGAGCAGCACCTCGTAAGGCCGGTCCGGGTCGTACCTGAACCGGGTGCGCACCTCGCCCACCGAGTCCTCGTCGAGTGCGATCCGCAGCATCAGGATCTCCTCCACCGGCCCGGGTTCGATGTCGGGTCGGACCGCCTCGTCGCCCGTGGGGGTGGCGGCGAACGGCGGGTTCGAGGCGGCTGACAGTGGGTCGCGCGGCATGACGATCTCTCCGAGGCGGCTGGGGTTCAGCCCAGCCTGCTGCAGTGCGCCCTCCCCTGCAACGGTTGCAAAGAGGTTGCAACGCCCTCTCAACAGCCCATGCAGCACTGGGAGCTGACGGAACAGAAGTGTCATCAAGCTGTTTCGCACCGGGCCTGGCGGACCGTCAGGTGACCGCTGGTAGTCTCTCCAGCACTCTGCCCGCTGCCCGGGCGGTGTCATGTCCGGACGGCGAGGAGGGGGGCGAGTTGACGCTCCGCGAGGAGAGCGGGACGGTGCGGTTCGCCGAGCCCGACGAACGGCAGGCCAGGCACGGTCGGCCGAAGCCGGTCGGGGCCCGCTTCCGGCTGCCCGGTTTCCGGTTCTCCGGCGCCGCGATGGCGATGTCCACCGTGGTCGGCATCAGCGTGGCCACCACCTGGCTGGTCAGCCAGCAGCAGAACGTCGGGCGCCCGCCCGGGGTCACCAACGTCGGCGCCAGCCCGCCGGCGCCGAGCCCCGACGCCGTCCCGCAGCCGGTCGCGAGCGGCTCGCCCGTCCCGAGTGCGACGGCGACCACGCCCGACACGCACTCCCGGACCACCCCGCCCCCGGCCCGCCCGGTCACCGCCGGGCCGACGCCGTCCCGGAGCCCCGCACCGACCTCGTCGGCCGCCGGGGCCGACGCCTCGCCGACGGTCTCCCCGAGCCCGTCCGGGTCCGGGTCGGCCGCGCCGTCCACCACTCCGGTCCTCGGCCCCACCCCGCCGCCGCTCGCCGCCGCGCCGCCCCCCGGTGGCAGCCCGACCCCCAGGCCACTCGAGGTGCTGACCGGACGGGCCGAACGGCGGCCGCTCGGCCTCACCGGCACCCGGCACACCCTGGAGCTGACGGTGACCGCACCGGTCACCGCACTGCAGGTCGAGTTCCGGCTCGACCGGCCGGCCGCGCTGCCCGGCACCCTGCCCTGGAGCAATCTGCCGGGCACGGTGGTGACGGTCCTTCAGGAGCGCGGCACGGTGATCTACCGCTTCACCCTCGCCGCCGGACTGGACGTCGAGCCCGGCGCGTACGTCTTCGCCGTGCACGGCACGACCTCGCCGACCGACCCGCCCGTCTCGCCCACCCCGCTCGCCCCGCGGCAGGGCCGGTCCCCCGAGGAGACCTGGACCGCCTCGGCGTTCGGCCTGCTGGACGAGCCGCGCGCGGTGGCCGTCCGCGGCGCCTTCGACTGACGCGGTAGCCCCCGCGATGGCCCGGGTCACCCCCGGGCCACCGCGTACGGCTCAGCCCCGGATCCGGGCGGCCCTGGCCAGGTCGTCCAGCTGGTCGGCCAGCACCCGGCGCAGCACCGGGCTCAACTCACCGTCCGCCAGCGTGCGTTCGGCCAGCGCGACGGTCTCCGGAGTGGAGCAGGAGGCCGGGAAGAGGCTGCCGGCCAGCGAGCGGGCGATGATGTCGCCACGCTTCCCGGCCGACGGGATCTCCGCGAAGTACCGCTCCACGTAGGCGCTCTGCAACTGCTCGGAGCCCGACTGCCAGAAGCCCTGGGCCGTCGCGTTCAGCTGCGCGTTGGAGAGCCCGCTCGCCGGGTCGAAGAGCAGCGCCCAGGCGCGCGCCTTCTCCTCGGCGCCGGACAGCGCGGCCCGGGCCCGGGCCGCGCCCTCGGCCGCGGTGAGGCCGGGGTCGGCGGCCAGCTCGACCGCGATCCGCTCCTCGCCGATCACGCCGTGCACCGCCAGCCGGAGCAGCGCGGCCCAGCGCAGCGAGGCGCTCAGCTCCGCCCCGGACACCCCGTCGGCCAGCCAGTGCTCCAGCTCGGCGAGCTGCTCCGGGCCGGTCGCGTTCTCGATCGCGGACTTCAGCGCGGCCAGCCGCAGCCCCTGGTCGGCCTCCGGACGGGCCATCAACTTCCGTGCCACAGCCGCGAGTCGGGCCTCGGCGGCCGGACGCTCGGCCGGCGCCAGGCAGGGCAGCAGGCGGAGCCGGGAGTAGGTCAGCACCGCCTCCACGATGGCGTCCACCGGCTCGCCCGGCAGGTGCGCGGCGACCAGGTCCAGGTAGGCGGCGGGCGGCAGTTCGCCGTCCCGGGTGAGGTCCCGGGCGTGCTCCCAGAGCACCGCGCGGGTCAGCGGGTCCTCGATCCGCGAGAGCGAGGAGGCGACGGTCCGCCAGGAGGCCTCGTCCAGCCGGATCTTGGCCCAGCTGAGGTCACCGAAGTTGGGCAGCAGCAGGGCCGGGCGCGGTGCGCCGGCCAGCTGCGGCAGGGCGGCCGGACGGCCCGGCTCGACCTCCACCGCGAAGGACTCGCGCAGCACCGGCCGCCCGTCGCCGTCCAGGTCGAAGACGCCCAGCCCGACCAGGTGCGGACGGCTGCCGTCCGGCACCAGCTCGGCCGAGGCGATCTTCTCGCCGTCCTCCTCGTACGAGACCGCCAGCCGCAGGGTGTCCACGCCGCTGGTGCGCAGCCAGCTCTCCGCCCAGCCGTGCACGTCCCGGCCGCTGCTCTGCGCCAACACCTCGAGGAACTCCGAGAGTTCGGCGTTGCCGAAGCGGTGCCGGGCGAAGTGCTCGTTGATGCCCGCGAAGAACGCCTCGTCGCCCAGCCAGGCGACCAGCTGGCGCAGCGCGGCGGCGCCCTTGGCGTAGGAGATGCCGTCGAAGTTGCTCATCGCCTCGGCGACGCTCTCCAGCCCGTTCGCGGCGATCGGGTGGGTGCTGGCGCGCTGGTCGGCGTCGTAGCCCCAGCCCTTGCGCTTGACCGCGAAGCCGCTCCAGGAGTTGGTGAAGCGGGTGGCCTCGGCCGCCACCCGGAAGCCCAGGTACTCGGCGAACGACTCGTTCAGCCAGATGTCGTCCCACCAGCGCAGGGTGACCAGGTCACCGAACCACATGTGGGCCATCTCGTGCGCCACCACCATGGCCCGGCCGGCCCGCTCGGCCTCGGTCGGCGCGGAGTGGAAGAGCATCTCCTCGGCGAACACCACGCAGCCCGGGTTCTCCATCGCGCCCCAGTTGAACTCGGGCACGAAAGCCTGGTCGTAGCGGCCGAACGGGTAACGCTCGTCGAAGAGTTCGTGCAGCCGGTCGAAGGACTGCCGGGTCACCTCGAACAGCTCCGCGGCCTCCCGGTCCAGGTCGGCGGCGAGCGCCCGGCGGCCGTGCAGGCCGAGCGGGATGCCGTCGTGCTCGGCGTACACCGAGTGCAGCGGGCCCGCCACCACGGTGAACAGGTAGGTGGAGATCGGCAGCGTCGGCTCGAACTCCCAGCGCCCCTCGGCGACCTGCTTGCCCGCGCCGTTGGCGAGCACCTTCCAGTCGGCCGGGGCGGTGGCCGCGATGGTGAGCGGCGCCTTGAGGTCGGGCTGGTCGAAGCAGGGGAAGACCAGCGGGGCCAGGTCGGGGCCGCAGGTCGCGTACAGGTAGACCGCGCCGTCGGCGGGGTCCACATAGCGGTGCAGGCCCTCGCCGGTGCTGGAGTAGTTCTGGTCGGTCTCCAGCAGCAGCTCGTTCTCGGCCAGCAGGCCGGTCAGCGGCAGCCGGTTGCCGTCCAGCGCGGCCGGGTCGAGCTCGGTGCCGTTCAGCACGGCCCGGTGCAGGAGCTGCGGGCGGAGGTCGAGGAAGGTCTCGGCACCGGCCTCGGCGCTGCCGAACCGGATCACGGTGGTGCAGCCGAACACCGTCTCGCCCCGGGTCAGGTCGAGGTCGATGGTGTAGCCGTGCACCTGGAGGAGTCGGGCACGGGTGCGTGCCTCGGTACGTTGAAGAGCTGGCATCCCTGCATGCTTCCCCAGCTCGGCACCCCGTTCAAGACCATTCCGCTCAGAGCGGCACGGCCCTCGGCCTGATCCGGCGCGAATTGTCGGACAGGCCCTAGGCTCGGGGGCAGGCACACCGGCCAGTTGAGCGCGTATCAGGAGGAGCACAGTGACGACGGTCCTGACTCAGGGCGGCAACGCACCGTTGACCGCGGCCCGGGTGACGGTCGAGGTGACCGCGCCCAAGGCGCTGGACGTCTCGGGGCTGCTGCTCACCGAGTCCGGCAAGGTCCGCTCGGACGCCGACTTCGTCTTCTTCAACGCGCCGAACGGCCCCGGGGTGACGCACCGTCCGGCCTCCGGCGGGGCGCCTGACGCGATCACCGTGGACACCGGCGCGGTCCCGGCCGGGATCGACAAGATCGTGGTGACGGCCAGTCTGGACGACGCGGGGGCCACCTTCGCGGGCACCGAGCCGACCGCCACCCTGCGGGACGCCGACACCGGCGCCGTGCTGCTCACCTTCACCCCGCCCCGGCTGACCCGGGAGACCGCCCTGGTGGTGGTCGAGGTCTACCGCAGGGCCGGGGCCTGGAAGGTCCGCGCGGTCGGCCAGGGGTACGCCAACGGGCTGGCCGGGATCGCCACCGACTTCGGCGTCTCGGTGGACGACTCCCCCGCGCCGCCGCCGATGCCGACCGCCGCCCCGGCCGCTGCCGCGCCCGCCGCCCCGGCCGCCGCCGGCACGCCCCCGAAGCCGGTCACCCCGCCCGCCGTCCCGGCCTCGCTCACCAAGGTCACCCTGGACAAGGGCCGGATCAGCCTGACCAAGGGCGGCTCGGTCTCGCTGGAGAAGAACGGCAAGCCCTTCCTCGCCGCGGTCCGGATGGGCCTGGGCTGGGAGCCGGCCGCGGGCGGCCGCAGCGTCGACCTGGACGCCTCCTGCATCGCCTTCGACGCCCAGCGGAACAAGATCGAGACCGCCTGGTTCATGAAGCTCTCGATCTTCAACGGCGCGATCGCCCACTCCGGCGACAACCTCACCGGCGAGGGCGCGGGCGACGACGAGTCGATCACCGTCCACCTGGAGGGCCTGCCGCCCGAGGTCTGCGGCCTGGTCTTCGTGGTCAACTCCTTCTCCGGCCAGAAGTTCACCGCCGTCAAGAACGCCTACTGCCGCCTGCTGGACGCCGGTTCGGGCCAGGAGCTGGTCCGCTTCGACCTCACCTCCTCCGAGCCGCAGACCGGCGTGGTGATGTGCAAGCTGGTCCGCCAGTACTCCGGCGAATGGGTGATGACCGCCATCGGCGAGTACGTCAGCGCCAAGACCGCCCGCGCCATGGTCAAGCCGGCCGGCGCGATGCTCTGACGGAACGCCGAAGGGGCCGGAGGCGATCGCCGCCTCCGGCCCCTTCGCTGTCGCACCGTCAGCCGCGGGTGGCCATCGCGCGCAGGAAGAAGGTCAGGTTGGCCGGGCGCTCGGCCAGCCGGCGCATGAAGTAGCCGTACCACTCCTGGCCGTACGGGAGGTAGACCCGCATGGTGTTGCCGGCCTCGGCGAGGCGCAGCTGCTCCTCGGGGCGGATGCCGAACAGCATCTGGTACTCGAAGCTGTCCCGGCCCCGGCCCTGCCACTCGGCCAGCTGGCCGGCGATCTTGATCATGTTCGGGTCGTGCGAGGCCACCATCGGGTAACCCTCGCCGTTCATCAGGACCTTGAGGGCCCGGACGTACGCCAGGTCGACGTCGCGCTTGCCCTGGAAGGCGACCGACTCGGGCTCCTTGTAGGCGCCCTTGCAGATCCGCACCCGGGACCCGGCACCGGCCAGGTCGCGGCAGTCCGCCTCGGTGCGGCGCAGGTACGCCTGGAGCACCACGCCGAGCCACGGGAAGTCGGCGCGCAGCTCGCGGGCGATCGACAGGGTGGAGTCGGTGGTGGTGTGGTCCTCCATGTCCAGGGTGACCGTGGTGCCCGCGTCGGCGGCCGCGGCGCAGATCCGCCGGGCGTTCTCCAGCGCGATCTTCTCGCCGTCCACCGGCAGGAACTGACCGACCGCCGAGAGCTTGACCGAGACCTCGGCGTCGGTGGCCAGGCCGGTGTCCTTGAGCGCGGCGAGCAGGTGCTCGTACGCCTCGGCGGTGCCGGCCGCCTGCTCGGCGTCCTTGGTGTCCTCGCCCAGGTGATCGAGCGTCACCTTGCGGCCGGTGGCGATCAGTTCGTCGGTCGCGGAGACCGCCTGGTCGAGCTGCTCACCGGCGACGAAGCGCTCGACTATCGCGTGGGTGGGCGGGAACTTCTCGACGACCGTACGCACCTGCGGGGAGCGGGAGGCGGCGAGGAGGGCGGAACGGAGCATCGGTACTCCTGGCGATGTTTCAGCAGGGGAGAGAGGGGGCGGGGCGGCGGCGAGGGTGTTGCCGCCGCCCCTGGGCACAACGGGCTCGGTCAGCCCATGTGCGGGTAGCGGTAGTCCGTCGGCGGGACGAACGTCTCCTTGATGGAGCGGGTGGAGGTCCAGCGCATCAGGTTCTGCTTGGCGCCGGCCTTGTCGTTGGTGCCGGAGGCCCGGGCACCGCCGAAGGGCTGCTGGCCGACCACGGCGCCGGTCGGCTTGTCGTTGATGTAGAAGTTGCCCGCCGCGTTGCGGAGCTTCAGCATCGCGTGCTGGACGGCCTCGCGGTCCTGGGCGATGATCGCGCCGGTCAGCGCGTAGCTGGAGACCGACTCCATCTGGGCCAGCATGGTGTCGTACTCGTCGTCCTGGTAGACGAGGACCGAGAGGATCGGGCCGAAGTACTCGTCCTTGAAGTACTCCGAGGCCGGGTCCGAACAGACCAGCACGGTCGGCCGGACGAAGTAGCCGACCGAGTCGTCGTACGTGCCGCCGGCCAGCACCTCGACGGCCGGGTCGGCCTGGGCGCGGTCGATCGCGGCCTTGTTCTTGGCGAACGAGCGGTCGTCGATGACGGCGCTCATGAAGTTCGACAGGTCGGTGACGTCACCCATGGTCAGGCCGTCCACCTCGTCCCGGAAGTCGTCCTTGATCTCGGCCCAGAGCGAGGCCGGGACGTAGGCGCGGGAGAGCGCCGAGCACTTCTGGCCCTGGAACTCGAAGGCGCCGCGGGTCATCGCGGTCTTCAGCACGGCCTTGTCGGCGGACGGGTGGGCGACCAGGAAGTCCTTGCCGCCGGTCTCGCCGACGATCCGCGGGTAGCTGCGGTAGTTGGCGATGTTCGCGCCGACCTCGCGCCACAGGTGCTGGAAGGTCGCGGTGGAGCCGGTGAAGTGGATGCCCGCCAGCTCGGGGCGCTTGAGCGCGACCTCGGAGACGTCCTTGCCGTCACCGGTGACCATGTTGATGACGCCCTTGGGCAGACCGGCGGCCTCCAGCAGCTGCATCAGCAGGTGCGCGGAGAACTGCTGGGTCGGGGAGGGCTTCCACAGCACCACGTTGCCCATCAGGGCCGGGGCGGTGGGCAGGTTCAGCGCGATGGCGGTGAAGTTGAAGGGCGTGATCGCGTAGACGAAGCCCTCCAGCGCACGGTGGTCGCTGCGGTTCCAGACGCCCTCGGAGGAGATCGGCTGCTCGGCGATGATCTGCCGGGCGAAGTGCACGTTGAAGCGCAGGAAGTCGACCAGCTCGCAGGGGGTGTCGATCTCCGCCTGCTGCGCGGTCTTGGACTGGCCGAGCATGGTGGCGGCGGCCAGCGTCTCGCGCCAGGGGCCGGCCAGCAGGTCGGCGGCCTTCAGGAAGATCGCGGCGCGGGAGTCGAAGGAGAGCGCCTGCCAGGCCGGGGCGGCGGCCAGGGCAGTGTCGATGGCCTCGCGCGCGTCGTCCTGGGTGGCGTTGCGCAGCGTGCCGAGCCGAGCCGCGTGGTTGTGCGGCTGGACGACGTGGAACTCGGAGCCGCCGCCCATGCGGCGCTCCCCGTTGATCGTCATGGTCAGCTGGACCGGCTCCTGGCCGCCCAGCTCCTTCAGCTTCGCCTCCAGCCGGGCCCGTTCGGGGCTCCCGGGGGCGTAGCTGTGGACCGGCTCGTTCACCGGCGCGGGGACCTGGGTCACAGCATCCATGGCGCGCGCACTCCTTCTCGTCACGGGAGGCCGGTGAGGGTCGCACACCGGCCATGAAGGAACGCTAGCCCGGCCGCCCCGGGCAGCAGATTGGCCGGGCGGCCAAAGTCATCCGTTCGGAGTTGTCGGACCGGATGAAGAGCTGTCCGGAACGCGACTAAAGTCGGTTCCGTGCCGAACGAGAGCAGCGAATCCGCGAGGGCAGACCGGTGACCGCCCCCGGGCTGCCGCTGCGTCAGCTGCTGATGGCGCTGGGCGAGCCGCTGGTCGAGCTGCAGGCGGCGCCGGCCGGTCTGGACGTGCCGGTGCGGGACGTGGCGATCCTCGACCCGGAGGACCCGGCCACCGCGCGGCCCGGGGAGCTGGTGCTGGCGATCGGCGCGCGCGGCCGGGCCGCACTGCCCGCACTGCGGGCGGCCGGGCGGGCGAAGGCCGCCGCCGTGGCGGTGAAGCTGGACGCCCCCGGGCAGGCCGACGCGCTGCGCGAGGCGGCCACCGAGGCGGGCGTGGCGCTGCTGAGCGTGCGCCGCGAGACCCGCTGGGAGCACCTGGACTCGCTGGCCCGGGCGATCATCGCCGGACCGGACGCCCCGGAGACCGCCGAGCACAACACCGGCGACCTGTTCTCGCTGGCCCAGACGGTGGCCGCGTTGACCGGCGGGATCGTCAGCATCGAGGACACCTCCAGCCGGGTGCTGGCGTACTCGCGCTCCTCGGACAGCGACGAGGTGGACGACCTCCGGCGGCTCTCCATCCTGGGCTGGCAGGGGCCCGAGCCGTACCTGTCCAAGCTCCGCGAGTGGGGCATCTTCCAGCACCTGCGCAGCTCCGACGCGGTGATCAAGATCGACCCGCACCCCGAGCTCGGCATCCGGCGCCGGCTGGCGATCGGCATCCGGGCCGGGGCACAGCCGCTGGGCACCATCTGGGTCCAGGAGGGCGCCCGGCCGCTGGCCCCGCTGGCGGACCAGGCGCTGGTCGGTGCGGCCCGGGTGGCGGCTGCCCAACTGGTGCGCAGACGCCGGGAGTTGTCGGCCGACGTCCGGCTCACCCAGACCCTGCTGACCGGCCTGCTTGAGGGCTCCACCGGTCCGCAGTCGCTGGCCACCCACCTCGGCCTGGAGCTCCGCCGCCCGGCCACCGTGCTGGCGTACGCGGCGAGTTCACCCTCCGAGGGGTCCGACCTGGAGCTCACCCGGGCCGAGGTGACCGGCCTGATCTCGGTGCACACCGCCGCCCGGCACCGCTCCGCCCTGCTCGCCCCGATCGAGTCCCGGGTGTACGTGCTGCTGCCCGAACTCCCCGCCGGGCTGCCGATGGCCACCGTCCGGGACTGGGCACAGGAGGTGGTGGTGGCGGCCCGCGAGCACCTCGGGGTGCGGCTGCGGGCAGCGATCGGCTCGACCGTGGACGGGCTGGCGGCGGTGCCGGAATCCCGGGCGCAGGCCGACCGGATCCTGGACGCGATGGGACGCGGCGGGGTGGCCACCGAGGTCGCCGCGCTGATCGACGTGCAGGCCGAGGTGCTGGTGAGCGAGGTGCTGGCACTGCTCCAGGAGCGCGGCGGCCTGCGCGACCCCCGGCTCACCGCGCTGAGCGAGTACGACCTGCGGCACGGCACCCGGCTGGCAGAGTCGGTGCTCGCCTGGCTGGACGCGCTCGGCGAGGTCCGGGTGGCGGCCGACGCCCTGCACATCCACCCCAACACCTTGCGCTACCGGGTGCGCCGGGCCGAGCAGCTGACCGGCATCGACCTGGCCCAGCCGCAGCAGCGGCTGCTGGCGATGCTTCAGCTCAGACTCCCCGCCGAAGGGCCCTAGCAACGACGGCTGCCCGCCGACCCGGAGGGGCCGACGGGCAGCCGGGGTGACGCTCGGTCAGTCGTTGTAGCCGTGGCCGCTGCGGTGGCGCAGGCGCCACCACGGGCCGGTGATGGCCACCATGATGCCCGGCTCCTGGATGTTGGCGAACAGCGTGTGGCCGTCCTCGGAGAAGGTCACGCCGGTGAACTCGCTGAACTCGGGCTTCTCGGCGGTGCCGATGTTCAGGTCGTTGCGGGCGATCGGGTAGGTGCGGCCGTCCTCGGTGGTGCCGAAGAGGTGCTGCACGCCCTCGCCGTCCTCGGCGATCACCAGGCCGCCGTACGGCGAGACGGTGATGTTGTCCGGGCCGTCGAAGTTGCCGTGGTCGCCGGCCACGTCGGTGTTGACGCCGAGCAGCACCTTGAGGGTGATGGTGCGTCGGTTCGGGTCGTAGAACCAGACCTGGCCGTCGTGCTGCACCGGGCTCTCGGTGCGGGCGAAGCTGGCGACGAAGTAGAAGCCGCCGTCACCCCACCACATGCCCTCCAGCTTGCGGGAGCGGGTGACCTCGCCGTCCTTGAACTGCTTGCGGACGGAGACCGTCTTGGCGTCGCGGTCCGGGACGTTGACCCAGTCGACGCCGTACGTGGTGCCGATCTTGACGGCCCGGGAGAGGTCGTCGACGAAGGTGCCGTGCGAGTCGAAGACCTTGAAGGCCTCCAGCTTGCCCGCGTCGTCGGCCAGGGTGCGCAGCTTGCCCTTGCCGTGCTTGAAGCCGGCCGGCGGGGTCCAGCGGTAGAGCAGGCCGTTCGGGCCGGCGGCGTCCTCGGTGAGGTAGGCGTGACCGCGCCGCGGGTCGATCACCACGGCCTCGTGCGGGTAGCGGCCGAAGGCCTTGACCGGCTTCGGGTCGCGGTTGGCCTCCTGGTCGTACGGGTCGACCTCGAAGATGTAGCCGTGGTCCTTGGTGAAGCCGTACTTGCCGGCCTTGTCCTCGGTCTCCTCGCCGCTCAGCCAGGTGCCCCAAGGAGTCGCGCCACCGGCGCAGTTGGTCGCGGTGCCGGCGATGCCGACCCACTCCCTGACCTCCTTGCCGTTCTTGCGGACCTCGACCACGGTGCAGCCGCCGGCCGCGCCCGGGTCGTAGACGTGACCCTCCAGCAGCGGAACGGGGTGCGGCCAGTCGGCGCGCGCGCCACGCAGCTCGTGGTTGTTCACCAGCAGGGTGCCGCCGCGCGGTCCCTGGAAGGCCGCGGTGCCGTCGTGGTTGCTGGGGGTGCTCTCACCGGTGACCAGCTTGGTCTTCCCGGTGTAGGTGATGACCTGGTACTTGAAGCCGCGGGGCAGCGCGAGGATGCCGTCCGGGTCCGGGAGCAGCTCGCCGTAACCGGTGGCGCAGCGGGCGGCCTCGGCGGACTCGGCGGCGGGGGCCTCGCCGCCGGACGGCGCGGCGATGGCACCGGGGGCGGTGGCCAGCACCTCGGCGCTGCCGGCGATCAGGACGCCGGCCCCGATGGCGGTGGAACGGTTGACGAAGTCCCGGCGGGACAGCGACATGTGTAACTCCTGGGAGGTGGGGCCGCTGTCCGGACGGTCCCGGCCGACGGCGCACTCGGTGACGGCGGGGTGGGCCGCCGCCGACCTGCAGACTCCGCGCCCGCGGTGAACCCAAGGTGAACCCGACACCGCTACCGGGTGGTGATTTGCGGACCGTATCCGAACAAGCGGACGGAGCACCGTCAGATCGGATACGGTCCGTCAGCACTCACGCCTGACCGTCCGTCAGCGCTCGACCCGCTCCACCCGCCACTGCTCCCAGGCGGTCAACCAGGCCTCCTCGGTCACCGGCGCGCTGCCGGGAGTTCCGCGGTGCGCCGCCCAACCAGAGGCGCTCCCAAGCCCGTTGGGCCGGGAGACTGGGCACCTCGCTGGCGAACGCGGTGAACCGGATGACCTCCTCGACGGCGGCCTGGCCCTCCGGCGTGCCGATCGCCCAGTCGGTGTTCTGGGCCAGCCTGGTCAGGTGGTTGACCATCGCGGTGACCGCCTCGCCCGCCTCGTCCCTGGTCTCCGAAGCCAGCCGCATCTGCTGCCGGACGGCCGCCTCCCAGCGCACCGCGCCGGCCTCGCCGCGCAGCCGCCGGGGCAGCCTCGGCACCCGCCGGGCCCGGGCCTGCGCGGCCAGCGCCACCGCCTCGTGCACCGCGTGCTCGACCACCGCCCGGTGCGCCTCGAGACCGGCCACCGGCGGGAGTTCGCGCTCCTCCAGGATGGCCCGCTGGGCCTGCTGGCGGGCCAGCTTGCGCATCAGGTCGGTGCGGCCGAGCACGTACTTCTCGAAGTCCTCGATCCGGCGCAGCTCGACCCCGCCCGGCGGGACACCGCGCCCGGTCACCTGGACGGTCACGCCGTCCACCCGCAGCCGGCCCGCCCAGACCGGGGCCGGGGTCTCGCCCTCGGGGCGGCGGTCCTCGTGGATCTGCACCGCCCGGGGCTCGCCCTCGACCGTGATCCACTCCCGCAAGGCCCGGACCGCGCCGGGGCCGTCGCCCTCGTCGATCTCCAACTGCTCGTAGACCCGATCGCGTTCGTCCTCGACCACGTCCTCCAGTTCCGGCAACGGCTGCTGCTCGGCGCCGGGGCGGTAGGTACGGACCGTCACATAGGGGCCCTCGGCGGAACTCCAGTCGCCCGAGCGGACCTCGACCCAGCCCAGCCGGCCGTTCCGCACCTCGTACTCGGCGAGCGCGTCGCTGTCCTCCGGCGGATCGGGGACCGGCAGGGGCGCACTCCCGCCGCCGCGCGCCGGGTCGGCCCGGTGCAGTCCCGTACCGCGCTCCGAACGGTCGACCCCGTAGACCGGGAAGTCCGCGTCCGCGAGCACCCGACGGCTGTGCTCCTCGTGGTCGGCGTAGTAGTCCTCGGGCTCCTGGGGCCTGGTCGCGTTCTGCCTCGTCATCCTCTGCCGCACCCCCGCGTGCTCGCCTGACCGTCGTTCACGACCGACCGCACCGGGCCTGGCCCGGCACCCCGCGCCGCGTCCGCCCCACGATACGGGGCCCGGACCTGCTGGGCCATCAGCTTCGCTCGTACGGTTGGCAGCCCGTCGTCCCGGCCCCGTCCGGCCCGGATTGTCAGTAGCCTTGCCTACTCTGGGAGGTATGACCGCAGCCACTCCGGCCTTCCCCGCCAGGATCAGCATCGTCACCCTCGGGGTGACCGACCTGGCCGCCAGCACCGCCTTCTACCAGGCACTCGGCTGGTCGCGCTCCGCCGCCTCCAACGACAACATCGTCTGGTTCCGCACCGCGGACTCGGCGCTCGGCCTCTTCCCCACCGAGGAGCTGGCCGCCGACGCGGGCGTCCCGGCGATCGGCGAGCCCTCCTTCCGCGGCGTCACCCTCGCGGTGAACCTCGAATCCCCCGAGCAGGTGGACGCCGCCCTGGCGGTCGCGGTCGAGGCCGGCGCCACCGTGGTCAAGCCCCCGGCCGCCACCGACTGGGGCGGCTACTCGGGCTACTTCGAGGACCTCGACGGCCACCTCTGGGAGCTGGCCCACAACCCGTTCTTTCCGTTCACCGAGACCGGCCAACTCGACCTGCCGTAGGCAATCGTGGACGCCAACCACTACCGGCTGACCTCGGTCTGGCCGCTCCCCGCCGAGCCGGTCCGGGTCTACCGCCTGCTCCGGGACGTCGAGAGCTACCCGCAGTGGTGGCCGCAGGTGCGCTCGGTGCGCCGGCTGACCGACCACAGCGGCGAGCTGGAGATCCGCTCGGTGCTGCCGTACGGGCTCCGGCTGACCGCCACCGAGCGGGAGCAGGACGAGGCGGGCCTGACCCTGGCCGCCGACCTGACCGGCGACCTGGTCGGCTGGTCCCGCTGGACGGTCCATCCGGCGGGTGCCGGCAGCCGGGCGGTCTTCGAGGAGGAAGTCCGCCCGGCGAAGGCCCTGATGCGCCGGCTCGCCCCGGTCGCCCGCCCGCTCTTCCTGGCCAACCACGCGGCCATGATGCGCGGCGGCCACCGGGGGCTCCGACGCCTGCTCAGCTGACCTCGCGTCAGCCGCTCTGCTGCGAGCGCGCCTTGAACGCGGCCTTCCGCGCTTCCTTGGCGACCGTCCGGTTCAGGTGCAGCTCGCCGATCGCCTCCAGCACGTCCCCCGTGTACGGGTGCCTGACCCGCCACAGCTCACCGAAGAAGCTGGCCGGGTTGTCGGTCACCGGCAGCTCGGCGATCAGCCGGTGCAGCACCTCGGCCTCGCCCTCGCTGGTCAGCAGCTGGGCCGCGAAGCCGTCCACCAGCGTCCACAGCACCATGCCGCGCTCCGGCGCCGTCACCTCCTCGCCCTGCCCGCGCAGCCAGGCCCGGGCCGCCCCGCCCAGCTCCGGGTCGTCCAGCACCTCGGCCACGGCCGGGCGGGCCGCCCCGCCGATCGCCTCCAGCGCCTGCATGCTGAGCAGCCGCCGGACCGGGCTGTACGGGTCGGTGCCCCGGGAGGCCGCCAGCAGCTCGCGGGCGGCGGTCTCCGGGTCGCGTCCGGCCAGCCAGACCAGCACCTCGCGCTCGGGCAGCACGTTCGCGGTCTCGGAGACCCCGCGCAGCAGGGCCTCGGCGTCGCCCTGGGCCAACTCGCCCACCAGCGGGGCGTCGTAGCCCTCCTCCAGCAGCCACTGCCGGACGCCGTACTGGCCCAGCGGGGTCAGCCGGACCAGCCCGAACCGGGCCGACTCCTCGTCGCTCAGCTCGCCCTCGCCGACCGGGGAGTCCTCCTCCTCGAACAGCTCGGGGTCGATCGGCTGGTGCTCCAGCAGACCGAGCTCCGCCAGATCGCCGAGCATCGGGTCCAGAGTGATCATCAGATCGGTGATGTCGCCGAGCAGTTCCTCGTCCGGCTCCTCGCCCTCCGGCACCACCAGCAGCGCGGCCAGCACACCCAGCGGCACGGTCTCCTCGCCCGGCTCGGCGAAGGCGGTGGTCTCGTAGAGCACCTGGAGCGCCTCGTCCAGCAGCTCGGCCGCCGCCTTGCGGGACTCCTCCACCGCCGCGAGCCGCTCCTCGTCGTCCTCCTCGGCCTCGGCCTCCTCGTCCGCCAGGTCCAGCGAGTCCGCCTCGGCGGCCAGCTCCCGGACGATCCCGGCGGCGGTCAGCCAGAGCTCCAGGACGGTCTCCTCGTCACCCGCCTCGGCCGGCTCCAGGTCCGGGCCCGGGATCGCCACGTGCTCGCCCGCCTCGGTGGTGCCGATCTCCACCAGGTCCAGGTCGCAGGCCAGCGACCAGGACCGCATCGCCTCGACCTCGGCCTCCTCGCCCTTCCCGAGACCGAGCAGCTCGGCGGCCGGCGCCCGGTCCTCGCCGAGCAGGTCACCGAACTCGTCCACCGGCCGGTGCGGCGCGGCCCAGCGGGCCAGCTTGAGCGCGGCGGCGATCAGCGGCACCGCGAGCGCGGCGTCGGCCAGCTCCCGCTCGGAGGGCAGCTGGATCGGGGGCACCAGCACCGCCGCGTCGTCCTGGTCCTCGTCCTGCCCGTGCGCGGCGAACGCCCCGTACAGGTCGGCCAGGTCGTAGTCGGCGGGCAGCAGGCGCTCGTCAGCAGCGCGGTCCGCACCGGAGCCGGCCGACGGGTTGTCAGGGGTGCTGCTGCTGCGTTCGGACATCGTTGCGAGGTCTCCCGTGGTGGCGGTGGTCACTGCCCGAAGGACCGTCTGGGTGGCGGTCCATCAGCTCAGCGTATCCGTACCGGCCCCGGCCCGCCGGAGCCGCACGCCGGAACGGCCCGCATCGGCGTCGCGAGCTGACGGAGTCCGTCCGGCACCTGCCGACGTGTCGGAGCCGACACCCTGGAGCGCACCTGCGCAGGTCAGTGACCACGTATCCTGCATCAGGAACGGTGCACAACCCTGGTACCGGCCATCGGGCAACGAAGCCCGCCCCGTACATCTCGCCCCACCAGGGCTCTCCGTCCGGCCACCACCCCAGGCCCGGTCCGGCCCACGGTGGTGCCCGGCCACACAGGAGACCCCTGCCATGGCGGACCTCTCCCCCGCCGGCGCCGGACTGTCCACCGCACAGTTCGAAGGACGCCGGCTCTCGGAGGCCCTGCTCCCCCTGGAGCTCGCACCACGCACGCAGCTCCAGCTCGCCGCGATCAGCCGCTGGAACGCGCTGCGCGGCATACGCGTCGGCCTGGTGGCCGCCGCCCTGCTGTTCCTGCTGGTCGGCGCCAATCTGGCGACCCCGATCTACCCGGTGCTCCAGCGTCAGCTCGGCCTGACCGCGCTCGACACCACCGTCCTCTTCACCGTCTACGTCTTCGCCCTGGTCCCGGTGCTGGCCGCGGTCGGCCACTGGTCCGACCACCTCGGGCGGCGCGCGATGATCCTGCCCGCCGTGGCCCTGGCGGCCGGCGGCGACGTCCTGTTCGCCACCGCGGGCAGCTTCTGGCAGCTGGCCCTCGGCCGGGCCGTCCAGGGCATCGCGGTCGGCTTCGCCACCGGCGCCGCCGGTGCCGCACTCGGCGACCTGCTGCCCGACCACCCGACGCTGGCCGCCAAACTCACCCTGGCCTGCTCGGCCGGCGGCGTGGCGCTCGGCCCGATCGTCGGCTCTCTCCTCTCCTCCGGCGAACACCCGCTGCTGACGCCCTTCCTGCTGCACGCCATCGCGCTACTGGCCCTGTGCGTCCCGCTCGCCCTGGTCCACCCCCGGATGCCCGGACGCCAACGGCCGCCCGCCGCCCCGCCGCGCATCACCACCCCCGCCCACCTGCGCCCGCAGCGCCTGCGGCTGCCGCGCACCGGCCGCCGCGAGTTCCTGCTCGCCTCCGCCGCGGGCTTCGTCTCGTACGCGGTCTTCGGGGTCTACCTCAGCCTGGCCCCGGCCTTCTCCGCCAAGCTGCTGGACACCACCTCCTCGCTGACCGGCGCGGTGGTCGCCGCCCTGCTGCTCGGCTCCTCGGCCACCGCCCAGCTGCTGGTGCCGCCCACCGCCGACCGCTTGGTGATCGCCCTCGGCATGGCGGGTCTGGCCGCCGGCCTGGCCCTGGTGGTCACCGCCCTCTACACCGGCACCCCGGCCCTGCTCTTCCTCGGCAGCGTGCTCGGCGGCGCCTGCCAGGGCGTGGCCTTCCGCTCCCTCTTCACCACCGCCGTCGCCGCGATGAACCCCGAACGCCGCGGCAGCGAGCTCTCCACCCTCTGGGTCATCGTCTACCTCGGCTCCTCCCTCCCGATCGTCGCCGTCGGCGCCCTGACCCAGCGGTACGGCCTGCTCCCGGCCGTCAGCGGCTTCGTCTGCGTCGCCGCCCTGGCCTGCCTCGGCCTGGCCGGAGCGGTCCTCCGGAAGCGGTAGCGGGCACGCGAAAGGGCCCGGTTCTCCGCGCGGAGAACCGGGCCCTTTCGGCTGTGTGACGGCTGATCAGACGTTGAAGCCGAGCGCGCGAAGCTGGTCGCGGCCGTCGTCGGTGATCTTGTCCGGGCCCCACGGCGGCATCCAGACCCAGTTGATCCGGAGGTCCTGGACCAGACCGTCGGTGGCGGTCTTGGCCTGGTCCTCGATCACGTCGGTGAGCGGGCAGGCCGCCGAGGTGAGGGTCATGTCGATGGTGGCCACGTCGGACTCGTCGATGTGGATGCCGTAGATCAGGCCCAGGTTGACGACGTCGATGCCCAGCTCGGGGTCGACGACGTCCATCAGGGCCTCGGTCAGGTCCTCGACGGAGACGGTGCCGGCCGTGGTGCCGACGATCACGGTCGGACCCTCGGTCGAGGGCGCCGCCGCCTCGGCCGGCGTACCGGTCTCGGTGTCGCTCATGAGTGCTTCCTTAAAGGTCGTCAGACGGCGGGGTGTTCGGCGAGCGCCTTGGCGGTGGCGTCCTTCCAGGCCATCCAGCTCAGCAGCGCGCACTTGACCCGGGCCGGGAACTTGGAGACACCGGCGAACGCGACCGCGTCCTCCAGCACCTCTTCGTCGCCGACGCCCTGGCCCTTGCTCTGCATGAGCTCCAGGAAGGCCTCCTGGATCGCCTGTGCCTCGCCCACGGACTTGCCGACCACCAGGTCGTTCAGCACCGAGGCGCTGGCCTGGCTGATCGAGCAGCCCTGGGACTCGTAGGAGACGTCCGCCACCACTGCGCCGTCGAGCCGCACCCGCAGGGTGATCTCGTCGCCGCAGGTCGGGTTGACGTGGTGCACCTCGGCGTCGCCGTCCCGCAGCCCCTTGCCGTGGGGGTTCTTGTAGTGCTCCAGGATGATCTCCTGGTACATCGAGTCGAGCTTCATTCCGCGCTCACCCCTCAGCCGAAGAAGTTCCGGACGTGGTGCAGGCCGTCGATCAGTGCGTCGACATCGGCCGGCGTCGAGTACAGGTAGAACGACGCCCGCGTGGTCGCCGGAATTCCGTACCGCAGGCAGACCGGCCGCGCGCAGTGGTGGCCGACCCGGACCGCGATGCCCTGCTCGTCGAGCACCTGGCCGACGTCGTGCGGGTGGATGTCGCCGAGCGTGAAGGAGATCGCCGCGCCGCGGTCGACAGCCGTGCGCGGGCCGATGATCCGCAGGTCGGGGACCTCGAGCAGACGCCGCACCGCGTACTCGGTGATGGTGTGCTCGTGCTGGGCGATCCGCTCCATGCCGATGGCCGACAGGTAGTCGATGGCCGCACCGAGCCCGACCGCCTGGGCGATCGGCGGGGTGCCCGCCTCGAACTTGTGCGGTGCAGGGGCGTAGGTCGAGGCGCCCATGGTGACGGTCTCGATCATCTCGCCGCCACCGAGGAACGGCGGGAGGTCCTCCAGCAGCTCCTGCCGGCCCCACAGCACGCCGATGCCCGTCGGGCCCAGCATCTTGTGGCCGGTGAAGGCGACGAAGTCGGCGCCCAGCTCCTGCACGTCCAGCACCATGTGCGGGGCGGCCTGCGAGGCGTCGATCAGCACCAGCGCGCCGACGTCCTGGGCGCGCCGGACGATCGCCTCGACCGGGTTGACCGTGCCCATCAGGTTGGAGACCAGCGTGAAGGAGACGATCTTCGTCTTCTCGTTGATCAGCTCGTTGATGTTCGACAGGTCGAGCCGGCCCTCGTCGGTCAGGCCGAACCACTTCAGCTTCGCGCCGGTGCGCTGCGAGAGCAGCTGCCACGGCACGATGTTGGAGTGGTGCTCCATCTCGGTGATGACCACCTCCGCGTCGGCGTCGACGCGGTACGGCTCGTCGGCCCAACCCAGCATGTTGGCAACGAGGTTGAGCGACTCCGAAGCGTTCTTGGTGAAGATCACCTCGTCCCGGCTCGGCGCGTTGATGAAGGCCGCGACCTTGTCCCGGGCACCCTCGTACAGCGCCGTGGCCTCTTCGGCCAGCACGTGCACACCGCGGTGCACGTTGGCGTTGTGCCGCTCGTAGTAGCCGTTCAGCGCGTCGAGCACCTGCTGGGGCTTCTGCGAGGTCGCCGCGTTGTCCAGGTAGATCAGGGGCTTCTCGTCGTGCAGCACGCGCTGCAGGATCGGGAAGTCCTTGCGGATCGCGTCGCCGAACTCCTGCGCCTCGGCCAGCGCCGAGTCATGGGTTGTCACTCGGAAGCGCCACCCTTCACATAGGACGCGTAGCCCTCGTTCTCCAGCTTGTCGGCGAGCTCGGCGCCACCGGACTCGACGATCCGGCCGGCCGAGAAGACGTGCACGAAGTCGGGCTTGATGTACTTCAGGATGCGGGTGTAGTGGGTCACCAGCAGGGTGCCCACCTCGCCGGAGGAGGCGACCCGGTTGATGCCCTCGGAGACCTGACGGAGCGCGTCGACGTCGAGGCCGGAGTCGGTCTCGTCGAGGATCGCGATCTTCGGCTTGAGCAGCTCGAGCTGGAGGATCTCGTGGCGCTTCTTCTCGCCGCCGGAGAAGCCCTCGTTCACGTTGCGCTCGGCGAAGGCCGGGTCCATCTGCAGGGCGGCCATCGCCTCCTTGACCTCCTTGACCCACAGCCGCAGCTTGGGGGCCTCGCCGCGGACGGCGGTGGCGGCGGTGCGCAGGAAGTTGGAGACCGAGACGCCGGGGACCTCGACCGGGTACTGCATGGCCAGGAAGACGCCGGCCCGGGCACGCTCGTCGACGGTCATCTCCAGCACGTTCTCGCCGTCCAGCAGCACGCTGCCGCCGGTGACGGTGTACTTGGGGTGCCCGGCCAGCGTGTACGCCAGGGTGGACTTGCCGGAGCCGTTCGGGCCCATGATGGCGTGGGTCTCGCCCTGCTTGACCGTCAGGTCGACGCCCTTGAGGATCTCGCGGGGGCCGTTCTCGGTCTCGACGGAGACGTGCAGGTCACGGATTTCAAGCGTTGCCATATGTACTCAGGACTCCTGGTAGACGGAGACGAGCACATCGTCCCCTTCGATCTTTACGGGGTAGACGGGGACCGGCTTGGTCGCGGGCAGGCCGGAGGGCTTGCCGGTGCGCAGGTCGAAGCTGGAGCCGTGCAGCCAGCACTCGATCGCGCAGTCCTCGACCTCGCCCTCGGAGAGCGACACGTTCGCGTGCGAGCAGATGTCGTTGATCGCGAACACCTCGCCCTCGGTGCGGACGATCGAGACCGGGACACCGTTCAGCTCGACGCGCTTGGGGGTGTCCTCCGCCAAGTCGGCCAGCGAGCAGGCACGGAGAAAACTCATCGGGTCAGACCGTCGCTTCCAGCTCGGCCTCGATCTTCTCCATGAGGTGGTCCTGGATCTCGGCGACGCCGATCTGCTGGACCAGCTCGGCGAAGAAGCCGCGCACCACCAGGCGCCGGGCGTCGTCGGCCGGGATGCCGCGGGACTGCAGGTAGAAGAGCTGCTCGTCGTCGAAGCGGCCGGTCGCGGAGGCGTGGCCGGCGCCGACGATCTCGCCGGTCTCGATCTCCAGGTTCGGGATCGAGTCGACCCGGGCACCGTCGGTGAGCACCAGGTTGCGGTTGTGCTCGTAGGTGTCGGTGCCCTCGGCGGCGGCGCGGATCAGCACGTCGCCGACCCAGACCGCGTGCGCGTCCTTGCCCTGCAGGGCGCCCTTGTAGACCACGTTCGACCGGCAGTGCGGGGTGTCGTGGTCGATCACCAGGCGGTGCTCGAGGTGCTGACCGGCGTCCGCGAAGTACAGGCCGTACAGCTCGGCCTCGCCGCCGGGGCCCGCGTAGTTGACCCGCGGGTGCAGCCGGACCAGGTCGCCGCCGAAGGTGACCACGACGGACTTGAGCGAGGCGTCCCGGCCGATCAGCGCGGTCTGCTGGGCGACGTGCACCGCGTCCCGGTCCCAGTCCTGGACCGAGACGAAGGTGAGCTTGGCGCCGTCGCCGAGCACCAGCTCGACGTTGGCGGCGCGCACGCCGGTGCCGGTGTGGTTGAGCACCACGACCGCCTCGGCGAACGGCTTGACCTCGATCAGCACGTGGGCGAAGGCGACGCCGCCCTCACCGTGCACGTCGATCTTCACCGGCTCGGTGAGCACGGCGTCCTGGGCCACCGTGACGACCAGGGCCTGGGTGAAGGCGCTGAATGCCTGCGCGGCGACCCGGTCGACCGGCTTGCCGGCCTTGCCGAGCCGGGCGTCGTCGCGCCCCACGGTCTCGGCGGTGACGCCCTCGGGCAGCCCGAGCTCGACCTTGTCGGTGCCCGACGCGCCCTCGGCGGCGGTGCCGTCGTGCAGCCCGCGGAGGCGGTGCATCGGCGTGAACCGCCAGTCCTCCTCGCGGCCGTGCGGCACCGGGAAGTCGGTCACGTCGTACGAGGGCTTGACCGCGACGCGGGCGTCGATCGGCTGCTGCACGGTGGCCCGGCCGGTGCCGGGACCGGCCAGCTGCGCGCCTGCGCCGGCGGTGCCGACCTCGATCGAACCGGCGGTCGTGGAGCCGGTGGTGTTCTGAACGTCAGCCATAGCTGTCGTAGTGCTCTCTTTCTGGAAAACGGACTGGACTACGAGCGGCTGGCGTCAGCCGACGGAGCCCTCCATCTGCAGCTCGATCAGCCGGTTGAGCTCGAGCGCGTACTCCATCGGCAGCTCACGCGCGATCGGCTCGACGAAGCCACGGACGATCATCGCCATCGCCTCGAACTCGGTCATGCCACGGCTCATCAGGTAGAAGAGCTGGTCCTCGCTGACCTTGGAGACGGTGGCCTCGTGGCCCATCGACACGTCGTCCTCGCGGACGTCCACGTAGGGGTACGTGTCGGAGCGCGAGATCGTGTCGACCAGCAGCGCGTCGCAGAGCACGTTGGACTTGGCGCCCTTGGAGCCCTCGCCGATCTCGATCAGACCGCGGTAGGAGGTCCGGCCACCGCCACGCGCCACCGACTTGGAGACGATGTTGGAGGAGGTGTTCGGCGCCATGTGCACCATCTTGGCGCCGGCGTCCTGGTGCTGGCCCTCGCCCGCGAAGGCGATCGACAGGGTCTCGCCCTTGGCGTGCTCGCCCATCAGGTAGACGGCCGGGTACTTCATGGTGACCTTGGAGCCGATGTTGCCGTCGACCCACTCCATGGTCGCGCCCTCGTACGCCACGGCGCGCTTGGTGACCAGGTTGTAGACGTTGTTCGACCAGTTCTGGATCGTCGTGTAGCGGCAGCGGCCGCCCTTCTTGACGATGATCTCGACCACGGCGCTGTGCAGCGAGTCCGAGGAGTAGATCGGGGCGGTGCAGCCCTCGACGTAGTGGACGTAGGCGTCCTCGTCGACGATGATCAGCGTCCGCTCGAACTGGCCCATGTTCTCGGTGTTGATCCGGAAGTAGGCCTGCAGCGGGATGTCGACGTGCACGCCCTTCGGCACGTAGATGAACGAGCCGCCGGACCAGACCGCCGTGTTCAGCGCGGCGAACTTGTTGTCGCCGACCGGGATCACGGTGCCGAAGTACTCCTTGAAGATCTCCGGGTGCTCCTTGAGCGCGGTGTCCGTGTCCAGGAAGATCACGCCCTGCTCCTCCAGGTCCTCGCGGATCTGGTGGTACACGACCTCGGACTCGTACTGCGCGGCGACACCGGCGACCAGGCGCTGCTTCTCCGCCTCCGGGATGCCGAGGCGGTCGTACGTCGCCTTGATGTCGGCGGGCAGGTCCTCCCAGGACTCGGCCTGCTTCTCGGTGGAGCGGACGAAGTACTTGATGTTGTCGAAGTCGATGCCGGTGAGGTCGGAGCCCCAGGTCGGCATGGGCTTCTTGCCGAACAGCTTCAGGCCCTTGAGGCGCAGGTTGAGCATCCACTCCGACTCGGACTTCTTCGCCGAGATGTCGCGGACGACCTCCTCGCTCAGCCCGCGCTTGGCGGTGGCACCGGCGGCGTCCGGGTCGGACCAGCCGTACTCGTAGGTGCCGAGACCATCGAGCTCGGGGTGCGAAACGGTGTCAGTCATGCGAGGTTCCTCCGCGCGGACGCAGGTTCGGATGGAGTAGACGTACCGGCAGTCGGCACTGCACCGGGCAGCGGACGGACGCCCGCTGACGATGCGGCACCGGGTGCCGGCACATAGGTGGTGCAGACCCCGTCGCCGTGGGCGATGGTGGCCAGCCTTTGCACATGGGTGCCCAGGAGCTGGGAGAAGACCTCGGTCTCCGCCTCGCAGAGCTGTGGGAACTGCTCGGCGATGTGCGCGACCGGGCAGTGGTGCTGGCAGAGCTGGGCGCCGGCCGGGGCCACCGAAGAGGCTCCCGAGGGCACTCGCCGCACCGTTGCAGCGTACCCGTCGGCACTCAGCGCCTGCGCGAGTGCCTCCGTCCGGGACTCCGTCGTGGCCTGCTCCAGGGCGTCGCGGTAGCGCTCGCCCTGGCGGCCGAACCGGGCCCGGGCGAAGGCGGTGACCGCCTCCTCGCCCGCCTTGCCGCCGCCGACCGCCTCGGAGATCCAGCGCAGCGCGTCGGCCGCGAGCTGGTCGTACGCCTGGTAGAAGGCGTCCCGGCCGGACTCGGTGAGCGCGAAGACCTTGGCCGGACGGCCCCGGCCCCGGCTGCCGTAGACCCGCTGCTCGCGGGCGTCGACCAGACCGGCGGCGGCCAGACCGTCCAGGTGCCGCCGGACGGCGGCGGAGGTCAGGCCGAGCCTGGTGGCCAGGTCGGCGGCCGAGGAGGGACCGTGGTCGAGGATCGACCGGGCGACCCTGTCCCGGGTGGCGCGGTGGCCGTCCCCCTCGGGCGCGGGCAGCACAGAACCGGGGGCCGACTCGGCCTCCGGCAGCTGGGCATACTCGCGCATGTTTTTCACAACACGATTGTTGCGTAATTCATTCCACAGGGACAACCCGTGATCCACGACGCATCGGTGGCGTCAATCACGCAGGCAAGCCTTACCTGACCTGCCGCCTGACCTGCGTAAACGATCAACCCGGCCCACGGCAGGGGTGGTAGGGGTCGGCAAATAGACTCCGGGGCATGCATAGCGAACCTGCGGTCGAGGTGACCGGCCTGGTGAAGCGGTACGGGCCGAAGACGGCGGTGGACGGGCTCGACCTGACCATCGCGCGTGGCACCGTGACCGCCGTGCTCGGTCCGAACGGCGCCGGGAAGACCACCACGATCGAGACCTGCGAGGGCTTCCGCCGCCCGGACGCCGGGACGGTCCGGGTGCTCGGCCTCGACCCGGTCGCCGACGCCCGGGCGCTCCGGCCCCGGGTCGGCGTGATGCTCCAGTCCGGCGGCGTCTACCCCGGCGCCCGCGCGGTCGAGATGCTCCGGCACACCGCGAAGCTGCACGCCCACCCGCTCGACGTGGACGCCCTGGTCGAGCGGCTCGGCCTCGGCTCCTGCGGCCGGACCGCCTACCGGCGGCTCTCCGGCGGCCAGCAGCAGCGGCTGGCCCTGGCGATGGCCGTGGTCGGCCGCCCCGAGCTGGTCTTCCTGGACGAGCCCACCGCCGGGCTCGACCCGCAGGCCCGCCGGGCCACCTGGGAGCTGGTCCGCGACCTGCGCCGGGACGGCGTGACCGTGGTGCTGACCACCCATCACCTGGACGAGGCCGAGCAGCTGGCCGACCGGGTGGCGATCGTGGACGGCGGCAAGGTGATCGCCGAGGGCAGCGTCGAGGAGCTCTGCCGGGGCGGCTCGGAGAGCAGCCTGCACTTCGACGGCCCGCCCGGACTCGACCTCGGCTCACTGCACAAGGTGCTGCCGGACGGGGCCTCGGCCACCGAGCCGAGCCCCGGCTCGTACCGGGTGGAGGCTCCGCTCGACCCGGCCCTGCTCGCCACCGTGACCGCCTGGTGCGCCGAGTCGGGCGTGCTGCCCGAGCGTCTGACGGTGCGTCGGCGCAGCCTCGAAGACGTCTTCCTCGAATTGACCGGACGGGAACTGCGATGACCACCACCTACGAGCCGAGGCCGGGCGCGGCGCCGGTCGGCCGGATGCTGCTGGCGCAGACCGCGTTCGAGACGAAGATGCTGCTGCGCAACGGTGAGCAGCTGCTGCTCACCGTGGTGATCCCGACCGTGCTGCTGGTGCTGTTCAGCGCCGTGGACGTGGTCGACGTGACGGGGCCCGGCAAGCGGGTCGACTTCCTGGCGCCCGGGCTGCTGGCGCTGGCGGTGATGTCCACCGCGTTCACCGGGCAGGCGATCGCCACCGGTTTCGAGCGGCGGTACGGCGTGCTGAAGCGGCTGGGCGCCTCGCCGCTGCCGCGCTGGGCGCTGCTGGCCGCGAAGACCGGCTGCGTGCTGGTCACCGAGGCGCTCCAGGTGGCGCTGCTCTCGGTGATCGCGCTCGGCCTGGGCTGGTCGCCGCAGGGCAGCCCGCTCGCGGTGGTGGCGCTGCTGGTGCTGGGCACGGCCGCGTTCTCCGGCCTCGGCCTGCTGATGGCGGGCACCCTGCGGGCGGAGGCCACGCTGGCCGCCGCCAACCTGGTCTTCGTCCTGCTGCTGCTGGCGGGCGGCGTGGTCGTCCCGCTGTCGAAGTTCCCGGCGGCGGTCCAGCCGGTGCTGGAGCTGCTGCCGATCAGCGCGCTCTCGGACGGCCTGCGGACCGTCCTGCAGGACGGCGCCGGGATGCCCTGGGCGGACCTGGGCATCCTCGGCGCCTGGGCAGCGGTCGGTCTCGGGCTGGCCGCCCGGTTCTTCCGCTGGGAGTGACCGCTGGCTAGCGCGAGCGGCGGCGGGTGAGCAGCACCAGCGCGCCGCCGATGACGACCACGCCGGCCCCGGCCGCCGCGATCACCCCGGCGTTGCTGCCGCCGCCGGTCTCGGCCAGCTGCGGTCCGGTGGGCTTGGGCGAAGGCGCCTTGCTCACCGGGGGCGTCGGGGTGGGGGTGACCACCTTCGGGGGCGGCGTCGGGGACGGCGACGGCGGGCAGGGCGTGACCGTGCCGGTCTTGGTGACCGGCTCCTTCGGCTGCTCGTCGGTGGTGATGATGAGCTCCACCGCCAGGTCCTTGGTGTGCGCCTTCACCGGGAAGTCCTGGCTGAACGAGGCGCCGAACTCCTTCTTGTCCAGCAGCTTCTCGCCATCCACCGTGAGGGTGATCCGGTTGGTGAACTGCGGGTTGTAGCTGGCCACCTTGAGGCTGACCTTGTCGCAGCTCAGCGTCCACTCCGAGGTGTGCGCCGCCGCGCTGCCGGCCAGCAGCAGCGGGGTGAGCGCACCCAGCCCCACCGCGCCCGCGACCAGCGTGCCGGGTATTCCGCGCAGCCGTGCCATCTTGTTCTTCCCTCCCGAACGGCCTTGTCCGACAAGGGTCTTGACCCTCGTACGGACCTTCGGGGGCGGACTCTACCCGCGGCCGCCGGACGACCTGCCGGACTTGACGAAAAACGCACACCCGCCGATCAGGACCGATCGGCGGGTGTGCGTACCGTACTGCCGAAGCGTCAGGCCCGGCGGGCGCCGCGACGGCGGACGGCCACCGCGATGCCGACACCGGCGCCGAGCACCAGCACACCGCCGACGGTCAGCGGCAGCAGGCCGCTCGCGCCGGTGAAGGCCAGGCCGCCACCGGGGGCCGACGGGCTCGGGACGGGCGTGCCGGGCGCCGGGGCGGACGGGCTGCCGCTGCCGCTCGGGGTCGGCGTACCGCTCGGGCTCGGCCTGCCGCTGGTGGACGGGGTGCCGGACGGCGTGCCGTTGGGGCTCGGCGTGGTCGGGACGCTCGGCGGGGTGCTCTCCACCACGGTGGTGGCCGGCAGGCAGCCGGTGAACGGGTAGTGGTGGGTCTCCGCGCCGCCCTTTCCGGTCAGCGACTTGGCGATCACCGAGCCGTTCACCGGGCCGCCGCTGCCCAGGTCGAAGGCCGCGTTCGGGGCGAGCACGCTGCCCGGCCAGGCGTTGCCGCTCTCCTTGACCACCTTGGTGGCGGTCGGGAGGTTCCACAGCAGCTTCTCGCGGATCCGGCCGCCCTCGGCGCTGCTGTTCTTGTCGTCGTGCACGTACGCGTTGGTCTTCGCGTCCCAGAGGTGGAACCCGGTGGTCCTGCCCTTGGTCTGGTCGTACGCGTCGCCGGTCACGGTGACCACCGTGACCGCACCGCTCGGGACCTTGAGGTAGACGTCCCCGGCCTTCTGCAGCAGCTCGGCGGAGACCACGAAGCTGTTCAGCTTGGTGTCGGTACCGGTCAGGGTCAGCTTGGCGCCGTCGGGCTTGACCTCGCCGCCGCCGGCCTTGGCCAGCTCGGCGGAGACCGCGCGCAGCTTGGCGAACTCGGCCGCGAAGTCGATCGGCGAGGGGCCGTGGACGATCTTGCCGGCGTGCGCCTCGGCGATGCCGGTGAGGGTGCCGCCGTAGATGCCGTTGCCCTTGATCACCCGGACCGGACCGGTCAGGTTGCCGCCGACCACCAGGGCGTTCCCGCCGGGGAGCTTCGCGATCTGTTCGGCCGTCAGCTCACTGCCCACCGTGAACGGGGAGAAGACGGCGTTGCCGCCGACCGCCACGGCCCCCTCGGCGTCGGGGGTGTGGGTGTCGTCCCCCTCGATGAACTCGCCGTAGAGGTCGGCCACCCCCAGCGTGGGGCAGGTGGCGGCGGGGACCGCGAGGGCCGTCGGGGCGACCAGCGCACCGAGGGCGAGGGAGCTGCCGAGGGCGAGCGCGGCGGCGGGTACGGATATGCGCATGTGCAGGATCTCCGCTGTGGGTGCGGCAAGACAGGTATGGGTCAGGGCGCACTCTGTCGAGCCGACCGGGCACTGGTCAAGACCAATGTCCGCTCCGCCCCTAACATCCCATTTCCACCAGGCACTCCGGGCGGGCGGCTGAAGGTGTACGTAATTTCAATCCGATTACAAGCTTGGAGCAGACCAGAACAGAACGGACATTGACACCGAATCAGGTCGCCGAGGTCGACTACGGTCGGCCGAGCAGGGCCCTGCTCGTGGTTGTCCCGACGCCTGCACCAGCCGTGAAGGGCCGGACCGCCATGCCTCCCGAGTTGTCCTCGTTCCCGCAGCACACCGAAACCGTCGAGCTGCGCATCCCGCAGCCCCGACTGCCGGAGCAGTACGAGGAGCAGCCCCCGGCCGAGCAGCCGCCCGCCCCGAAGCCCCGCTCCGGCGGCCGGGACCGCTACCTGGACCTGCTGCGCGCCCTGGCGCTGCTGCGCGTGGTGATCTACCACAACTTCAACTGGGCCTGGCTGCCGCTGGTCTTCCCCTCGATGGGCGTGATGTTCGCGCTGGCCGGCTCGCTGATGGCCCGTTCGCTCAGCCGACCCGCGCTCACCGTGATCCGCGGCCGACTGCGCCGACTGCTGCCACCGCTCTGGCTGTTCGGCGTGGTCACGATCGGCCTGAGTGTGCTCGACGGCTGGGGTCCGAACGCCGAGGGCCACCCCGGCTGGTGGTGGGGCAAGCTGGCGTTCTGGGTGCTGCCGCTGAGCACCCCGCCGTTCTCCGAGGGCGAGCTGCCCGGCTTCGGCGGCCTCCTGGAGCACGGCTGGGCCACCCAGGTCGGGGTGCCGCTCTGGTACCTGCGGGCCTACCTCTGGTACGTGCTGCTCTCGCCGCTGATGCTCAAGGCGCTGCGGCGCTTCCCGGTGGTCACCATCCTCACCCCGCTGGCCATGGCGCTCTGCTCCGGCCTGCTGCCGGAGGACGGCCGGATCTGGGAGACCTTCTCCGACTTCACCACCTTCGGCTCCTGCTGGGTCCTCGGCATGGCCCACCAGGAAGGGCTGCTGCGCAAGCTGCCGCAGTACGTCCTGCCCTCGATCGCCCCGCTTGTGATGGTGGCCGGCTTCTGGTGGCTGACCAGCCGTCCGGTGCTCGACCCGACCGAGGTCGGCGACCTGGAGAGCGTGCCGATCGCGCAGGCGGTCTGGTCGTTCGGCTTCGTCCTGCTGCTGCTCCACCTGAGCCCGTCCTGGCAGAACTGGCCCGGCCCGCTGCAGCGCTGGAACGGGCTGATCAGCCTGCTCAACGCCCGGGCGGTGAGCGTCTACCTCTGGCACACCATGGCGCTGGAGCTGTCGGTGCCGATCGTCGATCTGGCCTGGCGCAGCGACTGGGCGTCCGGGCACCTGGCCTGGCTGCTGAACACCCGCTACCCGCAGCTGATCGTGGCCCTGCCACTGATCGCCCTGTTCGTCCTGACCTTCGGCTGGATCGAGGACCTGGCCGCCGGCCGCCCACCCCGCCTCTTCCCCTGGCCCCGCCGCATCAAGGGCCGCCGCCGCGCCGCCGGCTGACCCCAGCCCCCCAGCCCCCGCAGGGGACACAGCGGAGGGGGGTGCGCATTGATCATCTGTCAGGCGAATTACAGTGATTCCCGTGCATACCCCCTCCTCCCTCCTCGCCGCCCGCTGGCAGCCGACCGCCGTGACCGTCCGGCGGGCCGCGCTCGCCGCCCTGGTGATGAGCGTGGTCATCGTGGTCACCGGCGGCGCCGTCCGGCTGACCGCCTCCGGCCTCGGCTGCTCGACCTGGCCGCGCTGCACCGCCGACAGCCTGACCCCGACGACCGAGATGGGCCTGCACGGGATCATCGAGTTCACCAACCGGATGCTCACGTACGTGCTGTGCGCGGCGGTCGCCTGGGTCACCCTGGCCGCCCGCTGTCACGTCCCCTGGCGACGGAGCATCACCAAGCTGGGCTGGGCACAGTTCTGGCTGGTGATGAGCAACGCCGTGCTCGGTGGCATCACCGTGCTGACCGGCCTCAACCCGTACATCGTCGGCGCGCACCTGATCGCCGCCATGGCCCTGGTCTGGGTGGCCCTGCTGACCTGGGAGCGGGCCAAGGAGGGCGACGGGGCGCCGGAGCCGCTGGTGGGCCGGCCGGTGATCCGGCTAGGCAACGTCCTGGTGCTGGTGATCGGTCTGCTGGTGGCGGCCGGGACGCTGGTCACCGGTGCGGGCCACCACCCGGGCGCCTCCAGCTCGGACGGCAAGCCGGTCTACCGGATCCCGATCGACTACGACCGGCTCGCCCAGCTGCACACCGACCTGGCGTTCCTGGCCTTCGGCCTGGCGATCGCGACGGTCTTCGTCCTCGCGGCGGTCAAGGCCCCGGCGGCCGCGAAGGCCCGGGCCAAGGAGCTGCTGATCGTGCTGCTGGCGCAGGGCCTGATCGGCTTCGTCCAGTACTTCACGGACGCGCCCGAGATCCTGGTCGGCCTGCACATGCTCGGCGCCGCCCTGGTCTGGATCGCCGCCCTGCGCGTCCCGCTGGCCCTGCGCACCCGGGCCGAGCTGCCCGCACCGGCCGTCCCGGCCCAGGAGCTGCAGCACGCCTGACCGCACGTCGAAGGCCCGGACCCGTCGCTCGGGTCCGGGCCTTCTCGTGTCGGGTCGTCAGCCGCCGAGCTGGATACCGGCCATCCGCTTCCACTCGTACGAGCTGGTGCGCACCTTGAGCGCCAGCTCGCCCTCGAAGTCCTCGTGCAGCTTGAGCCCGGCCAGCTCGGCCGCGCGCTTGCCGACGGCGTAGCTCGGGGCGACCTGGTCGCCCCAGGAGCCGTCCGCGCCGACCAGCACGATCCGGGTGGCCATGCCACCGACGTACTCGACGACGCCCTCGGCGCTGCCGCCGTGCTGCTTGGCGAAGCTCTCGATGTGCTTGGCGATGCGCTTGGCGCGGCGCTCGGCGCGGGCGTCCGGCGCGGCGGTGGTGGCGGTGTCTGCGCTGCTCATGTCCCGCATGCTACCGATGAGTAGTCGTACTGGCGACGGGAGCGGCGTGTGCAGCAGGCCACATAGGCTGGAGGTGTGACCTTCGAAGGCTGGCCCGCCGAGGCCCTTGAGTTCTACGAGCAGCTGGAGACCGACAACTCCCGGGTCTTCTGGCAAGCCCACAAGCAACGCTACGAGCAGGACGTCCGGGCCCCGATGGAGGCCCTGCTGACCGCCCTGGAGCCGGAGTTCGGCCCCGGCAAGATCTTCCGGCCGAACCGGGACGTCCGGTTCAGCGCCGACAAGTCGCCGTACAAGACGCACGTCGGCGGCTACCTGGAGGGCGGCGGCTACATCCAGCTCTCCGCCGACGGACTGGCCTGCGGCAACGGCATGTACCAGCTGGCCACCGACCAACTCGCCCGCTACCGCGCCGCGGTGGCCGAGGACCTCAGCGGCGCCGAGCTGGAGCGGGTGATCGCCGCGGTCGAGGCCGCCGGGCCCCGGGTGCACGGCCGGGACGCGCTGAAGACCGCCCCGCGCGGCTTCGCCAAGGACCACCCGCGGATCGAACTGCTGCGCAACAAGGGCCTGGTGGCCTGGCAGGAGTGGGAGCCGGCCGCCTGGCTGGGCACCGCGAAGGCGCTGGACCGGGTTGTCGGCTTCCTGCGCGCCTCACAGCCGCTGCGGGCCTGGCTGGACCAGCACGTCGGCCCGAGCGAACTGCCCGGCCGATGAGAAAGGGCCCCTGCCTCGACGAGGCAGGGGCCCTTCTCCGACGTTGCGTCAGGGATGTCAGGGGATGAACGGGTCCACCGCGATGACCACGAAGAGCAGGGTCAGGTAGGTGATCGACCAGTGGAACAGTCGCATCTCCTTGAGCTTGGCCCCGACCAGCCCGGCCTTGGCGCGGGCGTGCAGGCCGTGCGCCTCCTTGAGCCAGAGGGCACCGAGCAGCACCGCCGAGACCGGGTACAGCCAGCTGGTGTGGGCCAGCGGCCAGAGCGCCAGCGAGACCAGCACCATCACCCAGGAGTACGCCACGATCTGCCGGGCCACCGCGAGGTTGCCCTTGAGCACCGGCAGCATCGGGACGCCGGCCCGGGCGTAGTCGTCACGCACCTTCATGGAGAGCGGCCAGTAGTGCGGCGGCGTCCAGAAGAAGATCACCAGGAACAGCACCAGGGCGGACCAGGAGACCGAGTTGGTCACCGCGGCCCAGCCGACGAAGACCGGCATGCAGCCGGCGATGCCGCCCCAGACGATGTTCTGCGCGGTCCGCCGCTTAAGGCCCAGCGTGTAGACGAAGACATAGAAGAGCAGTGCGGTCAGCGCGAGCCCGGCGGCCAGCGGGTTGACCAGCAGCCAGAGCCAGACCGTCGAGGCGATCGCCAGCGCGATGCCGAAGATCAGTGCCTCGGGCGGCGAGACCATGCCGGTCACCAGCGGGCGGCGCTCGGTCCTGGACATCACCGCGTCGATGTCGCGGTCGATGTACATGTTGAGCGCGTTGGCGCCGCCGGCCGAGAGGTAACCGCCGATCACCACCCAGAGCACCAGCAGCAGATCGGGGACACCGCGCTGCGCCAGGAACATCACCGGCACGGTGGTGATCAGCAGCAGCTCGATGATCCGAGGCTTGGTCAGTGCGACGAACGCCCCGACACGGGCCCCGATCGGCCGGCGCGCGGGAGTTGTCCCCACCACCCCGGCAGGGCGGGATTCAACGGCGGTCACGGACACCCCAACTCACGATGAATCTTCACAGGCGTCCTCGGAACCAGATTGCGCCGATCCGTCCGCCATGCGCGTACCACGCCACCTTAGACGCTCCATATACCGCGACCGGCCCCGGGGTCCTCCGGCGAGGCGGAACCGCACACCGCCGGGTGAATCACCGCAAACCGCCCCGTCCCCCGTCTTGGTCCGTGGACGCGCCGGGCGGGCCGATCCGGGTGAGGGTAGGACGGGGCCGCAGGTGACACGGTCTTCGGGAATCCGAGCCGGAAAGTCCTGGTTGTCCCGCCACGCAGGGTGAAGGCCCGGCCGGGCGGTAGGCTCGCACAGAGAAGCGGGATCAACCCTCCGTGACCGGAACCAACGAGACGTCAGGACCACAGCGACGTGGCTGACCCGGTCCCTCACGGGGTCACTCTTCATATATGGAAGGAGCCCTGAGACAGGGTGAGCACCACGCCGAACGTTTTCGAGTGGACCGAGCTGGATCAGCGGACGGTCGACACCGCCCGGGTCCTGGCCATGGACGCGGTCCAGAAGGTCGGCAACGGACACCCGGGGACGGCCATGTCGCTGGCCCCCGCGGCGTACCTGATCTTCCAGCGCTTCCTGCGCCACGACCCCACCGACCCGGCCTGGGCGGGCCGGGACCGCTTCGTGCTCTCCCCCGGGCACACCTCGCTGACGCTCTACACCCAGCTCTACCTGTCCGGTTACGGACTGTCGCTGGACGATCTGAAGGCGTTCCGGGTCGCGGGCAGTCGCACCCCGGGTCACCCGGAGCACGGCCACACCGCCGGGGTCGAGACCACCACCGGGCCGCTCGGCCAGGGCATCGCCAACGCGGTGGGCATGGCGATGGCCGCCCGCTACGAGCGCGGTCTGTTCGACCCGGAGGCCGCCCCGGGCACCTCCCCGTTCGACCACACCATCTGGTCCATCGTCAGCGACGGCGACCTGGAGGAGGGCATCTCCGCCGAGGCGTCCTCGCTGGCCGGGCACCAGAAGCTGGGCAACCTGGTCGCGCTGTACGACGACAACCACATCTCGATCGAGGGCGACACCCACACCGCCTTCTCCGAGGACGTGCTGGCCCGGTACGAGGCGTACGGCTGGCACGTCCAGCGCGTCACCCCGAAGTCGGACGGCGACATCGACGTGCTGGCGCTGGCCAACGCGCTGGACGCGGCCAAGGCCGAGACCTCGCGCCCGTCCATCATCGCGATGCGCACGATCATCGCCTGGCCCGCCCCCGACGCGCAGAACACCGCGAAGGCGCACGGCTCGGCGCTCGGCGACGCCGAGATCGCGGCCACCAAGAAGGTGCTGGGCTTCGACCCGCAGAAGACCTTCGAGGTCACCGACGCGGTGATCAACCACGCCCGCGAGGTCGTGCAGCGCGGCAAGGCCGTCCGGCACGAGTGGGAGAAGGGCTTCCACGCCTGGCGCGAGGCCAACCCGGAGCGGGCCGCCGAGTTCGACCGGATCTCCGCCGGTGAGCTGCCCGACGGCTGGGAGAAGGCCGTCCCGGTCTTCCCGGCCGGCAAGGAGGTCGCCACCCGCAAGGCGTCCGGCGACACCCTCAAGGCGCTCGGCGCGGTGATCCCGGAGCTGTGGGGCGGCTCGGCCGACCTCGCGGAGTCCAACCTCACCACGATCGACGAGGACAGCTCCTTCCTGCCCGAGGGCAACCCGCTGAAGTCGGCCAACCCGTACGGGCGGACCATCCACTTCGGCATCCGCGAGCACGCCATGGGCTCGACCATGAACGGCATCGCGCTGCACGGGAAGACCCGCGTGTTCGGCGGCACCTTCCTGGTCTTCGCCGACTACATGCGCCCGGCGGTCCGGCTGGCCGCGCTGATGAAGATCCCGGTCACCTACGTGTGGACGCACGACTCGATCGGTCTCGGCGAGGACGGCCCGACCCACCAGCCGGTCGAGCACCTGGCCTCGCTGCGCGCCATCCCGGGCCTGGCCATGGTCCGCCCGGCCGACGCCAACGAGACCGCGGTCGCCTGGCACACCATCCTGGAGCGGCAGACCAGCCACCCGGGCCCGGTCGGCCTGGCGCTCACCCGGCAGAACGTGCCGACCTGGGACCGCGAGGTCTTCGGCTCCGCCGAGGGCACCGCCAAGGGCGGCTACGTGCTGGCCGAGGCGAGCGACGCGGCGCCGAAGGTGATCCTGATCGCCACCGGCTCCGAGGTGCAGCTCGCGGTCACCGCGCGCGAGGAGCTGGAGGCCGACGGCATCCCGACCCGCGTCGTGTCGATGCCGTCCATCGAGTGGTTCAACGAGCAGGACCAGGCGTACCGGGACAGCGTGCTGCCGCCGAACGTCCGGGCCCGGGTCTCGGTCGAGGCCGGTATCGCCCAGGGCTGGCGCGAGCTGGTCGGCGACGCCGGTCGGATCATCAGCCTGGAGCACTTCGGTGCTTCGGCCGACTACAAGGTCCTCTTCCGCGAGTTCGGCCTGACCGCCGACGCGGTGGCCAACGCCGCCCGCGCCTCGCTGCGCACCGTCGAGGCCATCTCGCGCTAGTCGTCCCCCGGGGGGTCGGGTGCCTCCGGGCGCCCGGCCCCGTCTGACTGTCCAACCGAAAAAGAGGAAGTAGCACCATGACTGACGCACTGAAGCGCCTCAGCGACGAGGGCGTGGCGATCTGGCTGGACGACCTGAGCCGGGACCGGCTGAACTCCGGGAACCTGGCCGAGCTGGTGCAGAGCAAGCACGTGGTCGGTGTCACCACCAACCCGACCATCTTCCAGAAGGCGATCGGCGGCGGCAGCGCCGCGTACGAGAGCCAGCTGCGCGACCTGGCGGTCCGCAAGGTCACCACCGACGAGGCGATCCGCATGATCACCACCTCGGACGTGCGGGACGCGGCCGACGTGCTGCGCCCGGTCTACGACGCCAGCAACGGCCGCGACGGCCGGGTGTCGATCGAGGTCGACCCGCGCCTGGCGCACCAGACCGCGGCGACCATCGCCGAGGCCAAGCAGCTGTGGTGGCTGGTGGACCGCCCGAACGTGCTCATCAAGATCCCCGCCACCAAGGCCGGCCTGCCCGCCATCGCCGAGGTGCTCGGCAAGGGGATCAGCGTCAACGTCACGCTGATCTTCTCGCTGGAGCGCTACCGCGCGGTGATGGACGCCTACCTGACGGGTCTCGAGACCGCCAAGGCCGGCGGCCTGGACCTGTCCCAGATCGAGTCGGTCGCCTCGTTCTTCGTGTCCCGGGTGGACACCGAGATCGACAAGCGCCTGGACAAGATCGGCGGGGACGCGAAGAACCTCCGCTCCAAGGCCGCGCTGGCCAACGCCCGGCTGGCGTACCAGGCGTACGAGGAGGTGTTCGGCTCTGCCGACCGATCGACCAAGCCCTCCGACCGCTGGAAGGCGCTGGAGGCCGCCGGTGCCAAGCCGCAGCGTCCGCTCTGGGCCTCCACCGGTGTCAAGGACCCGAACCTCCCGGACACCCTGTACGTCACCGAGCTGGTCGCCCCCGGCACCGTGAACACCATGCCCGAGGGCACCCTGGACGCCACCGGCGACCACGGTGTGGTCACCGGTGACACCATCACCCCCAACTACGCCGACGCGCAGGCCGTGATGGACGCCATCGCGGCGGCCGGCGTGGACTACGACGACGTGGTCCAGGTACTGGAGGACGAGGGCGTGGAGAAGTTCGAGCAGTCCTGGATCGAGCTGCTCGACACCGTCACCGCCTCGCTGGCTTCCTTCGCCGACGAGAACTGACACCTGCTCACAAGCACGTCCACGGAAGCGGAGCCCCAACAGTGAGCAACGAATACCCGGAGGTCGAGCAGGGCGATCCCCCGCTCATCCCCTCCAATCCGCTACGTGACCCCGCAGACCGACGGCTCCCGCGCATCGCGGGGCCGTCGGGCCTGGTCATCTTCGGGGTCACCGGCGACCTGTCCCGCAAGAAGCTGATGCCCGCCATCTACGACCTGGCGAACCGGGGCCTGCTGCCGCCGGGCTTCTCGCTGGTCGGCTTCGCCCGCCGCGAGTGGGAGGACGAGGACTTCGCCAAGGAGGTCCACGACGCGGTCAAGCAGCACGCCCGCACCCCCTTCCGCGAGGAGGTCTGGCAGCAGCTGGCCAAGGGCATGCGGTTCGTCCAGGGCACCTTCGACGACGACGACGCCTTCGACACCCTGCGCAAGACCATCGAGGAACTCGACCAGGCCCAGGGCACCGGCGGCAACTTCGCCTTCTACCTCTCGGTGCCGCCGAAGTTCTTCCCCAACGTCGTCCAGCAGCTCAAGAAGCACGGCCTGGCCGACCCGCCGCAGGGCTCCTGGCGGCGCGCGGTGATCGAGAAGCCGTTCGGTCACAACCTGGAGAGCGCCCAGGAGTTGAACCGGATCGTGCACGAGGTCTTCCCCCGTGACGAGGTCTTCCGGATCGACCACTACCTCGGCAAGGAGACCGTCCAGAACATCCTGGCGCTCCGCTTCGCCAACACCATGTTCGAGCCGATCTGGAACCGGTCCTATGTCGACCACGTGCAGATCACCATGGCCGAGGACATCGGCATCGGCGGCCGGGCCGGGTACTACGACGGCATCGGCTCCGCCCGTGACGTGATCCAGAACCACCTGCTCCAGCTGATGGCGCTGACCGCCATCGAGGAGCCCGCCTCGTTCCACCCCAAGGCGCTGGTGGCCGAGAAGCTCAAGGTGCTCAGCGCCGTCCAGCTCCCCGAGGACCTGGGCAAGCACACCGTGCGCGGCCAGTACGCGGCCGGCTGGCAGGGCGGCGAGGAGGTGGTCGGGTACCTGGACGAGGACGGCATCGACCCCAACTCCAAGACCGACACCTACGCGGCCATCAAGCTGGAGATCAACAACCGCCGCTGGGCGGGTGTGCCGTTCTACCTGCGCACCGGCAAGCGGCTGGGCCGCCGGGTCACCGAGATCGCGGTGGTCTTCCAGCGCGCCCCGTACCTGCCGTTCGACTCCTACGCCACCGAGGAGCTGGGGCAGAACGCCCTGGTGATCCGGGTGCAGCCGGACGAGGGCGTCACGGTGCGGTTCGGCTCCAAGGTGCCCGGCACCTCCTTCGAGGTCCGGGACGTCACGATGGACTTCGCCTACGGCGAGTCCTTCACCGAGTCCAGCCCCGAGGCGTACGAGCGGCTCATCCTCGATGTGCTGCTCGGCGACGCCAACCTGTTCCCCCGTCACCAGGAGGTCGAGCTGTCCTGGGACATCCTCGACCCGATCGAGCAGTACTGGGACACCCACGGCAAGCCCGCCCAGTACTCCTCCGGCACCTGGGGTCCGGCCGAGGCCGACGAGATGCTCGCACGAGACGGCAGGAGCTGGCGTCGCCCATGAAGATCGACCTGACCGACACCACGTCCAGCAAGATCAACTCCGCGCTGATGGACGCCCGCCGGGCCAGCGGCTCGACCGCCGCCGGCATGGTGCTCACCCTGGTGATCGTGACCGACGAGGGCAGCGCGTACGACGCCCTCAAGGCCGCCAACGACGCCTCCCGCGAGCACCCCTCGCGCACCCTGGCGGTCATCAAGCGGGCCGGGCGCTCACCCCGGGCCCGGGCCGAGACCAAGCTCGACGCCGAGATCCTGGCCGGCTCCGACGCGGGCTCGGGCGAGACCGTCATCCTCCGGATGCACGGTGAACTCGTCGCCCACGCCCAGTCGGTGGTGCTGCCGCTGCTGCTGCCCGACGCCCCCGTGGTGGTCTGGTGGCCGGAGAACGCCCCGCAGCACCCGGCGCAGGACCCGCTCGGCGCGATCGCCCAGCGCCGGATCACCGACGCGGTCACCGCCGAGTCCCCGGTCGGCCAGCTCGCCCAGCGGGCGGCCAGCTACACCCCCGGCGACACCGACCTCGCCTGGACCAGGATCACCGGCTGGCGCTCGATGCTGGCGGCTGCCCTGGACCAGCGTCCGGTCAAGATCACCTCGGCCGTGGTCGAGGGCGAGTCGTACAACCCGAGCGTCGAGCTGCTCGGCCTCTGGCTGACGACCCGTCTGCACATCCCGGTCGAACGGGTCGTCACCGGCGGCCCCGGCATCACCTCGGTCACCCTGCGGACCAAGGACGGCGACATCGTCCTGGACCGCCCGGACGGGCTGATGGGCACCCTCTCGATGCCCGGTGCGCCGGACCGTCAGGTCGCGCTCAAGCGGCGGGAGACCTCGGAGCTGATCGCCGAGGAGCTGCGCCGGCTCGACCCGGACGACATCTACGCGGCTGCCGTCCGGACCCCGGTGGAGCGGCTCAAGGAGCCTGCCTCGGAGACCGCCCCCGTGGTGGTCGAGGCGGCCGTGGCCGCACCGGCCCGGGTCACCGCGAAGGTGTCGGCCACCGGCGCTGCCACCGGCGCCGCCGCTGCGAAGAAGGCCGCACCGGCCAAGAAGGCGGTGGCGAAGAAGGCTCCGGCCAAGCGCGCCACCAAGAAGGCGGGCTCGTGACCGCCGTCCCGCAGCTCGTCGTCCACCGGGACAAGGAGCTGATGGCGCAGGCCGCCGCAGCCCGGCTGATCACCCGGATCGTGGACGCCCAGGCCGCCCGCGGCACCGCCTCGGTGGTGCTGACGGGCGGTCGGAACGGCAACGCCCTGCTCGCCGCGATCGCCGCCTCCCCGGCCCGCGACGCGGTGGACTGGGCGCGGCTCGACCTCTGGTGGGGCGACGAGCGCTTCGTCGCCGCCGACGACCCGGACCGCAACGCGGTCCAGGCCAGGGCCGAACTGCTCGACGCCGTCCCGCTCGACCCGGCCCGGGTGCACGAGATGCCCGCCTCCGACGGGGTGGACGGCTCGGACGTGGAGGCCGCCGCGGCCCGCTACGCCGAGGAGCTCGCCAAGGCCGCCGAACGCGGCCCGGTGCCCGCCTTCGACGTCCTGCTGCTCGGCGTCGGCCCGGACACCCACGTCGCCTCGCTCTTCCCCGGCCACCCCGGCGTCCGGGAGACCGAGCTGACCGTGGTCGGCGTCCGGGGCGCCCCCAAGCCCCCGCCCACCCGGATCTCGCTCACCCTCCCGGCCATCCGGGCGGCCCGCGAGGTCTGGCTGCTGGCCGCCGGCGAGGACAAGGCCGACGCGGTCGCCCTTGCCCTCACCGGCCCCGGCGAGATCCAGGCCCCCGCCTCCGGCGCATACGGCACCGCCCGCACGCTCTGGCTGCTCGACCGCGCGGCCGCCGCGAAGATCCCGCCCCAGCTCTACCCGCCCGCCTCCGCCTGAGGCAGCGCCAGGAAGGGCCCGGTTCCGCCTCGCGGGGCCGGGCCCTTTTGGTAGAACTCCCGGTATGGGGAACAGCATCAACGGCGGCGAGTTCGAGACGGTGATCCAGGGTCACACCGTCAACCTGGTCAACTCCCGCCGCCACCCCACCCCTTCGGGCCTGCCGGCACGCTCCCTCTTCGTCGGGCGCTCCGAACTGCTGGCCGAGATCACCGCCGCCTCTGGCACCTGTCTGCTCGCCGGTCTGGGCGGCATCGGCAAGACCGCCCTCGCCGTGGAGGCTGCGTACCGGCTGCGCGAGCAATTCCCCGGCGGCACCCTCTTCGTCGACCTACACGGCTACGACAACGCCCGGCTCACCCCGGAACAGGCGCTGGACACCCTGCTCCCCGCCCTCACCGACCTGCCTGCTCCCCCTGGCCTTGGTGCCAAACAGCAGCTCTACCGCTCCTTGCTGGCCACCCGCGAACCGGCCCTGATCGTCGCCGACAACGCGGCCACCCCCGACCAGGTCACCCCACTACTGCCGAACGACCCCCGCCACCGGCTGCTCATCACCAGTCGTCACCTGCTCACCGACCGCACCCTGACGCCCCGTCACTTCCCCGTCGACGTTCTGCCCGAGTCGGTCGCCCTGCTCACCGAGTTGGCCGGGCCTTCGGACCGCCACCCGGCGCTGGCCGAGCTCTGTGGCCACCTGCCGCTGGCCCTGCGAATCGCCGGCGCACTCCTCACCGAGCGCTCCCCCGAGGAGCTGGTCGATGACCTGACGAATACCCAGGAACGCCTCACCGAACTCGACTACGGCCCGGACCTCGCCGTCCGCGCCACCTTCGACCTCTCCCACCGCCAGCTCACCGATCCCGAGGCTCGCCTGTTCGCCCTGCTCGGCCGCAACCCCGGCCCGGACATCGGCCTCCCCGCCGCAGCCGCCCTCGCCGACCTCCCAGAACGCGAAACGACCCGCCTGCTGCGCACCCTAACCCGCGCCCACCTGGTCACCACCGAGCACAAGCGCTACCAACTGCACGACCTGGTCCGGCTGTACGCCGCCGAACTCCCTTGCGAGGAAGGCGGACTGGACCGGCTGATCGACCACTACCGAGAGCTCAGGACGACCGGCGCCGAGCACCCGAACCTGCTGGCCGTCGCCGAGGCCGCGCTGGCGACGGGCCGTCACCTGGACGCCGCGTACCTCGCACACACGGTGGTACAAGAAGGCCTGCTGCACCGGCGGCTGAACCCTGCAGCCGAGCAACTCTTCAATGCTGTCAGCGAGGCGTTGGGAATCCCAACGGACACGGCAGCTCCCACCTTCATCCCGTACAAGGAGGCATTGGCGGCGGCCAGGACACCCGAGGAGCAGCGAGCGGCGAACGAGCTCGGGCTTGAGGTGCTCCGCATGGAGTACGGCCGAAGCCAGGACTACTCCGATGGCTACCGGCGGGTCGTGCTCTTCCACATCGCCCTCGTGCTGGGCTGGCTGGAGCGCTTCGACGAGTCCCGGGCCACCCTGGAGGAGTGCCTGACGCTCAGCCTGGAGTTCGACGACGCCTTCCACCAGGGCCAGGTGCTGCTCCTACTGGAGCGCCCCGAAGAAGCGCTGGCCGCCTTCGAACGGGCCGACGCCACCGCCGAGGCCGCCGAGCTCCGGGCCCACCTGTACGGGCCCTGAGCCCGTTCCGCCCCAAGGAGCCGGGCCCGTTTGGTAGAACTCCTCTGTGGGCAACACCATCAACGGCGGCGAGTTCGAATCGGTGATCCAGGCCGACACCGTCAACCTGGTCAACCCCCGCCGCCACGTACGCCCCTGGGGCCTGCCCCCGCGCTCGCTCTTCGTCGGCCGGACGGACCTGCTCCGCGAGGTCATGGCCGCCGAGGGGGTCGTGCTGCTCGCCGGGCTCGGCGGCATCGGCAAGACCGCCTTGGCCGTCGAGGCCGCGCACCGGATGGCCGACCGCTTCCCGGGCGGGGTGCTCTTCGTCGACCTGCACGGCTACGACAACGCTCGACTGTCGCCGGAACAGGCCCTGGACGCCTTGCTGGCCGCCCTCGGCCAGGAGCACCCGCTCACCGGATTCGCCGCCAAACAACAGCGCTACCGTTCCCTGCTGGCCGCGCTCCCCGGCCCGGCGCTGATCATCCCTGACAACGCCGCTACCCCCGATCAGGTCAGTGCTCTGCTCCCTGGTGACCCCCGCCACCTGGTGCTGGCGACCAGCCGCCACCTACTCACCGACCGCGTCCTGACACCCCGCCACCTCCCGGTCGACGTCCTCCCCGAGTCGGTCGCCCTGCTCACCGAACTGGCCGGCCCCTCCGAACACCACTCTGCCCTGGCAGACCTCTGCGGCCACCTCCCACTCGCCCTGCGGATCGCCGCCGCCCTGCTCACCGAACGCTCCCCCGCCGAACTGATCGCCGACCTGACCGACGCCCAGGAACGCCTCACCGAACTCGACTACGGCCCCGACCTCGCCATCCGCGCCGCCTTCGACCTCTCCTACCGGCACCTGTCCGCGCCGGAAGCGCGCCTGTTCGCCCTCCTCGGGCAGAACCCCGGTCCGGACATCGGCCTCCCCGCCGCAGCCGCCCTCGCCGACTGCCCGGAACGCGAAACGGCCCGCCTGCTCCGCTTGTTGGCACGTGCGCACCTGGTGGTCATCGAGCAGAAGCGCTACCGGATGCACGACCTGGTCCGCCTGTACGCCGCCGAGCTCCCGAGCGACAGGGCCGCCTTCCACCGACTGCTGGAGCACTTCAAGGCCTACATGCTGGACACCTTCCGGAGCGGTGACCACCGCTCCCAGGCTGTCATCCGCTGGCAGGACCAGGAGGAGCGGAACCTGCTCGCCGTCGCGCGGTCGGCGGCGCAGGAGGCCCGGTACTCGGATGCGCTGCTGATGCTGTCGGCCGTCCATGACGTGCTGCTCCGCCATCGTCGACTGACCGAACTGGTGACCATCAGCGAACTGGCCGTCGAGACCGCCTGCCGACTGGACGATCCGAGGTTCACCAGCGAGGCCCACTACCGGCTCGGCTTCGCACTGGCCGAGAACGGGCAGTGCGCTGAAGCCGAGGCGGCCCTGCACAGGTCGCTGGCCCTTGACCGGGAGCGGGCCAACCAGGAGCACCAGGTCTCCGTGCTGGTGGCGCTGAGCGCCGTTCAACTCCGACTTGGCCGCACCGAGTCGGGCAGGCTGCATCTCCGGGAGGCCCTGCGCCTCGGCCCCACTGCGGTGAACGACGGCACGGTCGTGGCCCTCGTCAACGCGAGTCAGCTCGCGGTCGATACGGATCCCGGCCTGGCCCGGCAACTCTGCCGGGAAGCCTGCCGGGTGACGGCGGGGCGGGGCGACCAGGCAGAGCGTATGGCGCTCCGTGGACTGGGCCGGATCCTGCTGAAGCTACGGGAGTTCACCGCGGCGGTCGCACCGCTGCAGGCCAGTGTCGCTCTCAGCCGCGAACTGGGCGAGGCCTACCAGGAGGGTGTCACCGTCGAACTGCTCGGCCGGGCCTTCGCCGAGCTGGGGGACGACACCTCGGCACTGGACTGTGTGAGGCAGGCGGAGGCGCTCCTCCGGGAGAGCGATCCCGACCGAGCCGGGACCCTGCGATCCCTGATCGCGGCCGTCGAGGGCGCGGCACAGGGCGCCACCGGCACGCGGTGACGCCCTGTCGGAGCGGCTTGCGGTCAGATCTCGCCGCGGAGCTTGGCGAGCGCCTCGGCGAGGATCGCCTCGCCGTCGGCGTCGGTGCGCCGCTCGCGGACGTACGCGAGGTGGGTCTTGTAGGGCTCGTTGCGCGAGGGGGCGGGCGGGTTGTGCTCGTCCTGGCCGGCCGGGAAGCCGCAGCGGGGGCAGTCCCAGGTGTCCGGGATGACCGCCTCGGCGGCGAAACTCGGCTTGGTCTCGTGCTTGTTGGCACACCAGAAGGAGATCCGGTTTCGGGGGGCGGACTCGCCGCGCTCCGCCTCACCCATCGGCCCGGCGCCGACTCTGCTGCCACGGATGGCGTTGCCACTTGCCACGGTCTGACTCCCTGCGTGCTGGTGCGATGCGATCTCGGCCGCTGCCCGGAGAGGGCCGTTCACCCGTGCCCGGTGTCTGACGGCAGGACGGCAGCCGATATCCACTGCCGCCCGGCCGAGAGCCGGCGGACGGTGGCGAAGTCGTCCTAGTGTAAGCAGCGGTTAAGGATCTGTCCGCACCACCTCTGGCACTTCACCGTTCCGAGCATAAGCGGCGAAACGACGGAGCGTCAGATGTGTGCGAAAGCTTGACCTGTGGGCCGGGGCTCAGCTCTTGTACTTGAGCACCAGACCGAGCACCACGATGCAGGCGAACCAGCCGAGCGCGACGATGATCGTGATGCGGTCGAGGTTGCGCTCGGCCACGGCCGAGCCGCCGCCGGTGGACATCGCGCCGCCACCGAACATGTCGGAGAGACCGCCGCCCTTCCCCTTGTGCAGCAGCACCAGGAGGATCATCAGCAGGCTGAAGACGATCAGGGCAATCGTGAACCCGAGAACCACAGCGGGACCAATCTCTCGTATCTTCGGCGAAGGGGCCGGGCCGCTCCAAGCGGTCCGGCCCCAAAGACTACGTTGCCGGTGCGGCGTTAGCCTACTGCCTGCTCGCGGTAACGCACGATCTTGACGAACTCGTCGGCGTCCAGCGAGGCACCACCGATCAGCGCACCGTCCACGTCCGGCTTGGCCATCAGGCCGGCCGCGCTCGAGGACTTGACCGAACCGCCGTACAGGACACGGACCTTGTCGGCCAGCTCGGCCGAGTACAGCTCGCCGAGGCGGACCCGGATCGCGGCGCAGACCTCCTGCGCGTCCTCGGGGGTGGCCACCTCGCCGGTGCCGATCGCCCAGACCGGCTCGTACGCGACCACGATGCTCTCGGCCTGCTCCGCCGACACCTCGAGAAGCGCGCCGTCGAGCTGGGCCAGGGTGTGCTCGACGTGGGTGCCCGCCTTGCGGACCTCGAGCGGCTCGCCGATGCACAGGATCGGGGTGATCCCGTTGCGGTAGGCGGCCTTCACCTTGGCGTTGACGATCTCCTCGTTCTCGCCGTGGTACTGGCGGCGCTCCGAGTGGCCGATCGCCACGAAGGTGCACTTCAGCTTGGCGAGCATCGGGCCCGAGATCTCACCGGTGTAGGCACCGGAGTCCTGCGCCGAGAGGTCCTGGGCGCCGTACTTGATCTTCAGCTTGTCGCCGTCCACCAGGGTCTGCACGGAGCGCAGGTCGGTGAACGGGACCAGGACGGCGACCTCGACGGCCTCGTAGTCCTTGTCGGCCAGCGCGAAGGCCAGCTTCTGGGTGTGCTGGATGGCCTCAAGGTGGTTGAGGTTCATCTTCCAGTTGCCCGCCATCAGCGGGAGACGCTCGGTCATGTGCTCAGCCTTCCAGGGCGGCGAGACCGGGAAGGGTCTTGCCCTCCAGGTACTCGAGGCTCGCGCCACCGCCGGTCGAGATGTGCCCGAACTTCTTCTCGTCGAAGCCCAGGATGCGGACGGCCGCGGCGGAGTCGCCGCCACCGACCACGGTGAACGCGTCGCTGTCGAGCAGCGCCTGCGCGACGGCCTTGGTGCCCTCGGCGAAGGTCGGGTGCTCGAAGACGCCGACCGGGCCGTTCCAGAACACGGTCTTCGCGTCGGCCAGCTTCGAGGCGAACAGCTCCCGGGTCTTCGGGCCGATGTCCAGGCCCTCCTTGTCCGCGGGGATCTTGTCCGCGTCGACGACCTCGAAGTCCTCGACCGGCTTGTGCGTCTTGGTGTCCGGGAAGCTCGCGGAGATCGCGACGTCGACCGGGATGACGAACTCGACGCCGTTGGCCTTGCCGCGCTCCAGGTACTCCAGGACGACCGGGATCTGGTCCTTCTGCAGCAGCGAGATGCCGACCTCGTGGCCCAGGGCCGCGAGGAAGGTGTACGCCATGCCGCCGCCGATCAGGATGCGGTCGGCCTTGCCCAGCAGGTTGTCGATCACGCCGACCTTGTCGGAGACCTTGGAGCCGCCGAGCACCACCACGTACGGGCGCTCCACCTCCTCGGTCAGGCGCTTGAGCACGCCGACCTCGGTGGCGATCAGGTCGCCGACCGCGTGCGGCAGCCGGGCCGGGAGGTCGAAGACCGAGGCGTGCTTGCGGTGCACCGCACCGAAGCCGTCGCCGACGTAGAGGTCGGCCAGCTCGGCCAGCTGATCGGCGAAGGCGCCGCGCTCGGCGTCGTCCTTGGCGGTCTCGCCGGCGTTGAAGCGCAGGTTCTCCAGCAGCGTGACCTCGCCGTTCGCCAGGGCGGCGACGGTGGCCTTCGCGCTCTCGCCCACGGTGTCGGTCGCGAAGGACACGGACCGGCCGAGGATCTCGCCGAGGCGGGCCGCGACGGGGGCGAGCGAGTACTGCGGGTCGGGCTCACCCTTGGGGCGGCCCAGGTGGGAGGCGACGATCACCTTGGCGCCGGCCGCGACCAGCTTGGCGATGGTCGGCGCGACGGCGCGGATCCGGCCGTCGTCGGTGATCCGGCCGTCCGAGAGCGGCACGTTCAGGTCGGCGCGGACGAACACCCGCTGGCCGTTGACCTGGAGGTCTTCGATGGTCTTCACGGTCTTCGAATCTCCTGGGGAGAAAGAGTGGCGGAGGCACGGCGGCGGGCCACCGATGAAGCGAGAGGGAACGCAGAGCGAGGGCCCGAACGGTCGTCGTCCGGGCCCTCCCTCACATCACGTCAGCTTCCGCTGGGTTCAGAGCTGGCCACCGACGAGGGTGGTCAGGTTCACCAGGCGGTTGGAGTAGCCCCACTCGTTGTCGTACCAGCCGAAGATCTTGACCTGGTTGCCCTGAACCATGGTCATCAGCGAGTCGAAGATCGTGGAGAACGGCGAGTTCACGATGTCGGAGGAGACGATCGGGTCCTCGGTGTACTGCAGGATGCCCTTGAGGGAGCCCTCGGACGCCTTCTGGAAGGCGGCGTTGACCTCCTCGACGGTGACCTCGCGCTCGAGGGTGACGACCAGGTCGGTGATCGAACCGGTCGGGACCGGGACGCGCAGCGAGGTGCCGTCCAGCTTGCCCTTGAGCTCCGGCAGGACCAGCGCGGTGGCCTTGGCGGCACCGGTCGAGGTCGGGATGATGTTGATGGACGCGGCGCGGGCGCGACGCAGGTCCTTGTGCGGGAAGTCCAGGGTGACCTGGTCGTTGGTGAACGCGTGCACCGTCGTCATCAGGCCCTTGACGATGCCGAAGTTCTCCTGGAGAACCTTGGCCATCGGCGCCACGCAGTTGGTGGTGCAGGAGGCGTTGGAGATGACGGTGTGGTTCGCCGCGTCGTACTTCTCGTCGTTGACGCCCATCACGATGGTGACGTCTTCGTCGGTCGCGGGGGCCGAGATGATGACCTTCTTGGCACCGGCGGTGACGTGCTTCTTCGCAGCGTCGGCCTTGGTGAAGATGCCGGTGGACTCGATCACGATGTCCACGCCCAGCTCGCCCCAGGGCAGGTTGGCCGGGTCGCGCTCGGCGATCACCTTGAAGGTGTGGCCGTCGACGGTGATGCTGTCGGCGGTGTGGCTGACCTCGCCCTGGAGGGTGCCCAGGATGGAGTCGTACTTGAGCAGGTGAGCCAGGGTCTTGGTGTCGGTCAGGTCGTTGACACCGACGATCTCGATGTCCGCGCCCTGGGACTTAACCGCACGGAAGAAGTTGCGGCCAATGCGGCCGAATCCGTTGATGCCTACCCGGATCGTCACGAACCGATCTCCTCGTTAGGTGCGCCGGACTGTGCCGACGGGGTGGAAATGGGATGTCCCCGACCACCCATGACCCTACCCCTCCGACGGTGGCCTGGGCACATCGCCTCACCGTCGGCGGCTTGCCCCGGCGGCTCGAACACCCACGTTCGGGGCTTCGGTCCCTGCGCCGCAGGGGAGTTGGTCCCGCAGCCCGAATGGCCTACGGACGGGTAGCTCGAGCCGTTCGAACACGGAACGGCCGGTGCCCGCGATGCGGACACCGGCCGTTCGTCAGGTGAGACCCCGTCAGCTCATCGCCATCTCGTCGGTCAGGTTGGCCTCGGTGCTCGGCAGGCCGAGCTCGGAGGCGCGCTTGTCGGCCATCGCCAGCAGACGCCTGATCCGGCCGGCCACCGCGTCCTTGGTGAGCGGCGGGTCGGCCAGCGCGCCCAGCTCCTCCAGCGAGGCCTGCTTGTGCTGCATCCGGAGCTGGCCGGCCGCCGCCAGGTGCTCCGGCACCTCCTCGCCGAGGATCTCCAGCGCCCGCTGCACCCGGGCGCCGGCCGCGACCGCCGCGCGGGCCGAGCGGCGCAGGTTCGCGTCGTCGAAGTTGGCCAGCCGGTTGGCGGTGGCCCGGACCTCGCGCCGCATCCGGCGCTCCTCCCAGGCCAGCACCGACTCGTGCGCGCCGAGCCGGGTGAGCAGCGCGCCGATCGCGTCACCGTCCCGGATCACCACCCGGTCCACCCCGCGGACCTCGCGGGCCTTGGCCGGGATGCCCAGCCTGCGGGCCGCGCCGACCAGGGCCAGCGCCGCCTCGGAGCCCGGGCAGGTGATCTCCAGGGAGGAGGACCGCCCCGGCTCCGTGAGCGAACCGTGCGCCAGGAAGGCCCCGCGCCAGGCGGCCTCCGCGTCACAGGTCGCGCCCGAGACCACGGCCGGGGGCAGGCCCCTGATCGGCCGTCCTCGTCCGTCCACCAGCCCGGTCTGCCGGGCCAGCAACTCGCCGTCCTTCACCACCCGCACCACGTACCGGCTGCCGCGTCGCAGCCCGCCGGGGGCCATCACCACCAGATCCGAGGAGTGTCCGAAGATCTCCAGCAGGTCCTTGCGCAGCCGCCGGGCCGCAATGCCGGTGTCCAGCTCCGCCTCGATCACGATCCGGCCGCTCACAATGTGCAGCCCGCCCGCGAATCGGAGGATCGCCGAAACCTCAGCCTTGCGGCAGCAGGCCCGGGTGACGGGGAGCCGGCTGATTTCGTCCTTCACCGCTGCCGTCATCGCCATGGGCCGATCCTTCCATGTGTCCGGAAAATCCGGTCGTACGCAGCCGCCAGAAGCTCCCGGTCGTGTCGCGGCGTGCCGTCCGCGGCGGCGACCCGGTCGAGCACCAGGGCGGCACCCATCCGTTCGGCGGCCTTCTCGAGGCCGGCCAGGTCGGCCTGGCCGAAGGCGCCGCCGGTGACGGCGCGCTCGTCCACCAGGATCGCATCCACCGCGAGCTCCGGAGCGTGGTCGGCGACCACCTCCAGGTGACGCTGGGGGGTGAAGCCCTCGGTCTCGCCCGGCTGTGGGGCCAGGTTGAGGGTGAGCAGCCGGCGGGCCCGGGTCCGCACCAGGGCGTCGGCCAGCTCGGGGACCAGCAGGTGCGGCAGCACGCTGGTGAACCAGGAGCCGGGGCCGAGCACCACCCAGTCCGCCTCCAGGACGGCCTCGACGGCCTCCGGGACGGCCGGCGGCTGCTCCGGCAGCAGCCGGATGGACTGCACCGTGCCGGGGGTGACGGCCACGTTCGCCTGGCCCCGGACCGCGCTCAACTCGCCCGGCAGCGCCGGGTCGTGGCCGCGGACCATGGCCTCGATGTCCAGCGGGACGGCCGACATCGGCAGCACCCGGCCGTGCACGTTGAGCAGCCGGCCGACCCAGTTGAGCGCCTCCACCGGGTCGCCGAGCTTCTCCCAGAGCGCCACGATCAGCAGGTTGCCGACCGCGTGGCCGCCGAGCTCGCCGTCGCCGGTGAAGCGCAGCTGGAGCACCTCGGACCACGTCCGGCCCCAGTCGTCGTCCCCGCACAGCGCGGCCAGCGCCTTACGCAGGTCACCCGGCGGCAGGACGCCCAGCTCGGCACGGAGCCGGCCGCTGGAGCCGCCGTCGTCGGCGACGGTGACCACGGCGGTCAGCTCGGTGGTGAGCCGGCGCAGCGCGGAGAGCGAGGCGGACAGCCCCTGGCCGCCGCCGAGCGCAGTGATCCGCGGCGCGCCTCTGGTCCGGCCGTTGGCGTTCTGGGCCCGGTCGACGGTCTTGTGCTGCCGCGTTGGCGAGTATGCCGTCACACCGACCCCACGTTCTGCTCATCGGCGCCGCCCTGGATCGGCGGCGCCCCTTGTCTCTGTAAGAGCGACCGCCGGAGCTCCGCCGTCACTCCCCCCGGGTCACTCCCTGCCCATGTCGCGGTGGACCAGCACCGTCTCGACGCCGTCCGCGATCAGACGCTTCGTCAGCCGCTCCGACATCGCCACGCTGCGGTGCTTCCCACCGGTGCAGCCTACGGCAAGTGTCATGTACCGCTTGCCCTCCCGGCGGTAACCCTCGGTGATGATCCTGAGCAGCTCGGTGTAGCCGTCCAGGAACTCGTTCGCACCCGGTTGCTCGAAGACGTAACCGGCCACGTCGGGGTCGGTGCCGGTGCGGGCGCGCAGCTCGGGGACCCAGTGCGGGTTCGGCAGGAACCGGCAGTCCACCACCAGGTCGGCGTCGACCGGCAGGCCGTACTTGAAGCCGAAGGACATCACGGTGGCGCGCAGCTCGGGCTCGTCGTGGTCGGCGAACGCGGCGTCCAGCTTGGCCCGGAGCTGGTGCACGTTCAGGTCGGAGGTGTCGATCACCAGGTCGGCCTCGCCGCGCAGCTCGCGGAGCAGGTCGCGCTCGCGCTCGATGCCGTCCACGATCCGGTCGGCGGCCTGCAGCGGGTGCGGGCGGCGGACCGACTCGAAGCGGCGCACCAGGGCGTCGTCCGAGGACTCCAGGAAGACCACCCGGAGCCGGACGCCGCGCTTCTCCAGCTCGTCCAGCGAGGTCAGCAGGTCGTCGAAGAACTTCCGGCCGCGGACGTCGACCACCACCCCGATCCGGGGCACCGCGCCCTGCGAACGGGCGCCGAGGTCGACCATGGTCGGGATCAGGGCGGGCGGCAGGTTGTCCACCACGAACCAGCCCAGGTCCTCCAGGCACTTGGCCGCGGTGCTGCGGCCGGCTCCGGACATACCGGAGATGATCACCAGCTCCGGGGCACTCTCTCCCACGTCGGCCACTGTCACTTCTGATCCCCGTTCTCGGTGATTCCGCCGGAGCGCGGGACGGGCGGCGTCGACCGTCACGGCGTCTCCTCAGTACTGTCCTCAATGATCTCGCCGGTGGCGGTGTTCACCGCGGGAGCGACCGGTGTACGGGCAGCCAACGCCGCGACAACAGTCTCCGCCGTACGCAGGCCGATCCCCGGTACCTCGCAGATCTCCGCCACCGTGGCCGCCCGCAGCTTCTTCAGCGAACCGAAGTGCTTGAGCAACGCCTGGCGGCGAGTCTCGCCGAGGCCGGGGACCGAGTCCAGCTCCCCCGCCGTGAGCCGTTTGGCGCGCTTGGTCCGCTGGTACGTGATGGCGAACCGGTGCGCCTCGTCGCGGACCCGCTGGAGCAGGTACAGGCCCTCGCTGGAGCGCGGCAGCACCACCGGGTCGGTCGCGCCGGGCAGCCAGACCTCCTCAAGTCGCTTGGCCAGCCCGCAGAGTGCGACGTCGTCGATGCCGAGCTCGTCCAGCGCGCGGCGGGCGGCGGCGACCTGCGGCTGGCCGCCGTCGACCACCAGCAGCTGCGGCGGGTAGGCGAACCGCTTCGGGCGGCCGTCCTCTTCTCGGGGACCTGAGTCCTCCTCCTCGACCGCCCACTCGCCGGTCTGCTCGCGCTCCTGGAGGTAGCGGCGGAACCGGCGGGTGATCACCTCGTGCATCGACCGGACGTCGTCCTGACCGGCGAACCCCTTGATCTGGAACCGGCGGTACTCGCTCTTCCGGGCCAGGCCGTCCTCGAACACCACCATCGAGGCGACCACGTCCTCGCCCTGCAGGTGCGAGATGTCGAAGCACTCGATCCGCAGCGGCACCGAATCCAGCTCCAGCGCGTCGGCGATCTCCTGGAGCGCCCGGCTACGGGTCGTCAGGTCGGAGGCGCGCTTGGTCTTGTGCAGCACCAGCGACTGCTGGGCGTTCCGCTGGACCGTGGTCATCAGGTCCTTCTTGTCCCCGCGCTGCGGCACCCGCAGGTCCACCTGGGCACCGCGCAGGCCGGTCAGCCAATCCTGCACGGGGGCCAGCGGCTCCGGCAGCGCGGGCACCAGGACCTCGCGCGGGACGGACTCGGTGCCGCCGCCGTACAGCTGCTGGAGCGCGTGCTCGACCAGCCCCGCGGTGTCCACGTCCTCGACCTTGTCGGTGACCCAGCCGCGCTGGCCGCGCACCCGGCCGCCACGGACGTGGAAGATCTGCACGGCCGCCTCCAACTCGTCCTCGGCGAGGGCGAACAGGTCGGCGTCGGTGCCGTCGCCGAGCACCACCGCGTTCTTCTCCATCGCGCTGCGGAGCGCCCCGAGGTCGTCGCGCAGCCTGGCGGCCTTCTCGTACTCCATGTCGGCGGCGGCCTGCTGCATCTCCTGCTCCAGCCGGCGCAGGTGGTTGCCCGTCCGCCCGGCCATGAAGTCGCAGAACTCCTCGGCCAGTTCGACGTGGTCGGCCTGCGAGATCTTGCCGACGCAGGGCGCGGCGCACTTGCCGATGTACCCGAGCAGGCAGGGGCGGCCGATCTGCCGGGCGCGCTTGAAGACGCCGTTGGAGCACGTCCGGACCGGGAACACCCGGAGCATCAGGTCCACCGTCTCGCGGATCGCCCAGGCCTGCCCGTACGGCCCGAAGTAGCGGACGCCCTTCTTGTGCGCCCCGCGCATCACCTGGACCCTGGGGTACTCCTCGTTGAGGGTGACCGCCAGCTCCGGATAGCTCTTGTCGTCCCGGTACTTGACGTTGAACCGCGGGTCGAACTCCTTGATCCAGGAGTACTCCAGCTGCAGCGCCTCGACCTCGGTGGCCACCACCGTCCACTCGACGGCGGCGGCCGTGGTCACCATGGTCGCCGTCCGGGGGTGCAGGTTGGCCACGTCCTGGAAGTACGAGGACAGCCGGGGCCGCAGGCTCTTGGCCTTCCCCACGTAGATGACCCGCCCGTGCGCGTCACGGAACTTGTAGACCCCGGGCGAGGTCGGGATGGCCCCGGGTGCGGGCCGGTAGGTGGATGGGTCTGCCATGCCCCTACCGTACCGATCTGCCCTGACACCCGGGGCCGACGTGTCAGTTACGCCCGCTCCCGGCTACGCCCCGATCGCGGTCAGCACCTCCTTGGCCGCGCGGGCGCCTTCGGTGGCGCCGCCCTCCATGTAGCCCTGGAAGTCGTAGGAGGTGTGCTCGCCGGCGAAGTGCAGCCGGCCCTGGGCGGTGCCCTCGTAGCCGGCTGCCGTGGTGAGGTAGCCGACCGGCCAGCAGGAGTAGGCGCCGAGGGTGTTCGGGTTGAGGTGCCAGGCGGAGAGGGTGGCCCTTCCGGTCCAGGCGGCCTTGGTGCCGGGCCAGAGGCGGTCGATCTGGGTCAGGTAGCTGGTGGCCAGGTTGCGGGTGTAGCTGTTGGTGGCGTCGGTGAACGGGGCGCCCGGGGCGAGCGACCTGGCGGGGGTGCCGCCGTGGTACTGGATCAGCAGGCCGTTGGAGCCGGGCTGACCCTTCGTCACATCCCAGGCCTGCTGGAACGGCTGGTCGCTGAAGCACTCGCCGCCGGAGACGCCGGGCCAGGGTCCGGTGCCGGTCCACGGGCGGCTGCTGAACTGCATGTTGAGCTTGGTGCAGGCGCCCATCGTCATGTCGGTGAGCACCTTGCGCATCATCGGGTCGAGACCGGCGCCGGTCAGGTCCACCCGCTGCTGGAGCACCGGGAGCGGCAGCGCCAGGATGGTGTGGTCGGCGGTGACGGTCCTCGTCCCGCCGCCGTCCAGCTTGAAGGTGAGGGTCTGACTGCCGTCGGCGTTGCGGACCACCGCCGCCAGGGTGTGGCCGGGCTGGACGGTGCCGGCCGGGAGCGCCGCCGCGATGGCGCGCGGGACCTGGTCGTTGCCGCCGGTGACGTGGTAGCGCTCGTCGCTGCCGCCCCAGATGTTGAAGTTCCCCGGGTTGGCCTGCCAGGAGAGCATCAGCAGCAGCGCGTACGCGGACTGGGCGGTGGTGTCGGCGCCGTACTCGACCGCGTAGGCGACGTCGAGCAGCGCGCCGAGCCGGCTGGACGTGCCACCGGGGACCCGGGTGTTGATCCAGTCCCGGACCGACATCCGGTCCAGGGTGACGGCGGCCTGGTTGTGGTCGTTCCAGGTCGGCCCCGAGCCGCCGGCCTGGATGTCGTTCTTGATGGTCTGCCAGATCTGCTTGAACTCGGCGTCGGCGGTGGCGCGCGGGTAGTAGCCGCCCTGGAAGTGCAGGGTCTGCTCGCCCTCGGAGAAGTGCCGGATCGAGGTGGTGGAGAGGCCGAAGCGCTGACAGAGCTGGAGCATGGTGTGGTGGCCGGTGTCGATCAACTCGGCGCCGTACTCGGAGACCTGGCCCTGGGCCCAGTCGGCCTTGGAGTACATCCGGCCGCCGACCCGGGCGGGCTCGGCCTCGTAGACGGTGGCGGTGATGCCCTTGTCGGCCAGGGTGAGGGCGGCGTTCAGGCCGGAGATGCCGGCGCCGATGATCGCGATCCGGGGCATCGGGCCGGTGAACCTCTGCACCACGGCCGCCCGGGCCTTGGGGGCGGCCGAGATCCCGGCCAGGCCGACGCCGAGACCGAGGGCGGCGGCCCGGCCGAGCAGGGCGCGACGGGAGGGGCCGTCGGGCTCGGCGCGGGCGGCGTCGCGGAGGCCGGTGTACTCGTCGACGGGCAGCCGGAGCCGTTCGGCGGTGGCCTGGTCGGCGAGGGCGGAGCGGAGCAGGCGGGTGTACGGGGAGCGGGACATGTGGGGGTTCCCTTCCGGTTCTTGCGGGGGGCTCAGACGGCGGCGGGGGTGGGCTCTTCGGTGCGTTCCTGGGCGTCCTCGACCACCAGCCGGCCCATCACCTCGTAGCGGTCCGGGTGGCGGGCCCGCATGTAGAGCGCCAGGCCGATGCCGCCGAGGAAGACCGCGCCGACGATCCACGGGATCAGCTTGAAGAAGAAGATCTCGGAGGCGGCCCCGGCGGCGGTGTCCAGGTTGACCACCAGCAGCACGATCGCGGCGAACATGCCGAGCCCGCCGAGCAGCGGAGCGACCAGGGTGCGGAACCAGTGCCTGGACTCGGGGTGGTTGCGGCGGAAGTATGCGATCACCGCGAACGAGCAGAGCGTCTGCACCACCAGCAGCGCGAGCGTGCCGAGGATCGCGGTCAGCGTGTACAGACCGACGTACGGGTCCTGCCCGGTGAACCAGAAGCCGCCGACCACGAGCAGCGCGATGCCGGTCTGGGTGAACGAGGCGACGTACGGCGAACCGTGCTTCGGGTGGGTGCGGCCGAGCGCCGGGTGCAGGAAGCCCTCCCGGCCGATCGCGTAGAGGTAACGCGCGGCGCACTGGTGGAAGGCCATCCCGCAGGCGAAGGCGCTGGTGACCATCAGCCACTGGAACGCGGTGACCGCCCAGTCGCCCAGGTAGGTCTTGGCCGGGACCAGGAACAGGTCGAGCGGGGTGGAGCCGGTGGCGAGGCCGACGGCGGCGTCCGGGGTGTCGGCGGCCAGCACCATCCAGGTGACGAAGGTGTACAGCACGCCCAGGATGAGCACCGCGAGCAGGGTGGCGCGCGGGATGATCCGGCGCGGGTTGCGGGACTCCTCGCCGTACATCGCGGTGGACTCGAAGCCGATCCAGGACCAGAAGCAGAAGAACAGCCCGACGCCCGCGTTCACCCCGGCGAAGGCGCCGGTCGGGTTGAGCGTGCCCCAGTGCAGGCCGGTCGGGCCGCCGCCGTGCGCCAGCACCGAACCGGCCAGCAGCACCAGCATCACCACCTCACCGACCAGGAAGACGGCCAGCACCTTGGAGGCCACCTCCAGGTCGAAGTAGGACAGCACGGCGGTGATCGCCAGCATCACCAACGCGAAGACCTGCCACGGCAGATCGAGCCCGAACTGGGCCTCGAAGGCCTGCTGCGAGAAGTACGCGAAGATGCCCACGATGGAGGCCTCGAAGACCACGTAGGCGAGCACCGCGAGCAGCCCCGAGGCCATCCCGACCACCCGGCCGAGACCCTGCGAGACGAAGCCGTAGAACGCCCCGGCGGTGGTGATGTGCTTGGCCATCGACACGTAGCCGACGGTGAAGACGGTCAGCACCACGGTGACGAACAGGAATCCGGCCGGCGCGTGCACACCGTTGCCGCCGCCGACCACCACCGGAAGGTTGCCGGTCATCGCGGTGATCGGGGCCGCGGTGGCCAGCGCCATGAAGACCACACCGGCCAGGCCGACCGAGTTGGCTCTCAGTCGCTGCACCGGGGGCGGGGACTGCTGATCGGTTGGGGACACCGTGAACTCCCAGAGGGCACAAGGGGGATGGAGCGCCCAGTGTGCTGGCGGGCGCGGCTCCGGTGGGATGAGCAGGGTGTAGCCGGGACTGTTAAAGGATTGACGGCCTGTCATCTGTACGAAGGCCCGTTCGGTACGCGCCATTGACCGCGGGCGCGGCCGCCCCCACGCTGTGACCCGTCCGGGGACCCCACTCGTCCAGGAGGCGTACATGCGCGTTCCGTTCGACCGGCTCAGAACGCTCGGCACCACGGCGGCCCTGTTGGCCGCCGCCCTCGTCCCGTCCGCCCCGCCGGCCGTCGCCGCTGCTCCCCCGATGGAGGTGTACGGCGCCTGGCAGTGCAGCAACGACGCCTGCACCTGGGGCACCGTGCGGGACCTGACCGACTTCGACCACGCCAACCACTGGCTGGTGGACCGGGGCGACGGCCGCCCCTCGGTCAACCTGGTGGTGCTCAGCTTCGTCCACCCGCTCCGGCTGCTGGACGGCACCACCGACGCCCAGACCGTGGACGGCGTGCCGATCGGCATCAACCAGGCCGTCGTCGACTACTTCACCTCCCGGGGCATCCGGGTGATGCTCTCGATCGGCGGCATCACCTACACCGACGCCTGGAACCAGGCGCTGGCCGAGAACCCGGCCCTGTTCGGCCAGCGGGCCGCCGCGCTCGCCACCCGGCTCGGGGTCGGCATCGAGATCGACTACGAGGAGAACACCAGCCCGAACCTGACCGGCCTGCAGACCTTCGTGGACGCCTACCGCGCCGTGCACCCGTACGACGCGAGCGGCGCGGACCCGGCCGCCCGGCTCACCATCGACGTGGCGGCGGGCGACCGCTGGCTGATCGGCCTCAACCAGTACGCCACCGCGAACTGGCTGCGCACCGACCGGCCGGTGCTCGACTACGCCAACGCGATGGTGCCCGCCCGGCAGCCAGCCACCAGCGGCGCGATCGCCAACTGGCAGGAGCACCTGACCGGCAAGCCCACCTACAACCCGCCGGTCGGACCGCTGGCCCCGGCCAAGTTCACCGCGGGGCTGTACGTGGCGGAGGGCTCGAAGGTCCGCCCCGAGTGCAACAACTTCGCCGCCTCGCTGCAGAGTTCGACCGGCAGCTGGCTGCGGAGCGCCGCCCCCGACGGCGCCGGGACCAGCTCCGGCCTGCTCGGCTACATGTTCTGGGCGGCCGAGCGGCCCTCGGTGCGCGGTGTCACCACCGTGCCGCCGAACAGCTGTGAGGCCGGCGTGGGCGTGGGCGCGACCGCGCACTCGGTGGCGATCCCGATGCCGCCGCTGCGCCAGAGCTAGGGCCGGGAGCTAACCGGCCAGGTGTGCCCCGCCCGACCCGGGGCCGCCCGCCGTCCGGTTGAGCAGATCGATGCCGAGCGGGGTGATGGTGTGCAGCACCGCGCCGCCCCGGCGCTGAGTGGTGATCAGGTGCGCGTTGCGCAGCACCGTGGCGTGCTGACTGGCCGAGGCCGGGGAGACGTTGAGGCGCCGGGCCAGTTCGGTGGTGGTGCAGCCCTCGGTGACGATGTCCAGGGCGGCCGCCCTGGTGCGGCCGAGCAGCGCGGTGAGCGACTGCCGGGCCGTCGGGTCCTCGCTCCACAGCCGGGCACCGGCCAGCGGGTCCCGGACGGTGGGGAAGGCGAGCACCGCGGGGGCGTCCGGGTCCAGCGAGTCGGTCAGCAGCACCGGCGGATCGGCCAGGAAGACCATCGGGGCCAACACCAGCCCCCGGCCGCCGAGGTGGACGTCCACCGAGCGCGGGTAGCGGATCTCCAGCACCGGCGACCGCCAGCGGATCGTCGGGGCGCAGAAGGTGCCGAGCAGCTGCTCCACCCCGCCGGCCATCAGCGTACGGGCCAGGTCGGCCCTGACCGCGTCCAGGTGGGCCAGGATCCGGCCCCAGTACGGGCCGACGGTGAAGCGGTGACAGGCCGCCACCGAGTCGGCCAGCCGCTGACGGGCGGTCAGGTCACCCTCCATCAGGGCCCGGACCCAGCGCGGGTCGGCCCGGGGCGTGGAGACGTGGGCGAGCTCCAGCCGGACCAGCTCGTCCGGGGCGCCCAGCAGCTGCTCCAGGCCCGCCTCGACGGACTGACCGGTGCCGGTCAGCGCCCCCAGGTCGAAGCACGGGCCGGGGCCCGGGATCAGCGAGGCGAGCGGGCGGATCTCCTCGGCCAGCGGGCCACCGCCGAACTTCTGCCGCCAGGGCCGGAACTGGGCGCAGCCGCCGGGCCCGGTCAGCGCCTCCAGGCTGTGGTACGCCTCGGCCAGCGGCCCGACGGTGGGCGCCACCCGTACCCGGAGCAGGTCTTCGGTGGTCAGATGGACACGTAACACGGCTTCCCCCTGTCCGTTTCAGGCTGCACCTTTAAGCCACCCCTGAAACCCCTGTCCCCACCCCGTGCCCACCCCTCAGGATGATCCTCAGTGCCGGTGCCCGGTACGGGGGTCCGGGCACCGGAAAGACACTTCCGCTGCTACTTCGTCACCTCGAAGGCACCGTCCTTGACGGTGACCCGGTAGGCCGGCAGCGGGCTCGGGGCCGGGCCGTCCTTGACCGAACCGTCGGCAACGGCGAACTTGCTGTAGTGGCACGGGCAGTTGACGGTGCCGTCCTTGACCTCGTCCACCACGCAGCCCGCGTGGGTGCACTTGGCGCTGAACGCCTTGTACTCGCCGGCCGTCGGCTGGGTGACGACGATCTTCGCCTCCCGGTACACCTTGCCGCCGCCGACCGGCACGTCGGCCACCGCGCCGACCGTCACCGGGGCGGCGGCGGCACCGCCGGACCCGCTGTCGGAGGAGGTGGACGAGCCGCAGCCGGTCACCGCGACGGCCGCGCCGCCGGCGGCCAGCGCGGCGCCGCAGCAGAGCAGGGTCCGGCGGCTGGGGGCGGGCGTGGTGTCGGTCATCGGTGACGCTCCCTCGACGGGTACGGGCGGTCGGCCCCGCAGTCTACGTCGGAGTGCCGAAGGGCCGTCGTACCGGGATTGCCCGCCACGACGGCCCTTCCGATGCTGCTACTTCTTCTTCGCCGCCGCGCGCTTCTTCGGTGCCGGGGCGGCCGGGAGCAGGATGTCCCGGAGGAACTTGCCGGTGTGACTGGCCGTCACGGCCGCCACCTCCTCGGGGGTGCCCTCGGCGACCACCGTGCCGCCACCGTTGCCGCCCTCGGGGCCCATGTCGACCACCCAGTCGGCGGTCTTGATCACGTCGAGGTTGTGCTCGATGACGATGACCGTGTTGCCCTTCTCCACCAGGCCGTCCAGCACCTTGATCAGCTTGCTGATGTCCTCGAAGTGCAGGCCGGTGGTGGGCTCGTCGAGCACGTAGACCGTCCGCCCGGTGGAACGCTTCTGCAGCTCGGAGGCGAGCTTCACGCGCTGCGCCTCACCGCCGGAGAGGGTCGGCGCGGACTGGCCGAGCCGGACGTAGCCGAGGCCGACCTCGTTCAGCGTCTTCAGATGCCGGTGGATCGCCGGGACGGCCTCGAAGAAGTGCATGCCTTCTTCGATCGGCATGTCCAGCACGTCGGAGATGGATTTGCCCTTGTAGTGGACCTCCAGCGTCTCCCGGTTGTAGCGGGCGCCGTGGCAGACCTCGCAGGGGACGTAGACGTCGGGCAGGAAGTTCATCTCGATCTTGATGGTGCCGTCACCCGAGCAGTGCTCGCAGCGACCGCCCTTGACGTTGAACGAGAACCGGCCGGGCAGGTAGCCCCGGACCTTGGCCTCCTGGGTCTCCGCGAACAGCTTGCGGACGTTGTCGAAGACGCCGGTGTACGTCGCCGGGTTGGACCGCGGGGTACGGCCGATCGGCGACTGGTCCACGTGCACGACCTTGTCGACCAGGTCGGTGCCGGTGACCCGGGTGTGCCGGCCGGGGACGCTGCGCGCCCCGTTCAGCTCGCGGGCGAGGTGGGTGTAGAGGATGTCGTTGACCAGCGTGGACTTGCCGGACCCGGACACCCCGGTGATCGCGGTGAAGGTGCCGAGCGGGAAGGCGACCGTGACGTCCTGCAGGTTGTGCTCGCGGGCGCCGTGCACGATGATCTGCCGCTTCTTGTCGCGCGGGCGGCGGATCTCGGGCGTCGGGATGGCGCGGCGGCCCGACAGGTACTGGCCGGTGATCGACTCCTCGTTGGTGAGCAGCTCCTTGAGCGAACCGGAGTGCACCACCTTGCCGCCGTGCTCGCCCGCACCGGGGCCGATGTCGACCACCCAGTCCGCGGTCTTGATGGTGTCCTCGTCGTGCTCGACCACGATCAGCGTGTTGCCGATGTCGCGGAGCCGGACCAGGGTCTCGATCAGCCGGTGGTTGTCGCGCTGGTGCAGCCCGATCGAGGGCTCGTCCAGCACGTACAGCACGCCGACCAGGCCGGAGCCGATCTGGGTGGCGAGCCGGATCCGCTGCGCCTCGCCGCCGGACAGGGTGCCTGCCGCGCGGTTCAGCGAGAGGTAGTCCAGGCCGACGTCGACCAGGAAGCGGAGCCGCTCGTTGACCTCCTTGAGCACCCGCTCGGCGATCTGCTTGTCCCGCGCGTTGAGCTTCATCGCACCGAGGAACTCGGCGCAGTCCGCGATCGACATCGCGGAGACGTCGGCGATCGACTTGTCGAGAATCGTGACCGCCAGGATCACCGGCTTGAGCCGGGTGCCCCGACAGGTCGGGCAGGGCACCTCGCGCATGTAGCCCTCGAAGCGCTCGCGGCTGCTGTCGCTCTCCGACTCGGAGTGCCGGCGCGTCACGAACGGGATCGCGCCCTCGAACGGCGCGGTGTACGAACGCTCGCGCCCGTAGCGGTTGTTGTAGCGGACCTCGACCTGGGTCTTGTGCCCGTACAGCAGCGCCTTCTTGGCCCGCGCGGGCAGCCCGGCCCAGGGGATGTCGGTCCGGAAGCCGAGCTCGCCGGAGAGCGCGTCGGTGAGGCGCTGGAAGTACTCCTTGGTGTGGCCCTGGGACCACGGGTGGATGGCGCCCTCGTCGAGCGACTTCTCCTCGTCCGGGATCACCAGCTCCGGGTCGACCTCCATCCGGTTGCCGAGGCCCGAGCAGTCGGGGCAGGCGCCGAACGGGGAGTTGAAGGAGAACGAACGCGGCTCCAACTCCTCGAAGGAGACGTCGTCGTACGGGCAGTACAGGTGCTCGGAGTACATCCGCTCGCGCTCCGGATCCTCCTCCGGGAGGTCGACGAAGTCGAGCACCACCATGCCGCCGGCCAGCTTGAGCGCGGTCTCCACCGAGTCGGTCAGGCGGCGCTTGGCGCTCTCCTTGACCGTCAGGCGGTCGATGACCACCTCGATGGTGTGCTTCTCCTGCTTCTTCAGCGTCGGAGGCTCGGTCAGCTGGACCGTCACGCCGTCCACCCGGGCGCGCGCGTACCCCTTGGACTGCAGGTCGGCGAAGAGGTCGACGAACTCGCCCTTGCGCTCCCGGACCACCGGGCTGAGCACCTGGAAGCGGGTGCCCTCCTTGAGCTCCAGCACCCGGTCGACGATCGCCTGCGGGGACTGCTTGGCGATCGGGCGGGCGCAGTGCGGGCAGTGCGGCTTGCCGATCCGGGCGAACAGCAGGCGGAGGTAGTCGTAGACCTCGGTGATGGTGCCGACGGTGGAGCGCGGATTGCGGTTGGTGGACTTCTGGTCGATCGAGACGGCCGGCGAGAGGCCCTCGATGAAGTCGACGTCGGGCTTGTCCATCTGGCCGAGGAACTGGCGCGCGTAGGAGGACAGCGACTCGACGTAGCGGCGCTGGCCCTCCGCGAAGATCGTGTCGAAGGCGAGCGAGGACTTGCCGGAGCCGGAGAGGCCGGTGAAGACGATGAGGGAGTCGCGCGGGAGGTCGAGCGAGACGTTCTTGAGGTTGTGCTCGCGAGCACCGCGGACGATGAGGCGGTCGGCCACTGCTTCTGGCGCCTTTCTCCGGGGGAGGTGGCTGGGAAGGGCTGCGTGGCCCACTGCTGGGACCAACAAGCGCAATCGGATGAATTCTTCCAGTGTGCGCCCGTCAGCCTACTAGCTCAGGCGTTCGAATATCGAGCCTGTCCAGCCGAGTCCACCCGAACGGGTGACGACCGGCTCGATCCCGACCCGAAACCAGCCGGAAAACCCCCTGCTCAGCCCCGGGCACCCCGGTACCGTCACGGTGTCAACGAGCCACGCCCCGTCGGGGCAACGCCCGAGTGCACAACGAATCGGAGGCCGCAACATGACCGACTCCCACACCGACTCCGGCACGGCCGCCCACAGCGCGGCGGCGATCGCGGCCGCCCGCCTGCGGGCCGTCGAGGAGTCCACCGCGACCCTGCTGCGGGAGACCGGCGGGCTGACCCCGCAGGCCGTCACCGAACCCTCCGCCCTGCCGGGCTGGACCAAGGGCCACGTACTGACCCACATCGCCCGGAACGCCGACTCGCTGGTCAACCTGCTGAACGGCGCCCGGACCGGCGAGGACATCCCGCAGTACGCCTCCCCCACCGCCCGGGACGAGGACATCGCGCTCGGCGCGCCGCGCCCGCTGGCCGAGCAGCTGGCCGACCTGGCGGCCAGCCACGAGCGCTTCATGGCCGCCGCCGCCCAGCTGCCCGACGAGGCCTGGACAGTGCAGATCCGGCACCGCTCCGGCTACCTCTTCCCGGCCTACGAGCTGCCACTGAAGCGGCAGATGGAGATCGAGTACCACCTGGTCGACCTCGGCGCCGACTACACCCCCGGCCAGTGGCCCACCGGCTTCGCCGAGGAGGAACTCCCGCGGCTGGCCGAGCAGTTCGAGAAGACCGAAGGACTGCCGACGCTCACCCTGGCGGCCACCGACACCGACCAGCGGGCCGCCCTGGGCACCGGCCCGGAGCAGCTCACCGTCCAGGGCCCGGTCCGCGCCCTGGCCGCCTGGCTGTCCGGCCGCTCGGACGGCCACGGTCTGCTGGTCCACCGGGACGGTACGGAGCTGGACCACACCGCCCTGCCGCAGCTCCCGCCGATGGGCTGACCCGGCATGATGGCGGTTCAGGTTCAGGTTCAGGTCCAGTGCGAGCGAGGAGCAGCGGCGCGATGACGTACCACGGAGCAGTGAAGGTCGGCGGCCCGCCGGACGTGCGGGAGTTGGCCCATCTGATCATCACCAAGATCGCGGTCGGCCCGTACGAGAACAACGCCTACCTGCTGCGCTGCCGCGCCACCGACGAGCAGCTGCTGATCGACGCGGCGGCGGACGCCCCGGTGCTGCTGGAGTCGGTCGGCTCCCAGCTGGCCACCGTGGTCACCACCCACCAGCACGGCGACCACTGGGGCGCCCTCGCCGAGGTGGTCGCCGCCACCGGCGCCCGGACCGCCGCCGGCCGGATCGACGCGCCCGGCATCGCGGTACCGACCGACCTCCTGCTGGACGACGGCGACACCGTCCGGGTCGGCCAGGTCGACCTGACCGTCCGCCAGCTGACCGGGCACACCCCGGGCGCGATCGTGCTCAGCTACGACGACCCGCAGGGCCACCCGCACCTGTTCACCGGCGACTGCCTCTTCCCCGGCGGGGTCGGCAACACCTGGAAGGACCCGGCCGCCTTCGACAGCCTCTACCGGGACGTCACCGAGAAGCTCTTCGTCCTCCCCGACGAGACCTGGGTCTACCCGGGCCACGGCAACGACACCACCCTCGGCACCGAGCGCCCCCACCTGCCGGAATGGCGCGAACGCGGCTGGTGACCGTCGACTCCGAAGGCCCGTTCCCCCACCGGGGAGGGGGCCTTCGGTGTCGATCGGGAGATTTCATGCCGCCGCAACACCGCTGCCAGACCGGTGCGGGACGATGAACGCAATTCGAACCGCGTCACGAGAGACGAGAGAGGGGAAGACGATGACCCGTCGCTGTCCGCTTCCCCGCACGAGCTGCTGTTGTCGCCGCAGCCCGTTCGCCGTCTGACGTCTCGTTCGCTCGTTTCCCCCCACCCGCCCGGGCCGAATTCTCCTGCCCGGGGCGGGAGTTCTGCCGCACCCTGTTCTGGAGGACAGCCATGACCACCGTCGCCACCGAACTCCGTCTCACCCCCGCTGCCGGCCGGATCGGCGCCGTCGTGCACGACCTCGAGCTGAGCGGGTCGCTCGGTCCGGAGACCGTGGCCGCGATCGAGAGCGCGCTGTACCGGCACAAGGTGCTGTTCTTCCGGGGGCAGCAGCACCTGGACGACGCCGGGCACGAGGCGTTCGCGCGGCTGCTCGGCCACCCGGTGGGGCACCCGACGGTGCCGAGCGCGGACGGGCGGTACATCTTCGAGCTGGACGCCACCAAGGGGGTCCGGGCCAACAACTGGCACACCGACGTGACCTTCGTGCCGTCCTACCCGAAGGCGTCCATCCTGCGTTCGCTGGAGCTCCCGGAGGCGGGCGGCTCCACGGTCTGGGCGAACACCGCCGCCGCGTACGACGACCTGCCCGCGCCGCTGAAGGTGCTGGCCGAGAGCCTGCGCGCGGTGCACACCAACGACTACGACTACGCGGCCACCCTGGCGCTCACCCCCGAGCTGGCGGAGAACCGGGAGATCGCCGCGCTGTTCCGGCAGGTGTTCGTCTCCACCGCCTTCAAGACCGAGCACCCGGTGGTCCGGGTGCACCCGGTGACCGGCGAGAAGAGCCTGCTGCTGGGCGCCTTCGCGCAGCGCGTCCAGGGTGTCTCGGGCGCCGACAGCCGGGCGCTGCTGGAGCTGTTCCAGCGCTATGTGGAGCGGCTGGAGAACACCGTCCGCTGGGACTGGCAGGTCGGCGACGTGGCGATCTGGGACAACCGGGCCACCCAGCACTACGCCGTCAACGACTACGGCGACCAGCCCCGGCTGGTCCGTCGGATCACCCTGGACGGCGACCTGCCGGTCGGCGTGGACGGCACCCCGAGCCGGCTGCTCGAGCCCACCGAGCCCCCGGCGGTGGCCGGACTGGTCCCGGCCGAGCAGCTGGAGGCGTCGGCACTGAGCGCCGGCTGAGCATGCGGAAGGGGCGCCCCGTTCCGCCGGGGCGCCCCTCGCACTGAACGAACGTCAGGCGTCGATCTCGTCCTTCTGGGCCTTCTCGGCGGCCTCGGCCGCCTCCTGCTTCTTCGAGGCCATCAGGCTGGTGATGGTGGTGATCACCAGCACGCCGCCGATCACGCCGAGCGAGAGCGGGATGCCGATCTCGGGGACGTGCACGCCGCTCTCGTGCAGCGCGTGCAGCACCAGCTTCACGCCGATGAAGCCGAGGATCACCGACAGGCCGTAGCTGAGGTGGACCAGCTTCTTCAGCAGGCCGCCGATCAGGAAGTACAGCTGGCGCAGACCCATCAGGGCGAAGGCGTTGGCGGTGAACACGATGTACGGGTCCTGGGTCAGACCGAAGATCGCCGGGATCGAGTCCAGTGCGAACAGCACGTCGGTGGTGCCGATCGCGAGCATCACGATCAGCATCGGCGTCATCAGCCGCTTGCCGTTCTGCTTGATCGTCAGCTTGGTGCCGTGGTACTTGTCCGTCGACGGGAAGCGCTGCTCGATCGACTTGAGCAGGCGGTTCTCCTCGAACTCCTCCTCCTCGTCGCCACCCATCGCCTCCTTGACCAGCTTGTACGCCGTCCAGATCAGGAAGGCGCCGAAGATGTAGAAGACCCAGGAGAACTCGGCGACCAGCGCGGCACCACCGGCGATGAAGACCGCCCGGAGCACCAGCGCGATGATCACACCGACCATCAGCACGCGCTGCTGGTAGATCCGGGGCACCGCGAACTTGCCCATGATCAGGATGAAGACGAAGAGGTTGTCGACACTCAGCGACTTCTCGGTGATGTACCCGGCGAAGAACTCACCGGCCGGCTGCGAACCGCCGTACCACCAGAGGAAACCGCCGAAGAGCAAGGCCAGCGCGACCCAGACCGCGGTCCAGATCCCGGCCTCCTTGATGGAGACCTCGTGCGGCTTTCGGCCACCGATGAAGAAGTCGGCGACGACCAGGGCGATCAGAACCCCGATCGTGCCGACCCAAAGGCTTACGGAAACGTCCACTAGCTGCTCCTCCGGCAGGTAGGCGAGACAGACATCGTCACTGCCGGAGGTCTCTTCCGCCCGTCGGCCACGCTCGGCCGGACCGGACCAGCGCCCCGGGGCGCCGTGGAAGGGCACCCGTGATGACGGGAACGCTGCGGGGGAATACTCCCCTCCGCTGTTGTCGAGCCTAACAGAAAACCCAAGAGAAGGTAAAGAAGGTAAAGAGCCCGCCAGGGCCCGGCGTCAGAGGTACGGCTCGATCGCGGGCAGCATGTCCTGGAACGTCCGCGCCTTCGCCGGGGCGCCGATCGCCTGCATGCCCCAGCCGCCCGCGCCGTCCCGGTAGACCTTGGCCATGATCTGCCCGGTGTGCGGACCGCCGCCGGTCAGCTCGTAGCGGGCCAGCTCCTGGTCGGTGCCCGCGTCGACCAGCCGGCAGTGCGCCTGCTGGACCTCGGCGAAGCTCTGCCCGGTGTACGAGCTGACCGTGAACACCACCTGGGTGATGTGCGCGGGCACCTGCGCCAGGTCGACCAGAATCGATTCGTCATCCTCCGAACCCGCGCCGCCGACCAGGTTGTCACCGGTGTGCCGGACCGAGCCGTCGTTGCTGACGAGGTGTTGGAAGAACACCACGTCCGACGGGGTCTTCTCGGCGTACAACAGGGCCGAGGCGTCCAGGTCGATCTGCCTCGTCCGGGAGCCGAACAGCCCGCGCTTGGGCGCGGCCTTCCAGCCCAGGCCCATCCGGACCACCGTGAGCGACTCCCCCGAACTCTTCTGAAGACTGACCCGCTGTCCCTTGGCCAGATTCACCGACACGGTACTGCCCTCTCTCCTCAACCCCGGCCCTCACCAGGACCGGTGCAACGGCGGAACACCCCCTTGCCGTCCCCCGGCTGAGGCCCCCTGCACGGGCTTTGCCCACAGACCACCCTAGAGCCTGCGGGCACTCGCCCCACGCAAAGGACTACCCCGTGGCGCGGATCATGACTCCGGCCACGGGGCGTCCCCGCCTTGTGCTAGGTGTACTCGAACCGCCTGAAGACCGACCGGCCTAAGCCATGCCTGCTTCCCGCATCTGCCGGAGCTCCTTCTTGAGCTCGCCGATCTCGTCGCGCAGCCGGGCCGCGAGCTCGAACTGGAGGTCGGCCGCGGCCGCGTGCATCCGGTCGGTGAACTGCTGGATCAGGTCGGCCAGCTCGGCCGCGGGCAGGCTCTTGGCCGGCTTCCGGCCGGCGCCCAGCGCCGGGACGGCGGCCTTGCCCTTGCCGGTGTTCCGGTACCCGGTGGCGAGCAGCTCCTCGGTGTCCATGTCCTCCCGGGAGAGGGTGTCGAGGATGTCGCCGATCTTCTTCCGGAGCGGCTGCGGGTCGATCCCGTGCTTGGTGTTGTACTCCTGCTGGACGATCCGGCGCCGGTTGGTCTCGCCGATCGCCAGCTCCATCGAGGGGGTGATCCGGTCCGCGTACATGTGCACCTGGCCCGAGACGTTACGGGCGGCGCGGCCGATGGTCTGGATCAGCGAGGTGCCGGAGCGCAGGAAGCCCTCCTTGTCCGCGTCCAGGATCGCGACCAGCGAGACCTCGGGCAGGTCGAGGCCCTCGCGGAGCAGGTTGATGCCCACCAGCACGTCGAACTTGCCCGCCCGCAGCTCGCGCAGCAGCTCGATCCGGCGCAGCGTGTCGACGTCGCTGTGCAGGTACTGAACCTTGATGTCCAGGCCGAGCAGGTAGTCGGTCAGGTCCTCGGACATCTTCTTGGTGAGGGTGGTGACCAGGATCCGCTCGTCCTTCTCGATCCGCTTGCGGATCTCGTGCACCAGGTCGTCGATCTGACCCTCCGTCGGCTTGACGATCACCTCGGGGTCGATCAGGCCGGTCGGACGGATGATCTGCTGCACCGTGCCCTCGCCCCGGGCCAGCTCGAACTTGCCCGGGGTGGCCGACAGGTAGACCGTCTGCCCGACCCGCTCCAGGAACTCCTCCCACTTGAGCGGGCGGTTGTCCAGCGCGGACGGCAGCCGGAAGCCGTGGTCCACCAGCGAGCGCTTGCGGGAGGCGTCACCCTCGTACATCGCGCCGATCTGCGGGACGGTCACGTGCGACTCGTCGATCACCAGGAGGAAGTCCTCCGGGAAGTAGTCCAGCAGCGTGTTCGGCGGGGAGCCGGGCGAGCGGCCGTCGAAGTGCATCGAGTAGTTCTCGATGCCCGAGCAGCTGCCGATCTGACGGAGCATCTCCAGGTCGTACGTGGTGCGCATGCGCAGCCGCTGGGCCTCCAGCAGCTTGCCCTGCTTCTCCAGCACGGCGAGCCGCTCCTCCAGCTCCTTCTCGATGTCGTTGACCGAGCGCTCCAGCCGCTCCGGGCCCGCCACGTAGTGCGAGGCCGGGAAGACGTAGATCGACTTGTCCTGGCTGATGATCTCGCCGGTCAGCGGGTGCAGCGTGTAGAGCGCCTCGATCTCGTCGCCGAACATCTCGATCCGGACCGCGAGCTCCTCGTAGACCGGGAAGATCTCGATCGTGTCGCCCCGGACCCGGAAGGTGCCCCGGCTGAACGCGATGTCGTTGCGGGTGTACTGCATGTCGACGAAGCGGCGCAGCAGCGCGTCCCGGTCGACCTCCTCGCCGACGTGCAGCTGGGCCATCCGGTCGACGTACTCCTGCGGGGTGCCGAGGCCGTAGATGCAGGAGACCGAGGCGACCACGATCACGTCGCGGCGGGTGAGCAGGCTGTTGGTCGCGGAGTGCCGCAGCCGCTCGACCTCCTCGTTGATCGAGGAGTCCTTCTCGATGTAGGTGTCCGTCTGCGGGACGTACGCCTCGGGCTGGTAGTAGTCGTAGTACGAGACGAAGTACTCGACCGCGTTGTTCGGCAGCAGCTCGCGGAACTCGTTGGCGAGCTGGGCGGCCAGCGTCTTGTTCGGCGCCATCACCAGGGTGGGGCGTTGCAGCTTCTCGATCATCCAGGCGGTGGTCGCCGACTTGCCGGTGCCGGTGGCACCCAGCAGGACGACGTCCTTCTCACCTGCACGGATACGGCGCTCCAGCTCGGCGATGGCCGCCGGCTGGTCACCGCTGGGCTGGTAGGGGCTGACGACCTCGAAGGGCGCCACGGACCGCTCGATACTCGTGATGGGACGCACGAGTCCACCGTACGACTCCGCACTGACAACGCAGGCCTGCTTTTGCAGGGCGCTCAGTTGCACTATCCAGGGGCTCGGGGAACGGCGACGGTTCGTGGCTGGCGGGTATCACTGCAAAAGTGCCTGACCACCTACGCGACGATCACCTTTTTCGAGGTCGGCGTCGCAGTTCCCCGAGCCCCTGACCGTAAAGAGTGAGCCCTGCCAAAAGGTCGGCGTCGCCCACGCTGCGGAGCCGCACATCAGCAGAGCCCCGAGCCCCTGGTGGCTGAGCTCTAGCCGCCGGAGGGGAGCAGGTGGGTGGCGAGGTTGCGGGTGCGGAGGCCCCTGCTGGTGCGGGGCACCAGCAGGGCTGCGGCGCGGAGGACGTTGCGCTGGCGGGGGTCGACGAGGCGGCGGTGGGTGGTTTCGTAGTGGTGCAGGGCGGTGGTCGGTTCGGTGTGGTCGGCCAGGGCGGTGGCGAGGGTGTGGGCGCCGGCCAGGGCCAGGCTGGAGCCGTCGCCGAACAGCGAGACGGCTGACGCGGCGTCACCGAGCAGGCCGATCCGGCCGTGTGACCAGGTGTCCAGGCGGACCTGGGCGACCGCGTCGAAGTAGAACTCGTCGGCGGTGCGGGCCCGGTCGAGCAGTTCGGGCAGCCGCCAGGCGCCGGTGCGCTCGTCCTCGGCGTACGCCGCGCCGAGCAGGCGGCGCTGCCCGGCCAGGTCGCGGTGGTGGAGATCGGTCACCTCGGGGTGCCGGAAGGCGAAGAAGCCGAGCGAGCGGCCCCGGCCGGGGTGGACGGCGGCGGCCCGGCCGGGGGCGTTGTACATCCGGACGCCGTCGGCGGGGTCGTCCGGACCCGACAGCAGCGGCACGGTGGCGACGTACATCCCCAGGTGGCGGACGTGCACCCGCTCCGGGCCGAAGGCCAGCCGGCGGACCCGGGAGTGCAGGCCGTCGGCGCCGATCACCAGGTCGAAGCGCCGGGGCGGGGCGTGCTCGAAGGTGACGTCCACGCCGTCGGCGTCCTGGGCCAGCGTGCTGATGGAGTCGCCGAACAGGAACTCGGCGTGCTCCCGGGCGGCTTCGGACAGGAGGGCGGCGAGGTCACCGCGCGGCAGTTCGACCTCGCCGGCGCCCCGGCGGCCGCCGGTGGCGACCCGGCCGACCTGGCGGCCCGCGGCGTCGACGAAGCGCAGGCTGGTCACCCCCGTCCCGGCGGCCCGGAGCTGCGGGAGGACGCCCATCCGCTCGGCCACCCGGAGCGCCGGGCCGCGGACGTCCACCGGGCTGCCGCCCGGGCGCGCCGCCGGAGCGGGCTCCACCACCGTCGGCCGGAAGCCGTGCCGGGCCAGCCAGTACGCCAGCGTCGGCCCGGCGATCCCGGCCCCGGAAATCAGGACGTTCCTCATGCCCTTGCCCCCCATCGACTGACCATCGGTCAGTCGTGACCATAAGCTCCTGACCGTCGGTCAGGCAAGGACTAGACTCCGGCCATGACCGACCCCACCCCGGACACCCGGGCCCGGATCCTGCGGACCGCACTCGCCGAGTTCTCCGCCCGCGGCTACCACGCGACCTCGGTGCGGGAGATCGCCGAGCTGGTCGGGGTGACCAAGGCGGCCGTGCTCTACCACTTCCCGGCCAAGGCCGATCTGCTCGCCGCACTGGCCGAGCCGATGCTGGACAGCCTGGAAGCGACGCTCGCGGCGGCCGAGCTGCGGGCCGACTCGGAGGAGGCCCGGTGGGCGGCGGTGGAGGGCATGCTGCAGGTCTGGCTGACGCACCGTTACCTGCTCAGGATCAACCTGCACGATCTCGCACTGGCCGCTCCGGGCCCGGGATTCGACCGCTTCACCGCCGCCATGCTGAAGGCCGGGGCACTGGTCGCCGGCCCCGCCCCGGACTTCGCCGGACAGGTCAGGGCGGCCCAGGCGATCGCCATGCTGGCCGACCCGGTGGTGCTGTTCGCGGAGGCTCCGACGGCGGAGCTGCAGGCGGCGGTGCTGGACGGCGTGCGCCGCCTGCTGGGCCCGGCCGAGCGGCCGCCCACCGCCCGGCGCGGCCGGGGCCGCCCGAGTGCGGTCGGCCCGGAGATGGCCGCCACCGCCCGGCGGCTGTTCGAGGCCGGTCGGACCGCCGAGGAGGTCGCCGCCGAGCTCGGTGTCTCCCGGGCCACCGTGTACCGCAGGTTCGGCGGCACCGGGCAATAGTGAGACATTTTTGCGTCAATAGTGAGACGCGCTCGGTCGGTGCCCCCGGCCGTCACCGCCGCGGGCCCACCACGGCGTACAGCAGGGTGCCGACCGCCAGTAGCGCCCACGCGGTCCCGGTCGACACCGTGGTGGCGGGGGTCAGGGTCATCCAGCCGGCCGCCTCCCCGAGGGTGCCGGGCAGCGGCGGGGTGAAGAAGACCAACGCGAGCCAGCCGGTCGGCAGGGTCCACGCGTACTGCGCCCCGCACAGCGTGGCCCCGAGCGCGGCCAGGCCGACCAGACCCGCACAGGCCCGGACCACCAGCCCCGTGGTGGCGAGCTCCGGCCCCACCGCCTGGACCGCCAGCAGCGCCGCACCGGCGAACACGCCGACCAGCAGCACGTGCGCCGCCCGCCGGGGCACCCACCGGATCGCGGCCGTCCGGTCGAGCGCGGAATCCTGCCCGACCAGCCCGACGGTGGCCGCCGCCACGCTCGCGGTGAGCACCAGCAGCGCGACCGGCTGGTCCCCCGAACCGTCGACGCCACCGTCGACGAGGAACCGGACCAGCAGGGTGACGAGCGCGACCAGGGCGGCCGAGAGCGGTACCTGCCGTGAACGGGCGTACAGCGTCAGCCACCTCATCGGGACTCCTCCCCGGTCAGAACCGCCAGCCGCTGGTAGTGCGCGCAGGAGAGGGCGGCGGCGCGCACCTCGGCGATCCGCGTACGCTGCTCGGCCGGCGGCAGTGCCGTCAGCTTCGTCCAGGCGGCTTCGGCGTCCGCCCAGAGCTTGACCGAGTAGCTGTCGCTGCCCTTCTGTTCCAGCGGCTGGATCCGCGGATCGTGCAGCGCCCAGCTCGCGGCGATGCTCTGCAGGGCGACGTCGCCGCTCCCCCCACCCTCGCGGTCGTTGTTCCCGCCGCAGTTCGGTGCCAGCCCCTGGGCGATCAGCGCGCGGGTCAGGTCCTTGCCGGTCGCGGTGGCGAGCTGCCGTTCGTCGAAGTCGACCAGCACCATGTCGGCGGCGAGCAGGCGTTCGCCGCCCAGCACCCGCAGCGTGGTGTCCTCCCGCACCGACGTCGGCGCCTGGTCGCCCAGGACCTCGTGCAGCACGCGCAGCGCCTCCCGGCCGCTCGACGCGAGCTCGGGCAGACGGGACCGGTTCGCCTCCGTCACGCACACCGGACCGTCGCAGACCGGACTCGCGGCGGCCCGGTCGACCACATAGGTGTCGCGCGGGGCGGCCGGAAGAATCAGCATGGCCAGCGCCGCACCGGCCAGGACGGGCACCACCGCGAGCAGCCGGGCCCGTCGGGACACGGCCACCAGCAGCGCGAAGCCGGTGGCGAGCAGGCCGAGCAGCCAGAGCGTCTGGCCGAGGTGCACCGAGCCGGACAGGGTCAGCAGCATCTCCCTGGGCTCCACGGTCGTCGGCGACAGCAGACCGAGCCGGTTCGATCCGTGACCCGACGGCTGCAGTCCCTCGTTGTTCTGCCGCAGCAGGGCGCCCGTCATCGCCAGGAAGAACACCGCCAGGCCCGGCGGGGTGAGAACCGAGGGCAGAGCCCGCGCCACACCCATCCCGAGCAGGGCACCGGCGACCAGGGACAGCGCCGCCACCAGCGAGATCGGCAGCCAGCCCAGCGGCAGGTAGCTGGTGGCGCCGAGGCCCACCTGGACCCCGCCCACCAGAACCAGCAGACCGAAGCCCGCCACCAGCGAGACCGCCATCGCACCGGCGGGCAGCGCCGCACGGCGCCAGGCCGGCCGTGGTGTGGTCGACAGCAGTTCGGTCATCCGCGAGCGGGAGTCGCGCAGCCCGTACACCGCTCCGAGACCCACCACGAGGGGCCACCAGAAGCCCAGCAGGCTCCTGGTCCACAGCGCCATCGAGGTCCACTGCGCCGTCCACCCCGCGGTGCCCCGCCACCAGATCCCGTCGATCAGGCAGAACACCGCCAGGCTGCCGGCCAGCACCAGGACCCCGGGCCACGGGGCGGCCGAGCGCCTCAGCTCGATACCCAGTACGCGTCCGTTCACCAGGTCCCCCCGGGCTGCTCGGAGTGGCTGAGCAGCGCCGAGTAGCCGCGCTCCAGCGGGCTGTCGCCGGGGTGCTCGGGGCCGCCCGCCGCGGCCAGCACCTCCGGGGTGCCCTGGTAGACCAGGCGGCCGTCGGCGAACAGCACCACGTCGGAGCAGGCCGCCGCGACGTCCTCGACCAGGTGGGTGGAGACGATCACGCAAGCCTCCCGGCCCAGTTCCTGGAGCAGTTCGCGGAACCGGAGCCGCTGCGCCGGGTCCAGCCCGGCCGTCGGCTCGTCCAGCAGCAGCAGGTCGGGGTCGTTGACGATGGCCTGGGCGATGCCCGCCCGCCGCACCATGCCGCCGGACAGGGTCTTCATCCGGTGGTCGGCGCGGTCCGCCAGGCCCACCCGTTCCACGGCGCGCTGCACGGCCCCGGGGATGTCCGCCTTCGGAACCTCCTTCAACCAGGCCATGTACTCGACGAACTCACGCACCGTGAAGCGCTTGTAGTAGCCGAACTCCTGCGGCAGGTAACCGATCCGGCGGCGCAGCGCCCGGAGGTCGCCGAGGCCGCTCATCGACTTGCCGAGCAGCTCCAGTTCGCCCCCGGCCGGGCGCAGCACGGTGGCCAGCGCCCGGATCAGGGTGGTCTTGCCGGCCCCGTTGGGCCCCAGCAGGCCGTGGGCACCGATGCCCAGCGAGAGGTCGAGCCCGTCGACGGCCATCTTCTTCCGTCCGGCCCGCACCTGCAGGCCGCTGGCCCGGATCTCCCAGGCATAGGTCCTCGGCGCGAGGTCGGTCGCGCCCGTCGTGCGTGTCATACGAAGGTCCCTTTCGAAGGGCGGAGGGTCAACGAAGATTTCGCGGCACCGCGTACGCGCCCCTGCGGGCGATCACGGCGCCGCAGCCGAGCGCGAGGACCAGCCCCCACAGGGGCAGCTGCTCGGACCGCAGGGTGAGCGGAGCACTGCCGCCGGCCCAGACGGACACCGCGAGGACTGCACCCCAGGCGGCCACCAGCGCGGCGGCGGCCCGGGTCACCCCGATCACGCTGCCCAGCGCCAGGGCCGCCGAGGTGAACGCCAGCGAGGGCAGCAGCCACTGCGCGGCCGTCATGGCCCCGGTCAGCCGGCCCGCCACCAGCAGCAGCGGCAGGACGGTGACCAGGACCGCCGTGGTCCGTCTGAGCAGCAGCGGCAGCCCGGCCCGGGCGGTCGAGGCGGTGATTTCGTACGCCGGGTCCAGACCGCGCGACCAGGAGGCGGCCACGGCGCAGAGCGGCAGTACGGGGGCGGTCAGCAGCAGGAGCGGGGTGCCACCGAAGAGATCCAGTGGCCCGGCTTCGTCCAGCAGCAGCGCCAGCAGGGTGACGCCGACGGTCATCGCCAGCCACGGGGCCGGCACCGGTGTCAGCCAGGCCGACACCCATCGCGGACGCCGGCGCCGCGAGGGCGCCTGGACTGCCGCGGCCAGCTGCGGTTCCAGACCGGCCCGGACGGTGTCGAGCAGGGTGGCCAGGCCGGGTGCCTCGGTGGCCGCCAGACGGGCTCGGCACTGCGCGCACCCTTCCAGGTGGGCTTCCAGGGCCCACAGGGTGTCCGCGGGCAGCTCCGCCTCGCCGCGTACGTAGTCGCCGATCAGCTGCGCCGACGCGTGTTCCACGCTCATGCCAGTGCCTCCCGCATCGCGATCCTGGCCCGGCGGGCGCGGGTCTTGACCGTGCCCTCGGGGAGTCTGAGCAGGACGGCGGTCTCCCGGACGGAGAGCCCGTCGAGCACCGTGGCCTGCAGTACCTGCCGGAGCTCCGGCGCCAGCCGCCGCAGGGCGTCGCCGACGTCCCCGCCGACCGTCCCGGCCAGGGCTTCTTCCTCGGCCGCGGGCACCACGGCCCGTTCGGCGGCGGCGACCGGCGGCTCGGCGTGGTGGGCGCGGCGGCGGAACGCGTCGACGAGGCGGCGGGCCGCGATCGTCCACAGCCATCCGACGGCGCTCCCGCCGACCGCGCTGCCGGCGAACGCCCCGGCCGCGCGCCACACCGCCAGGTAGGTCTCCTGCATGACCTCGGCGACGACCTGCTCGTCCGCGCAGCGGCGGCGCAGCCGAACCGCCAGCCACGGCGACGTACGGCGGTACAGCTCGTCGAACGCCGCGCGGTCGCCTTTCGCGACCAGCCGGAGGAGGCGTTCCTCGTCCAGCTCGTCCAGTGCTCTCCTGCGTGTTCTCACACCAGCCAGACGCCCGATCCGAGCTGCGGGTTCTCGGTTCGTGGTGACGTACGTCACACCGCTGCGCCTGCGCAGGGCGCCCAAGCATCTACGGTCCAGGGGCTCGGGGAACTGCGAGGAGATCTGGCGTGCGGGTCACTGCGAAAGTGCCTGACCCGCTACGCATGGATCACCTTGCAAGGGTCGGCGTCGCAGTTCCCCGAGCCCTGCCTTCCGAAGCGTGTGCCTAGGCGGCACTGTCGCGGGCCAGGGCGACCAGGCGGGAGACGGCGCGGAGGTACTTCTTGCGGTAGCCGCCCTTGAGCAGCTCCTCGGGGAAGACCTGGTCGAACGGCAGGCCCGACGCGGTGATCGGCAGCTCTCGGTCGTACATCCGGTCGGCCAGGACCACCAGGCGCAGCGCCGTCGACTGGTCGTCGACCTGGTGGACGCCGCGCAGGAAGACGGCCTGGACGTCGTCCAGCAGCGCTCCGTAGCGGCTGGGGTGGACGGCCTTCAGGTGCTCAAGGAGCGCGCCGAAGTCGTCCAGGGCCGCTCCCGGGGTGGCGGCCGCCCGCTCATCCACGAAGGCGTCGGTGTACGGCGGCGGGGCGGCCGGGAGGCCGCGGTGGCGGTAGTCCTGGCCGTCGATCCGGAGCGGGCGGAAGTGGGAGGACAGGCCCTGGATCTCGCGCAGGAAGTCGGCGGCGGCGAACCGGCCCTCGCCGAGCTTCTCGGGCAGCGTGTTGGAGGTGGCGCAGAGCTTCACGCCGTTCTCGACCAGACGGCCGAGCAGGGTGGAGACCAGCACGGTGTCGCCCGGGTCGTCGAGCTCGAACTCGTCGATGCAGAGCAGCCGGTGGCCGGAGAGGGTCTGCACGGCCTGCTGGAAGCCGAGCGCGCCGACCAGGTTGGTCAGCTCGACGAAGGTGCCGAACGCCTTCGGCCCGGGGGTGGCGTGCCAGAGCGAGGCGAGCAGGTGGGTCTTGCCGACGCCGTACCCACCGTCCAGGTACACCCCGGCGGGGCCGGACGGGGCGGGGGCCGAACGGCGGAACCAGCCCTTCTTCGCCGGAACGGCCGCCGCCGAGATCCCGGCCGCGAACTCCTCCAGGACCTGGACCGCCTCGTACTGGCTGGGCTGGGTCGGGTCGGGCAGGTAACTGCCGAAGCTGACCCCGGCGAAGCGCGGCGGCGGGACCATCTCGGCGACCAGGCGTTCGGCCGGGACGACCGGCCGGCGGTCGGTGAGCGCGAGAGGGGACGCGGAAGGCGTCGCGGTCGCTATGGCATCGGGGCGGGAGGCTGCGGGCACGTTAGTAGAGGGTACTTGCCGTGGAAGACTCGAACTCATGCAGCAGCTGATCAGCCCGTCCGGCAACCGGCACGACGATCTCCACTCCCTGGAGGCGCTCGCCGAGGTCTACGCGTACCCCGACCAGGTGAACCACGGCCGACCGTGGCTGCGGGCCAACATGGTGTCCGGGCTGGACGGCGCGGCCCGGCTGGAGGGGCTCTCCGAGGGGCTCTCAGGGGACGCCGACAAGCGGATCTTTGGTGTTCTGCGGGCGCTCAGCGACGTGGTGCTGGTGGGGGCCGAGACGGTCCGGGCCGAGGGGTACCGGCCCGCGCGGGCGCGGGCCGAGTTCGCGGCGGCCCGGGCGGCGGCCGGGCAGCGGCCCGCCCCGGCGATCGCGGTGGTCAGCCGGAGTCTCGGGCTGGCGCTGACCACGCCGTTGTTCACCGATCCGCTGGTCCGGACGGTGGTGATCACCACCGAGGACTCGCCCGCCGAGGCCCGCCGGGAGGTGGCGAAGGTGGCCGACCTGATCGTCGCGGGCGAGCGGTCGGTGGACCTGCCGGCCGCGCTGGCGGCGCTCGCCGAGCGGGGCTGGACCAGGCAGTTGACGGAGGGTGGGCCGCGGCTGCTCGGGCAGCTGACGGCGGCCGGGCTGCTGGACGAACTCTGCCTCTCGCTGGCCCCGTTGCTCACCGGGGGCGACGCGCCACGAATCCTCCATAATGCGGAAATGTCTGACACGCAGTCGATGCGACTGGTCTCATTGATCGAGCAGAAAGGTTTCCTCTTCACCCGCTACCTGCGGCCGGCCGGACCGTCCCCCTCTTCCCAGTGACCAGTGATCCGACGCGCACGTGGCCCATGTGGCGCGTGCGCAGCGTGAGGAAAGCATCCTCCGGGCACTATGGGAAGGGACACCGGACCCGGGGGCCTGCAACTGCGAAGGGACTCACGTGTTCAAGACCGTACTGATGATCGAAAAGGCACTCTCCGACGCCGACGTGGAGCTGGTCACCACGCTCCACGGCGAGGAGAAGGTCTCCTTCGTCGTCCTGATGCAACCGCGCGGCAAGCAGGACGAGTTGCTCCGCGCACTCGACGACGTGGCACTCGGCCATCTCGACAAGGCGGTGCACGAGCACGACGAGACGGAACACCCGACCCTGGCGAGCGAGTCACTGGAGCACAGCCTGCGCCACCTGCGCGAGGCGGGTGCCGAGGCGGTCGGCGAGCTGGTCGAGGAGCACCCGTTGGACAAGCTGCGGGCCGTGGTCGAGGCGACCGGCGCGGACGAGGTGCTGGTGCTGACCTCGCCGCACTTCGTGGAGGAGTTCTTCCACCGTGACTGGGCCTCCCGGGCCCGGCACAAGGTGGGTGTCCCGGTGCTCAAGCTGTTCGCCAGCGACTCCTGAGCCACCTCGCCGGTAGTGCAGAATCGTCCTTGCGGAACGCCCGCGAGGACGATTCGTCCTTGCCCCCGAATCCCTCAGGTACGGAGACCTCCTTGAACGACGCCGCCCACGACCTGCACGCCCCGCACTTCATCGGCATCGGTGGCGCGGGCATGTCCGGACTGGCGAAGATCCTCGCGGTGCGCGGCGCCCGGGTCTCCGGCAGCGACGCCAAGGAGTCCGAGACGGTGCTCGCGCTGCGGGCGCTCGGCGCGCAGGTCGCGGTCGGCCACGCCGCCGAGAACGTGCCGGCCGGGGTGAGCAGCGTGGTGGTCTCCAGCGCGATCCGGGCCGACAACCCGGAGCTGGCCGCCGCCCGCGAGCGCGGCATCCCGGTGGTGCACCGTTCGGACGCGCTGGCCGCGCTGATGGGCGGCCGCCGGGCGCTGGCGGTGGCCGGTACGCACGGCAAGACCACCACCACCTCGATGCTCGCGGTCAGCCTGGCCGAGCTGGGCCTTGAGCCCTCGTACGCGATCGGCGGCGACCTGGACGCGCCGGGCTCGAACGCCCACCACGGCACGGGCGAGATCTTCGTGGCGGAGGCGGACGAGAGCGACCGCAGCTTCCACAAGTACGCGCCCGAGGTGGCGATCATCCTCAACGTGGAGCTGGACCACCACGCCAACTACGCCTCGATGGACGAGATCCACGAGTCGTTCGAGACCTTCGTCGGCCGGATCGTGCCCGGCGGCACCCTGGTGGTCTCGGCCGACCAGGAGGGCGCCCGGGAGCTGACCGGCCGGGTGCGCGGACTGGACGGGCTCCGGGTGGTGACCTACGGCGCGGCCGAGGACGCCGACGTCCGGGTGCTCGCGGTGCGCCCGCACGGGATGACCAGCGAGGTCACCGTGCTGATCGGCGGCACCGAGCTGACCTTCACCGTCTCGGTGCCCGGGCGGCACTACGCGCACAACGCGGTGGCCGCGCTGGCCGCCGGGGTCGCGCTCGGCGTCCCGGCGGACGACCTGGCCAAGGCGCTCGGCGCCTACACCGGGGTCCGCCGGCGGCTGCAGCTCAAGGGCGAGGCGGGCGGCGTCCAGGTGATCGACTCCTACGCGCACCACCCGACCGAGATGGTGGCCGACCTGGAGGCGATCCGGGAGGCGACCGAGGGCCGGGTGCTGGTGGTCTTCCAGCCGCACCTGTTCAGCCGGACCCAGCAGCTGGCCGAGGAGATGGGCCAGGCGCTGGCGCTGGCCGACGCCTCGGTGGTGCTGGACATCTACCCCGCCCGGGAGGACCCGGTCCCCGGCGTCACCAGCGAGCTGATCATCGACGCGGCCCGCCGGGCCGGGGCCGACGTCCGGGCCGAGCACACCTTCGCCGCCGCTCCCGGGGTGCTGGCCGGGCTGGCCCGTCCGGGCGATCTGCTGCTCACCATGGGCGCCGGTGACGTGACCAACCTGGGGCCGGAAATCGTGGCGTGCCTCGCGGGCGTTGCACCCTCTGCCTGACCATCTGGAGGAGCGACCGTGAGCTACGAGATCGAGAAGACCGACGCCGAGTGGCGCGAGCAGCTCAGCCCCGCCGAGTACCACGTACTGCGCGAGGCCGGGACGGAGCGTCCGTTCGTCGGTGAGTACACCGACACCAAGACGGTCGGCGTGTACAGCTGCCGGGCCTGCGGGTCCGAGCTGTTCAGCAGCGAGACCAAGTTCGACAGCCACTGCGGCTGGCCGTCCTACTACTCGCCGCTGGCCGAGGACCGGGTCCAGTACATCGAGGACAGCACGCTCGGCATGCGCCGGGTCGAGGTCCGCTGTGCCCGCTGCGGCGGTCACCTGGGCCACGTCTTCGAGGGCGAGGGCTACGACACCCCGACCGACCAGCGGTACTGCATCAACAGCATCTCGCTGACGCTGCGTCCGGCGGAGTAGGACGGTCCGAAGGCCCGGGGCGCAACGGCCCCGGGCCTTCTGCGTACCCGCACTCCCGTGCCAGACTTGATCATCAGTCAGTCGGGGAGGGGTACAAGATGGCCGGGCGGCACAACTCCGGGGTGCTGGCGATGATCGCGGAGGCCCAGCGGCAGCAGGGCCGGCAGCAGGAGGCCCAGCGGCGGGCGGCGGTCGACGCGCAGCGGCAGTACGAACGGGCCCAGCGCGAGGCCCAGCGGGCGGCCGCGCAGGGTGAGAAGGAGGCGCTGCGGGCCTACCAGCAGGGCCGGGAGGCCGATGCCGCCCGCCGGACGGCGGAGCTGGACGAGCGGGTCGCGGAGCTGCGCGGGGTGCTGGCCGCCGGGCTGGCGGGGCGGCCGTTCCGGCTGACCGACCTTCAGGGGTCGTTCCAGCCCGCGCCGTTCGACCCGGGGCAGCTCGGCCGGCCGGTGCCGATGCCGGACCAGAACTGGTACCTGATCCCCCCGCTGACCGGCGTGCAGGCGCTCAACCCGGCCGCCCGGCGGCAGTACGACGAGCAGGCGGCGCACGCCAGGGCCCGGTTCGAGCACGACTGGCACGCGGCGCAGTCCGCCGAGCAGGAGCGGCTCCGGCGGCTCGCCGACTACCGGGCGCAGTACGACGCCTGGGCCGCCGAGCACCACCGGCTGGCCGCCGACCGGGCCGGCCAGGGAGCCAGGCTGGCGGCCGAGCTGGCGAGCGGGAGCGCCGGTGCGATGGCCGAGCTGTTCGAGACCGCGCTGCAGAGCGGGACGGACTGGCCGGAGGACTTCCCGCGCGGCGGCACGGTCGGCTGGGACGCGGCGGCCCGGCAGCTGGTGGTGGACTGGGAGCTGCCCGGCTTCGAGGTGGTCCCGGCGGTGACCCGGGTGCGGTACGTCAAGAACGACGACCGGGAGGCCGAGGTCGCCCGGCCCGCGACCGAGCGGAAGGCGCTCTACCGCGAGCTGCTCGCGCAGTGCGCGCTGCGGGTGCTCGCCGAGCTGTACCGGACCGACGACGGGCAGCGGGTCGAGTCGGTGGTGTTGAACGGGTACGTCGAGGGCACCGATCCGGCCAGCGGCCGGGAGGAGCAGCGGTACCTGGTCGCGCTGACGGTCCGTCGGGAGGACTTCCGGGCGGTCGCGCTGGACCGGGTGGCGCCGGTGGACTGCCTGCTGGACGGCCTGCACGGGCGGCTGTCCGCCCGTCCGGAGAAGCTGGAGCCGGTGAAGACGGACCGGCTGGCCGAGGAGGTCGGCAGCTGGCAGCCACCGGCCGCCGAGGCGGAGGAGCCGGACCTCTTCGAGATGGACCCGATCGCCTTCGAGGAGCTGATCGCCGAACTGTTCCGGCGGCGTGGCTTCCGCACCAGCACCACCGCCCGCAGCGGCGACCAGGGCGTGGACGTGATCGCCGAGGACCCCGACCCGGTGACGGGCGGACGGATCGTCATCCAGGCCAAGCGGTACCGCCGTACGGTCGACCCGACGGCCGTCCGCGACCTGGACGCCACCCGGGTCCACCACGGGGCGACCAAGGGCATCCTGGTCACCACGGCCGGCTTCGGCCCGGACTCGCACCGCTGGGTCAAGGGCAAGCCGCTGACCCTGGTGGACGGGCCGATGCTGATCGGACTGCTGCACGAGCACGGCCTGGCCGGCCGGCTCGGCGGCACGCCCGGGCCCGCGCAGCGCCCGGACCCGGCCGAGCCGACCGTACTGCTGCCGAGGGAGGGCCTCGAGCCGTCGGGGCAGGAGCCGACCGTGCTCCTCCCCCGGCCGGAGCCGGTCAACCTGCTGCCCGGGCAGAACGTGCTGCTGCCGGCCGGCGGCCTCGCCGAGCTGTCGGTCCGCTTCGACGCGGGCGGCCCCGAAGCCGATCTGACGCTGCTGCTGCTCACCGGGGCGGGCGTGGTCCGCAACGACGAGGACTTCGTCTTCTACCACCAGCCGACCGACCCGGACGGCGCCGTGACGCTGCGTCCGAAGGAGCCGGCCGACGGGCGGCGGAGCGAGACGGCGACGGTCCGGCTGCCCGGCCTCCCGGCCGGGATCGAGCGGGTCGCGGTCTCGGTGAACATGGACGCCGACTCCACCGCCACCTGCGCCGAGCTGCTGACACCGGAGCTGACGGTCCGTGCGGCGGACGGCTCCGCCTGGGCGTTCCGGCCGCCCGCCGACCCGGAGGTCGCGGCCATGCTGGTCGCCGAGCTCTACCGCCACCAGGGCAGTTGGAAGCTCCGCGCCGTCGGCCAGGGCTGGTCCGACGGCCTGGCGGGCCTGGCCCGCGCCCACGGGGTGCAGATCGCCTGAGCCGTGAGTCCTGAACCCGGGCACACGGAAGGGGCCGCCCCCGGCAGCCCCTTCCGATCCGGCGTCAGATCTCCTTGGTGTACGCCCACTCGCTCGCGCAACGCCGGTAGCCGAGCCAGTCGTTGATGGCCAGCATCGGGGCGTTGGTGGCGTCGTTGCTGGTGTACGCGTCGGTGCAGCCGCGGGCCACCGCCCGGTGCAGGGAGTCGGTCTTGGCCAGCTTGGCCAGGCCGCGGCCGCGGAACTGGGCCGAGGTGGTGGTGAAGGCGGACCAGTAGCGGGTGCCGCCGTCGCTGTGCACCGCGCTGAAGGCGGCCGCCCGGCCGTCCACCACCACGACGGTGGTGAGCTCGCGGTCGAGGTCGGGGCGCTCCCAGACCTCCTCCAGCCACTCCTCGTAGCCGAGGTCGGACAGGTCGACGTCGCCCGGCTCGTCCTGGGTGCCCTCGACGTCGACCACGTAGAGCGGGCGCGGGTCGTCGAGGTAGTCGGCGGCGGTGCGCAGCTCGACCCCGGCGGGCAGCTCGGGCACCGGGCGCAGACCCGCCGTCAGGTCCAGGTGGGCGAAGTGGGCGCTGCGGCCGCGCACATAGCCGTGCCGCTCCGCGAAGGCGACCGAGTCGGGCACGTCGTCCACCCAGGCCCGGATCACGGACACCCCGTGCTCGGCCAGGTGCCGCTCGGCGGCGGCCAGCATGGCCGTCGCGACGCCCTTGCCCCGGGCCTCCGGGTTGACGCTCAGGTTGGCGAAGCCCTGGCCCTTGGTGCTGCTGAACGCGTGCACACCGACCCGTCCGGAGCCAACCACCTCGCCGTCCAACTCGCCCACCAGCAGCCGGTAGTGCTGCTCGGGGGTGGCACTGGCGACCAGGTGGAGGACGGCCTCCGGGGTCATCAGCAGATGCGGGCGGCCGGCGCTGTAGGAGGCCGAGGCGGCCTGGGCGTCGGAGGGGCGGAAGTCACGGATGATCATAGTCATATGCGGTTCACGGTAATGTGCCGTCCGCCCACCGGCCACTGAATATTCGGGTGAGCTGAAGAAAGCTCAAGTTCAGCTCTGAGAATGCCTTTCCCGGGTTGGCAACGGACGCCCGGGGATACACCCTCTAGCAACGGGACGGCGCGCGAGGACGCCGCCGCTCCCCACAAATCTGACGTCACGCCGGATCTCGGCGAGCCCTCCGAAGGGGGCGGAACACATGACAGCCATTTCGCTCGGCGTCGGCATCGGCTGGCGCTCCGAGATCGACACCGTGGTCGAGCGGCTGCCCGGCCTGGACTGGGTCGAGGTGGTCGCCGAGAACCTCTGCCCGGACGAGCTCCGGGACGGCCGGCTGCCCGAGTCGCTGCGGGTGCTGCGCGAGCGCGGCGTCCAGGTGGTCCCGCACGGGGTCGCGCTCGGCCTCGGCGGGGCCGAACTCCCGGACCGGGCACGGCTGGAGCGGCTCGCGCTGACCGCCGGGGCACTGGGTTCGCCGCTGGTCACCGAGCACCTGGCGTTCGTCCGGGCCGGTGGCCGGGAGGCCGGGCACCTGCTGCCGGTGCCGCGCTCCCGGGACGCCCTGCGGGTGATCGCGGAGAACGTCCGGATCGCCCAGCAGGAGCTGCCCGTGCCGCTCGCGCTGGAGAACATCGCGGCCCACTTCGCCTGGCCCGAGGACGAGTTGACCGAGGGCGAGTTCCTGGCCGAGCTGGTCGAGCGGACCGGCGTCCGGCTGCTGATCGACGTGGCCAACCTGCACACCAACCGGGTCAACCTCGGCCTGGACGTGGCCGCCGAGCTGGACCGTCTCCCGCTGGAGGCGCTCGCCTACGTGCACGTCGCGGGCGGCGTCGAGCGGGACGGCGTCTGGCACGACACCCACGCCCACCCGGTCACCGAACCGGTGCTGGCCGTACTGGCCGAACTGCGCGCCCGGGCCGTGCCGCCCGGCGTACTGCTGGAGCGGGACGACAACTACCCGCCGCCCGCCGAGCTGGCGGGCGAACTGGACGCGATCCGCCGGGTCCTGGAAGGGGCGCCGCACCATGTCTGAGCACGACGAGTACCTGATCAGGGCCGGCGAACCGGACCTGGCGCCGGCCCGCGCCCGGCTGGCCGGGCGACAGAGCGAACTGCTCGCCGCCCTGGTGGCCGGCGGACCGGTCCCGGCCGGGTTCGACGAACGGCAGATCCGGATCCAGATCCACGGCCTGGCCACCAAGCGCCGCGACACCGTGGCCCGGGTCGACCCGGCACTGGAACGGATCCTCGGTCACGAGTACGGCCCGCTCTTCCTCCGCTACGCCGCCGCCCACCCGATGACCGACGGCTACCGCACCGACGCCCGCACCTTCGCCACCTGGGCCCTCACCGCCGACCCCACCGCCACCTGGCGCCCCGCCCTGGAACGCCACCTCCACCCCAAGCGCCACTGGTGGCGACGCTGACCGCTCTCCGGGCATCAACCACCAGGGGCTCGGGGAACTGCGACGCCGACCTCGGAAAAGGTGATCGTCGCGTAGGTGGTCAGGCACTTTCGCCTTTTTCCGGGCACCCACAAAAGCTGAGCACTGAAAGAACTGAGACACGGGGGAAAGTCCATGTGGTACACCGAATACGCCTTCGCGGCCGCCGCCCTGCTGCCGGCCGGCCTCAATGCGTCGCGCGCGCTGCGCCGCCTGCGCCACGTTCCGCAGCCCCAGGGCCTGCCCGGCCGCGGGCTGCCGCTGCTGGAGACCGCCTTCCTGGCCGGCGGACCGGCCCGGGTGGCCGACACCGTGGTGGTCCGGATGCAGCAGGAGGGGCGGCTGATCGTCTCCCGGTCCGGCCAGGTCACGGTGACCGATCGGAACGCCCGGGACGTCGTCGAGGCGGTGCTGATCACCGCGGCGGGTGCGTCCGGCCGGGTCGAACTGTCCACCCTGCGGCGGACGGTGAGCCGCAGTGAGCACGTCCAGCGGATCGGCGACGGCCTGGCCGCCCGAGGGCTGATGCGGCGGCCCGACCTGTACCGGAAGGCGGTGAACGCCCGGAAGCTGCTCTGGTTCGCCGAGTTCGCGGTGATCGTCCTCGGGGTGGTGTCCGCGTTCCAGTGGTTCGGGGCGTCCGTCAGTGAGCAGGGCACCGAGGTCGCGCCGTTCTTCCCGTTCCTCGGCCTGCTGCTGCTCGGCCTGTTCTGGCTGGCCGCCACCCGGCCCGAGCGGAGCCGGATCACCCCGGCGGGGGTCCGGCAGCTGGAGCTGATGCGGACCGGTTCCCGCCCGTGGGAGCCGCACGACCTGGCGCTGATCGGCGGCGCCGCGGTGGTCGGTGCCCTGGCGCTGGAGGGCGTGGGTGCACTGGAGGACGAGGAGCTCCGGGCCACGCTGATGGCCCGTCAGACCGCAGGATCGTCCTCCTCGAACTCGTCCTCAAGCGACTCCGGCAGCGCGACCACCTGGTGCTCCTCCGGCGACCCGGGCAGCAGCTCCGGCGACTCCGGTTCCTCCTCCAGCTGCGGTTCCTCGAGCAGCAACAGCTGTGGCTCGTCCAGCAGCTCCTCCAGCTGCGGATCCTCCAGCAGCTCCAGCTGCGGTTCGTCGAGCAGCTGCGGGGGCGGCAGCAGCTGCGGCGGCTGACCGGCCGACACCAACGGGGGGACGATCCGCATGGAGTACGTCGAACTCAGCGTCGCAGCAGGGCTGGTGGCCGTCACCGGCCTCTGGTCCACGGTCACCACCCGGCGGCTCAGGCGCCCCGGGAACCCGCCGCGCCGACCGCAGAACGGGCTGCCGCTGCTGGAGGCCGCCTACCTGGCCGGCGGACCGGCCCGGGTGGCCGACACCGTGATCGCCCGGATGGAGCAGGAGGGGCGGCTGATCGTGCCCCGCTCCGGCCAGGCCACCCTGACCGACCGCACCTCGCACGAACCGATCGAGGCCGACCTGATCCGGGTGGTCGGCCCGACCGGACGGGCCCACCTGGCCACCCTGCGGCGGGCCGTGCTGACCAGCCGTCATCTGCACCGGATCGACCGACGGCTGACCGACCGGGGCCTGCTCCACCAGCCCCGGCAGCAGCGGTCGGCACTCCGGGCGAACCGGCTGCTGCTCGGCGCCCTCGGCGTCGGGGCCGCGCTCGGGGCAGTCGCCGTGACCCGGCGGCTGCTCACCCCCGGTGACGGCCTGCTGCCCCTGCTCGCCTTCCTGGTGCTGCTGCCCGCCGGCCTGCTCTGGCAGTGCCGCACCGCCCCCGGCCGGGGGCGGATCACCCGGGCCGGACACCGGCAACTGGACCACCTGCGCACCGGCACCGCCCGCCCGAGCACCCCACCGCTCGGCTCGGCGCCGAACGCGGGCGAGCAACTGGGCGTCGCCCTCGCCGAGTTGGTCCTGTACGGCACCCTGGCGGACGACCCCGCCGACTGGTCGGCCGACCTCGGCGGGGCCGGGACGGCGTACGGCGACGTCGGCTCACCGGACCCGGGCGGCGCCGACGGCTGCGGTTCGAGCTGCGGCGCCGGCGGGGGCTCCGGCGGGGGCGGCGACTGACCCGGCGGCGGGCCGTCCACGGACCGAACGGACAGTCACAGTTCGGTACCGCAGTCCGGGAATCCTTTCCACCGACCCGGGTACCGGTCTAGAACAAGGCCATGTGGTTGCTCCTGCTCGTCCCTGCCCTGCTCGCGGCCGTACTCTCCTGCTTGCGGCTGGTCCGGGCCGCAGCCACCGCGGACTCGCTGGCCGGGTCGGCCCGTTCGCACCCCGTGGACCCGGTCGGGGTGGGCCTCTACGAGACCGCCTATCTGGCCGGCGGCCCGGTCCGGGTGGTCGAGCTGGCCCTGGTGCTGATGACCGGCCGGGGACGGCTGCACCTGGCCCACACCGGCTGGACCTCGGTGGTCGATCCGCACGGCCGGAGCCGGCTGGAGCGGGCCCTGATCACCGCGATCGGCCCGGAGGGGCAGTGCCGCACCGGCGAGCTCCGGGACCGGCTGGCGGAGCACCCGATCGTGCTGGAGATCGGCGGACGCCTGGTGCAGGCCGGGCTGGCCACCCCGCCGATGGTCCGGGAGAACACCTCCCTGGCGGTCCGTCAGGTCCGGCAGGCGCTGCTGCTGTCGGTCGCCCTGCTCGGCGCCGCGCTGGCCGTGGCGGCCCCCGGCACCGGTGACGCCGGGTCGGCGGTGGCCTGGTTCTCGCTTCCGATCATCCTGACCAGCGGCACCCTGCTGATGGCCCGGGTGGACGTCCGCCCGTACACCCGCTGGGCCACCCCGGCCGGCCAGGACCTGCTGACCGCCGCCCGGCTCCCCCAGCAGGCCGGCCCGAGCGAACCGCCGCCGGGCCTGCCCGACGCGGCCGAACGCGAACTCCTCACCGCCGTCGCCGTGGTGGGCCCGGCCGCCCTGCCGGACGCCCGCCTGCGGGCGGCGCTGCGGAACTGAGCCCGCCGCTCCCAAGGGAACGGCGGGCTGTGGCTCAGGCCAGGCCGTTGAGCAGGTCCGCGATCGGCTTGCGCTTGCCGGTGTAGAACGGGACCTCCTCGCGGACGTGCAGCCGGGCCCGGGACGGGCGCAGGTCGCGCATCAGGTCGACGATCCGGTGCAGCTCGTCCGCCTCGAAGGCGAGCAGCCACTCGTAGTCGCCGAGCGCGAACGAGGCCACCGTGTTGGCCCGCACGTCGGGGTATCCCCGGGCCATCTTGCCGTGCTCGGCGAGCATCGCGCGGCGCTCGTCGTCCGGCAGCAGGTACCACTCGTAGGAGCGCACGAACGGGTACACGCAGACGTACTCGCGCGGCTCCTCGTCGGCGAGGAACGCCGGGATGTGCGACTTGTTGAACTCGGCCGGGCGGTGCAGCGCCATGTTCGACCAGACCGGCTCCAGCGTGCGGCCGAGCGCGGTGCGGCGGAAGCGGTTGTACGCCTCCTGGAGGTCGTCCGAGTCCTCGGCGTGCCACCAGATCATCAGGTCCGCGTCGGCCCGCAGACCGGAGACGTCGTAGCTGCCGCGCACCGTGACGTCCTTGGCGGCGAGCTGCGCGAACAGCTCGTCGACCTCGGCGGCCAGCGCGGTCCGGTCCTCGGGCAGCTCGCTCTTGAGCTTGAACACCGACCACATGGTGTAGCGGATGACCTGGTTGAGGTCGCGGGCCTTCTTCTTCGCGGGCTGCTGTTCAGTGGACTCAGTCATGCGCCCATTCTCCCTTCCGTGACGGGCGCACCGGCGCCCGGGGTCAACACCTCGTTGACGGCGCGGCGGGCACTGGCGACACAGGCCGGGATGCCGACCCCGTCGTACGCCGCCCCGCAGACCGCCAGCCCGCCGATCCCGGCCACCGCCGCCCGGATCCGGGCCACCCGGTCCAGGTGCCCGACCGGGTACTGCGGCAGGCCGCCGGCCCACCGGGTCACCGCGCTGTCGTACGGCTTCGCGTGCAGGCCGACCGCGTCGGCCAGCGCGGCCCGTGAACGGGCCACCAGCTCCTCGTCCGGGAGGCCGAGCGCGGCCTCCTCCCGGTGCCGTCCGAGCGAGGTCCGGAGCAGGAAGCTGTCCGGCGCCGAACGCTCCAGCCAGCCCCACTTGTTGGAGGAGAAGGTGGACGCCTTGATCGCCCGGCCGTCCACCGGCGGCACCAGGAAGCCACTGCCGGACAGCACCGTGTCCAGGTCGGCCCGGCGGAAGGCCATCGTCACCAGCGCCATGCCCGCGTACTCCACCGTGTCCAACTCGGCGGCCGCAGCGGGGACTTCGGCCGCCAGCAGGCTCGCCGCCTGCGGGGCGGGCACCGCCAGGATCACCGCGTCGGCGTGCAGCACCTCACCGTTGCTGACGACCCGCCAGCCCTCGGGGGTGCGGTGCAGCTCCTGCACCGGGCTGTCGGTGCGCAGCTCGGCGCCGTTCTTCCGGCAGGCCGCGGCGACCGCCTCCGGGAGGGTGCCCAGACCGCCGCGCAGGCCCTGGAAGACCGGGCCGCCGCTGCCCGGACGGGCGATCAGCTCGCGCACCCCGGCGGCCAGCGAACCGCCCCGCTGCGCGATCGGCAGCAGCGCCGGGACGGCGGCGCGCAAGGAGATCTCGTCCGCGTGCCCCGCGTACACCCCGCCGAGCAGCGGCTCCACCAGCCGGTCCACCACCTCACGGCCCAGCTTCGCCGCCACGTACGCCCCGATCGAGACGTCCGCCCCGACCTCGGCCTCGCCCTCCTGCCCGGCCCGCGCCACCCCTTCGGCGGTGAGCACCCCGGAGGCCGCCAGCGCCGTCAGGTCCCCCGGCACGCCCATCAACTGCCCGCTGGGCAGCGGCCGCAGAGCCCCCCTGGTCCAGATCGCCGCCTGCGCCGTGCTCGGCGGCTCCAGCTCCTCCGCCAGCCCGACCTCGCGGGCCAGCTCCACCGCCTCCGGCCGCCGCGCGAGCATCGACTCGGCCCCCAGGTCCACCCGGACCCCACCGACCTCGCCGCCGCACAGTTTGCCGCCGAACCGGCCACTCGCCTCCAGCAGGGTGACCTTCGCCGCCCCGCTCGCCAGCCACGCAGCGGTCAGCCCCGCGATACCGCCACCGATCACCACGACCCGCGTCTCTGCCATGCCTGGCAGTCTCGCAGAGCCGCCGCAAAACCCATCAATCAGGGCGTCGCCCGGTCACCAGTGCGGCGAGGTCGACGGTCACCGGGAACGGCACCGGCCGGGCCAGCGTCCCGCGGAAGATGCCCACGGGCACGTAGTCGCCGGTCGGCACGTCGAGCTCGTGGACATGGGCCACCGGCAGGTCGTTCTCCCGCTCGATCAGCCAGTAGTGGCCGATCCCGGCCTCGGCGTACTTGCGGAGCTTCACCGTACGGTCCCGGTGCGCCGACTCCGGCGACTCCACCTCGACCACCAGCAGGACGTCGGACGGCGCGAACCAGGTACGGTCCGGATCGAACTCGGCCGTGGTGACCAGCAGGTCCGGCTCCAGCCGGTTCCGCCGGTCCAGGTGGATCGTCATCTCGCGCTCGACGCTGACCCCCTCCGGCGCCAGGTCGCCCAGAGTGACCGTCAGGGCCGTCACGATCCGTCCGTGCCAGGCCCGCTGTGGGGACGTCATGAAGACCAGCGCTCCGTCGATCAGTTCGGTGTGCCGAGGCGCCTCGGCCAGGCTGTCGAGGTCCTCCGCGAACCAGCCCTCTTCGCGCGGTGGGTGCATCCAGTCCGGCAACACGCTCATGGGTTCAGCCTGGCACAGAACCGCCACGCTGAGCGGACGCGGCTCGCCGGTCGCTGACCACAACGCGACCGCCCTGTGACCGAGTTGCGATCACCGGAGCGGATCCCGGCCGGAGCACCGTGCGTCCAAGGCAGGACGACAGCGGCTCGGGGAGGGATTCGGACCATGGCAGGCACGGGGTACGGAAGACGGCGGGCGGCACTGGCGATGGCGGGGGCGGCCACCACGGCGGCGGTCCTGCTGAGCGGGTGCGGCGCGAGCGGGGGCGACGGCAAGGCCGGCTCGGCGGACATGGCCGCGCCGCAGGCACAGACCCAGAAGGTGGCCGAGGGCGCGGCCCCGGCCGCCGCGGGGGACGCCAAGCCGGGCGCGGGCGGGGCCTCCGTCGCGCCCGAGGGGAGCACGGCGGCGACGGCCCCCCGGCTGATCGCGTACACGGCCCAGCTCACGCTGCGCAGCAAGGAGATGGCCAGGACGCTGGAGCAGGCCCGCACGCTGGCCACGACGGCCGGCGGCTACGTCGCGGGCGAGCAGCTCGGCGGGGGCAAGGGCGGGAGCGGCACGGCGGGGGACGGCGTCCCGACCGACGCGCGGCTGACGCTCAAGGTGCCGTCGGCGGCGTACCAGCAGAGTCTGGACCGGCTGGCCGGGCTGGGCGAGGTGCTGTCACGAAGCAGCCAGGCGGACGACCTGACCCAGCAGGTGGCCGACGTGGAGAGCCGGCTGAAGACCCAGCAGGCCAGCGTGGACCGGGTCAGGAAACTGATGGCGGAAGCCAAGACGCTGGCCGAGGTGGTCTCGCTGGAGAGCGAACTGAGCCGCCGTGAGGCCGAGTTGGAGTCGCTGCAGCAGCGTCAGCAGGGGCTTGCGGCGCGTACCTCGCTGTCCACCATCACGCTCCAGGTGTACGCCGAGTCCGGCCCGGCGCCGACGACCGGGAAGAAGGAGGAGCAGGGCTTCTGGGGCTCGGTCGGCGGCGCGCTGGGCGGCGGCTGGAACGTGCTGGTGGCGATCGTCCGCGGCCTGCTGATCGCGATCGCGGCGTGCGCGCCGTTCCTGCTGGTGCTGGCGCCGGTCGGCGGGCTGCTCTGGTGGCTGCGCCGCCGCGCCGGGGCCCGGCCGGCCGCGCCCGCTGTGCCGGTCACCGAGGCCGACCCGTGGGCCACGCCGGAGGAGCCTGCGGAGTGAGCGAAGCCCGGCCGACGATCCGTCAGGGCGACGGGCCGTCGGCCGGGCCGGTGGTTCAGCGCGCGCTGGCCTCGTGGACGAACGCGACCAGGCGGCTGAGCGCGTCCGGGTCCATGCTCGGCATCACGCCGTGGCCGAGGTTGAAGATGTGGCCGGTGTCGCCCACGGCCGCGGCGGCGTCCAGCACCTCGCGGGCCTTGGCCTCCACCACCTCGGTGGGGGCGAACAGCACCGCCGGGTCGAGGTTGCCCTGCAGCGCCTTGCCGGGGCCGACCCGCTCGGCGGCCACGTCCAGCGGCACCCGCCAGTCGACGCCGACCACGTCGGCACCGGCCTCGCCGAGCAGGCCGAGCAGCTCGCCGGTGCCGACCCCGAAGTGGATCCGCGGCACGCCGTACCCGGCGACCGCGTCGAACACCTTGGTGCTGGCGGGCATCACCGAGCGGCGGTAGTCCGCAGGGGCGAGCGCGCCGACCCAGGAGTCGAACAGCTGGACCGCAGAGGCGCCCGCCTCGATCTGGATCTTCAGGAACATCGAGGTGATGTCGGCGAGCCGGTCGACCAGCGCGGCCCACAGCTCGGGGGCGCCGTACATCATCGCCTTGGTCTTCTCGTGGCTCTTCGACGGGCCGCCCTCGACCAGGTAGCTGGCCAGCGTGAACGGGGCACCGGCGAAGCCGATCAGCGGGGTCGAGCCGAGCTCGTCCACCAGCAGGCCGACCGCCTCGGTGATGTACGGCATGTCGGCCGGCTCCAGCGGGCGCAGCCGCTCCAGGTCCGCGAAGCTGCGGATCGGGTCGGCGATCACCGGGCCGACGCCGGGCTTGATGTCGACGTCGATGCCGACCGCCTTGAGCGGCACCACGATGTCGCTGAAGAAGATCGCCGCGTCCACCTTGTGCCGGCGGACCGGCTGCAGGGTGATCTCCTTGACCAGCTCGGGCCGCATGCAGGAGTCGAGCATCGGAATGCCCTCGCGCACCTTGAGGTACTCGGGGAGGGAGCGGCCGGCCTGGCGCATGAACCAGACCGGGGTGTGCGGCACCGGCTCCCGGCGGGCGGCGCGCAGGAACGCGGAGTCGTACGCGGCGCCACGGCGCGCGGCGGGCTGCTGACCGGACTGGGCTGCGGTTGTCTCACTCACGCCCAAATCTTCGCACGCGCCCCCGGCCCGGCCGTCACCAGCCGGTCGTGGGTTCCTCCAGGACCAACCTCAGGGCACGATCGGACAACCGTCACGCCACACCGGCGGAAATTACTCGGAATGCGGGCCCGGCCGACCTAGGCTCTCGGTCATGGCAGCGGTCGGCGGGCACCCCGCACAAGGTGGCGGAACAGGTAAGGAGTCGGCGCCGATCGAGTTCCGCGATGCGGTCGAGGCGCTGGCGGGGGCGAGACTGCGCCCCGAGATCGAGCTCTCCCCTGCTCCGGCACCCCGGCGGATGGCTCCGTTCGCGTACGCGCTCACCGCGACGGTCGAGGTGGACGGCGAGGAGCTGGCCGACGGCCGGCTGGTGCTGCTCTACGACCCGGCCGGGCAGGACGCCTGGAACGGCGAGTTCCGGCTGGTCTCGATGACCCGGGCCGAGCTGGAGCCGGAGATGGCGGGCGACCCGATGCTCTCGGACGTCGGCTGGGCCTGGCTGACCGACGCACTGGACGCGCACGGCGCCGGGTACGTCGAACCGAGCGGCACCGTGACCCGGTGCGCCTCCCAGTACTTCGGCGGCCTCGGCGAGCGCGAGCCGTCCACCGAGATCGAGATCCGGGCCTCCTGGACCCCGGCCGACGGCCGGTTCGACCGGCACCTGTCCGCCTGGGCCGACCTGCTCTGCGTCTGCGCCGGACTGCCGCCGACCACACCGGCGCCGCTCTCGCTGCCCGACGCGCCGTCACTCGGCGGAGTGGTCCCGATGCCCGCGCGGCGCCGTCCGCGCTCCCACTGACACCTCGCGCTCTCCCCTGCAGGGGTGTTTCGGGCCGTGGAGCGGCCGAACACCACCCCCAAGGCTGACAGGGCGTGACTTGTGCTGCGCGCACTGTCAATTGACTGCCCGAAGCCGGTCGTCCGGGTACCGAACATGACCGATTTCGTTCGATTTCCGGGCATGTCGTATCAGTCACCTGCGCGATTTGTCCGTATTGTTACTCACCAGATCGTGATCTTTCGCTAAAGCCGGGCACTGATGATGCCGAAGGTGTCTGTGACCCTTTCCAAACGCGGAACACTCCGACCGCCCCCATCGGGGTTCCGTCCGCCACTCCCCCCAGGAGGCACGGTGTCGGTCCTTCTCGAACACCCCGCTAGCGTGGTCGCCTACCGTCCGACGAAGCCCACCGCCATGGTGGTCATCGCTGATCCCCGCGTCCGAAACACCGTCACCCGGCACCTCTGGGCGCTCGGTGTCCGGGACGTCATCGAGGTCTCCTCCATCGCCGAGGCCCGCCCCCGGGTCTCGACCCCGCGTGACATCTGCGTCGCCGACGTCCACCTCCCGGACGGCTCCGGCCTGACCATCCTGGCCGAGACCCGGGCCGCGGGCTGGCCCAACGGCCTGGCCCTGTCGGCCGCCGACGACATCGGCGCGGTGCGCAGCGCGCTCGCCGGTGGCGTCAAGGGCTACGTGGTCACCGGTACCCGGACCAACGTGGCCATGCCCGGCCGCCCCGGTCTGCCGATCGGCGCCGGCGGCCTGGCCGGCCGGATGCGGCGGCCCGGCATGCCGGGGATGCCCGGTGCGGCCGGAGCTCCGGGCGCGCCCGGTGCCCCCGGGGCGCCGGGAGTCCAGCCCACCACCTACCGGGAGCTCTCCGGCCGCGAGGTCGAGGTGCTCCGGCTGGTCGCCGAGGGCCAGTCCAACAAGGCGATCGGCGTGGCCATGGGCCTCTCCGCACTCACCGTGAAGAGCCACCTGGCCCGGATCGCCCGCAAGCTGGGCACCGGTGACCGGGCGGGCATGGTGGCGGTGGCGCTGCGCACCGGCATCATCCACTGAGCCCTGGCCCCTGAGCCCTGGTCAGCCGACACTCCGTCAGCCGGTCCCCGGCCCGGAAGCATCGCAGGTGGTGGCCCGGAGGAACGTTTCCTCCGGGCCCCTGCCTTTTTGCAGGTCCTCGAGCATCTACGGTCCAGGGGCTCGGGGCTCTGCTGATGTGCGGCTCCGCCGCGTGGGCGAGGATGTCTGGCGTTCGAGTCACCACGAAAGTGCCTGGCCAGCTACGCACGGATCACCTTGTACGAGGTCGGCGTCGCAGTTCCCCGAGCCCCTGGCGTGTGCCCTGGCATATGTCGGGAAGGTAGCTGACCAGTCCGAGGACCTTCCGGTGTGCGGGTGCCGTCGTACCCTTGGTGGGTGACCGACGCCGTAGCCATCCCAGAAGAGACAGCCCCGGTTCCGCTCCTCGAACCGAGGGAGGGGCTCCCGCCCGTCGTGGTGGACGAGACCGCGCTCGCCGCGACCATCGCCGCCTTCGCGGCGGGTACCGGCCCGGTTGCTGTCGACGCCGAGCGGGCCTCCGGCTACCGCTACGGCCAGCGTGCCTATCTCATCCAGCTCCGCCGGGCCGGTGCGGGCACCGCGCTGATCGACCCGATCGCCTGCCCCGACCTCTCCGAGCTCGGCGAGGCACTGGCCGACGCCGAGTGGGTGGTGCACGCCGCGTCCCAGGACCTCCCGTGCCTGGCCGAGGTCGGCATGAAGCCCCGGGAGCTGTTCGACACCGAGCTGGCCGGACGAATCGCGGGCTTCCCCCGGGTCGGCCTGGGCCCGATGACCGAGAACGTGCTCGGCCTGTCGCTGGCCAAGGAGCACTCGGCGGTGGACTGGTCCACCCGCCCGCTGCCCGAGCCGTGGCTGCGCTACGCCGCCCTGGACGTCGAGGTGCTGGTCGAGCTGCGCGACGCACTCGAACAGGAGCTGGACGCCCAGGGCAAGCTCGGCTGGGCGAAGGAGGAGTTCGCGTCGATCGTCGCGGCCCCCAAGCCCGCTCCCAGGACCGACCCGTGGCGCCGCACCTCCCAGCTGCACAAGGTCCGCCGCCGTCGGCAGCTGGTCGCGGTCCGCGAGCTCTGGCTCGCCCGCGACCGGATCGCCCGCGAGCGGGACGTCTCGCCCGGGCGGGTGCTCTCCGACGTGGCGATCGTGAACGCCGCGCTGGCGATGCCGCTGAACGTCCCGGCGCTGCAGGCCGTCCAGGGCTTCGGCCCGCGGGTGAACCGTCGTCAGCTGGACCAGTGGATGGCCGCGTTGCAGCGGGCCCGGGAGATCCCGGAGGCCGAGCTGCCGCCGTCCACCGCGCCGCACGAGGGTCCGCCGCCGCCGCGCGCCTGGGCCGAGAAGGACCCGCTGGCGGCGGCCCGGCTCTCCGGGGCCCGGGCGGCGGTCTCCGAGCTCGCCGAGACGCACAGCCTGCCGGCCGAGAACCTGATCACCCCCGACCTGGTCCGCCGGGTCTCCTGGGAGCCGCCGGTCGCGCCTGACGCAGCGTCGGTCGGCGCGGCCCTGCGGGGGCTGGGCGCCCGCCAGTGGCAGGTCGACCTGGTCGCGCCGGTGATCGCGGAGGCGTTCGTGAACGCGCGGGTTCCGGTGGCTCCGCAGGAGTAGCCGCGAGCGTTACGAAAGGGCAGCACGTGCAACTGGGTCGTCGAGCCCGGGTGCAGGTGCTGCCCTTCCGTATTCGCGCAGTTCCCCGCGCCCCTGTTGGGATGCCCGATCCCGCAGAAGAAGTGGTGACGGGAGACACATGGGGTGGCGGCTATGGGCAAGGTAGTTACCGGCGGGTAGCATGGCGGGTGAAGCAGAGCCGCTCCGTCATGGGACGTGGTCTGCCACCCAACGTCATGTCCCCTGGGAGGAGAGCCCCGTGCCTCGTACCTCGAGGGATGTCGTCTTCGTTGACGGCGTCCGCACCCCGTTCGGCAAGGCCGGCCCGAAGGGCATCTACCACGAGACCCGCGCCGACGACCTGGTCGTCAAGTGCATCCGTGAGCTGGTGCGCCGCAACCCGAGCCTGCCGACCGACCGGATCGACGAGGTCGCCATCGCGGCCACGACCCAGATCGGCGACCAGGGCCTGACCATCGGCCGGACCGCCGCGCTGCTGGCCGGTCTGCCGAAGTCGGTCCCCGGCTACTCCATCGACCGGATGTGCGCCGGTGCGCTGACCGCCGTCACCGCGACCGCGGGCGGCATCGCCTTCGGCGCGTACGACATCGTGGTCGCCGGTGGCGTCGAGCACATGGGCCGGCACCCGATGGGCGAGGGCGTGGACCCGAACCCGCGCTTCGTCTCGGAGAAGCTGGTCGACGAGTCCGCCCTGTTCATGGGGATGACCGCGGAGAACCTGCACGACCGGTTCCCGCACATCACCAAGGAGCGTTGCGACGCGTACGCGGTCCGCTCGCAGGAGAAGGCCGCCAAGGCGTACGCCAACGGCGACATCCAGCCGGACCTGGTGCCGATCACGATCCGCAACACCAACCCCGAGGCCGGCGAGACCGGCTGGGGTCTGGCGACCACGGACGAGCCGATGCGCCCGGGCACCTCGATGGAGTCGCTGGCCGGTCTGAAGACCCCGTTCCGCCCGCACGGCAACATCACCGCGGGCAACTCGGCCGGTCTGAACGACGGTGCGACCGCCTCGCTGCTCGCGGCCGAGGACGTCGCCGAGGAGCTCGGTCTCCCGGTCAAGATGCGTCTGGTCTCGTACGCCTTCGCGGGTGTCGAGCCCGAGGTCATGGGCATCGGCCCGGTGCCGGCGACCGAGAAGGCGCTGGCCAAGGCCGGTCTGACGATCGATGACATCCAGGCCTTCGAGGTCAACGAGGCGTTCGCGGTCCAGGTGCTCGCGTTCCTCGACCACTACGGCATCGCCGACGACGACCCGCGGGTCAACCCGTACGGTGGCGCGATCGCGTTCGGCCACCCGCTGGCCTCCTCGGGCGTGCGCCTGATGAACCAGCTGGCGCGCAGCTTCGAGCAGCGCACCGACGTCCGCTACGGCCTGACCACCATGTGTGTCGGCTTCGGCATGGGCGCCACCGTCATCTGGGAAAATCCTCACTTTCAGGGCCAGCACTTCGAGGGTGGTAAGTGACCATGAGCACCACTGAGCTGCTGAAGCGCGCCGCCGAGCTGTTCCCCGGCGAGGTCGTCACCACCGCGCACGTGCGTCACCTGGACCTGCCGCTCGGCGCGGGCCGGCTGGCGCTGATCACCCTGGACAACGGCTTCGACCACACCAAGCCGACCACCTTCGGCCCGGGTTCGCTGGCCAAGCTGTCCGAGGCGCTGGACCAGGTCGAGGCCGAGGCCGCCGCCGGTGACATCGTCGCCGTGGCGATCACCGGCAAGCCGTTCATCTTCGCGGTCGGCGCCGACCTCAAGGGTGTCGAGGTGCTCAAGGAGCACAGCGACGCGCTGGCCATCGGCAAGGGCGGCCACGACGTCTTCAAGCGGATCGCCGCGCTGCCCGTCCCGAGCTTCGCGTTCTACAACGGCGCGGCGATGGGCGGCGGCGTCGAGGTCGGCCTGCACGCGAGCTACCGCACCGTCAGCTCCGGCGTCCCGGCGTTCTCGCTGCCCGAGGTCTTCCTCGGCCTGGTCCCCGGCTGGGGCGGCTGCACCATCCTGCCGAACCTGATCGGCCCCTCGAAGGCGATCAAGGTCATCATCGAGAACTCGATGAGCCAGAACAAGCAGCTCAAGGGCCAGGACGTCTTCGAGCTCGGCATCGCGGACGCGATCTTCGAGCCGGCCGACTTCCTGGAGCAGTCGATCCTGTGGGCCGCCAAGGTGCTCACCGGCGCGACCGTGGTCGAGCGCGAGGAGATCGACCGGGGCAAGGCCTGGGACGACGCCGTCGCCTGGGGCCGCCTGGTCGCCGACGCCAAGGTGCACGGGGCCGCTCCGGCCGCGTACAAGGCGCTCGACATCATCGCGCAGGTCAAGGACCAGGACTTCCAGGCGGGCTTCGACGCCGAGGACGTGGCGCTGGCCGACCTGATCATGACCGGCGAGCTGCGCGCGGGCCTGTACGCCTTCAACCTGGTGCAGCGTCGGGCCAAGCGTCCGTTCGGTGCGCCGGACAAGGCGCTGGCCCGTCCGGTCACCAAGGTCGGCGTCGTGGGTGCCGGTCTGATGGCCTCTCAGCTGGCGCTGCTGTTCGCCCGCCGCCTCCAGGTGCCGGTGGTCCTCACCGACATCGACCAGGAGCGCGTCGACAAGGGTGTCGGCTACGTGCACGCCGAGATCGACAAGCTGCTGGCCAAGGGCCGGGTCAACCCGGACAACGCCAACCGCCTCAAGGGCCTGGTCACCGGTTCGCTGGACAAGGCCGCGGCCTTCGGCGACGCCGACTTCGTGATCGAGGCGGTGTTCGAGGAGATGGGCGTCAAGCAGACCGTCTTCGCGGACCTGGAGGCCGTGGTCTCGCCGACCTGCGTGCTGGCGACCAACACCTCCTCCCTCTCGGTCTCCGAGATGGCCTCGAAGCTCAAGCACCCCGAGCGGGTCGTCGGCTTCCACTTCTTCAACCCGGTCGCCATCCTGCCGCTGCTGGAGATCGTCCGCGGCGAGCAGACCGACGACGCCTCGCTGGCCACCGCCTTCGGTGTGGCGAAGAAGCTCAAGAAGACCGCCGTGCTGGTCAAGGACGCCCCGGCGTTCGTGGTCAACCGGATCCTGACCCGCTTCATGGGCGAGATCCAGGCGATCATCGACGAGGGCACTCCGATCGAGACGGTCGAGAAGGGCGTGCTCCCGCTCGGCCTGCCGATGTCCCCGATCGTCCTGCTCGAGCTGGTCGGCCCGGCCATCGCGCAGCACGTCTCGGAGACCCTGAACCGGGCCTTCCCAGAGCGCTTCGGCGTCTCCGAGAACCTCGGCAAGGTGGTCAAGGCCGGCAAGCGCGGCTTCTACATCTGGGTGGACGGCCAGCAGGTCCTCGACCCCGAGGTGCTGGCGCTGCTGACCTTCGGCGACACCGTGCTGACCGAGCAGCAGGTCCTGGACCGCTCGCTCGACGCGGTGGCCCAGGAGATCGGCCTGATGCTGGACGAGGGCGTCGTGGGCGAGGCCCAGGACATCGACCTCTGCATGATCACCGGCGCCGGCTGGCCCTTCCACCTGGGCGGGATCACCCCGTACCTGGACCGGGCGGGCGTCTCGGAGCGGGTGAACGGCAAGAAGTTCCTGGCCCCGGGTCTGGCCTCCGTCCCGGAGTGAGCCTGATCTGACACACCGTCGGGCGGTACCCCTGGAGACAGGGGTACCGCCCGACGGGCGTTTCAGGGGAGCTGCAGGTTGCGGAACTCGACGTGCGCGTCCTCGGTGTAGAGGCCGACGCTGCCGCTCAGGTACGGGCGCTCCTGGTCGGTGAAGGTCACCACCGGCTGGTCGTCGACCTCGACGGTCATGGCCGGGCCGGTCTGGTGGATCTCCACCCGGTGCCAGCGGCCGATCGGGTAGACCGGGAAACCGGTGGCGAGGAAGCGCTGGGCGCCCGGGTACGCCGGGTCCTCCTTGCCCAGCTCCCAGCCGGTGGGCTTGAGGGCCAGGTAGTAGAAGTGCAGCGGGTCGCTGTAGTGCCAGACCACCCAGGCCACCTCCCAGGCGTTCGGCTCGGGCTTGCGGAGCTGGTCGGTGGTGCGGGCCTGGAGCCGGAAGTCGACCTGCTGGTAGGTCGCGTCGGAGACCACCAGGGCGGCGTGCGTCTCGTCCGGCCGGAGCGAGCGGCGGGGTTCGAGGACCAGGATGTCGCCCCGGTTCCCGGTGTAGCCCTCCCCGTTGAAGACCGAGCGCCAGGGCCCGTGCGTGCTGCCCTCCGGCCAGCGCTGCAGGGAGGCGCCGGGGCTCAGGGTGACCACCACCAGGATCAGCGCCAGCACCGGGAGGACGATCGCCGCGAGGATCCACCACCGCCGTCTGTGGGCGGGCCCGGGCGAGTCCGTGACGGTCCGCTGCGGGCACACCGGCGGACCTCCCGTGATCGCGGACGGATCACCAGTCTGCCAGGGAGATCGCATGGGGCACCGTAGGAAAGGCCGGTGCGGAGACCGGCGTGGCGGCGGAGTCCTCGGCCAGCCGGGTGACGATCCGCCGGGCGGCGTAGCCGTCGCCGAAGGGGCTGGGGGCCTCCGCCATGCTCTGGTAGAGGGCCGGGTCGTCCAGCAGGTTGTTGGCCTCGGTATGGATGTGCTCGGGGTCCACGCCGACCAGCCGGGCCGCGCCGGTGGTGACCACCTCGGGGCGCTCGGTGGTGGTGCGCAGCACCAGGACGGGCTTGTCCAGGCTGGGCGCCTCCTCCTGCACGCCGCCGGAGTCGGTGAGGACGAGTTCGCAGGCGGCGAGCGAGGCGGTGAAGTCGAAGTAGTCCAGCGGCTCGGTCAGGGTGATGTGCGGGTCGTGGCCGAGCGCGCCCTCCAGCACGTCGCGGACGGCGGGGCTGCGGTGCACCGGCAGCAGGATCTCGACGTCGCCGCGCCGGGCCAGCCGCAGCAGGGTGGCGGCCATCGCCCGCATCCGGTCCCCCTGGTTCTCCCGCCGGTGCAGGGTGACCAGGACACCCCGGCGGCCGGTCCGGAAGGCCGACCGGCCGACGCCCCGGTGCCGGACCCAGAGCAGGTTGTCGATGACGGTGTTCCCGGTGACGTGGACGTTGTCGGCCGGTATCCCCTCGGCCCTGAGCTCGGCCCCGGCCCGCTCGGTGGGGGCGAAGTGCCAGCGGGTCAGCTTGCTGACCAGCCGTCGGTTGAGCTCCTCGGGGAAGGGGTTGTCGAGGACGCCGCTGCGCAGGCCGGCCTCCACGTGGGCCACCGGGATCCGCTCGTAGAAGGCGGCGAGCGCCCCGCACAGGGTGCTGCTGGTGTCGCCCTGGACCATCACCAGGTCGGGCTCCTCGTAGCGCAGCACCTCCCCCAGCCCCTCGATCAGACGGGCCGTCAGGGCGGAGAGCTCCTGCCGGTCGCGCATCACCTCGAGGCTGTGGTGGGTCGTCAGCTGCAGCCGGTGCAGCATCGGGTCGAGCATCTCGCGGTGCTGGCCGGTGTTGATCACCAGCGACTCGAATCCGGGGGCGGCGTCCAGGGCCCGTACGACGGGGGCGAGTTTGACGGCCTCGGGGCGGGTGCCGAGCACCACCGCGACCCGCAGGGGACGGGACGAGCCGGTGCCGACCGGGTCGGGAAAGGGCAGAGGGGACATGACGGCCTTCTTCGGCAGCGGGACATGACGGGCCCGGGAAGGACTCCGGGCGGAGCGCGGAGCGCGACGGGACAGGAACCCCCCGGGGCCCGGCCGGTGACGGGCCGTCAGGTCCGGGCGGTCTTCAGCTCCGGGCGGTCTTCAGCCAGGAGGTGCGGCCGCTGACCGTGCGGCCGATGGCCCACCAGCCGGCCGCGAACCACAGGTAGCCGTAGGCCACGAACAGGTGCGCCAGCAGCAGGCAGCGCAGGAACCCCAACTCGCTCTCCCGCTGCCGGTACACGTAGGCGTAGGCATAGGCGGGGGCGAACGCGAGGGCGTACAGCGGGACCAGCCAGATCGGCGAGAAGGTGCTGTGCCCGGCCGAGATCGACTCGGTGAGGAACCCGAAGGCCCCGGCGAGGAAGGCGAGCGGCAGGAAGGAGGTGAGCAGCAGCAGCGCCGGGCTGGACAGGTGGTAGATCAGGTCGGCCGCGGCCCGGCCGGGGATCTCCCGGAGGACGAGCGGCACCAGCCGGGAGGCCTGGATGTGGCCCTGGAACCAGCGGGAGCGCTGGCGGACCAAGGGGCGGACCTTGAGCACGGCCTGCTGGTGGACGGCGGCGGTCGGGCAGAACTCGTTCTGCCAGCCGGCCGCGATCAGCCGGATGCCCAGGTCGAGGTCCTCGGTCAGCCGGTGACTCCACGGCTCGGGACCCAGCGAGCGCAGCGCGCTCAGCCGCATGAACTGCCCGTTGCCGCCCATCCCGACGCTGCCGAGGTGCCGCCGGCCGGTCTGGAAGATGTCGGTGTAGACGACGAACTCCATGTCCTGCATCCGGGCCAGCAGACAGTCCTGCCGGTTGTACATCCGGACGCCGATCTGGACCGCTCCGGTGGCCGGGTCGGCGAAGTACCGGTCGGCCTGGTCGATCGCGCCGGGTTCGAGCCGGCCGTCGGCGTCGAGGACGCAGATGATGACGTCGCGGGGGTTGCGGCCGCGCAGGGCGCCGCAGTCGGCGAGGTGCCGCAGGCCGTCGTTGAGGGCGGCCCCCTTGCCCCGTCGCGCGTCCGGCAGCCGCCGCTGGTGCAGCAGGACCCGGTGCGGGTCCGCCGCGCGGGCGATCTCGGCGGTGCGGTCGTCCGACGCGTCGTCAACCACCAGCGCCAGACAGTCCTTCCGCGGCAGCGCCATCAGGCGGCGCAGGCTCTCGGCGAGGACGCGGTCCTCGTTGAGGCAGGCCAGCACGAAGACGTAGAACCGCTCCTCGCCGCCGGGCTCCGCCAGTTGGATGCGACGGCGGGACAGGGCGAACATGCCGCTGTTGTAGAGCAGGGCCGTCGCGATGACGGCCGTGCTCAGCCAGAGCAGGACGGTGGTCACCATGACGAACCCCGGCGGACCGCGGTCGCGCCGGCCGAGTGCGCCGTCGCGTCCGGTTCGGGCGGCCGACGCCGGTCCCGGCGGTGGCGCACCACCAGGCCGAAGACCAGCAGACCGAGACACACCACGGTGTACAGACCGAAGCCCGCGCCCGCGACCTGGAGCAGGAAACGGGCGATACCGGCTCCGGACATACCGGAGGGCATCACGGATGCCGCGCTGAAGCAGAGCCCACTGGTGGCTCCGCAGTTCCCGTACACGGGGACTCAACCCCAATGATGCGAGTGGATGCCGGACATGACACAGCTCTCGCGGTTCGTGGTGGAGGGGGCCGGTCTCGCCACTCACTCCCCGAGCCAGGAAAGGCGACCGTCTAGCCGACTCGGATCATCACGCGCCCCATCGGACCAATCACCGTCAACGTACCACAGCACCGGGAGTCGTTCAACGAATCCGAATATCCCGGGAATTACCGCTCGGAGCACCGGCCGAGGATACCGAGAGTGACGCCGGAGTACATCCGGTGATACCCCGTCAGCGGGCATTGACACTCCGCAAGGCGAGTGACAATGTCGTTTATATCGCCTGTACTGCGGCTGGTGGGCAGCGTTGACCGCTGCACCGAAGCGACTCCAGGCCCGTTGCGAGACGCCGTTCCCGAGCGCCGCGTGGGCCCTCTGTGCGAGACGCCGGGAAAAACGGCCGCCGGGCACCGATCAAGGGTGGGAAGACAACGGTCGGGAGACAGGTGCGGGATATTCACCTGCGCGCCGTTCCCGCTTCCGGGCACCCGTGGCCCACACCCATGTCGTGACGTGAATCCGCAATTCACCCAAGGGGCTACCATGCCTTCGCATATCAAGAATCGGAGTTGGCGCCGACCGACAATCGTGGGGACTGCGCTCGCTCTGATTCTCAGCGTGGGGGTCGTACCGCCGTCCACCGTCTCCGCGAAGCCGCCTCCTGAGCAGAACCACGCTCAGGAGGCGCTCCAGCAGGGCCAGAACCCCGGCGACCTCTCCGCCTCCTTCGGCGCCAAGCACAAGGCGGCGGACCAGAACCGGAAGCAGAACCCGCACAAGAAGATCAAGCCCGCGAGCACGCTGAACGTGCTGCCCACGGCGCTGAACCTGCTGCCCAGCAACCCCGCCCCGGCGACCGGGAAGAGCACGCTCGTGCTCTACGACACCACCGGGCCGTACGGGTTCCTCGGCGAGCTGTACGCGATGACCACCGCCAACCTGGCCGGCCACTTCGGGACGGTGACACCCAAGCCGGTCTCCTCGTACCAGCCCGGTGAGGTCAACAACTACACCGCCACCATCTACTTCGGCTCCACCTACTACGGGGTCAACGACAACAACGGCCAGCCGATCCCGGACGCCGTACCGGCCTCGTTCTACAGCGACGTGACCACCACGACGCACCCCGTCGTCTGGCTCTACGACAACATCTGGAACCTGGCCAACAACGTCGGCCCGGCCCAGTTCTCCGCCACCTACGGGTGGGACCCGACCAACTCCTACTTCAACTACAACCCGATCACCTCGGTCAACTACAAGGGCCAAGCCCTCAGCCGTGACCCGCTGAACGGCGGCGGCGTGCTGGGCGACACCATCACGGACCCCACCAAGGTCACCGTGCTCGCCTCCTCGACCGACAGCACCGGGGCCAGCGTCCCCTGGGCGATCCGCTCGAACAACCTCACCTACATCGGTGACGTCCCGTTCTCCTACGTGAGCGCCAACGACCGGGTGATGATCTTCAGCGACCTGCTCTTCGACGCACTCGCCCCCGGCGCCCCGACCCGGCACCGGGCCATGGTCCGGCTGGAGGACATCAGCCCCGCCGACGACCCGGTCCAGCTGATCAACACCGGCAACTACCTGAAGTCCCAGAACATCCCGTTCAGCTTCGGCGTCATCCCGGTCTACACCGACCCCAAGGGCACCTACAACAACGGCCGCCCGGAGACCCTCCGGCTGTCGCAGACGCCGCTGATGGTCCTCGCGATCAGGTCGCTGATCGCCAACGGCGGCACCATGCTGATGCACGGTTACACGCACCAGTTCAGCAACATCGCCAACCCGTACAACGGTGTGAGCGGCGACGACTTCGAGTTCTACCGGGCCCAGTGCTCGGTCACCCGGACCCCGCCGTACCAGTTCCGGGCACCCTGCCAGAACACCGACTGGGTGATCCACCAGGGCCCGGTCCCCGGTGACTCCGCCACCTATGCGCTGGGCCGGATCACCGCCGCCAGCAACGAGTTCAAGGCTGCCGGCCTCCCGGTGCCGACGATCTTCGAGTTCCCGCACTACGCGGGCTCGGCCGTCGACTACAAGGCCCTGGAACCCGGCTTCGCCGCCCGCTACGAGCGCTCGCTGTACTTCGGCGGCGTGCTCAACGGAGGCCCGATCGACTACAGCATGCTGATCGGTCAGTTCTTCCCCTACCCCGTGCACGACGTCTACGGCGAGACCGTACTGCCCGAGAACCTGGGCAACTACGAGCCCCAGATGTCCAACAACAACCCGCCGCGACTGCCGGCCGACATGGTCAATTCGGCCAAGCTGAACCTCGTGGTCAGGGACGGCTACGCCAGCTTCTTCTACCACCCGTCCTACGGGCTGAACCCGCTGCGGCAGACCGTCAACGGCATCAAGGCACTCGGCTACACCTTCATCTCCCCCGCCACGGCCCTCGCGCCCTGACAGCACATCACCCCTGCTGCCGGCTCGCCCGCTTGGGGCCGGCAGCAGGAACCCATCCCGAGAGGTACTGGTCCCCATGTGCGGAATCGTGGGATACGTGGGGTGCGAGGCCGCCCTGGACGTCGTGATCGAGGGGCTCGAACGACTGGAGTACCGGGGCTACGACTCCGCCGGGGTCACCGTCCTGAACGGCGGCGGCCTGGCCACCGAGAAACGGGCCGGCAAGCTGGCCAACCTCAAGAAGACCCTGACCGACTTCCCGCTGCCGACCGCGTCCGTCGGCATCGGGCACACCCGTTGGGCCACCCACGGTGGTCCGACCGACGCGAACGCCCACCCTCACCTGGACGACGCGCGGCGGGTCGCGGTGGTGCACAACGGCATCATCGAGAACTTCGCGCAGCTGCGGGCCGAGCTCGCCGAGCGCGGCCACACGCTCCGTTCGGAGACCGACACCGAGGTGGTCGCCCACCTGCTCGGCGAAGCCTTCACCGGTGACCTGGCCGAGGCCATGCGCGGTGTCTGCCGCCGGCTCGACGGCGCCTTCACCCTGGTCGCCGTGCACTCCGACTCCCCCGGTGTGGTGGTCGGTGCCCGGCGGAACTCCCCGTTGGTGGTCGGCCGCGGCGACGGCGAGAACTTCCTCGCCTCGGACGTCGCCGCCTTCATCGCCCACACCCGGGACGCCGTCGAGCTCGGCCAGGACCAGGTGGTCGAACTGCGCCGCGAGGGCGTCACGGTGACCAACTTCGACGGCACCCCCGCCACCGTCCGCGAGTACCACGTGGACTGGGACGCGTCGGCCGCCGAGAAGGGCGGTTACGACTACTTCATGCTGAAGGAGATCGCCGAGCAGCCGAAGGCGGTAGCCGACACCCTGCTCGGGCGGATCGGCGCCGACGGTCAGCTGACGCTCGATGAGCTGCGGATCTCCGACGCGCAGTTGCGGCAGGTGGACAAGGTGGTGATCGTCGCCTGCGGCACCGCGTTCCACGCCGGGATGATCGCCAAGTACGCGATCGAGCACTGGACGCGGATCCCGTGCGAGGTCGAGGTGGCGTCGGAGTTCCGCTACCGCGACCCGATCCTGGACGACCGGACGCTGGTGATCGCGATCTCGCAGTCCGGCGAGACCATGGACACCCTGATGGCACTGCGCCACGCCCGCGAGCAGGGCGCGAAGGTGCTGGCGATCTGCAACACCAACGGGTCCACCATTCCGCGGGAGTCGGACGCGGTGCTGTACACGCACGCCGGGCCTGAGGTCGCGGTCGCCTCGACCAAGGCGTTCCTGACCCAGCTGGTCGCCTGCTACCTGGTCTCGCTCTACCTGGGCCAGGTGCGCGGCACCAAGTGGGACCGTGAGACCTTCGGCGTCATCGAGCTGCTGGGCCACGCTCCGCACCAGGTCGAACAGGTCCTGCGGACCATGGAGCCGGTCCGCGAGCTGGCCCGCTCCCTGGCCGACGCCCACGCCGTGCTCTTCCTCGGCCGGCACGTCGGCTACCCCGTCGCCCTGGAGGGCGCGCTCAAGCTCAAGGAGCTCGCGTACATGCACGCCGAGGGCTTCGCGGCGGGCGAGCTCAAGCACGGCCCGATCGCGCTGATCGAGCACGGGCTGCCGGTCGTCATCGTCGTCCCGTCCCCGCGCGGCCGGGCGGTCCTGCACGACAAGATCGTCTCCAACATCCAGGAGATCCGCGCCCGCGGCGCCCGGACCATCGTGATCGCGGAGGAAGGTGACGAAGCGGTCGCCCCATACGCCGACCACCTGATCCGGATCCCGGCCACCCCCGCGCTGCTGCAGCCGCTGGTCGCCACCGTGCCGCTCCAGGTCTTCGCCTGCGAGCTGGCCACCGCCAAGGGCCACGAGGTCGACCAGCCGCGCAATCTCGCCAAGTCGGTCACCGTCGAATAGCCGAGCATGGGTCTCAGGACCCCCGGCGGCTGAAAGGCAATCCGATGGCCACTCGTACTCCCCGCACCGTGCCGGTCCTGGCGGCAGCCTGGCTGCTGGTGTGTGCCCTGGCCTCCTGCGCGGCCTCGGACCCACCTCCCCCGCCGCCTCCCGTCTCGGCCACCCGCCCGCTGCCGGACCTGTTCAACGGCGTGACGCTGGACGACGTGACCGAGCTCCCCGAGCTCGTCGCCTCCCTGGGGGCCCTGCCGCAGCGGCCCACCGAGCGGATCGTCTTCGACGCGGACACCGAACCCTCCGCCTACCGGGCGGCGGTGGCCGCGCTGCACCCGATCAGCTATCTGATGGGTCTGCCGATGGACTCCTTCGAGGTGGCCGACGCCTCCCTGACGGAGTATCACGACCGGACGGCCGCGCTGCTGGCCGAGTTCGGCGGGCAGATCGACGTCTGGGAGGTCGGCAACGAGATCAACGGGGAGTGGCTGGGCCCCGCCCCCGAGGTCACCGAAAAGGTGACCGACGCGTACCGGCAGGTGGTCGCGGCCGGCGGGCGGACCGCGCTCACCCTCTACTACAACCCGGGCTGTGCCGAGGATCCGGAGCATCAGATGCTGCCCTGGACCAAGGAGAACGTGCCCCAGGAGATCAGGGACGGGCTGGACTACGTCCTGGTGTCCTACTACGAGGACGCCTGCAACGACTACCGCCCGCCGCTCGAGGAGTGGAACGCCGTCTTCACCGAGCTGGCCGACCTCTTCCCGCACGCCCGGGTGGGCTTCGGCGAGAACGGCACCGACGAGCACGCCTCCCTCGACGCGAAGCTGGAGCAGCTCACCCACTACTACACCCTGCCGGTCACCGCCCCCCGCTACCTGGGCGGTCACTTCTGGTGGTACTACGCCGAGGACATGCTGCCGTACCCGCCGGCCAACCAGCTGTGGACGGCCCTGTCCGAGGCGCTGACACCACCACCGGCGTAACACCCTCCGCACCCGAGGACGAGACGATGAGCACCCCGACGACGACCAGCCCGCCCGCCACCCCGCAGCTGGGCACCCCCTCGTTCGCGGCCGTGCGGGCCATCATCACCGCCTTCGCCCCCTACCGGCTCCTCGAACTGGAGCGGGAGCGGGAACAGGCCTTCGCCCAGGCACTGGGGACCGACAGCCTCGGCCCGGTGCACCTCTTCCTCCGCCGCTGGGGCGCGGTCGCGGCCACCGAGCGCGAGCTGGCCACCGCGACCCGGCTGCACCTCTCCGAGTGCTCCGCCCACTCCGGTCTCGACCCCGAGGAGCGCCGGGAGAGCGCGCTGGAGCTCGCCGCGGTCCTGCTGACGGTGGCCGCCGAGCTGACCGCTCCGCAGGAGCGGCTCTAGCGCTTCAGCCGGTAGATCACGGTGTCGGCGTTGACCGCGACCACCTCGTAGCGGGTCTCCAGCAGGCTCTCTATCCGGGGGATGTGCACCGGCTGGTACGGGGCCAGGCCCGAGTCGTCCACCACGATCTCCGGAAAGCCCTTGTCGGCCAGCTCCTTGTCGAAGGTCTGCCAGGCGTTCGCCATGCTGAACTGCTCGCCGACGTCCTTGCCGTCCTTGCCGCCGCTGAAGTTCGTCAGGAAACCCGCCGTCAGATAGCGGGTGACGGGGCGTCGGTCGGACAGCCAGTACAGCTCCGGGTGCATGCCCCAGACCAGCACGGTGTCCTTGGCCGTGGTCTGCTCGGCGATCGTGCTGGCCACCTCGCTGGAGTGGTCGAGCCGCTGGCCCGGCCAGAACACCGCGAGGCCCCAGAACGCCGTGGCCGCGACCGTGCTGTACACCAGCACCGGCCGCCAGCGGATCGACGAGGTGGACACCGCGCCGACCCCGAGCAGCACCAGCGGGGGCATCAGCTGGAGGTAGTAGTGGCCGAAGAAGTGGAAGCCGGTGCTGACCGCCACCACCGAGGAGAGCAGCCAGACCCAGAGGTCGGAGGTGGCGCCGTACTCCTCACCCCGGACGGTGGGCAGCGCGCCGTGCCGCAGCCGCAGCCAGAGCCGGTGGCCCAGCGGGGCCAGGAAGCCGAGGCAGGCCGCCAGCAGGATCGCCGAGTTGCCCAGCGCCCGTCCTGACATCTGCAGCCAGGCGCCGCCCATCGAGGCGTAGTCGCCGCTGCCGGTGACCACCCAGAACAGGAAGCCCTTGGGCTTGGTGAGGATCACCGCGACCAGCGCTATCGGCAGCGCGAAGCCGAAGCAGACCTTGAACAGCGCGGGCTGCCAGCGCACCCCGCGCAGCCGGACGTCCTGGAACAGCATCCAGAGCACCGGCAGCATCACCGCGCCGCCGGTCTGCTTGGTCAGTGAGCAGAGCGCCACCGCGATCCCGGCTGCCAGCCAGCGGCGGCGCTCGGCGTAGCGGAACGCCGCCACCATCGCGGGCAGCATGAAGACCTCGAAGGTCGCCGCCTGGGTGTCCTCGGGGGACAGTCCGATCGAGACCAGCAGGTAGAGCCCGCCGGCCACCGCGCCCGCCCGGTTGCCCCAGCGGCCGCGGGCGATCGAGGCCAGCAGGATCGCGGTGGCCAGGTGCGCCACGATCGCCAGGGTGCGCAGCGGCCAGAGCGAGGTGGAGCCGAACAGCGCGAAACACGCCTCGTACAGCCAGGGCAGCAGCGGGGGCTTGCGGTCCACCACGGTGTCGTACAGCACGCCGCCGTCGGCCAGCATCCGCGCCTGGGTGGCGAGATAGCCCTCGTCGGGGCTCCACACCGGGCGGAGGAAGGAGGGGAGGTGGGTGACGGTCGCGAGGACCGCCAGCACCGGCACGACTCTGGTCCAGTACCCCGTCCGGACGCGCTCGGGCAGCCGCCCGGTCAGGGCGGCGAGTGGTCGTGAGACGGCGTTGGGCACGGTGACAACCTACCGGGCGGGGCCGTGGGCCAACGCCCGGGTCCGGCCATTCGATGTGACGATCGGACAGAAGTGTGGCGCGGTGGGCCGGTGGCAGCGACGGATTATTTCCGGCCACGGCTCGTGAACGGCGCTCATGAACGGAAACGGAGCGCGGGGCCGTGCATGCGCACGGCCCCGCGCCCCTGCGGTGTGACCGGGGATCAGACCCGGGCCGCGGCCGTCCGGGCCACCAGCTTGGCGACCTGCTCGGCGACGGCCGGGGCGGTGAGACCGATCTCGTTCAGGATCTGGTCCCGGGTGGCGTGGTCCAGGAACTGCTGGGGGATGCCGAAGTCGCGCAGCGGCAGGTCCACCCCGGCGTCCCGCAGGGCCTGGGAGACCGCCGAGCCGACGCCGCCCGCGCGGCCGTTGTCCTCGACCGTGACGACCACCCGGTGCTCGGCGGCCAGGCCGGGCAGCGCCGGGTCGACCGGCTTGACCCAGCGCGGGTCGACCACGGTGGCGGTGATGCCCTGGGCGGCCAGCAGGTCGGCCACCTCCAGGCACATCGGGGCCATCGCGCCGACCGAGACGATCAGCACCTCGCCCTCGCCCTCGGGTGCGGCCCGCAGCACGTCCATCCCACCGATCCGGCCGACCGCCGGGACGGCGGGACCGACGGTGCCCTTGGAGTAGCGGACCACGGTCGGGGCGTCGTCCACCTCGACCGCCTCGCGCAGCTGGGCGCGGAGCTGGTCGGCGTCGCGCGGGGCGGCCAGCCGCAGCCCGGGGACGACCTGAAGGATCGACATGTCCCACATGCCGTTGTGCGACGCACCGTCAGTTCCGGTGACGCCCGCGCGGTCGAGCACGAAGGTGACGCCCAGCTTGTGCAGCGCGACGTCCATCAGGACCTGGTCGAAGGCCCGGTTCAGGAAGGTCGCGTAGACCGCGAAGACCGGGTGCAGGCCGTTGGTGGCCAGGCCGGCCGCGCTGGTGACGGCGTGCTGCTCGGCGATGCCGACGTCGAAGGTCCGCTCCGGGAAGGCCTTGGCGAACGGGGCCAGGCCGACCGGGTGCAGCATCGCGGCGGTGATGCCGACGATGTCCTTGCGCTCCCGGCCGAGGGCGACCATCTCCTCGGCGAAGACCGAGGTCCAGTCCTTGCCCGAGGTCTTGATCGGCAGGCCGGTCTCCGGGTGGATCACGCCGACCGCGTGGAAGCGGTCCTCGTCGTTGTTCTCGGCGGCGTGGTAGCCGCGGCCCTTCTCGGTCAGGCAGTGCACGATCACCGGGCCGCCGAAGCCGCGCGCCTTGGTGAGGGCGGACTCCAGCGCGGTCAGGTCGTGGCCGTCGATCGGGCCGATGTACTTCAGGCCGAGGTCCTCGAACATGCCCTGCGGCGCGATGAAGTCCTTCAGACCCTTCTTGGCGCCGTGCAGGGTCTCGAACAGCTGCTGGCCGACCACGGGAGTGCGCTGCAGCGCGTCCTTGCCCCAGGACAGGAAGCGCTCGTAGCCCTGGGTGGTGCGCAGCGTGGCGAGGTGGTTGGCCAGGCCGCCGATGGTGGGCGAGTAGGAACGCTCGTTGTCGTTCACCACGATCACCAGCGGGCGGTCCTTGGCGTCGGCGATGTTGTTCAGCGCCTCCCAGGCCATCCCGCCGGTCAGCGCGCCGTCGCCGATCACCGCGACCACCGGACGGTCGTGGTGGCCCTGCAGCTGGTTGGCCTTGGCCAGGCCGTCCGCGTAGCCGAGCACGGTCGAGGCGTGCGAGTTCTCGATCACGTCGTGCTCGGACTCGGCGCGGGACGGGTAGCCGGACAGGCCGCCCTTCATCCGCAGCTGCGAGAAGTCCTGCCGGCCGGTGAGCAGCTTGTGCACGTAGCTCTGGTGGCCGGTGTCGAAGAGGATCCGGTCGCGCGGGGAGTCGAAGACCCGGTGCAGCGCGATGGTCAGCTCGACCACGCCCAGGTTCGGCCCGAGGTGGCCGCCCGTCTTGGAGACCTCCTCGACCAGGAAGGTACGGATCTCCTCGGCCAGCGCGGCCAGCTGCGCCGGGGTGAGCCGGTCGAGATCACGCGGTCCCCGAATGCGGGTCAGCAGCGCCACCCGTTCCTCCTCGTTCAAAGTTCTCGGGCCGCGGACGGCCTGGCGGGCCTCGCTGCCCCTGGAGTCGAACCGCACCGGCCGTCGGTCGGGCGGGCTCGACTGCCCGAGTCTAATGTCCGCCTGCCGGACACCGCGCAGCGCGCCTGGGGTTGACCGGTGTTGACCGACATGACGAGGCTCGGCACCCGATTGGTTCGAGTGCCGAGCCTCACATGGGCGGAAGAGGTCAACCTCGCCCGGACGACTTCTGGGTCCGGCGGGAGACCGAGTCGAGCACCACGGCGGCGAGCAGCACCGCGCCGGTGATCATGTACTGGATCGACTGGTTGACGTGCACCAGGTCGAGGCCGGTGATGATGGACTGGATCACCAGGATGCCGAGCAGCGCCGACCAGGTCTTGCCCCGGCCGCCGAACAGGCTGGTGCCGCCGATGACGGCCGCGGCGATCGAGTTCATCAGCACGTTGCCACTGCCGAGCGCCTTGTCGGCGGAACCCTGCTGGCTCATGATGAACAGCCCGCCGAGCGCGGCCATGCCGGCCGAGATCATGAAGACCGAGATCCGCACCCAGGCCACGTTGATGCCGGCCCGGCGGGCGGCCTCGATGCCACCGCCGACCGCGAAGATCTGCCGGCCGTAGGAGGTGCGGCGGAGCACGAAGTCGGTGATCACCACGATGCCGAGGAAGATCACCAGCGGCAGCGGCAGGCCCTGGCTCTGGTTCAGGGTGGACGCGGCGGCGACCGCGATCAAGCCGATCACGCCGGTGCGCAGGGCGATCTCGCTGACCGGGCGGGCAGGCAGCCCGGCGGCCGTACGGCGGCGGCGGTCCAGCAGCTGACCGGCCAGGAAGAGGCCGACCCCGGCCAGCGCGAAGATCCAGGTGACCGCGATGTCGCCGTCGCCGACGAAGTAGTGGTCGAGGTCGGCGATCACGCCGTCGTTGAGCACGTTGGCGGTGCCCTTGTCCCCGAGCACGAACTGCTGCAGACCGCTCCAGGCCAGCAGACCGGCCAGCGTGACCACGAAGGCCGGCACGCCGATCTTGGCGAAGAAGAAGCCGTGCAGGGCGCCCATCGCGACACCGGCGGCCAGCGCGATCAGGATCGACAGCCACTCGTTGACGCCGGAGCGGGCCGACAGCACACCGGCGATGGCCGCGGAGACGCCGGCGATCGAGCCGAGCGAGAGGTCGATCTCACCGAGCAGCAGGACGAACACGATGCCGACCGCGATCAGGCCGGGGCCCGCGATCCAGAGCGTGATGTTGGTGAGGTTGTCGGCGTTCAGGAAGTCGCCGGTCAGGCCCTGGAAGATGGCCGCGATCAGGATCAGGCCGAGCACGACCGGGACGGAGCCCAGTTCGCCGGTCTTCATCTTCCGCTTGAACTCGCCGAGGTAGCCGGCGAAGCCCTCCTCACGGACCATCAGGCGGGGGTCGATCGCGGGCGCGGGCGCCTCGGTGGTCTGGTTGGTGCTCACTTCGCTTCCTCCGCGATGCGTGCCTGACGCCGGGTCACGGCGTTCTCGGTGGCTCCGGTGATGGCGGAGATGATCTCTTCGTGGGTGGTGCCGGCCACCGGGAAGGACCCGTTGTTGCGGCCCAGGCGGAGCACCGCGACGGTGTCCGCGACGGCCTTGACGTCCGCCATGTTGTGGCTGATCAGGATGACCCCGAGGCCCCGCTCGCGGAGCCGCTCGACCAGGTCGAGGACCTGGGCGGTCTGCTCCACGCCGAGCGCGGCGGTGGGCTCGTCCAGGATGACGATCTTCGGGTCGCCGACCAGGGCGCGGGCGATCGCGACCACCTGGCGCTGGCCGCCGGAGAGCGCGGCGATCGGGATCCGGACGCTGGGGATGCGGATCGACAGGGTGTCGAGCAGCTCCTTGGCGCGCTTCTCCATCGCGACCTCGTCGAGCGCGCCGTACTTCTTCAGCTCGCGGCCGAGGAAGAGGTTGCCGACCACGTCGAGGTTGTCGCAGAGCGCGAGGTCCTGGTAGACCGTCGCGACGCCCAGGCCCTGGGCGTCCTGCGGGCGGTTGATCCGGACCTCGCGGCCCTCCCACTCGATCGAACCCTCGTCGATCGGGTGGACGCCGGCGATGGTCTTCACCAGCGTCGACTTGCCGGCGCCGTTGTCGCCGACCAGGGCGACCACCTCTCCGGCGTGGACCTCCAAGTGGACGTCGGTGAGCGCCTGGACGGCACCGAAGCGCTTGGAGACTCCGCGCAACGCCAGTACGGGTGCGCCTGTCACGTGAACCATCTCCTTCATTCCGTGCCACCGGCTCCTGACGAGGGGTGACACGGCCTGCCGCGCGCCGACCCGGGCGCGAAGGGGTAGTACGAGAAACGATGAGGGGGCGCGGCGGTCTGGAAACACGCCGCGGGGGCCGACGCTCCGTCAGGAGCGCCGGCCCGTGCCGGGGTTACTTCAGGCCGGCCGCGGTGCAGGCGGCGGCGTAGTCGGCGGTGCAGATGTCGGCGGCCTTGTAGAGGCCGTCGGCGATCACGGTGTCCTGGATGTTCGCCTTGGTGACGACCTTCGGGGACAGCAGCTTGGCCGGGATGCCCTTGTCGGTCGGGCTGTCCACGGTCGCCGAGGCGACGGACTTGATGTCCTTGTTCTGGAGCAGGTTGACCGCGAGCTCGGCGGCCGAGTCGGCGAGCGGCTTGTACGCCTTGTAGATGGTGTACGCCTGGTCGCCCGCGACGATGCGCTGGATGGCGTCCACGCCGGCGTCCTGGCCACCGACCGGGACGTTGATCCCGGCGGCCTTCAGCTGGGTGATGATCGCCGCGGCCATGCCGTCGTTGGCGGAGTAGACGGCCTGGAAGCCGTCCTTGCCCAGGCTGGTGATCGCGGTGCCGATCTTCTGGCCGGCCACGGTGGGCTTCCACTCACCGGAGGCCTCGTAGACGACCTTCTTGACCTTGCCCTCGAGGGCCTTCTTCGCGCCGGACTTGAAGTACGCGGCGTTCGGGTCGGCCTCGTCACCGTTGATCATGACCACGTTGGCGTCGGCGGCCTTGGCGCCCAGCGCGGTGACCAGCGCCTCGCCCTGGAGCTCGCCGACCTTCTCGTTGTCGAAGGAGACGTACGCGGAGACCGGGCCGGTGGCCAGGCGGTCGTACGCGACGACCTTGACACCCTTGGCAGCCGCCTCCTTGACCCAGGACGCGGTCGAGGTCGCGTCGAAGGCGTCCAGGATGATCACCTTGACGCCCTGCGCGATCAGGGTGTCGAACTGCTGCTTCTGCTTCGACGCGGAGCCCTCGGCGTTGCTGTACTTGACGTTGCAGTCACCGCACAGTGCCTTGACCTTGGCCTCGATGAACGGCTTGTCGAAGGACTCGTACCGGGTGGACGAGGCGTTCTCCGGGAGCAGCAGGCCGATCGACTTGGTGTCACCGGACGCGGCGCTGTCCTTCTTGTCGTCACCGGCCTTGCCACAGGCGGCCATCGAGATGGCCATGGTGACCGCAGCGGTACCGATGACTGCGCGACGCATCATTGCATTCATGGTGGGGGGTGCCTCCCTGACGGAGCCGCAACGTTGCGGCGAGGTGAGGTGGAGTCAACCCTCGGGGCTCGCTTGTCGTCAATAAGTAAAACCAGCTGGACGCCGATCCGAACCCTTTCGTTATCTTCCTGAAGGCGAAGCCGAGACCAAACGGCCTCGGCTTCGTCTTTTCCGGACGCGGGAGAGCGATTTCCGGTGTCAGGCACCGACCGCCGAGGTCTGCCGGATTGCGCCGGATTCACCCATCTCACTCATCACCAGGGCGAGCGCCCCGAGCACCTCGGCCCGGCCACCCAGCGTGCCCGGGACGATCGAGAGCTGCCGCGCCGCGGACGGGATGGCGTACCGCGCCACCGAGTCCCGGATCGGGGAAAGCACCAGGTCACCGGCCTCGGCGAGGTCTCCGCCGAGGATCACCCGACGGGGGTTCAGCAGGTTGCACAGGGTGGCCACTCCGCTGCCGATCTGGCGGCCCGCGTCCGCGATCACCCGGCGGCAGCCCAGGTCACCCTGCTGGGCCAGCTGCACCACCTTGGTCAGGGTGAGCTCCCCCGGGTGGTTGGCGTTCAAGAGATTGAGCAGGTAGCGGGAGCCGACGAAGGTCTCCAGGCAGCCCCGGTTGCCGCAGCGGCAGACCGGCCCCGCCTCGTCCAGCGTGATGTGGCCGATCTCGCCGGCCGTACCGCCGGGGCCGCGGTAGATCTGGCCGTTGATCACCAGGCCGGCGCCGACGCCGCTCGCCACCTTGATGTACGCCAGGTCGGTCAGCCCGCGGCCCGCGCCCCAGACCAGCTCGCCGAGCGCGCCGAGGTTGGCGTCGTTGTCGACGTGCACGTCCATGCCGAGCCGCTGCGAGAGCTCCCGGCCGGGCGCGATGCCCGTCCAGCCCGGCAGGATCGCGGTGGAGCCGAGCGCGCCGGTCTCCTGGTCGATCGGGCCCGGCACGCCGAGGCCGACCCCGACCACCTTGTCCGGCTTGAACCCGGCCTGCGCCAGCAGCCGGGCGACCAGCGCCTCGGCGCGGTCGAAGCCCTGCTTGGCCGAGACGTCCACGTCGATCGGCTCGCTCTCCTCGGCGAGCACCCGGTGCGCCAGGTTGCCCACCGCCACCCGCAGGTGGGTGTGGCCGAAGTCGACCCCGACCACGATCCCGGCGTCCCCGCTGAGCGAGACCGAACGCGCCCGACGGCCGCCCGAGGAGGTGTCGGCCACCACGACGGTGCCGCTCTCCTTCAGCTCCCGGACGATGTTGGACACCGTGGCCGCGGAGAGCCCGGTGGACCGGGCGATCTCCGCCTGGGTCAGCGAGCCCGCCATCCGGACCGCGCGCAACACCCGTTCGAGATTTGCCCGGTGCAGCGAGGACTGCGATCCCGGTGTGTCCATCGACATGATTCACCCTTCCTGGGCACGGGTACTCGACCGTCCCCGCCCCAGCCGCGCCGTTGCGGCGGTGCCCAAATGTTCACCTTCAACTTCTGAACTCTATGGTCGGCACTCCGGCCGCGCCCGCGTCAAGGGCCAACCGGTGCTGAACGGTGATCGAACACGGATCGTTGCCGGACCATCCGCAAGGAATCGGCGGGCACCGGGGCGGCACACCTGATATGCCCTGGACGCTGCGGACCCGTCGCGTGGGAGGATGCCAGGCATCCATGCCTGACGAAGGAGTCCTGCGAGTGCCTGGCACCAACTTGACCCGTGAGGAGGCCCGAACCCGGGCCGCGCTCCTGCACGTGGAGTCGTACGACATCGAGCTCGATCTGAGCTCGGCCCGCGACGGCGGCACCTTCCGTTCCACCACGGTGGTCCGGTTCGCTGCCACCGCTCCGGGCAGCGCGAGCTTCATCGACCTGGTCGCGCCGAGCGTGTCCGAGCTGGTGCTGAACGGCGTGGCGCTGCCGCTCGACAGCTTCGCCGACAGCCGGATCGCGCTGCCGGACCTGGCCGCCGAGAACGAGCTGAAGGTCGTCGCCGACTGCGCGTACACCAACACCGGCGAGGGCCTGCACCGCTTCGTCGACCCGGTCGACGGCGAGACCTACCTCTACACGCAGTTCGAGGTGCCCGACGCCCGCCGGGTGTTCGCCTCCTTCGAGCAGCCCGACCTGAAGGCCGCCTTCACCTTCACGGTGACCGCCCCCAAGGGCTGGGTCGTGGTCTCCAACTCCCCCACCCCGGCCCCGGTCGGCGACGGGGACACCCAGGTCTGGCGGTTCACCCCGACCGGCCGGATCTCCACCTACATCACCGCGCTGATCGCCGGACCGTACGTCGGCGTCTTCGACGAGTACCGCAGCGGCGAGCAGGTCGTCCCGCTCGGTGTCTACTGCCGTCCGTCGCTGCGCGAGTTCCTGGACGCCGACGCGATCTTCGACATCACCCGGCAGGGCTTCGACTTCTTCCAGGAGAAGTTCGACTGCGCCTACCCGTTCGAGAAGTACGACCAGCTCTTCGTGCCGGAGTTCAACGCCGGGGCGATGGAGAACGCGGGCGCCGTGACCTTCCGGGACCAGTACGTGTTCCGGTCCAAGGTGACCGACGCCGCGTACGAGTCGCGGGCCGCCACCATCCTGCACGAGCTGGCCCACATGTGGTTCGGCAACCTGGTCACCATGGAGTGGTGGAACGACCTCTGGCTGAACGAGTCGTTCGCCACCTACGCCGAGGCGGTCTGCCTGGCCGAGGCGCCCGGCTCCAAGTGGCCGGACTCCTGGACCACCTTCGCCAACGAGATGAAGACCTGGGCGTACCGGCAGGACCAGCTGCCGTCCACCCACCCGATCATGGCCGAGATCAACGATCTCGAGGACGTCATGGTCAACTTCGACGGCATCACCTACGCCAAGGGCGCCTCGGTGCTCAAGCAGCTGGTGGCGTACGTCGGCCAGGACGAGTTCTTCAAGGGCGTGCAGGCCTACTTCAAGGCGCACGCCTGGGGCAACACCCGGCTGAGCGACCTGCTCGGCGCGCTGGAGGAGACCAGCGGCCGCGACCTCAAGACCTGGTCGAAGGCCTGGCTCGAGACGGCCGGCATCAACGTGCTGCGCCCCTCGGTCACGCTGGCCGAGGACGGCACCGTCGCCGCCTTCTCGGTGCTCCAGGAGGCCCCCGCGCTGCCCGCCGGCGCCAAGGGCGAGGCCGTGCTCCGGCCGCACCGGATCGCCATCGGCTGCTACGACCTGAAGGACGGTCAGCTGGTCCGCACCGAGCGGATCGAGCTGGACGTGGACGGCGCCGAGACCCCGGTGCCGCAGCTGACCGGCCGTCAGCGCCCCGCCGTGCTGCTGCTCAACGACGACGACCTGTCGTACGCCAAGGTCCGCCTGGACGAGGCCTCGCTGGCCGTGGTCACCGAGCACCTCGGCGGCTTCACCGCCTCGCTCCCGCGCGCGCTCTGCTGGGCCTCCGCCTGGGACATGACCCGCGACGGCGAGCTGGCCACCCGCGACTACCTGGCGCTGGCGCTCTCCGGCCTGGCCCAGGAGAGCGAGATCGGCGTGGTCCAGTCGGTCCAGCGGCAGGTCAAGCTGGCGCTCGACGTGTACACCGACCCGGCCTGGCGCGAGCAGGGCCTGCTGCGCTGGTCCACCGCCGCCGAGGAGCGGCTGCGCGCCGCCGCCCCCGGCAGCGACCACCAGCTGGCCTGGGCCCGCACGCTGGCCGCCGCCGCCCGGACGGAGGGTCAGCTCGCGCTGCTGGCCGGTCTGCTGGACGGCAGCGAGGTGATCGAGGGCCTGGCCGTCGACACCGAGCTGCGCTGGGTGCTGCTCGCCCGGCTGGCCGCCACCGGGCGTGCCGACGCCGAGGCGATCGACGCCGAGCTGGCGCGGGACAACACCGCGGCCGGCCAGGAGCACGCGGCCGCCTGCCGCGCGTCCCGGCCGACCGCCGAGGCCAAGGCCGCGGCCTGGGCCTCCGTGGTGGAGTCGGACGAGCTGACCAACTACGTCCAGGAGGCCGTGATCAGCGGCTTCGGTCAGCCCGACCAGCAGGAGCTGCTCGCCCCGTACACGGCGAAGTACTTCGCCGCGATCAAGGGCATCTACGAGACCCGCAGCCACGAGATCTCGCAGCAGATCGTGGTCGGCCTCTACCCGGCCCGCCAGGTCGGACAGGCCACCCTGGACACCACCGACGCCTGGCTGGCCTCGGCCGAGCCCGCCCCGGCGCTGCGCCGGATGGTGGTCGAGGCCCGCGCGGCCGTCGAGCGCGCGATCCGGGCCCAGGCCGCGGACCGGGCGGCCGGCGCCCGGGAGCTCGGCCACTGACGCACCGTCACCCGGAGGGGGCGCCGAACCGCGTGCGGTTCGGCGCCCCCTCGGGCGTTCGTCAGGGTGTCCCCGGTGACGCCGGTGGTGGCCGGAACAGCACTGAGCACCGCCGGACCTGACGGTCCGACGGTGCTCAGGTGCGTTCGGCTACTTCTTCTTGCCCAGCGCGGGCAGCATGACCAGGGCGGCGATGATCGCGAACAGCACCAGCGGGGCCGCCACGAACAGGGCCAGGGTGTCGACCGTGCTCAGGCCCTTGCCCGGGTCGTCGCCGTCGTCCCGGGTGGCCGCCAGGGCCGCGGGCGACGTCATCAGCATCATCAGCGTCGCCACCGCGGAGACCGCGCCGACTCGCAAAGCGTTCCTCTTGTCCACGTTTCCCAAGGTACCGGCCGCCTACCGCTCGCCGCTCCCCGGGGTCCGCCTTCCGAGCACGGTGCTCAGCCGCCTGGTCCCCTCCGCCGCCGCGAGCGCCTCCAGGGTGACCGGGCGTCCGGTCCGGTCGGCCACCGGCAGGCGCCAGTTGGGGTACTGGTCCCAGGTGCCCGGCAGGTTCTGCGGGCGCGGGTCGCCGACCGTGTCGGGCAGCCAGACCCCGACCAGCTCGGCGGGGGTGGCCAGCAGGAAGGCGTACAGCGCCTCGGCGGTCAGCTCGGCGCCCTCGGGCAGCAGCCCGGCCCGGGTCAGTTCGGTCCGCCAGTCGGCGAGTTCGGCGGCCGCCTCGGCCTGCTCCTCGGCCAGCGGGCGGGCCAGCAGGCCGAGCCGGTGCCGCAGCTCGACGTGCTCGCCGGAGAGCCGGGCCGCGGTGCTCGGCAGGTCGTGGGTGGTCAGGGTGGCCAGGCAGGCGGCCCGCCAGCGCTCCGGCGGGAGGATCGCGGCGTCCGCCCGCCAGTCCCGCTCGAACCAGAGCACCGAGGTGCCGAGCACCCCACGCGCCGTCAGCTCCTCCCGCACACCCGGCTCCACCGTGCCCAGGTCCTCGCCGATCACGTACCCGCCGGCCCGGTGCGCCTCCAGCGCCAGCACCCCGAGCATCGCCTCCGCGTCGTAGCGGACGTACGCGCCCTGGGTCGGCGGGAGCCCGGCCGGCACCCACCAGAGCCGGAACAGGCCCATCACGTGGTCGATCCGGAGCGCCCCGGTGTGCCGCAGCGCGGCCCGCAGCAGCTCCGCGTACGGGGCGTAGCCGGCGGCGGCCAGCGCGTCCGGGCGCCAGGGCGGCAGGCCCCAGTCCTGGCCGTGCGCGTTGAAGGCGTCCGGCGGGGCGCCCACCGAGATGCCCTCGGCCAGCACCTCCTGGAGCACCCAGGCGTCCGCGCCGTCCGGGTGCGCGCCGACCGCCAGGTCGTGGATCAGGCCGACCGGCATCCCGGCGTCCTTCGCCGCCTGCTGGGCGGCTCCGAGCTGCTGGTCCGTCAGCCAGGCCAGCCAGCGGTGGAACTCCACCCGGTCGGCCAGGTCCTGGGCCGCCTTGGTGACGTGCGGGCTGTCCGGGTGGCGCAGGCCCTTGGGCCAGTGCCGCCAGTTGTCGCCGTGCCGCTCGGCCAGCGCGGACCAGACCGCGTACTGCTCCAGCCAGCGGCCCTCCCGCTCGACGAACGCCCGGTACGCCGCCTCCCGGCCGGGGCCGCGCGCCACCCGGTGCAGGATCTCCAGCGCCTCCAGCTTCACCGCGCGGACCGCGTCCCGGTCCACCAGCCCGTCGTGGGCCAGCACCTCCTGGCTCAACCTGCGTCCGCGCTCGGGGAGTTCCCCCAGATCGGCGTACGGGTACTCGGGCACCGCCTCGATCCGCAGGTGCACCGGGTCGGCGAACCGGCGGGAGGAGGGCCGGTACGGCGAGGGGTCGGAGGGCGCACCCGGCAGTGCCGCGTGCAGCGGGTTGATCTGCAGGAAGCCCGCCCCGAGCCCGTGCCCGGCCCACTGCGCCAGCTCGGCCAGGTCACCGAGGTCGCCCATCCCCCAGGAGCGCTCCGAGAGCACCGAGTAGAGCTGGGCCAGGAAGCCCCAGGAGCGCTGCTCGATCTCCGGCAGCCGCTGCGGCGCGACGATCAGCGGGGTCGACTCGGCGCGGTCGCCCGTACGGACCGTCAGGCGGTGCCGGCCGAGCGGGAGGTCAGCGGGCAGCCAGTGCGACCGGCCCGCCGGCAGGCCCCAGGTGCCGCCGTCCTCCAGCTCCACGTCGAGCCGGGCCCCGGCCGGGACGTCCAGCGCCGTCCGCCGCCCGGCCCGCACCACGATGCACGGCGGCAGCAGCCGGGCCGCCTGCTCGGCCCGGTGCCGCTCCATCGCGTCCCGCACCGCCGCCGGACTCCCCGCGTCCACCCCAAGCGTGGCCAGCACCGCCACCAGCGTGTGCGGCGCCACCTGCACCGGCCCCGAGCCCGGGTCGTACGTACTGTCCACCCCGTGCGCGTGCGCCAGCGCCACCAGCTCGGGAGAGGGCGGCGGATCCTCGGCGGGAGCCTGCGGACTGCCGGTTGCACGGTCGAGGTATGCGGCCACTCTTGGGCTCCTGCGGTCAGTGAAGCCGTACGGGACCCCCCAGTCCTACCCGCGCCCACCCCACCCGACCCCGGCACCCACACGGCGGAGTCACCCGAATGGACGGTCAGGACACCGCAAAGGGTGCGGGGTGACGGTGCGGACAGCCGGTCATTTGGGGCATAGCAGGCAATCCGCGCATGGGCGTTGACACCTGCACGGCTTGCTGATGGGCTGTCCGCCGGGGGCTTGGACCGGACGTTTTTCAGGTTGAGGAGGGTCCTGTGCAGGCTCGGGTTTCGGCGGCCGCCGGTCGGCGGCTGCGGCAGCAGATCGAGCAGAGCGCGGCCCTCCGTGAGGTGCTCTGGCACCCGGCCGCGCTGGCGGCCCGCCGGGCCACGGCGCGGACGGCGCGTCAGCTGGCGCCCAAGGTGGCGGACCGGCTGATCGCGGATCTCAAGGGGACCGAACCGCTGCTCGCCTCGGTCCGGGCCGAGCGCCGCCGGGGACGCCGGCGGGCCACCCTGCAGCTGGCCGCGACGCTCTCGGCCGCCGCCGTGGTCGGCGGCCTGATGGTCGGGATCCCGGGCACCGCGTACGCCGAGACGCCGGTCGGACGGCCCGTCAGCAGTGCGCCCCGGACGCCGCTCGGCACGCTGGCCGACCCGCGGGTGTACCCGAGGCCGCAGCAGCTGACCGCGGTCGGACGACCCGTCAGCGTGCCGCCCACGGTGAACCTGGTGAGCGCCGACCAGGCCGACGGACCGGCCCTGGACGCCGTCCGGGAGCTGCTCGGGACGGCCGGGGCGACCACCGTCACCCCACTGCCCGACCTGCCCGCCGAGCCCGCTCCGGGCAGCCTGACCGTGTACGTCGGGGGGCCCAGGGAGGCGGCCGGCGGGGCGATCGACCGGGCGCTGCGCGGCCTCGCGGCGGCGGGCGGCCAGCAGCTCTCGTTCGAGGGCCTGCCCGCCGGGGGCTACCTGCTGGCGGCCGGTCAGCTGCCGACCACCGGCGGCACGTACGGCGCGGTGGTGCTGGCCGGGGTGGACGCCGCCGGGACGTTCAACGCCGCGCAGAGCCTGCGACAGCTGCTCGCCCCCGTCCAGCCGGGCCAGGGGCAGGGCCCCGGCGCGCTCGGCTTCCCGGGCGTGCTGGTCCGGGACTGGCCGAGCGGCGCGGCCGTCCGGGGCATCGCCGAGTCCTTCCAGGGCACGCCCTGGAGCGCCGAACAGCGGCTGGCCCAGCTCGACTTCCTCGGCCGGACCAAGCAGAACTTCTACCTCTACGCCCCCGGCGGCGACCCGTACCGGCTCTCCCGCTGGCGCGACGCCTACCCTGCCGCCCAGGCCGCCGAGCTGCGCGAACTGGCCGACCGGGCCCGGCAGAACCACGTCACGCTCGGGTACTCGATCTCGCCGGGGCAGTCGTTCTGCTACAGCTCAGGCAAGGACCTGGACGCGCTGCTGGGCAAGCTGGACGGGCTGCGCAAGCTCGGCTTCGAGGCGTTCCAGCTGGAGTTCCTGGACGTCAGCTACGACGAGTGGCACTGCTCCACCGACCGCCGCAGCTTCGGCACAGGACCCGAGGCGGCCGCCAAGGCGCAGGCCGCCCTGGCCGGCAAGGTCAGGGAGCGGCTGACCAAGGGCAAGCTCCCGCTCACCGTGGTGCCGACGGACTATCAGAAGGCGGCCGCCTCGCCGTACCGGACCGTGCTGGCCGCCGGGCTGCCGAAGGACGTCCAGGTGGCCTGGAGCGGCGGGTCGGTGATCCCGGCGAAGATCACGGGCAGTCAGGTCGCCGAGGCGGCCAAGGCAGCCGGGCACCCGCTGGTCACCCTGGACAGCTACCCCGTCAACGACTCCGCGCCCGACCGGCTCTACCTCGGCGCCTACCAGGGCCGCGACCCCGAGCTGGCCACCGGTTCGGCCGCGCTGGTGACCGCCGCGATGGCCCAGCCGGTGCTCTCCCGGATCCCGCTGGCCACCGCTGCGGACTTCGCCTGGAACCCGGCCGGCTACCAGCCCGCCGAGTCCTGGCGGGCCGCGCTGCGCCCGCTGGCCGGGACGGACACCGGCCTGGCCGCGGTCACCGCGCTGGCGGGCAACAGCTCCTCCTCGCCGCTGGCCCGGGCCGAGTCCGGCTATCTGGCCCCGCTCGCCGAACGGTTCTGGGCCGCCCTGGAGCCCACCGGCGGCAGCACCCCCGACCCGGCCCGGCTGACCGAGGCCGCCGCCCCGCTGCGGGACGCCTTCGCCACCATGGCGGGGGCCCGGCAGGCGCTGGCCACCGAGGCGCTCGGCGCGGAGGCCGACCCGTGGCTCGCCCAGCTGGCCGGCTACGGCCGGGCCGGGGTCGCGGCGGTCGACATGCTGCTGGCCCAGCGCGGCGGTGACGGCACGGCCGCCTGGCAGCACCGGGTCACCCTGCGCAGCGAGCGCGACCAGCTGGCCCAGGGCGGCGCGGTGGTCGGTGCCGGTGTGCTGGACCCGTTCCTGGACCGGGCCGCGAAGGCCGCCGACAGCTGGTCCGGCGTCCGGGCCGGGGCGATCGGCGCGACCACCACGCTCGGCACCGCGCACGACCACCGGCCCGCGCTGATGACCGACGACGCCGCCGACACCTTCTACTGGACCTCGGCCCCGCCGCAGCCCGGCGACGCGATCGGCCTCGACCTCGGCCCCGGCCGCGCACTCGGCACCGTGACGGTGCTGATGGGCAGTTGGGGCGACGGCCCGGACGCCCGCAGCGCGGCCGGCGACTTCCTGCACGAAGGCGTCCTGGAGTACACCACCGGCGAGGGCGGCTGGAAGGAGCTGGCCAAGGTCCGCGGCCGGCAGGACATCACCGCGACGGCGCCCGCCGGCGTGGTGGCCAAGGCCGTCCGGCTGCGCGCCACCGCCGGCCAGAAGACGGCCGTCGCGGTCCGCGAGTTCAGCATCACGGCCCCCGGCGAGACCCCGGCCACCGTGACCGGCGGCCCGGTCGCCGCCCCCGGCTCCTCGGCCGCCGCCGTACTGGACGGCAACCCCGACACCGCCTACCGGGCCGCCAGCGCCCCCGGCGGCAACGACACCCCCCTCACCGTCGAACTCGGCGCACCCCGGCCGCTGGACCGGGTCACCGTCCTCACCGACCCGACCGTCCGGGCGACCGGCACCGTGGAGATCCAGCAGGCCGACGGCAGCTGGGCGGCGATCGGCGCCGTCCGCCCCGGCTGGAACGAACTGCCCGCGCAGGGCCGCCCGGTCGGCGCGATCCGGCTGCGCTGGGCCGCGGGCGGCGAGCCGCCGGTGGTGAACCAGATCATCCCCTGGTACGCCGACACCCCCGCCGCCCGGCTCAGCCTGGCCTCGCCCGTGCTGGACGTGATCACCGCGGCCACCATTCCGGCGCAGACCAGGGCCGTGGTCGAGTCCGGCCGGCCCGATGTCATCACCGGTGAGCTGAAGGCCGAGGTCCCGCTGGTGGCCAAGGGTCTGACGGTCGCTCCGATACCCGCTCTGGCGGTGCCGCGCGGCGGCCGGGTCGGCGCCCCGCTCCAGGTCACCGCGACGGCCGAGACGCCCACCGGCACGTACCAGGTGCCGGTCAGCTTCACGGCGGGCGGGGTGACGGTCCGCCAGGTGCTCCAGGTACGGGTGGTCCCGCCGACGGCCGGCCCCGACCTGGCCCCCGGCGCGGTCGCCTCCTCCTCCGGCGACGACTCCGCCAAGACGCCCGCCGGGGCCGTGAACGACCGGGACCCGAAGACCCGCTGGACCGCACCGGCGAAGGACGACGCCTGGGTCCAGCTGCGACTGCCGGCCGCCGGCCGGCTGGGCTCGGCGGTGCTCTCCTGGCAGCCCGCCTACGCCTCCGCCTACCGGCTCGAGACCTCCCCCGACGGGGTGCACTGGACCACCGCGGCCACGGTCGAGGACGGGCGGGGTGGCACCGAGACGATCCGCTTCGACGCGCCCGACGCCCAGTACCTCCGGGTCCAGGGCGTCACCCGGGCGACGCCGTACGGCTACTCGCTCTCGGGGATCGAGGTCTACGGGGTCGCGGGTTAGGTAGGCAGGGCGCTCGCTCGCACCTCACTGCGAAAGTGCCTGACCGGCTACGTACGGATCACCTTTTTCGAGGTCGGCGTCGCAGTTCCCCGAGCCCCTGGTGGTGCATGGCTGAGCGCCTGCGAAAACGGCGGGCCGCCGGCGCTCCCCCGAAGGAGGTGGCGGCGGCGGCCCATGAGGCGTACCGAGGTATTGGCTGGCAGGCCCTGTCTGTCAGGCGGAGAGCGGTTCGGGCTCGCCGCGGTGGGTCCGGCCGTGCGGGGCCGGGAAGGCGCCGTGGTCGGTATGGTCGTGGTGTTCGTACTCGCGGAACTGTTCGGTCGCGCCGTACGGCTCCAGGTAGGGCCGCCAGCGCGGGTCCTTGATGCCGGTGCCGATGATCCGCCAGGCGAGGCCGCTGGGCGGGGCGGGCGGACGTTTCATCCGCCAGCCGAGGTCGGCGAGATGGCGGTCGGCCTTGGTGTGGTTGCAGCGGCGGCAGGCCGCCACCACGTTGTCCCAGCGGTGCTGGCCGCCCCTACTGCGCGGGATGACGTGGTCGACGCTGGTTGCGGCGGCCCCGCAGTAGACGCAACGGCCCTGGTCGCGAGCGAACAGGGCGCGGCGGGTGAGCGGGACGGGTCCGCAGAAGGGGACCCGGACGAAGCGGGTGAGCCGGACGACGGACGGCGCCGAGACGGCGCTGGTGGCGCTGTGCAGAGTGATTCCGGAATCCTCCAGGCTGACCGCCTTGTGGTTGAGGACCAGGATGAGAGCGCGGCGCATCGAGACGACACCGAGTGGTTCGTACGACGCGTTGAGGACCAGGACATGCGGCACGGAGGCCTCCTTGGACGCCTGCGGCGCGTGGCTCGCGCCGGGACGAGCGGGTGAGCGCGTGGGGTGTATGCCCGACACGATCTCCACCAGTGTCGCCTTACGCCGTTGTAGGGCGCCACCAATCCTGCGAAACGGACCTGATGTGGGTTCCGTCATATCCGATATGCCCCGTGGGTGGCCGACCTGCACCATTCGACGCTGGTAACCGGCCCCTTCGGCCCATTCCGGGGGGCTGACGGGTCGTCCGTCCGGGTGGTGCGCGGCCGCTAGGGTGGCAGTTCGTCCTGATCAGTGGCCCGCAGGCGGTCAGTGGTCCCCCAGCAGGAAGGACTCCGCTCGTGTCCAGCTCCGGCGCTTTCGGCCTCCTCGCCGACGCCTCGTCCTCGCCGTCCCCTTCGTCCGGGCCGTCCGACGATCCGCTGTCCAAGTTGCCGACCTCGCCCGCCGAGGCCGCCGAGGCGACCAGACAGGCGGCGGGTTGGCTGAGCAACAGTTGGCAGGGCTGGCTGGAGAACGGTCTGCGGATCATGCTGATCGTGGTGCTCGCGCTGGTGCTGCGGGCGGTGCTGCAGAAGCTGATCAGCAAGTTCATAGCCCGGATGGTCCGGCCCCCGGAGAGCGAGGCCGAGCTCGGCCGGCTCGGCGGGCTGCTGGCGAACAGCGGGGTGGTGAACACCGAGCGGCGGCAGCAGCGGTCGGCGGCGATAGGTTCGGTACTGCGCAGCGTCACCTCGTTCACCATTCTGGGGACCGCCGGGCTGATGGTGCTCTCCGCCCTGGGGGTGAACCTGGCTCCGCTGCTGGCGAGCGCCGGTGTGGCCGGTGTGGCGATCGGTTTCGGCGCGCGGAACCTGGTGACGGACTTCCTGTCCGGGGTCTTCATGATCATGGAGGACCAGTACGGCGTCGGCGACGAGATCGACACCGGGGTGGCGACCGGCACGGTGCTGGAGGTCGGCCTGCGGGTGACCAAGCTGCGCGGGGCGAACGGCGAGATCTGGTACATCCGCAACGGCGAGGTGAAGCGGATCGCCAACATGAGCCAGGGCTGGGCGACCGCCTCGGTGGACGTCCAGGTCGGCTACAAGGAGGACCTGCTCCGGGTCGAGGAGCTGATCAAGGAGACCGCGGCGCAGCTGGCCAAGGAGACCCCGTACGACGAGCTGATCTGGGGTCAGGTCAAGGTGCTCGGGGTGGAGTCGGTGGCCTTCGACTCGGTGGTGCTGCGGGTCGAGGCCCGTACCTCGCCGGGCAAGGCGCTGCTGGTCGCGCGGACGCTGCGGCAGCGGCTGAAGGCCGCCTTCGACGAGGCGGGCGTGAAGCTCAAGGAGGACGCGCCGGCCGCGGTCACGGTGGCGGCGCCGGCGGCCGAGGCAGCCGGTGCCGCGCCCTCGGCGCTGGCCGATCCGGGCTCCCCAGCCTCGCAGATCGCCAAGCCCATCCCGGTCCAGCCGGGCGAGTAGCGGGCTCGGCAGAGAACCCCGTCCCAGGCGCTGGGGCGGGGTTCCGCGCTGTCCGCACGTAACGCTTCGGCATCCTCCCGAGGGGGTCCCATTGACACCCTCGCACCCCGCGCCCTACCGTCCTTCTCAGCGATTGGAAAGTTTCCTAACTATTCACGAGAGCGCCACCCCGGCCGGCACGTCCGGGTGGCGAGAGGGGAGGATCTGGGCTGTGACCGACAACACCCGCACCCCCATCGCCGGTACTCCGAGCCTGCTCCGGGCGATCAACGACCGGGCGGCGCTCGAGCTGCTGCTCGCCCACGGCCCGCTCTCCCGGACCCAGATCGGCAGCCTGACCGGCCTCTCCAAGCCCACCGCCTCCCAGCTGCTCGGCCGGCTGGAGAGCGCCGGGCTGGTCCTGCCGGTCGGCACCACGGCCGGCGGCCCCGGGCCGAACGCGCAGCTGTACCAGGTCAACCCGGCCGCCGGGTACGTGGCCGGGCTGGACGTGACGACCACTCACATCCGCACCGCCGTCGCCGACATCACCGGCAACACGCTGGCCGAGAGCCTCACCCCGACCAAGGGCTGGCCCGCCGCCGAGACCGTACGGCGGACCGCCGAGGCGCTCGCCGGGACCGTCCGGGAGGCCGGGCTGACGCCGGGCGACCTGCACGGGATCGTGGTCGGGGTGCCCGGTGCGCTCGACCCGGTCAGCGGCAAGCTGCGGTACGCCTCGCACCTGCCCGGCTGGCACTCGCCGAAGCTGCTGGCCGAGCTGGAGACCGCGCTCGGCGCGCCGGTCACCATCGAGAACGACGTCAACCTGGCCGCCGTGGCCGAGCAGGCGTTCGGCGCGGCGCAGGGCTGCGAGGACTTCGTCATGCTCTGGGCCGAGGAGGGCCTCGGCGCCGCGATCGTGCTGGCCGGACGGCTGCACCGCGGTTTCACCGGCGGTGCGGGCGAGGTCGGCTACATGCCGGTGCCCGGCGCCCCGGTGGTGTACAACGTCCGGCGCAAGAACTCCGGCGGCTTCCAGGAGCTGGCCGGTGCCGAGGCGGTGCTGCTGCTGGCCCGGCAGCACGGCCTCGGCGGTGGCAGCACCGAGGCCGCCGTGGCCCGCGCGCTGGAGACCCCGGGCGCCGGCGACGAGTTCCTGGACGAGCTGGCCGAGCGGCTCGCGGTCGGCCTGGCCTCGATCGTCGCCGTGGTCGACCCGGAGCTGGTGGTGCTCTCCGGCGGCACCGTCACGGCCGGCGGCGACCGCCTGCGCGCACTGGTCCAGGACGCGCTGGCGCGGATCTCGATCCCCCGGCCCGAGGTCCGCAGCAGCACCGTCCCCGGCTCCCCCGTCCTGCACGGCGCCCTGCAGCGCGCCCTCGCCTCGGCCCGCGAGTCGGTGTTCTCCACCCACTGACCCCGGCTGCCGTCATGATCCACCGTCACCTCGTCGCCCGCTCACCGCCCGTGCGATTCCGCCTGCCCGCACCGTCCCAGGAGGACCCTCCGATGCTTTCCCGCAGACCGTCCCGCCTGCTCGCCGCCGTCACCGGCAGCGCCGTTCTGGCCCTGCTCGCCACCGCCTGCACCGGCACCAACTCCACCGGTGGCCAGGACGATTCGGCCGCCGGCAAGGACGTGACCATCACCTTCTGGCACGGCTGGAGCCAGGACAGCGAGACCAAGGCCATCGAGGACAACGTGGCCGCCTTCCAGAAGGCGCACCCGAACATCCACGTGAAGATCGTCCCGCACATCGAGGACGAGAAGAGCGAGCAGGCGCTGCGGGCCGGCGGCGCGGACGCACCGGACGTGGTCTCCTCGTTCACCACCGACAACGTCGGCAAGTTCTGTTCGGCCAAGGTCTGGGCCGACCTGAACCCGTTCCTGAAGAAGGACGGCATCGACCCGGCCAAGACCTTCCCCGCCGCGATGCTCAAGTACAGCCAGTTCCAGGGCAACCAGTGCTCGCTGCCGCTGCTCGGCGACGCGTACGGCCTGTACTACAACAAGACCGCCTTCGCCGCCGCCGGGATCACCGCGCCGCCGAAGACCTTCAGCGAGTTCGAGGCGGCGGTCGCCAAGCTGACCGTGGCCGAGGGCGACGGCTTCAAGCAGCTCGGCTTCATGCCGAACTACCACGGCTACGAGACCAGCATCGCGCACCTGCTCGGCCAGTACGGCCCGAGCTACTTCGACGGCGAGGGCAAGTCCACCATCGCCGCCGACCCCAAGGTCGCCGCGCTGCTGGACTGGCAGAAGAGCCTGGTCGGCAAGCTCGGCGGCTTCGAGAAGCTGGAGAAGTACCGGACCGGCTTCGGCGACGAGTTCAGCGCCAAGAACCCGTTCCACACCGGCCAGGTGGCGATGGCGATGGACGGCGAGTGGCGGACCGCCGCGCTGGCCGAGGAGAAGCTGCCCTTCGAGTGGGCCACCGCGCCGTTCCCGGTGCCGGACGACCAGGCCGCCACGTACGGCCGGGGCTACCAGACCGGCACCATCATCGGCATCGCCCGGGGCAGCCAGAAGCAGACCGCCGCCTGGGAGTTGGTGAAGTACCTGACCACCAACACGGACGCCGTGGTGAGCTTCGCGAACGCGATCCACAACGTGCCGAGCACCTTCGAGGCGCTCAACTCGCCGAAGCTGACCCCCGATCCGAACTTCCGGACCTTCATCGACATCGCCAAGAACCCGAACTCCGGCACCACCCCCGCCAGCCTGAACGGCGGCGCGTACCAGGTGAGCCTGCAGAACCTCGGCTTCGACTACGAGTCCGGCAAGCAGACCGACCTCAAGGCCGGGCTCGCCGCCACGGCCAAGGAGATCGACGCGGCCGTCAACCAGGCCAAGTGACGTCGCCATGGCACTTGTCGGCATCCCCGTCCCGGCGGCGCTGAAGCGCAAGCGCCGCCGGGAGGCGCTCCGTACCTTCGCTTTCCTGTCGCCCTGGCTGATCGGCTTCTCGGTCTTCTTCGCCTACCCGCTGATCTCCACGGTCTACTTCTCGTTCATGAAGTACGACGGCTTCAGTGCGCCGACCTTCAACGGTCTGCAGAACTGGAGCTACGTCTTCAACGACTACCCGTCGTTCTGGCAGGGCCTGCGCAACACCCTGTGGCTGGTGGTCGTGATGGTCACCCTGCGGGTCGCCTTCGGGCTCGGCATCGGTCTGCTGATCACCAAGGTGAAGACCGGGGCCGGGATCTTCCGCACCCTGTTCTACCTGCCCTACCTGGCCCCGCCGGTGGCCGCCACGATCGCCTTCGCCTTCCTGCTCAACCCGGGCACCGGGCCGGTCAACGCGTTCCTCGGCGACCTCGGGCTGCCGACGCCGGGCTGGTTCAACGACCCCGACTGGTCGAAGCCGGCCCTCACCATGCTGGCGATGTGGGGCATCGGCGACCTGATGGTGATCTTCATGGCCGCCCTGCTGGACGTCCCCCGGGAGCAGTACGAGGCGGCCGAGCTGGACGGGGCCGGGCCCTGGCAGAAGTTCCGGTTCGTCACCATGCCGAACATCTCGCCGATCGTGCTGTTCGCGGTGGTCACCGGCGTGATCCAGACCATGCAGTACTACACCCAGGCGATCGTGGCCGGGAAGGTGGCCAGCGGCGTGATCGGCGGCTCCGGCCAGCAGTTCGAGCCCGGCTACCCGAACGGCTCCACCTGGACCCTGCCGCAGATGGTCTACAACCTCGGTTTCCAGCGCTTCGACACCGGCTCGGCCTGCGTGATCGCGCTGATCCTGTTCGTGATCTCGATGGCCTTCACGTCGCTGCTGCTGCGCCGGAAGTCGGGTCTGCTGGCGAGTGAGGACTGATCCATGACCGCAACCATCTCCCTTCCGCTGACCCGCAAGGACGCCGCCGTCCGGGTGGCCCGCCGCCGGGCCGCGCTGCACTGGGTCGCCGTCCACTCGCTGGCGATCGCGGCCGCGCTGTTCTTCGTGCTGCCGTTCGTCTTCGTCTTCCTCACCGCAGTGATGAGCGACCGTCAGGCGATCACCTCCGACCTGTGGCCGCGCTCCTGGCAGTGGAGCAACTTCATCGAGGTCTGGCACACCGAGGGCTTCCTCAGCTGGTGGCGCAACACCCTGCTGTACGCGGGCCTGGGCACCGTACTGACCGTGCTCTCCAGCCTGCCGGTCGCCTACGCGCTGGCCAAGTTCCGCTTCCGCGGCCGGAATCTGGCGCTGATGGCGGTGATCTCGATGATGATGCTGCCGCCCCAGGTGATCATCATCCCGATGTACCTGTTCTGGGCCAAGCAGCTCCATCTGACCGGCACCCTCTGGCCGTTGATCATCCCGATGGCCTTCGGTGACGCGTTCTCGATCTTCCTGCTCCGGCAGTTCCTGCTGACCGTGCCCAAGGAGTACATCGAGGCGGCCCGGATCGACGGCTGTGGCGAGTTCCGCACCCTGCTCAAGGTGGTAGTGCCGATGGCCAAGCCGGCCATCGCGGCCGTCGCGCTGTTCCAGTTCTTCTACTGCTGGAACGACTACTTCGGCCCGCAGATCTACGCCAGCGAGAACCAGGGCGCCTGGACGCTGAGTTACGGCCTGGCCTCGTTCAAGGCCTCGCACCACACCAACTGGAACCTCACCATGGCGGCCACGCTGCTGGTGATGGCACCGGTGATCGTTCTGTTCTTCTTCGCACAGAAGGCCTTCATCGAAGGCGTGACACTGACAGGGGTCAAGGGCTGATGTCCGCACTGAAGTTGGCAATCGTCGGCGGCGGTTCCACCTACACACCCGAGCTGATCGACGGCTTCGCCCGGCTCCGCGACACACTGCCGATCGGCGAGCTGGTGCTGATCGACCCGGCCGCCGAGCGGCTGGAGCTGATCGGCGGGCTGGCCCGGCGGATCTTCGCCAAGCAGGGCCACGGCGCGACGGTCACCACCACGACCGACGTGAGCGCCGGGGTACAGGGCGCGGACGCGGTGCTGCTCCAGCTCCGGGTCGGCGGGCAGGCCGCGCGCAACCAGGACGAGACCTGGCCGCTGGAGTGCGGCTGCGTCGGCCAGGAGACCACCGGCGCGGGCGGGCTGGCCAAGGCGCTGCGCACCGTCCCGGTGGTGCTGGACATCGCCGAGCAGGTCCGCCGGGCCAACCCGGACGCCTGGATCGTCGACTTCACCAACCCGGTCGGCATCGTCACCCGGGCACTGCAGACCGCCGGCCACAAGGCCGTCGGCCTGTGCAACGTGGCGATCGGCTTCCAGCGCAAGTTCGCCGCCCACCTGGGCGTGGCACCGGAGTTGGTCCGCCTGGACCACGTCGGGCTGAACCACCTGACCTGGGAGCGCGGAGTCACCCTGCTGGATGCACCGGACGCCGTCTCGGGGCGCGAGGTGCTGCCGGAGCTGCTGGCCGGCTTCGGCAAGGAGATCGCCGACGACCTGCACCTGCCGCTGCCGGTGATCCAGCGGCTCGGCGTGGTGCCCTCCTACTACCTGCGCTACTTCTACCAGCACGACGCCGTGGTCGAGGAGTTGAAGGTCCAGGGCTCCCGGGCCGCCAAGGTCTCGGCGATCGAGGCCGAACTGCTGGGGATGTACGCCGACCCCACCCTGGACACCAAGCCGGAGCTGCTCGGCCAGCGCGGCGGCGCCTTCTACTCCGAGGCCGCCGTCCAGCTGATCGCCTCGCTGCTCGGCACCGACGGCGGCACCAGCGTGCAGGTGGTCAACACCCGCAACGACGGCGTGCTGCCCTTCCTGCCCGACGACGCGGTCATCGAGGTGCCCGCCGAGGTGGACGCGAACGGGGTCCGCCCGCTGCCGCAGCGGCCGGTCGAGCCGCTGTACGCCGGCCTGATCGCCGGGGTCACCGCGTACGAGCAACTCGCCCTGGAGGCAGCCCTCCTGGGCGGCCGGGACCGGGTCTTCGACGCCCTGCTGGCCCACCCGCTGGTCGGGCAGATCGAACTCGCCGACCAGCTGACGGACCGTCTGCTCGCGCACAACCGGGCTCACCTGCCGTGGGCGTGAGCTTTCTGTCCATGCCCGGCCGGGACGGCCGGGGTACGTACGAGCGGGGACCTGATGCAGCAGCTTGAACAACTCCCGGGCGTCCTCGCCATCGACGCCGGGAACAGCAAGACCGACGTCGCGCTGGTCGGCGCGGACGGCACCGTGCTCGGCCACGCCAGGGGCGGCGGCTTCCAGCCGCAGACCGTCGGCGCCGAGGCGGCGATCGGCGAACTGGCGCCGCTGGTCGCCTCGGTGGCCGCCCAGGCCGGACTCGACCCGGCCGCCGGCCCGCTGGTCTCGCACGTCAGCGCCTGCCTGGCCAACGCCGACCTGCCGGTCGAGGAGGCCGCCCTGCTGGCCGCCCTCACCGACCGCGGCTGGGGCGTCGGCAACGCCGTGGCCAACGACACCTTCGGCCTGCTGCGGGCCGGCACCGACGGCCCGCGCGGCGTCGCGGTGGTCTGCGGCGCCGGCATCAACTGCGCCGGCCTGCTGCCCGACGGCCGCACCGCCCGCTTCCTCGCCCTCGGCAAGCTCAGCGGCGACTGGGGCGGCGGCTCCGGACTGGCCGGCGCCGCGATGTGGCACGCCGTCCGGGCCGAGGACGGCCGGGGCGGCCCGACCGCGCTCTCCGTCGCGATCGCGGCGCACTTCGGACTGCCGTCCGCCACCTCACTGGCCGAGGAGATCCACCTCGGACGGGTGTCCGGGACCCGGCTGCACGAGCTGGTGCCCGTGCTGTTCGCCGCCGCCGAGGCCGGGGACGAGACGGCGCTCGCGCTGATCGACCGTCAGGCGGACGAGATCGTCCGGCTCGCGGTGGTCGCGCTCGGACGGCTCGACCTGCTCGGGGAGGCCGTCCCGGTGGTGCTCGGCGGCGGGGTGCTGGCCTCGCGGCAGCCGCTGCTGCTCGACAACGTCACGGCGCGGCTCGCCGCAGCGGCGCCGTTGGCCGAGGCGCGGGTCGTGGTGGCACCGCCCGTGCTCGGCGCCGCCCTGCTCGGCCTCGACCAGCTCGGCGGCGACCCCGTCGCGCAGCGGCGGCTGCGGGCCGCCTACGCTTCCGCGGCGCCGGTGGGAGCGCTCCGCTGAGCCATTTACGGTCCGGGGGCTCGGGGAACTGCGACGCATCGGCAAGGAGTTGGAGAACCACGGCCTGGAGGCCCGGTGGGCTGTCGTGGCTACGGGCCTTCCGCCTCGCGGCATGATCTCGAGTGGCGCGATGCGGCGCGGGTGCCTGGAACGTCGTTGGCTGCCGGATCTTGCGGGGCGTGGGGATGACTTCGGTCGAGCGGACTGCGTGTCCGCGTTTCAAGCGGCTGGTCAGTGCGCATGAGCTGCATCTGTTCTTCGCGCCGACGCGGGAGGCGGCGGGGGCGGCGGGCTGGTCTGCGTGCCGGGAATCGGATCGCCATCAACGGGGTTGGTGGGGGACGAGCCGTTATAGGAGAGCCATGCGAGCGATTCAGGTGTACGAAGTGGGCGGTCCCGAGGTGCTGCAGGAGGCCGAGGTGGACCTGCCGCGGCCGGGTCCGGGCGAGGCGATCGTGGAGGTCGCCGCATCCGGGGTCAACTTCCTCGACGTCTACCACCGCGAAGGCCGGTACAGTCTCCCGCTGCCCTTCACCCCGGGCGCTGAGGGCGCCGGCACGGTCGTCGAAGTTGGACCCGGCGTCGCCGACGTCGCAGTCGGGGACCGGGTCGGTTGGGTGGAGATTCCCGGCACGTATGCCGAGCGGGCCGTCGTGGACTCCTCCCGGCTGGTGCCGCTGCCCGACGATATCGGCTTCGAGACAGCCGCCGCCGTGCTCCTCCAAGGCATGACCGCGCACTATCTCATCAAGGACGCCTACCCGGTCCAGGGGGGCGACACGGTGCTCGTGCATGCGGCTGCCGGTGGCATGGGGCTGCTTCTGACCCAGCTCATCACCCATCTCGGCGGCAGGGTGATCGGCACGACGTCGACCACGGCGAAGGCCGAGCTGGCGAAGCGTGCCGGGGCCGCTGAGGTGATCCTTTCCTCCGCAGTCGACGATCTCGCGGCCGAGGTGAGGCGGCTCAACGGCGGTCAGGGACTGCCGGTTGTCTTCGACGGCGTCGGCGCGGCCACCTTCGACGCGAGCCTCGCCAGCCTGCGAACCCGCGGCCATCTCGTGCTCTTCGGCGCGGCAAGTGGTGCCGTGCCGCCGTTTGATCCGATTCGGCTCGCCCACGGCGGTTCGCTGACCCTGATCCGGCCCAGCCTCGGGGACTTCATCACCGATCGGTCCGAACTGCTCCGACGGGCCGCCGATGTGTTCGAGTGGGTGCGCTCCAAGGCACTTGAGGTCACCGTAACGGGCCGCTACGCATTGTCCGAGGCCGCCCAGGCCCACAGCGATCTGGAGGCTCGGCGTACCACCGGCAAGCTGCTCGTCGTACCCGATGCGGCCGCTGTCGGACGCCGCGAGGAGACGCAGAGCTGATCGCGGGTGACGAGGTCGAGGATCTTGGAGACCGAGATGTCGAGGGCATGGCCGACCGTCATCGCCAAGATCCCCTCCCGGGACAGAACAGCTAGCGCCAGGTGCGCCGGTAGTCGCGGGGGGCGACACCGACGCGGCGGGTGAAGGCGGGGCGGAGCGAGACCGCGGAGCCGAAGCCGCAGCGGACGGCGATCTCGTCCACCGGGAGGTCGGTCTCCTCCAGCAGGCGCTGGGCGGCCAGCACGCGCTGCTCGGAGAGCCAGCGCAGTGGGGGGACGCCCGTCGTCTCGGTGAAGCGGCGGGCGAAGGACCGTTCCGACATGGTCGCCAGCCGGGCCAACTCGCCCACCGTCCAAGGGTGTTCCAGAGCACCGAGGACCGCCGCCCGGACCCCGGAGAGCGGGTCGTCGGCGGTGGCGTCCGGCACGGGGGTCGGGATGAACTGGGCCTGGCCGCCCGAGCGGAACGGTGCGGTGACCATCGCCCGGGCGATCGCGGCGGCCGCCTGCTGGCCGTGCGCCGCGCGGACCAGGTGCAGGCAGAGGTCGATCCCGGCGGCCACCCCGGCCGAGGTCCAGACCTGGCCGTCACCGGTGAACAGCACCTCCGGGTCGACCTGGACCGCCGGGTGACGGTGCGCCAGGTCGGCGGCCAGGTACCAGTGCGTGGTGGCCCGGCGGCCGTCCAGCAGGCCCGCGTCGGCGAGCAGGAAGGCCCCCGCGCAGAGTGAGGCGATCGGGATCCCGGCGGCGTGTACGGCGCGCAGCGCGTCCAGCACCTCCTCCGGGGCCCGGACGGTGGGCTCCTGCACGCCCGGCACCACCACCAGGTCGCAGGTCAGCAGGGCGTCCAGGCCCGCGTCCGGCACCCGTTCCAGCCCGCCGCCGAACCGGACCCGGCTGCCCGGCGGACCGCAGACCCGCAGCTCGAAGGTCGGACAGCCGAGCCGGCTCCGCCGGTCGGACCACACCTCGCCGATCACCGCGTAGTCGAACGCCCGGACGCCGTCCAGGATCAGACACCCCACCGTCTTCATGGCAGGAATCTATCGATCACCGGCGGTCCGCCCGCTCACCCCCGGTCGGGTGCGGCCCGCAGCATGGAGTCATGACCAACACCAGCGCGTTCGACGCCCCCCTGACCATCGCCCCCGACGCCGTCCTGATCGTGATCGACGTCCAGCAGGGCTTCGAGGACGAGGAGTACTGGGGCCCCCGGGACAACCCGGAGGCCGAGCAGCGGATCGGCGAACTGCTCGACGCGTGGCAGCGCACCGACCGGCCGGTGGTCGTGGTGCAGCACCAGACGGCACGCGGGCCGCTCACCCCTGGCACCCCCGGGTACGAACTCAAGCCCGTGGTGGCCGGGGTGAGCGCCGACCTGCACATCACCAAGACCGTGAACAGCGCCTTCTACGGCACGCCGGACCTGCACGAGTGGCTGCAGCAGCGGGGCGCCACCCAGCTGGTGACGGTCGGCATCATGACCAACGTCTGCAACGAGACCACCGCCCGGATGGGCGGCAACCTCGGCTACGACGTGGTCTTCCCGATCGACGCCATGCACACCTTCGCGATGGCGGGCCCGGACGGCGAGCTCATCCCGGCCGAGCAACTGGCCAAGGGCACCGGGGCGGTGCTGCACGCGATGCGGTTCGCCAAGGTGGTCGACACCGCGGCGGTACTCAAGGCGGTCTGACCCGGCGTCATCCTTTGACGGAGCGTCAGTGGCCCTGGTCGCGGAGCCAGGCGGCGAGCTGCTTGGCGCAGGAGTCCACCGACTCGCGCCAGGTGCGGTCCGCGCCCGCGCCCGCCTCGTCGCTCACGTGCTTGACCAACCGCAGTGGCACACCGGCCCGTTGGGCCACGGTGGCGATCGCGTAGCCCTCCATGTCGACCAGGTCGGCCTGCTCCGCCAGCCGGTCCCGGGCGGCCGGGTCGGAGACGAACAGGTCACCGGTGGCCAGCACCGGGCCGCCGGCCACGTCCAGGTCGATCGGGGCGCCGTACGTCCGGCCGGTGAGCGCGCGCAGCACCGGGGTGTCCAGGTCGTGCTGGAGCACCCGGGCGATCTCGTGGGTGCCCTCCCAGCCGGAACGCAGCGCGCCCGCCGTGCCGAGGTTGAGGATCTCGGCGGGCCGCTCGCCCCGCGCGAGCACGGTGGCCAGGGCCACCGAGGCGTTGATCTTGCCGACGCCGGTGAGCAGGATCGGGAGCGAGTCACCGAAGTGGGTGGCCTCCTCCTCGACGGCGACCACGAGCAGCGGGCGGTCGGGGGTGATGGTTCCGAGCAGACGCATGCCGTCCATCGTAAGGTGACCGGCCCTCCCCTCCCGAGGGCCCCGGTCTGGTAGTGATCGACGGGAACCGCATAGGGTGCGTCCCGCGTCGCCCGTGACGGAGAACACCTCCGACGGCGACCGGCCGGGCTCCTGGGAGCCGCCGGTACCTCAAGATCGGCGCAACTCGAGTGTGGCGGTCGGACCCGGCGGCCATACTGCTCGCAACGGACCGCACTCCGAACGCGGAGGGTCCAGGGGGAGGGTGGGGCAGGTGGCGACACCGGTGGTGACAGGCGAGCGGGCGCCGTCGGCGACAACGACGGCCACGACGGCGGCGACGGTCAGGACGGCCACGCAGCAGCGGCTGCGGCAGTTGACCGGCACCGCGCCGGCCCGGCTGCGCGCGGCCGGGGTGGTGCTGACCACCCTGGTGCTGCTGTTCGGGGCGCTGACGGCCTGGCAGGTGAGTGTCCGGGCCAAGGCGGCCGGGCAGGTGGTGACGCACAGCCAGCCGCTCAGCCAGGACGCCGCCGAGATCTACCGCTCGCTGGCCGACGCCGACACCACGGCGGCCTCCGCGTTCCTGCTCGCCGGGGACGCCCCGCCGGCCCTGCGCGAGCGGTACGAGGGCGACCTGGCCACCGCGGCCCGGCTGCTCGCCCAGGCCGCCGCCCGGACCGACGCCAGCTCGGACGCCCAGCGCTGGGTGGCCGAGCTGAACCAGCAACTCCCGAAGTACGCGGGCCTGGTGGAGACCGCCCGGGCCAACGACCGGCAGGGGCTGCCGCTCGGCGGCGCCTACCTGCGGTACGCCTCCAAGCAGATGCAGGGCACCATGCTGCCCGCCGCGCAGAAGCTCGCGGAGGCGGAGAACCAGCAGCTGGACCGGGACTACGCGGCCGCCGAGTCCTTCCCCTGGACGGCGCTCGTGCTGGGTCTGCTGACGCTCGGGATGCTGGCCTGGTGCCAGGTGCTGCTGCTGCGCCGGACCAACCGGGTCTTCAACATCGGGATGCTGGGCGCCTCGGCGGCGGTGCTGGCCGGGCTGCTCTGGCTGACCGTCGGCACCGTCTCGGCCGGGCTGGACCTCGGCGACAGCCGGGCGCAGGGCGCCGTCCCGCTCCGGGTGCTGAACCAGGCCCGGATCGAGGCGCTGCAGTCCCGGGCGGCGGAGAACCTGGACCTGGTGGCCCGGGGCGGCTCCGACTCGTACGACAAGGACTGGCTGAAGTACACCGGCGCGCTGGCCGGGGCGCCGGTCGCGGACGGCCGGACCAGGGCCGGCCAGGGCACGCTGGCCCAGGCTGCGGCCGGGGCGCCGAAGGACGCGGCCGCCGCGCTGGAGCAGGCCGGGAAGCTGTTCCCGAGCTGGGACGCCAGGCACCGGGCCGCCGAGGAGGGCGACGACTACGCCGCCGCCGTGAAGGCCGTGGTCGGCCCGGGCGGGACGGACACCAGCGAGGCCGTGTTCAGCGCGCTGGACGGGCAGTTGGGCAAGGCCGCGGCGGCCGAACTGGCCGCCTTCGAGCGCTCGGCGGACGGCGTCGGCGGCGGGCTCACCGCGCTTGCGGTGGGCGCCGCGGTGCTGGCGCTGCTGGCGGCGGCGGGTGTGGCGGTCGGCCTCGGCCGCCGTCTGGCGGAGTACCGGTAGCGGGCGATGGGGGACTTGACTGTGCGTACGGTTCGGGCCAGGGCACTGGTCGTCGCTGCGGCACTGGCCGCCGGTCTGGTGGGGGCCGGAACCTCCCACGGTGTGCCGGGAGTCGGCACCGCCGCTCCGGCCGCGGCCCCGCAGGCGCCGGCCCTCGAAGCCGCCGGGGACTGCTCCGAGCAGACCCCGGCACCCAGCTCCTCGCTGACCGGCCGGAAGGTGCAGGAGATCAAGAACCGGGGCGCCAACGGCACGCTGGTCGTCGGCGTGGACCAGAACAGCTACAACTGGGGCTTCCGCAACCCGCAGAGCGGGCAGCTGGAGGGCTTCGACATCCTGCTGTCCCGGGCGATCGCCAAGGCCGTGCTGGGTGACGCGAACCGGGTCACCTTCCGGACGGTGACCACGGCCAAGCGGATCGAGGCGATCCGCAACGGCACCGTGGACATGGTCGTCCGCACCATGACCATCAACTGCGAGCGGCGCAAGGACATCGCGTTCTCCGCGCCGTACTTCTCCACCGGGCAGCGGCTGGTGGTGCCGAAGTCGGACAAGTCGACCACGGTGGCCGAGGCGCTGAAGGGCAAGCGCGCCTGCGCGGCCCAGCAGTCCTCCTCCGAGACCGAGTTGAAGAAGCCCGGGTACGGCACCAGCTCGGTCACCATCGTGGAGAACCAGCTCGACTGCCTGGTGCTGATGCAGCTCGGCAAGGTCGACGGGACGCTGACCGACTCCTCGCTGGCCGCCGCCCAGGCCGCCCAGGACCCCGCCGTCCGGCTGGTCGATGAGAACATCATCCCGGCGAAGATCGGGATCGGACTCAAGCAGGAGGACACCGACCTGACCGCGCTGGTCAACCAGATCCTGCTGGACTACCGGGCGAACGGCGGCTGGCAGGCCGCTTACGACCGCTGGCTGGCCCCCAGCATGGGCGCCAACTCGGCGCCCTACCTGCCGTAGGCGTAACACCGGGAGCTGGAACACCGTGAGATCGCGCACCGAAGCACGGCGAGACTGGAGAGGAATGACGTGGCGTTCGCAGGAGCTGCCGGCCCGGTGATGAGCCGGGAGGAGGTGGACCGCGCGCTGGCGCGGCTGGGGGCGGAGCGCGACGCGGTGGAGGCCGCGCTGCTGGCTCTGCAGGAGCACCCGGGCCGCCGGTTGCTGGAGGGTGCCACGCTGAGCGGGCGGACGCTGGAGCGCTGGTCGGTGGCCGAGCCGGGGCTGACGCTGCTCTGGGCACTGTTCGACCGCTACGCGGAGGCGCTGGCCTCGGCGGTGGCCGTCCGGGCCCGCCGCAGCCGGCCCGGCGGGGCGGAGCTGGCCGAGCTGAGCGAGCTGCTCGGCGGCCCGGCCGTCACCGTCTCGGGCAGCCAACTCCCGGACACCGGTGGCCCGGTACCGGTCCGGCTGGTCGAGCGGATCAGCCTGGCCGAGCTGCTGGAGCGGATGAACGCCTGGTACGCCATGGTGTACGAGGTGGTGGCCGCCACCGACGCGGTCTGGTCCGCGCTGCCCGCCCGGATCGACCTGCTGCTGGCCGAGCTGGGCCGGGTCCGGATGCTCTCCGGTTCGGTCGGGGTGCGCTCCGGGGCCCACCCGCTGGCCGACGATCTGGACGGCCTGGAGCGGGAGTTGACCGACCTGCGGGCCGAGGTCCGGACCGACCCGCTGGCACTCTGGCGACCCGGCCGGGTCCCCGCGCAGCGGGGTGCCGCCGGGCCGTTGACGCCGGGCGCGGTGGCCGGGGTGGTGGACACCGAGCGGTTCGACCGGGCCGGCCGGGCGCTGGACGGCGTCCGGATGGAGCTCGACGGGCTGCTCCGGCTGCGCGACGAGGCCCACGACCGGCTCCAGCAGGTCGGCGACCTGCTGCAGCGGGCCGACGCCACGCTGGCCGAGGCGCGCCGGGCCCGCGGCGAGGTGCTCGCGAAGATCGCCGCCACCGAGGTGCCCGCCGTACCGGGCCCGGCCTCGGCGCTGCGCGAACGGATCGGCCTCGCGGTCGAGTTGCAGCAGACCGGGCAGTGGCACCGGCTGGCCCCGCTGCTGGACACCCTGGAGGACGTGGCCGCCAAGGAGCTCGGCCGGGCCAGGCAGTCGCTCACCGAGGTGGCCCAGCCGCTGGCGATACGGGCCGAGCTGCGCGGGCGACTGGAGGCGTACAAGGCGATGGCCGCCCGGCTCGGGGTGGCCGAGGACCCGGTGGTGATCGAGCGCTTCGAGAAGGCCCGTTGGCTGCTCTGGAGCGCGCCGTGCGACCTGCGGGCGGCGGCCGAGGCGGTGGCCCGGTTCCAGCAGGCGCTGCGGCCGGCGGCTCCGGCCGCCCAGGCCGCTCCGATGGACCGGGTGGAGCGGGTGGAGCGGGTGGACCAGTACCAGGACGGACAGGGGGATCAGGGCAATGGGTGAGACCTGCACCCGGCCGGAGTGCTCCGGCTCGGGGACGATCGACGGCGACGGCTACTGCGACGAGTGCGGGCTGGCTCCGCTGGCCGCGACCGCCACGGCTTCGGCCAAGGCGGCGGCCGTGACGGCCTCGGCGTCGAGTTCGGTGTCGGGCTCGGCGTCGGGCTCGGTCAAGGTGGTGACCGGGGCTGCCTGCACCCGCGGCTGCACCGGGACGATCGACACCGACGGCTACTGCGACGAGTGCGGCCTGGCCGCCGAGGCCGGGGCGCTGCCCCTGGTGCCCTCGGCCAGGACCGAGCCGTACTCGGGCTCGGTCTCCTCCCGGACCATGTCAGGACGCTCCCGCTCGCACCGGTCCACCCGGACCGGCAGCGGCCGTTCGGTCTCGGTCCGCAGCGGCACCAGCAGCTCCGGCAGCGGCACCGGACGGCGCGGCAACCTGGGCGCCGGCCTGGTGACCGTCCCGAGCATCCCCTCGGCGGACCCGGGCGCGGCGGTGCTGACCGACCCTCAAGTGCCCGAGCGCAAGCGGTTCTGCAGCAAGTGCGACGCCCCGGTGGGCCGGGAGAAGAACGGCGTCCCGGGCCGCCCGGACGGCTTCTGCACCAAGTGCGGCACGCCGTACTCGTTCACGCCCAAGCTGACCCGGGGCGACCTGGTCGGCGGTCAGTACGAGGTGCTGGGCTGCCTGGCGCACGGCGGGCTCGGCTGGATCTACCTCGCGGTGGACCGCCGGGTGAACGACCGCTGGGTGGTGCTCAAGGGCCTGCTGGACACCGGCGACCAGGACGCGCTCGCGGTGGCCATCGCCGAGCGCCGCTTCCTGGCCGAGGTGGACCACCCGAACATCGTCCGCATCATCAACTTCGTCGAGCACCCCGACCTGCGCTCCGGCTCCATCGACGGCTACATCGTGATGGAGTACATCGGCGGCAAGTCGCTCAAGGACATCGCCAACGAGCGCCGCACCCCGGACGGCCGGCGCGAGCCGCTGCCGGTCGAGCAGGCGATCGCGTACGCGCTGGAGGCGCTGCCCGCGCTCGGCTACCTGCACGCGCGGGGGCTGGTGTACTGCGACTTCAAGATCGACAACGTGATCCAGAGCGAGGACTCGCTGAAGATCATCGACCTCGGCGCGGTCTCCCGCTCCGGCGACGACGGCCCGGTCTACGGCACCGTCGGCTACCAGGCCCCGGAGATCGCCACCGACGGCCCGTCGGTCGCCTCCGACCTCTACACGGTGGCCCGCACGCTGGCCGTGCTGACCTTCGACTTCCAGGGCTACAACACCACCTTCAAGTTCGAGCTGCCCGGCCCCGAGCGGGTGCCGCTGTTCGCCCGGTACGAGTCGTACTACCGCCTGCTGGTCCGGGCCACCGACCCGGACCCGGCGCGCCGGTTCGGCTCCGCCGAGGAGATGGCCGACCAGCTCACCGGTGTGCTCCGGGAGCTGCTCGCACTCCAGGACGGGCGGCCGCGCCCGGCGCTCTCCACCCTGTTCGGCCCCGAACTGCGGGTGGTGGACACCGAGCTGACGCCCGATCCGCTCGACCCGAGCGCCGCCGCGCTGGCCCTGCCGGTCCCCCGCGTCGACCCCGCCGACCCCGGGGCCGGCTTCCTGGCCACCCTGGTGGCCAGCGCCCCCGCCGAGGCCCTGGCCGCGCTGGCCACCGCCCCGGCCGGCTCGGTCGAGCTGCGGCTGCGGGCGCTCCGGGCCCATCTGGAGCTCGGCGCCCGGGAGGATGCCGAGGTGCAGCTGCTCGCCCTCGAAGAGGACCGCGGCGACGACTGGCGGGTGGTCTGGTACCGCGGGCTGGCCGAGCTCTCGGCCGGCCGGGCCGAACAGGCCGCCGCCGCCTTCGACGCGGTCTACGACGCCTTCCCCGGCGAGGCCGCCCCCAAGCTGGCGCTGGCCGTCTGCGCCGAGCTGCTCGGCAACACCCAGGACGCCGCCGAGTTCTACCGCCTGGTCGGCAGCACCGACCGGGCGTACGTCAGCGCCGCCTTCGGCCTGGCCAGGGTGCTGCTGGCGGCCGGTGACCGGCCCGGTGCGGTGACCGCCCTGGAGACGGTGCCCGAGGCGTCCGCGCACTACACCGCCGCCCGGATCGCCACCCTGCGCGCCCGGCTGCGCGGGCGGGCCCCGGAGGAGCCGCTCGGGCCCGAACTGGCCCGCTGCTCGGCGCAGCTGACGGCCCTGTCGCTGGACGCCCGGCGGACCGAGGAGCTCTCGGTCGAGATCCTGAACGCCTCGCTGGGCTGGGTGCTGGCCGGCTCGGCGGGCGGCGCGGCGGGCAGCTCGGCCGAAGGTGTGAGCGGCACGCTCGACGTCCTGGGACATCGGGCCGCTGAACGGGAACTGCGCTTCGCCCTGGAACACTCCTATCGAGTACTGGCACGGTTGACCGACCGGGCCGAGATCAGGATCGAGATGGTGGAGCGGGCGAACCGTGCCCGCCCCCGGACGTGGGTGTGAACCGATGCCGCAGCAGCAGACCAGGTGCCCGAGCTGTGCCGAGCCGCTGGACCCCGAGGACGACTACTGCGGGGCCTGCGGCCTGAACGTGACCGGTGACGTGCCGTCGGCCGCCGCCACGCCCGAGACCGCCACCGCCACCGCCCCGGCGCCGGGCTGCGTGCACTGCGGCTCGGCCGAGCTGGCGGCGGACGGGTACTGCGAGAGCTGCGGTGGCGCGCAGCCCCGCCCGCGCGATCACCAGGAGCTGACCGCGGACGGCGTCGCCGGGGTCACCGACCGCGGCCTGCGGCACCACCGCAACGAGGACGCCTTCACGGTGGCCGCCACCCACCTGCCCGGCGGCGAACCGGCCGTGCTCGCGGTGGTCTGCGACGGGGTCTCCTCCTCGGCCCGTCCTGACGAGGCGTCGGCCACCGCGGTCGAGGCGGCCTCCGCCCACCTGCTGACCGCGCTGCAGCGCGGGCGGCGCCCCGACCAGGCGATGCGGGAGGCGATCGGCGAGGCGGCCCGCGCGGTGGCCGAGCTGGCCAAGGACGGCACCCGGACGCCGAGCGGCAGCCAGAACGCCCCCGCCTGCACCTACGTCAGCGCGATCTCCGCCGCCGGTCTGGTCACCATCGGCTGGGTCGGCGACACCAGGGCGTACTGGATCCCGGACGACCGGGAGTCCGCCGTGGCGTACCGGCTGACCGAGGACGACTCCTGGGCGGCCCGGGTGGTGGCGATCGGCCTGATGAACGAGGCCGAGGCGTACGCCGACCCCCGCGCGCACGCGATCACCGGCTGGCTGGGCGCGGACGCCGAGGAGATCGAGCCGCACACCGTGAGCTTCACCCCGCACGTGCCCGGCGTGCTGCTGGTCTGCACCGACGGCCTGTGGAACTACGCCGAGGCCGCCGCCGACCTGGCCGAACGCGTCCGCCCCGACGCCAGGACCGAACCGCTGGCCGCCGCGCGCGAACTGGTCGACTTCGCGGTGACGGCGGGCGGCCACGACAACATCACGGTGGCGGTGCTGCCGATCAGCCCGCCGGCCGAGACCACCCTGCGGACCGTCCCGCTGCAGTCCGCCAGCGCCGGGGCCGCGCCGTTGCACTCCTCGCCGACCCTCCAGCTCCACCGGCCCGGCAGCGGAAGCTGACGGCCGCTCAGCAGACTTGTCCACCCGCCCGCCGAACCACTGATTGCCCGTCAGGAGCAGCGATGGCCGTTCTGTCCCGGTCCCACCCGAGTTTCAGCGTCGACATCTTCCAGAACGAGTACCTGGCCGAAGGCGCCCGCGAGGTGAACGCGATCGTCACCGTCACCGCGACCGGCGGCGGCACCTCGGGCGGGCAGCCGCTGGCCCGGGACGCCGGTGCGGCCGCCGCCGTAGTGATCATGGTCGACTGCTCGGGGTCGATGGACTACCCCGCGGCCAAGCTGCGCAACGCGCGGGAGGCCACCGCCGTCGCCGTCGACACCATCCGCGACGGCGTCGCCTTCGCCGTGGTGGCCGGCACCCACGAGGCCAAGGACGTCTACCCGGGCGGCGGGAAGCTGGCGATCGCCGACCAGGCCACCCGCGCGCAGGCCAAGGAGGCGCTGCGCAAGCTGACCGCCAACGGCGGCACCGCGATCGGCACCTGGCTGACCAAGGCCAAGCAGCTCTTCGAGAGCCGGGCCGACATAGCGATCCGGCACGGCATCCTGCTCACCGACGGCCGCAACGAGCACGAGAAGGCCGCCGACCTGGAGCGGGTGCTCGGCCAGGCCGCGGGCTTCTTCACGGTGGACTGCCGGGGCGTCGGCACCGACTGGGAGGTGACCGAGCTGCGCAAGATCGCCTCGGCCCTGCTGGGCACCGTGGACATCGTCGCCGAACCGTCCGGACTGGCCGAGGACTTCCAGCAGATGATGGTGCAGGCGATGGGCAAGCAGGTCGCCGACGTGGCGCTGCGGGTCTGGACGCCGGCCAACGCGGTGGTCAAGTTCGTCAAGCAGGTCACCCCGAACCTGGAGGACCTGACGGATCGTCGGGCCGACGCCGGGCCCCGGGCCGGGGACTACCCGACCGGTTCCTGGGGTGACGAGAGCCGCGACTACCACGTCTGCGTCGAGGTGCCCGCCGCCGAGGTCGGCAACGAGATGCTGGCCGCCCGGATCAGTCTGCTGCTGCCGCAGCCCGACGGGACGACCGAGGTGCTCTCCCAGGGCCTGGTCCGCGCGGTCTGGACGGACGACCTGGCCTCCTCGACCCGGATCAGCCCGCAGGTCGCCCACTTCACCGGCCAGGCCGAGCTGGCCTCCTCGATCCAGGAGGGTCTCGAGGCGCACCGCGCGGGGGATGTCGACCTGGCAACGGCCAAGCTCGGCGCGGCCGTTCGGATCGCCCACCGGACCGGCAACGAGAGCACCTTCAAGCTGCTGCAGAAGGTGGTCGACGTGGTGGATCCGAAGGAGGGTACCGTTCGGTTCCGTAAGAACGTGAGCGAGGCCGACTCGATGACGCTGGACACCCGGTCGACCAAGACCGTCCGGGTGAAGAAGTGACCGGCTCGGGGGGCCGAACCGGAACGCTGGAGATGTGGGGGACCTGATGCCGATCTGCCCTAGGGGCCACGAGTCGCAGGCCGAGGACTGGTGCGACTTCTGCGGCTTCCCGATGACTCCGCCGCCGGGGCTGGCCGTGCCGGGCTCGTCGCCGTTCGTCAGCGGGCACACCCAGCCGCAGGGCGTACCGACCGGCCAGCCGCACACTCCGCCGGCGCCGCAGTACACCCAGCCGGGGCAGCCCGGTCAGCACGGGCAGCCGGAGCAGGGGGCGGCACCGCAGTACACCCAGCCCGGTCACCCCGCTCAGCCCGCGCCGTACCCGCAGGCCGGGGCCGGTCAGTTCACCCAGTCCGACCTCACGGCCGGCCTGCTCACCTGCCCAATCTGCCGGACCCCGCAGACCGGCCGGTACTGCGAGGAGTGCGGCTTCGACTACGAGCTCTCCTCGCCCGCGAGCCAGCAGCAACAGCAGCGGCCGACCTCCGGGTACGGCTTCCCGCCGCCTGCCCCCGCGCCGGTGCCCACGCCCGCCCCGTACCAGCCGCCGGTGCCGCCGCCCCCGCCGATGCCCAGCCCCTACCAGCCGCCGGTACCGCCGCCCGCGCCGACCCCGGAGCCCTCGCCGTTCCCGCCGCTCGGTGCTCCGGCTGCTCCGACCGGCCACGGGCAGTTCGAGCCGCAGGCCGGGCAGTTCCGGACGAACCCGGCCAACCCGGCCTTCCAGGGCTCGGAGGGCCTGGAGAGCTTCGACTCGGGCCCGACCTACGCGCAGCCGGGCAGCGCCCCGGGTGACGAGTTCGGCACTTCCTTCCACCTGCAGCCGCCGGGGGCTCCCCCGGCCAGGTCGACCTGGATCGCGGTGGTCACGGCCGACCGCGAGTACTTCACCGACATGATGGCCCGCAGCGGCCCGGAGGCAGCCGGACTGTTCTTCCCGCCGTACTGCCCCGAGCGCCGGATCCCGCTCACCGGCCGTGGCCAGCTCCGGATCGGCCGCCGCAGCCAGCACCGGGGCACCGTGCCGGAGATCGACCTCTCCGTCCCGCCGGAGGACCCGGGCGCCTCGCACCAGCACGCGCTGCTGGCCGAGCAGGCCGACGGCAGCTGGGTGCTGGTCGACCAGGACTCCACCAACGGCACCACGGTGAACGGCGGCCCGGAGGCGGTTCCCCCGCACACCGCGATCCCGCTGAACGACGGCGACCGGGTGCACATCGGCGCCTGGACCACGATCACCCTGCACCGCGCCTGACGGACCGTCGGTGGGGGCTCCGGCCCCCACCGACCGGGCCCTTGGTCCTCGTCCCCAGGTCCTGGTGTACGACCGCCGGACCGGTCTGCGACCATGGTCAAGTGACTGACGAGGCGACGTTCTTCGAACAAATCGGCGGCGAGCCGACCTTCCGGCGGCTGGTGCACGTCTTCTACCAGGGTGTCGCCGGGGACGAACTGCTGCGCCCGATGTACCCGGAGGAGGACCTCGGCCCGGCCGAGGAGCGGCTGACCCTGTTCCTGATGCAGTACTGGGGCGGGCCCCGCACGTACAGCGACGAGCGCGGCCACCCCCGGCTGCGGATGCGCCACGTCCCGTTCAAGGTCGACCAGGCCGCCCACGACGCCTGGCTGCGCCACATGCGCACGGCCGTGGACGCCCTCGAGCTCCCGACCGACGCCGAGCGCCAGCTCTGGGACTACCTCACCTACGCCGCCGCCTCGATGGTCAACACCGCGGGTTGAGCGCGGCCGGGCCGGGCGGCTTCAGCGCAGCGGACTGAGCCCGAGGCCGCCGCCCGGGACGGTGGTGCGCAGCGCGACCGAGCCGGCCGGGGCGCTCAGCCGCAGCCAGGTGCCGGAGCGGTGCGCGGTCAGGGTGGCGTCCGGGGTCAGGAAACCGACCACATAGGCGGCATGCGCGGCCCGGAGCGGGAGCTCGGGCATGGCGCCGAGCGGGCGGGCCCAGATCTCGTCGGCCAGCGCGTCCAGCGCCGAGCGGGTGCGGTGGTGCTCCGGGATCTCGACGGTGCGCTGCTTGAACTCCCGTACGGCGGACATCAGTTCCGGCATCACCGCGGGCGCGGTGGTGGCGCCGGTGCGCTCCCAGCGCGAGCGCGGCGGCAGGAGGCCGGCCCAGGCGGGGCCGGTGACCGGGGCCGGCAGGCCGAGCGTGGCGGCCGGCTCGTCGATGCTCTCCAGCAACTGACCGGCCGAGACGGTCAGATCGGCCTCCGCCGCACCGTCCCCGAGCCGGGCGCTGCGCACGGCCAGCACCCCGGAGCTGCCGAGCGGCAGCCGCCCGAACACCGCCAGCACCGGCCCGTGCTCGGCCCGGACGGCCTGCAGACGGACGGCGGCGGCCCGGTCGAAGCGCAGCAGCCGCTCCAGGAACGCCGCCAGGTCGGCGGCCTCCGTGGTGTCGGCGAGCGGAAGGCTGGGGGCGGTCAACGGATCAGCTCACTCGGGTACGAAGACGGGACAAGGACGGGGACAGGGCTCAGGCGGCCGCGGCGGCCTGGACCTGCTCGGCCCCGTCCACGAACCGGCCGAGGAACTCCCGCTCCACCGGGCTGATCCGGCGCGGCCGGCCGGCCGCCAGGTCGTACGGGACCACCACGGTGGAGGCCCGGACGTAGACCGTCTCGGTGCCGTCCTCGGCGGTGTCCTTGATCTCGTAGGAGACGGTCAGCGAGGCGCCGCCGATCTTCGTCACCCAGGTCTCGATGGTCACCGGCTCCGGCCGGTGCACCAGCGGGCGCTTGTAGTCGATCTCGTGCCGGGCCACCACCGAGCCGCCCGCGAACTCCCCGGCGCCGGCGGCGGCGGCCTGGGTGAACATGAAGTCGATCCGGGCCTCCTCCAGGTAGCGCAGGAAGACCACGTTGTTCACGTGTCCGAAGGCGTCCATGTCGGACCACCGCAGGGGGCAGGCGTAGATGTGGCGTGCCACGGTCGATCTCCTCAAGAATCCGATTGCCCGTCAGGACCGGGTACCCGCCGGTAGCTCACGGGCGGCGGCCCGGCAGGCCACCCCAGGGGCAGCCTGCCGGGCCGGTGTTGCACCGGCGTGTCAGCCCCGGGTCAGCTTCCGGTAGGTGGCCCGGTGCGGGCGGGCGGCGTCGGCGCCGAGCCGCTCGATCTTGTTCTTCTCGTACGACTCGAAGTTGCCCTCGAACCAGAACCACTTGCTGTCACCCTCGTACGCGAGGATGTGGGTGGTCACCCGGTCCAGGAACCACCGGTCGTGGGAGATCACCACGGCGCAGCCGGGGAACTCCAGCAGCGCGTTCTCGAGCGAGGACAGGGTCTCGACGTCGAGGTCGTTGGTGGGCTCGTCGAGGAGCAGCAGGTTGCCGCCCTGCTTGAGGGTCAGCGCCAGGTTGAGGCGGTTGCGCTCACCACCGGAGAGCACCCCGGCCGGCTTCTGCTGGTCCGGACCCTTGAAGCCGAACGCCGAGACGTAGGCGCGGGACGGCATCTCGACGTTGCCGACGTTGATCCAGTCCAGGCCGTCGGAGACGACCTCCCAGAGCGTCTTCTTCGGGTCGATGTTGGCGCGCGACTGGTCGACGTAGCTGATCTTGACCGTCTCGCCGACCTTGACGCTGCCGGAGTCCGGCGTCTCCATGTCGAGCAGCATCTTGAACAGCGTGGTCTTGCCGGCGCCGTTCGGGCCGATCACGCCGACGATGCCGTTGCGCGGCAGGGTGAAGCTCAGGTCGTCGATCAGCAGCTTCTCGCCGAAGGACTTCGAGAGGTTGTTGGTCTCGATCACGATGGCGCCCAGGCGCGGGCCCGGCGGGATCTGGATCTCCTCGAAGTCCAGCTTCCGCATCTTGTCGGCCTCGGCCGCCATCTCCTCGTAGCGGGCGAGGCGGGCCTTGGACTTGACCTGACGGCCCTTGGCGTTGGAGCGGACCCACTCCAGCTCCTCCTTGAGCCGCTTGGCGCGCTTGGCGTCCTTCTGGCCCTCGACCTTGAGACGGGTCTGCTTCGTCTCCAGGTAGGTGGAGTAGTTGCCCTCGTAGGGGTAGGCGCGACCGCGGTCGAGCTCCAGGATCCACTGGGCGACGTTGTCCAGGAAGTACCGGTCGTGGGTGACCGCGACCACGGTGCCCTTGTACTTCTCCAGGTGCTGCTCCAGCCAGTTCACCGACTCGGCGTCGAGGTGGTTGGTGGGCTCGTCGAGCAGCAGCAGGTCGGGCGCCTCGAGCAGCAGCTTGCAGAGCGCGACGCGGCGGCGCTCACCACCGGAGAGCTTGGTGACCGGCCAGTCGCCGGGCGGGCAGCCCAGCGCGTCCATGGCCTGCTCCAGCTGGGCGTCCAGGTCCCACGCCTCGGCGTGGTCCAGGTCCTCCTGCAGCTTGCCCATCTCGTCGAGCAGCGCGTCGGAGTAGTCCGTCGCCATCAGCTCGGCGATCTCGTTGAAGCGGTTGAGCTTCCCCTTGATCTCCTTGACGCCGTCCTCGACGTTCTCCAGGACGGTCTTGGACTCGTCGAGCGGGGGCTCCTGCAGGAGCATGCCGACGGTGTAGCCGGGGGAGAGGAAGGCATCGCCGTTCGAGGGCTGCTGCAGGCCGGCCATCATCTTCAGCACCGTGGACTTACCAGCACCGTTGGGGCCGACGACACCGATCTTCGCCCCAGGGAGGAAGCTCAGCGTCACGTCGTCAAGGATGACCTTGTCGCCGATGGCCTTGCGCACCTTGCGCATGGTGTAGATGTATTCCGCCACGTGAGATCGCTCCGGCGTCGTCGGTGAGTATTCGGGTTGCAGCCTTCCATTGTGCCGCACGCGGCGGACGCCCCCTAACGCCCTGTCCGGGGACGGCACCGGCCCCGCCCCCTCGACTGCGGAGGGACCGGGGCCGGATGTGCTCCGGGCTGTGGCCCCACCGTTCGGTGGGACCGGCTCAGCCGGTCAGGCGCGGCTGTGGCGGCCGCGGCGGCGCAGGGTGAAGACCGCGGCGGCACCGGCGATCACCAGGGCGCCGGCGATACCGGCGACCAGCGGGGTCTGGCCGCCGCCACCGGTGTTGGCCAGCACCGGGCCGGACGGGCTGGCCGACGGGGCCTTCGGGGTGGGCGAGGCCGCGGTGTCGGTCTTGCAGTTCAGTACGCCCTTGAACTCCGCCTTGAAGCCGTTCGGGCCGCTGACCACGATGTCGTACGCGGTGTCCTCGGCGACCTTGACCGGGACGCTCTTGGTGCCGCCCGGCGGGACGGTCACGGTCTGGCCGGACAGGGTGAAGGTGAAGTCCTGGTCGCCCTTGTTGGTGGCGGTGACCACCACGGCGCCCTCCACACAGTCGACCTTGGCGGTGACGGCCGGGATCGGGCCGGCGGGCGCCCAGTTGAGGGCCACCGTGGCGGCTGCCGGGACGGGCTCGGAGCCGGCCAGGATCAGCGTCTGGCTGTGCTCGTTCTGGGCGTTGACGCCGGTGAAGGCGCGGCCGACCGAGACCTCGGCGGAGGTGGTGGCCTTGATGGTGGCGGTGCCCGGGTTGGCCCCGGCCGGGGCCTTGGCGTAGATCTCGTCGCCGGTCTTGGCGGTCTTGACCGCCTTGCCCGCCTTGTCGGTGATGCTCAGGCCGGCCTTGGTGCCCGCCTCGTCCAGCGCCAGCGCGACGGAGGCGCCGTTGGTGGTGACGGTGATCGGGCCGAGCAGGTCGCCGCTCTTGCCGGAGACCGCGCTCGGGTTGAGGGTGAGGGTCGGCTTCGGCTCCTCGAGCTTGACCGCCTTCTGGCGCAGGTACTCGGTCAGCTGCTTGGCCTCGGCGTCGTCCGGGACGGCGTTGACGCCGTCCGAGAAGTACCAGATCGCGGCCTGGGTGCCGACTGCGGCGTCGTCCTCCGAGAGGTCCTTGATCTTGCTGCTCTCGCGCAGCTGCGCGAGGTTCAGCTGCGGGTAGGAGTTGCGGAGGATCCAGAGGATCTTCCCGGCCTGCTCGGGCTTGCCGGCCAGCGAGCTCGAGGCCCAGCCGGTCTCGGTGTAGTCCGCGCTCGGCTTGGTCGGGCTGAGCAGGTCGATGCAGTAGGTGTCGAGGATCTTCTTGTCCTCGGTCTCCAGCTGGAGGATGCCGCCCTGCACCTCCTTCTGATGCCCGTTCAGCTCGTACCTGACGGTCCCGCTGTGCCGGAGACCGTCCTTCAGCTTCGCCTTGGTGCCCGTCGACTCCTGCGACACGGCACTGGCCGAACCCGCCAGCATCATCCCGCTGCCGAGCAGCATGCTCGACGCGAGCATGACACCGGCTATGCGGGAGAGAGCCCGCCCCTGCTTGAACATCTAGTGACCCCTCCGGGCTGGGCCTTGCCGATGGCAGCCCGCCTTGCAAAGCGACGCACCCTGTGACACCGCCGCACTTGTGTGAACCAGACGCATCCTATTGACCGGAGGCCGCTGGCAAACCTCCGTGCCAAACGCGGACGGTTCCGTATCTATATTGTTATCAAGCAGCTGATCGCAACGGTGTACTGACGACCCGCCAGTTTCTCACTCCCAATCAGGAGCCTTTCCACCCGGGCACTCCGACGGACCCGAAGTGTCGAACGGTGAGCAGCTTCGGTCTCAGCCGATCGCTACTCGATCACTGCTTGCAATTTCACCACCTTCCGGTTTCACCTCCCGCACACCAGCGGGCACTTCGACCCCAGCCGCCTCCTCCGCCACCTCCCCCGCGCCGGCCGCCCGGACCGCCGGCGCCGCGACCGCCGCCTGCCGGGACTCGACCGCGGCGACGATCCACCCCGGCACCGCCTGACCCGCCGACGCCGGACCGGGCAGCGCACCGGCGAGCCCGGCGGGCGAGCCGGCGGGCAGGGCCGCGGACTCCTCCCGACCCGAACGACCCAACACCAGTTCGGGTTTGGCCTGCACCGCCCAGCGGAACGCGGTCGTCCCGCGGCCGAGGTCGTGGCCGACCACCCGGGCGTCGATCTCCACCACGCAGCGCCGCTTCTCCTCCTCGCCCCACTCCCGGACCCGCAGCCGCCCGCTGACCACCACCGGGTCGCCCTTGCTGAGCGAGCTCACCACGTTGGCCGCCAGCCAGCGCCAGGCGGTGACGGTCACCCAACTCGTCTCGCCGTCCACCCAGTCGCCCTTCTCGCGGTCGTAGCGGCGCTCGGTGGCGGCCATCCGGAAGTTCGCCACCGGGACTCCGGCGGCCGTTTGCGAGTAGCTCACCACTGTGGCGACATTGCCGATCATGGTCACCATGGTCTCGTTCATCGGGACACTCTCCGTCCATCGGGAATCACCGGGTGAAATCACCCGCCGAGGAGAGGATGCCGGTCCGGGAAAAACGATCCTGGTCGTTTCGAAATCCTGGGGAAAACTCGCACATGTGGATAACCGGCCTCACTCTCCGGAGTGAATCGGCTCCGATTTCCGGCTGACTCGACGTCAGTTTATCGAGGCCATGACAACTGGCGGACGGGCCCGCCGCCGGGCGCCGCTCCCCGAAGGGGTGGCCGGTGGGCGCATCCGCGCACGTCATCCGACCGAAGGAAGCCAAAACCTTCCCCCACCCGGCCCTCCGGCCGGCCCATTCTCCGCACCGAATCCATAACAGGTGGGGCGACAGCCCCGTAACGACTGCACAACGTCCGGCGTCAGAAGCGGTCAGGGCGCTGCATGCCCGGCCGCCACCTGCGATTATCGGACCGCTCAACCGGTGCCGACACACCACGCACGGTGCTTGAAGACCCGGCTGAGTATCTGGGCACCCTTATCCTGTCCCGGACCCCGCAGGCCGGCCGAAGCCCACCCGGGCGGATGTCGTCACGCCCCCATAGCTCAGCGGATAGAGCACCCGCCTTCTAAGCGGTAGGTCGCAGGTTCGAATCCTGCTGGGGGCACCAGCACCACCCCTCCCTCGCGGGCGCCGCCGCTCCCCCGCCCCGGCCGCCTCCCCGGAGCCTCAGAGCCCGTCCAGGTACCGGTCCAGCAGCTCGACCTGCCGCTCCGGCGGGAACTCGGCCGGGGCGAACAGTGCCTGCACCACCAACCCCAGCACGAAGCTCTGGGCCCCCGCCGCCACCTCCGCCACGCTCGCCTCCCCCGTCAGGTCGCCCTGCTCCCTGGCCTGGGCGACCAGCTCGGTCAGCCGCTCCCTGGCCCGGCGGTAGCGGGCGGCGTGGTCGGCCGCCAGTTCGGGGTCGGTCAGCGCCGCGTCCCAGGAGCCGACCCAGATCCGGTTGCCGGCCACCCCCTCCGGCGTCAGCGGCAGGATGTCCAGCAGGGTCGCCCGCAGCAGCGCCCGCCCGCCGTCGGCCGGCGAGGTCCGCTCGGCCGCCGGGCGCGGCCGGTCCACCGTGTGCCGGTCGAGCAGGTCCAGCGCGTACGCCAGCAGGGCCCGCTTGTTCGGGAAGTAGTGGGTGAGCAGCCCGGTGCTGGCGTTCAGTTCGGCCGCCACCGCACGGAGCGTCAGACCGCCGAAGCCGCGGTCGGCCAGCACCCGCCAGACCGCCGCGGAGACCTCGGAACGGCGGGCGTCATGGTCTCCACGAGCTGGCGTCATGGCGCTAGGGTACCTACCAAACGTTTGTTATGTACGTTCGACCATCCGCCCGGGGAGGGCCCCTTGTACGCCGTACCGCTCACCGACGACGCCGAGCTGCGCCCCCTCCAGCCGTGGCAGGCCGCCGAGTTCCTGGCCCACATGGACCGGGCCAGGACCAACGTCGACCCGTGGATCCCGTGGGCCACCTTCAGCACGGACCTGGACTCCGCCCGGGCCACCCTGCAGCGCTACGCCGACCGGCAGGCCACCGACAGCGGGGAGCTGTTCGGCATCTGGCTGGACGGGACGCTGGTCGGCGGCGTGATGTTCGTGTCCTTCGACGCCAAGGGCGGCAAGTGCGAGATCGGCGCCTGGTGCGAACCGGCCGCCCAGGGCCGGGGCCTGATCACGGCCGCCGTCCGGCGACTGCTCGACCACGCCTTCACGGTGCGCGGCCTGCACCGGGCCGAGTGGTGGAACAGTACGGTCAACACCCGCAGCCGGGCGGTGGCCCGGAAGCTCGGGATGCACCACGACGGGACGCTGCGCGAGTGGTGCGAGTTCCAGGGCGCCCGGCAGGACTACGAGGTCTGGTCGATGCTGGCCCACGAGTGGCAGAAAACCAAGTGACAGCAGGGCCAGGCCGGTTGAGGATGGCCGCCCGACTACCTACGGAGCGCCATGGCCGAGCACCGCACCGTCCCCGCCCTGTTCCCGCCACCGGGCTACGCGCACGCCGTCCTGGTCGAGGCCGGTGAGCGCCTCGCCTTCCTGGCCGGCGGGGTGCCGCTGGACGCCGACGGCAAGCTGGTAGGCCCGGGTGACTACGAGGCCCAGACCCGGCAGGTGCTCGCCAACCTCGAGACCGCGCTGGCCTCGGTCGGCAGCGGCCTGGAGAAGGTGGTGGCCAGCACCGTCTACGTGGTGGCCGACCGGCCCGAGCCGCTCTCCGAGGTCTGGGAGCTCGTCAAGGCCTCGGCGCTGAGCGCCGGACCGCACAGCTCGACCCTGCTCGGCGTCACCACCCTCGGCTACACCGGCCAGTTGGTGGAGATCACACTCACCGCCGTGGTCCCGGACCAGCCCACTGTGGAAGGGTGAACCGACACCCCTGACGATCCCGGAGGCGGCCGTGCCCCAGCAGTTCGACACCGGTACGGCCGGCCTGCGGGCCTCGGTCGACGGCGCCGTCGCCACCCTGGTGCTGGACCGCCCGGAGCGCCGGAACGCCGTCACCGGGGCGATGTGGCGGGCGCTGCCCGGCGTACTGGACCGGCTGGCCACCGCGCCCGGGGTCAGGGTGCTGCTGCTGACCGGTGCGAACGGCACCTTCAGCGCCGGGGCGGACATCAGCGAGCTGACCCGGGTCTACGCCGACCCGGACCTGGCCGACACCTACCACGCCGAGAACGTCGCGGCCGAGGAGGCGCTGGCCGCCTTCCCGCACCCCACCATCGCCGTGGTGCACGGCCACTGCGTGGGCGGTGGCTGCCAGTTGGCGGCCGCCTGTGACCTGCGGTTCGTCGCCGAGGACGCCCTGCTGGGCATCACCCCGGCCAAGCTCGGGGTGGTCTACCCGGCCGTGCCGACCGTCCGGCTGGCCCGGCTGGTCGGCCCGGCCCGGGCCAAGTACCTGCTGTTCTCCGGCGAGTTGGTGGGCGCCCGGCGGGCCGAGCTGTTCGGCCTGGCGGACGAGGTGCTGCCCGCCGACCGACTGGACGCCCGCGCCCGGGAGTTCGCCGAGCTGCTGGCGACCCGCTCACCCCAGACCATCGGCGCCGCCAAGGCCGCGCTGGCCGCGGACGACCCGGCGGCGGCGCTGGCCCCGTGGGAGCGCAAGTCCCGCCAGTCGCCGGACGTCCGCGAGGGGTTGGCGGCGTTCCTGGAACGCCGCCAACCGAAGTTCTAACGGATCGGCAGACCCGAGATGGCCCGCGCGATCACCAGCCGCTGGATCTCGCTGGTGCCCTCGAAGATGGTGTAGATCGCGCTGTCCCGGTGCATCCGCTCCACCGGGTACTCCCGGGTGAAGCCGTTGCCGCCGAGGATCTGCATCGCCTGCGCCGTCACGTACTTGGCGGTCTCGCCCGCGTACAGCTTGGACATCGAGCCCTCGGCCGAGGTGAACGGCTGGTTGTTGGCCGCCATCCAGGAGGCCCGCCAGACCAGCAGCCGGGCCGCGTCGATCCGGGTCTTCATGTCGGCCAACTGGAAGGCCACGCCCTGGTTGTCGATGATCGGGCGGCCGAACTGCACCCGGGTCTTCGCGTAGTCCAGCGCCACCTCGTACGCGGCCCGGGCGATGCCGATCGCCTGCGCCCCGACGGCGGGACGGGACGCCTCGAAGGTGGCCATGGCGGCGTTCCGGCCGCCCTTCTTGACGCCCTCCCGGGCCCTGGCCAGCCGCTCGTCCAGCTTCTCCTTGCCGCCGAGCAGGCAGCTGCCGGGGATCCGGACCCCGTCCAGCACCACCTCGGCGGTGTGCGAGGCGCGGATGCCGTGCTTCTTGAACTTCTGACCCTGGCTCAGCCCGGGCGTGCCCGGCGGCACCACGAAGGACGCCTGCCCGCGCGAGCCGAGCGCCGGGTCGACGGTCGCCACCACCACGTGCACGGCGGCGATCCCGCCGTTGGTGGCCCAGGTCTTGGTGCCGTTCAGCACCCACTCGTCCTTGGCCTCGTCGTACACCGCGCGGGTGCGCAGCGCCGAGACGTCCGACCCGGCGTCCGGCTCGGAGGAGCAGAACGCGGCCACCTTGACGTCGTCCGGCGTACCGAACATCTGCGGGGCCCAGGTGCCGATCTGCTCGTCGGTGCCGTTGGCCAGCACGGCGACGGCGGCCAGCGTGGTGCCGACGATCGCCAGGCCGAGGCCGGCGTCGCCCCAGAACAGCTCCTCCATGGCGATCGGGATGCCGACGCCGGAGGGGTCGAAGTACTGCTGGGCGTAGAAGTCCAGCGAGTAGATGCCGATCTTGGCGGCCTCCTGGATGATCGGCCAGGGGGTCTCCTCGCGCTCGTCCCACTCGGCGGCGGCCGGGCGCATCACGTCGGCGGCGAAGCCGTGCAGCCAGTCCCGGACGGCGAGCTGGTCCGGGCCTGGGTCGAGGGAGAAGGTGCTCATGCGGGTTGCCTCCGGGACGGGAGTGCGGACCGAAAGGCCCACGCCATCGGGGTGTTACCCCGGGTAACATGCCGCGAGTCTGCTACTGATTGGTAATCCGTGTCAACGGCCGAGCGAGGAGCCGCACCGTGTCCCCAGAGCCCCGCCGCGAGCAACCGTCGAACGCCGTGGAGCCGCGCCGCGAGCAGTTGCTGAACGCGGCCGACCGGGTCATCCAGCGCGAGGGCCCCGGCGCGAGCATGAACGCGATCGCCGCCGAGGCGGGCATCACCAAGCCCATCCTGTACCGGCACTTCGGCGACCGGACGGGCCTGATCCGGGCTCTGACGGAGCGTCACACCAGCGGCCTGCTGGCCGCCGTCCGGGCCGCGCTGAACGAACCGCTGGAGCGCCGCGACCGGGTCGAGCACGTGCTGGACGTCTACCTGGCGGGCATCGAGTCCCGCCCGCAGGTGTACCGGCTGCTGACCCACCCGGAGTCCGGCGACCCGGCCGGGGCGGGCCAGGCGCTGGCGCCCGCGCTGCGGCAGATCGCCGAGGAGATCACCCGGGCGGTCCGGGCGCAGGTCGACCTCGGCCCGGACGCGCCGCTGCTCGCCGAGACCTGGGGCCGGTCGATCACCGGGATGGTGCTGGCGGCCGGCGACTGGTGGCTGGACCAGCGGCCCTGCTCCCGGGCCCGGATGGTGCAGGCGCTGGCCGATCTGCTCTGGGGCCGGCTCGCGGCGGCGGCACCACTGCCAGGGGCACCCGCCTGACGGCTCGGAACATGAGGGCTACTCACCTCTTGTGCCCGCCATCGCGGTGCGGCAGGATCGGCGCACCCCACCCCCATGCCCCGCCGCGAGGTGCCCCGTGCGTGTTCGCCGTACCGCCGCCGCCCTGTCCCTGGCCACCGCCGCCGTGCTGTCCGGCGCCGCGATGCCGGTCGAGGCCGCCGCGCACCAGGCTTCCTACCCTCAGGGCGACCGCCACCAGCGGGCCGACTTCCCGACCGGCACGGTGACCACCGCCGACGGCCGGACCCACCTGACCGACTCCGCCGGGCGGGTGCTCCAGCTGCGCGGCTTCAATGTCGACAAGTACGCCGAGGCGACCGAGGCCGACCTGCGGTCCGCCGCCGAACACGGCTTCACCCTGGTCCGGGTGGCGATCTCCTGGAACCGGCTGGAGCCGACCCGGGGCCGGCTGGACCGGACCGAGCTGGACCGGCTGCACCGGGTGCTCAACTGGGCGGAGAAGTACGGCCTGTTGGCCCTGGTCGACTTCCACCAGGACGTCTACGGGCCGAAGTTCGGCGGCGGCGACCGGGGCATCCCGCTCTGGGCCACCCGGGACGACGGCCTGCCGTTCGAGGAGGACCCGGACGACTGGTTCGCCGGGTACTTCCAGCCCGCCGTGCAGGCCGCCTTCACCCACCTCTACGACGACCCGGACCTGCGCCGCTGGCAGGCCGACTTCTACACCCGGCTGGCCCGCGAACTCCGGGACCACCGCTCACTGCTGGGCTACGACCTGTTCAACGAGCCGTCAGGACCGATCCCCGGCGACCCGACCGACCCAGCCGTACTGGTGGCCGCCTCGGCCGAGCTGGAGCAGGGGCGGCTGGCCGAGATGTACCGCCGCCTGATCACGGCCGTCCGCCAGGTCGACAGCCGCTCCTGGCTGTTCGTCGAACCGACCGTGCTGGTCGGCCAGGGCGTGCCCACCCAGCTGCCCGGCTTCGGCGACCCGCGCTCCGGGGCCGACCGGCTGGGCTACGCCCCGCACTTCTACGACACCGCCGTCGAGGCGGGCCGGGACTGGGACCCGTCCGGCGGCTTCGTGGAGAACTACCTCGCCGCGATCAGCGCCTACCCGCGGGCCAACCACCTGCCGGTACTGGTCGGCGAGTGGGGCCCGCCGAACTCCCGCACCCCGGGCAACACCGAGCTGGTGAAGCGTCAGGTCGCCGCGATGAACGGCTTCGCCTCCGGCTGGGCCATGTGGTACTGGTGCAAGGGCGGCGGCGGCTACTGCGCGCTCGGCCCGGACGGCCGCCCGGCCCCCGGCAACGAGCCGGTCTTCGGCCCGTACGCCCGGGCCCTGGCGGGCACCCCCGGCACCGAGAGCTACCAGGGCGGCAGCTACACCCTGACCTTCGTCACCGGCGGCCGCACCGCCGGGGGCAGCGGCGGCTGGACCGAGATCAGCCTGCCCGGCACCGCCTACCCCAACGGCGTCAAGGTCACCGTCAGCGGCGCCCGGGCCTCGGTGCTGGACGTCGACCAGCCCCGGGGCGACCGGGCCGGGGTGGCCCGGGTCCTGCTGCCGCTGGTCCGCCCCGGCACGGTCGTGACGGTCCGGATCAGCGGCAGCTGAAAGGCGTCAGCCGTTCAGACCGCGCCGGGTGAGCAGCGGGGTGATCTCCGGGTCCCGGCCGACCACGGCGCGGAAGCAGTCCAGCGCGTCCACGCTGCCGCCCCGGGAGAGCAGTTCGGCCCGGAAGGTCTCGCCGCTCTCCCGGACACCGCGGCCGTTGGTCTCGAACCAGCGCACCGTGTCGGCGTCCAGCACCTCGGACCAGATGTACGCGTAGTACCCGGCGCTGTAGTCGTTGGAGAACACGTGGCTGAAGTAGGTGCTCCGGTAGCGCGGCGGCACCAGCGGGTCGGCCAGCCCGGCCTTGGCCAGTGCGGCCGCCTCGAACTCCTGGGCGTCCTCGATCACTTCACCCACCGGCACGGTGTGCCAGGCCCAGTCCAGCAGCGCGGCGGCCAGGTACTCCACGGTCCGGAAGCCCTGCCCGAACCGGTCGGCCGCGGCCATCCGCTCGACCAGCTCGGCGGGCAGCGGCTCGCCGGTCAGGTGGTGCTTGGCGTAGTTGGCCAGCACCTCCGGCCTGGTCATCCACATCTCGTTCACCTGGGACGGGAACTCAACGAAGTCACGCGGCACTTCGGTGCCCGAGAACAGCGGGTAGCGCACCGCCGAGAACAGCCCGTGCAGGGCGTGGCCGAACTCGTGGAACAGCGTCCGCACCTCGTCCCAGGTCAGCAGGGCGGGCTCACCGTCCGCCGGGTGGGCGATGTTGAGGTTGTTCACCACCACCGGCCGCTGCCCCAACAGCTCGGACTGCTGGACGAGTTCGTTCATCCACGCGCCGCCGCCCTTCGACTCCCGGGCGTGGAAGTCGCCGAGGAACAGACCCAGCGAGGAGCCGTCCGCCTCGAACACCTCGAAGACCCGGGCATCCGGGTGATACCCCGTCAGGTCGGCCCGCTCGGTGAAGGTCAGCCCGTAGGCGAGCCCGGCGGCGAAGAACACCCCGTCGTGCAGCACCCGCTCCAGCTCGAAGTACGGGCGCAGCTCGGCCGCGTCCAGGCTGTACTCGGTCTGCCGGACCAGCTCCGAGTAGTACAGCCAGTCGTGCGCGCCGAAGTCCCCGACCCCGTCGGCCCGTTCGGCGAACTCCGCCAGCTTCCGGCCCTCCGCCCGGGCGTTCGCCACGGCCGGCGGGATCAGCCGCGCGAACAGCTCCTCCACCGCCTCGACCGTCCCGGCCGTCTCGTCGGCCACCACGTACGCGGCGTGGCTCGGGTACCCGAGCAGCTCGGCCCGCTCGGCCCGCAGCCCGGCCAGCTCGATCGCCAGCGGCCCGTTGCTCTCGACCGCCCGGTCCACCGAGGCCGCCAGCAGCCTGGCCCGCAGCTCCCGGTCGGTGAGCGCGGCCAGTTCGGACTGGTTGGTGAAGTTCTTCAGACTCAGCACGTACGAGCCGTCCTGACCCAGCGCCCGACCGTTCGCGGCGGCCGCCGCCACCGCGTCGGCCGACAGACCGGCCAGCTGCTCGGCACCCTCCACCACCACGGCCCTGGCCCGGGTGTCGGTGAACACGTTCTGCCGGAACGCCGCCTGGGCCGACGCCAGCCGGCCGTTGATCTCCCGCAGCCGCAGCTGCCCCTCGGTCGGCAGCCGGACCCCGGCCCGGACGAAACGGGTGTGGTGCCGCTCCAGCAGCCGCAGGCTCTCGGCGTCCAGTCCGAGCTCGGCACGCGCCTGGAACAGCGTCTCGAACCGGGCGAACAGCGCCGGGTCCAGCAGGATGGTGTCCAGGTGCGCGGCCAGCCGGGGGCTCAGCTCGGCGTCCAGCGCCTGCAGCCCCGGCGTGGTGTCGGAGCTGTTCCGGTTGTCGAAGACCAGCCGGACCCGGCGCAGCAACGCACCCGAACGCTCCAGCGCCACCACGGTGTTGTCGAAGCTCGGCGGCTCCGGGTCGGCGGTGATGGCGGCGATCTCGGCAAGCTGGTCGGCCATACCGCGGTCGAAGGCGGGCAGGTAGTGCTCTTCCCGGATGGCGGCGAAGGGCGGAAGTTCGAACACCAGGGTGCTGGGCACGAAGAATGGGTTGTCGCTCATACGTCAGACCCTAGGCACTCGGGCACACCCTCCGGAAGACAGGGGCACACGGTGGACCACCAGGGGCTCGGGGAACTGCGACGCCAACCTCGGAAAAGGTGATCCGTGCGTAAGTGGTCAGGCACTTTCGCATTTTGCCCCACCAGCCACGAACCGTCGCCGTTCCCCGAGCCCCTGTCGTCCGCCCCGCCTGCCTCACAGGAAGTGTCGGCACCTCCCGGTACGGTCGGGGCGAACCTGTGTCCGATGTCTGAGGAGAGCCCGTGGCACCCCGGATCGCCGTTGTGCCCGCTCCGCACGGCCCCGGCGGGCGGCTCCAGCCGCTCGGCGAGGACGGCGTCCCGCTCGGGCCGCCCGAGCAGGTCGCCGACCTCGCCGCCGCGATGGCGCAGCGCGAGGCGGCCGGCCGGCCCCGCTGGGTCTGGGCGGCGGCCGACAGCGCGTACGCGCCGCTGCTGCCGCTGCGGGTGGCCCGCTGCCACGACCTGCGGCTGGTGGAGGCGCTGCTGCTCGGCCACGAGGGGGCCTGGGGCGAGCCCCGTTCGCTCGGCGCCGCGTGGGCGCGGCTGCGCGGGCTGCCGGTGCCGGCCGACCTGCCGGAGACCGGTGGCGCCGGCGGCGAGGAGCAGGACAGCCTGTTCGCGCCGGACCGGCTGCAGCTGCCGCCCGGCACCGACCAGCTGACGGCGGTGGTGGCGGTGCACGCCGAACAGCTGCGCCGGATCGCCCTGGTCGAGCAGCCGGGGCTGTTCCGGCTGCTGGTGGCCGCCGAGTCGGCCGGTGCGCTGCTGGCCACCGAGATCACGTACGACGGCCTGCCCTGGCGGACGGACCGGCACGACCGGCTGCTGACCGACCTGCTCGGCCCCCGTCCGCACATCCCCGGCACTCAGCCCAAGCTGCTCGCCGAGCTGTCCGTCGAGCTGCAACAGGCGCTCGGCTCCCGCCCGTTCAACCCCGACTCGCACGCCCAGGTGCTGAAGGCGTTCGCCGACCAGGGCATCCGGCTGAGCTCCACCCGGGTGTGGGAGCTGCGCGAGATCGACCACCCGGCGGCCCGGCTGATGATCCGTTACAAGGAGCTGTCCCGGATCCACGCCGCGCACGGCTGGGCCTGGCAGGACGCCTGGGCACGCGGGGGCAGGTTCCGCCCCGAGTACGTGGTCGGCGGGGTGGTCTCCGGCCGGTGGGCCAGCCGGGGCGGCGGGGCGCTGCAGATCCCGCGCATCCTGCGCGGCGCGGTGGTGGCCGATCCGGGCTGGGCCCTGGTGGTGGCGGACGCGGCCCAGCTGGAGCCCCGGGTGCTGGCCGCGCTCTCCGGCGACGCCGGGCTGGCCCGGTCGGCGGCCGAGGGCGACCTGTACGACGCGCTGGCCGCCAGCGCCTTCCAGGGCGACCGGGACAAGGCCAAGCTCGGCCTGCTCGGCGCGATGTACGGCCAGACCAGCGGGGACATCGGCCCGCTGCTGGCCACCCTGCGCCGCAAGTACCCGACCGCGATGGGCTACGTGGAGGCGGCCGCCCGCACCGGCGAGGAGGGCGGCATCGTCCGCTCCCGGCTGGGCCGGACCTGCCCGCCGCCGTCCGCCGACTGGCTGGATCTGACGGAGGCTCCGGAGACCGCCGGGGAGGCGGGCGGCCGGTCCGCCCGGGCCCGCGGCCGGTTCACCCGCAACTTCGTGATCCAGGCCAGCGGGGCGGACTGGGCGCTCGCCCTGCTGGCCTCGCTGCGCCGCCGGCTGACGGCGCTGAGCACCGGTCCGGACCGGCCGCACCTGGTCTTCTTCCAGCACGACGAGGTGATGGTGCACACCCCGGTCAACCTGGCCGACCAAGTGGTCGAGGCGGTCGCCGAAGCGGGCGAGGAGGCCCGGCGGCTGGTGTTCGGCGACACCCCGGTGCGCTTCCCGCTCAGCACCGCCGTGGTGGACTGCTACGCGGACGCCAAGTGACGGAGGCTCAGAACTTCCGGTAGCCCCGGGCGTCCTCGGCCGCCGCCACCACCTCGGCCACCGAGGCCCCGGTCGAGGCGGTGACCACGGCCGCCACCGCGCCCTCCACGAACGGCGCGTCCACCAGCCTGGCGTGCTCCGCCGGGTGGTCCTCCAGCGCGGCCAGCGTGGTCAGCACCGAGCTGCCCAGGTCCGCCAGCACCACCACCCCGGCCCCGGCGTCGGCCGCCGCGACGGCCGCCACGATCAGGTCGTAGCTGGTGCCGAGCGAGCCGTCCTCGGTGCCCGCCGCGAGCAGCACCGGGACGTCCCCGGAGCCGAGTTCGGCGAGGAGTTCACGGAGCCCGGCCGCCAGGCCGGGGCTGTGCGAGACCAGAACGATGCCCACGTACGCGCCCATGCCCCGACCCTACCCAGCCCCACCGGCCGCCCACCCACCATCAGTTCGGCCCTGGCGTGTCGTCCCGCAGGACGGGCGGCCCCGGTTGACGTAACGTCGGCCGGGGGATCCGTCGGGAGGAGAGCCGGTCTTGAAGAAGCTGATCAACACCCCGGAGACGGTGCTGGCCGACGCGCTGGCCGGATTCAGGGCCGCCCACCCCGAACTGAGTGTCGATCAGGAGAACCGGGTGATCACCAGGGCCGGCCGCCCGGCCGCCCCGAAGGTCGCGCTGGTCTCCGGCGGCGGCTCCGGGCACGAGCCGCTGCACGCCGGCTTCGTCGGCCCCGGCATGCTCGACACCGCCTGCCCGGGCGAGGTGTTCACCTCCCCCGTCCCCGACCAGCTGCTGGCCGCCGCGCAGGCCGTGCACAGCGGCGCGGGCGTGCTCTTCGTGGTGAAGAACTACACCGGCGACGTGCTGAACTTCGAACTCGCCGCCGAACTGGCCGCCGAGGAGGGCATCGAGGTCCGCACCGTCCTGGTGAACGACGACGTCGCGGTGGAGGACTCCACCTGGACGGCCGGCCGCCGGGGCACCGGTGCCACCGTCCTGGTCGAGAAGATCGCCGGTGCACTGGCCGAGCGCGGCGCCGATCTCGACCGGGTGGCCGCCCTCGGCGACCGGGTCAACGCCGCCTCCCGCTCCTTCGCCATCGCGCTCACCGCCGCCACCGTCCCGGCCGCCGGGAAGCCCGGCTTCGACCTGCCGGAGGACGAGATCGAGGTCGGCGTCGGCATCCACGGCGAACCCGGCCGCCGCCGCGAGCCGCTCCGCCCGGCCGCCGAACTGGCCGCGGAGGTGGTCGACACCATCCTGGCCGACCACCACCTCACCGCCGGGGACGAGGTGATCGCCCTGCTGAACGGCCTCGGCGGCACCCCGCTGATCGAGCTGTACGTGGTGTACGGCGCGGTCGCCGACCGGCTGGCCGAACGAGGCATCCGGATCGCCCGCAACCTGGTCGGCAACTACGTCACCAGCCTCGACATGGCCGGTTTCTCCCTCACCCTCACCAAGGCCGACCCCGAGCTGCTCGAACTCTGGGACGCCCCGGTGACCACCCCCGCCCTGCGCTGGTCCTGAGAGGACGCCGCCATGGACAGCACCCTCGCGCAGACCTGGCTGCGGGCCGTCGCGGCCGCCGTCGACCACCGGCAGCAGGAGCTGACCGAGCTGGACGCGGCGATCGGCGACGGCGACCACGGCTCGAACCTGCACCGGGGCTTCACCGCCGTGCTGCCCGCGATCGAGGGCCTGGACTCGGCCGGAGCGGTGCTGACCAAGGCGGGCTCCACCCTGATCTCCAAGGTCGGCGGTGCCTCCGGGCCGCTGTACGGCAAGGCGTTCCGGGCGATGGGCGGCACGCTCACCGAGGGCGGCGACTTCGGCGCGGCACTGGCCGCCGGGCTGGCCGCGATCGAGAAGCTGGGCGGCGCCGCACCGGGCGACAAGACCATCGTGGACGCCTGGGCCCCGGCACTGGCCGCCTTCGAACGGACCGGCTCGTACGCCGACGCGGCGGCCGCCGCCGAACAGGGCGCGCTGGACACCGTCCCGCTCCAGGCCCGCAAGGGCCGGGCCTCCTACCTCGGCCCGCGCAGCGTCGGCCACCAGGACCCGGGGGCCACCTCCACCGCCCTGATCCTCCGCGCACTGGCGGACTCGGCCCCGGGTTAGAGGTCCGTACGGCTGATCAGCAGCAACAGCGCGTCGTCCCCCAGCTCGCCGCCGGTGTGCTCCAGCAGGTCGGCGTACAGCCGCCCGACCGCCACCTCCAGCTCGGCCGCCGAGCGGGCGGCCTCCCGGACCAGCGGGCCGACCCGCTCAGCCAGCGGGTAGAACTCACCGCTGCGGTGGTGCCTGGCCTCGATCACCCCGTCGGTGCAGAGCACCAGCACGTCCTCCGAGCCGAACGCCGTCTCCATGCTCTGCGGCTCGCCGGCCGCCATCCGCCCCAGGCCGAGCGGCACCCAAGGGTCGCTGGCCTCCAGCACCGTCACCGTCCCGTCCAAGGCCACCATGATCGGTGGGACGTGCCCGAAGTGCAGCAGCTCCACCGCTCCCGGGCGCCGGACCTCGGCGAACAGCGCGGTGGTGAACTCCCCGTCCGGCACGTGCCGCTCCACGCTGGCCTCGACCCGGGCCGCCACCGCGAGCAGCCCGCTCTCGTCGTACGCCGCCTCCCGGAAGGCGCCGAGCACCACGGCCGCGGTCTGCACCGCGCCGAGCCCCTTGCCCCGGACGTCGCCGACCAGCACCCGGGTGCCGTGCGGGGTCTCCAGCACCGAGTACAGGTCGCCGCCGATCCGGGCCGCGTCGGCCGCCGAGGCGTAGCGGACGGCCAGCCGGAGCGGTCCGACCGCCGGTCCCGGTGGTCGGAGCAGGGCGCGCTGGGCGGCCTCCGCCACCGAGGAGACGGCGGCGAAGGCCGCGGCTCTGCGCATCCTGATCCGGGCCACCCAGGCGCTGAACGCCGAGAGCACGACATAGCTGACCACCGCGCCGAACAGGAACTGACCGTTGTTCAGATCGGCCACCTGGTCGTAGTGGCCGAGACCGATCAGCGCGCCGAAGCCGACCGCGCAGACCATCAGCAGCTCCAGCGGCCGCAGGGTGAGCGCCGCCAGCGAGGGGACCACCACCATCAGCGGGGCCAGATAGCTCTCCCGCCCGGTCACCAGGTCCGCGAACACCACCAGCAGCAGGGCCAGCACGGCCGGGGCGGCCCGGCGCCGCCAGGACAGGTCCTGCAGGTCGGCGGCGAGCAGGGCCCGCTCCCGCCGGGCGGGCGAGAGCCCCGCGGCCTTGGGGACCGTCGGCGACTGGGCTCGGGTGAACCGGGACACATACCGAACATAGCGGAGGAATCGGTCTTCGCATCCGCGCGTCATCCCAGGCAATCACGTCCGAATTACCCCTTTTGTCATACCGTACGGGGAACGTGACGCCCACTCATCGAGGGAAGGTCCCCGCCGATGTCCGGATACGGCAGCCCAACACCACCGCCTACCCCGCCGTCCAGCCCGCAGTGGTCCGCACCGGCCGCCGCCCCACCGGTCCAGCAGTCACGCCACTGGCTCAAGCTCTTCCTGATCGGCCTGGCGCTCTGGGCGGCGACGGTGATCGTCACCTTCTTCACCGACAACAGCAACCTGGTGCCGACCATCGTGCTGCTGGGCAGCTTCCTGGTCCCCGGCACCTTCGTGGTCTGGGCGTACGAGCGCTACGCCGCCGACGTCGGCCCCGAGCGGATCGCGGCCTGCTTCGGCATCGGCGGCATCATCGGCGTGCTCGGCGCCTCGGTGCTGGAGACCTACCTGCTCTCCCCCTCGATCTGGATGTACCTCGGCGTCGGCCTGATCGAGGAGGCGGTCAAGCTGGCCGCCCTGATCATGGTCGCCCGCCGGATCCCGGTGGCCGGCCTCCGGCACGGCCTGGTGCTCGGCGCCACCGTCGGCGCGGGCTTCGCCGCCTTCGAGAGCGCCGGCTACGCGTTCAACGCGGTGCTGAGCATCCACGGCCTCGCACTCAAGGACCTGGTGGAGACCGAGATCCTGCGCGGCGTACTCGCGCCGGTCGGCCACATCCTGTGGACCGCGATCATGGGCGGGGTGCTGTTCCGCGAGCGGCGCGACGGGCGCTTCCGGTTCAACGCCCCGGTGATCCTCACCTACCTCGGCGTCTCCCTGCTGCACGCGCTCTGGGACAGCACCAGCGGCATCGCGGTCTGGCTGGTGGCCCGGACCACCACGAGCGACTTCCAGCGGGCCATCTTCGAGCTCGGCTACATGCCCGACCCGACCAGCGAGCAGGTCCACCTCTACACCCTGTACGACACCCTCGGGCTGATCGTGGTCTCGCTCGGCGGCCTGATCTGGCTCCGGGCACTGATCAGCCGGAACCGGGCGGCCGCACCGGCCGACTAACCGGGCGGGCGCGGCAGGACGGGTGGTTCCCGGAATTCCCGGGGACCACCCTTTCCCGTGTCCCGATGCCCACTCTGCGTCCCCATGCGGTTACCCTCTGCTGGCGATCAAGCGGATCGCCGGCACCCCACTGGCGCAAGGAATACCCCCAGGGGGTATGGTGTTGTCACAGTCAGCCCCAGCGCGGGGCGACCGAACCTCCGGAGGCCCCGATGTCGAGCACCGTCACCTACTCCGTCAGCGGTATGAGCTGCGGCCACTGCGAGAAGTCCGTCAGTGCCGAGGTGGCCGGCCTGCCCGGCGTGACCGACGTCGCCGCCGACGCCAAGGCCGGCACCGTGACCATCTCCTCGCAGGCCCCGCTGGACGACGAGCAGATCCGCGCCGCCGTGGACGAGGCCGGCTACGAGCTGGTCGGCCGCTCAGCCTGAGCACCCTCCCGTACGGGGCCGCCCGCCGGGCCCGGCCCCGTACGCTTTCCTCAAGGAGCAGTGAGTCCATGAGCACCACCACCCCAGGCATAGGGCCCGGCGCGCTCCGCGACCGGGTGGAACTCGCCATCGGCGGGATGACCTGCGCCTCCTGCGCGGCGCGGATCGAGAAGAAGCTCAACCGGATGGACGGCGTCGAAGCCACCGTCAACTACGCCACCGAGAAGGCGCAGGTCGACTTCGCGCCCGAGGTCAGCGTGGCCGACCTGATCGCCACCGTGGAGCGCACCGGCTACACCGCCGAGCTGCCCGCCCCGCCGACGCCCGCTGCCGAGGACACCCCCGCCGAACAGCCCGATCCCCTGCGGGAGCGCTTGCTGATCAGCGCCGCGCTCTCGGTCCCCGTGGTGCTGCTCTCGATGATCCCGGCGCTGCAGTTCGACAACTGGCAGTGGCTCGCCTTCGCGCTCACCGGCCCGGTCGTGGTCTACGGTGGCCGGCCCTTCCACCGCGCCGCCTGGACCAACCTCCGGCACGGGGCGGCCACCATGGACACCCTGGTCTCGCTCGGCACCCTGGCCGCCTTCGGCTGGTCCGTCTGGGCCCTGTTCTTCGGGCACGCCGGGATGACCGGCATGCGGCACGCCTTCACCCTCGGGGTCGGCGCCGGTGACGCTTCGTCAACCCTGTACCTGGAAACCGCCGCCGCCGTCACCACCCTGATCCTGCTCGGCCGCTGGCTGGAGGCCCGCTCCAAGCGCCGCGCCGGCGCCGCCCTGCACGCCCTGCTCGACCTCGGCGCCAAGGACGTCGCCGTCCTCCAGGACGGCCGCGAGGTACGGCTGCCGGTGGACCGGCTCACCGTCGGCCTGCGCTTCGTGGTCCGGCCCGGCGAGAAGATCGCCACCGACGGCACCGTGGTCGAGGGCACCTCCGCCGTGGACGCCTCGATGCTCACCGGCGAGGCCGTCCCGGTCGAGGTGACCGTCGGCGACACCGTCACCGGCGCCACCGTCAACGCCGGCGGCCGCCTGGTGGTCGAGGCCACCCGGGTCGGCGCCGACACCCAGCTGGCCCGGATGGCCAAGCTGGTCGAGGAGGCGCAGAACGGCAAGGCCGCCGCCCAGCGGCTGGCCGACCGGATCTCCGCGGTCTTCGTGCCCGTGGTCATCCTGATCGCGCTCGGCACCCTGGTCACCTGGCTGCTCGTCAGCAACAGCCCCACCGAGGCGTTCACCGCCGCCGTCGCGGTACTGATCATCGCCTGCCCCTGCGCCCTCGGCCTGGCCACCCCGACCGCCCTGATGGTCGGCACCGGACGCGGCGCCCAGCTCGGCATCCTGATCAAGGGCCCGGAGGTCCTGGAGACCACCCGCAAGGTCGACACCATCGTGCTCGACAAGACCGGCACCGTCACCACCGGCCGGATGTCCCTGACCGCCGTGCACACCGCCGACGGCGTCTCCGAGACCGAGGTGCTCCGGCTGGCCGGCGCCCTGGAGCACGCCTCCGAGCACCCGATCGCGGCCGCCATCGCCACCGCGGCCGCCGACCGGCTCGGCGAACTCCCGCCGGTCACGGGCTTCGAGAACGTCCCCGGCCGGGGCGTCCAGGGCGTGGTCGACGGCCACGCGGTGATCGCCGGACGCGAACTGCTGCTCGCCGACTGGGCCCAGCACCTGCCTGCGGAGCTGGCCGCCGCCAAGGCCGCCGCCGAAGCCACCGGGGCGACCGCCGTCTCGGTCGGCTGGGACGGGCAGGCCCGGGCCGTCCTGGTGGTCTCCGACACCGTCAAGCCCACCTCGGCCGCCGCCGTCGCCGAACTCCGGGCACTCGGCCTGCGTCCGGTCCTGCTCACCGGCGACAACCGGAGCGCCGCCGAGGCGGTCGCCGCGGAGGTCGGCATCGACGCCGCCGACGTGATCGCCGAGGTGCTGCCCGAGGACAAGGTCGCCACCATCCGCAGGCTGCAGGCCGAGGGCCGCTCGGTCGCCATGGTCGGCGACGGGGTCAACGACGCCGCCGCCCTCGCCCAGGCCGACCTCGGCCTCGCCATGGGCACCGGCACCGACGCCGCCATCGAGGCCGGCGACCTCACCCTGGTCCGCGGCGACCTGCGCTCGGCCGCCGACGCGATCCGGCTCTCCCGCCGCACCCTGGCCACCATCAAGGGCAACCTGTTCTGGGCCTTCGCCTACAACGTCGCCGCGATCCCGCTCGCCGCGGCCGGGCTGCTCAACCCGGTGGTCGCGGGGGCCACGATGGCCTTCTCCTCGGTCTTCGTGGTCACCAACAGCCTCCGCCTCCGCAGGTTTGCTGCCGCAAGCTGAGTGTCTGCAGGCGCTCGACTGTTGGCAGGGCGCTCGGTTGCACTGTCCAGGGGCTCGGGGCTCTGCTGATTTGCGGCTCCGCCGCGCGGGCGAGGAGATCTGGCGTTCGGGTCACTGCGAAAGTGCCTGACCACCTACGCAACGATCACCTTTTTCGAGGTCGGCGTCGCAGTTCCCCGAGCCCCTGCCTTCCGGACCTATCTGCCGAGAAGTTCCCCGCCGTTGCAGTGCAGGATCTCCCCGGTGATGAAGCCGGCCTCGGCGGAGGCCAGGAAGTAGACCGCGGCCGCCACCTCGCCCGACTCGCCGATCCGCCCGAGCAGGGTACGTGCGGCGCGCCGGGAGACCTCCGCCTCGTCCAGCCGGGGACCGAAGAACTCGGTGCCCGAGACGGTGCCGGGGGCCACGATGTTGGCGGTGATGCCGGAGGCGCCGAGCTGGGCGGCCAGGAAGTGGTTCCAGGCGTGCAGCGAGGCCTTGGCGGCCCCGTACGAGCCCGCTCCGCGCAGGGCCGCGATCGAGCTGACCGTGACCACCCGCCCGCTGCCCTGGGTGAGCCGGTCCCGGAGCGACTCGGTGAGCAGCACCACGGTCAGCACGTTGCGCTCGAAGTCCCCGCGCCAGCGGGCCAGCACGGCGTGCGGCCCGGCCCCGATCACGGTCTCCCGGCTGCCGGCGTTGTTGACCAGGACGTCGATCTCGGCGGGCAGCGCGTTCAGGGCGTCCTCGACCGCGTCGGGATCGGCCAGGTCGCAGACCAGCGGGGTGACGTTCGGACCGAGGTCGGCGGCGGCTCTCTCCAGGACCGCCCGCCGACGGCCGACGATCACCACGCGCTCGCCCGCCTCGGCGAAGCGGCGTGCCACCTCGTACCCGATGCCGGTGCCGCCACCGGTGACTACGACGTTCCTGGCCATCTGCGCACTCCCTCCCTGGCATGCCGCCGCGGCTGAGGATGCGCGGGCGGTCCGTACCGGAATGAGACGATTCCTATCACGCTGGGTTGCGGCGGCTGCGGGGAGGGTGACGTCGCCCGGCTGGGATCGTGTGGTATGGGACAGGCACCGGCCGGACACGGAGCGTGGAGAGAGCCAACTCACACCCCCCGAACGTAACTTTGCGCCCCCGAATACGTCTTACCTTTGTAGTACGACGGTTCATGACCGCCGTGAACGGGGCTCCGGCGGGCCCCGGTACGACTGCCGAGTTCTCGGCGGTCTCGCGCACGACGCCGGGGAGCGGCAGCCGCCAGGGGCGCTTTGAGCGGCCGCTCCCGGCAACCAGGGCCGCCCCCGGGCGTCGTGCGCCGCTTCTTCCGGTAGGAAAACGCAGCAGGGCCCGGCCACCAGTGGTGGCCGGGCCCTGCTGCGTCAGGCGTGGGTCAGCGCGCGTCGAGCTCGACGTAGTCGCGGATCTCGACGCCGGTGTAGATCTGGCGCGGACGGCCGATGCGGCTGCCCGGGTCGTTGATCATCTCGTGCCAGTGGGCGATCCAGCCCGGCAGCCGGCCGAGCGCGAACAGCACGGTGAACATGCTGGTCGGGAAGCCCATCGCGCGGTAGATCAGGCCGGTGTAGAAGTCCACGTTCGGGTAGAGCTTGCGCGAGACGAAGAAGTCGTCCTTGAGCGCGTGCTCCTCCAGCTTGAGCGCGATCTCCAGCAGCTCGTCGGACTTGCCGAGCTGGCCGAGCACCTCGTGCGCGAGGATCTTGACCTGCGCGGCGCGCGGGTCGAAGGCCTTGTAGACGCGGTGCCCGAAGCCCATGAGCTTCACGCCGTCCTCGCGGTTCTTCACCTTGCGGATGAAGGTGTCGACGTCACCGCCGGACTTCTGGATCTCCTCCAGCATCTCCAGCACGGCCTGGTTGGCGCCGCCGTGCAGCGGGCCCCAGAGCGCCGAGATGCCGGCCGAGATCGAGGCGAACTGGTTGGCGTGGCTGGAGCCCACCAGACGGACCGTGGAGGTCGAGCAGTTCTGCTCGTGGTCCGCGTGCAGGATCAGCAGCTTGTCCAGCGCGTTCACGATGACCGGGTTGATCTCGTAGTCCTCGGCGGGGACCGCGAAGGTCATCCGGAGGAAGTTCTCGACGTAGCTCAGGTCGTTGCGCGGGTAGACGAACGGCTGGCCGACCGACTTCTTGTACGCGTACGCGGCGATGGTCGGGAGCTTGGCGAGCAGCCGGACGGTCGACAGGTGGCGCTGGCCGGCGTCGAACGGGTTGTGGCTGTCCTGGTAGAACGTCGAGAGCGCGCCGACCACCGAGGAGAGCATCGCCATCGGGTGGGCGTCCCGGGGGAAGCCCTGGTAGAAGCGCTTGACGTCCTCGTGCAGCAGGGTGTGCTGAGTGATCTCGTTGCCGAACACCGCCAGCTGATCGGCGTTCGGGAGCTCGCCGTTGATCAGCAGGTACGCGGTCTCGATGAAGCTGGCCTTCTCGGCCAGCTGCTCGATCGGGTAGCCGCGGTAGCGCAGGATGCCGTTGTCACCGTCCACGAAAGTGATCGCGGACTTGTAGGCGGCGGTGTTGCCGAAGCCGTTGTCCAGGGTGACCAGGCCGGTCTGCGGGAGCAGCTTCGAGATGTCGAAGCCGGCGTTGCCCGCAGTGCTCTCGACGACGGGGTACTCGTACTCGCCGTCCTGGTACCGCAGTACTACCGAGTTGTCGCTCACGTCTTCCTCACCGACGAAATGAATCCTCTTCCAAGGTGCCCTGACTGTCTCTACGATCCCCCATCCGCAGGACCGCCGTGCACCCGGGGTGGGCCGAGAAGGCCCTTGCCCTACAAAAGCTGTCGCCGCAGCCGGTATGAACCGGACAAGATCGGCACAGACCAGGTTCCGCCGTAAATCTCTTCACGTCAAGACAACCCCTCGGTAGGGCAGCCCCTTGGACGATCATCCAGTTGCCAGCCGATGATCGAGCGCGGAGTGCCTGCGACCAGCACTGACGGCCCGAACCGCCTGCGCGATCGCTCTCCGTGAGCCGACCAGCACCACCAGTTTCTTCGCCCTCGTCACAGCGGTGTAGAGCAGGTTCCGCTGCAGCATCGTCCAGGCCGAGGTGGTGACCGGAATCACCACCGCCGGGTACTCGCTGCCCTGCGAACGGTGGATCGTCACGGCGTACGCGTGGGCCAGCTCGTCCAGCTCGTCGAAGTCGTACGGCACCTCCTCGTCCTCGTCCGTCCGGACGGTCAGCCGCTGCTCGTCGACACTGAGGTCGGTCACCACTCCGACGGTGCCGTTGAAGACCCCGTTCCGCCCCTTCTCGTAGTTGTTGCGGATCTGGGTGACCTTGTCGCCGACCCGGAACGTCCGGCCGCCGAAACGGCGCTCCGGCAGCCCGTCCCTGGCCGGCGTCACCGCCGCCTGCAACAGCGTGTTCAGCGCGCCCGCACCGGCCGGGCCCCGGTGCATCGGGGCCAGCACCTGGACATCACGGCGGGCGTCGAGACCGAACCGCTGCGGGATCCGCCGGGCCACCACGTCCACCGTCAGACCGGCGGCCGCCTCCGCGTCCTCCTCGGCGAACAGGAAGAAGTCCGGCAGGCCGTCGGTGATCGGCGGCAGGCCCTCGTTGATCCGGTGCGCGTTGGTCACCACACCGGACTGCTGGGCCTGCCGGAAGATCCTGGTCAGCCGGACCGACGGGACCGGACTGCCGGCCGACAGCATGTCCCGCAGCACCTCGCCCGCACCGACCGAGGGCAGCTGGTCCACATCCCCGACGAAGAGCAGGTGGGCCCCCGGCGCGACCGCCTTCACCAGCTTGTTCGCCAGGATCAGATCCAGCATCGAGGCCTCGTCCACCACCACCAGATCCGCGTCCAACGGCCGGTCCCGGTCGTACGCCGCCTCACCGCCCGGCCGCAGCTCCAACAGCCGGTGCACGGTGGACGCCTCAGCCCCCGTCAGTTCCGCCAGCCGCTTGGCCGCCCGCCCCGTCGGCGCCGCCAGCACCACCTTGGCCCGCTTCGCCAGCGCCAGCGTGACGATCGACTTCACCGTGAACGACTTGCCGCAGCCCGGACCACCGGTCAGCACCGCGACCTTCTCGGTCAGCGCCAGCTTCACCGACTCCCGCTGCTCCGGCGCGAGTTCGGCCCCCGTACGCGTCGCCAGCCAGCCGAGCGCGGCCTCCCAGTCCACCCCCGCGAAACCGGGCATCCGGTCGACGTCCGCGGTCAGCAGCCGCAGCAGCTGATTCGACAGCGAGACCTCGGCCCGGTGGAACGGCACCAGGTACACCGCCGTGATCGGCAGCCCGCCCTCCCCCGGCACCTGCTCCCGCACCACGCCCTCGGCCGCCACCAGCTCGGCCAGGCAGTCGATCACCAACCCGACGTCGACCTGCAGCAGCTTCACCCCGTCGGCGATCAGCCGCTCCTCCGGGAGGAAGCAGTGCCCCTGGTCGCTGCTCTGCGAAAGCGCGTACTGCAGACCCGCCTTGACCCGCTCCGGGCTGTCGTGCGGGATGCCGACGGCCTGGGCGATCCGGTCCGCCGTCAGGAAGCCGATGCCCCACACGTCGGAGGCCAGCCGGTACGGCTCGTTCTTCACCACGCCGATGGAGGAGTCGCCGTACTTCTTGAAGATCCGCACGGCCAGCGAGGTGGAGACGCCGACCGTCTGCAGGAAGACCATCACCTCCTTGATGGACTTCTGCTCCTCCCAGGCCGCGGCGATCATCTTGGTCCGCTTCGGCCCGAGACCGGGGACCTCGATCAGCCGCTTCGGCTCGTTCTCGATCACCTCCAGGGTCTCCACCCCGAAGGCCTCCACGATCCGCTCCGCGAAGCGCGGGCCGATGCCCTTGATCAGGCCCGAGCCCAGATAGCGCTGGATGCCCTGCACGGTGGCCGGCAGGACGGTGGTGTAGTTCTCCACCATGAACTGCCGCCCGTACTGCGGGTGCGAGCCCCACCGCCCGAACAGCCGCAGCGACTCCCCCGGCTGCGCCCCCAGCAGGGCCCCGACGACCGTCAGCAGGTCGTTCGCCCCGCGCCCGGTGTCGACCCGGGCCACCGTGTAGCCCGTCTCCTCGTTGGCGTACGTGACCCGCTCCAACACGCCCTCCACCTGGGCAAGCTGACGCTGCGGCGGCTGTGTGCTCTGCGCACTCTGCGTACTCACAGGGCGCCCCCTCGGGTCGGTGACGGTGCGCTACGCACCGTACCCTCCCGCACCGACAGTGCGGGTACGGTCATGGCTTATCGTCCTGATCATGAACGACCTGACAATCCGACCGGCGGAGGCCACCGACCTCCCCGCCATCGTGGCCATGCTCGCCGACGACCCGCTCGGCGCCACCCGCGAGTCCCCCGACGACCTGACGCCCTACCAGGACGCCTACGCCCGGATCGCCGCCGACCCGCACCAGCACCTGGTGGTCGCCGAGTCGGCCGGCCGCACCGTCGGCACCCTCCAACTGACCGTCATCCCCGGCCTCTCCCGCCGCGGCGCCACCCGCACCCTGATCGAGGCCGTCCGGATCCACGCCGACGCCCGCGGCACCGGCCTGGGCACCGTGCTCATCGAATGGGCCGTCGAGCAGTCCCGCACCCTCGGCGCCGAACTCGTCCAGCTCACCTCGGACGCCACCCGCACCGACGCCCACCGCTTCTACGAACGCCTCGGCTTCACCGCCTCCCACCTCGGCTTCAAGCTGGACCTCCGATGAGCCCCCGCCCGGCAGACCTCAGCACCGACACCGAACGGGAGGCCCTGGTCGGCTTCCTCGACAAGCAGCGCGCCAGTTTGCTGCGCAAACTCGACGACCTCAGCGACGAGGACGCCCGTCGAGTGCCCACCGCGAGCTCGCTCTCCCTGCTCGGCCTGCTCAAGCACTCCGGCATCTGGGAACGCCGCTGGTTCCAGATCATCCTGGCCGGCCACGAACACCCCGCCGAATGGCCCGCCGTGGACGAGGAGGAGGGCGCGGACTTCGCCCTCGGCGCCAACGACACCGTCGCGCAATGGCGAGCCTTCTACGAGACCCAGGTCGCGATCAACCGGGAACTCGTCGCCGGAATGCCCTTGGAGACCCGGTGCGCCTGGCCGAAGATGGCCGGCCGCAACCTGCGCTGGGTCCTGCTGCACATGATCGAGGAGACCGCCCGGCACGCCGGCCACGCGGACATCATCCGCGAAACGCTGGACGGGGAAACCGGCATCTGAAATGCAGAAAGCCCCTCCGGGAGACCCGGAGGGGCTTTCTGACCAAAGATTGTTCGGCGGCGTCCTACTCTCCCACAGGGTCCCCCCTGCAGTACCATCGGCGCTATGAGGCTTAGCTTCCGGGTTCGGAATGTAACCGGGCGTTTCCCTCACGCTATGACCACCGAAACACTATGAAACTGTATGACCGCACCACACCCGTGACCAAACGGTGTGGGGTCGTTGTTTCAGAACAACACAGTGGACGCGAGCAACTGAGGACAAGCCCTCGGCCTATTAGTACCGGTCAGCTCCACCCCTTACAGGGCTTCCACATCCGGCCTATCAACCCAGTCGTCTACTGGGAGCCTTACCCTCTCAAGGAGGTGGGAATATTCATCTCGAAGCAGGCTTCCCGCTTAGATGCTTTCAGCGGTTATCCCTCCCGAACGTAGCCAACCAGCCATGCCCTTGGCAGAACAACTGGCACACCAGAGGTTCGTCCGTCCCGGTCCTCTCGTACTAGGGACAGCCCTTCTCAATATTCCTACGCGCACAGCGGATAGGGACCGAACTGTCTCACGACGTTCTAAACCCAGCTCGCGTACCGCTTTAATGGGCGAACAGCCCAACCCTTGGGACCTACTCCAGCCCCAGGATGCGACGAGCCGACATCGAGGTGCCAAACCATCCCGTCGATATGGACTCTTGGGGAAGATCAGCCTGTTATCCCCGGGGTACCTTTTATCCGTTGAGCGACGGCGCTTCCACAAGCCACCGCCGGATCACTAGTCCCGACTTTCGTCCCTGCTCGACCCGTCGGTCTCACAGTCAAGCTCCCTTGTGCACTTACACTCAACACCTGATTGCCAACCAGGCTGAGGGAACCTTTGGGCGCCTCCGTTACTCTTTAGGAGGCAACCGCCCCAGTTAAACTACCCACCAGACACTGTCCCTGATCCGGATCACGGACCCAGGTTAGACATCCAGCACGACCAGAGTGGTATTTCAACGACGACTCCACAACAACTGGCGTTGCTGCTTCAAAGTCTCCCACCTATCCTACACAAGCCGAACCGAACACCAATATCAAGCTATAGTAAAGGTCCCGGGGTCTTTCCGTCCTGCTGCGCGAAACGAGCATCTTTACTCGTAATGCAATTTCACCGGGCCTATGGTTGAGACAGTCGAGAAGTCGTTACGCCATTCGTGCAGGTCGGAACTTACCCGACAAGGAATTTCGCTACCTTAGGATGGTTATAGTTACCACCGCCGTTTACTGGCGCTTAAGTTCTCAGCTTCGCCAACCCGAAGATTGACTAACCGGTCCCCTTAACGTTCCAGCACCGGGCAGGCGTCAGTCCGTATACATCGCCTTACGGCTTCGCACGGACCTGTGTTTTTAGTAAACAGTCGCTTCTCGCTGGTCTCTGCGGCCGGCCCCAGCTCAGAGTGCAAGACTCATCACCAGTTCCGGCCCCCCTTCTCCCGAAGTTACGGGGGCATTTTGCCGAGTTCCTTAACCATAGTTCACCCGAACGCCTCGGTATTCTCTACCTGACCACCTGAGTCGGTTTGGGGTACGGGCCGCCATGAAACTCGCTAGAGGCTTTTCTCGACAGCATAGGATCATCCACTTCACCACAATCGGCTCGGCATCAGGTCTCAGCCTTAATGAGTGACGGATTTGCCTATCACTCGGCCTACACCCTTACCCCGGGACAACCACCGCCCGGGCTGGACTACCTTCCTGCGTCACCCCATCGCTCACCTACTACAGACTTGGTTCAGCGGCTCCACCACGTCCCATTGTCCGAAGACTCCGGGCCGGCTTCGCGGCCTTAGCATCACCTGGTTCGACGTTGGCGCTTCAAAGCGGGTACGGGAATATCAACCCGTTGTCCATCGACTACGCCTGTCGGCCTCGCCTTAGGTCCCGACTTACCCTGGGCAGATCAGCTTGACCCAGGAACCCTTGGTCAATCGGCGCAAGAGTTTCCCACTCTTGTATCGCTACTCATGCCTGCATTCTCACTCGTGAACCGTCCACAACTGGATTCCTCCGCTGCTTCACCCGGCACACGACGCTCCCCTACCCATCACAGCGGGCGTTGGCCCTATAGCTGCAATGACACGACTTCGGTGGTGTACTTGAGCCCCGCTACATTGTCGGCGCGGAATCACTTGACCAGTGAGCTATTACGCACTCTTTCAAGGGTGGCTGCTTCTAAGCCAACCTCCTGGTTGTCTCTGCGACTCCACATCCTTTCCCACTTAGCACACGCTTAGGGACCTTAGTCGGTGTTCTGGGCTGTTTCCCTCTCGACCATGGAGCTTATCCCCCACAGTCTCACTGCCACGCTCTCACTTACCGGCATTCGGAGTTTGGCTAAGGTCAGTAACCCGGTGAGGCCCATCGCCTATCCAGTGCTCTACCTCCGGCAAGAAACACGTGACGCTGCACCTAAATGCATTTCGGGGAGAACCAGCTATCACGGAGTTTGATTGGCCTTTCACCCCTAACCACAGGTCATCCCCCAGGTTTTCAACCCTGGTGGGTTCGGTCCTCCACGAAGTCTTACCTCCGCTTCAACCTGCCCATGGCTAGATCACTCCGCTTCGGGTCTTGGGCATGCAACTGAATCGCCCTATTCGGACTCGCTTTCGCTACGGCTACCCCACACGGGTTAACCTCGCTACACACCGCAAACTCGCAGGCTCATTCTTCAAAAGGCACGCAGTCACGAGATGTAAGGCAAGCCTCACATCCGACGCTCCCACGGCTTGTAGGCACACGGTTTCAGGTACTATTTCACTCCGCTCCCGCGGTACTTTTCACCATTCCCTCACGGTACTATCCGCTATCGGTCACTAGGGAATATTTAGGCTTAGCGGGTGGTCCCGCCAGATTCACACGGAATTTCTCGGGCTCCGTGCTACTTGGGAGAAGCTCAAGTGAGCCGCACAGATTTCGTCTACGGGGGTCTTACCCTCTACGCCGGACCTTTCGCATGTCCTTCGACTATCCATACGGTTTCTGACTCACCGACCGGCCGGCAGACCAATCAAGAACTTTCCCACGACCCCGCTCTGGCAACCCCTGCCGGGTCTCACACCAAAACGGTTTAGCCTCATCCGGTTTCGCTCGCCACTACTCCCGGAATCACGGTTGTTTTCTCTTCCTGAGGGTACTGAGATGTTTCACTTCCCCTCGTTCCCTCCACACACCCTATGTGTTCAGGTGCGGGTGACAGCCCATGACGACTGCCGGGTTTCCCCATTCGGAAACCCCCGGATCAAAGCCTGGTTGACGGCTCCCCGGGGACTATCGTGGCCTCCCACGTCCTTCATCGGTTCCTAGTGCCAAGGCATCCACCGTGCGCCCTTAAAAACTTGGCCACAGATGCTCGCGTCCACTGTGCAGTTCTCAAACAACGACCAGACACCCACCCTCAGACACCATGAAGATGTCATCAAGTAGGACCGGCACTGAAGCAACGACCATGACGGCCGTTCCCTCAGGACCCAACAACGTGCCCGACACACCCGACCTCGCTTGGTCTCACTTTCCACGCCGAAGCAGTACTTGTGAGGCCAACAGACCGTGTGTGCCGAATAGTCAACGTTCCACCCATGAGCAACCGTGTGAGACATTCGCTCACATCCGGCTATGTGCTCCTTAGAAAGGAGGTGATCCAGCCGCACCTTCCGGTACGGCTACCTTGTTACGACTTCGTCCCAATCGCTGGTCCCACCTTCGACGGCTCCTCCCCTTACGGGTTAGGCCACCGGCTTCGGGTGTTACCGACTTTCGTGACGTGACGGGCGGTGTGTACAAGGCCCGGGAACGTATTCACCGCAGCATGCTGATCTGCGATTACTAGCAACTCCAACTTCATGGGGTCGAGTTGCAGACCCCAATCCGAACTGAGGCCGGCTTTTTGGGATTCGCTCCGCCTCGCGGCATCGCAGCCCTTTGTACCGACCATTGTAGCACGTGTGCAGCCCAAGACATAAGGGGCATGATGATTTGACGTCGTCCCCACCTTCCTCCGAGTTGACCCCGGCAGTCTCCTGTGAGTCCCCATCACCCCGAAAGGCATGCTGGCAACACAGAACAAGGGTTGCGCTCGTTGCGGGACTTAACCCAACATCTCACGACACGAGCTGACGACAACCATGCACCACCTGTATACCGACCACAAGGGGGCGACTATCTCTAGCCGTTTCCGGTATATGTCAAGCCTTGGTAAGGTTCTTCGCGTTGCGTCGAATTAAGCCACATGCTCCGCTGCTTGTGCGGGCCCCCGTCAATTCCTTTGAGTTTTAGCCTTGCGGCCGTACTCCCCAGGCGGGGAACTTAATGCGTTAGCTGCGGCACCGACGACGTGGAATGTCGCCAACACCTAGTTCCCAACGTTTACGGCGTGGACTACCAGGGTATCTAATCCTGTTCGCTCCCCACGCTTTCGCTCCTCAGCGTCAGTAATGGCCCAGAGATCCGCCTTCGCCACCGGTGTTCCTCCTGATATCTGCGCATTTCACCGCTACACCAGGAATTCCGATCTCCCCTACCACACTCAAGCCTGCCCGTATCGAATGCAGACCCGGGGTTAAGCCCCGGGCTTTCACAACCGACGCGACAAGCCGCCTACGAGCTCTTTACGCCCAATAATTCCGGACAACGCTCGCACCCTACGTATTACCGCGGCTGCTGGCACGTAGTTAGCCGGTGCTTCTTCTGCAGGTACCGTCACTTGCGCTTCTTCCCTGCTGAAAGAGGTTTACAACCCGAAGGCCGTCATCCCTCACGCGGCGTCGCTGCATCAGGCTTTCGCCCATTGTGCAATATTCCCCACTGCTGCCTCCCGTAGGAGTCTGGGCCGTGTCTCAGTCCCAGTGTGGCCGGTCGCCCTCTCAGGCCGGCTACCCGTCGTCGCCTTGGTAGGCCATTACCCCACCAACAAGCTGATAGGCCGCGGGATCATCCTGCACCGCCGGAGCTTTCCACCAACCCCCATGCAGAGGAAGGTCATATCCGGTATTAGACCTCGTTTCCAAGGCTTGTCCCAGAGTGCAGGGCAGATTTCCCACGTGTTACTCACCCGTTCGCCACTAATCCACTCCGAAGAGCTTCATCGTTCGACTTGCATGTGTTAAGCACGCCGCCAGCGTTCGTCCTGAGCCAGGATCAAACTCTCCGTGAATGTCTGCAGGTAATCCTGCAACCACTCGCGTTGAGCGGCGCGGCAACCACCGGAATAGGCGGCCCCGCGCACTGCGTCCTCGCTAGTGTTTTACTTCATAAAGGAATCTCCAACCCCACCAAAAGGTGAGGCCGGGGATGTCAACATATCTGGCGTTGACTTTTGGCACGCTGTTGAGTTCTCAAGGAACGGACACTTCCTTCGAGCCGCTTATCAGGCGGACCCTCCGGGCGCTTCGTTCTTTCGTGTTCCGAGCTTATCAGATGTTTTCCGCTCCGTTTTCCGGAGTTTCATTCAGCCGACTCGCTTTTCTTCGCCCCTCTCGGTGCGACTCCGGAACTGTACGGGCATCGCCGCCCCACAAGCAAATCGCCTCCGTCCGGCGTAACCGGACGGAGGCGATCCGCAGGCGATCAGCGGACTTCGGTGATCTCCGGACCCCGTGCGAACGGGTCCAGCGAGGCCTCCGCGAAGCGGGAGCCGCCGGCGTCGACGACGCTGGCGCCGCCGTCGGCGACCATCTGCGCGTCCTCGGGGAGCTTGAGCACGATCGGGTCGCGCGGGGCCATCGGGGTCTCGCCGCGGACCACGACGGTCTGCTGGAAGACCTGCTCCAGGATTCCGGCCATCTCCGGCTGGACCGCGGCCTGGCCGGAGATCACACCGCGGAGGAACCAGCGCGGTCCGTCGCAACCGACGAAGCGCACCAGCTGCACACCCTGGGTGCCGTCCGGCAGCTGCACAGGGACCTGGGCCCGGAGGTGCCAGCCCAGCGGGCCTTCCTCCTCCTCGACCAGGCCGCCCTGCTGGGTGATGCCCGAGGCGATCTCGTCGCGGACCTCGCCCCAGATGCCCTCGGACTTGGGGGCCGCGAAGGCCTGGAGCTGGATGGCGCTGTTGCCGAGGACCAGGGTGGCGGCCACGATCGCGTCGCCGGCCACCTCGACCCGCAGTTCCATACCCTCGACACCGGGGATCAGGAGACCACCGAGGTCCACCCGGCCCTCCTCGGGGTTCTCCAGCTCGGAGATGTCCCACGGGCCGTCCGGGCGCGGGGCCGGCGGCAGGCCGACCCGGTCCGCCGGATCGGCGTCGGCGGCGTTCTCAATCTCGGAGTCGGCGGAGCCTTCGACGTCATCGGCCGTCTCGTCGGCGCTGATGGCGTCGTCGGCGAGCTGCTCGACAGCGTCCTCGCTCTTCTGGCGGCGACGGAACACGGTCACTGTCCTTCCCGGTCCAAGACCGATGCGAATACCTGCTCGACTACTGCTCGGCTACTGCGCTGGCGCGGGCATGGTAACCCTGTCGTGACCTCCGGTCGACCCGAACCCGCCTTCGGCACGTGCCGAACCGGGAAGTTCGGCCACCTCGTGGAAACTCGCCTTCTCGACCTGCTGGATCACCAGCTGGGCGATTCGGTCCCCACGGCGGAAGCTGACTCCCTCGCGCGGGTCGAGGTTTACCAGAATCACCTTGATCTCACCACGGTACCCGGCATCGACCGTCCCCGGGGCGTTCACCAGTGCAACTCCGCACCGGGCGGCCAGGCCCGATCGCGGGTGAACGAAGGCGGCGTAGCCGTCCGGCAGGGCGATCCCGACGCCGGTCGGCAGCACGGCGCGCTCGCCGGGGGCGAGCTCGGCGTCGACGGTGGTGCGCAGGTCGGCTCCGGCGTCGCCGGGGTGCTCGTACGCCGGCAGCGGCAGGTCCGGATCGAAACGGGTGATCAGGACGTCGACCGGCGGGCGGGCGGTGGTACTCACGGGTTCACCTCGAAGGCTCGGGCACGCTTGAACAGATCCGGGTCGTCCAAGGCTTTCTTGATGTCCTCGGGACGCCCGTGCGTGGTGAAGTGTTCCAGTTTCACCTGGATGAAGAGTGCCTGCGCCCGGATCGCGACCGGCCCGTCGGGTCCGCCGATCCGGCCCTCGGCCGCGCTGTAGATCTTGCGGCCCTTCACGCCGGTGACCCAGGCGTGGATGTGCAGCGTGGAGTCGACCGGGACCGGGCGGACGAAGTCGCACTCCAGCCGGCCGGTCACGGCGGCCATGTGCAGCAGCCAGTTGAGCGTGCCGAGGGTCTCGTCCATGGCCGTCATCAGCACGCCGCCGTGGGCCAGGCCGGGGCCGCCCTGGTGACCGGGGCGGACGGTGAACTCGGAGGTGACGTTCAGGTCCTCGCCCGCCACGGCGGTCAGCTGGAGGCCCTGCGGGTGCTGCGGACCGCACCCGAAGCAGTGGTCGTAGTGCGAACCGAGCAGAGTGCCGGGGGCGGGCGCCTCGGGTGCCCGGGGCGGCAGGGTCGCGTCGGCCGGGGGCGTGGTCGCAGGGAGCTGGGAGGCGGCTGATCCGTTCACAGGCGCGACCTTACCCGCGAGTAGGAAAGTCCGCACCGGTCGACGGCCAGGGAGCCGCGGGCGGGCGGCCCCGTCACGGCACACACAATGGGGGCATGTACGACGAACGCCTCACCGTCCCCCGCAGCTGGTGGCTGCTTCCCGTTGCGCTCGGCTTCTCGCTGGCGCTGATCATGCTGCGGTTCAGCGCGATCGGCGCCCTGGTCGGCCTGGTGGTCGGCATCGTCGCGGGGGCCGCCGCGCTGAGCAACTACGGCTCGGCCCGGATCCGCGTGGTGCAGGGCTCCCTGGTGGCCGGCCAGGCCCGGATCCCGGCCGATGTGCTCGGTACCGCCCACGTGCTGAACCCGGCCGAGACGGTGGCCTGGCGGTCCGTGAAGGCGGACCCGCGCGCCTTCATGCTGCTGCGCAGCTACGTGCCGACCGCGCTCCGGGTCGAGATCACCGACCCGGCCGACCCGACCCCGTACGTCTACCTGTCGACCCGCTCGCCGCAGCGGCTGGCCGACGCGCTGGCCGAGGCCCGCCGAGGCGGCCGGACCAGCTGACCCGGCCCGGGAACGGCCCGGGAACGACGGAGGGACGGCGCCGCGCATGTGCACGCGGGACCGTCCCTGTGTTCCGTACTACGACGCGGCCGGTGGGACCGGTCGCGCGGTCGAGCTGGAGCGGCCGCCGGGGTGACCGCAGTTGCTGCCTCCGGCCTTGCTGCCCAAGGCCGGGCGGGGCGGTGTGCCGGTCCGGCGAGGATCGCCGGCCCGGGCCTTCCCGCCCGGTGCTCAGGCGCCGCAGTCCTGGCAGATGGGCTGCCCGTTCTTCTCGCCGAACAGCTGGCTCCGGTGGTGCACCAGGAAGCAGCTCATGCAGGTGAACTCGTCGGCCTGGCGCGGAAGCACCCGGACCGAGAGTTCCTCGTTGGAGAGGTCAGCGCCGGGAAGTTCCAGGCCTTCGGCGGCGTCGAACTCGTCGACGTCGACGGAGCTGGTGCTCTTCTCGTTCCGACGAGCCTTGAGCTCCTCGATGCTGTCCTCGTTGACATCGTCATCGGTCTTGCGCGGGGTGTCGTAGTCCGTTGCCATTGTTCGCTCTCCCCCTCTGGGTGTGTGCGGTATCTCCAGCGCACGTAACGCATGGGGGGCCGGTCTTGTGCCCGACCCGAGGCGGAGATTTTGCCTTACTTCAAGCCCTGTTACTCAATCGACATCCTCGAACGGCCTCTTCAGGGGCCTCCCGGGCGGTCCGAACGGCCTCACGGAGAGCTCCACCCATGAGGCCGACCGACCGTTCGGACCACTACTCTCGGTACCCGGAAGCGACTCGATCGTCCGCCAACTCACCTGCCCCGGCCGTGAATTGATGACGTGTCGACAAATCTCCCCGGCGAAGGAGCGGTCACCCTCGGCGACCGGGTCACCCGAACCGGTGATCACCCTGAGAGATCATCCGAACGTGTCGGGCGACTTCCTGTGAGCTTCCTCACAGTCTGAACTTTTCGGGCAAATCTCGGAAATCCACCCACCCGAAGGCTACTTCTTGGCGGCGTTCGCGGCCCGCCTGGCGAGCAGTGCGGCCTGCCGCTCGTCGAACTTGGTGGCCTGCGCGTCGAGGGCGCCGAGGAAGACGCCGAGCTCCTGCTGGGCCTGCAGGCCGGCCGCGCCGAGGCCGCCGATCTCCATCACCTTGAGGTGGCGCAGCACGGGCTGCAGCACGTCGTCGTGGTGGATCCGGAGGTTGTAGACGCCGCCGATGGCGAGCTGGGCCGCCGAGCGCTCGAAGCCGGGCATGCCGTGGCCGGGCATCCGGAAGTCGATCACCACGTCGGCGATGGCCCGCATGGCCTGGTCGGGAGCGATCTCCAGCGCGGCCTTGAGCAGGTTCCGGTAGAAGACCATGTGCAGGTTCTCGTCGTTGGCGATCTTCGCGAGCAGCTGGTCGCAGATCGGGTCGCCCGAGAAGTGGCCGGTGTTGCGGTGCGAGATCCGGGTGGCCAGCTCCTGGAAGGCCACGTAGGCCACCGAGTGCAGCATGCTGTGCGAGTTGTCGGACTCGAAGCCCTCGCCCATGTGCGTCATCCGGGCCCGCTCCAGCTCCACCGGGTCGACGGCCCGGGTGGCCAGCAGGTAGTCGCGGATGGCTATCCCGTGCCGGCCCTCCTCCGCCGTCCAGCGGTGCACCCAGGTGCCCCAGGCGCCCTCGCGGCCGAACATGGTGGCGATCTCGTGGTGGTAGCTGGGGAGGTTGTCCTCGGTCAGCAGGTTGACCACCAGCGCGATCCGGCCGAGCGGGGTCACCTTGGACTGGTCCAGCGCCCAGGCCTCGCCACCGAGCACGCCGTCGAAGTCGCGACCCAGGCTCCAGGGCACGTACTCGTGCGGCATCCACTCCTTGGCGACCTTGAGGTGCCGGTTCAGCTCGACCTCCACGACCTCCTCGAGCGCCATGATCAGTCGCGCGTCGGTCCAGCCCGCGGTGCTGAGCGAGGCGGCGGAGGGGGCGGCGGCGGTGCGCTGCTCGGGTGCGATGGTCACGGCGGTGCTCCTGAAAAGGCGGGGCAGGGACGACGGGGGTCGCGTCTGGCCGGGTGGCTACGACCAACCTTACGGCTCCGTAGGTTACGACACCGTAAGTTGTCCCGACCGGAAATGACAAGCCGCCCCCGCCAGGGCATATGTCATGGCGACTGGCCTGGCGGGGGCGGCGTTCGGGGCCGACGGGATGCTCCGCGCACGGAGCGAAATCCGGCCCAAAGGGACACTGGGGTGGCTGCGGTACCCCCTCAGCGGCAGTAGGGGTGGGTCAGGCTCCCGGGATCCGGACCCGGATGGTGAGACCGCCTCCGGTGCGCGGAGTGGCCTCGATGGCCCCACCGTGCGCGCGGACCACCGAGCGGACGATCGAGAGGCCGAGACCGACCCCCTTGTCGCTGCGGGTCCGGTCGGCGCCCTTGACCCGCCGGAACGGCTCGAAGATGTGCTCCAGCTCGTAGCCGGGCACCACCGGGCCGGTGTTGCTCACCACCAGCTCCCCGGCGCCGCCCGGCGCCGGGGAGGTGGTGATCTCCACCCAGCCGCCGGGCATGTTGTACCGGGTCGCGTTCTGCAGCAGGTTGAGCGCGATCCGCTCGAGCAGTACGCCGTTCCCGCTCACCTGGACGGGCTCCAGCACCGACCGCAGCTCGACCTCGCGGCCGGCTGCCTCCGGGCGAATCTGCTCCAGCGCCCGGACCGCCACCTCGGAGAGCTCGACCGGACGGCGGTCGGTGAGTTCGTTGTCGCTGCGGGCCAGCAGCAGCAGGCCCTCCACCAGCTGCTCGCTGCGCTCGTTGGTGGCCAGCAGGGTCTTGCCGAGCTGCTGCAGGTCGGCCGAGGCCTCCGGGTCGGAGAGCTGGACCTCCAGCAGCGTCCGGTTGATCGCCAGCGGGGTGCGCAGCTCGTGCGAGGCGTTGGCGACGAACCGGCGCTGCGAGTCGAAGGCCCGGTCCAGCCGTTCCAGCATCTCGTCGAAGGTGTCGGCCAGTTCCTTGAGCTCGTCGTCCGGTCCGTCCATGTCGATCCGCCGGTGCAGATCGGAACCGGCCACCTCGCGCGCGGTCCTGGTGATCCGGTTGAGCGGGCGCAGCACCCGGCCGGCCAGCGCGTACCCGAGGATGAAGGCGATCACCGCGAGGCAGACCAGCACGGTCAGCGACTTGCGCAGCAGGGTGGTCAGCGCGGCCTCGGCCTGGACGCTCTGGAAGTGCCGCAGCCACTGCTCGAAGTTGGCGGCCGTGATCACGGTGCCGTCCTCGGTCCGGATCTGCACCCCGTCGCCCAGCCGGAGCGGCGGCAGCGAGGCGTCGTAGAAGGCCTGCCGGACGAAGAAGTACATCAGCATCAGCAGCACCACCCCGGCCATCAGGAACATCCCGCCGTACAGCAGGGTGAGCCTGATCCGGATGGTCGGGCGCAGCGGCAGCCAGCTGAACAGGCCCTCGCCGTGCACCACCTGGGGCGTCGGCTGGGCCGCCGCGACGGTCGGGGGCTGGTGCGGGCGCGGCGGCACCGGGGCGCCGGCGGGCGTGCCGGGGGCCCCGCCGGTGGGGGGCGGGGTGGTCATGGCTGTCCTCTCGGTGAGGGGTGAGGGTGCTGGGGCCGGGTCAGATCCGGTAGCCGGAGCCCGGCACGGTGACGATCACGGCGGGGTCGCCGAGCTTGCGGCGCAGGGTCATCACGGTGACCCGGACCACGTTGGTGAACGGGTCGGTGTGCTCGTCCCAGGCCTTCTCGAGCAGCTGCTCGGCCGAGACCACCGCGCCGCCGGCCCGCATCAGGACCTCCAGCACGGCGAACTCCTTGGGCGCCAGCTGGACCGGCTTCTCGTCCCGGAGCACCTCGCGGCGGCCCGGGTCCAGCGAGATCCCGGCCCGCTCCAGCACCGGCGGCAGCGGCACGGTCGCGCGGCGGCCGAGCGCCCGGACCCGGGCGACCAGCTCGCTGAACGCGAAGGGCTTGGGCAGGTAGTCGTCGGCGCCGATCTCCAGGCCCTCGACCCGGTCGCTGATGTCGCCGGAGGCGGTCAGCATGATCACCCGGGTGGCCAGGCTCTGCTCCACGATGCTGCGGCAGACGTCGTCGCCGTGCACCAGCGGGAGGTCGCGGTCCAGCACCACCACGTCGTAGTCGTTGACCGAGATCCGCTGCAGCGCGGCCTCGCCGTCGTAGACCACGTCGACGGCCATCGCCTCGCGGCGCAGGCCGGTGGCAACGGCTTCGGCGAGCAGCTGCTCGTCCTCCACAACGAGAACCCGCACGGTGGTTGTCCCTTCTCCAGCGGTGGCCGAGGTCGGGCACCCCAGTCCTACGGTGGTTACATCCTGCCTGGTGGACCGGTAAAGCACCGGTAAGCGGTGCGTCCGAAGGGGCTCGGTTCCGTGAACGGACTGTGACGCGGGCAACTTTCTCGGTGAGTCAGGTTTCCCGCCGCCGGTGGCGGGGAGGACAGGTTCACACCGGCGATCGGGCCGAAGCGCCGATCGCAGTCACCACCCGCCGTGCGTTCATCCGCACCGGCCCGGGTCTCGGAGTCCATCGGACGGTTCAGGCCGTCACCGCACCAGCCGGGGAGAGCACCACCGGCTGGGGCATTTCCGTTGGCACCGAAGCCCGACCGGGGAACGCCGGACCGTGCCCGTCCGACAAAGCAAGGGGGCCAGAATGGACGCCTTCACCGCCGGCATCATTCAGCGCATAAGGAACGCCGAAGCAGATCTGCACCGCGCTCTCGAGTCCGGTGACGAGTTCCTCGCCGAGGTCGAACAGTCCGAACTGGACGACCTCCGCAGGCTCGCCGCCGAACACGGCATCGACCCCGTGCGCGAGATGCACCGCGCCGCCGCCTGAACCAACTTGCAGTACGCACCACCAAGCCCTGGCACCCCCCGTGTGCCAGGGCTTCTGCGTTTTCGCGCGGCGCTCAGCCGGTTACGGTCCAGGGCTCGGCTGAGCTCTAGGCCCCGAGAGCCGTGAGACGCTCCAAGAGGCGTTCGAAGGTGCCCGGTGGGGCGGTGCAGGTCATGCCGTCGGGGCCGCCGGTGTGGGCGCCGGCTTCGGCGGCGATGAGGGCGCCGGCGGCTCGGTCCCAGGGCTGGAGGCCGCGTTCGTAGAAGGCGTCCAGACGGCCGGCGGCGACGTCGCAGAGGTCGACTGCGGCGGCGCCCGCGCGGCGGATGTCGCGGACCTCGGGCATCAGGGCGAGCAGCACCTCTGCCTGGCGGACCCGCGCGGACTGGACGTAGTTGAAGCCGGTGCCGACCAGCGCCTGGCCCCAGGGCGGGGCCGGGCGGCAGTGGATCGGGGCTCCGTCCAGGTAGGCGCCGCGGCCGAGCACCGCGTGGAACAGTTCGCCGCGGGCGGGGACGGCGACCACCCCGACCACCGCTTGGCCGTCCAGTTCGGCGGCCACGCTGACGCCCCAGGAGGGCAGCCCGTACAGGTAGTTGACGGTGCCGTCGAGCGGGTCGACCACCCAGCGGATGCCGCTGGTGCCGGGGTGGTCGGCGCCCTCCTCGCCGAGGTAGCCGTCCTCGGGGCGGCGGGTGGTGATCAGCTCCAGGATCAGCTTCTCGGAGGCGAGGTCCATCTCGGTGACCACGTCGACCGGGCTGCTCTTGGTGGCGGCCACGCCGAGGTCGGCGGGGCGGCCGTCGCGGAGCAGGGTGCCGGCCCGGCCGGCGGCCTCCAGGGCGACGTCGAGGAGTTCGTCCAGCAGGTCGTCGAGCGGGGCGGGATCGGGCACGGGGCTTCCTTCCGGCGGACGGTGACGGAATGTCAGAGCTGGGCGGCGGCGGGCCGGGGGGCCCGCGGGTTGGGGCAGCAGGCCACCGCGCACACGTCGTGGCTCGGGCCGAGTGCCCCCAGCGCGCAGCGTTCGACGGCCGCCCCCCGCTCGGTCGCCGCCCGCTCCAGCACCAGCTCCCGGACCGCCGCGGTGAACCGGGGGTCCGCGCCGACGGTGGCCGCCCGGCTGACCGGCAGGCCGAGTTCGGCGGCCTTGGCGGTGGCCTCGGTGTCGAGGTCGTACTTGACCTCCATGTGGTCGGAGACGAAGCCGATCGGCACCATCACGGCGGCCGGTGCCCCGGCCGCCTTCAGCGACTCCAGGTGGTCGCAGATGTCCGGTTCCAGCCAGGGGATGTGCGGGGCGCCGCTGCGGCTCTGGAAGACCAGCTCCCAGGGGCGGTCGGCCACCCCGGTGGCCTCGGCCACCGCGGAGGCGACCAGCCGGGCCACCTCCAGGTGCTGGGCGACGTACGCGCCGCCGGGGGTGCCCCGGGCCGGGTCGTCGGGGGCGCCCGAGGTCTCGGCCATCGCGTCCGGGATGGAGTGGGTGGTGAAGGCGAGCTGCGCGCCGTCGCGCACCCCGGCGGGCAGCTCGGCGAGCGCGGCCAGGGTGGCGTCGGTCATCGGGCCGACGAAGCCGGGGTGGTTGTAGAAGTGCCGGAGCTTGGCGACCTCCAGGGCCGGCAGCCCCTCCTCGGCCAGCGTGGCCAGCGCGTCGGCCAGGTTCTCCCGGTACTGGCGGCAGCCGGAGTAACCGGCGTACGCGCTGGTGGCCAGGACCAGCACGCGGCGGTGCCCGTCGGCGGCGATCTCGCGCAGGGTGTCGGTCAGGTACGGCGCCCAGTTCCGGTTGCCCCAGTAGACCGGCAGGTCGAGACCGTGACCGGCGAAGTCCTTGCGCAGTGCGGCGAGCAGTTCGCGGTTCTGCTCGTTGATCGGGCTGACCCCGCCGAACAGGAAGTAGTGCTTGCCGACCTCGGCCAGCCGTTCCTTCGGGATGCCCCGGCCCCGGGTGACGTTCTCCAGGAACGGCACCACGTCCTCGGGGGCCTCAGGACCGCCGAAGGAGAGCAGCAGGAGGGCGTCGAAGGGCGCCGGGTCCGCAGGAGCGGCAGGGTGGATGAGGGTGTGCGAGTCGGACATGGCTCCGATCCTGCCACCAACGGCACCGGACTCCGGGTCAAGTCCGGGGTACGGAAACCCCGTTGCCCGAGTACGTAAGCTGTGTATGCGACCGACGTTCCTTACCTGTACCCCCGCGGAGCCCCCTTGCTGTCCAGCTACCGCCAGATCTTCGCCCCACCCGGCACTCTGGCCTTCTCCCTCTCCGGATTCATAGCCCGGATGCCGATCTCGATGACCGGCATCGGCATCCTGACCATGCTGTCCGAGCTGCGCGGCTCGTACGGTCTGGCCGCCGGGGTGTCCGGCACCATGGCGGGTGCGGCGGCGGTGCTCGGCCCGGTGGTCTCCTGGCTGGTGGACCGGCACGGGCAGCGTCGGGTGACGCTGCCCGCGACCGCGGTCACCGTGCTGGCGGCAATCGGGCTGCTGCTCTGCGCCCGTTCCGGCGCGCCGACCTGGACGCTGTTCGTCTGCGCGTTCGGGATGGGCGTGATGCCGAGCACCGGCTCGATGGTCCGGGCCCGCTGGGCCCATCTGTACAACGGCTCGCCGCCCAAGCTGCACACCGCGTACTCCTTCGAGGCGGTGGTGGACGAGGTCTGCTTCATCATCGGCCCGATCCTCTCCATCACGCTGGCCACCAGCGTCTTCCCCGAGGCCGGGGTGATGATGGCCGGGGTCTTCCTGACCGTGGGCGTGCTGCTGTTCACCTCCCAGCGGCGGACCGAGCCGCCGGTGCACCCGGCCGAGCACCACGCCGGAGGTCCGGCGATCCTTTCGGGCGGACTGCAGGTGCTGGTGGTGACCTTCGTGGCGACCGGCGCGGTGTTCAGCTCGGTCGAGGTGGTCACGCTGGCGTTCGCCAAGGAGCAGGGGCACGAGGGCATCACCGGGCTGATCCTCGCGGTGTACGCGCTGGGCTCCTGCCTGGCCGGGGTGATCTTCGGGACGCTCAAGCTGAAGGGTTCGATGGCCACCCGGTTCCCGGCCGGGGCGGCGGTGATGGCGGTCAGCATGGTGCCGCTGCTGCTGGTGGGCGAGCTGGTGCACGGTGTGGGCGCGCTGTTCGCGATCAGCGGGGCGCTGTTCGTGGCCGGGTTCGCCATCTCGCCGACGCTGATCACCGCGATGGCGCTGGTCGAGCGGCTGATCCCGGCGGCGAAGCTCACCGAGGGGATGACCTGGACCACCACCGGGCTGGCGCTCGGGGTGGCGCTCGGGTCGGCGGTGGCGGGGCTGGTGGTCGACGCGGAGGGGGCTGCGGCCGGGTACTGGGTGCCGCTCGCTGCCGCGACGTTCGGGATGGTGGTGGCGGTTGCCGGGCTGCCGCGGCTGCGGAGTGGTCTGGCGACGGCCGAAGCGTGAGTTGCACTGTCCAGGGGCTCGGGGAACGGCGACGGTATGTGGCGTGCGGGGCAAAAGGCGAAAGTGCCTGACCAGCTACGCACGGATCACCTCTTTTCGAGGTCGGCGCCGCCGTTCCCCGGGCCCCTGTCTTCCGAAGCGTGTGCCTAGTGGCTACGCTCCCCCCTACTCACCGGTACGTACGGGTGCCGTTGGCCCCGGAGGAGGAGGCACCCGCATGCCCCAGGGGACATCGGTCGACTGGCGGAACTGGGCCGGCAACCAGAGCGCCCGGCCCAGCCGGGTGGTTGCGCCGGCTTCGGCCGAGCAGCTCGGCGAGGTGTTCAGGCAGGCGGCTGAGCAGGGGCGGACGGTGAAGGCGGTCGGTTCGGGGCACTCGTTCACCTCGATCGCGTCGGCCGGTGACGGGGTGCTGGTCCGGCCGGACGGGCTGACCGCCGTCCGGGAGCTGGACCGGGCGGGCGGCACGGTGACGGTGGAGTCCGGGCTGCCGCTGTGGAAGCTGAACCGGCTGCTGGAGGCGGCCGGGCTGTCGCTGACCAACATGGGCGACATCGAGGTGCAGACCGTCGCCGGGGCGACCAGCACCGGTACGCACGGCACCGGCCGGGACTCCGGTTCGCTGGCCGCGCAGATCCGGGCGGTGGAGATCGTGCTCGCGGACGGCAGCGTCCGGCAGTGCTCCCCCACCGAGAACGCCGAGCTGTTCCAGGGCGCCCGGCTCGGGCTCGGTGCGCTGGGCGTGGTGACCGCGCTGACCTTCGGGGTGGAGCCCGCCTTCCTGCTGACGGCGCACGAGCGGCCGATGGGCTTCGAGGAGGTGCTGTCCGCGTTCGACGACCTGGCGGCGGTGAACGAGCACTTCGAGTTCTACTGGTTCCCGCACACCGACCGCTGTTCGGTGAAGCGGAACAACCGGAGCCAGGGCCCGGCCGCGCCGCTGCCGAGGTTCAAGTCCTGGCTGGACGACGACTTCCTCTCCAACACGGTCTGGGAGGGTGCCTGCCGGGTCGGCCGCCGGTTCCCGGCCGCCGTTCCGACGATCGCTCAGCTGGCCAGCCGGGCCTGGTCGGAGCGGACGTACACCGACACCGCGTACAAGGTGTTCACCAGCCCGCGCAAGGTGCGGTTCATCGAGATGGAGTACGCCGTGCCGCGCGCGGCGGCCACCACCGTGCTGCGGGAGCTCAAGGCGCTGGTGGAGCGCTCGGACTGGCGGATCAGCTTCCCGGTGGAGGTCCGGGTGGCGCCCGCCGACGACCTGTGGCTCTCCACCGCGAACGGGCGGGACAGCGTCTACATCGCCGTGCACCTCTACCGGGGCACCGCCGAGCAGGGCTACTTCACCGAGGTGGAGAAGCTGATGGCCGCTCACCAGGGGCGCCCGCACTGGGGGAAGCTGCACACCAGGGACGCGGCGTACCTGGCCTCGGTCTACCCGCACTTCGAGGACTTCACCGCGCTGCGCGACAAGGTGGACCCGGACCGGCTGTTCGCCAACGACTACCTGCGCCGGGTGCTGGGCGACTGACCGTCCGTCAGGGCGACGGCGTCCCGCTGGGCGTGGCCGCGTCGCCCGAGGTGCTGCCGGTGGCGTCGCCCGAGGGCGGGGCGGCCGGAGTCGAGCTCGGGGTGCCGGACGGGGTCGGACTCGGTGTCGGGGACGGGCTGCCGCTCGGGGTCGAGGACGGGGTGCCCGAAGGCGTCCCGGACGGGGTCTGGCTCGGCGTGCCGGAGGGGGTCGAACTCGGTATCGAGGACGGGGTTGAGGCCGGCGGGGTCGCGGGGGGCTTCTGCTCGACCGAGCCGCCGAACGAGGTGCCCGAGCCGCTCTCCCCCTTCACCGTGGCGGACACCGGCTGACCGGTCGCCCACTCGAAGGCCAGGATCGGGCCCATCGCGAGCGCGAAGACCAGGCCGGAGACCGCCAGGCAGGTCTTCCAGGTCCAGCGGCGCTTGGCCCGGACGGTCCGCGGTTCGTTCCACTCCGAGGACAGTTCCCCGGACTCGACGGCCGGCAGGGTCGGCTGCTTGCCGGTGCCGGCCCGGTCGACCGCCTGCCGGAGCTGTTCGCCGCCGCGCCGGAACAGGTGCTGGAAGACCGCCCCGCCGGTGGTGGCGCCGATGCTGACCACCGCCGCGCCGATGATCGTGCCGTAGACCCCGAGCTCCGAGGCGAGCAGCGCGCCGACGATCGTCGCGAGAGCGCTCGCCGCGACCTGAGCCACGCTCAGATCGATCCGCTTCGGTGTGCTCGCGGACGGTTCGGACCGTTCGGCGACGTCCTGCGGTGCGCGCTGCTGGGGCATCAACATCCTCGGTGGGTACGGCTCGGATCGGGAAAAGTCTCTCTATCTTGCACAAAGAAGGACACAGCGGGCGAAAATCTGGTTCTCGGCGGTCGATATATGTGAAGATGATCACCGCGCACTGATCGACGGTCGGCCATTGGAGTGCCCACCCTTGAGATTCCCGTGAATCGCGGGAGACTTGAGCGGCGAGCCGCCCCTCTGGATGCCACGAATGGAGTACTGTTCGTGAAGCCTGAGCCTTCGGTCATCAGTGCCGACTGTCCATCAGACGGCGGCCGGGGCATCCCGGGCGCAGCGTCGACCGACGACGTGGCAAACAGGCAACCGTGCCACAACGGCAGGGTCGGACGAAAGCCCGACACGCCGAGTAACTCTGCAAGGTTGTGGCCAGTCGTGAGTGGGCAGGCCACACTCAGTACGGGAGCAGCGACGCAGGTGACGTCGGCAGGCACCACCCGGGAGGTAACCGTGCCCGAACTGCGCGTCGTGGCCGTCAGCAACGACGGCACACGGCTGGTGCTCAAGGCTGCCGACAGCACGGAGTACACCCTTCCCATCGACGAGCGCCTTCGCGCCGCGATCCGGGGTGACCGTCCGCGCCTCGGCCAGATCGAGATCGAGGTCGAGAGCCACCTCCGCCCCCGTGACATCCAGGCTCGGATACGAGCCGGTGCCTCCGCTGAGGAGGTCGCGCAGGCGGCGGGTATCTCGGTGGACCGGGTCCGTCGTTTCGAGGGTCCGGTGCTGGCCGAGCGTGCCTTCATGGCCGAGCGGGCGCGGAAGACCGCGATCCGCCGGCACGGCGAGTCCACCGGCCCCCAGCTCGGCGAGGCGGTCGCGGAGCGACTGGCCCTGCGGGGTGCCGAGAAGGACGCCGAGAACTGGGACTCCTGGCGCCGGGACGACGGCACCTGGGAGGTCTTCCTCTCCTACCGCGCCGACGGCGAGAGCCGCAGCGCGAGTTGGACGTACGACCCGCCCCGCCGCCTGGTCCAGCCGAACGACGACGAGGCCCGCGCGCTGATCGGCGAGAACGTCGAGCGCGAGGAGGAGCAGGTCTTCCCGTTCATCCCGCGGATCGCCCGGCTCCCCCAGGACCGGCCGGCCCGCCCGATGATCGAGCGGCCCGCCCTGCCCGACCGGATCATGGCGCGCGAGGCCAGGGAGGCCCGCGAGGTCAGGGAGGTCCGGGAGGCCACGGCCGAGAACCGGGACTCGCTCACCAGCCTGCTCGACGTGGTGCCCGCCTACCGCGGCGACCTCTCCGTCCCCGTGGCGGAGCCGGTGATCGCCGAGGAGCCGGTGGAGGCCGAGGAACCGGTCGCCCCGGCGGCCAGCGTCGGCGCCGGGTCGGCGTACGCGGACATCCTGATGCCGCGGGCGGTCGCCCCGCACCGCGAGCGGCTGGTCGGCACCACCGACCGGCAGGCCGAGGCGGACGGCGTCCGGCCGGGACGGCGTGCCACGGTGCCCAGTTGGGACGAGATCGTCTTCGGCAGCCGCCGCAAGAAGCAGGAGTAGGACCCCTCCCTCGGGTTGGAGCAGGTCCAGGACGGCGGGTCGGGCAGTGCGCCTGACCCGCCGTCACTCGTTTCAGGCGCCGGTCGCCACCGGGTTGGCCGGATCGGCGGACCACTCGCTCCACGAGCCCGGGTAGAGCGTCAGCCCCGGGTGCCCCGCGACGGTCAGCGCCAGCAGCTGGTGCGCCGCCGTCACCCCGGAGCCGCAGTAGACCGCGACCTCGGTCGCCTCGTCCACACCCAGCGCGCGGAACCGCTCGGCCAGCACGGCCGACGGCAGGAAGCGCCCGTCGGCCGCCAGGTTCTCCGTGGTCGGGGCGCTCACCGCGCCGGGGATGTGCCCGGCCCTCGGGTCCACCGGCTCGACCTCGCCCCGGTAGCGCTCGCCGGCCCGGGCGTCCAACAGCAGCCCGGTCCTGGCCAGTTCGGCCGCCCCGGCGGCGTCCACGGTCGGCAGTGCGCCCGGCTGCGGCTTGAAGTCCCCCGGCTCGGTGGCGGGTTGCCCGACCGACTCGAGGTGCCCGGCCGCCCGCCAGGCGGCCAGGCCGCCGTCCAGCACCCGGACGTCGGCGTGTCCGGCCCAGCGCAGCAGCCACCAGGCCCGGGCCGCCGAGGTGGCCGGGCCCGCGTCGTACACCACCACGGGGCGGTCGGCCCGGACGCCCGCCCGGCGCAGTGCGGCGCCGAACACCTCGACGTCCGGCAGCGGGTGCCGCCCGGCGGCACCGGGCGGCGCGGCCAACTCCCGGTCCAGGTCCAGGTAGTGAGCGCCCGGCAGGTGGCCGGCCGCGTACTCCTCGGCGCCGGGCGGGCCGCCCAGCTGCCAGCGGATGTCCAGCAGGACCGGCGGCCGACCGGTGGCGAGTTCGGCGGCCAGCTCGGCGACCGTGATCAGGGGGGAGGTGGTCATACCCCTATTGTTCCCGCGCAACTCGGCTCTTTGTCTGGTCTTTGCCCGGCTCGCCGGGGTATGTCAGGTAGGCACGTCGTCGGCAGTGGAACCATTCCTCTGCGACGCGCTCCCAAGGAGGTCCGCCATGACCGCGGTGAAGGCCCGAGTGGCCCAGGGCACGCCCTGCTGGGTAAGCCTGATGACGGATGACCTGGAGGGTGCGAAAACGTTCTACCGCGCCCTGCTGGGCTGGGAGTTCGGGCCGGGCCCGAGCCAGCTCGGGGTCTACGTCCGGGCCACCCTGAACGGGGCGAAGGTGGCCGGTCTGGGTGATCAGCCGCTGGGCACCGGCCACCCGGTCGAGTGGACCACGTACTTCGCGGTGGACCAGGCGGACGACGTGGCGCAGCGGATCCGCGAATGCGGCGGCACCGTGGCGGTCGGACCGTTGCAGGCCGCGGACGCCGGGCGGCTGGCGATCGCCTCGGACATCGCGGGTGCGGTGTTCGGCCTCTGGCAGGGCGAGCAGCACCACGGCTGGGACGTCAGGAACGTACCGGGCGCACCGGCCTGGGCCGAGCTGCTCACCCCGGACCAGGAGGCCGGCTTCTTCTACGACATGGTGTTCGGCTCCGGGGTCGAGCGCACCGTCCGGCCGGGCGCCTTGCGGGACGGTCCGCCGCGCTGGCGGGTCCACTTCGCGGTCGCCGACCCGGATCTGACGGCGGCTCAGGCCGAACGGCTGGGCGGGCGGGTGCTGGTGGCGCCGCATGACACCGACCGGGGCCGGGTGGCCCGGCTGGCGGATCCGCAGGGCGGCCGCTTCTCGGTGGTCGGGGTCACGCCCTAGGCAGACGGGTACGTATCTACGGTCAGGGGCTCGGGGAACTGCGAGGAGATCTGGCGTTCGGGTCACTGCGAAAGTGCCTGACCACCCCTGCACGGATCACCTTGTACGAGGTCGGCGTCGCAGTTCCCCGAGCCCCTGAGGGTGCACCGTGTGCCTCAGGTGCGGTGGTTGTTGTCGCCGAAGGGGAGGACGTCTGGCGAGAGCACCGAGGCGCGGGCGGTGGCGGCGGTCAGGCGGCGGCGGTGGTGGCGGCGGCAGAGGACCTCGTAGCCGACCTCGCCCTCGTTCTTGGCGATGTCGCCTACCACCACCTGGGCGCCCTCGACCACCATCACGCCGCCCACCGTGCGGGCGTTGTGGGTGGCGCGGGCGCCGCACCAGCAGAGGGCCTCGACCTGGAGCACCTCGACCCGGTCGGCCAGTTCGACCAGCCGCTGGGAGCCGGGGAAGAGCTTGGTGCGGAAGTCGGTGGTGATGCCGAAGGTGAAGGCGTCGATGGAGAGTTCGTCGACCACCCGGGCCAGTTGGTCGACCTGCTCGGAGGTGTAGAAGTTGGCCTCGTCGCAGATCAGGTAGTCCACCCGGCCGCCGGCCGAGAGCAGCTGCACCACGTGCGCGTGGAAGTCGAAGCCGTCGGTCACCTCGACCGCCTCGGCGCGCAGGCCGAGGCGGCTGGAGATGGTGGAGGCCCCGGCCCGGTCGTGCCGGGAGAAGATGATGCCCCGGCGGCCGCGGGCGGCGTGGTTGTGGTCGAGTTGGAGCGCGAGCGTCGACTTGCCGCAGTCCATCGTGCCCGAGAAGAACACCAGTTCAGCCATGGGTGGAGCAGGGGCCTTTCGGTCGTGGAGCGGTTCAGGCACGGACTTCGAGCAGCGGCACGATCTGCTCGACCGGGGTCATCGAGCCATGCAGGCCGATCATCGAGGACTCGCCGGGCTCGCTGCGGGAGGCGATCACCGCGATGTCGTCGCGGGCGGCGGCGACCACGTCGCCGATCCGCTGGTACACCCGCTCGTCCACCGTCGGGCCGAACCAGCCCGCGGCTATCGCCTGGTCCCGGGTGGCGACCCACATCCGGTCCCCGAGCACCTCGCTCCAGACCGTGAAGACGTCCGAGGCCGCCCCGGGCACCGCGTACACGTGCCGGGCCCGGCCCTCGCCGCCGAGCAGGGCGACGCCCGCGCTCAGCTCCCAGTCCTCGTCGAAGTCGATCCGGTCCTCGGGGGTGATGTCGATCATGCCGTGGTCGGCGGTGACGTACAGCACCGAACGCGGCGGAAGCTGCTCGGCGAGGCGCTTGGCCAGCCGGTCCACCTTGTCCAGCATCATCCGCCACTCGTCCGAGTCGACCCCGAACCGGTGGCCCGCGCCGTCGAGTTCGCTGATGTACGTGTAGACCAGCGCCCGGTCGTGCTCGGCCAGCCACTGGGCGGCCAGGTCCATCCGCTCCTCGCCGGTGGTGCGGCCGAGGAAGGTGCCGCCGGAGAGCGCCACCTGGGTCAGCGGGGTCTGCGCGAACAGCGGGGAGGAGACCTGCGCGGTGGCCACCCCGGCCGCGTGCACCTGCTGGAAGACGGTCGGGTACGGCTGCCAGACGGTCGGCTTCACCGGCGGCTGCCAGCGCAGCTGGTTCATCAGCTGGTTGGCGCCCGGCACCGCGACGGTGTACCCGGCCAGGCCGTGCAGGCCCGGCGGCAGACCGGTGCCGACCGAGGCCAGCGAGGTCGCGGTGGTGGACGGGAAACCGGCCGTGATGGAGCGGCCGCCGCCGTTGATCAGCGAGTTCAGGAACGGGGCGTACTCGGGGTGACGCTTGATCAGCTCCCAGCCGAGCCCGTCCACCAGGAAGACGCAGACCCGGTCGGCCGGGGCCAGCGGCAGCCCGCTCTCGAACCCGGGCACGCCGAGCCCGGCCGCCACGGCGGGCAGCAGGTCGGCCAGCGAGCCGGTGCCGTAGTGCGGGGCGGGCGCGTCGGAGGGGTCGAGGATCTCGAAGGCCTCGTACCCGAGGTGCGTGGTCATGAGAGCGCGTCAGCCCCGGTTGGCGATGGTGGCCTCGGACAACGCCCGGGCGAAGACCAGCGACTGGGCCACCGTCTCCGGACCGTCACCCGCCTCGCTGACCCGCAGCGACAGGTCGTCGGCGGTGGCCGAACCGGTGTAGCCGTGGTCGGCCTCGCAGTTCGGGTCCGAGCAGCCGGCCGGCTCCAGGTCGATCCGCTGCACGGCACCCCACCCGATCGTGAGCACCACCTCGCGCGGCAGCGTGCCGGGGGTGTACGTCTCCGGGTTGGCCACCATCCGGCTGAGCACCACGGAACCGATCCGGTCCAGCCGGACGCACTCGGTCGAGGTGGTCGCGTACGGCACCGGGGTCGCGGCGTCGCCGTTCTGCTCGTCGGTGTGGCTGACCACGAACCGGGAGGAGGTCAGCACCAGCACGGTGACGTGCCGACGGACCTCGTTGGCGTCGAAGGTGGTCTCCTGGTGGACCAGGTAGGAGACGATCGGCTCGGAGCCCACCGCGGACTCCACGGCCTCGGAGACCAGCGCCGGGTAGTAGCCACTGCGCTCGATCGCCGAGCGCAGGTCCTGCGTGGTCGTGGTACCGGTCTTCGCCATAGCTCCATCCTGGCATGTCCCGCGGACGAAGCGGGCGGCACTGCGCCGAGCTTCTGGCCGAGGGCGTCCGTGGTCGGACGCAACCAAGGAAGGTTACAGGGTGCTCATGGCGCGCGGCCCCAGATCGCTTCGTACCGGGAGCGGCGCGATCCGTACCCGGGCGGCCAGTACCGCAAGGCCGTTCGGGCCCACCACCACCGGCTCCAGGTCCACCGAAGCGACCTCCGGCAGGTCGTCCACCAGCCGGGACACCCGGAGCAGCAGCTCCTCCAGCGCGGCGGTGTCGACCGGCTCCGCGCCGCGCCAGCCGAACAGCAGCGGGGCCGCCCGCACCTCCCGGATCAGCGCCGCCACGTCCTGGTCGGTGGCCGGGATCAGCCGGTGCGCGACGTCGCCGAGCAGCTCGGCCGGGGCGCCGGCCAGGCCGAAGGACAGGATCGCGCCGACCGCCGGGTCCACGGTGGCCCCGATCACGGTGTCCACCCCGCGCGGGGCGAGCCGCTGCACCACCAGGGCCGCCTTGGCGGCGCCGCCCAGCAGCGCGTCCAACTCCCGGAAGGCGCGGCGCAGTCCGGGCTCGCCGGTCAGGTCGAGCCGGACGCTGCCCAGGTCGGGGCGGTGCCGCAGGTGCTCGGCGGTGGCCTTGAGGGCGACGGGGTAGCCGAGGGTGGCGGCGGCCCGCAGCGCGCTCTCCTCGTCGGGGGCGGGCAGCGCGGGGTGCACGTCGATGCCGTAGTGGCCGAGCAGCGCGGCGGCCTCCGCCTCGGGCAGCGTGATCCTGGCCCCGCCGGGCTGGGTCCTGGCCGCGACGGCGGTCCGGGTCTGCAAGGCGGCCTCGACCAGGGCGCGGGCCTCGGTCTCGGCGATCCGGCTCAGCTCGGGCACCCGGGCGGTCTGCTCCGCCTCGGCGGTCCGGCGCCGCCAGTCGGCGTACCTGACCGCCTGGGCCAGCGCGTGCACAGCCCGTTCGGGGGCCGGGTAGGCGGGGATGCCACCGGCCCGCAGCCGCTCCGGCAGCTCGGTCAGCGCCAGGTGGGCGAGCAGCAGCGGCTTGCCCAACTCCCTTGCCCGGCCTGATGCTTCGAGCAGGGCGTCGGCGAACTCGGGCTCGTCCGCACCCAGGTCGGGGGTCGGGCCCTGGGCCGCGATCGGCGGGATGGCCACCGCGATCACCGCGTCGATCAGCGGGTCGGTGAGCGCGGTGTCCAGCGCGATCCGGAAGTTCTCGCCGGTGGCGCCGGTGGTCAGGTCGACCGGGGAGCGCGGGTGCAGCCCCGCGCTGAGCAGCGCGTCGTGGGTGAGCAGCCCGAGCGAGTCGGAGTTGCCGACCACGGCCACCCGGTCGCCGGCCGGCAGCGGCTGGCGGGCCAGCAGCTCGCCGACGTCGTACAGCTCGGTGATGGTCTCCACCCGCAGCACGCCGGCCTGCTGGAACAGCGCGTCCACGGTGGCGTCGCGGAGCCGGCTGGCGGCGGGCTGGACGGCGTGACCGGGCGGCAGGCTGCCGGTGTGCCTGGCCCCCTTGATCACCACGACCGGCTTGTTGGCGGCCAGCCGGCGGGCGATCCGGGTGAACTTGCGCGGGTTGCCGAAGGACTCCAGGTAGAGCAGCACCACCTCGGTGGCCGGGTCCTCCTCCCAGTACTGCAGCCAGTCGTTGCCGGAGACGTCGGCCCGGTTGCCGACCGAGGCGAACGAGGAGACGCCCAGGCCCCGGCGGTGCGCGGCCTCCAGCAGCGCGACGCCGATCGCGCCGGACTGGCAGAACAGGCCGAACGGGCCGCGGGCGGGCAGCACCGGGGCGAGCGAGGCGTTCAGCGGGTGCTCGGGGTCGGTGTTCAGCAGGCCGAAGGCGTTCGGGCCGATCACCCGCATCCCGGCCGCCCTGGCCTGCCGGACCAGCGCGCGCTGGCGGTCCCGCCCCTCCGGGCCGGTCTCGGCGTACCCGGCGGTGACCACCACCAGGCCCTGCACGCCGTGCGCGCCGCAGTCCGCGACCGCGCCCGGTACGGCGGTGGCGGGTACCGCGATCACCGCCAGGTCGACCGGCCCGGGGATCTCCAGCACCGAGCGGTGGGTCGGCACGCCGTCGACGACGGTGCCGGGCGGGGCGTTGCGGTTCACCGCGTACACCTCGCCGTCGAAGCCGCCCGGGTTGCTCCTGAGGTTGCGCAGCAGCGCCCGGCCGACCGACTGCGGGCCGCGGGACACCCCGATCACGGCGACCGAACGGGGGGTCAGCAGCCGCTGCACCGAGCGGGCCTCGGCGCGGTGCTCGCGGGCCCGCATGACGGCCAGCGAGGAGTCGGTCGGCTCCAGGTCGAACTCCAGGTGCACCACGCCCTCGGCGAAGGAGCGCTGCTGGGTGTAGCCCGCGTCGGTGAAGACCTTCACCATCTTGCGGTTCTCCGGCAGCACCTCGGCGGTGAACCGGCGGATGCCGCGCTCCTGGGCGACGGCGGCGATGTGCTCCAGCAGCGCGGAGGCCACCCCCCGGCCCTGGTGCGCGTCCTGCACCAGGAAGGCCACCTCGGCGTCGGTGCCGGTGACGGACGGGCGGCCGTCCGGGTCGATCCGGTCGTACCGGACGGTGGCGATGAACCTGTCCCGGACCACCACCGCCAGGCCGACCCGGTTGACGTAGTCGTGGTGGGTGAACCGGCGGACGTCCTTGTCGGAGAGCCGGGGGTAGGGCGCGAAGAACCGGAAGTACTTCGACTGGTCGGAGACCCGTTCGTAGAACTCGACCAGCCGGTCGGCGTCGGCCTCGGTGATCGGCCGGATCCGGGCCGTGCCGCCGTCGCGCAGCAGGACGTCGGCCTCCCAGTGCTGGGGGTAGCTGTGCTCGTCGCGGTGCGGCGCGGGGTCTTCCACAGCGCCAGGTTAGACGTTCGAACGCCTGCGGGACCCGGTCGTGCGGGTGGGTCTTGCGAACCGGCCGGGCCGCGGGTCGGCGGCGAGCCGCGTGGCGGTGGGCCGGTCGGCGGGGCAGGGTGGGACCTTGGCCACCAAAGCGTCCCCGGGCGGCGCGACCTCACGGTTTGCGTGCCACAATGGTCTAGACAACATAGCTCCACCAGCACCACCTGAAAGGCACGTCTCATGGCTGAGCGCCGCGTCACCATCGGTTGGCCCGAGGGCCTGCACGCCCGTCCCGCCTCGGTCTTCGTCCGCGCGGCGACCGCCGTCGGCGTGCCCGTCACGATCGCCAAGGAGGGCGGCAACCCGGTCAACGCCGCCTCCATGCTGGCCCTGCTCGGCCTGGGCGCCCAGGGCGGCGACGCGGTGATCCTGGCCTCCGAGGCCGAGGGCGCCGACGAGGCCCTGGACCGCCTGGCGAAGCTGGTCCAGGAGGGCCTGGACGAGCTCCCCGCCGCCTGACGCTTTTTTGGAAGGGCCGCACCGGAATATCTCGGGTGCGGCCCTTCCGCATGCTCTGCCAGAATTCCGCGTCGTGATCGAACTGCCCACCGTCGAGGACCTGACCCACGCCGCCGAGGACGACGCCCTGCTGCTCTGGGCCGCCCAGGGCCTGCGCGGCGGCGCCCGCGCCTTCCGGCACGGCGGCGCCGTCGCGGTCGCCTCACCCGGCCTCTCCGGCCGGGACCGGATCGCCGTCCGGGGTCCGCTGAGCGACGCCGTCCCGCTGGTCCGGGGCGTCCTCGACCGGTGCGGACCGAGCTACCGGCCGCTCGGCGACCGGGCCCTGCTCGCCGAACTCGCCGAGCCGGTCGGCCACCGCTACCTCGGCAGCTTCGGCTGGATGTCCGTCACGGGCAGCCTCTCCCCCGCCACCGGCGCCGCCGCGGCCCGCTGGCTCACCCCCGCCGAGCTGCCCGAGGCCGCCGCCCTGCTGGACCGGCACTTCGCGAGCTCGTACGCCCACCCCGGCCGCCCCGGCGCCACCGCCTGGGCCGGGGTCCGGGACGAGGCCGACCGCCTCACCGCGATCGCCGCCGACGCCTGGAGCTCCCCCGAGGTCGGCCTGCTGGCCGGCGTCGCCACCGACCCCTCGCACGGGCGCGGGCGCGGCCACGCCGAGGCCGCCTGCCGGCTGGTGCTCGACACCCAGCTGCGGCGCAGCGGGCGGGCCGCGCTGCTGGTCGACTCCTGGAACACCGCCGCGATCCGGCTCTACCGGCGGCTCGGGCTGGAGTGGCGCGAGATCGCCGCCTGCGCGGCCTGACCCCCGGTCAGAAGACGGACCAGCCGGTCGCGGTGGTCAGCGCGTCCAGCGCCGCGACGCCCAGCACCGAGTTCCCCGCCTGGTCCAGCCCCGGACCCCACACGCACACCGCGCCCCGGCCCGGCAGCACCGCCAGGATCCCGCCGCCCACCCCGCTCTTGCCCGGCAGCCCGACCCGGAACGCGAACTCCCCCGCCGCGTCGTACGTCCCGCAGGTGAGCAGCACCGCGTTCACCCGCTTCGCCTCACTGCGGGTCAGCAGCCGGGAGCCGTCCGCCCGTACGCCGTGCGAGGCCAGGAACCGGCCCACCAGCGCCAGATCGCGGCAGCTGGCGGCGATCGCGCAGTGCGCGTAGTAGTGCGCCAGCACGCTGTCCACCGGGTTGCGCAGATTCCCGTAGCTGGCGATGAAGTGGGCCAGCGCCGCGTTCCGGTGCCCGTGCCGCGCCTCCGAGGAGGCCACCGCGTCGTCCACCTCGATGCCGTCGTTCCCCGCCTCCGCCCGCAGGAAGTCCCGCACCGCCCCCACCGCGTCCCCCGTCAGCTCCAGCAGACGGTCCGTCACCACCAGCGCCCCCGCGTTGATGAACGGATTGCGCGGGATCCCGTGCTCGGTCTCCAACTGCACCAACGAGTTGAACGGATTCCCCGACGGCTCCCGCCCCACCCGCTTCCACAGCTCGTCCCCACCCTCCGCGAGCGCCAGCGCCAGGGTGAACAGCTTCGACACACTCTGCACCGAGAACGGCGTCTCCCAGTCCCCCGCCCCGTACACCTCCCCGTCCACGGTCGCGATCGCCATCCCGAACGCGGTCGGGTCGACGGCGGCGAGCGCCGGGATGTAGTCGGCGGGCCGGCCGCGGCCGGGGGCGCGCAGGGCGGTGTCCATCACGTCGTGCAGAAGCTGCTGGTAGTCCACGCCGCCATTCTGCCTACGTGGGGTGGACTGACAGAGAATCAGACATTTCGACTTTAGCCATTCCATCCGATCGGATGGTCCGACCTGGTTGCAGCGGTGGGCGGGGCTGGTGCAGCGCACGCTGTGCCGCATGAACGGCTTCGATCTCGAACGGCCCGAGCACGCCTACATGTTCGGCTTCATCCAGGCGGACGGACACCTCAGCCAGGGGCCCGGCCGCAAGGGGCGGCTCACGGTGGAGCTGTCCGCCCGCGATGCGCCGCTGCTGGAGGAGTTCCAGCGGCTCTGCCCGTACAACAGCACCATCAGCTACCGCACCCGCAGCACCAACTTCGCGACCGAGCACACCTCGGTGCTCTGGACGGTCTGCGCCCTGGAGTTCCGGGAGCGGCTCCAGGCCCTCGGTCTGCCGAGCGGCCGCAAGTCGCTGAACATAGCCCCGCCGACCGTTGCCTACTCCGAACGGGACTACATCCGAGGCATCATCGACGCCGACGGATCCGTCGGCCGCACCGCACAGGATCTGCCGTTCGTCGGCGTCACCACGGCCAGCGAAGCGCTCGTCCGGTACTACTGCGACTACACCGAGCGTCTGACCGGCAGGGCCCGCACCGCGAGGCGCAACACGCGCGACAACATCTACAACATCCTGCTGACGCGGGAGGAGGCCATGACCCTGACTCAAGTGCTCTACTACCCAGGCTGCCTGGCACTCCCTCGCAAGCAGGCTGCTGCGGATGACGTCGGAAACTGGGTCAGACCCGTCGGCATGAAGAGGATGCACCGCAAGGAGTGGACCGCCGAGGAGACCGAGCTCCTGCTCGCAACGCCCGACCCCGAGGAGGCGGCCCGCCTGCTGAACCGCTCGGTGAAGAGCTGTCAGACCCGGCGTTGGCGACTGATCGGACCGAAGAAGGCCAGGGTGCGCTTCCCGCACACCCCGGCCTGACTTCTCAACCCTTCACGCAGACGACCTGCTTGAGCTGGGCGACCACCTCGACCAGGTCACGCTGCTGCTCCATGACCTTCTCGATCGACTTGTACGCGCCCGGGATCTCGTCCACCACGCCACTGTCCTTACGGCACTCGACGCCCTTGGTCTGCTCCGCGAGGTCCTGCGCGGTGAACTTCTTCTTCGCCGCCGTCCGGCTCATCTTCCGGCCGGCGCCGTGCGAGGCCGAGTTGAAGGCCGCCGTGTTGCCGAGGCCACGGACGATGTACGAACCGGTGCCCATCGAGCCCGGGATGATGCCGTACTCACCCGAGCCGGCCCGGATCGCGCCCTTGCGGGTGACCAGCAGGTCGACACCGTCGTACCGCTCCTCCGCCACGTAGTTGTGGTGGCAGCTGATCTCGTCCTCGAAGGTGACCTTCGCCTTCGGGAACTCGCGCCGCAGCACGTCCTTGAAGAGCGCCATCATCACGGCACGGTTCTTCTTGGCGTACTCCTGCGCCCAGAACAGGTCCGAACGGTAGGCGGCCATCTGCGGGGTGTCCGCGATGAACACCGCGAGATCGCGGTCGACCAGGCCCTGGTTGTGCGGAAGGCCACGGGCCACACCCATGTGATGCTCCGCCAGCTCCTTGCCGATGTTGCGTGATCCGGAGTGCAGCATCAGCCAGACCGAGCCATTAGTATCTATACAAACTTCCGAGAAGTGATTTCCGCTGCCGAGCGTGCCCATCTGCTGAGCAGCCCGCTCCCGCCGCCACTTCACCTCGCCGGCGATGCCGTCGAAGCGGCTCCAGAAGTCGTCCCACCCCGCCGTCGCGAAGCCGTGCAGCTTGCCCGGGTCGACCGGGTCGGAGTGCAGGCCACGGCCGACCGGGATGACCTGCTCGATCTTCGAGCGCAGCCGGGACAGGTCGTCGGGGAGGTCCTTGGCGGTGAGGGAGGTCTTCACCGCGCTCATGCCGCAGCCGATGTCGACGCCGACCGCGGCCGGGCAGACCGCGCCCTTCATGGCGATGACGGAGCCGACGGTGGCGCCCTTGCCCAGGTGGACGTCGGGCATCACGGCGAGGCCGTGCAGCCACGGGAGCGAGCTGATGTTGCGCAGCTGCTGCATGGCCTGGCCCTCGACCGTCGAGGGGTTGGTCCACATCCGGATCGGGACCCGGATGCCGGGGACTTCGGTGTACGACATGGTGAACGACCTCCAGGGGTCGGCTGGTTCCAAGCTTAGTGAGGGTGCCGCGCGAAGCTTCCGGCGTGGCTCGGGGAAGACGAGAGCGCTCAGCGAGCGGTACAGGGGGAATACGGTCGCCTGAGGGAGCTGGTTCGCTCGACCCGCATGGTGACCGCCTCCTCTCCTGTGTGTGGCCGCCCGACCGGGCGACGGGTGCTATCTAGCCACAGGCGGCGACACCCCGGCAACGGATTAAACGACGACGGCCCGACGGAGCTGATGCTCCGTCGGGCCGTCGCGGCAGGCTGGGGTCAGCTGATGACGGTGACCTCGCCGATGCCCAACTCCCGTACCTGGTCCGCGATCACGGCCGCGTCGCCGACCAGCACGGTGACCAGCCGGTCCGGCGGGAAGGCGGCGACCACGGCTTCGGTGGCGGCGGCGGTGTCGAGGGCGGCGAGCTGCCGGTAGATCTCGGCCTGGTAGTCGTCGGGCAGGTACTGCTCGACCTGGTCGGCCAGGGTGGCGGCGACCGAGCCGGCCGTCTCGTACTTGAGCGGGGCGACCCCGACCAGGAACTGGACGGCCTCGTCGCGCTCGGCGTCGGTCAGGCCCTCGGCGGCCAGGGTGCGCAGGATGGTCCAGGTGTCGGCCAGCGCGGGGGCGGTGGAGGCGGTGTCCACCGAGCCGCTGATGGCGATCAGCGCGCGGCCGGTGCCCTCGGCGTTGGAGCGCAGCGGCTGGGCGAAGGCCCGGACGCCGTAGGTGTAGCCCTTCTCCTCGCGCAGCACGCGGTCGAGCCGGGAGGTGAGGGTGCCGCCGAGGCAGTAGGTGCCGAGGATCTGGGCGGCCCACAGCGGGTCGTGGCGGTCGGGGCCGATCCGGCCGATCAGCAGCTGGGTCTGGACCGAGCCGGGGCGGTCGACGATGACGACCCGTCCGGCGTCGTCGGCGGTGACCGGGGCGTGCGTGCCGGCGGCGGTGGGGGCGGCGGTCCAGCCGCCGAGGGTGGCTTCGAGCAGCGCGCCGAGGTCGAGGCCGGTCAGGTCGCCGACCACCACGGCGGTGGCGGTGGCGGGCCGGACGTGGTCGGCGTAGAAGGACTGGACGGCGGCCCGGGTGATGTTCTTGACGGTGTCGGCGGTGCCGCTGCGCGGGCGGGAGAGCCGGTCGGCCTCCTCGAACAGCGTGGCGTAGAGCGCCTTGGCGGCGCGGCGGGCCGGGTTGGCCTGCTCGTGCACGATCTCGTCGAGGCGGTTGGCGACCAGCCGCTCGATCTCGTCCTCGGGGAGGGCGGGGGCGCGCAGGGCGTCGGCGAGCAGGGTGAGGCCGCGCTCCAGGCGGGAGGCCGGGACCTCCAGGGAGACCCGGATGCCGGGGTGGTCGGCGTGCGCGTCCAGGGTGGCGCCGGCCCGCTCGAGCTCGCCGGCGTACTGCTCGGCGGTGAGGGTGTCGGTGCCTTCGCTGAGGGCGCGGGCGAGGATGTTGGCGATGCCGTCCAGGCCGTCCGGTTCGGCGGCCAGCGGGGCGTCCAACTGGATCTCGACGGCGACGAGTTGCTGGCCGGGGCGGTTGCAGTGCAGCACCGTGAGACCGTTGGCCAGGGTGGTGCGCTCGGGGGCCGGGAAGGCCCAGGGGCTGGGGGTGCCCGCGGCGGGCTGCGGGTGGAAGGTCATGGTGGGGGTGGGGTCGGTCATGCCGCCGCCTCCTCGTCCTCGGTCTCGGCAGCGTCGTCGGTGGTGGTGGGCTCGTACACCAGGACGGCCCGGTTGTCGGGGCGCAGCCGGGCGGTGGCGAGTGCCTTGACCTCGTCGGCGGTGACGTCGAGGACCTTGCCGAGCGCGTCGTTGAGCAGCTTGGGGTCGCCGAACAGGACGGCGTAGCGGCAGAGTTCGTCGGCTCGGCCGGCCACGGTGGTGAGCCGGTCGAGCCACTCGCGCTCGATCTGGGCCTGGGCGCGCTCGAGTTCCTCGGCGGTGGGGCCTTCGGCGGCGAACCGGGCGAGCTCCTCGTCGACGGCGGTCTCGATCTGCTCGATGGTGGCGTCGCCGGAGGTCTTGACGTCGAGCCAGCCGAGCGAGGGGGCGCCGGCCAGCCGGAGCAGGCCGAAGCCGGCCGTGACGGCGGTGCGGTCGCGGCGGACCAGGCGGTTGTAGAGCCGGCTGGACTCGCCGGAGCCGAGGATGGTGAGCGCCAGGTCGGCGGCGTCGGCCTCGCGGGTGCCGTCGTGCGGCAGGCGGTAGGCGGCCATCAACGCCCGGGAGGGGACGTCCTCCTGGACGAGTTCGCGGATCTCCTGGCCGATCACCTCGGGCAGGGTGCCGTCGCGCGGCGGCTGCTTGCCGTCGTGGGCGGGGATGGTGCCGAAGTACTTCTCGACCCAGGCGATGGTCTGCTCGGGGTCGAGGTCGCCGACGATGGAGAGCACGGCGTTGTTGGGCGCGTAGTACGTCCGGAAGAACGTCCGGGCGTCCTCCAGGGTGGCCGCGTCCAGGTCGGCCATCGAGCCGATCGGGGTGTGGTGGTACGGGTGGCCGTCCGGGAAGGAGAGCGCGGTGAGCTTCTCGAAGGCGGTGCCGTACGGGACGTTGTCGTAGCGCTGGCGGCGCTCGTTCTTGACGACGTCGCGCTGGTTCTCCATCGAGGTGTCGTCGAGGGCGGCCAGCAGCGAGCCCATCCGGTCGGCCTCCAGCCAGAGCGCGAGCTCCAGTTGGTGGGCCGGCATGGTCTCGAAGTAGTTGGTGCGCTCGAAGCTGGTGGTGCCGTTGAGGGAGCCGCCGGCGCCCTGGACCAGTTCGAAGTGGCCGTTGTTGGACACGTTCGCCGAGCCCTGGAACATCAGGTGCTCGAACAGGTGGGCCAGGCCGGTGCGCCCCTTCACCTCGTGGCGGGAGCCGACGTCGTACCAGAGGCAGACGGCGGTCACCGGGGTGAGGTGGTCCTCGGAGAGCACCACGCGCAGGCCGTTGGCCAGGCGGTGCTCGGTGATGGCGAGGCCTCGGGTGGAGGCGGGGGCCGGGTTGGCCATGCTGGGTCCTTCCCGTCTTCGAGTCGTCGGTCCGGGCGGCTGGAATGCCGTTCCCTCATTGTGGTGCAACGCGTGAGGCGCTTGGATGTGCCCGCGCCAGCAGGGCGTTCGCCACGGGCGGAAGTGGGCTCGACAGGTCCTCGGGGGGAGGGGGTTGACCGAGGCTGTCGGTGCGAGGGTCCACAATGGGGGGCGCCGTACCCCAGCAGCCCCCCGGACAGTTACCGAAGTACCGTCAGAGACGCAAGGGAGCCCCGCCGCGATGGCCCGCCGCAGTTCGCCCACCCCGCCGCCCGGAGACTTCGAGGAGCGCATCCTCGACGTGGACGTGGTGGACGAGATGCAGGGCTCCTTCCTGGAGTACGCCTACTCGGTCATCTACTCCCGTGCTCTGCCCGATGCCCGGGACGGCCTCAAGCCGGTGCACCGGCGCATCCTGTACCAAGCCAACGAGATGGGCCTGCGCCCCGAGCGCGCGCACGTGAAGTGCGCCCGCGTGGTCGGTGAGGTGATGGGCCGTCTGCACCCGCACGGTGACGCCTCGATCTACGACTCCGTGGTCCGGATGGCACAGTCGTTCTCGATGCGGCTGCCGCTGATCGACGGTCACGGGAACTTCGGTTCGCTCGGCAACGACGACCCGCCGGCCGCGATGCGGTACACCGAGGCGCGGCTGACCTCGGCCTCGATGGCGCTGGTGGAGTCGATCCACGAGGACACCGTCGATTTCGGGCCGAACTACGACGGCAGCGAGCAGGAGCCCACCGTGCTCCCCGCCGCCTTCCCGAACCTGCTGGTGAACGGCGCCTCGGGCATCGCGGTCGGGATGGCGACCAACATGCCGCCGCACAACCTGGCCGAGGTGGTGGCCGCCGCCCGGCATCTGATCAAGCATCCGACGGCGGATCTCGACACCCTGATGCGGTTCGTGCCGGGTCCCGACCTGCCGACCGGCGGCCGGATCGTCGGCCTGTCCGGCATCCGGGACGCGTACGAGTCGGGCCGAGGCACCTTCAAGATCCGGGCGACGGTCTCGATCGAGGCGGTGACGGCGCGCCGCAAGGGCATCGTGGTCACCGAGCTGCCGTTCACGGTCGGTCCGGAGAAGGTGATCGCCAAGATCAAGGACCTGGTCGGGTCGAAGAAGCTCCAGGGCATCGCCGACGTCAAGGACCTGACGGACCGTGCGCACGGTCTGCGCCTGGTGATCGAGGTGAAGAACGGCTTCGTGCCGGAGGCCCTGCTCGAGCAGCTCTACAAGCTGACGCCGATGGAGGAGACCTTCGGCATCAACAACGTGGCGCTGGTCGACGGCCAGCCGCTGACGCTGGGTCTGAAGGAGCTGCTCGAGGTCTACGTCGACCACCGCTTCACGGTGGTCCGGCGGCGCAGCGACTTCCGGCGGCGCAAGCGCCAGGAGCGGCTGCACCTGGTCGAGGGTCTGCTGGTCGCGCTGGTCGACATCGACGAGGTGATCGCGATCATCCGGTCGAGCGAGAACGCGACGCAGGCCAAGGAGCGCCTGATGGAGCGTTTCTCCCTGTCGGAGACCCAGACCACGTACATCCTGGACACCCCGCTGCGCCGGCTCACCCGGTTCGACCGGGTGGAGCTGGAGGCGGAGCAGGCCAAGCTGCTCTCGGAGATCGCGGACCTGACCGAGATCCTGGAGTCGGACAACAAGCTGCGCAGCGTGGTGTCGAACGAACTCGGGGCGGTGTCCAAGCAGTTCGGCACCGAGCGGCGGACGGTGCTGCTGGAGGCCGGCGCGGTGCCGGCCGCCACCCTGTCGGTGCCGCTGGAGGTCGCGGACGACCCGTGCCGGGTGCTGCTCTCCTCGACCGGCCTGCTGGCCCGGCTGGCGGACGGCGAGCCGGTGGAGCCGTCGGATTCGCGGGCCAAGCACGACGTGGTGGTGTCGGCGGTGTCGGCCACCGCCCGGGGTGACGTGGGTGTGGTCACCTCGGCCGGGCGGGCGCTGCGGCTGCCGGTGATCGACCTGCCCGCGCTGCCGCCGTCGCCGACGCTGTCGTTGGCGGGCGGGGCGCAGGTCAGCGAGTTCCTCCGGCTGGAGGACGGTGAGCGGGTGATCGGGCTGACCACGCTGGACGAGTCCTCGCCGGGGCTGGCGCTGGGCACGGTGCAGGGTGTGGTGAAGCGGGTGGTGCCGGAGTGGCCCGCCAACAAGGACGAGTTCGAGGTGATCGCCCTCAAGGAGGGCGACGCCGTGATCGGTGCGGTCGAACTGCGGACGGGTGAGGAGGACTTGGTCTTCATCACCTCGGACGCGCAGTTGCTGCGCTACCCGGCGGGTCAGGTCCGTCCGCAGGGCCGCCCGGCGGGCGGTATGGCGGGCGTGAAGCTGGCGGACGGCGCGCGGGTGCTCTCGTTCACGGCGGTGGACCCGGCGGTGGACGCGGTGGTGGTCTCGGTCGCGGCGGCCTCGGCGACGCTGACGGGTGGTGAGCACACCAGCTGGAAGGTCACGCCGTTCGAGCAGTACCCGCGGAAGGGGCGGGCCACGGGCGGGGTGCGCTGCCAGCGCTTCCTGCGGGGTGAGGACGCGCTGGCCTTCGCCTGGGCGGGCCCGGCTCCGGCCCGGGCGGCCACGGCGGCGGGCGCTCCGGTCTCCTTGCCGGAGCGTGACCCTCGCCGGGACGGCTCCGGCACTCCGGTGACGGGCACGATCGCGGTGGTGGCGGGGCCGGCCTCGTAGGCAACGGAGAAACCATCTACGGTCAGGGGCTCGGGGAACGGCGACGAGATCTGGCGTGCGGGTCAAAATGCAAAGTGCCTGACCACGCACGGACGGATCACCTTTTACGAGGTCGGCGTCGCAGTTCCCCGAGCCCCTGACCGTAGATGCTGAAGCGCCTGCGAATGGCGCCCGAGGGTAGCCTTGCCTGCGTGAGCACCTGTGCAACGTTGTCGCGCGAACTGACCGAGCCGCTGGCTGCCACTGCCGCGACGGCGGCGACCTGGCTGCTGGTGGAGCAGGCCGGGCCGTGGGGCGCGAAGGCGCTGACCGAGAGCCACCTGGATGCCGGGGTGGGGCGGGCGCTGGACGCCGCGTCGGCGGGTACGGGGGTGCGGGTCGCGCTGATCCGGCGGCCGGGGCGGCATGCGGACTGTCTGCCGACCGCCCGGCACGAGGTGATCGTGGCGCACACGGCGCCGGGCGCTTCCTGGGTGCGGCGCACCCAGGTGACCGATCCGGCCGAGCTGCTGGCGCTGGACTTCGCCGCGCTGGGGGCGGGCGTGCACGGCGGTCTGGGTACCGAGCACCGGGGCGACCCGCTGGCGCTGGTGTGCACCAACGGCCGGCGGGACCGCTGCTGTGCGCTGCTGGGTCGGCCGTTGGCGGCCGAGCTGGCGGCGGCCGGGCATGCCGAGGTGTGGGAGGCCACCCACCTGGGCGGGCACCGGTTCTCGCCCACCATGCTGGTGCTGCCGTTCGGGTACGCGTACGGGCGGCTGACGCCGACGGGGGCCAAGGAGGTGCTGGCGGCGACCGCCGCCGGGCACACCGTGACGGAGTGGTCGCGTGGCCGCTCGTACTGGGACCGGCCGGGCCAGGCCGCCGAGCAGGCCGTCCGGGTGCTGACCGGGGAGTTGGACGCCGACGCGCTGACCCTCACTCAGCAGGAGACCGCCGGGGCCGCCTGGTCGGTGACGGTCCGGCACTCCGACGGCCGCCGGTGGCTGGCCGAGGTGGTGCAGGGGGTCAGCGAGCCGCCCCGGGCGGAGAGCTGTGGCAAGAGCCCGGCCACCCCGGCCCGAATGGACGTCAGCTCACTGCGCGAACTGACGGCTGATCGGATCTGAGCCGGTCGGCCAGGGCGCAGGCCAGCGTCATCACCACGAGCGCGGCGGCCATCGCCCGCAGCAGGGCGCTCTCGTAGTAGACGTCGGTGATCAGTCGCACCGCCAGGTAGGCCGCCGCCAGTCCGGCCGCTCCACCCAGGACGAGCGGGAGCAGCGCGTCCCGGACCGGCCGGTGCCACAGCGCGACCGCGCCGACCAGCAGGGCGCCGCCCGCCGCGAGCAGCGGGGTGTCGAAGGTGACGCCGTAGCGGATCGCCAGCGCGGGCACCAGGAAGAGCACCAGCGAGCGGCGCAGGACGGCGTCCAGCGCGGCCACGCTCCGGCTCCCGGCGAGGCCCGGCCGCCACCGAGCGGTGACCGCCAGCACCAGCAGGGCGAGCAGCAGATCGAGCCAACGGCCGCCCAGATGGCCGAGGTTGTAGAGCAGCGCGGTGTCGTAGACCACCATGACCAGCTGCCCGAGCGCCCAGAGCGAGGCGGCGAAGAGCAGCAGTCCGGCCGCCCCGGGCTCCCGGTCGGCGCCGGGTTCGCGCCGGGCGAGGGTGGTCAGCAGCGGTGCGGTGAGCAGGGCCGAGACGGTGCGGATCGCCAGGTCCTGGGTGGTCCACGGGTTGTACAGGCCCCACTCGACCACACCGAAGACCACGGTGTACGAGAGCGCGGCCGACCACACCAGTGGCCGGGAGCCGAGCACCGTCCGGTAGAGCGCGGGGCTGAGCCGGCGCAGCACCGTCCCGTACGCGAGCAGCACGAACGGCAACTCCAGGAAGGCCTGCACCCGGAGCACGGTGGGCCCGAACAGCGTCGGGGCGGGCAGGTGGTCGGCGACCAGGCGGACCAGTGGGTTGCCGTCGGGCTGGGCGAACCAGCCGGGCGGCAGGTAGCGGGTGACGAACCAGGTGTCGCCGCCGTGCACGCGCAGCAGGTAGGCGGCGCAGAGCAGTTGGTTGAGGTAGACCAGGCCGGTCACCCCGATCAGCAGCGCCTCCGGAGCGACCGTCCGGCCCACGATGGGTGGGGCCGGGCGGCGCAGCAGCCGGGGGCCGAGCGTCAGCCCGGCGAGCACGGAGGCGGCCACGGAGGTGCCGATCAGGGCGGCGGTGACGGTCATGCGGAGGGACGATAGCCCCCGGCGCCGAGCGGATCGGCACCGGGGGCTGAGCGGGTGTCAGGCAGGACTGAGTGGGTCTCAGGCGGGACTGAGCGGGGGTCAGCCCGCCTTGGCGACGAACTCGGTGGTGTAGGTCCTCGAGAGGTCGATCGAGGCTTCCTTGCCCTTGACGTCGGGGTGGAAGGCGCCGAGCACGGCCAGGACGGTCTTCGGGCCCTCGGGAGGCATCACGCCGTCGGTGGTGAACATCGGCAGGGTGGCCTTGATCGCCTCGGCGTACTGTTCGGCGCCGCCCTGCGCGTAGTCGGCCGGCATCTGGGCGGCGATCTCGGCGGGGGTGTGGGTGGACATCCACTTGAGGGTCTTCACGAAGGCGTTCGCCAGCTTCTGGGCGGTGTCCTTGTTCTTCTCGACCCAGTCGGTGTTCATGTAGAGCGAGGAGGAGGGGTAGAGCCCGCCGAGCGCGGCCTTGGAGCCCTCGGGGGTGCGCATGTCGTAGAGCACCGTGCCGATGTTCTTGGCCAGGATGGTGGCCACCGTCGGGTCGGTGGTCATGCCGGCGTCGATGCTGCCCTGTTGCATGGCGGCGATGAAGGTCTGTCCGGCGCCGACCGCGATCGGGCTGAACTCGCTGACCGCGACGCCGTTCTTGACGGCGAGGTACTTGGTGAGGAAGTCGGTGGAGGAGCCGATGCTGGTGACGCCGAGCTTCTTGCCTTTGAAGTCCGCGCCGGTCTTGATCGCGTCGGCCTGCTTGGCGGAGACCACCTCGACCTCGCCGGGGGCCTGCGAGAACTGGACCACCGACTCGACGTTCTTGCCCTTGGCCTGAAGGTCGATGGTGTGGTCGTAGAAGCCGACGGCGCCCTGGACGTCCCCGGCGAGCAGCGCGGTGGTGGCGTTGACGCCGGCCGGTTCGCTCATCAGCTCGACGTTGACGCCGGCCTGGGCGAAGTGGCCGAGCCGCTGGGTGAGCATCGCGGGCAGGTAGATGACCTTGTCCAGGCCGCCGACCATGATCTTGACCTTGGGGCCGTCCACGGTCTGCCCGGCCTCGGCGTGGGTGGAGGAGGCGGCGTCGTTGGCACAGGCGGTGAGGGGGAGGAGCAGCGCGGCGGCGGCCGCGGCGGCGAGCATTCTGCGCATGGGTGGGCGCCTTTCTTGACGGAGGGTCAGCGGTTCAGCGGCCGTCGCCGGAGTCGGCCGGCTTCCAGCGGAAGAGCCGTTTCTCGGCGAAGGTGAGCAGGCCCTCGGTGAGCAGGGCGACCACCGCGAGGATGGTCATCGCGGCGTACACACCGGCGGCGTTGAAGGTGCCCTGGGCAGCCGCGACCAGCAGGCCGAGGCCCTTGGTGGCGCCGATGTACTCGCCGACGATGGCGCCGATCAGGGCGAAGCCGAAGCTGACGTGCAGGCTGGTGAAGATCCAGGTGGTGGCGGCGGGGATGACCACCTGGAGGGTGAGCCGACGATTGTCGGCGCCGAGGATGCGGGCGTTGGCGATCAGGTTCCGGTCCACCTCGCGCGCTCCCTGGAAGGCGTTGAAGAAGACCGGGAAGAAGACCAGCACCACCGCCGAGGCGACCTTGGAGGCCGGGCCGAGGCCGAACCAGATCAGGAAGATCGGCGCCAGCACGATCCGCGGGATGGCGTTCAGGACCTTGATGTACGGGCCGAACACGTCGGCCAGGAACCGGATCCGGCCGAGCGCGATGCCCAGCAGGACGCCGCAGGTGACACCGATCACCCAGCCGGTGAGGGCCTCGTAGAGGGTGTAGCCGATCTGCTCGCCGAGCGAGCCCTGCGCGGTGCCGTGGGTGATCCACTGCCAGATCTGCGCCCAGATCTTCGACGGCTGGGAGAAGTTGAACGGGTCGATGATCCCGCTCCGGGCGGACAGTTCCCAGAGGCCGAGGAAGGCGACCAGGACGCCCGCCCGGGCGCCGTACACGGTGAACTTCCGGTTCCGGGCGGCCCGTTCGCGGGCGGCGGTGCGGGTGACGACGGGCGGTACGGCGACGGCGGTCTCAAGCGGCATTGCCCGCTCCTCTCTCACGGGTGATCCGAACCTCTTCGCCCAGCGAGGCCCAGATCTCGCGGTAGAGCTCGACGAAGCGCGGCTCCAGCCGGACCGCCTCCACGGTGCGCGGCCTGGGCAGGTCCACGGTGAAGATCTCCTTGACGGTGGCGGGGCCCGCCGTCATGACGACCACCCGGTCGGCCAGCGCGATCGCCTCGTCCAGGTCGTGGGTGACGAAGACGACGGACGAGCCGGTGCCGGCCCAGAGTTCGAGCAGCTGATCCGACATCAGGGCCCGGGTCTGTACGTCCAGGGCCGAGAAGGGCTCGTCCATCAGCAGGATCTTGGGGTCGTTGACGAAGGTCTGGGCGAGGGCGACGCGCTTGCGCATGCCGCCGGAGAGCTGGTGCGGGTAGCGGTCCTCGAAGGCGGCCAGGCCGACCCGGGCCAGCCAGTCGCGGGCCCGCTCGCGGGCCTCGGCCACCGGGACGCCGCGGAACCGGGGGCCCGCCATCACGTTGGAGAGCACCGTCCGCCAGGGGAAGACGGCGTCCTGCTGGAAGACGAACCCGACCTGCGGGTTGATCCCCTCGACGTTCTCGCCGTGCACCCGGACGTCGCCCTCGGTGGGCTCCTCCAGGCCGCTGACCAGGGTCAGCGTGGTGGACTTGCCGCAGCCGGTCGGGCCGACCACCGCGACGAACTCGCCCGGGGCCACCGTCAGATCGAGGTCCCGGACGGCGGTGTGCAGGGTGCCCGAGGGGGTCCTGAATCGCTTGGTCGCACCGGTCAACTCGATCGCCGGGGCTGTGGTTGTCAGCCCGCTCATATCCACCTCCGAAGGTCCCGGCGCCATCGCCGGGTCTGTGTCTGCCCCGGAGGTTAGGAGTGGCGCGGGTCACGGCGGCACCCTTGCGGGCGTACTGCGACTTCCTGGCGTTGAGGACTGTTCTGCTCCTTTTGCTTCCGCTACAACAGCGGAGCGGGGGCTGACAGAAACACCGGGGAAACATATGGTGTCGATCCCACCCGAACCGCCAGGAAGGAGACCCGCGTGAGACGCCCGCACTGGCCCCGCCGGGTCTTCGCCCAGCTGCTGCTGAGCCAGACCGTGGTCACGGTCGGGGTCACCGCCGTGACGGCCGGCCTGTTCCTGGCCCCGGTGAGCCGGGAGCTGGACCACGACGCCAAGCAGCGGGCGCTGTCGATCGCCCAGTCCACGGCGGCCGACGAGGCGATCGCGCTGGCCGCGGCCGGCCAGGACGCGGTGGCCGCCCAGCGCGACGCCGAGCAGATCCGGCTGGCCACCGGCGCCAGCTTCGTGGTGATCACCGATCTGGACGGCATCCGGCTCTCGCACACCGACCCGTCGAAGATCGGCTTCCGGGTCAGCACCGACCCGGAACCCGCGCTGCGTGGGGAGAGCGTGACCGCGATCCAGCAGGGCACGCTGGGCCGGACGGCCCGGGGCAAGGTGCCGCTCCGGCTGGCGGACGGCCGGATCGTCGGCGAGGTGTCGGTCGGGATCAGCGACGTGTCGATCCGGCGGCGGCTGCTCAGCATGGTGGCGGGCATCCTGCTCTGCGCGGGCGCGGGCCTGGCGGCCGGGCTGCTGGCGACCCTGGTGCTGGCCCGGCGGCTGAAGCGGCGCACGCACAACATCGCGATCGCCGACATCTCCGCGCTGCTGGTCGAGCGGGAGGCGATGCTGCACGGCATCCGGGAGGGCATGGTCGCGCTCGACCGGCGGGGCCGGGTCCGGCTGGCCAACGACGAGGCGGTCCGGCTGCTCGCGCTGCCCGAGGACTGCACCGGGCGAATGATCGACGAGCTGCTGCCGCCGGGCCGGCTGGCCGAGGTGCTCACCGGCCGGATCGAGGGCATTGACCTGCCCGCCGTCCGGGACGACCGGGTACTGGTGGTGAACCGGATGGCCACCGAGCACGACGGCGCCGTGATCACCCTCCGGGACCGAACCGAACTGGAATCCCTGGTGCGGGAGTTGGACACCACCCGGAGCCTGACCGAGGCACTCCGCGCCCAGGACCACGAGCACGCCAACCGGATGCACACCCTGCTCGGCCTGCTGGAGCTCGGCCTGCACCGGCAGGCCGCCGAGTTCATCTCCGAGCAGTCGGGATCGCACGCGGCGGTCGCCGCCCGGATCGCCGAACAGGTCCAGGACCCGCACGTGGCCGCCCTGTTGGCGGGCAAGGCGGCGGTCGCGGCGGAACGCGGCGTCCGGCTGGAGATCACCGCCGACAGCCACCTGCCGGACGCGGCGGTCGACCCGCGCGCGCTGGTCACCGTGCTCGGCAACCTGGTCGACAACGCGCTGGACGTGCTCTCCGGCGGGGTGCGCTCCGACGGGGTGGTCTCAGTCGGTCTGCGCGTCTGCGGCGACGCCCTGCTGATCGAGGTCGCGGACAGCGGCCCTGGCGTCCCGGCCGAGCTGCGGGAGCGGATCTTCGAGGAGGGCTGGACCGACAAGACCGCCCCCGCGCACCGCCCGCGCGGCCTGGGCCTGGCGATGGTCCGACGGCTGGTGGAGCGTTCTGGTGGTCAGGTGACGGTCGATCAGGGACCGCTCGGCGGCGCGCGTTTCAGCGTCGAACTGCCCGAAGCCCTGCACGCGGCGGTGATCGCGTGATCGACGTACTCGTGGTGGACGACGACTTCCGGGTCGCCGACGTGCACGCCGCCTACGTGGCCAAGGTCCCCGGCTTCCGGGTGACCGGCCGGGCGCACAGCGCCGGGGAGGCGCTGGCCGCGCTGGAACGCACCCCGGTCGACCTGGTGCTGCTCGACCACCACCTGCCGGACGAGACCGGCCTGGCCCTGGTCCGCCGGATGCGCGAGGCCGGGATCAGCTGCGACGTGATGATGGTGACGGCTGCCCGGGACGTCTCCACCGTGCACGCCGCGATGCAGCACGGCGCCCTGCAGTACCTGGTGAAACCGTTCAGCTTCGCCGGCCTGCGCGAGAAGCTGGTCAGCTACGCGGACCTGCGGCACGCACTGGCCGGCCCGGCCGCCCGGGAGACCTGCCAGGACGAGGTGGACCGGATGTACGCCACCCTGCGCAGCACCGCCTCCCCGCTGACCACCCTGCCCAAGGGCCACTCGGCGCCCACCACCGACCTGGTGCTGGGCGTGCTCCGCCAGGCCGGCCGCCCACTCTCCGCCCAGGAGGTCGCCGACCGGACCGGGCTGAGCCGCTCCACCGCACAGCGCTACCTCAAGCAGCTGGAGCGCGACAGCCGCCTGCGGCTGAGCCTGCGCTACGGCGACACCGGCCGGCCGGAGCACAGGTACGTGCTGCCTACGCCGCTCCCGCCCCGGTGAGTGAACGGACTTCCAGCTCCGCGTACTTGTCGGGGTCGGCCGCCTCCCGCGAGGTGACGGTGCCGAGCCAGCCGGCCAGGAAGCCGAGCGGGATGGAGACCAGGCCCGGGTTCTCCAGTGGGAACCAGTGGAAGTCCACTCCAGGGAAGACCGCCGTCGGCGAGCCGGAGACCACCGGGGAGAACAGCACCAGCAGGACGGCCGGGACCAGCCCGCCGTACACCGACCAGACCGCGCCCCGGGTGGTGAACCGGCGCCAGAACAGCGAGTAGAGCAGGGTCGGCAGATTGGCCGAGGCGGCCACCGCGAAGGCCAGGCCGACCAGGAAGGCGACGTTCAGCCGCTGGGCGTACAGGCTGAGCACGATCGCCAGCGCGCCGATCACCACGGCCGCGATCCGGGCCACCCGCACCTCCTGACGTTCCGTCACCTGCCGTTCGCCGTCCCGGCGCCAGGCCCGGGCGAACAGGTCGTGGGCGAAGGCGGCCGAGGAGGCCAGCGTCAGCCCGGCGACCACCGCCAGGATGGTGGCGAAGGCGATCGCCGAGATCAGCGCGAACAGCAGCACCCCGCCGGTGCTGCCCGCTCCCCCGCCGAGCACCTGGGCCAGCAGCGGAACCGCCGTGTTCCCGGCCGGGTTGGCGGCCCGGACGGCGGCGCTGCCGACCAGCGCGGCGGCGCCCAGACCGAGCACGATGGCCATCAGGTAGAAGCCGCCGATCAGCCCGATCGCCCAGATCGTGGAGCGGCGGGCGGCCCGGGCGGTGGGCACGGTGTAGAACCGGGACAGGATGTGCGGCAGCCCGGCGGTGCCGAGCACCAGGGCCAGCCCGAGCGAGAAGAAGTCCAGCCGACTGGCCGTCCCCGTCCCGTACTTGAGGCCGGGCTGGAGGAACGCCTCGCCCGCGCCGCTGCCCCGGGCGGCGGCCCGCATCAGCTCGGCCAGGTCGCCGTGGAAGCGGACCAGCACCAGCCCGGTGAGCAGCAGTGAACCGGCCACCAGCAGCACGGCCTTGACGATCTGGATCCAGGTGGTGGCCTTCATCCCGCCCACCGTGACGTAGACGATCATCAGCGCGCCGACCCCGACGATCGCCCAGGTCTTCGCCGAACCGCCGCCGGTACCGAGCAGCAGGGCCACCAGGCTGCCCGCGCCGACCATCTGCGCGACCAGGTAGAGCAGGGTGACCACCACACTGGCGCTGCCCACCGCCGCCCGGACCGGCCGCTGGCGCATCCGCAGCGCCAGCACGTCGGCCAGGGTGTACCGGCCCGCGTTCCTGACCAGTTCGGCGACCAGCATCAGCACCGCCAGCCAGGCGACCAGGAAGCCGATGCTGTACAGCACGCCGTCGTAGCCGTAGAGCGAGATCAGGCCGGTGACGCCGAGGAAGGAGGCGGCCGAGAGGTAGTCGCCGGAGAGCGCCAGGCCGTTCTGCAGCGGGCTGAACTCCCGGCCGCCGGTGTAGAACTCCTCGGCGGCCTGACCCCGGCGGCCGGCCCAGAGCGTGATGCCCAGGGTGACCAGCACGATGACGGCGAACAGGGCCACGGCCAGGCCGTGTTGGGAGCTGTTCACCGCAGCTGGTCCTGGGTGTCCCAGCGCAGCTCCAGGGCGGCGGCGTCCCGGCCGGCCCGGGCGTTCCTGGCGTAGAGCCAGGTGAGCACGAAGGTGGAGGAGAACTGCAGCAGGCCGAACACCCAGGCCACGTTCAGCGGACCGGCCACCTGGTGCCGCATCAGGCCGGGGGCGGCGGTCTGGGCCACCAGGTAGAGCAGGTACCAGCCGAGGAAGCCGGCGGTGGCCGGGAAGACGAACCCCCGGTAGCCGCGCCGGATCTGCTGGAACGCCTCGCTCTCCTGGACCGTCCGGTACACCTCGGCCCGGCCCGCGCCCTGCTGCGGTGCGCTCTGCTGCGGTGCGATCTCCTGTTGGGCCACGGCTGCTCCACGGTCGGGCATCGGCACCGGAGGGCGAGCCTCCGGTCACCTGGACCGCTCCAGCATGGAACCGTCGCGGAGCCGTTCGGGGCGGCTTTGCAGATACGTTCACTCAAACAGGTGAGCCCCCGTCGGCTGACGGGGGCTCACCTGCCGACCGCTGGGTCAGGCGTCGATCCGCGAACGGTCCATGGTGGCCGCCGAGTCGACGATGAACTCCTTGCGCGGCGCCACGTCGTTGCCCATCAGCAGGTCGAAGACCTTCTCGGCCTGCTCCAGGTCACCCAGGTTGATCCGGCGCAGGGTGCGGTGGCGCGGGTCCATGGTGGTCTCGGCCAGCTGGTCGGCGTCCATCTCACCGAGACCCTTGTACCGCTGCACCGGCTCCTTCCAGCGCTGGCCCTTGCGCTGGAACTCCAGCAGGGTGGAGCGCAGTTCGGCGTCGGAGTAGGTGTAGTGGTACTTCTCCTGGCCGCGCTTGGGGCTGGTCAGCTCCGTCCGGTGCAGCGGCGGGACGGCCGCGAACACCCGGCCCTGCTCGACCATCGGGCGCATGTACCGCTGGAACAGCGTCAGCAGCAGGCAGCGGATGTGCGAACCGTCGACGTCGGCGTCGGCCATGAAGATGACCCGGCCGTAGCGGGCCTGGTCGATGTCGAAGGTCCGGCCCGAACCGGCCCCTATCACCTGGATGATCGAGGCGCACTCGGCGTTCTTGAGCATGTCGGCGACGGACGCCTTCTGCACGTTCAGGATCTTGCCGCGGATCGGCAGCAGCGCCTGGAACTCGGAGTTGCGGGCCAGCTTCGCGGTGCCGAGCGCCGAGTCGCCCTCCACGATGAAGAGTTCGCTGCGCTCGACGTCGTCGCTGCGGCAGTCGGCCAGCTTGGCCGGCAGCGAGGAGGTCTCCAGCGCGGTCTTCCGGCGCTGCGCCTCCTTGTGCTGACGGGCCGCCACCCTGGTCCGGGCGGCCGCCACCACCTTCTCCAGCACGGCCCGGGCCTGGAGCTTCTCGTCCTTCTTGGCCGAGGTCAGGAAGGCCTTCAACTCCTTGGCCACCACGGCCGCGACGATCCGGTTGGCGGCCGAGGTGCCGAGCACCTCCTTGGTCTGACCCTCGAACTGCGGCTCGGCCAGCCGGACGGTGACCACCGCGGTCAGGCCCTCGGTCGCGTCGTCCTTGGTGATGTCGTCCTCGGCGACCCGGAGCAGCTTGCCCGCGCGCAGCGCCTCGTTGACCGTCTTGGCGAGCGAACGCTCGAAGCCGGTGACGTGGGTGCCGCCCTTGGGGGTGGCGATGATGTTCACGAAGGAACGCATCGTGGTGTCGTAACCGGCGCCCCAGCGCAGGGCGATGTCCACCCCGAGCTCGCGGGTGACCTCGGTCGGGGTCATGTGACCGAGCTCGTCCAGCACCGGAACGGTCTCCTTGAAGCTGCCCTCGCCGTGCAGCCTGAGCACGTCGCAGACCGGCTTGTCGGGCGCCAGGAACTCGCAGAACTCGCTGATCCCGCCGTCGAAACGGAAGGTGTCCTGCTGGACCTTCTCACTCTCCGTCAGGCGCTCGTCACGCACGATGATGGTGAGCCCCGGCACCAGGAAGGCGGTCTGCCTGGCCCGGGCGTGCAGGGTGTCCAGCGAGAGCTTGGCCTCCTTGAGGAAGATCTGCCGGTCGGCCCAGTAGCGGACCCGGGTACCGGTCTTCCCCTTGGCGACCTTGCCCTTCCTGGTCACCCCGGTGCCCGCCTCGAACGGGGCGTCCGGGCTGAGTTCGGTGAAGATGCCGGGGGTGCCGCGCCGGAAGCTGATCGCGTGGACGTGGCCGCTCCGGTCCACCTCGACGTCCAGCCGCGCGGAGAGCGCGTTGACCACCGAGGCGCCGACACCGTGCAGACCGCCGGAGGCGGCGTACGAGCCACCGCCGAACTTGCCGCCGGCGTGCAGCTTGGTCATCACGACCTCGACCCCGGACAGCCCGGTCTTCGGCTCCACGTCGACCGGGATGCCGCGGCCGTTGTCCTTGACCTCGACCGAGCCGTCCTCGTACAGCACGACCTCGATCCGGTCGCAGTGGCCGCCGAGCGCCTCGTCCACCGCGTTGTCGATGATCTCCCAGAGGCAGTGCATCAGGCCGCGGCTGTCGGTGGAACCGATGTACATGCCGGGGCGCTTGCGGACCGCCTCGAGACCCTCCAGGACGAGCAGGTGCCGAGCGGTGTAGTTGGAGCCGTCGTCTCCGGACAGCAGGGCGGAGGACGCGTTCGGATCGGCGCTCACTCGGTGTGCACTCCTCAATGACGTTCTGACTCGTCTGACTTCCGGCCCGGTGCTTCCCCGGCCGGACCCCACAGTGTTCCCAATGCCTGAGACACATCGGAGACGGCCCGCGCAGCTTGTACGCGCTGCGCGAACAAGGCCGTCGCCGGATCCGGAGCCACCGGAACGCCATCTCCTCCTGCCACCACGGGTCCTGAAGGACCGTCGCCCGGGGAGCAGGCGGTGGAACAGGCGATATGCAGGCTACCGGTGTCAGGGACGGGGCTTATGCTCCAACCCAGCAGAGGATTATGCTACGCGGACCTCGACACCCGACCGATCGGGAGTTCGAGCCAAATGGCGAGTCCTGGGATTCGGCAGGCATGAACCGCCGGCGCCTTGGGCACGTCCTCAGCAACAACACAGCAGAATCCTCAGAGAAGAAAAGCCACGAGCGGGAACGTTTTCGGCCTGGTTGGATGTTGACCCTGGTACGACAGCTCGTCGAGCTAGAGAAGAGGCGACGTGACTACTGTTCTGACCCCTGCGAGCCCGCTCACCGCGGCTGACCGCTGCGACCGCTGCGGCGCCCAGGCCTACCTGCGCGTCGTACTCGCGAGCGGCGGAGAGCTGCTCTTCTGCGCCCACCACGGGCGGAAGTTCGAGCCCGAGCTCAAGAAGATCGCGGTCGAGATACACGACGAGAGCGGCCGCCTCACGGAGCCGAGCACCAACGCCTCGGAGGACGAGCGCTGAGTTCGCCGCTCGCACAGGCGAGCGCGCAGACCTGACCGCCGGAGCCGGGCGGCCGCCCCCACCAGGGCGAGCCGTCCGGCTCCGGCGCGTCTTCGACCGTCCGTCACCTGACGGTGTGTCGGAGCGTGTCCGTCAGAGCACGGAGCGTACCGCGTCGGAGACGGCCGCCACCCTGGTGTAGACCCCGGGGTACCTGGCGTCCGCGCAGCCGGTGCCCCAGGAGACCAGCCCGGCCAGCCTGCCGTGCACCACCAACGGGCCGCCGCTGTCGCCCTGGCAGGCGTCCTTGCCGCCCTGTTCCTCGCCTGCGCAGACCATCACGCGCGGGTCGTAGGCCCCGACGTCACCCTGCGAGTACGCCCGGCCACAGGTCTCGTCCGAGACCACCGGCACCTGCACCCCGCGCAGCCGCTGCGAGTAACTCCCGTTGCCCCTGGTGTCACCCCAGCCGTAGACCGTCGCCGGGGTGCCCGGTGCGTACGGCTCGCTCTCGCCCTGCCCGAGCAGCTCGATCACCGGGCGGTCGCCCTGCGAGTCGGCGAGGGTGAGCACCGCCACGTCGTTCAGGTTCCGGGAGAAGTCGTACTGCGGGTGCACCCAGATCTCGCGCACCTCGACCTCGCGGCCGGCCCGGCCGCCCAGGTCGTCCCGCCCGATGATCGCCCGCAGGCCCGGCCGCTTCACCTGGTGACCGGAGGACTCGTCGAAGAAGCAGTGCGCGGCGGTCACCACCTTGGTCGGCGAGATCAGCGCGGCACCGCAGAACTGACCGGAGCGGGCGTTGCCGAACTGCTGACGGCTCGCCAGCGCCACCATCCAGGGCAGCTGCTGGGTGCTGGCCTCCTGGCCGCCGACGATCCTGCGCTGTGCCTGGGCCGGTGTGGCCGCACCCAGCGCGAGCAGCGAGGTCGGCAGGGTGGCGAGCAGCGCCAGGGCGACCCCCCGGCGGTGGCGCCGGGCGGGCGGCGGGGTCGGGCGGGCGTCCAGGATGGGCGGCACCGGATTCTCCAAGCTGGGTCGGCGGCAGCAACCGGCACAGCGTAGTGGAACGATCACGCACCGTGCGGGTGCCCGCGCCGTGAACACCCGGACGGGGGACCCCGCGTGGGCCGGGCTGACGAACGGCCGGGTCCGCACCGGGACCAGAGCGGGGACCGGCCCGGGCCGGAACAGCCCGAAGGGCCCGGAGCTGGTGTGCTCCGGGCCCTTCGGGGATGCTCTGACCGGTTCGGATCAGTCCAGGTAGTCGCGCAGGACCTGCGAGCGCGACGGGTGACGCAGCTTGGACATGGTCTTGGACTCGATCTGGCGGATCCGCTCGCGGGTCACGCCGTAGACCTTGCCGATCTCGTCCAGGGTCTTCGGCTGACCGTCCGTCAGGCCGAAGCGCATCGAGACCACGCCCGCCTCGCGCTCGCTGAGCGTGTCGAGGACGGAGTGCAGCTGCTCCTGGAGCAGGGTGAAGGAGACCGCGTCGGCCGGGACGACCGCCTCGGAGTCCTCGATCAGGTCACCGAACTCGCTGTCGCCGTCCTCGCCGAGGGGCGTGTGCAGCGAGATCGGCTCGCGGCCGTACTTCTGGACCTCGATGACCTTCTCGGGGGTCATGTCGAGTTCCTTGGCCAGCTCCTCCGGGGTGGGCTCGCGGCCCAGGTCCTGGAGCATCTGGCGCTGCACGCGGGCCAGCTTGTTGATGACCTCGACCATGTGCACCGGGATACGGATGGTGCGGGCCTGGTCGGCCATCGCGCGGGTGATGGCCTGCCGGATCCACCAGGTCGCGTAGGTCGAGAACTTGTAGCCCTTGGTGTAGTCGAACTTCTCGACCGCGCGGATCAGACCGAGGTTGCCCTCCTGGATCAGGTCCAGGAAGAGCATGCCGCGGCCGGTGTAGCGCTTGGCCAGCGAGACCACCAGGCGGAGGTTGGCCTCCAGCAGGTGGTTCTTGGCCCGGCGGCCGTCCTCGGCGATGATCTCCAGCTCGCGCTTGAGCTTCGGGGCGAGCTTGTCGGCCGCGGACAGCTTGTCCTCGGCGAACAGGCCGGCCTCGATCCGCTTGGCGAGCTCGACCTCCTGCTCGGCGTTGAGCAGCGGGACCTTGCCGATCTGCTTCAGGTAGTCCTTGACCGGGTCGGCGGTGGCACCGGCGACCGCGACCTGCTGAGCGGGAGCGTCGTCCTCGTCGTCGTCGGAGAGCACGAAGCCCTTCGACTCCTCCTCGGGCTCCGCCTCTGCGTCAGCCTTGTCGCCGGGCAGCGCGTCGTCCTCGAGCTCGTCCTCGGGGCCGGGCTCGTCGCCGCCGGACTTGGCGGTGGTCTTCTTGGCGGCGGTCTTCTTCGCCGGGGCGGCGGCCTTCTTGGCCACCGCCTTCTTGGCGGGCGCGGCCGCCTTCTTGGCGGTGACGACCTTGACCTCGCCGGTCACGGCGTCCGTCTCCAGGCTCTCCACCACGCGGACCTCGGCCACGACCGGGGCCGCGACGGGGTTCGCGGACGGCGCGATCCGCACCGGGGGCTTGGTCGGGGCGGACGGACGGGTGGTGACCGCCTTGGCCGCCGTGCGCTTGGCAGTGCTCTTGGCCGCGACGCTCTTGCGCTTGGCGGCGGTGGGCTCCGCCGCGCTGACCATGAGGTCCACACCCTCCTCAATCAGAACCTGATTGAGGCTGCGCATGACGTTCTTCCACTTGGTGACCGGGATCTGGTCCGCCTCGAAAGCCTGACGCACGTCGTCACCGGCGATCTGCCCCTGGGCCTTGCCCCGCTCGATGAGCGCCAGCAGAGCCGCGGACTCGGCGATCTCGGGGGGGAGCGAACGGGATGTGCTGGCCGACACGAACAACCTCTCGGACGATGAGTTAACTCGAAACCAGTACCGGCCGCCGAGCCGACAGGAGCGGCCACGCGCGATCCGCGCGGGCCCGGTTCCGACCGGCTCGGGCTTGAGGACTGGGATGTGCAGGACGGCAGCGGCGCCGCAGACCAACACAGCATTCTGACACGGTGGTGGTATTCCGGAGTTGCTTCCGCTCCGTACACATCGCCGCTGCTCCTCAAGTGTTACGCATGGCCTTGGTGGCGCCGGTCACACCGGTGGGCCCCGGACGGTCCCGATCGGGGCCGAAAGACGGCCATGGCCCTTCAGCCGCAGGTGAAGACGGCTGAAGGGCCATTGGGTACCGACGCGTATCCGTACTCGGATCGTTGCCTTTCGGGCCGGTGATCGATGTTTCGTTCGACCACCCGGGCGGTGTTCGCCCCGGGTTCTCCGGTCCGGGTTGTTCGGTCCGGGTTGTTCGGTCAGTGCTCTTCGGTCAGTGCTCGCGCGGGGCCGGGACGGAGTGCTCGACCTCGGGGTGCACGGTGAGCAGGGCGCGGACGGCGGCGTCGGCGGCGGTGCCGTCGCCGGTGCCGAGCGCGTCGACCAGGCGGGTGTGCAGGTTGACCGCCGACTCGGACGGCCGCTCGCAGGAGGTGGCCGGACCGCCGGAGACCTGGAGCGAGCAGCCGACGATGCTGGAGAGGTGCTCCAGCATCCGGTTCCCGGCCATCTGCAGGATCAGCGCGTGCAGTTCGAGGTCGGCCCGGCCGTAGCCGACCACATCGCCCTGGGTGGCGGCGATGCCCATCAGCTCGGCCAGCTCGGTCAGCCGCTGCTGGACGTCCTCCCGGCCGTGGCCGGCCGCCAGCCGGGCGGCCAGCGGCTCGATCGCCCAGCGCAGCTCGAACAGCTCGCGGCGCTGCTCGTCGCGCTGCGGGCCGAAGGCGCGCCACTCGATGATGTCGGGGTCGAGCAGGTTCCAGTCGCTGACCGGACGGACCCTGGTCCCGACGTTCGGCCGGGCGCTGACCAGGCCCTTGGCCTCCAGGACCCGGAGGGACTCGCGGACGACGGTGCGGGAGACCTCGAACCGCTGGCCGATCTCCTCCGGCACCAGCGGGCGGTCGGCGCCCAGGTCGCCGGAGACGATCATCTGACCGAGCTGCTGGACCAGCTGGCCGTGCAGGCCGCGGCCCCGGCTGCTGGTGGTCTTCCGGCCGACCCGCAGCTCGGACTCGGCGCCCTCCCAGCGGGGAGCGGGCGGCGTGGGCCGTTCGGCGTAGGAGAAGCGGTCCAGCTCGGTGGGGCCGACTGCGTCGGACGGGCGAGCCGTGTTCATGGTGGGGTGCGCAAGGGTACTCACAGCTCCTTTGTCGGCGATCGGCGGGCCCGGCTTGAGAATTCTCGTGAAAAGCACACGAAAGGGTGATCGCCCGTGACCGGATAATTGACTTCTTATCAGCCAGAAGCCACCATTTCGCCCCTGGGTCGCCGGGCTTGGTGACAGGACGTCACCGATGCTGCGGGGCAGGCGGATCCGCGCGTGCGACGCCGGTCGGTCAGAGCGCGCGGCGCCGGGCCTGGACCAGCAGGCCGGCCAGCAGCAACAGCACCGCCGGCACCGAGACGGCCGTCAGCAACGTGCCGTCCAGGGTCGCGGAGACCGCCGACTGCTGGGCATCGGCACCCCGCACCAGGTCCAACCCGTACTGGAACGGCAGCAGTTCACGGAGCTGGGCCGGCCAGACCCGACCGCTCTGCCGGAGCAGCAGCGACAGCACCGGTTCGAGCAGGGCCGGGACGGCGCACAGGATCAGCAGACCGGCCGCGGCGCTGCGCACCAGCGAGGTGACCAGCAGCCCGGACCAGCCCGCGAGCGCGGTCAGGCCGACGAAGAGGAGCAACGGGCGGAGCGCGTCGGCGAATCCGGCCGAGGCCGGGTCGAACAGCGCGGCGACCCGCGCCCCCGGCGCGTGCAGCAGCCGCAGCACCGCCGCGTCCAGCAGCACGGAGGCGGCCGCCAGCAGCACCGCCAGCACGCCGGTCACGGCCAGCTTGGCGACCAGCAGCCCGAGCCGGCGGCGGTAGGAGACCCGGCCGGCCGGCAGGCCCGGGTACCGGACCTCGTGGCCGTACGACAGTGCGCCGAGCGCCCCCGCACCGAGCGCGGCGATCGGGAGCGGCAGCAGCGGGACGACGGCCGTCACGCAGCGGACCGCGGCGGCCGTGCCGAGCTGGCCGACCGGCAGCTGCCGGGCCAGCACCGCCGCCACGGCGGCGTCGGCCAGCAGGACGGCGGCCAGGATCAGCCAGGTGGAGCGGAGGCCGCGCAACCGCCGCACCTCGTATGCCAGTACGCGCACGGTCACTCGCTCCGGTGGTCGGGCCCGGCGACGGGCCGGGGGGTGGGACTGAGGGTGGGACTGGGGGTGGTGATCTCATCGCGGAACAGCTGAGGGCCACTCAGGGAGGCGGTGCGCACCGGCCGTTCAGGGGCGGTGGCGGCGAGCCGGCCGACCAGGGTCTGCTCCTCGGGACGCTCGGCAGGCAGCCCCGACTGGTCGGACTGCTCGGGCAGTCCGGGCTGGCCCGATTGCCGTTGTGGGGCGCCCCGGGTCTCCGCGGGGGTCAGCAGGACGTGGCCGGAGCGGCCGGAGGCGGCCGGCAGCGACGGGTGCGGGACGGGCTGTTCGACCACCCGGTCGGCCAGCTCGTGCAGCAGGATGCCGTGGCGGTAGGCGAGTTCACCGATCTCGGTGCGGCCGAGACCGCTCACCGCGATGCCCGCGCCGCCGTCCCGCCGGACCTGGTGGCCCTGCTCGGTCAGCAGATCGGCCAGCCGGGCCATCTGCGGGCCCCGGACCGAGACCTCGGGGTGCAGCCTGGTGCGGCGGAACTCGGCGACCGGCTGATCGGCCACCAGGCGGCCCTGGTCGAGCGTGACCACCCGGTCGGCCAGTACCGCGGCCTCCTGCGGCGTGCGGGTGGTGACCAGGACGGTGCCACCGGAGACCGTGAAGGAGCGTAGGAAGGAGTGGAACCACTCGACGTTGCGCGGTGACAGGCCGTCGGTCGGGCCGTCCAGCAGCAGGGTGCCGGGTGAACCGAGCAGCGCGACCGCCAGGGCCAGCCGGCGGTGCATCCCGGGTGAGAACGAGCGCAGCCGGTGCCCGGCGACGGCCGCCAGCCTGGTCTGCTCCAGCAGTTCGTCGGCGCGGGCGGCCGGGACGCCGACCGCGCCGGCCAGCATCCGCAGGTGCGCGCGGGCCTTCAGGCCCGGGTGGCCGCCGGCCGTGACACCAGCCGTGATGGCCCCGCCCCCGCCGGGGCCGGCCTCCGGGAGCAGCACGCCCACCTGCCGTTCGGGGCGGCGGAGCCTGCGGTACGTCCGGCCGTCGAACAGGGTGATGCCCTGGCCTTGTTCCAGTTCGACCATCAGCCGCAGGGCGGTGGTCTTGCCCGCGCCCTCCGCGCCCAGCAGGGCGGTGACCACGCCGGGGCGGGCGTCGAAGGTCAGGTCGAGCAGTGCCGGTGCGCGGCCCCGGCGGTAGACCTTGGTCAGTCCGGTGATCTGGATCATCGCTGCCTGCTCCCATGTCTCGGCCGACCGGGGCCACGGAGCACCGCTGGCCCCGAGCCTGCACAGTAGGGCGAGCAGGCCGAGAAATCGGGCATTACGGACGCGGCTGCGACGGCGTGCCCGTCCAGCTCACCCGAACAGGGGACAGCGGCGGGGCCGGGAGTGGGCAGGGCAGGGCCGGGCCGGGGTTGGCCAGGGTGGGCCGGCAGTCGGGGGCGGGCTGGGGTCAGGACTCGGGGCGGAGCATCGGCGGGTTGAGCACGGTGGCGCCGCCCGCCTTGAAGAGCTGGGCGGGGCGACCGCCCTGACGGGTCGTCGTACCGCCGGTGGGCAGCAGGAAGCCCGGGGTGCCGGTGACCTTGCGGTGGAAGTTCCGTGGGTCGAGGACGACGCCCCAGACCGCCTCGTAGACCTGGCGCAGCTCGCCGACGGTGAACTCGGGCGGGCAGAACGCGGTGGCGAGCGAGGAGTACTCGATCTTCGAGCGGGCCCGCTCCACGCCGTCGGCGAGGATCCTCCCGTGGTCGAAGGCGAGCGGGACACCCTCGACCGGGGTGGGGCCGAGCAGGTCGCCGACCGGGGCCCAGCGGGCGCTGCTGGCGTCGCCGCCGGGCTGCGGGGTGGGCAGGTCGGGGGCCAGCACCAGGTGGGCCACGCTGACCACCCGCATCCGCGGGTCGCGCTGGGGGTGGCCGTAGGTGGCCAGCTGCTCCAGGTGTGCGCCGACCGCGCTCGGGCCCGGGCCGGGCGCCGAGTGGGCGCGCAGACCGGTCTCCTCGGCCAGCTCTCTGGAGGCCGCCTCGGCGAGGCCCTCGTCGGGGCGGACGAAGCCACCGGGCAGCGCCCAGTAGCCCTGGAACGGGGACTCGCCCCGTCGGACCAGCAGTGCACAGAGCGCGTGCTCCCGCACCGTCAGCACCACCAGGTCGACCGTGACAGCGAACGGGGGGAAGGCCGACGGGTCATAACGCGACATGGCGACGATCATAGTCGTCTCTCTGACGATAAGCACAGCCGCCGGCGGACCTCGTCAGATGTCCCGCCCGACGGGCCACTCCTGGGCCGCTTCCTGCCGCCGAACGCGGTGGCCCGGCCCGCCCGGCGGGCTCAGCGCGCGCCGAGCTGGAGCTCCGGTGACGCCTCCTCCACGACGGCCACCCCGATCCGGCTGACCCGGACCGAGAACGGCTCGCCCGCCACCCGGAGGCCGCCGAGCTCCAGCTCCCCCAGCGGTGCGGTGCTGGCCGGGCGGACGGTGACCCGGCCCGCCGGGACATCGGGCCGGACGCCCGCCAGGGCCGTCACCAGGTGGACCACGGCGGCCGAGGAGAGCGCCGCCGGACGGCAGGCCGCGGGATGCGGCACCGGCGGACACCCCGTCACCCGCTGCTCCCCCGCGTACATCTCGGGCAGCCGGCCCTCGAAGTGGGTGGCAGCGTCCAACAGGCCGTCCAGCAGGACCCGGGCCTCCCGTTCGAACCCGGCCTCGGCCAGGCCAGTGATGGCGAGCACCGTCTCGTGCACCCGGCTGGCGCCGCTGCGGTGGCCGAGCGGGTTGAACCGGGGCGACTTGGCGCTGAGCGTCCGCAGGCCCCAGCCGCAGTCGAACTCCGGGGCCACCAGACGCTGCGCCAGGATCCTGGTCTGCTCCCGGTCGAGCAGGCCCTCGTGCTGGGCCCCGGCGCCGGCCAGGCCGAGATCCAGCAGGTGCACGAAGGACGAGGCCACGGCGGGCAGCGGACGGCCCGGGGCCACAAGTGCGGCGGCGGGGCGGCCACCTGACAGGTCGTCGATCCAGAACTGGTCGCGGAACCGATCCCGCAGACCGGCGGCCCAGTCCCGCCACTCCTGGGCGCCGGGGCGGCCGAACGCCTCCAGCAGCTCCGCCCCGTGCAGCGCGGCCCGGTGGGCCTGGGCTTGCACCTCGCAGCGGGCCGGCACCGGGCGGGCGGCCCGCTCCTCGGCGGACCGGCCGAGGTCGGTGACGAAGCCGACCTGCCCCTCGGGGCCGTCGGGCGTCGGGCGGTCGTCGGCGCCAGTGACGGTCGGCCGGTCGTCGGTGACGTTGGCGCGCAGGGCGGCGAGTGCCCGCTCGGCGGCGGGCAGCAGGTCGGCGACCTCCTGGCGCGGCAGGCCCCAACGCCAGGCCTCCGCCAGCAGGGTGACGAACAGCAGGGTCGCCTCGGTGGCCGTGCAGGACGGCGGCAACTCGGGACCGGCGTGCCGCAGCACCCCGGGGATCACCCCGGACTGCGGGCCTGCGGTCGGCTGCCGGCGCGCCAGCGCACGGAGCGTGCCGGCCGCCAGGCGGGTGCCGAGCGGCAGGACGAGCCGGGCCGCCCAGAGGGCGTCGGCGGCGGTCAGACCGAGCCGCCAGGGCGCGCCGGAGACCGGGTAGAGGTCGGTCGGCCGGTCCGCGTCGGCGACCAGCAGGCCGCCGAGCGCATCCAGCGAACGCGGCACCAGCAGCCGTACCCGGGAGTCGTCGCACCTGACCTCGGGCTCGGACCAGGGCAGCGGCACCCCCGCGCCACGGCCGGTCGGCGGACGGACGCCGACCGGGGTGGCGCTCTCCAGCGCGGTGCTCAGCTCGACCGACCAGCGGGCCCCGGGCTGCACCTCCAAGTCCCAGCGCAGGACACCGGCACCGGCCAGCACGGCGTGCGGCGAGGGCCGGGAGGTGACGGTGGCGCTGTGCTGCGGACCCGCCCAGCGCAGCCCGGCCGACTGGACCTGCCCCGGGAGATCCGCCGACCGCTGGCCGACGGCGATCTCGGCCAGCGGGCCGAGGTCCGTACCGAGCGCGATCTCCAGCGGTATGCGGGCCGGACGGCTGCCGGTGTTCCGTACCGTCACGGTCTCCACGCCGTTGGCGTGGCGGAGCCGTTCGACCGTCAGGGTCGGGTCCGGATCGGGATCGCCGGGCAGCCGGACGGCACCGACGAAGCGGGCCTCGGCCGCCGAGGTGAGGGTGCCCTGAAGGGGCATCGGCTCCATCCCGCCGAGCCGGACCTCCATCCTGGCCAAGGTGCGGACGCCCGCGCGGTAGAAGCCGTGCAGGCCGTGGCCACGCAACTGGCCGTCCGGCCCGGAGACGGCCATCGCCGGGGCGCTGACGCACAGCACGGTGGCGTGCGTGGCGACCGGCTGCGGGCGGGCCTGGACGGGCGGGCGGGGCGGCTGGCCGGAGGCGCCGGGCACGGGGGCGGGGTGCGGGGTGGCACCGGGCCCCTGGTCGGGGCGCGGGGCCCCGACCCTCGACGCGGCGTCAGCGGCCGGGCCCACGCCCGGAGGTGCGTACGGCGGGCGCGGGGGCGCGGACTGCGCCGCGAGGTGGGCGGCAGCGTGAGCAGCGGGCTGGGGGACGGAGTGGGGCGGCGCCAGCGGGGCCGCCGGGGCCGGCGAAGTGGCGCCGGACCAGGCGGGGACGGGGTGCGGGGCGGGGCCGGCGGGACCTGACGGTGCGGCAGACCCGGTGGGGGGCGGTGTGCCCCGGGGCGGCCTTGGGTCGGTCACCAGGCTCTCCTTCTTCGGCCGGTCGACGGCTGGGGTGCCGGTCGGCCGGGCTCGTGGTCGATCATGGGCGGGTACGGCTGGGTCGGAGCGGCGGTCGGACCGCTCGTGGAGCGTGGCACCGAGCCAACGCCCGTGGTGCGGTGCCGGATGTACGGACCGGCCGTGCTGTGAGCCGCGCTGCTCCGGCATCCGGACACCCGCCACCCGGGCCTTCGCCGCCCGGGCACCGTTCGGTCGAGCGTCGTTCGATCGGAAGGCGCATATGCCCCGCAGGTTGAACGCACCGCACCTCCCCCAGGTCACGCCGATCCGGCTGTCATCGGCAGGTCGGTCACCTGTCGCACCAGTTGTCGCACCGCATCGAACAGCCGCTGTCAGCGGCGGTCGGCGACGGCTCCCCCGAGTCGTTCGCGGCCGGAGTGCCGCGACCGGATCCCGGCCCGGCGGCTGCTTCGCCCGCGTCAGGATACGGTGCGGTGGCGGCGGCGGACGCACCGGGAACACCGTGGGCGGCCACCGCTCAGCGCCTGTGACCAGCGTGTACCGAGGAGTTGTATGTCCACCGCCAGCCGGCTGCCCGGGATTGTCACCACCGACCACGTCTTCCACCTGCCGCTCGACCACCGGAGTCCGGAGGGCGAGCAGATCGAGGTGTACGCCCGGGAGGTGGTCGCCTCCGGCCGGGAGGGCGACGACCTGCCCTGGCTGCTCTTCCTGCAGGGCGGGCCCGGGGGCAAGTCGAACCGCCCGGTCGGCCGGGACGGCTGGCTGGTCCGGGCCCTGGACGACTACCGGGTGCTGCTGCTCGACCAGCGCGGCACCGGCCGGTCCACCCCTGCCACCCGGCAGACCCTGGCCCGTCGGGGCGGCCCCGAGCAGCAGGCCGACTACCTGGCGCACTTCCGGGCCGACTCGATCGTCCGGGACGCGGAGCTGATCCGCCGTCGGCTGCTCGGGGACACCGGCCGCTGGAGCCTGCTCGGCCAGAGCTTCGGCGGCTTCTGCACCCTGAGCTACCTCTCGATCGCCCCGGAGGGCGTGCGGGAGGCCTTCGTGACCGGTGGCCTGCCGGGCCTGCGCAGCTCGGCCGAGGACGTCTACCGGGCCGCCTACCCCCGGGTGGCCCGGAAGAACGCGGGGCACTACGCCCGCTACCCGGACGATGTGACGGCGGTTCAGCGGATCGCCGCGCACCTGCTGGAGCAGCCCGCCGAACTGCCGGGCGGCGGCCTGCTCACCGTGCAGGCGTTCCAGGGGCTCGGCATGCTGCTCGGCACCGGGAGCGGCTCGCACGTCCTGCACTACCTGCTGGAGGAGGCCTGGGTCGAGGGCGTCGCCGGGCCGGAGCTCTCCGACACCTTCCTGGCCGGGGTGCAGGCCCAACTCTCCTTCGCCCAGGGGCCGCTGTACGCGGTTCTGCACGAGTCCATCTACGGCCAGCGGTCGGTGGACCCGGCCGGGACCGAGTGGGCGGCGGAGCGCGTGCGCAAGGAGTTCCCCGAGTTCGACGCCGAAGCGGCGGTACGGGAGGGGCGCGCCGTGCTCCTCACCGGGGAGATGATCTACCCCGCCCTGTTCGACAGCGACCCCGCGCTGCGGTCGCTGCGGGAGACCGCCCGGCTGCTCGCGGAGCGGACCGACTGGCCGGACCTGTACTCCCCGGAGCGGCTGGCGACCAACCAAGTCCCGGTCGTGGCTGCGGTCTACCACGACGACATGTACGTGGACACCGCCGACTCGCTGGCCACCGCGGACGCCGTCCGGAACGTGCGGGTCTGGGTCACCAACGAGTGGGAGCACGACGGACTGCGGGTGAGCGGCGGCGTCGTCCTCGACCGGCTGATCCGGATGGCGCGCGGCGAGATCTGACGCTGCGGCAACCTGGCGGGCCGGCCACTGACGACCCGTCATCTGGCTCGCCGGGCCCGGTGGGCGCGGTGCGGACGGTGGGCCCGCCTGGCCGCGCGGACGGTGAGCGGGCCCGCCTCCTCCGGGAGGTCGAAGGCCGGGCCGCCACCGCCCGCACCCCGACCGGATCGGCGGGCCTTCCGGCGGCTCTGCCGGGACGAGGACGGCTGGCCGGAGCGGCCCGGGTCACCGGCCTGGCGGGGCACCCGCGGTCGGTCGGGCTGACCGGAGCGATCCGGCTGCCCGACCGGACCGACCGGCCCGGTCGACCCAGCCCGGGCGGCTGCACCGTCCGGCGGCGCCGGATGCTGCTGCCGCGGCGTCGGTACGGCCGGGGGCGCGGGCGGGGACGGCGTGGCCGGCGGCTCCGAGGTGTCCGGTGGCACCACCACGTCCGCCGGCCGGAGGCCCGCCAGCTGCTCGCGAGCCCGGCGCTCCTGGCGGACCCGGTCGTGCAGTTCGCTCGGGTGCAGGCCGCCGTTGAGCGACTCGTACAGCAGCTGGGCCAGCGTGTACCCCTGGTCCAGATCGAGCACCCGGGCCAGCACCACCCGGGCCGTCGCGGTGTCGCCCGCCAGCCAGGACGTCCAGGCCAGCAAGGTCAGCGGGGGTGCCGCGTAGTGCTCGAAGGGCGGGACGCACTGCCGGGCGAGGTAGCGCCAGAGCCGCTGGGCCGGGATGAGCTCGTCCGGCTCGGCGTACTCGGCCGCGCGGTCGCGGGCCAGCTTGTCCTGCAGACCGACCAGCAGGCGGGCGGCGCGGACCCGGTCGAGCTCGCGGGCCCCGGTGCCGAAATCGGCCAGCACCTCGGCGAGCAGCGTGGCCGTCCGCTCCAGCGTGGCGGTCCGCCCGCCGGGGCCGGAGAGCTCGTGGATCAGCTGCGGCCCGGCTCGCTCGATCGCCTCCCGGACCGGCGCGTCCTCCGGCGGACCGATCGGGACCAGCCCGGCGGCGATCGCCTTCCGGCTGCCTCGCGGCGCCACCCCGGCGAAGGCGGCGGCCGCGGCGATCGGGCTGGGCAGCCGGACCGAGCGGATCGGCACTCCGGCCGGGTCGCAGCAGCTCTCGCCGCCGCACAGGAAGGACCACCAGCGCCCGTCCGAGACCAGCAGGGACTCCTTCACCAGCACCCCGGCGGCCCGGAACGCCTGGGCCAGCTGCTCCGCCAGCGGCCTGAGCCCGGCCAGCACCCCGGGGCCGTCGGCCGGCCCGTCGCCCCCGTCCCCGTCCCCGCTCCCGCAGGCGCCGGCGGTCGGCTCCGCCGCGTCCCGGCAGAGGTAGAGCAGGACCTGCTCGGGCGGCCTGTCCCGCTGCCCGGAGAGTGTGACGAGCAGCCGGGCGGTGTCGACCGCGACCGACGGCCACTCGGCCGGGTCGGTGGGGATGTCGAGCCGGATGACCCCGCCCTGCTGGAGCATCGGCCCCTGCAGGCCAACCGCGACAACGCTGTCGTCGGGGAAGAAGCCGAGCAGGTAGGGCAGCATCTCGGCCATGTCGGCCGGGCCGCGCATCTGGAGCGGGACCTGCCCGGAGAGCGGGCCGGTGACGGACTGGATCAGGTGTTCCTCGTTGCCGTTCATGTCGAGAAGAGTCCCGCCTGATCGCCCGCCCGCCCGGAGCTCACCCCGCGCCTGTGGACAACCGAGGGGGGTCAGCATCAGTACACCCGTTCGGAGCAGCGGAAATATCGCCAAAGACCATGACAAATGACACCCATTCAGATGATCTAATGACCAACCGGCCGCACGGCTCCTCGGGGCGGAGTTCGCCGTCTGTCGCTCCCAGCCTGTATCCATGAGCCATGACCCAGCCGCTGCAGCACCCCGCCGCCCCCACTCCCGACCGCGCCGCCGTCCGGGCGCAGGCCGAGGCCGTGCTCCGTGAGCTGGCCGGCCCGGCCGCCGTCCTGCGGGAGGATCAGTGGCTGGCCATCGAGGCCCTGGTGATCGACCACCGCCGGGCCCTGGTGGTGCAGCGCACGGGGTGGGGCAAGTCCGCCGTCTACTTCATCTCCACCTCGCTGCTCCGGGCCCGGGGCGCGGGCCCCACGGTGATCGTCTCCCCGCTGCTCGCCCTGATGCGCAATCAGGTGGACTCCGCCGCCAAGGCGGGCATCCACGCCCGCACCATCAACTCGGCCAACCCCGAGGAGTGGGAGGAGATCCAGGCCGAGGTGGCGGCCGGCCGGGTGGACGTGCTGCTGGTCAGCCCGGAGCGGCTGAACAACCCCGACTTCCGCGACCAGGTGCTGCCCAAGCTGGCCGCCTCCACCGGCCTGCTGGTGGTCGACGAGGCGCACTGCATCTCCGACTGGGGCCACGACTTCCGCCCCGACTACCGCCGTCTGCGCACCATGCTGGCCGAGCTCTCCCCCGGCGTCCCGGTGCTGGCCACCACCGCGACCGCCAACGCCCGGGTCACCGCCGACGTCGCCGACCAGCTGGGCACCGGCTCGGGCGACCGCTCGGAGGGCGACGCACTGGTCCTGCGCGGCCCGCTGGACCGCGAGAGCCTGAGCCTCAGCGTGCTCCAACTGCCCGACCCGGCGCAGCGGCTGGCCTGGCTGGCCGACCACCTCGCCGAGCTGCCCGGCTCCGGCATCGTCTACACCCTCACGGTGGCCGCGGCCGACGAGGTGACCGCCTTCCTCCGCGAGCGCGGCTACCCGGTCGCCTCCTACTCGGGCCGCACCGAGGACGCCGAGCGCCGCACCGCCGAGGCCGACCTGCTGGCGAATCGGGTGAAGGCCCTGGTCGCCACCTCCGCGCTCGGCATGGGCTTCGACAAGCCCGACCTCGGTTTCGTGGTGCACCTCGGCTCGCCCGGCTCCCCGATCGCGTACTACCAGCAGGTCGGCCGCGCGGGCCGTGGGGTGGACCGGGCGGAGGTGCTGCTGCTGCCCGGCCGCGAGGACGAGGCGATCTGGCGGTACTTCGCCTCGCTCGGCTTCCCCGCCGAGGAGCAGGTCAGGCGGACTCTCGCGGCCCTCGCCGAGGCCGGCCGACCGCTCTCCACCGCCGCGCTGGAGCCGCGGGTCGACCTCCGCCGGGCCCGGCTGGAGACCATGCTCAAGGTGCTCGACGTGGACGGCGCGGTCCGCCGGGTGCGCGGCGGCTGGACGGCGACGGGGCAGCCCTGGGCGTACGACGCGGCGCGCTACGCCAAGGTGGCCGAGTCCCGGGAGGCGGAGCAGCGGGCGATGCGCGAGTACGCCGCCACCACCGGCTGCCGGATGGAGTTCCTCCGCCGCCAGCTGGACGACGAGCAGGCCGCCCCGTGCGGGCGGTGCGACAACTGCGCCGGCACCCGGCCGACCGCCGAGATCTCGGCGGAGGCCGACTCGGCGGCCCGGGCCGCACTCGGCCGACCCGGCGTCAGTTTCGAGCCGCGGCGGCTCTGGCCGACCGGCATGGAGGCGATCGGCGTCCCGCTCAAGGGCCGGATCCCTGCGGGCGAGCAGGCCGAGACCGGCCGGGCGCTCGGGCGGCTCTCCGACATCGGCTGGGGCACCCGGCTGCGTACCCTGCTCGCCGACGACGCGCCGGACACCCCGGTCCCGGCCGAGGTGCTGGACGCGATGGTCACCGTGCTGGCCGACTGGGCGCGCGGCCCGGGCGGCTGGGCCGGTCCGGAGGACGCCGACGGCAAGCGGGCGGCCCGCCCGGTCGGTGTGGTGACGATGGCCTCGGCCCGCCGCCCGCAGCTGGTCGGCAGCCTCGGCGCCCGGCTCGCCGAGGTCGGCAGGCTCCCGCTGCTCGGCCGGCTGGAGTACGTGGGCGGCCAGCCCCCGCGCGGTGCCCGGAGCAACAGCGCCCAGCGGCTGCACTCGCTGGCCGGCGCCCTGCTGGTGCCACCCGCGCTGCAGGAGGCGATCGCGGCCGCGCCCGGCCCGGTCCTGCTGGTCGACGACCTGGTCGACTCGGGCTGGACGGTCACGGTGGCGGCCCGGCTGCTCCGCCAAGCCGGCGCCGGTCCGGTGCTCCCGCTCACCCTCGCCGTCCAGGCCTGACAACCTGCACGACCCACGCCCCGGCCCCCACCTCGACCACCCCGCCGGGCGGTCCTGGCCGGCCGACCTGACACATCCGACCCTCCGTCAGCCGAATGGCAGTCCGCTCGCGGTGGAATATATCCGGCAGACCATCGGCATTCGGGCGGCGTTCGTCATTTCATCGTTGCCGCTCGCCCCCATCTGACCCGAGAATTGGGAGGTACCCAGAGCCCGGTCCGACGGACCCGGCCTTCGGCGTACGCAGACACCCGCGCGCCCTCGCACACCAAGGGCGGCGGGCCGGGAAGGAGGATCGTGATCAACGGCAGCGACCGACACCGGTTCTCCGGAAGACGCGTTCTCGACCTGGAGAGCTGGAGCGGCTCCGACATCCCCCTGCTGCGCGACCCGCGCGAGTTCGTCGCCGAGCTGCACCAACGGCACCTCCCGCAGCCGGGCACCACGGTGGTCGCGGTGCTGGACGCGCTGCACCAGGTCACCGCCTCCGCCTCGTTCGCCGCCCGCCAGCACAGTGAGGACGGCTGGCAGCACCGGCACGAGATCCTCACCCATCTGCGCCAGGTCACCCCGCACGACCTGCGGCTGGCGCAGCCCAGGCGGACGGCCGTGCTGCTGCGCTGCCGGGACGGTGCCGCGGGCTGGACCCGGCAGGACGGCGCCTGGATGTGGGCCCTGCGGGACGCGGCCGCGCTGCACGGGCTGCGCTGCGGCTCGTACATCGCGCTGACGCCCAGCGGCTGGCAGTCGCTCGGGGACGGCCGCAGCGGGCGCAACCCGCACTCGGGTTCCTGGGCCGACAGCCCGGTGCACACCGTCACCGAGCTGGCCCCGCGTCCGCCGCGCCCGCAGTCCGGGCAGCCGAGCCGGCCCGGCCAGGTGGCACCGGTCCGCCCCCTGCACCGGTTCGCCACCGGCTGACCAGGCGTCACCAGCTGACCGACCGCCACCCAAGGGGTGACGGCCGGAGCCGACCGCTGAGCCGAGCCAAGCCGGGCCGAATCAAGGCCCCGCCCGCCGCGCCGAGTTGACCCAGCCACACCAATCGGAAACTTTCCTAACCAAAGCCCTTGACCCCCTCGCACTCGCGGCTCGATTCTGAACGGTGCCCTCAAGTCCGGCGTCCCGTCCGGCACTTCCCCCGCACCAGACCCGAGAAGCGAGCAGACATGCCCAGTTCCGCTCCCCGTCGCACCGCCAGCGTGCTGCTGGCCGCCACCCTTGGCTCCACCGCCCTGCTGCTGGCCCCCACCGCTACCGCCAACTCCACGGCTGCCATCACCGCCGGTCCGGGCTCGATGGCCGCCGCCCCGTACGAGTACCTGGGCTGGGGCAACCCGCAGAAGCCCACCGACGTGATGGCGGCCACCGGGGTGAAGTGGTTCACGCTGGCGTTCATCCTCTCCGACGGCACCTGCAACCCGAAGTGGGACGGCAGCCGCCCGCTGACCGGCGGCTCCGACGAGGCGGCGATCAAGTCGATCCGGGCGGCGGGCGGGGACATCGTCATCTCGGTCGGCGGCTGGAGCGGCAACAAGCTCGGCGAGAAGTGCGGCAGCGCCACCGCGCTGGCCGGCGCGTACCAGAAGGTGATCAACGCCTACGGCCTGAAGGCACTGGACATCGACATCGAGGACACCGAGTTCGCCAACGCGACGGTCCGTCAGCGGGTGGTCGACGCACTGAAGATCGTCAAGACCAAGAACCCCGGCATCGTCACCTACGTGACCATGGGCACCACGCCGAGCGGCCCGGACGCCACCGGCAAGGACCTGATCAAGCGGGGCGCGGCGGCCGGGCTGGCGAACGACGGCTGGATCATCATGCCGTTCGACTTCGGCGGGCACAGCGGCACGATGGGCCAGGCGACCGTCAGCGCCCTGCAGGGCCTGAAGGCGGCGGTGAAGAGCGCGTACGGCTACAGCGACGACGCTGCCTACCGCCACATCGGGGTCTCCTCGATGAACGGGATCACCGACGAGCCGGGCGAGACCGTCACCACCGGCGACTTCAAGACCATCCTGGCGTACGCCCAGCAGCACCACCTCGCCCGGTTCGCCTTCTGGTCCGTCAACCGCGACCGCCCCTGCGGCAGCGGCACGGACGCCGACTCGTGCAGCGGCATCGCGCAGTCGCCGTACGCGTTCACCAAGATCGTCGTCCAGTACCAGGGCTGAGGAGAGCAACCATGCGTCCTCTCAAGGCAGTCGGCGGCCTGGCCGTCGTCGCGGCCCTGCTCCTCGGACTGGTCACCGGGCCGGCCGCCTCGGCCGCCCCGACCCGGTACGAGGCCGAGAACGCGGCCCGCTCGCTCGGCGTGGTGGAGGCCAACCACACCGGGTACTCGGGCACCGGATTCGTCAACGGCGACAACGTGGTGGGCAGTTGGGTCGAGTTCACGGTGAACGCCGCGTCGGCGGGCACCGCGGCGATCGCGATCCGGTACGCCAACGGCACCACACTGGACCGGCCGGGCGATCTGACCGTGAACGGCACGGTGGTCTCCGCCGCCCGTTCCTTCCCGTCCACCGGGACGTGGGACGACTGGGCCGTCTCCACCGTCACCGCCCCGGTCAACGCGGGGGCCAACAGGATCCGGCTGACGTCGACCAGCGCGGCCGGCCTGCCCAACCTCGACGCCCTCGACCTCGACATCACCGCGCCGACCGCCGACTACCAGGCCGAGGACGCGGCGACCGGCCAGGCCGCGGTGGCCACCAACCACACCGGCTACACCGGCACCGGCTTCGTCGACTACACCAACATCGCGGGCAGCTACGTCGAGTTCACGGTCAGCGCCGGCACGGCCGGCAGCGCCGCGCTCGCCTTCCGGTACGCCAACGCCGGGACGGCCGACCGGCCGATGGACATCGCGGTGAACGGCACCGTGGTCGCCGCCGGGGTCAGCTTCCCGCCCGGCGCCAACTGGGACACCTGGGCCACCAGGACCGTCAACGCCAACCTCACCGCCGGGACCAACCGGATCCGGGCCACCGCCACCACCGCCAACGGCGGCCCCAACCTGGACCGGCTCCAGGTCGGCACCGGCGCCGACACCAGCGCGCCCAGCAGGCCCGGGGCGCCCAGCTGTTCGGCCGTCGCGGCGAACAGCCTCACCCTGTCCTGGGGCGCCTCGACCGACAACGTCGGGGTCAGCGCCTACGACCTCTACGAGCACGGCAACAAGATCGGCGAGGCCCCCGGCGACAGCACCGCCACCCAGCTCACCGGCCTCACCCCGAACACCACCTACAACCTCACGGTGATCGCCCGGGACGCCTCCGGCAACGCCTCGGCGGCCAGCACCCCGGTCGACTGCACCACTCTGGCCAGCAGCGACCCGCTGCCCAGCAGCCCCGGCACGCCGACCGTCTCGGGCGTCAACTCCACCGGCGCGACGCTGAGCTGGGCCGCCTCGACCGACGACAAGGGCGTCGTGGCGTACGAGATCCGCAGCGGCAACGCCGTGGTGAAGACCGTGACCGGTACGCCGCCGGGCACATCGACGGCCGTGACCGGCCTGGCCTGTGACGCCCCGTTCACCCTCACCGTGGTGGCCCAGGACACCGCGGGCGGCTACTCGGCGCCGTCCGCTCCGGTGTCGTTCACCACCGGCGCCTGCTCCGCCGACGGCGGGGTGCCCGGCTCGCCCACCGCGCTCTCCTCCGGCTGGACCGTCCCCTGGGGCGTGTACTGGATGCCGGACGGCAAGACCGCGCTGGTGACCGAGCGGGACAGCTTCAAGGTCTTCAGGACCAGCACCGCCGGGGCCCGCACCCAGGTCGGCACCGTCCCCAACGCCGTCACCACCGACGGCGAGGGCGGACTGCTCGGGGTCGCCGTCGACCCCAACTGGTCCACCAACCACCGGGTCTACTTCATGCACACCGCCGCCGAGGGCAACCGGATCGTCCGGATGACCTACGACGGCACCGCGCTCAGCGGCTACACCGTGCTGCTCCAGGGCATCCAGAAGAACCGCTACCACAACGGCGGGCGGCTGGCGTTCGGTCCCGACGGCTTCCTGTACGCCACCACCGGGGACGCCCAGACCCAGGCCAACGCCCAGAACAAGAACTCGCTGAACGGCAAGATCCTGCGGCTCACCACCGACGGCAAGCCGGCCCCCGGCAACCCGTTCGGCAACTACGTCTACAGCTACGGGCACCGCAACCCGCAGGGGCTGGCCTTCGACCGCAACGGGCGGCTCTGGGAGGCGGAGTTCGGCGACTCCAAGTTCGACGAGCTCAACCTGATCAAGCCCGGCGCCAACTACGGCTGGCCGACCTGCGAAGGCGCCTGCAGCACCGCGGGGATGACCAATCCGAAGGCCAGCTGGGCGGTCAACGTCGCCTCCCCCAGCGGGATCGCGATCGTCCGCAACGTGGTCTACATGGCGGCGCTGCGCGGCGAACGGATGTGGCGGATCCCGATCAACGGCGACACCGAGACCGTCGGTACGCCGACCTCCTACTACGTCGGCAGCTACGGCCGGCTCCGCACGGTCAGCAAGGTGCCCGGCGCGGACCAGCTCTGGCTGACCACCACCAACGCCGACAACAAGGGCGGCGCGGCCGACGGGGCGGACAAGCTGTTCCGGATCACCATCGGGTAACGCACTGAGGCCTCAGCGCCCGCTCACCGCACAGCAGTTGACTGTGGCGACCCCCATCCGGGGGTCGCCACAGCGCGTTCGGTCAGGCCGGGACCGGCGTGCCGGCGCCCGGGAACAGCGGCGCCACCGTGTCGACGTCGCCGCAGACCATCAGCAGCTCCCCCGCCAGCGCGTGCGCGACCCGGGCGGCCTCGGCCAACCGGTCGGCGGACACCGGGGAGTTGACCACCAGGACGACCACCTCGCGGCCGACCGTCCGGGTCGCGGCGGCGTCCGCGTAGAAGACGTCACCACCGTCGGCGAGCTGCGCCCAGTAGCGCTCCTCGCCGAAGCCGATCTCGTGCTGCTGCCAGGGGTGCGGCTCACCGACCGTCAGGACCAGGACGGTGCCCGGACGTCGGCCGGACTCCAGCAGCCGGTCGATGGTGTCGTCGGCCCGGTCGACCGCGCCGCGCGTGGTCGACGGCACCAACTGGACCGGGGTACCGGGTCGTCGGGCCGGCGGCGGACCGGGGCGCGGCCCCGGCCGTGGTGCGGCCGGACGCGGGCCCGGCACCGGGCGGGCGGCTCCGGCGGGGACAGGTGTGCGGGGGGCTCGTGCGTCCGACTCTCGCGGGAAGGGAACGCCGGGGCCCGGGATACTCTCGTGAATCTCCGGCTCCTCGGGGAAGACAGGCATGCCCGATGTCTATCAAATGCCGGTCGAATGCGCACGGGCGCCCCACCAGTTGGAACCGACCGGCAATCATTTGCCCCCGAACGGTCACCGCACGTCCCAACACCGGGCGAACCCCGGGCCAACAGCCGACGACCGGGTCAGAAGCCCAACGAGAGCTGCTCGTCCGCCGGTTCGGTGAACCGGCTGCGCTTCAGATGGCGCCACTGCGGCAGCGCGTCCAGATAGGACCAGGAGAGCCGGTGCTGCCCGGTCGGGCCGTACTCCTCCAGCGCCGCGCGGTGCACCGGCGAGGGGTAGCCCGCGTTGTCGGCGAAGCCGAACTCCGGGTGCTCCAGGCCGATCTCGGCCATCATCGCGTCGCGCTTCACCTTGGCCAGCACCGAGGCGGCCGAGACGCAGACGCAGGACTGGTCGCCCTTGATCACGGTCCGGACCCGCCAGGGACCGCCGAGGTAGTCGTGCTTGCCATCCAGGATCACCGCGTCCGGGCGGACCGGCAGGGCCTCCAGGGCCCGGATCGCGGCCAGCCGCAGCGCGGCGGTCATGCCGAGTTCGTCGCACTCCTCCGGCGAGGCGTGGCCGAGCGCGTACGCGGTGACCCAGTCGGCCAGTACGGGGGCCAGCTCGGTCCGGCGCTTCTCGGTCAGCAGCTTGGAGTCGGTCAGCCCCTCCGGCGGCTTGCGCAGCCCGGTCACCGCGGCTCCGACCGTGACCGGACCGGCCCAGGCACCCCGGCCGACCTCGTCGAGGCCGGCCACCAGCTGGGCTCCCGCCCGGCGCAGCGAGCGCTCTACCGAGTGGGTGGGCGGCTCGTACGGCATCGGGGGTCCATTCCGGCAACGAAGGTCTGACGCCTTCAGCCTACGGCACCCCCGTGGTTGTCCCGACGGTCGCGGACGTGCCCCCCGGCACGCCCGCGACCGCCAAGTCCTTTGCGTGGCCCGATCCCTACCGGTCCCTGACCCGGGCGCAGGTCTCGCCCCGGTCGATGAAGACCGGCCGGTCCCGCAGGATCTCGGCCGCCCGGGCCTCGGCCAGGCTGGTCGCGTACCAGGGCCGGTCGGCGGAGGCCAGCGACGTGGAGATCGCCTGCAGGGCGCAGGTGCGCCGGTCGCCCTCCAGCCGGTCCAGGGCGGGCACCGCGTCGGCGGAGAGCCCGCTCAGGTAGTCGACGTCGATGGTGCCGCCGTGCTCGTAGCGGGCGACGTTCTGCTCGGCGATCAGCGCGTCCGGGCGGATCAGACCGAAGACCGCGACCCCGACCACCGCGCTGAGTACGACCGCGCGGGGCAGCCAGCGCCGGGCGCCGGCCAGGACGCCGACCAGCACCAGCAGCAGCACGACGCCGAGCCAGAGTTCGACGGCGGTGACCGAAATCCGCAGCCGGGTCAGGCCGAAGACGTCCACGTAGCGCTGCATCCGGTAGTACGCCGAGGCGACCACCACCAGGGTCAGCGCGCAGAGCAGGCCGATCAGGCTCTTGGCCAGCAGCCGGTCCTCGGCGGTCCGCCGGGGTGCCCAGTGCCGGGCGAGCGCGACCACGGCCAGGGTGAGCACGGTGACCCAGAGCAGCTGCCAGAAGCCCTGCCGGGCGTACTCTGCGGGCACCAGGCCCGGCTTGCTCATCACCGTCTCGTAGCCGCCGAAGAACACCACCGCCTGGATCGCCACGAAGCCGCCGAACAGCAGGTTGAGCGCGACCATCGGGACGGCCCACTCCAGCCGGCTGCGCTCCCGGCCCGGCTTGACGGGCAGTCGGTCCCAGCGCCGCGGGGCGGCGGCGGTGTGGGCGGCGCCGAGCGCGACCACCAGGCCGCCCCAGAAGAAGATCAGCCGGGCCGGCAGGTGGTCCACCCCCACGCTGGGGGTCAGCCCGTCGAGCAGGTCGGCGACCGCCGCGTCCGCGCTGGCGAACAGGGCTCCGAAGACCACCAGCAGCACCGCGGCGACCAGCGCCGCCTTGAGTACCGGCAGCACCTTCTCCTTGGCGGGGTACTGCCGGCCCCGGGCCGATTCGGCGGCCCAGAACAGCGAGGGCAGCAGGTGCGCCCACAGGCCGATCGGCCCGAGCAGCACCCCGGCCCACCTGGCCCCGCCGTGCAGGGCCAGCGAGGCGACGCCGAGCGCGGCCGCGACGGCCAGGAAGGTCGGCCAGCCCGCGTCGGTCCACCAAGGGACGGCGGCCAGCACCAGCGCGACCACGATCCACACCACGGTCCACGGCCGGGCCCGCCGTCCGCCGGCCCGGGCGGCGAGCGCCGCGGCGACGCCGGCCGCCAGCGCGAACAGCAGCAGGTTGACGCCGAGGCCGTGGCTCATCAGCGCCGCGGAGAACAGTCCGGCGCCCACCGCCGCGCCCACCACCCGCAGCCGGGGCGCCGCCGGCACCCGGGGCTCGGTCGCGGTGACCCAGGCGGGCTTGGGCGGCGCCACCGGCGGCCGCCAGGGACCGGCCGAGGCACCGGCACCGGCGGAGCTCCCGGGTATCGGTGGACCGGGCACGGAAGGACTGGACATGACGCCCCCTCAGAGTTCGACGAGCAGCGCGGATCCGGACGGGGATGCCGCGCCGCTCGTGACCCTAGGGGCCGGACGACTCTTCTGAACAGGTTCAAAACATCCCTGCGACCGCCTTGTCGCAGAGCTGTGACAGAACCTGACGGATCAGTAGGACCCGAACAACGAGTACGACAGCACCGTCTTGGTCGCCGTGCCGAAGCTGCTCGGCCAGGTCCCGAACGGCACCGCCGCGCCCTGGTACGCCCCATCCCCGAACACGCCGGTGCTGAAGTGCATGTTGTTCACCGTCGCGCCGGTCCCGTTGGTGTTGTAGACCAGCCAGTACGTGGTGTTGGCGGCGAGCGTCACGTTGGCCGGCAGCGCGTTCCAGGCGTTGGCGGTCAACGTGCCCGCCACCGTGCTGGTCACCAGGGTGCCCGGTGCACCGGCCACGTCGCTGTAGACCGCCAGCTGGTACTGGTTGTTCGGCGCCGGGCTGACCGCGCCGACGTGCACGCTCAGCTGATTGAGCGTCACCGCGGTGGCGCCGGTGACGATCCGACTGCCGTTCAGGTGGTTGGCGTCGTTGTCGTCGATCTGGGTGCCGATCTCGCTGTTGCCGATGGTCAGCGGCGGCGGACCGGCCGTCGTGAAGGTGAGGACGTACGGCGCGGCCAGCTGGTTGCCCGTCACGTCCCGGACCCCCTGCACGGTCGCCGTGTACCCGGTGGTCAGGGCCAGCGCCGCCGCCGGGGTGAACACCACCCCGCTGGTGGTGGAGTCGTACGAGACCGTGCCCGCCACCGCGGCGCCCCCGGCGGTGGGCCGCAGGGTGACGGCCGCGCCGTTCACGGTGGCCCCGTCCAGCGGCTCGCTGAACGAGAACCGGACCGGGTTCCCGGCCGGCGCGGCGGTCGCGCCGGCCAGCGGCGAAGTCCCGGTCACCGTGGGCGCGGTGGTGTCCTGGCCGTAGCTCGCGGTGTAGGCGCCGACCGCGCCGTCGAAGAACGCGTAGGCGACGCCCTTGACGGTCTCCACCCGGTACGGCAGCGACTGGCCGCCCCGGCTGATCCCGGTCAGCGTCCCGGTGGCGGACTGCACCGGGAGCATCGCGCGCAGCCCGTTCGTACCACCGGTGATCTTGAAGGTGAGCGAACTGCCGCTCCAGGCCAGCTCGGTGAAGGCCGAGCCGTTCCGCCCGTCCAGCCAGGTCAGCAGCTGCCGGCCCGACACCACCGGCACACCCTTGGCCTTGGCCGCCGCGATCACCTGGTCGGAGGTCTGGGAGTTGGCGAAGTCGGTGTGGATGTTGGCGGTCAGCGCGGCGTAGTAACCCTGCGGGCCGTAGGCCGCGTTCAGCAGGGTGTTGACCGTGCCCGGGTAGGACTGGCCCGACTCGTCGGTCAGCTGGGTGGTCGCCTGGTAGACGTCGATCAGGCTGCCGTCGGTGTCGGCGAACTTCATCGGCATGCCGGTGCCGTTGAAGTAGCCGGGCCGGTTCTGCACGAAGGAGGACGGGTAGAAGTAGTAGTCATGGTCCAGCCGGATGCCGTTGGCCAGCTTGGTCTTGGCCTGGGTGGCCCAGTCGTCCCACTCCACACAGTGCGTCCGGCTGCCCGAAGGCGTGGGCAGCGCCGGGTACTTGGCCTTCCAGGCGCCCAACTGGGCGGCGTACATGGACTGCAGGTCCGCCGGGGTGCCCCAGGGGCGGCAGTCGGTGGTGATGTGCACGCCCACCTCGAAGCCCTCGTCCGAGTAGGCCTGCGCCTGCGCGGGGGTCATCGGGCCACCGGTGTACAGGTACGAGGAGCCGCGCACGCACTGCCAGTCGGCGGCCACGCAGCCGGGCGGGCTCTGCGAGATGTAGTAGTCCCAGCGGCCCGAGGTGCCGCCGACGCCGTGGTCGTCACCGGTCATCACCACCACCGCCTTGACGTCCCGGGGGAAGTACCAGAACCGCGGCAGCGGGGTCTTCGCCAGGTTCATCCCGGTGACCAGGTTGGCCAGCAGCCGCTGCTGCTCGTCGGCGATCGGGATCAGCGCCTTGTCCAGGTTGTTCCAGTCCGACTGCCCGCTCAGGCCGAAGAACATCTCGCTGGCCTCGTAGCCGTCGGTGCCGTCACGCTGCTGCCCGGCCCAGGCCGCGTTGCCCTGCCGGGTCTGCACCACCGACCTGGCCAGGTCGAAGGTGAAGGCGGCGGCCTGTCCCGAACCGGCCGCGCGGACCGAGACCGCCGGGTTGGCGGTCGCGGTGGAGGCGTCGCTGTACAGGGTGGCGACCGCGGTCGCGCCGTTCAGCGTGTACCGGTCGGCGGTGCCGTGGTAGCCGATGGTCTCCCCGGTCAGCCCCGCCCCGGGCGCCGCCGAGGTGTCGATCCGCAGGTAGGCGTCGGCCTGGGTGCCCGCCGTGGCGGTCAGGCCGAGCAGCGGCGCGAGCTTCTTGTCGGGCCGCATCGCGATCAGCCGCCCGCCGCCGTTGGTCCAGTCGGTCAGCACGGTGACCTGACTGTCAGTCAGCGCGGTCTCGCCGAGCAGCACCAGGTCGTGCTGGGCCAGCAGCGCGGGGGTGACCTGCGAGAGGTCGACCGTCTGGTAGTGGTTCAGGCCCTCGGCCTTGAGGATCTCCGTGTAGTACCTGCTGTACGGGTTGCCCGCGGTGGTGACCAGCAGCACCGGACCCGAACCGCCGGGCCCGGCCCCCGGGGTGACGACGGCGCCGCCGGTCGGGGTGTACGTCGCGTAGATCGAGAACTCCAGCGAGGTGGTGGTCGAGGCACCGAAGCTCGCGGGCCAGCTGCCGTACGGCGTACCGGCGTTGCTGTACACGCCCTTGCCGCCGCCGTTGTACTTCAGGTTGTTGACCGCCGTGCTCGCGCCGTTGCTGTTGTAGGCCAGCCAGTACGCGGTGTTGGGGGCCAGGGTGGCCGCGACGGGCAGCGTGTTCCAGCTGTTCGCGGCCAGCGTGCCGGCCGCGCTGTTGGCCAGCAGGGCGCCGGGCTTGCCGCTGGCGTCCTGGTAGACCGCCAGCTGGTACTGGTTGTTGGGCGCCGCCCCGACCGGGCCGACGTACGCGCTGATGCTGCTGACCTGGCCCCCCTTGGCGCCGGTGACGAACCGGGAGGCGTTGAGGTGGTTGGAGTCGCCGGAGTCGGTGGCGGTGCCGATCGTGCTGTTGCCCAGCTTGGCCGTCTCGGCCGCGCTCGCGGGACCGGCCGAGAGCGCCGTCGCCGCGAGCAGGGCCACCATCAGCCCCGAGAGTCGTTCTCTGTACCCCACACCCATCCCCAAGTGTCTGATAACAACATCTTTGGCGGAATGCCGTTACCGGTGTACAGGTTGGGGATCGCCGCCGTACGCAGAATCCACACATTCCCAGGGCATGACACCCCGTCAGGGCGCTACCCCTTGACGGATCCCGCCAGCAGCCCCCGGACGAAGTAGCGCTGGAGCGCGAAGAAGACGATCAGCGGGATGATCAGCGACAGGAAGGCCCCGGCCGTCAGCAACTCCCAACGGCCGCCGAACGATCCGGAGAGCTGGGCCAGCCGGACGGTCATCGGCGCCACCTCGGGGGTGCCGCCCGCGAAGGTCAGCGCGACCAGCAGGTCGTTCCAGACCCAGAGGAACTCGAAGATCGCGAACGAGGCCAGCGCCGGGGTGCAGAGCGGCAGCACGATGGACCGGAAGATCTTGAAGTGCGAGGCCCCGTCCATGATCGCCGCCTCCATCAGGTCGCGCGGCAGCTGCGAGATGAAGTTGTGCAGCAGGAAGGTGGCCAGCGGCAGCGCGAACATCGTGTGCGCCAGCCAGACCGGCGCGTACGTCCCGCTCAGGTTCACCGCCGGGATGACGGTCAGCCCGCCCAGGTGGGCCCCGCCGGAGAACAGCTGGAGCAGCGGGATCAGCGCCATCTGCAGCGGCACCACCTGCAGCGCGAAGATCACGAAGAAGACCGTGTCGCTCCCCCTGAACCGCACCCAGGCCAGCGCGTACGCCGCCATCGCCGCGATCACCAGCGGGAAGACGGTGGCCGGCACGCTGATCGCCAGCGAGTTGACCAGGAACGGCATCATCCCGGCGCTGACGCCGAAGCCGCCCTCGAACAGCACCGTGTGGTAGTTGGAGAGGATCAGCTCGGGGTGGGTGAACACCTCCCACCAACCGGTGGTCGCCACCTCCTGCTTGGGCCGCAGCGAGGTGGCCAGCAGACCGAAGGTGGGGATGGTCCAGAGCACCGTCACCACGATGACGAACAGTGAGCCGAGCGGTCCGCTGAAGGACCGTCGGACGGCTTTCGCAGCGGTCATCGGGTTTCACGCTCCTTGCGCAGCTGGACGATGTTGTAGGCCACCAGCGGCAGCACCGCGAGGAAGAGGATCACCGCGAGGGTGCTCCCCCGGCCCACGTCGAACTGGGTGAAGGACTGCGCGTACATCTCGTTGGCCAGCACCTGGGTGCCGAAGTTGCCGCCGGTCATGGTGCGGACGATGTCGAAGGCCTTCAGCGTGGTGATCATGACGGTGGTCAGCACCACCACCAGCGTGGTGCGGATCATCGGCACCGTGATGAACCAGAACAGCCGCAGGCCGCGCGCGCCGTCCAGCCGGGCCGCCTCGGTCACCTCGTCCGGGATCGCCTTGATCGCGGCCGAGAGCACCACCATGGCGAAGCCGGTCTGCACCCAGACCATCACCGCGATCAGCAGGAAGTTGTTCAGCGGCTGGGTGAGGATCCAGTTCGGCGGGTCCTCCCAGCCCAGGCTGACGGCCAGTTGGCTGAGCAGGCCGATCTGCGGCTGGCCCGCGCCGCGGGACTCGTAGACGAACTTCCAGATGATGCCCGCGCCGACCAGCGAGACCGCCATCGGCAGGAAGATCAGCGACTTGTACAGCCCCTGCCAGCGCATCCGCTCCACCAGCAGCGCCAGCGCCAGGCCGAGGCCGGTCGCGGTGAGCGGCGCCACCACCAGCCAGAGCGCGGTGTTCAGCAGCACGGTGTGGATCGAGTCGGTGGTGAAGGCCCAGTCGTAGTTGCGCAGGCCCACCGAGCGGTCACTGTCGGCGTTGTAGAAGCTCAGGAAGACCGTCCGGACCAGCGGCGCGACCAGGCCGACCACCAGCAGCAGGACGGCCGGGCCGAGCATCACCAGCACCGCGAGCGGCTTGGCGAACCGGCCGGTGGCCCGGCCGGCCGCGAAGAAGATCAGCAGCAGGATGCCCAGGAAACCGGCGATCGCGCCCAGGCTGTTGCCGAACTTGATCCCGGCGTCGCTCCAGGCGGACGCGGCCACGTGAAGGGTGGCGGGCATTCGGATGTCCTTCCCGGAAGGGGAGTTGGGGCGGCGCGGGCGGGTGGACCCGCGCCGCCCGTGGCGGGCCGACTACTGCTGCGGCCAGGCCGCGTCGATGTCGGCCGCCACCTTCGGGATGGCCTGTCCCTCGGCGAACCAGGCGGTCAGCGCCTTCCACTCGGCACCCGCGCCGACGGCGGCGGGCATCAGGTCGGAGGCGTCGAACCGGAAGGTCGCGGCCGGGTCGGTCAACGCGGCGGCCGAGAGCTTGTCGATCGGGTCGGTGTAGAGGCTCTTGTCCACGCCCTGGTTGGCGGAGACCCAGCCGCTGGAGACCTTGACCCGGCTGCTCGCCCACTCCGAGCTGGACAGGTAGTTCTGCACCGCCTGCACCTCCGGGCGGCTCGCGAAGGCCGCCACGAACTCGCCGCCGCCCTCGACCGGGTTGCCCACCGAGGGGTTCACCGCCGGGAACTGGAACGCGAAGATGTCGCCGTCCGCGCCGATCTTGGTGCCCTTGGGCCACTGCGCCGCGTAGAACGAAGCCTGCTGGAGCATCGCGCACTTGTTGGTCAGGATCGGCGCCCCGGCGTCCTGGAAGGTGGTGGTGGCGATCGACTTCACGTCACCGATGCCGCCGTTCACCCAGGCCGGGTTCTGCATCCAGTCGGCCACCGTCTGCATCGCGGTGGCGATCTTCGGGTCGCCGAACTTCACCTGGTGGCTCACCCACTGGTCGTAGACCTCGCCACCGTGGGTGCCGAGCACGACCTCCTCCAGCCAGTCGGTGGCGGGCCAGCCGGTGGCGGTACCGGAGCCGATGCCGCCGCACCAGGGCTTGGTGGAGCCCGAGGCGGCGATCTTCCCGCTCAGCGTCATCAGCTCGGCCCAGGTCTTCGGCACCTCGTAGCCGGCCGCCTTGAAGGCCTTCGGCGAGTACCAGACCAGCGACTTCATGTTGGCGCTCATCGGTGCCGCGTAGAAGGTGCCGTTCACCGATCCGTAGGTCTTCCAGATCGGGCTCCACTTGGCCTGGTTGGCCTCGGTCTGGGCCGGCGGCTTCACCACCTTGCCGGTCTTCACCATCTGGGCCAGCACCCCGGGCTGCGGGATGATCGCCAGATCAGGGGCGTTGCCGCCGGTCACCCGGACCTGGATCTGGGACTCGAAGTCCGGCGAGCCCTCGTAGGAGATCTTGATCCCCGTACAAGAACTGAACTCGGCCCAGGACTTCTCCAGCGAATCCGACTCGGGGCTGCGGATCGAGGCGAACATCGTCACCGTCTTGCCGGAGTTTCCCGCGTAGGCCTGGTACTTGACGCAGTCGCCGGTCAGCGGGGCGGCCGAGCCGCCACCACCGCCGTTGCTGGACGAGGAGTTGGAACAGGCCGCCGTGAGGGCCAGAGCGAGGACGGCGGGGACGGCCAGCAGCCGGGGGCGGAGGGTCATCGGCGGCCTTCGATCACGAGCAGGACGGTGGTCAACGAGGTCCTCCTTGCCAGGGCATGACATGCCAGCAGTAAGACGGAACAACAGGCGCTGAACCAGAGAAGTGGGTTGTCCCAACCCGTCGGGCTGGCTCGAAGACGTTAACCCAGTCGTCATCCGCCGCCAAGGTGTGCGTTCGACCTTCATCCGCAAGTGCCGCAGTCGTGACCTGGCCGTGCTGCGCGGCCAGGTCACCTCCGCGACGGGTCAGAGCACGACCGGCAGCGCCTTCAGGCTGTTGACCACCATCGACGGGCTCGGGCGCAGCTCGGCGTCCGGCACCGCGAGCCGAAGCCCGGGGAAGCGCTCGAACAGCGCGGGCAGCGCGATCTGCGCCTCCATCCGCGCCAGCGACGCCCCCGGGCAGATGTGCGGGCCGTGGCCGAAGGAGAGCAGCCTGGCCGGCTCCCGGGTGACGTCGAACACCTCGGCGGTGATCCCGTGCTGAGCCGGGTCGCGGCCGATCGCGTTGTAGGAGACCAGCACCGCGTCGCCGGCCGGGATCACGGTGTCGCCGTACGGGATGGACTCGGTGGCGAACCGGAACAGGAAGTTGCTGGTCGGCGGGGTCCAGCGGAGCGACTCCTCGACCACCGCCGACCACGGCACCTCACCCTTGCGCACCAACTCCAGTTGGTCCGGGTGGGTGAGCAGGGCCCGGACGGCGTTGGTGATCAGGTTGACCGTGGTCTCGTGCCCGGCCGCGATGATCACCCGGACGGTGGCCGCCGCCTCGGCGTCGGTCAGCGCGCCGCCCTCCACGTCGGCCGCGAGCAGAGCGCTGATCAGGTCCTCGCCCGGCGCGGCCCGGCGCTTGGCGACCAGGTCGTTCACGAAGGCGTTCAAGGCCGCGATGATCGCCGGGACCTCGGCCGGGTCCTTCACGCTGCTGAAGAAGCGCTCGTACAGGTCGCGGATCCGGGCGTGGTCCTCCTCGGGCAGGCCGAGCAGGCTGCCGATCACCGTCATCGGCAGCGGGAAGGCGAAGACCGTCTTGAGGTCCACCTCGGGCCCGGCCGCCGCCACCTTGTCCAGCAGCTCGGCGGTCATCGCCTCGATCCCGGGCCGCATCGCCTCCACCCGGCGCGGGGTGAAGGCCTGCGTCACGATCGAGCGCAGCCGACGGTGCTCCGAGCCGTCCGTGGTGACCATGCTCGGCCCCGGCACCGCGAGGCCGATCAGCGGCCAGGTCTTCGGTATCTCGCCGCGCTGGAAGGCCGCCCAGTGCTGAGCGTTCTTCACCAGCCGCTCGTCGTTGAGCAGCGCCCTGGCCGCGGCGTGCCGGGTGATCGCCCAGGCCCGGACACCCCCCATCAGCTCGACCTCGACCACCGGCCCGGCCGCGCGCAGCAGCGCGCCCTCGGCGGCGTTGTCGGTGGCCAGCGGGTCCATCAGGATCGGGGCGGTCATGCGTACTCCTTCGGTCGGCTTCGGTTGACGGACCGTCAGCCCGCCAGGTAGCCAGGGGTGAAGGCCACCGGCAGCGCCATCAGCGCGCGCACCCAGGCCGAGGGGCGCCAGACCAGCGCGTGCTCGGCCACCGCGAGCCGCAGGTCGGGCAGCCGGTCCAGCAGCACCTCGATCGCCGTCGCGGCGATCACCTCGGCGGTCTCCTGGGCCGGGAACGGGCAGCTGTGCGGGCCGTACGAGTAGGACAGGTGGGCCCGGTTGCCCTCGGCCGGGGTGCCGTCCGCCTGCCGGACCGAGGGGTCGGTGTTGGCCCCGGCCAGGCCGAGCAGCAGCAGGTCCCCCGCCGCGATCCGCTGACCGCCGAGCTGGGTGTCCCTGGTCGCCCAGCGGCCCGCGAAGATCTGGGTCGGGGTGTCCTCCCAGAGCGCCTCGGAGAGCGCCTGGCCGACGCTCCGGCGGCCGCCGGAGAGCGAGGCGGCGAACCGGTCGTCGGTGAGCATCAGGCGCAGCGCGTTGGAGATCCAGTACGCACAGGGCTGGTGACCCGCGATCAGGATCACCCGCAGGTCGCGCATCACCTCCTCGTCGGTCAGCCCGGCCTGGTGGCCCAGCAGTCTGGAGGTGACGTCCGGGCCCGGCTCGGCGCGCTTGCGGTGCACCAGCCCGAGCATCACGTCCAGCAGCCGCTGCGCCCCGGCCTGGGCGTCCGGGCCACCGTCCAGCATCGCCACCAGCCCGCCGATCAGCACCGGCGCCTCGTCCTCGTCCAGACCGAACAGTCGGCACAGCACCAGCAGCGGCAGCCGGTGCGCGTAGTCGGCGACCAGCTCCGCCTCGCCCTTGCCCGCGAACTCGTCGATCAGCCGGTCGGCGACCTCCTCGCAGTGCTGCTTCAGCTCGTACTGGTCCACCCCGGCCAGCGCGTCGGTGACCGCCGCCTTGCGGCGCTGGTGCTCGGCGCCCTCGGCGTACAGGATCGACGGGACGGGGGCCATCATCGGCTTGAGCGGCCAGTCCGCCGGGATGTTCGGCCACTGGTTCCACCGGGTCGAGTCCCGGCCGAACAGCTTGGTCTGACCGGTCATCAGCTGGAGCTCGCGGTAGCCGATCACCAGCCAGGCCGGCACTCCGCCAGCCAGTTCGACCGGCGCCACCGGGCCGTGGGTGCGGCGCAGCTCCTGGTAGAGCTGGCCAGGATCGGTCTGGAACCGGGGCCCGTACAGCGGAGTGGCACCGGCGTGCGCCGGGCAGCCCGGCGGCGGGGTCATCGCGGGCTCGGTCACGGGGTCTCCTCAAGCTCTCTGACGGCCAACTGCTGGATGTGGCGGACCAGTCCGATCAGCACCTGCTTGCCGGAGTCCCGGTCCCGGGCGTCGCAGTCGATCAGCGGCACGTGCTCGGGCAGGTCCAGCGCGGCGCGCACCTCGGCCAGGCTGTGCTCGGGCTCGCCGAAGTTGTTCCTGGCCACGACGAACGGCGTGCCGTGGTGCTCCAGCCGGTCGATCGCGTACCAGGACTCGGCCAGCCGCCGGGTGTCCACCAGCACCACCGCGCCGAGCGCCCCGGCGAACAGCCGTTCCCAGAGGAACCAGAACCGCTCCTGCCCGGGCGCGCCGAACAGGTAGAGGACGTGCCGGTCGTCCAGGGTGATCCGGCCGAAGTCGAAGGCCACCGTGGTGGAGCGCTTCCCGGCGACGCCGGTCAGGTCGTCGACGCCCTCGCCCGCCTTGGTCATGGTCTCCTCGGTGTTGAGCGGACGGATCTCGCTCACCGAACCGACCAGGGTGGTCTTGCCGACCCCGAAGCCGCCCACCACCACGATCTTCAGCCCGTCCGAGGCGGTGCTGCGCAGCGGGGCGGCCGACCGCGCCAGCAGGGCGGTGTCAGAGCCGTTGGAGTCCATTCAGCACCTGCTTCAACGTGTCGAGGTCGGGCAGCCGGGCCTTGCTGGGCGCGAACCGCGGGTGCCGGGCGGTGATCCGGCCGGCCTCCAGCAGATCGCCCAGCAGGATCTTCACCACGCTGACCGGCAGGGCCAGTTCGGCCGCCAGCTCGACCACGGCGGTGGGGTCGGCGCAGATCTCCAGGATCCGGACGTGCTCGGACTGCATGCCGGGCGTCGGTTCCCGCTCGGCGACGATCAGGGTCACCAGGTCGAAGGCCTGCTCCGGCGGGCGGCTGCGGCCCTTGGTGACGGTGTAGAGCCGGTCCGGCGAATCGTCGGGCCCCGGCAAACCCCGGCCGGTGCTCATGCCGACTCGCGCGCCGGAGCGGTCAGGTACGTGCCGATCTGCTCGACCAGCCCGTACATGTTGTGGCCCACCACACCGACGTCGGCGCTCTCGTCGGTGACCACCGCGAGGTGCGCGCCCTCGCCCGCGGCGACGATGCACAGGATGCCGCCGTGGAACTCGGTCATCGACTGCCTGACCCCGCCGGTGCGGTCGCCGAACTCGATCGAGGCGCCGTGCGCCAGGCTCTGCATCCCGGAGGCGATCGCGGCCAGCTGGTCGGCCTGATCGGTGCTCAGATCGGCGGTGTGGCAGAGCTTGAGGCCGTCGGCCGACAGCACCAGGGCGTGCCGGGCGCCGGGGGTGGCGGCCAGCAGGTTCTCCAACAGCCAGTCGAGATCGCGGTCGGTGCTGCTCATCGGGAGTCGTCCTTCTGGGAAGCGTCGTCGGGGGTGGCGCCGGGCCCGGCCTGGAGCGCGCGGCGGAACGCGCCGAACCGGGCGGCGGCCACCGCCGCGTCGGTCCGGACGGGCTGCGCGGCGGGCGTGGCCTCGGGAGCGGTGCTCAGGGCCGTGCTCAGGGTCTGGCCGCGGCGGCGCTGCGGCAGGCCGTTCTCGGTGCTCTCGGTGATCTCGACCGCCGGCTGGGACACCGGCTGGGGCGCCGGCCGCTCGTGCACCGGGGCGGGCTCCTGCGGTTCGGCCCTGACCGGTGCCGGGTGGGTGATCAGCTGCTCGGGGATCAGCACCACCACGCCGGTGCCGCCCCGGGCGGACGGGCGGAACGAGATCTGCAGGCCGTGCTTGCGGGCCAGTACGCCGACCACGGCCAGGCCGAGCCGGGTACCGGCGGAGAGCGCGGTGAGGTCCAGCGGTTCGGCGGAGACGGCGGCCTCGGCTCGCTTCAGCCAGCTCTCGCCGAGGCCGAGTCCACCGTCCTCGACCGTGATCACCAGCCCGGAGTGCGCCTCTTCGACGTAGACGTGCACCTCGGCCGGCGGGGCGGAGAAGTTGGCGGCGTTGTCCAGCAGTTCGGCCAGCGCGTGCATCACGCCCTCGGCGGCGTACCCGGCCACCGCGGCCGTGCTGGCCGAGTGCAGCCGGACCCGCTGGTACGCGCCGATCCGGCCGAGCGCGCCGCGCAGGATCGACTCCACGCCGATCGGCCTGGTCCACCGACGGCCGGAGCGGGCGCCGGTGAGCACCGCGATCGAGTCCGCCATCCTGCCCGCCTGGGCGGTGGCGTGATCGAGCGTCAGCAGGTCGCCGAGTACCTCCTCGCCGTGCCGGTGCTGCATCTCGCGCAGCTCCGCGTGCATGCTGGTGGCGAGCGCCTGGACCCGGCCCGCGGCGGTCGCGCAGACCGCCAGCGCGGCGGCCCGCTGCCGCTCGCCGCGGCCGATCTCGGTGGCCACGGTGCGCAACAGCGCGGCGTGCGGCAGTGCGCGGTGCGGGGCCAGCACGGTCTCCACCGAGCTGCCGGACCGCAGTCGGCCGACCACCTCGGGCAGCACCTCGGCGGACAGCCGGTCGAGGGCCGCCCGCTCCCGGCGGTCCCGTTCGACCGACTCGCGCAGTTCCTCGGCCTCGGCCCGGGCGGCGGCCAGTCCGGCTTCGGCGGAGCGGAGGTCGGCGTGCGCCGCGTCGGCCTCGGCCCGGGTGGCGGCCAGCGCCGCGCGCAGTTCGGCGGCGGCGTAGTGCGCCGCGCTCAACTCGGCGTGCAGGGTGGCGGCGTGGCCGGTGGTGACGGTCAGTTCGGCGCGGGTGGCGTCGAGTTCCTCGGTGCTCCGGTGGGCCCGGCCGAGCTGGCGGCAGGCCAGCGCGAGCAGCCCGCACCAGAGCAGCAGCGCTCCGCCGACGGTGCCGGCCACGGCCGACTGGTGCGCGGCGGGCGCCAGCGCGACCGCGGCCGCGCCGCCACCGGCGCCGACCAGCAGGCCGACCGCGGCCCACCAGGCGGTGCTGCCGTTCGAACGGCGGACTGACGCGCCTCGGTCGGGGCGCGTGCGAGCTCTCATCAGTCTGATCCTCGGGGGCGGACGGCTGCGGGAGGGCGGACGACAGCGCACCACCCGTCACGCTCTGGGCGGTTGATCAGTACACGCGGTCAGCAGATCATATCTATTCACCTCTTGTACTCAACCCCGCATCTGACGCCCTGTCCGACTTTCGGACACCGTCCGTGACGATCCGGCAGACGGTGTCCGAACGACAGCGTCACCGTCCCGACAGCGCCTCCAGCTCCCGCCGCAGACCGTCCGGATCGATCCCCCGCTCCGTGACCAGCGTCACGGCCGGCCCCTCGCCCGCCCGGAGCAGGCCGAGCAGCAGGTGCCGGACCCCGATCTCCTTCTCCTTCAGCCGCAGCGCCTCCCGCAGCGAGAGCTCCAGCACCTTCTTGGCCTCCGCCGTGAACGGCCGGTGGTCACCCTTGAACCAGCCCCGCCGGCGCGGCTCCTCGCGCGCCCCGCTCAGCGCCCCCTCGCCGAACTCGGCCTCCACCGCCGCCCGGACGGCGTCCAGGTCCACCCCGATCGAGGCCAGCGCCTCCGCGTCACTCCCGGGATCGGGCCTCCGGGCCAGTTCGGCCCGGGCGGCCGCGTGATCCAGCCCCTTCGCCACCAGCAGCGCCGCCGCCGGATCGGACGGATCGGCCAGCACCGCGAGCAGCAGGTGCTCGGCGCCGATCCGGTCGTGCCTCAACTCCCGCGCCTCGGCCTGGGCCTGCACGACCACCTGCCGCGCCGCCGCCGTGAACCGCTCGAACATCCCTCAGCCTCCGTCCCGCTTGGCGTGCTTCTTGTGTACGGCCTGCCTGCTGACGCCCAGACAGACCGCGATCTCCTGCCAGGACCAGCCCTGGCCACGTGCGTTCCCGACCTGGAGGTCCTCCAGCCGGTCCGCCAACTCCCGCAGGGCGCGGACGGCGCGCAGGCCGACCGCCGGGTCACGACTGCTCGCGGCTGCCGCGAGCTGCTTGGTGTCGCTCATGGTGTCAACATAGGTTGACAGCTCGCGCTTGTCAACCAAAGTTGACGCCCGGCGGCACCCGCTACGGTCGTGCCATGACCACCACGTCCACCGAGACCGGCGCCGGGGCCCTGCTGCGCGACTGGCGGGAACGGCGCGGCCTCAGCCAGCTCCAGCTCGCCCTCGGCGCGGACTCCTCCGCCCGGCACATCAGCTTCATCGAGACCGGCCGTTCCCGCCCCGGCCAGGACCTGCTGCTCCGACTCGCCGAACACCTCGACATCCCGGTCCGCGAACGCAACTCCCTGCTGCTCGCCGCCGGTTACGCCCCGCACTACGCCGAGACCCCGCTCGACGACCCCGCCCTGGACGCCCTGCGCTCCGGCATGGAACAGCTGCTCGCCGCCCACGAGCCCTACCCCGCCCTGATCGTCGACGGCACCTACCGGGTGCTCGCCGCCAACCGCGGCATCGCCCTGCTGCTCGACGGCGTCGACCCCGCGCTGCTCGCCCCGCCGATGAACGCCATGCGGATCACCCTGCACCCCCAGGGCCTCGCTCCCCGGATCCGCAACCTGCGCCAGTGGCGGGCCCACCTGCTGGAGCAGATGGAGCGTCAGATCGCCCTGGTCCGCTCCGAACCGCTGCGCGCCCTCTACGAGGAGGTCCACGGCTACCCCGTACCCGCCGAGGACGAGTCGCAGGACGCCTCCGCGCTCTTCCCGTTCGCCCTCCCGCTCCGGTTCGAGCACGGCGGGCGGGTGCTGTCCTTCCTCTCCACCATCTCGACCTTCAACACCCCCATGGACGTGACCGTCTCCGAGCTGGCCATGGAGACCTTCCTCCCGGCCGACCCGGAGACCGCGTCCTACCTGCGCGAGGTGCTGCCGTGACCGTCGCCGCCGGCCTGCTAGCGCTCTGACCGCGCCACCGAGCGCAGCGCCCGCCACTGCAGCGCCGCGAACCCCGCGACGGTGGCGGCCTGCATCGGGATCCACACCAGCCCGACGGTGCTCGGCTCGAACCAGACCACCATCGCCACGACGCTCAGCACCGACCACAGCAGATTCGCGTCCACCAACACCTTCACCACCGCCGCCGACGGCACCCGCCGACTCGCCAGGAACCCCACCCCGGCACCGAACAGCAGCAGGAACGCCCCGATGTCCAGCAGCACCATCCGGTCGATCCCGAGCAACTCCCCGAGCGGCCCCGAGAACGCCAGGTAGGCGAGCCCGTTCCCGCCGGTCACCACGGCGTCCAGCGCCAGCACCTTGCGCAGCCAGCCCTGCCCTGCGTCGGTCGAACGAGCAGTACCGGCAAGCGAGTTCACAGCCATGACGAACAACCTCCGAGTGGTCGGTAGGCCCTCCCGGGGTCCTCCCCGGCGGCCTGAGACCAGCCTGCCGGGCGGGCGCGTCAGGGTCGATTACCCGTCAGGTAATGCGGGCCGAGGCGTCAGCCACGCTGGATTCCGGTGGTGTCCAGCAGCAGCCCCCTGCGCCCGTCCTGGGTCCGCACCAGGAACGCCTCTCCCCGCCGCTCGACCGCCAAGTGCCAGACCCCGACCTCCAGTTGCGCCACCTGCGCCAAGGAGCCGTCCTGCCCCAGCAGCGGACGCACCTCGGGCACCGCGAACCAGAACGGCTCGAAGTCGGGCTCGGGCTGGGCCAGCACCGCACCGGCGAGCCGCTGGACTCTGCGCAGGGTGCGCTCGACCATCTCCTCCGCCACCGTGCTGCCGGCGCGCTCGAGCTCCTCTGTGTCGCGCAGCAACCCGATGCGCCCGTCCTGGGTCCGCACCAGCAAGCCCTCCTTCCGCTGCTCGACCGCCAGATGCCAGACGCCTGGCGCGAGCACCGCCGCCGTGGTCAGCTCCCCGTTCAGTGCCAGCAGCGCACGCCGCCGGGGCACCGCGAACCAGAACGCGTCGAACACCGGCAGCGCGTCCACCGGGGCTTCCGGCGCGCTGTCCCCGCGCTGGATCCACCCGGTGTCCAACAGCAGCCCCCTGCGACCGTCCGGGATCTGGGCGAGGAAGGCCCCACCTCGCTGCTCAAGCGCCAAGTACCAGACGCCCGGTACGAGTTCCGCCAACGGCGTCAGCGATCCGTCCTGCCCCAGCAGTGGACGTTTCTCCGGCACCGCGAACCAGACCGGCTTGAAGTCCGGATCGGGCTCGGCCGCCATCGCGTTCGCGATGCCCTGCGCAGTCTGCACCATCTCCCGGACCCGGGTTTCGGTCTCCAAACGGACCTGCTCCGCCTCCTGGCGGACCTGCTCCGCGTGCTTCTCCAGCTCGGCCAGCCAGACCGCGGGCTCGCTCTGCGGTGAGAGCGGTGAGGCCAGGTCGAGCGTGGGCGACGGCCGGACCACCGGCGTCCTGGCCCGGTTGCGGGCTATCACGATCAGCCCACCGGCGTTGCGGTTGCGCTGCTGCGGCAGCGGCCGGGACTTGGCGGCCAGCACGCTGTGCAGGTGCCGGTAGAGGAAGCCCATGTCGAGCAGATCGGGACCGCCCGGCACCCCTTCGGCCAGCGTGGTGATCAACTCGCCGGTGAACGCCGTGTACTGCTCGTCGGGTGGGGACAGCGCCGGGCGGGTCTCGGCGGACGCCGTCAGCAGGCAGGTCCCCTCGACGACGGCCCGGTCCGCGATCTGCGCGCCCGCGCCCATCTTCCCGACCAGGGCCCGTCCGCTGTAGCAGCAGTCCAGGATCACCACGGTCCGCTGGGCCCGGGCCTGCGGGTCTAGCACCGCCCTGCGCAGGTACTCGTACCGCAGCGAGGTGTACTCGCGCTCGCGGTCCGAATCCGGCAACGCCAGGTACAGCTCGTCGGTGTGAGGATCCGTCAGCCCGTGCCCCGCGTAGTAGATCAACAGGGTGTCCCGGGCCTCCCGGGCCCTCTCCCGCACCGTGTCGAGCACCTGCCCGGCACTGGTCGGCTGCGAGATCACGGTGCACGCCTCGCCGGGGAGCCCCCACACCGCGGGATCGGTCAGCACTCCCTTCAGCCCCGCCAGGTTGTACGCGACCGCCGGCAGGTTCTCCAGGTTCCGGTAGCCGTGAACCCCGACGAGCACCGCCTGCGAGCGGGCCGGGTCCGACAGCTCGGTCACCGCTGCTCGGTCTCCCCACCCGCTACGGCGCCGTCGTTCCAGACCCGCAGGATCCGCTCGACCTCCTCGGGCGAGGCGTCCTGCAGGGTGACCACCACCCCGTTCCGCTCCAACCGCACCTGCGGCGGCCGCGACCGCGAGCCCCGCCAGGCAGCCACCGCAGTGACCAGACTGCCGAGGGCGATCCCGTTGGCGATCACCACATTGACGATCTCCAGCGCACCCTCGCCCATCTGACCCGGCGTCATCCCCCCGCCCCGCAGAGCCACTTCGGCCCCACCCCGCAGTTCGGACTCCGCCACCAGCCACCGGTAGAGCGACGCCGCGAAATCGGCCCGCTCGTCTTCCGAGCCGCCCTCGCCGAACGTGAGGCTGACCTCCACCCCGGTTCCCTTCCCCCGAATGCTCCCGGCCCTCATGCTAGGGGACGACAGAGACCCACGGGCCAGGAGCGAGCGCCTCGGCCTCCCCGTGCGGGCCACCGGCACGCCGAAGGGGACCGGCCGACGGCCGGTCCCCTTCGTGAGCTACTGCTCAGCTATGCCTGACGTACCGTCAGCTGCAGCCGCTGGTCGAGCCGCAGCCCTCGCAGAGGTAGCAGCTGCCCGCGCGGCGCATCTTGGTGCCGCAGGAGAAGCAGAGCGGAGCGTCGGCGTTGAGGCCGAGCTGGATCTCCATCAGTTCGGTGGAGTTGTGCGCCTGGGCCGGGGCGGCCTTCGGGGCCTCCACCGGGACGGGCTTGGGGGTGGCGATCGGGGCGGACTGCGCGAACGACTGCACGTCCACATCCGCGTCCTCGGCCTCGATCGGCTCGTAGGAGCCGGTGTCGAGGTGACGCTGACGCTCCTCGACCGAGTGGATGCCGAGCGCCGAGCGGGTCTCGAAGGGCAGGAAGTCCAGCGCGAGGCGGCGGAAGATGTAGTCCACGATCGACTGCGCCATCCGCACGTCCGGGTCGTCCGTCAGACCGGCCGGCTCGAAGCGCATGTTGGTGAACTTCGAGACGTACGTCTCCAGCGGGACGCCGTACTGCATACCCACGGACACCGCGATCGAGAAGGCGTCCATCATGCCCGCGAGGGTCGAACCCTGCTTGGACATCTTCAGGAAGACCTCGCCGAGACCGTCGTCCGGGTAGGAGTTCGCGGTCATGTAGCCCTCGGCGCCGCCCACCGTGAAGGAGGTGGTGATGCCGGGACGGCCCTTCGGGAGGCGCTTGCGGACCGGGCGGTACTCGACCACGGGGGCGGGGACGGCCACGGCCTTCTCCTCCTCCTTGGTCTTCTTCGCCGAGAGCGGCTGGCCGACCTTCGAGTTCTCGCGGTAGATGGCGAGCGCCTTCACGCCGAGCTTCCACGCCTCGAAGTAGATCTCCTCGACCTCTTCGATGGTGGCCACGGACGGCATGTTGACCGTCTTGGAGATGGCCCCGGAGATCCACGGCTGGATCGCCGCCATCATCCGCACGTGCCCCATCGCGGAGATGACCCGCTCACCCATCGCGCAGTCGAAGACCGAGTAGTGCGCGGGCTTCAGACCGGGCGCGTCCACCACGTTGCCGTGCTCGGCGATGTGGGCGACGACCGCCTCGATCTGCTCCTGCTGGTAGCCGAGGCGCTTGAGGGCGCGCGGCACGGTGTTGTTGACGATCTGCATCGAGCCGCCGCCGACCAGCTTCTTGAACTTGACCAGGGCGAGGTCGGGCTCGACGCCGGTGGTGTCGCAGTCCATCATCAGGCCGATGGTGCCGGTCGGGGCGAGCACCGAGGCCTGCGCGTTGCGGAAACCGTTCTGCGCACCGAGGGTCAGCACCTCGGCCCAGGTGGCGGTGGCCGCGGCCCAGACCGGGGCGTCCAGGTCGTCGTACGAGACGGCGGCGGCGTTGGCGTCCGCGTGCTGCCGCATGACCCGCTGGTGCGGGGCGGCGTTGCGGGCGTAGCCGTCGTACGGGCCGACCACGCCGGCGAGTTCGGCGCCGCGGCGGTAGGCGGTGCCGGTCATCAGCGAGGTGATGGAACCGGCCAGCGCGCGGCCGCCCTCGGAGTCGTACGCGTGGCCGGTGGCCATCAGCAGGGCGCCGAGGTTGGCGTAGCCGATGCCGAGCTGGCGGTACGCGCGCGTCGTCTCGCCGATCTTTTCGGTCGGGAAGTCGGCGAAGCAGATCGAGATGTCCATCGCGGTGATGACCAGCTCGACCACGGCCGCGAAGCGCCCGGCGTCGAAGGAGTCGTCGTCGCGGAGGAACTTCATCAGGTTGAGCGAGGCGAGGTTGCAGCTGGAGTTGTCCAGGTGCATGTACTCGGAGCAGGGGTTGGACGCGTTGATCCGGCCGGACTCCGGGCAGGTGTGCCAGTGGTTGATGGTGTCGTCGTACTGGATGCCCGGGTCGGCGCAGGCCCAGGCCGCCTCGGCCATCTTGCGGAACAGCTTCTTGGCGTCGACGGTCTCGATGACCTCGCCGGTCATCCGGGCCCGCAGGCCGAACTCGGTGCCGTTCTCGACCGCCGTCATGAACTCGTCGGAGACCCGGACCGAGTTGTTGGCGTTCTGGTACTGGACCGAGGTGATGTCGTCGCCACCGAGGTCCATGTCGAAGCCCGCGTCACGGAGGGCGCGGATCTTCTCCTCCTCCTTGACCTTGGTCTCGATGAAGGCCTCGACGTCCGGGTGGTCCACGTCCAGGACGACCATCTTGGCCGCGCGGCGGGTGGCGCCACCGGACTTGATGGTGCCGGCCGAGGCGTCGGCGCCGCGCATGAAGGAGACCGGGCCGCTGGCGTTGCCGCCGGAGGAGAGCAGCTCCTTGGAGGAGCGGATCCGGGAGAGGTTCAGGCCGGCGCCGGAGCCGCCCTTGAAGATCATCCCCTCTTCCTTGTACCAGTCCAGGATCGAGTCCATCGAGTCGTCGACGGCCAGGATGAAGCAGGCGGAGACCTGCTGGGGCTGCTTGGTGCCGACGTTGAACCAGACCGGCGAGTTGAAGCTGAACACCTGGTGGAGCAGGGCGTAGGTGAGCTCGTGCTCGAAGATCTCGGCGTCGTCCGCGGTGGCGAAGTAGCCGTTCTTCTCACCGGCGGCGCGGTAGGTGAGCACCACCCGGTCGATGATCTGCTTGAGGCTCCACTCGCGCTGCGGGGTGCCCACCGCGCCGCGGAAGTACTTCGAGGTGACGATGTTGACCGCGTTCACCGACCAGGAGTCGGGGAATTCGACGCCGCGCTGCTCGAAGTTGATCGAGCCGTCACGCCAGTTGGTCATCACCACATCGCGGCGTTCCCAGCTGACCTGGTCGTAGGGGTGCACGCCCGGAGTGGTGTGGATGCGTTCGATCCGCAGACCGCCCTTGGGTGCCTTGCCGGCCCCCTTGGCAGCCTTCGACCCGCGTGCAGACCCGCTCGTGGTGTCGGTCACTTCTCGCTTCTCCTCTTGGGCAAATCCCCCGATATCCCAGTATGCGTGGGAACTGAGGGCGGACGACGGTGTTCAGCGGGCCGTTTTCGGGCACGCCGGACCGCCCCGGACGACTGGCACAGGTCAGTCGGTCAGGGTGCGGTGGAGAGGACGGCGACGTCCTCGGTGGGGAGAGGACGCTCACCGCGGAGTTCCGCGATGGCGGCCTCGAAGTCTTCGAGATCGTCGAAGGCGCGGTACACCGAGGCGAACCTCAGGTACGCGACCAGATCCAGTTCCTTGAGTGGGCCGAGTATGGCCAGACCCACGTCGTGTGTCGAGAGCTCCGCGCTGCCGGAGGCCCGCACGCACTCCTCGACCCGCTGGCCGAGCTGGGCGAGGGCGTCCTCGGTGACCGGGCGGCCCTGACAGGCCTTGCGGACACCGCTGATCACCTTGGACCGGGAGAACGGCTCGGTCACCCCGCTGCGCTTGATGACCATCAGGGTGGCGGTCTCGACCGTGGTGAAACGACGGCCGCAGTCGGGGCACTGGCGGCGGCGACGGATCGAACTTCCGTCGTCGCTGGCCCGGGAGTCGACCACTCGGCTGTCCGGGTGTCGGCAGAAGGGGCAGTGCACCGGGGGACTCCCTCTCTGAACGACATCGCAACGGACTCGCACACTCTACACGGACCACTAGGGGTGGGCCCAACGGAGAACCTAGGCCCCTACATGTAGTGGTGCGCCGCCGACGCGCCGCGACGGGGTGAAATTTCTCCGACCCGTGAAATAGACTGCGCAAGTCGAACACTTAAGCGATGTACACCCAGAGTCTTGATCGAGTCAGCCGACTTCGAATAAATTCACTCGAACGTGTGTTTGGCGCAACCTTTCGATAGGGGCACCAGTTGAGCTGGGCAAAGGGAGACCTGTCGGAAGGAAGCAGCCGTGAACACCGTCGAAGCCAAGACCTCCATCCCGGTGCAGGAGCGCCCCGCGCGCACCGCTGAGCAGGAGAGCGTGGACCCCACCATGAGCCGGAGCCAGCCCATCGAGCACTCCGCCGCCCAGGACGACGTCCTCGGCCAGCCGACCCCGACGCGCTCCATGCCGGGCCGCCCGCCGGGCATCCGCACCGACGAAGCCGGCCTGACGGAGCGCCAGCGCCGGGTCATCGAGGTCATCAGGGACTCGGTGCAGCGCCGGGGTTACCCGCCGTCGATGCGGGAGATCGGCCAGGCCGTCGGCCTCAGCTCGACCTCCTCGGTCGCGCACCAGCTGATGGCGCTGGAGCGCAAGGGCTTCCTCCGGCGCGACCCGCACCGCCCGCGCGCCTACGAGGTGCGCGGCGTCGAGGTGGCCAGGCCGAACACCGCCGAGGCGGCCGGGCGTCCTTCCACCTCGTACGTGCCGCTGGTCGGCCGGATCGCCGCCGGTGGCCCGATCCTGGCCGAGCAGACGGTCGAGGACGTCTTCCCGCTGCCCCGTCAACTGGTCGGCGAGGGCGAGCTGTTCGCGCTCACCGTGCGCGGTGACTCGATGATCGAGGCCGCCATCTGCGACGGCGACTGGGTCACCGTCCGCCGCCAGCCGGTGGCCGAGAACGGCGACATCGTGGCCGCGATGATCGAGGGCGAGGCCACCGTCAAGCGTCTCAAGCGCGAGGACGGCAAGATCTGGCTGATGCCGCACAACCCGGCCTACGACCCGATCCCGGGGGACAACGCGACCATCCTGGGCAAGGTCGTCGCGGTGCTCCGCCGTCTCTGACACACCGTTCGTCGCACCACTGGGAAAGGGCCACCCCGAGGGGTGGCCCTTTCCCGTGCGGTCACGGACCGTGCGTGACGACGGCTCAGCCGCGCTTGGCCACCGGGCGCACCGGCGGCGCCGAGGCGTCGATCGCGGCCAGCGAACGGCGCACCTGGTTGCGGTCGTCGGTGTACCAGAAGTCCGGCATCGAGGAGCGGAAGAAGCTGCCGTACCGCTTGGTCGCCACCCGGGGGTCGAGCACCGCGACCACGCCCCGGTCGTCGGCCGCGCGGACCAGCCGGCCCGCGCCCTGGGCCATCAGCAGCGCGGCGTGGGTGGCCGCGACCGCCATGAAGCCGTTGCCGCCGCGCTCCTCGACGTCCTTCTGACGGGCGCTCATCAGCGGGTCGTCCGGGCGCGGGAACGGGATCCGGTCCATCACCACCAGCTGGCAGGCCGAGCCCGGCACGTCCACGCCCTGCCAGAGCGACAGGGTGCCGAACAGGCAGGTGGTGGCGTCCGAGGCGAACTCCCGGATCAGCTCGCCGAGGGTGTCCTCGCCCTGGAGCAGGATCTTGTGGTCCAGCCGCTCGCGCAGCGCCTCGGCGGCCGCCTTCGCCCCGCGCATCGAGGAGAACAGGCCGAGGGTGCGGCCGCCGGCCGCACCGATCAGCTCGGTGAGCTCGTCCAGCATCTCCGGGCGCTCCGGGTCGCGGCCCGGGTCCGGCAGGTGCCTGGCGACGTAGAGGATGCCCTGCTTGGGGTACGAGAACGGCGAGCCGACGTCGATCCCGCGCCAGTACGGCGGGGTGTCCTCGCCGTGCACCAGCTCGGGCTCCTCGGGCGAGCGCGCGTCCGGCAGCCGGCCCTCCCCCGGCAGGCCGACCGAGGCGGCCACGCCGTTGAAGTCGCCGCCGAGCTTGAGGGTGGCCGAGGTGAGCACCACCGAGCGCTCCTTGTAGAGCTTCTCCCGCAGCAGGCCCGAGACGCTCAGCGGGGCGACCCGGAGCGAGGCGGTGCCGGGGCCGAAGCGGTCGCTGCGCTCGATCCAGATCACGTCGTACGCGGAGTCGGAGAGCAGCCGGTCGGCGGTCTCGTGCAGCGACTCGGCCGAGGCCATCGCCTGCTTGCGGACCGCGTCCTCGTCGGTGAGCGCCTTGTCCCTGGTCTCGCCGAGCGAGGTGATGACCAGTCGGGCGGCGTCCCGGATCGCGGTGACCGCGTAGGCCAGGTACTCGGGCAGCTCGCCCTCGACCCGGCCGGGCTGGGCGGTCTCCATCAGGCCGTGGTAGTTCTCCGCGGCGGCCTGGAGCGAGTCCACCGCCTTCTCGTTGGCCAGCCGGGCGGCTCGCTTGACCGCCCGGTTGACCGCGCCGACGGTGAGCTCGCCGGTGGCGGCGCCGGTCACCCGGTTCACCAGCTCGTGCGCCTCGTCGACGATCAGCAGGCCGTGGTCGGGCAGCACCGGGGCGCCCTCGATCGCGTCGATCGCCAGCATCGCGTGGTTGGTCACCACCACGTCGGCGAGCTTGGCGCGCTCGCGGGCCGCCTCGGCGAAGCACTCCTGCCCGTACGTGCACTTGCTGGCACCCAGGCACTCCCGGGAGGTGACCGAGAGCTGGGCCCAGGCCTTGTCGGAGACACCGGGCGAGAGGTCGTCGCGGTCGCCGGTCTCGGTCTCGTCGGCCCACTCGCGCAGCCGGATGACGTCCTGGCCGAGCTTGCCGGTCGGGCCGCCGAGCGCGTCCACCGGGTCGAACAGGCCCTCGCCCTCCTCGCTCGGGGTGCCCTCGTGGGCGCGGTGCAGGCAGAGGTAGTTGGACCGGCCCTTGAGCATCGCGAACTGCGGGCGGCGGCGCAGCACCGGGTGCAGCGCGTCCACCGTCCGGGGCAAGTCCCGCTCCACCAGCTGGCGTTGCAGCGCCAGGGTGGCGGTGGCCACCACCACCCGGTCCCCGTGCGCGAGCGCGGGGACCAGGTAGGCGAGGGACTTGCCGGTGCCGGTGCCGGCCTGGACGAGCAGGTGCTCGCCGCTGCCGACCGCGTCGGCGACGGCCTCGGCCATCGCGACCTGCCCGGGGCGCTCGACGCCCCCGACGGCCGTCACGGCGGCGTGCAGCAGCTCGGGGAGCGCGGCGCGGGAGACGGGGGCCGGGGCCTCGGCGGCGCCGGGCAGGGCCTGGGGTTCGGAGTCGTTCGTCATGGCCCGCCCAGCCTACGACGTGGGGGTGACAATCCGGCTCTGCTGCGGGGGCAGCCCGGTCGCCCCGCCGTAGTGCAGCGGGTTGTCCACCTCGCCGTGCACGGCGGCGTGCGGGCGGTGGGGGCGGTCCCGGTAGCCGTCCAGCAGCAGCCGGTTGCGGTTCAGGCAGAGCCGGTCGATCCGGGGGGTGAAGAGGTCGAAGAGCTTGAAGCGTTCGCCGAGTTCCGGGAAGCGCCGCTGGTAGGCGGTGATCCGCTCGCGCAGCAGCTCCCAGAACTCGGCCTCGGAGACGCCGAGCTGGGCGTCGAAGAGCGGCGCCAGGTAGCGGAACACCCCGATGAACAGGCCGGAGTGCAGGAACTGACAGAGGTACTCGGGCGGCTCGCGCAGCAGCACCTCGCCCACCTCGGCCGGGAGGCCGCCGAGTTCGGGCAGGTCGCGGTCGCTGATGTTGACGTCGTCGACGAAGTCCTTGACCGCGAGCCGGGCGGGCGCGTCGTGCTGGTCGAAGACCACGATGGCGTTCTCGCCGTGCGGGGAGAAGACCGTGCCGTACCGGTAGAGGAAGTGCAGCAGCGGCGGCAGCATCACCGCGAACAGCCGGCGCAGCCAGTCCCGGGCCGGCAGGCCGGAGCGGGCGACCAGCTCGGCGACCAGCGCACGGCCGTCCGAGCCGACCTGGAGCAGCGCGGCCAGGGTACGGCCCCGCTCGTGCGGGGCGAGGTACCGGCCGAGCGGCTCGCGCCAGATCGCGCCGAGCAACTCCTTGTACTGGTACGGGACTTCCGGCAGCTCCCGGTAGACCGGGTGATCGACGGTGACCGAGGCGATCTCGCCGAGCAGGATCACCCGGCACTCGTCCCGCAGGAACGGGTCGCCGTCCCGCAGGCCGTGGATCCAGGCGGTGACGGCGGGGGCGGCCAGCGTGCGTTCGGTCGGCAGGCCGCGCCAGACCAGGGTGTTGAGCACCGAGAGCGGCAGTTTGACGGTGCAGCGCTCGGGCCGGCTGAGGTTGAAGAAGCTGCGGACGGACTGCTGCGGCAGCCGCAGGTCACCGTCGCTGGGCAGCGGGACGATCTCGCCGGAGGCGATCCAGGGGGCGAACAGCGGCAGGATCACCTCGTCCCACTGCCAGGGGTGCACCGGCAGCAGCAGGTACTCCGGGCCGACGCCGGACCGGAACTCCGGGCTCAACTCCTGCTCGTACAGGTCCGGTTGTCCCCGGAACTCGGCCAGCCGCCGGTGCACCGCCAGCCACGGCAGCCGCTGCGGGCTGCGCGCCTCGGGGGCCCAGGCGGCCAGGTCGCGGGCCGACAGGCCGAGCCGGCCCTTGTTCGGGACGATCCACGGGTGCCCGGTCTGCCGCCCCTCGAGCCCGACGTGGTCCAGCTCGGCCAGCTCGGCGGCGGTCAGCTCGGTGGCCAGCTGGCGGGCGTCGGCGAGCAGCGTGGCGGTCAGCTCGCGGATCAGGTGGCCGAGGGTGTCCCCGGGCAGCCCGAGCTCCGCCCTGGCCAGCTGGAGCAGCCGCAGCGGGTCCCCTTCGGGGTCGGCCCGGCACTCCACCGAGGCCGGGTCGACCTGCCAACTGCCGTACGCGCCACGGCGGGCGGTGAACCGGTAGACCGCCTCGGGGAGGTCGAGCCGGTAGCCGGCGCCGTCCGGTACCGGGGTGAGCAGCTGCTCGTAGGCGAACTCGCCGAGCATCTTGGCGAGCATCGCCCGGCGGGCCCGCCGCCAGTGCGCGGCCGTCAGCTGGGGTGGCAGGTGGAGCTCGGCGGGAGGCTGCTGCGGCACGGTGGCCCTCCGGAGGAGTTCAGCGGGTGACTGGGGCGGCACGGTTGCCCTCCTGCGGGCGCGGGAGGGCGGGAGCGGGAACGGGAGCGGGAACGAAAGGCGTGGGCGGGGCGAAGCTGGTCCAGGCGGTCCGGGTGGGGAGCCGGTGGACGGTCCGGCCGGTCACCGCGTTCAGGATCACGGCGGCCCGGTGCGCGCCGAGCCCGAGGTCGGGGGTGCCGACGCCGTGGGTGTGCAGTTCGGCGTTCTGCACGTACAGGCCGCCGGTCAGCTCGGGCCTGGTGGCCACCCGGTGGTCCAGGCCGACCCGGAACCGGCCCTGCTCGTCCCAGTCCACCAGCTCGGCGACCGGGTCGAGCAGGGCCGGGCGGACCGCCCGGTAGCCGGTGGCCAGCACCACCGCGTCGGTGCGGATCACCTGCTCGGCGCCCGAGTCGACCTGACGGCAGATCAGTTCGAAGCCGCCGCAGGGTCCGGCCAGCGCCTCGGTGACGGCGGTGCCGGGCCGGATCTCCACCGGGTCGGCGTCCAGCGGGCGGCCGATGGTCCGCTCGTACAGCAGGTCGTGGATCTCGGCCAGCGTCTCGGCGCTGGCCGCCTTGTGCAGCTGCCACTGCTCCCGCACCAGCCGGTCCCGGACGGTGGGGGCCAGGCCGTGGAAGTGGCGGGTGTAATCAGGGGTGAAGTGCTCCAGGCCGAGCTTGGAGTACTCCATCGGGGCCAGCGCCCTGGTCCTGGTCAGCCAGCGCAGCCGGGTGCCGTCGTCGCCCCGGGTGCGCAGCAGGTCGAGGAAGACCTCGGCGCCGGACTGCCCGGAGCCGACCACGGTGATGTCCCTGGCCCGGTCCAGGCTCGCCCGGCGGTCCAGGTACTCGGCGGAGTGCCAGACCTGCGGGTGGCCGCGCAGGCCGGCGAACGCCTCCGGGTGCACCGGGGTCGTCCCGACACCGAGCACCACGTTGCGGGCCCAGACCTCGGTGCCGCCGGCCAGCGCGCGGAACAGCCGGTGCCCCGGGTGCCAGTGCAGCTCGGTGACGGCCGCGCCGAACCGGCAGTTGACCAGCCGTTCGGCCGCCCAGCGGCAGTAGTGGTCGTACTCCCGGCGGGCCAGCTGGAAGCGCTCGGCGAAGTAGAACGGGAACAGCCGGTCCTGGTCCCGCAGATAGTTGAGGAACGACCACGGGTTGGTCGGGTCGACCAGCGAGACCAGGTCGGCCAGGAACGGCACCTGCATCCGGGCCCCGTCCACCAGCATCCCCGGGTGCCAGCGGAACTCCGGCTTCGCCTCGCAGAACAGCGCGTCGAGCCCGCCGACCCGGTCGGCCAGCGCGGCCAGCGAGAGGTTGAACGGGCCCAGGCCGACGCCCAGCAGGTCGTACGCCACGGGCTGTTCGTCGGACGCCTCGGGCTGCGGGTTGTCCATGTCGTCCTAGGGGGTGTGTTGACGGGTCATTGTTGACGCAACATCAGGGCGGCCCGCTTCTCGGGCAGCTCCAGCTCGGCCACCGGGTCGAACCCGGCCCGCCGGAAGGCCCGCAGCGACGGGGTGTTGCGCAGGTCCGGCTCGGCGACCAGCCGGTCGCAGCCGGGCTCGGCCAGCAGCCGGTCGGCCAGCGCGGTCAGCAGCAGGGCGCCGATCCCCCGGCCGCGGTGGCCGGGCGGGCCGAGCAGCAGGTGCAGCCCGAGGTCGCCCTGCCCGGCGGGGTAGTACCCGGCGAGCCGGTCCACGTCGGCCCGGTAGAGCTCCCAGTAGCTCATCGGGGTGCCGTCCAGCAGCCCGAGCAGCGGGCAGCTGTGGCTGTCGGGCCCGAGCTGCGGGGCGATGTGCCGCTCGGTGGTCTCCGGCGGCCCGGCCAGGTCCCAGTACGCCGCCACCGCCGGATCGTTCATCCACTCGGCCAGCAGCGGCAGGTCGGTGGCGAGTTCGACCTCCCGGAGCTCGAACTCGCCCACGGCGGTCCTCATCCGGCCACCACCGGGTTCGGGATGTCCACGTAGACGGACTGGGTGGCGACCGGGCCGACCAGTTCGTCCATCCCGTTCAGCCGGGTCAACAGGTTGGCCTTGCAGTGCAGTTCGGGGCTGTCCAGCAGCAGCGCGGGCAGCCCCGAGCCGGTGGCGGCGGCCGGCCGGCTGCCGAGGAAGCCGCGCAGGGCGGCCAGCAGGACGGTCTCGTCGGCCAGCCGCTGCGAGCCGAAGGCGCCGATCAGGCCGAGCACGTGGTTGATGCCGAGGTAGTAGGCGAAGTGCTTGTCGATCACCCGGTCCTCGACGAAGGTGTCACTGGCCCGGCCGACCCCCGGCAGCCGGGCGTCCAGCCGGTCGGCGAACGAACTGCGGAAGTAGTAGCCCTGGTTGTCCCGGTACCGGCCGCCGGCCGGCCAGCCCGCCTCGTCCAGCAGCACCAGGCTGTTCTGCTGGTGCGCCTCCAGGGCGATCCCGGCCCGGCCGTCCAGCCACAGCACCGGGAGCACCACCGCGTCCAGGTAGCGCAGGAACCACTCGGTGGCGACGGTGTGCACGGGGCGCCCGCACCGCTCGGCGAGCGTCCGGACGGTCCGGCCGAGCAGCGAGTCGACCCGCTCGCCGAACGGCTGCTCGGCGACCAGGCCCGCCACGCAGAACGCGCGTTCGCGCAGGCCGAACGGCTGCTGCCGGAGCACGGTGTCCAGACCGTTCGGGTCGGCGCCGCCGGGCAGGTCGACGCCGATCCAAGCCGGGTCGCGGACGATGTCGAAGCCGGGGTGGGCGGCCCGCCACTCGGCGCTCAGCCCGGCCTCCAGCAGCCGGTGCACCTCCAGGCCCCGGTGCAGCTCCTTGCGCAGGTTCTCCCGGCGGGAGTTGGTGATCCGCAGACCCAGCGAGAGCTTGAGCATCCACGGCGTACCGGGGCGGCAGACGGTACGCACCGAGGAGGTCGGGTGCCACTCCTCACCGTGCTCGCCCAGGTCGTGCAGCGCGCCGTCCGCCAGCAGCCCGGCCACCTCGGGGCGGAGCGCCAGCTCGCGGGCCTGCCAGGGGTGCAGCGGCAGTGCGGCGGTGCCGGGCGGCAGCACGAGCCGGTCGCCGAGCAGCCGGGCGGTGATCTGCTCGGCCGGGACGCCGACCGCCGAGCCCGAGGCCAGCAGCTCCCGGTCGACGGCGTACCAGTGCAGCCGGAACGAGCCGTGCAGCTCGGGCGAGTACGCGGCGCTCTGCGCCGGTCCGAGGCCGTCCCGGCTCTTCGGGGTCGGGTGCAGCGGGTGGCCCAGCAGCAGGGCCTGTTCGGCGGCCAGGAACGGCCAGTCGGGGCCAGTGCCGGTCCGGCGGCGCTCCAACACCTCGGCGGTGCGCAGCACCGAGTCGGCCACCCGGGCGGCCAGGTCGGTCAGTTGACCCGCCTCCGGCCGTTCGGCGGTGGCACCCGCGACCAGGGTGGCCACCGTCACCACGTCCACCGGCAGCCCGGCCAGGGTGACCTCGCCGAACCGGTGCCAGCCGGTCGGCGACCAGTACCGGACCACCGCGGTCAGCTCGACCGCACCGCCGAGCACCGGCACCCGGAGCGTCCCGTCCGGCCCTGGCCTGGCCCCGGTCTCCCGGGCCCAGCACCGCAACAAGCTCTCCACCCCGGCCTGTTCGGCGGCCACCGCCGGGTCGGCGTCGAGCAGTCTGTCCTGGGGCCGTGGATGGACGACGGGCGGGACTCCAGCGAGGGCGACGGTGCTCAAGGCTGCTCCTTGGGGCGAGCGTGGGTGCGGGCGCCGGGAGTTGGGGGGACGGCCGAGGCTCGCGAGACCGAGGGCGCCGACAGGCCCTAGAGAACTGGCCGCCGGCGGGTGATCACAAGATCAGCTCACTCGTTGTGGTGAATCCCCACCGATCACTCACTCGTTGGAGTGGTCCGCTCCGGAACGACACGGCCACCGTGATCGGGCCCGACCGCCCGGCGATGGGACAATCGGCCTTCGACACAGGGGGAGCTGGGAGTCATGCGGTCGATATCCAGAGGCACCACGGCGGTACTGCTCGGGCTGGCGCTGCTCACGGGGTGCAGCGGCACACCGTCCGAGGACTGGCGGCTGCCGACCGCCGTACCGACCCAGTGGCGGGGCGAACTGGCCCAGCGCTGGCAGGAGTTGAAGACCTGGCGGGACGAGGACTGGGACCGCTGGGCCCGCCAGCACCTGTTCGAGAACCCGGTGGTCCGGGACCTCTGGGGACCGGAGCGGATGGTCGACGCCCCACCCCAGCAACCGGCGCCGCCGGTCGCACCGACCGCCTCACCCTCCCCCGCCGACCCCGAGCCGGGCCCGGTACCGGCCGTCCCGGTGCCCCGCCCGTACACCCGCTACCCGGCCTCCGGGAAGGTGTTCTCCACCGCACCGGGCGGCGGCACCGGGCAGTGCTCCGCCACGGTGGTGGCCGACCCGGCCCACCCCGGGCGGAGCAACCTGGTCTGGACGGCCGGCCACTGCGTGCACGAGGGCAGCGGCGGCGGCTGGTTCAAGAACCTGATCTTCGTCCCCGCCTACAACAGCTCCGGCGCGGCCGCCGAGAAGAAGAAGGCCACCCTGGCCGAGGTCGCCCCGCTCGGCCAGTGGTGGGCCGACAACGTGATCAGCTCACCGCAGTGGATCGCCGAGGGCGGCCACAGCGGCAACGCCGCCAACCAGTACGACTTCGCCGTCCTCAAGGTGCACAACCCGGACGGCGACGGCCGCTCCCTGGAGGAGACCGTGGGCACCGCCGTCCCGGTCTGGTTCGACGCCCCGCGCGAGCAACTCGCCATCTCGGTCTGGGGCTACCCCGCCGTCAAGCCGTTCGACGGCCGCGAACTGTACCGCTGCGACAGCGGCCACCCGGCCCGGCTGTCCTTCGACGCGGCCCGGCCCCCGATGCACACGGTCGGCTGCACCATGACCGCCGGCTCCAGCGGCGGCGGCTGGTTCGCCACCATGCCGGACGGCCGCCAGGCCCTGGTCAGCAACACCTCGATCGGCAACCTGGCCCACACCGCCCTGAACGGCCCGTACCTGGAGGACGTGGCCCGGCAGACCTTCGACCACCTCTCCCGGAAAAACTAGCGCAACCACAACAGGGGCTCGGGGAACTGCGACGCCGACCTCGTACAAGGTCGCATCCCGCGTGCATGGTCAGGCACTTTCGCCTTTTGACCCGCACGCCAGATCTCGTCGCCGTTCCCCGAGCCCCTGCGGAGCTCGGGTCTCAGCCCTGCGTGACCACCGCGTACTTCTCCAGCTCAGCCGCCAGCTCCGCCGCCACCTTGGCGTGCAGCAGCGTGCCCTCACCCGTGTGCTCGGTGGAGATCGGCTCACCCTCCGCGTGCACCCGGGAGACCAGGTCACCGCGGGTGTACGGGATCAGCGCCTGCACCTCGATGGCCGGCCGCGGCAGCTCACTGTCGATCAGCTGCAGCAGCTCTTCCATGCCCTGCCCGGAACGGGCCGACACCACGATGGCGTGCGGCTCGCGCCGCAGCAGCCGCTGGAGCACCAGCGGGTCAGCTGCGTCGGCCTTGTTGATCACCACGATCTCCGGCACGTTCTGTGCCTCGACCGAGACGATCACCTCCCGGACGGCGGCCAGCTGGGTCTCCGGCTCGGGGTGCGAACCGTCCACCACGTGCAGGATGAGGTCCGCCTCGGCGACCTCCTCCATGGTCGAACGGAACGCCTCGACCAGGTGGTGCGGCAGGTGCCGGACGAAGCCGACCGTGTCGGCCAGGGTGTAGACCCGGCCGCTCGGGGTCTGCGCCCGGCGGACCGTCGGGTCCAGGGTGGCGAACAGCGAGTTCTCCACCAGGACACCGGCGCCGGTCAGGCGGTTGAGCAGCGAGGACTTGCCCGCGTTGGTGTAACCCGCGATGGCGACCGAGGGGACCTGGTTGCGACGGCGCTCCTGGCGCTTGGTGTCGCGGCCCTTCTTCATGTCGGCGATCTCCCGGCGGAGCTTCGCCATCTTCTCGCGGATCCGCCGACGGTCGGTCTCGATCTTGGTCTCACCGGGACCACGGGTGGCCATGCCACCACCGGAGGAGCCGGAGCCACCACCACCCATCTGCCGGGACAGCGACGCACCCCAGCCACGCAGTCGCGGCAGCATGTACTGCATCTGCGCGAGCGAGACCTGCGCCTTGCCCTCCCGGGACTTGGCGTGCTGGGCGAAGATGTCCAGGATCAGGGCAGTCCGGTCGACCACCTTGACCTTGACCACGTCCTCCAGCTGGATCAGCTGACCCGGGGTCAGCTCACCGTCGCAGACCACGGTGTCGGCGCCGGTGGCGGCGACGATGTCGCGCAGCTCCCGTGCCTTGCCGGAGCCGATGTAGGTCGCCGGGTCGGGCTTGTCACGGCGCTGGATCACACCGTCGAGCACCTCGGAGCCCGCGGTCTCGGCCAGGGCGGCGAGCTCGGCCATGGAGTTCTCCGCCTCCTCGACCGTGCCGTCGGTCCAGACGCCCACGAGCACCACGCGCTCCAGGCGGAGCTGGCGGTACTCGACCTCGGTGACGTCCTGCAGTTCGGTGGAGAGACCGGCGACGCGGCGCAGCGCGGCGCGCTCGCTCCGGTCGTACTGCTCCCCGTCGTATCGGTCGAAGCCCTCGTCGTTCGCCGCGAGGTCCTCGTCCATCAGGGCTTCCGCCCGGAGGTCCGACAGTCGGTTGCCTTGGCTGTCGGAATTGCTGCGGCTCTCGAACGTGGAGGTCAATCTCATCCTTAGGTAGATCGGGAAGGGCCGGTGCGCCGAGCGCACCTGGGAGTCTGCCCCGTCTGACGCCCCGATACCAGGTGGCGAGCCGAGCTACCCCTGCAGGCCGTGGCCGGCACCGGAACCACTACGTCCGGTGAACGCCACGGACCGGCCGTGAATTCCCCACGATGGTCGCACGCCCGCCGCGACCGGGTCATCCCGATTTCCCCGCTCGGGACCGGGCCGGTAGACGTCGTACACGCCGGAGACCCGGAGCATCGCCCGCATCAGCAGCGGCAGGGTGGCCGCGGCCGGCAGCTCGACGGTGTAGCTGTGCCGGACCCGCAGCTGCTGCGGCGGCTCCACCTCGGCCGCGATGATGCCGACGCCCTCGGCCGAGATCGTCGCCGTCAGGTCGGCCAGCAGCCGGGGGCGGTTCAGCGCCTCGGCCCGCAGGGTCACCCGGAAGCCGTCGGCGGGGGCCGCGCCCGGCACCCAGCGCGGGCCGACCGGCTCCCGGCCGGCCGCCCGCAGCTCCTCGCCCACGGGGCAGTCGGTCCGGTGCACGGCCACCGCCCCGCCCCGGATCAGGTAGCCGGTCAGCTCGTCCGGCGGCACCGGCGTACAGCACCGGGACAGCCGTACCACCCCGCCCGAGCGGCCCGGCACGGTCACCGGCGCCTGCCGCCGCCCGGCGGACGGGACGGCGGCGGGCGCCGGTTTGGCCGCCCCCGTGTCCGACTGCGGCTCCGGCACCCCGGCCGGGCGGTCGGCCAGCCAGCGTTCGATGGCCAGCCTGGCCCCCGGCGTACGGACGTACTCCAGCCACTCGACGGCCGGGCCCGACGCCTCGGCGGCCTGCTCGGTCAGCACCGCCAGCACGTCGCCGTCCCGGAGCGGGGTGGAGAGCGCGACCAGCCGCCCGTTCACCCGGGCCCCCAGACAGCGGTGGCCGGTCTCCTCCCCCAACAGGTACGCGGCGTCCACGCAGCTCGCCCCGGCCGGCAGGTGCAGCGTCTCGCCCTGCTCGGTGACGGCGGTGATCTCCCGGTCGTCGGACAGGTCCGAGGTGAGCGCGGACCAGAAGGTGTCCGGGTCCGGGGTCTCCTGCTGCCACTCCAGCAGCCGGCTCAGCCAGCCGGGACGGGCCGGGTCGGTCCGCTCCGGGTCCTCCGGGCCGTCCTGGTGCGGATCGCCCAGGGCGACCACGCCGAACTCGGCCACCCGGTGCATCTCCCTGGTCCTGACCAGGACTTCGACCACCTCGCCACCGGTCAGGGCGACCGCCGTGTGCAGCGACTGGTACAGGTTGAACTTGGGCGCCGCCACGAAGTCCTTGAACTCCCCCGGCAACGGCGTCCAGCAGGTGTGCAGCTCGCCGAGCACCGCGTAGCAGTCGGCGTTCTCCTCCACCACCACCAACAGCCGTCCGAAGTCGGCGGGTTGGAGATCCTGCGGCAGCCCGTCGGGCCCGGCGGCGGCGGTCCGCTTGAGCAGCACCCGGTGGACGGACACGCAGTGCCGGGGCCGCACGGTGACCGTCGCCGTCACCCCGGACTCGGCCAGCTGCCGGGTCAGCGCATCGGCGAACGGCTGCAGCAGCTCCTCCGGACGCTCGTCGTACGCGGCGATCAGCGCACCGGTGCGGGCGTACTCCTCCGGGTGCAGAGTGGCGAACACGATGTCCTCCAACTCGGCCTTCAGCACCTGGATCCCGAGCCGCTCGGCCAGCGGGATCAGCACGTCCCTGGTCACCTTGGCGATCCGGATCCGGCTGGCGGGCTTCATGTGCCGGATGGTCCGCATGTTGTGCAGCCGGTCGGCGAGCTTGATCACCATCACCCGGACGTCGTCGCCGGTGGCCACCAGCATCTTCCGGAAGGTCTCCGCCTCGGCCGCGGCGCCGAAGTCCACCTTCTCCAACTTGGTGACGCCGTCCACCAGATAGGCCACCTCGGGCCCGAACTCCTCGGCCACCTGAGCCAGCGTCACCTCGGTGTCCTCGACCGTGTCGTGCAGCAGCGACGCCACCAAGGTCGTGGTCCCGGCCCCGAGTTGAGCCAGGATCATGGTCACCGCGAGCGGATGCGTGATGAACGGCTCGCCACTCTTCCGGGTCTGCCCCCGGTGACTGGCCTCCGCCGTCCGGTACGCCCGGCCGAGCAGCGCGAGGTCCGCCTGCGGGTGGTGGCGCCGGTGCGCCTCGACGATCGGCTCGATCGCGTCCGGCAGCGGGACACGGCCGGTGGCCAGCAGGGCGGCACGGCCGGCCCGACCCAGGGAGGCTCGGTTGAGTCTGCCCCGGGAGCGCTTTCCAGCCTCGGCTTCGATGGTCATCTGCACCTCCGGCAGCGATGGTCCATGCTACCGAGCAGAGCACGTTCCGCGAGCGCGTGCTCCCACACCGTCACCAACACCACCCGAACGGGGGGATTCACTCCGCCCCCGCCAGGGAAGTGCACACGGCTCGGAAGATAGGGGCTCGGGGAACTGCGACGCCGACCTCGGAAAACGTGATCCGTACGTAAGTGGTCAGGCACCTTCGCAGTGATACCCGCCAGCCACGAACCGTCGCCGTTCCCCGAGCCCCTGGATAGTGCAACCGAGCGCCCTGCAAAAAAGCTCAGCTTCAGATGTGCAGCGTCCCCGTGGCGACGATCTCCGCCGGTCCCGCCATCTCGATCCGGGCGTCCGGGTGTTCGGTGATCAGCAGGGTGCCACCGGGCAGGTCGACGGTGTAGGTGACCGCCTGGCCGGTGACCGAGGGGTCGAGGTGGTGGCGGCGGGCGGCCGCGACCGCCACCGCGCAGGCGCCGGTCCCGCAGGAGCGGGTCTCGCCGGAACCCCGCTCGTGCACCCGCATCGCGACGTGCTGTGGTCCGCGCTCCACCACGAACTCGACGTTGACCCCCTCGGGGTACACCCCGTCGGTGACGCCGGGTGCGGTGTAGAGGTCACCGGCCTGGGCCAGGTCGTCGACGAAGGCGACCGCGTGCGGGTTGCCCATGTTGACGTTGAGCGCGGGCCAGACGAGATCGCCGACCGTGACCTCGACGCCCTCGGAACCGGGCAGCCGGACCCGGCCCATGTCGACGGTGATCAGGCCGGGGCCGTCCGCGGTGTCCTCCGCGACCCGGACGTCCAGCACGCCGGCCCGGGTGGCCACCGGGATCAGACCCGGCTTGGCCAGCCCGGCCTCGATCAGGTAGCGGGCGAAGACCCGGATCCCGTTGCCGCACATCTCGGCGATCGAGCCGTCGGAGTTGCGGTAGTCCATGAACCACTCGGCCCGGTCGGCCAGGCCGACCGCCGCCGGGTCGGCCGCCGCGCGGACCACCCGGATCAGGCCGTCGCCGCCGATGCCGGCCCGGCGGTCGCACAGGGCGGCGACCTCGGCCGGGCCGAGGTCGAGCCGGCCGTCGCCGTCCGGGATGATCACGAAGTCGTTCTGGGTGCCGTGGCCCTTGAGGAAGGGGAGGCCGAAGGTCTTGGATGCGCTCACAGAGCCGATGGTACTGAGACCGGTCGGTCAGGAGGCGAGGTGGACCACTCGCCAGACGGCGAGGCCGACCGCGACCGCCGCGGCCAGGGTGTAGAGCGCGATCGCCTTGCGGCTCGCCCGCAGGCCACTGCCCCGGCGCGGGACGCCGGGCCACTTGTACCCGGCCATCCGGGCGGCCATCGCGCCCCAGCCGACCGAGGCGGCGGTGAGCAGCAGGCCGAGCATCCCGATCATCGCGGAGGCGCCGCCGCCGGAGCCGAAGGCGAGCGGGAAGGCGAACATCAGCGCACCGGCGGCACCGACCAGCACGATCGGCAGGGTCTGCCACCAGCGCAGCCGGCGGCGGGGCCGGATCTCCCGCTCGTGCACCACACCGGGCGCGGCCAGGTCGGCGAGGACGGGCAGGGCCAGGGCGTACGAGGTGGTCATCTGAGCTTCGGCCAACACCAGTTCGGCGCTGACGCTGCTCGGCAGTTCCTCGGTTTCGGGGCCGGTACCCGTGGACACGCGGCCTCCCCTGACGGTTCGCCACGAGCCAACTGACTCGCGGGCGGTAGGGGCGGCCCTCACGGCCGACCCCTGGTTGTTTTCGATAATGGCATGTCCGGTGCCGTCGACGCGGGTCCCATCGGGCCATCGGGTGATCCGTGGCCAGGACGTGATGTGCCCGTAACCCTCAGTTGGTCGTGCACCTGCAGCTGCACCGGCCGGATGGCCGGAAACCGCTCAGATCTGACGGTCGATCAGCTCCAGGGCCCGTCCCAGCAGCTCCGTCGGGTCCGCACCGGCCGGGCGGGCCAGCCAGTGGATCCGGTCGTCCCGGCGGAACCAGGACTCCTGGCGGCGGGCGAACCGCCTGGTCGCCCGTACGGTTTCGGCCTTCGCCTCCGGCTCGGTGCAGTCGCCCGCGAAGTGGGCCAGCACCTGCTGGTAGCCGAGCGCCCGGGAGGCGGTCAGCCCGTCCCGCAGCCCCTGTGCCTCCAGCGCGCGGACCTCGGCGAGCAGACCGTCCTCCCACATCCGGTCCACCCGGAGCTCGATCCGGCGGTCCAGCTCCGGGCGCTCCACCTGGACGCCGATCTGCACGGTGTCGTACACGGCGGTGTTGGTCGGCAGGCTGGCGGTGAACGGGCGGCCGGTGATCTCGATGACCTCCAGCGCCCGGACCACCCGCCGGCCGTTGCTCGGCAGGATCGCCGCGGCGGCGGCCGGGTCGAGCTCCGCCAGCCGCCGGTGCAGCGCGCCGCTGCCGAGCTGCTCGCACTCGGCCTCCAGCCGGGCCCGGACCGCCGGGTCGGTGCCCGGGAACTCCATCTCGTCGATCGCCGCCCGGACGTACAGCCCGGAGCCGCCGACCAGCACGGGCGTCCGGCCCTCGGCGAGCAGCCGGTCCATCTCGGCCCGGGCCAGCCGCTGGTACTCGGCGACGCTGGCGGCCTCGGTGACGTCCCAGATGTCCATCAGGTGGTGCGGGATGCCGCCGCGCTCGGCCGGGGTGAGCTTCGCGGTGCCGATGTCCATGCCCCGGTAGAGCTGCATCGAGTCGGTGTTGATCACCTCGCCGCCGAGCGTGCGGGCGAGGGCGACCGCCAGGTCGGACTTGCCCGCGGCGGTCGCGCCGACCACGGAGACGACGCGGGGCTGGGTGACGGAAGAGCTGCTCACGGGCCAAGTCTCGCAAAGATCGGGAGTGGCGCCGTGTCTCAGGCCGTCACTCTGGGGAAGATATGAACGGAATGACCTATTTTCTCCGTCCGCCGGGCGGACCCAGCAGAAGGAGAGCGACGGACATGGGCCTGATGGACAACCTCAAGGGCAAGGCCGAGGAGCTCAAGGACAAGGCCAGCGAGCTCGCGGGCAAGCACAACGAGAAGATCGACCACATGGTCGAGAAGACCGGCAGCGCGGTGGACAAGGCCACCAAGGGGAAGTACAGCGACAAGATCGAGTCCGGCACCAGCAAGGCCAAGGGCGCGGTGGACCACTTCGCCGCCAAGCCCAAGGACGAGGGACAGAGCTGACCGGCAGTCAGCTCCAGGAGGCCACGAAGTAGCCCACCCCGTAGGGGGCCTCGTCGTACCGCAGCCTCCCGTTCAGCCCGGCGCCCTGTGCAGCTCCCGCGAGGACCTGCCAGGGCGCCCGTCCGTCCGCCTGCAGCTCCGCCGACACCCGGGGGTCGAGCGCAGCCAGCGCGGCCAGATCCGCCGCACCCAGCGCCCGGGCCGCCTCGGCGTCGTAGCCCTCGGCCCGGTCGTCCAGGTAGCCCGGCGCCTTGACCGAACGGCAGGCGCTGCCGCCGCCGAGCACCAGCAGGCCGACCTTGTCGGCCAGTTCGGCCAGCCCGCCGCCCAGGCCCAGCAGCCGCTCGGCCGACGCGTCGGCCGGGACAGCACACGCGTGGGTGGGGGTGGTCGCCCCCGCCTGCTCCAGCAGCCACGCCCCGACCGCCAGCGACGGCGCCAGCTCCGGGCCTTCCACCCCGCCCGACGGCAGCCGCACCACCCGGGACACGCCGTACCGGTGGAACGAACCCACCCCGCCCTCGGTCCACACCCCGGCCTCCGGGCCGCCGCCGACCAGCACGATCAGCTCCGCCCCCGAGGCGAGCAACTCCCGCACCGCCGCCAGGCAGGCGGCCCGCAGCGGCTCCAGCTCGGGCGCCGCACCCGAGGCGACCTCGGGCACCAGCAGCGGCGGACAGGGGACTACGGCAGCGGCAACGAGCATGACGATCACCTTATGCAGATGCGGAGGTTGCACTATCCAGGGGCTCGGGGAACTGCGAGGAGATCTGGCGTGCGGGTCAAACTGCAAAGTGCCTGACCACGTACGGACGGATCGCCTTGTACGAGGTCGGCGTCGCAGTTCCCCGAGCCCCTGTCTTCCGAACGTCAGTCGCCGCAGCCGGTGACTACCGGCAAAGCCGCCGGGACGCCGATGGTGGGCAGGCCGAGCATGACGCCGGCCGGCTTCGGGGCCGGGAGGCCCTGCCGCTTCTCCCAGGCGTCGCCCGCGCGGGTGCGGCGGACGGCCAGGGTGGGGCCCTCGGCGAGCAGGTGGTGCGGGGCGGCGTAGGTGATCTCGACGGTCACCGTGTCGCCGGGGCGGACGGGCTCGGTGGGGCGGGTGAAGTGCACGAGGCGGTTGTCGGGGGCACGGCCGGAGAGCCGGTCGGTCCGGTCGTCCTTCTTGCCCTCGCCCTCGGCCACCAGGATCTCCAGCACCCGGCCGACCTGCTTCTTGTTCTCCTCCCAGGAGATCTCCTCCTGAAGGGCGATCAGCCGGTTGTAGCGGTCCTGGACCACGGCCTTGGGGATCTGCCCGTCCATCTCGGCGGCGGGGGTGCCGGGCCGCTTGGAGTACTGGAAGGTGAAGGCGTTGGTGAAGCGGGCCTCGCGGACCGCGTGCATGGTCTGCTCGAAGTCCTCCTCGGTCTCACCGGGGAAGCCGACGATGATGTCGGTGGAGATCGCCGCGTCCGGCATCGCCTCGCGGACCTTGCGGATGATGCCGAGGAAGCGTTCCTGCCGGTACGAGCGCTTCATCGCCCGCAGCACGGTGTCCGAACCGGACTGCATCGGCATGTGCAGCTGGTGCATCACGTTCGGGGTCTCGGCCATCGCGGCGATCACGTCGTCGGTGAAGTCGCGCGGGTGCGGCGAGGTGAACCGGATCCGCTCCAGGCCCTCGATCTGCCCGGCCGCCCGGAGCAGCTTGGAGAACGCCTCCCGGTCGCCCAGGTCGGAGCCGTACGCGTTGACGTTCTGGCCGAGCAGGGTGACCTCGATGACACCCTCGCCGACCAGCGCCTCGATCTCGGCCAGGACGTCGCCGGGACGGCGGTCCTCCTCCTTGCCGCGCAGCGCGGGGACGATGCAGAAGGTGCAGGTGTTGTTGCAGCCGACCGAGATGGCCACCCAGGCCGCGTACGCCGACTCGCGCCGGGTCGGCAGGGTGGACGGGAAGGTCTCCAGCGACTCCAGGATCTCCACCTGGGCCTGCTGCTCGATCCGGGCCCGCTCCAGCAACGCGGGCAGGTGCCCGATGTTGTGGGTGCCGAAGACCACGTCGACCCAGGGGGCCCGCTTCACGATGGTGTCGCGGTCCTTCTGCGCCAGGCAGCCGCCGACGGCGATCTGCATGTCCTTGTTCCGGGTCTTCGCCGGAGCGAGCTGGCCGAGGTTGCCGTACAGCTTGTTGTCGGCGTTCTCGCGCACCGCGCAGGTGTTGAAGACCACCAGGTCGGGATCACCCTCCTGGTCGGCCTTCACGTACCCGGCGTCCTCGAGCAGCCCGGAGAGGCGCTCGGAGTCGTGCACGTTCATCTGGCAGCCGTACGTGACGACCTTGTAGCTCTTGGAATCCTGGCTCGTACCCACGGACCCAAGAGTACGAGAACCGGATCGGGCTCCGTGACCCTCTCCCTTTCCCGGGCCCGGCCTGGCAGTATCCAACCCCATGACCTGGAGACCCGTCGCCCTGCCGCGCACGGTGGCCCGCAGCCGGCTCGGCCGGACGGCCGCCGCGTTGCTGCTGGTCGTGGGCGGTCTCGGCGGCTGGTGGCTGGCCGCGGCCGACCGCGCGGACTACCCGCGCGGGGAGATCGGGTTCGCCACCGGGGTCCAACGAGGTGTGTACGACCGGTACGGGCAGCTGCTCCGGACCTACCTGCACACCGCGATGCCCGGGGCGGAACTCCGGCTGGACAACTCGCAGGGCTCGATCGACAACCTGGACCGGGTCGCCTCCGGACGGGACTCGTTCGCGATCGCCACCGCCGACTCGGTGGCCAGCTACCGGGGCGACGGCAAGGACCGGCTGCGCGGGATAGCCCGGCTGTACGACGACTACCTGCAACTCGTGGTGCCCGCCGACTCCAAGGTGCAGCGGGCCTCGGACCTCAAGGGTCTGCGGGTCGGGGTCGGCCAGAGCCGGTCCGGGGTCCTGCTGGTGACGAAGCGTCTGCTGGCCTCGGCCGGGCTCGATCCCGACCAGGACGTCGCCGCGGCGAACCTCGGCGTCGGCGACGCGGCCGACCAGCTGAAGAACGGTCAGCTGGACGCCTTCTTCTGGTCCGGCGGGCTGCCCACCAGCGCGCTGAGCGATCTCTCCGACCAGTTCGCGATCCGGATCGTCCCGCTCGGCGACCTGGCCGAAGCGGTCGGCCACGGCGAGGGCGGCGGCGCCGACGCCTACCGCGCCGCCACCATCCCGGCCGACGCCTACCCCAAGGCCCGCCCCGCCGCGACGGCGGTCGCCACCCTGGCCGTCCCCAACCTGCTGATCACCCGCGACGACGTCGACCCGGCCCTGGTGGAGCGGATGACCCAGGCCGTCATCGACAGCCGCGACGCGATCGGCGCAGAGGTCCACGCCGCCCAGGTGGTGGACCTCCGCACCGCGGTCTACACCGACCCGCTGGCCCTCCACGAAGGCGCCCGGCGCTACTACCTTTCGGTCAAACCTTGAGTTGCACCACCCAGGGGCTCGGGGAACTGCGAGGAGATCTGGCGTTCGGGTCACTGCGAAAGTGCCTGACCTTGTACGCAGGTTGAACGCTCCCGAGGTCGGCGCCGCCGTTCCCCGGGCCCCTGCTCTGTCTACCGTGGCCGTGGGACGGTGAGGTGCACCGCGAGGCCCGTCGGGTTGACCGGGGCGAAGTCGAGGGAGCCGCCGCCGGCCAGCAGGAGGGTGCGGGCGATGGAGAGGCCGAGGCCGGAGCCGTCGACGTTCTGGTGGCGCGGGCTGCGCCAGAAGCGGTCGCCGATCCGGGCGAGTTCCTCTTCGGTGAGGCCGGGGCCGGCGTCGGAGACGGTCAGGGTGACCTCGCGTTTGCCGCGCTGGACGTCGAGCCGGACGGTCGCGCCGCTCGGGGTGAACTTGAGCGCGTTGTCGAGCACCGCGTCGAGCGCGCTGCCGAACCCGATCGGGTCGGCCAGCCCGATCGCGGTGGCGGGCCCGTCCCAGCCGAGCCGGATGCCGCGCTGGTCGGCGACCGGCCGCCACGCGTCGATCCGGGCCATCGCGAGGTCGGCGAGGTCGACCCGCTCCGGCTCGGGGCGGGCGTGTTCGGCGGTGGCCAGGCCGAGCAGGTCGTCGAGCACCCGGGCCAGCCGGACGCCCTCCTCGCGGACGGCGCCGAGCTCCGCGTCGTGGCCTTCCGGGAGTTCGAGGCCGAGCAGTTCGACCCGCAGCAGCAGGGCGGCCAGCGGGTTGCGCAGCTGGTGCGAGGCGTCCGCGACGAAGGCCCGCTGCTGGTCCAGGGCGATCAGGACGTTGTCCGCCATGTCGTTGAACGAGCGGGCCAGTCGCCGGAGTTCGGGTGGACCGCTGCTGGGGGCGACCCGGGCGTTCATCCGGCCGGTGGCGATGTCGTGGGTGGCCCGGTCCAGGGTGCGGACCGGGCGCAGCACCCAGCCGGTCAGCCGCATCGAGAGCAGTACGGCCGCGATCATGGCCAGTGACTCGCCTGCGGCGATGCCGAGCCAGCGGTAGAGAATCCGGGACCGCAGCGGGCCGGTGGGCGATTCGGTGATCACCACCGCGATCACGTCGCCGTCCCGGACCACCGGGGCGGCCACGGTGAGCGTCCGGTCGGGGGTCCAGGGCCAGGCCTGCGGCGGGTTCTGGCTGCGGCGGCCGTCCATCGCCTCCTGGAAGGCCTGGGCCGCGGAGCCGCCGGTCGGGACCTGCCAGCCCTCGGGGGCGACCGCCACCGCGCTGCCGTCCCGGTGGAAGATGCCGACCCGGATGCCGTACAGCTCGTGGTAGCGCTGGACCTCGCCGACCAGGGCGTGCAGGCGGCTGCCGTCGCCGTCCACGGGGGTGGGGTCACCCTTGACGGCGGTGCCCGCGGTCGGGCGGCCCTGGGTGGGCAGGCTCTGGGCGAACCGGGCGGCGTCGTCCATCCGGTCGACCACCACCTTGCTCTGCTCGGCGGCGGCCATCGCGGCCCCCAGCGGTACCCCGAGGGCGGCCAGGACGGCGGTCATCAGGGAGAGCAGGATGCCGAGCAGGCGGGTGCGCACGGGGGATCAGCCGGCCGGCTGCTCGGGGATCAGGCGGTAGCCGACCCCACGGACGGCCTCGACCAGGCCGGGCAGCGCGAGCTTGGTGCGCAGCGAGCCGATGTGCACCTCCAGGGTCCGGCCGTTGCCCTCCCAGCCGGAGCGCCAGACCTCGCTGAAGATCTGCTCCCGCCGGTAGACCACGCCGGGGCTCTGCGCGAGCAGCGCCAGCAGGTCGAACTCCTTGCGGGTGAGCGGGACGTCGCGGCCCTGCACGCTGACCCGACGGCGTTCGCGGTCGATCAGGATGCCCCTGGCCTCCAGCGGCCCGGCCTGGTTGCCGACCGGCTCGGCCGGCTCGGCGGCCAGGCCGCGGCGGGCCACCGCGTGGATCCGGGCGAGCAGTTCGCCCATGTCGTACGGCTTGGTGACGTAGTCGTCGGCGCCGAGGTTGAGGCCGTGGATCCGGGACCTGATGTCGGCCCTGGCGGTCACCATGATCACCGGGACGCCGCTGTGCGCGCGGATCCGGCTGCACACCTCGAAGCCGTCCCGGTCGGGCAGGCCGAGGTCGAGCAGCACCACCCGGTACGGGTCGCTGCCGTCCGGCACCAGCGCGTCCAGCGCCTCGTGGCCGCTGCGGGCGTGCCTGACCTGGAAGCCGTGCCGGCCGAGCACCGCGACCAGCGCGGCGGCCACCCGTTCGTCGTCCTCGACGAGCAGCAGTCGCATCCCGGTCCCTCCGTTCCATGTCCGATCCCTGCGGAGTATTGTCCAGTCCGCTCCGTCTGTCACGACCGGGCCGGTCCTCGGGACAGGGTGGGGACGACCCGGGTACGACGTGGCCGGATCGTGATCCTCAAGTAATCCTCAGATCGGCTGACGTGGCATGGTCAGCGCCCTAAGGTCGGCCCAACCGGGGGCTGCGAGCTCCGCCGGCGAACAGCCCCCGGCACCAGCACCGCCCCCTGTGAGGACAAACCTCCGGGGTACGCCCACGAGGGAGCCAGGCGCGATGACCGAGACCACCGTCAGTGACTCCACCGCCGCCCCGCTGGTGGTGCTGAGCGGTGTGAACAAGCACTTCGGCGCCCTGCACGTGCTCCAGGACATCGATCTGGAGATCCGTCAGGGCGAGGTCGTGGTGCTGATCGGCCCCTCCGGTTCCGGCAAGTCGACCCTGTGCCGGACCATCAACCGGCTGGAGACCATCGACTCGGGCGAGATCTCGATCGACGGCCGCCCGCTGCCCGCCGAGGGCAAGCAGCTGGCGAAGCTCCGGGCCGAGGTCGGCATGGTGTTCCAGAGCTTCAACCTCTTCGCACACAAGACCGTGCTGGAGAACGTGGTGCTCGGCCAGGTGAAGGTGCGGAAGGTCGCGCGCCCCGAGGCCGAGAAGACCGCGCACGCACTGCTGGAGCGGGTCGGACTGGCCGCGCACGCGGCCAAGTACCCGGCCCAGCTCTCCGGTGGCCAGCAGCAGCGGGTGGCGATCGCCCGCGCGCTGGCGATGAACCCCAAGGTGATGCTCTTCGACGAGCCCACCTCGGCGCTCGACCCGGAGATGATCAACGAGGTGCTGGAGGTCATGCGCAGCCTGGCCGCCGAGGGGATGACCATGGTCGTGGTCACCCACGAGATGGGCTTCGCCCGCTCCGCCGCCAACCGCGTGCTCTTCATGGCCGACGGCCGGATCGTCGAGGAGAACACCCCGGAGGCGTTCTTCACCGCGCCCCGCAGCGACCGTGCCAAGGACTTCCTTTCGAAGATCCTGCACCACTGAGGCCCCCGCTGACCTAGCGTCAGTCTTCTGTCATGCCCTGAACTCCCCGTGCCCGGACACTCCGTGGCCACACCAGAGGAGAGCTCCTTCCATGAGGACTCGTCGTACCATCGCTGCCGCCATGTCCGTGCTGGCCCTGACCGCCGTCGCGGCCTGTGGCAAGGAGGCCCCCGTGGCCGCCTCCGACACCACCGCCAAGCTGCCGACCTACACGGTGAAGACCGACGCCAAGGTGGAGGGCTCGAAGACCTTCGACGAGGCCAAGAAGCGCGGCAAGCTGATCATCGGCGCCAAGGCCGACCAGCCGTACCTCGGCTTCGAGAACGTCACCACCGGCACCCGCGAGGGTTTCGACATCGAGATCGCCAAGATGATCGCGGCCGACCTCGGCTTCGGCCCCGACAAGATCGAGTTCAAGACGATCGTCTCGGCCAACCGCGAGACCTCGCTGATGGGCGGTCAGATCGACTACTACGTCGGCACCTACACCATCAACGACAAGCGCAAGGAGAAGGTCGGCTTCGCCGGCCCGTACTACGTGGCCGGCCAGGACCTGCTGGTGCTCAAGGACAAGGCCGAGTTCACCGGCCCTGAGTCGGTCAAGGGCAAGAAGGTCTGCTCCGCCACCGGCTCGACCTCGGTGACGAAGATCAAGGAGTACGGCCCGGTCGACCCGGTCACCCAGTACGACACCTACGCCCAGTGCGTGGACAAGCTGCTCACCAACGAGGTCGACGCGGTCACCACCGACGACGCGATCCTCAAGGGCTTCGCGGCCAAGAACGCCGGCAAGCTCCGGGTGGTCGGCAAGACCTTCTCCAAGGAGCCCTACGGCATCGGCCTCGCCAAGGAGGACGCGGCCTTCCAGAAGGCCGTCGCCGCCGCGCTGAAGGCGCACGAGGACAACGGTGACTGGAAGAAGGCGTACGACGCCACCCTCGGTCTCTCGGGCGCTGCGGCTCCGGAGATCCCGGCCCTGACCAACTGACCCGTCCAGTAACGAAAGGAGGGCCGCCGGTATGGGCAGACTGTTCGAGAACGGCAACTTGGCGCTGTTCCGGGACGGCTTCCTGCAGACGGTCGAACTCAGCGCGCTGAGTGCGCTGTTCGCCCTGCTGCTGGGCACCCTGCTGGCGGCCTTCCGGGTCTCCCCGGTCCCGGTGCTCCGGCTCTTCGGCACCGTCTGGGTGAACACCTTCCGGAACACCCCGCTGACCGTGCTGTTCTTCGCGGTGGTCTTCGGACTCCCGCGCCTGGACGTGCACTTCGACAACTTCACGTTCGCGGTGATAGCCCTGTCCGCGTACACCGCCTCGTTCGTCTGCGAGGTGCTGCGCGCGGGCATCAACACCGTGCCGGTCGGCCAGGCCGAGGCGGCCCGCAGCCTGGGGATGACGTTCGGTCAGACCCTGACCCAGGTGGTGCTGCCGCAGGCGGGCCGGACCGTGCTGGGACCGATGAGCAGCGTGTTCATCGCGCTCCCCCGGAACTCGGCGATCGCCGGCGCGTTCAGCGTCTCGGAGCTGTACCACTTCCAGCAGACCATGACCGACCTCGGGTACGGCATCTTCCTGGTCTTCTTCTGGGTGGCGCTCGCCTACCTCTTCCTGAGCACCTGCGTGGCCCTGTTCTTCCGCTTCCTCGAAACCCGACTGGCGGTGGCCCGATGAGCGGCAGCGTCCTCTACGACGTCCCCGGCCCCCGGGCCCGGGCCCGCAACCTGGCCCTCGGCGTGCTCGCCGGCGCCGGTGTGCTCGGACTGCTCTGGTACGCGTACCGGAGCCTGACCGACGCCAGTCAGTTCACCGCGGCGATGTGGGACCCGTTCCAGTACAAGAACGCCCAGCAGATGATCGTGGACGGCCTGCTGGCCACCCTCAAGGCCTTCGCCACCGCGGCCGTGCTCTCGCTGATCCTCGGCACGCTGCTCGCGGCGGGCCGGCTCTCCGACCACAAGCCGGTCCGGGCAGTGTCCACGGCGATCGTGCAGTTCTTCCGGGCGATGCCGCTGCTGATCATGATCTTCGCGCTGTACCAGTCGCTGTTCACCAAGTCCCCGTTCTGGGGCCTGGTGATCGGACTGACCCTGTACAACGGCGCGGTCCAGGCCGAGGTCATCCGCTCCGGCATCAACGCCGTGCCGCGCGGACAGGGCGAGGCGGCCTACGCGCTCGGTCTGCGCAAGACCCAGGTGATGTTCACCATCCTGGTCCCGCAGGCGGTCCGCTCGATGCTGCCGGCCATCATCGGCCAGCTGGTGGTCACCCTCAAGGACACCTCGCTCGGCCTGATCATCACCTACCCCGAGCTGCTCTACGTCGGGAAGCTGATCGCCAGCAACACCGCCACTCCGGACGGGTACCCGTACATCCCGGTCACCATCATCATCGGCGCGATCTACATCACGCTGTGCCTCCTCCTCACGGCGCTCGCCAAGTGGCTCGAGGGCCGGAGCCGCCGCGGCGCGAACCGGCGCACACCTGCCGCTGCTTGACGGACACGCAGGTGATCTGTTGCATTGCTCTTCGTGACACCACCCGGGACCTCTGAGAGCCTGACTGCATATCCGGGCCGCATGCCCGGGCCGGATATGCGGTCGGGCTCCGCCGCTCTTTCGGCACCTCCGAGCACGTGCGAGGTCCCGCCGTGGATCCGGTGATCATCGTCGGGGCCGGTCCGGTCGGCCTGGCCCTGGCGCTCGCGCTGGCCAGGCAGGACGTGCCCAGCATCGTGCTGGACGAAGGCGCGGGGGTCTGCTCCGAGGGCCCCCGCAGCGTCGTGCTCACCCACGACAGCACCGCCTTCCTGGCCCGGCTCGGCTACCAGCGGGCCGCCTCCGACGCCGCGAGCTGGGACGCCTTCACCATCTGGCGCCGCCGCACCGAGGTGCTCCGGATGCCGCTGGACGGGATCACCCACCTGCCGCAGCACCGGCTGCACCGCGGCCTGCGGGACGCGGTCACCGCCACCCCGCTGATCCAGCTCAGTCCGCTCACCCGGCTGGTCGAGCTGGAGCAGGACAAGGACGGCGTCAGCGCACGGACCGTCAACTCACAGACCAACGCCGTCACCTGGTGGCGCGGCAGTCACCTGGTCGGCTGCGACGGGGCCCGCTCGACCGTCCGCAAGCTGCTCAAGGTGCGCTTCCCCGGCCGCCCGGCCGTCGACCGGCACGCGGTGGCCACCGTCCGGGTCGACCTGCCGTTCGCGGGCGAGGCCCGGCTGCACCGCGAACCCCCGTGGCGCGGCGACCGCGAGGCCTCCGCCCGGCCGCTCCCGGACGGGCTCTGGCGGCTCGACTGGCGGCTGCCCCCCGGCCGCCCGGCCGCCACCGCCCCGGTGGACCCACACGCCACCTGGCCCGGCATCGTCACCGGCGACACCCTGCTGGCCCGGGTGAAATCCACCCTCACCGGCTGGTGCGGCGAACTCCCCCCGTACGAGCTGCTGGCCGCCGCCGACCACACCGCCCAGCAGCGGCTGGCCGCCCGGTTCCGGGTCGGCCGCTGCTTCCTGGCCGGCGACGCCGCCCACCTGCACGGCGCACTCGGCATGCAGAACCTCGCCGACGGCCTGCGGGACGCCGACAACCTGTCCTGGCGGCTCGCGCTGGCCTGGCACCTGCACTCCGGCTCCACCCTGCTGGACGGCTACGAGACCGAACGGCGCGGTGCGGTCGGCGCCCGGCTGCGCGCCGTCGACCAGGCGATGCCGCTGCTCCGCCCGCTGCGCGGCTGGCAGCAGACCCGGCGGTCGCTGCTCACCGGCTCGTTCCGCAAGCACGCCCCGCTGCTGGCGGACGGTCAGCTCGGCACCGGCCGGTTCGGCGGCGCCCCCGCCTACCCCGAGGCGCCGTCCGGCATCCCCGGCCGGGTCCCGCCGCAGCGCGGCGGCCGGGGCACCTCGCTGACCGAACAGCTCCCGCCGACCGCCCCGGGGGTGCTCGCCCCCGACCTGCCGGTGATCACCACCGACGGCTCCACCGACCGGCTGCACGCCCGGCTCGGGGCCGGCTTCCTGCTGCTGCTGGTCGCCCCCGGCACCACGGTCTGGTCCTCCCAGCACTGGCTGTCGGCCGGCCTGATGCCCCGGCTGACCACGCTGGCCGCCGCTCTGCCGATCCCCACCGAGGTGCTGGTCACCGACCAGTACCCGGCGGCCGACCCGCACACCGTCCTGCTGATCCGCCCCGACGGCCACCTGGTCGGCTCCACCCACGGCGCCGAACCCGAGGCCCTCCAGGCCCTGGCCCAGCACGCCCGCGGCGGCCCGGCCCCGATCGCCAGCCCCTGACGGGCCGTCACCGGTGACGGCCCGTCAGGGGGCTACCGGGCGAACTCCACCGCGCGGCTCTCCCGGACCACGGTGATCCGTATCTGCCCCGGGAAGGTGAGCTCCTCGGCCACCCGCTTGGCCACCTCACGGGCGATCACCTGGGCGCCGATGTCGTCGACCAGCTCCGGCTGGACCATCACCCGGACCTCGCGGCCGGCCTGCATCGCGTACACCTTGGCGACGCCCTCGAACTCCCGGGCGATCTCCTCCAGCCGCTCCAGCCGCCGGACGTGCACCTCCACCGACTCCTTCCGCGCGCCGGGCCGCCCGCCCGAGCAGGCGTCGGCGGCCTGGGTCAGCACCGCCTCCACGGTCTGCGGCTCGACCTCGCCGTGGTGCGCCGCGATGGCGTGCACCACCTCCGCCGACTCGCCCCAGCGCCGGGCGTACTCGGCGCCGACCGCCGCATGACTGCCCGTCACCTCGTGGCTGAGCGCCTTGCCCACGTCGTGCAGCAGGGCGGCCCGCCGCACCAGCGCCGCGTCCGCGCCCAGCTCGGCCGCCATCAGCCCGCCCAGGTTGGCGCTCTCCACCAGGTGCCCGAGGACGTTCTGTCCGTACGAGGTCCGGTACCGCAACTGCCCCAGCAGCCGGACCAGTTCCGGCTCCATCTCGCCCACCTTCGCCGCCAGCAGCGCGTCCTCGCCCGCCCGGACGCAGAGCCGGTCGACCTCCCGCAGGCTGCGGGCGTGCACCGTCTCGATCCGGGCCGGCTGGATCCGGCCGTCCGAGACCAGCACCTCCAGGGTGAGCCGGGCCGCCTCCCGGCGCACCGGGTCGAAGCAGGACAGCTGGACGACGCCGGGGGTCTCGTCCACCACCAGGTTGACGCCGGTGACGGCCTCGAAGGCGCGGATGTTCCGCCCTTCCTTGCCGATGATCCGGCCCTTCAACTCCTCGCCGGGCAGCCGGAACACCGAGACCGCGGTCTCCGCCGTCTGCTCGCCGGCCAGCCGCTGCACCGCGCCCGCGACGATCTCCCGGGCCCGGGCCTCGCCGTCCTCGTGGGCCCGCCGCTCGATCTCCCGGACGGTGACCGCCGCCGCCCGGCGGGCCTCGCTCTCGGCCTCCCGCAGCACCTCGGCCCTGGCCTGACCGGCCGTCAGGCCGGCCAGCCGCTCCAGCTCCCGGCGCCGCTCGGCCTCCAGCTCGGCGACGGCCGCCTCACGCCGCTCCAGCTCGGCCCGCCGCCGGCCCACCTCGGCCTCGACGAACTCCACCGCGCCGACCGCCCGTCGCTCGGTGAGCCGCACCCAGCGGAACACCGCCCAGCCCAGCAGCAGCAACGCCCCGACGCACCCCATCGCGATCCACATCGGGCACCGCTCCGTCCTGCTCAGCACACATTTCTGTGAGGCTAAGCGCGGGTCACGAAACGGTCAAGATGCGTCGATGATCCATCACATCCGGGCGCTGAAAGTCCATCAGTCCTCCTCCGCGAGCACGTCCTTCACCGCGCGGAAGGCCAGCCCCTCGGAGTAACCCCGCCGGGCCAGCATGCCGACCAGCCGCCGCGTCCTGACCTGGGGGTCGAGGGCCCGCACCGTCCGCAGCTTGCGGCGGACCAGCTCGCGCGCGGCCTCCTCCTCGTCCTCACTGTCGACCTGCTCCAGTGCTCGCTCGACCAGCTCCCCGGCCACCCCGCGCTGCCGCAGCTCCTGGGCCAGCGCCCGGCGGCCGAGACCGCGGACGGCGTGCCGGGACTCGACCCAGGCGGCCGCGAACGCCCCGTCGTCGATCAGCCCGACCTCCTCGTAGCGGTCCAGCACCTCGGCGGCCACCTCGTCGGGGATCTCCTTTTTGCGCAGCGCGTCGGCCAGCTGCTTGCGGGTCTTCGCCGTGCCGGTGAGCAGCCGCAGACAGATGTCGCGGGCCTGGGCGGCCGGGTCGGTGGGCGCGGCCGCGGCCCGCCGCTCCCGCTTGGGCCGACGCTTCGGCTCCGGCGGTTCGGCGGGCTGCTCCGAGGGCAGCGGCGCCAGCTCCGTCCGGCGCCGCCGCCGGCCGCCGGTCAGCTCGGAGGCCCGGAGCAGACCCGGAAACACCTCGGTGCCGGATTCGTCCGAACCCGGCACCTCGGCATCGCTCTCGTGCGTCAACGTCGGCTCAGCTCTTCGCCGCCGCCGTCTTCTTCGCGGCTGCGGTCTTGGCGGCCGGCTTGGCCTCCTCGTCGGTGGCGACGGCCGCGTCGGCCGCCGGGGCCTCCTCGCCCTCCACCTTCGGGCCGATACCGAGCTTCCGCTTGATCTTCAGCTCGATCTCCTCCGCCAGCTGCGGGTTGTCGCGCAGGAAGTTGCGGGCGTTCTCCTTGCCCTGGCCGAGCTGGTCGCCCTCGTAGGTGTACCAGGCGCCGGCCTTGCGGACGAAGCCGTGCTCGACACCCATGTCGATCAGGCCGCCCTCCCAGCTGATGCCGTGGCCGTAGAGGATGTCGAACTCGGCCTGCTTGAACGGGGCGGCGACCTTGTTCTTGACCACCTTGACGCGGGTGCGGTTGCCGACCGCCTCGGTGCCGTCCTTCAGGGTCTCGATCCGGCGGATGTCCAGCCGGACGGAGGCGTAGAACTTCAGCGCGCGGCCACCGGTGGTGGTCTCGGGCGAGCCGAACATCACACCGATCTTCTCGCGGAGCTGGTTGATGAAGATCGCGGTGGTGTTCGACTGGTTCAGCGCGCCGGCGATCTTCCGCAGGGCCTGGCTCATCAGACGGGCCTGCAGACCGACGTGCGAGTCGCCCATCTCACCCTCGATCTCGGCGCGCGGCACGAGCGCCGCGACCGAGTCGATGATGATCAGGTCGACCGCGCCGGAGCGGATCAGCATGTCGGTGATCTCGAGCGCCTGCTCGCCCGTGTCCGGCTGGCTGACCAGCAGGGCGTCGGTGTCCACACCGAGCTTCTTGGCGTACTCCGGGTCGAGGGCGTGCTCGGCGTCCACGAACGCCACCGTGCCGCCGAGCTTCTGGGCGCTGGCCGCCGCGTGCAGCGTCAGCGTGGTCTTGCCGGAGGACTCCGGGCCGTAGATCTCGATCACCCGGCCACGCGGCAGCCCGCCGACGCCGAGTGCGACGTCCAGCGCGGTGGAGCCGGTCGGGATCACCTCGATCGGCTCGTTGGCCTTCTCACCGAGGCGCATCACCGAGCCCTTGCCGAACTGCCGCTCGATTTGGGCGAGTGCGGTCTCAAGGGCCTTCTCGCGGTCCGTACCTGCCATGGGTTCCACCCTCGGGTTCTGTCCTGTGCGCTTCATCGTTCTCGACGCTAGCGCGTCCCACTGACAATCCACCCCGAATGGGTCGCGCCTGTGGAAAACTCGCCGTGAGCCAGTATAGGGAACATCAGTTCGATTCAAGTCAACCGACCCACCGGCCACGCCCTCAGCCGGGTGATAGCGGCCAATGGCCCGGCCCGGCCGCTACCCATGGACGCATGATCATCCGTACCGGACGGCGCCGGACCACCGCCGTCCTCCTCGCCCTGACCGCCTTCCTGCTGCCCACCGCCGCCTCGGCCACCGCCCCCGCGCCGACCCGCCGCGAGCTGCCCGAACCGCCGCCCGAGCCGGTGGTCCGGGTCGAACTGGCCGAGCTCACCGTCGCCGACCCGCACCCGATGACCGGCTACACCCGGGAGAAGTTCCCGCACTGGGTGAAGCAGTACGGCACCTGCGACACCCGCGAGGTGGTGCTCGCCCGGGACGGCGAGGACGTCACCCAGGACAGCCTCTGCCGAGCCGTCACCGGCACCTGGACCAGCCGCTACGACGGACGGCTGCTCACCGCCGCGAGCCAGGTCGACATCGACCACATGGTCCCGCTCGCCAACGCCTGGCGCTCCGGCGCCGACACCTGGGACACCCCCACCCGCCGGGCCTTCGCCAACGACCTCGACAACTCCCAGCTGATCGCGGTCTCGGCCGCCTCCAACCGGGCCAAGGCCGACAAGTCACCGGCCGACTGGCGCCCCACCGACCAGACCTACTGGTGCACCTACGCCCGGGCCTGGACCCACATCAAGAGCCTGTACAAGCTCAACGTCACCGCCCCCGAGGCGGACAGCCTGAACGAGATGCTCGACACCTGCCCGCTGTAAAACGCGAGGGCGGTCACCCCCGTCAGGGGTGACCGCCCGTCAGCTCTCGCTCTGTCAGTTGTCGTTCCGGTCGTTCCGGTCGTTCCGGTCGTCCCCGTCGCGCCGGTCCTTCGAGGACCCGCGCACCATCTGCCGCAGCCTGCGGGCCGCCTGCCGCCGGCGCTCGCGCCGCCCCTTGCGGTCCGCACCCCGGTCGATCCGAGGGTCGGTGGCCACCTCGTACCGCCGCACGTACGTCCCGACGAACCCCTGCAGGGTGGCCGCCACCGGGATCGCGATCAGCGCGCCGACCGCGCCGAGCAGCGCCGCCCCCGCGATCACCGAGCCGAACGCCACCGCCGGGTGCACGTCCACCGTCCGGGCGGTGATCCTCGGGTGCAGCAGGTAGTTCTCGATCTGCTGGTAGACGATCACGAAGACCAGCACCCAGAACGCGTCCACCGGCTCCACGGTCAGCGCCACCAGGATCGGCAGCGCACCCGCCAGGTACGTCCCGATGGTCGGCACGAACTGCGACATGACGCCGACCCAGACCGCCAGCGCCGCCGCGTACGGCAGGCCGAGGATGCTGAACATGATCCAGTGCGCCAGGGTCGAGGCGATCGCCAGCAGTGCCCGCGAGTAGAGGTAGCCGCCGGTCTTGGCCAGCGCGATCTCCCAGGCCCGGAGCACCTCGGCCTGCTTGGCCGGCGGCAGCAGCGAGCAGACGGTGCGCCGCACCCTGGGTCCGTCGGCGGTGAAGTAGAAGGTGAACAGGCCGACCGTGAAGGCCTGGAACAGCCCGCCGATCAGGGTGCTGGAGACGCCCCAGACGTTGTCGGCGGCCTGCTGGGCGTACTTCTCGATGTTGCCGGAGTCCTTGAGCAGCTTCTCCTGCAGCTGGTCCAGCGAGACGTTCTGATGGAACGTCCGGTTGAACCAGCCGAGCAGGTTCTCCACCAGGTGCGGCAGGTCACCGGCGATCTTCGCGACCTGGTCGACCAGCAGGGTGCCGAGTGCGGTGAGGAACCCGGCGATGGCGACCGCGAGCCCGATGAAGACCAGGAAGGTCCCGAGCCCCCGGCGCACCCCGCGCGCCGCCATCCGGTCCACGGCCGGCTCCATCGCCAGCGACAGGAAGAACGCCACCAGCAGCATCACCAGCAGGTCGATCAGCTGCCGGAACGCCCAGTCCACCAGCTGGAACGCCCCGACCAGCAGCAGTGCCAGCACCATCGCCCGGGGCAGCCACTTCGGCATCCCCTGCCCCCAGAGGGAGTCCCCTCTGGCCACCATTCTCTCGGTCGGGGCGGTGTGCGGTTCGGACGGGTGTTCGGGAATCTGAGGATCAGAGCTACTGGCCACCCGCCCAGTCTTACCCAAAGCTCAGCGCAGCAGCGCCGACACCCCCTGGGTCCGGCAGACCACCCGCCAGACCTCCTTCGCTTCCCAACCGGCCTCCAGCGCCTGACGGACCGTCCGCCCGCCCAGCTCGGACATCAGGTGGTCGGCGGCGAAGGACTCCGCGTACGCCTCGCCGAAGTGCTCGTACATCCGTCGCCAGAACTCGGTCAGCCTCATGCCCCCAAGTATCCCGAACCGGCGTTCAAGGCCGAAGCTCGCGCAGGGTGTACGCGGTCAGCAGCAGGGCGAGACCGTGCGCCGTGCCGACCTCCGCGCCGGTCAGCTCGGCGATCCTGGCCAGCCGGTTGTCGACGGTGTTCGGGTGCAGCCCGAGCACCCGGGCGGTCCGCCGCCGGTCCTGCCGCTCGGCCAGGTGGGCCCGCAGGGTGGCCAGCAGCTCAGGCCGCTCGTAGACCGGGTCGAGCAGCGCGGCCAGCCCGGCGCTGCTCTCGTCCGGCCGGGACAGGTGGTACTCGAGCTGGACGTCCGCCAGCCGGTGCAGGCCCGGCGGGCGGCCCAGCACCCCGGCCAGCCGCAGCACCTCGGCCGCGGTCCGGGCCGCCGCCGCGATCCCGGCCCCGCTGTCGGCGGGCTGCACCGCCACCCGCACCGGGGCACCGGCCGCCCGTTCCAGACGCTCGGTCAGCTCGCCCGGCAGCTCCGGCAGTTCGCCGGCCTCGTCCCGGGGCAGCACCAGCACGCCGCTGTCCGCCTCCAGCCACGCCAGCGGGTCCGGGCCGAACAGCCGCTCCACCACCGTGCCCAACCGCCGCGCCAGCCGCCGCCCGGCCACCGGCTCCGGCGCCCCGCCCGGCAGCTCGGCCCGCAGCCGCAGCACCAGACCACCACCCGCCACCCCGAGCTGCCGGTACCGGGCCGGAGTCAGCGGAAAGCCCTCGACCAGCGCCCGGACCAGCGCCCGGCGCTCCTCCCTGGCCTCCGACTCCAGCGCCGCCCGCTCCTCCAGATAGCTCTCCGCCACTGCCGGGACGATCCTGGCCTGCCCGAGCAGCAACCACCCGGCCAGCTCGTTCAACGCCGCCTCATCCCCCGGCTCGGCACTCTCGCAGAGCGCCTGCCAGAGCACGTGCTGCCCCAGCAGGTGCGTCCCGAGCAACAGGTGCAGCGGCACCCCCTCCTCCGCCCGCTGAGCCGCCCGCTCCCGGAAGTACCGGTACTCGAGATCCCCCTCCTCGGCCCGCCCCTCGACCCGCCGCAGAAACAGCCGGACGGCATGCCGGGCCGTCGCCGCCATCTCGACGTCCTTGACCTCCCCCGGCAACTCCTCGTACCGCGGCAGCCGCTCGAACGCCTGCCCCGTCATCCGCCGGGCCAGCTCGTTGATCCGCCCCTCACACCGCCCGGCCACCGCCAACGCCGCGGGCGACAGCTCCACCACTCCTCCTCATACGGTTCGGAAGACAGGGGCTCGGGGCTCTGCTGATGTGCGGCTCCGCCGCGCGGGCGACGCCGACCTCTAGGCAGCCGCTCAACCCTCTACGGCCAGGGGCTCGGGGAACTGCGACGCCGACCTCGAAAAAGGTCACCCGTGCGTTGTCGGTGAGGCACTTTCGCATTTTGCCCCACCAGCCACGAACCGTCGCCGTTCCCCGAGCCCCTGGCTGCGCCATGGCTGAGCGCCCTGCGAAAAGAACCTAACCGTTGCCGGGAAGTGCCAGGACCCCGGAGCCGAAGAACTGCCGTTCCACGCAGGCCCCCGCCCCGTACGGGCAGTTGCCGCCCGCTGCGTCGGCGAGCAGCGCCACCAGCCGGTCCGGCCGCCAGTCGGGATGACCCGCTGCGGCCACCGCGACCGCGCCGGTCACGTGGGCTGCGGCCATCGAGGTCCCGGCCAGCGCCGCGTACTGCCCGCCGGGCCAGTCCGAGACCACCGCCCCGAACGGCCCGCCCTCGGGTTCGCCGCCGGGCGCCGCGATGGAGATCCGGCCGCGCCCGTAGTTGCTGTAGGCGGTGGGCAGGCCGAAGCGGTCGAGCGCACTGACCGTCAGGACGCCGGGCAGTTCGCCGGGCAGCCGGATGCAGTCGGTGCCGAGCAGCCGGTTCTGCGCCGGGCCGGTGAGCCGGTCGTTGGGGCTGCGCTGGTCGCGGCGGACGGCACCGAGGTCCTGGCCGTCGTTGCCGGCCGAGGCGACCACCACCGCGCCCTGCCGCTGGGCGTAGCCGACGGCGCGGCCGACCGCCTGGATCAGCGCGGCCTGGTCGGGGTCGGTGGGGCAGTTGTACTTCCAGGGGTCGGCGAAGTAGCTGTCGTTGATCGCCTTGGCCCCGTGGTCGGCGGCCCAGAGCATGCCGCAGATGATGTTCTCGGTGTAGTACTGCCCGAGCGGTCCGAGCAGCCGGACGGCGGCGATCCGGACGCCCGGCGCCACGCCGGTGACGCCCCGGCCGTCCCTGGCCGCCCCGACGATCCCGGCGACGTGGGTGCCGTGCCCGCTCTCGGTCACCCCCCGGTCGGGGCGCCAGGCGCCGTACCGGGCGTCGGGGCGGCCGTCGGCGCAGGAGACCGAGGCCCGGGGGTCGACGGCCGCGCGGAGGTCGGGGTGGGTGTCGTCCACCCCGGAGTCCAGGACCGCGACCAGCACCTGCCGGAGCGCCTCCCCGGACGGGACCTCGCCCGCCGTACGGAGCAGCGCGGCGGGCAGCGGCCCGGGCTGCCGTCCGGCCTGGTCGGTGGCGCCGATCATCGCCAGGTTCCAGTCGGCGGACTCGGCCGGGTCGGGGGTGAGCGCCTCGGCGTCGTCCCCGCCGTCGAAGGTGTCGCCCCGGGTGTCGCGGAAGTAGCCCGCGCCGTCCAGTGCCCCCGGCGGTCCCGGGACGCCGGTGGTCCGGCTGGCGCCGACCGCCGCTATCCCGGGATGGCCGCGGAGCCGGTCGGCGAAGCTCCCGGTGGCGTAGGCCAGCACCACGCCGATCTGCGGGTACTCCTGGACCACCCGGCCTCCGGTCGCCCTGACCTGTCGCGCGGCGGTGGCGGCGCCCTCGGCGTCCTGACGCTCCGCCAGCACCAGGTAGCTCAGGTACGAACGGCTCGGCCCGGCCACGTACGGCACCGCACCGCCGATCAGCAGCGCGACCATCAGGACCCCGAACAGGATCCGGATCCGGACCTTGCGCGCTCCCGGTCGTCCCGGCCGCGCCGCGTCGCCCAGACCCATCCGCACGGCGAGACCCAGCCGTTCCATCGCGCGACCTCCACTCGTCGGTGCGCCCGCCAAGATCACGGGTCCGATACATCACCATATGAGCGGATTTTCCGGCCTGCCCGATCTGGCTAGGGCAGACGGGCAGCGGCGCTGGCAGGCCCGGTCTGTCAGCGCGGGCGGGCACCATGGGGGCATGGCGGAACGTGACCTGACGGCTTCTCTGGACAGCTTCGCTCCGGCGACCAAGGCCTGGTTCACGGGGGCGTTCAGCACGCCCACCACCGCCCAGGCCCAGGCCTGGGACGCGATCAACCGGCGGACGGACGTCCTGGTGGTCGCCCCCACCGGCTCCGGCAAGACGCTGGCCGCCTTCCTGTCCGCGCTCGACCGGCTCAGTCACACCCTGCCGCCCGCCGACCCGAAGCGCCGCTGCCGGGTGCTCTACATCTCCCCGATCAAGGCCCTGGCGGTCGACGTCGAGCGCAACCTGCGGGCCCCGCTGGCCGGGCTGCGCCAGGCGGCCGTCCGGCTCGGCCTGCCGGAGCCGGACGTCCAGGTCGGCATCCGCTCGGGCGACACCCCCGCCGCCGACCGCCGCCGGTTCGCCACCCACCCGCCGGACATCCTGATCACCACCCCCGAGTCGCTCTTCCTGCTGCTCACCTCCGCCGCCCGGGACGCGCTGCGCGGCGTCGACACGGTGATCCTGGACGAGGTGCACGCGGTCGCCGGGACGAAGCGCGGCGCCCACCTGGCGCTCAGCCTGGAGCGGCTGGACGAGCTGCTGGACCGCCCGGCCCGCCGGATCGGCCTGTCGGCCACCGTCCGCCCGGTGGACGAGGTGGCCCGCTACCTGAGCCCGCAGCGCGGCGCGGTGGTGGTCCAGCCACCCGCCGACAAGCGGTTCGACCTCTCGGTGGTGGTTCCGGTCGCCGATCTGGACGAGCTGCCGAGCGACACCGAGGACCCGGCCCGGCAGGCGTCGATCTGGCCGCACGTCGAGGAGCGGATCGTCGACCTGGTGCAGGCGCACCGCTCGACCATCGTGTTCGCCAACTCCCGCCGGCTGGCCGAGCGGCTCTGCAACCGGCTGAACGAGATCGCCCACGAGCGTGCCACCGGCGCCCAGCTGCCCGAGGCGCACTCCCCCGCCCAGCTGATGGGCGGCTCCGGCGCCGCCGCCGGTGCGCCCGCGGTGATCGCCCGGGCGCACCACGGCTCGGTCTCCAAGGAGCAGCGCGCCCTGGTCGAGGAGGAGTTGAAGGCCGGTCGGCTGCCCGCCGTGGTGGCCACCTCCAGTCTGGAGCTGGGCATCGACATGGGCGCCGTCGACCTGGTGATCCAGGTCGAGTCACCGCCCTCGGTCGCCTCCGGCCTGCAGCGGGTCGGCCGGGCCGGCCACCAGGTCGGCGCGGTCTCCACCGGCGTGGTCTTCCCCAAGTACCGGGCCGACCTGGTGCAGTCCGCCGTGGTCACCGAGCGGATGCGCTCGGGCGGCATCGAGGCGCTCCGGGTGCCGCGCAACCCACTGGACGTGCTGGCCCAGCAGCTGGTCGCGATCACCGCGCTCGACACCTGGGACGTGGACGAGCTGCTCGCCCTGGTCCGCCGGGCCGCCCCGTTCGCCACCCTCCCGCAGTCCGCCTTCGACGGCGTGCTGGACATGCTGGCGGGCCGTTACCCCTCGGACGCCTTCGCCGAGTTGCGCCCCCGCCTGGTCTGGGACCGGGTGGCCGGCACGGTCACCGGCCGCCCCGGCGCCCAGCGCCTCGCGGTCACCTCCGGCGGCACCATCCCGGACCGCGGCCTGTTCGGCGTCTTCATCGTCGGCAGCGACCCCAAGAAGGGCGGCGGGAGGGTCGGCGAGCTGGACGAGGAGATGGTCTACGAGTCCCGGGTCGGCGACGTCTTCACCCTGGGCACCACCTCCTGGCGGATCGAGGAGATCACCCACGACCGGGTGCTGGTCACCCCCGCCCCCGGCATCCCCGGGCGGCTGCCGTTCTGGAAGGGCGACAGCCTCGGCCGCCCGTTGGAGCTCGGCCGCGCGGTCGGCGCCTTCGTCCGCGAACTGGGCGCCCTGACACCCGATCAGGCGACGGTCCGGCTGAAAGCCGCCGGGCTGGACGACTGGGCGGCGGCCAACCTGCTCACGTACCTGGCCGAGCAGCGCACCGCCACCGGCCACCTGCCGGACGACCGCACCATCGTGGTCGAGCGGTTCCGGGACGAGCTGGGCGACTGGCGGATCGTCATCCACTCCCCGTTCGGCGCCCAGGTGCACGCCCCCTGGGCACTCGCCCTCGGCGCCCGGCTGCGCGAGAAGCACGGCCTGGACCCGCAGGTGATGCACGCCGACGACGGCATCGTGCTCCGCCTGCCCGACGCCGACCTCCTCGACTTCCCGTCCGACAAACCGATCACCACCGACGCGCCGGTCGGCGCCGACGCCGCCCTGTTCGACAAGGGCGAGATCGAGCAGCTGGTGACCGATCAGGTCGGCGGCTCCGCCCTGTTCGCCGCCCGGTTCCGCGAGTGCGCGGGCCGGGCATTGCTGCTGCCGCGCCGCAGCCCCGGCAAGCGCACCCCGCTCTGGCAGCAGCGCCAGCGGGCGTCCCAGCTGCTGGAGGTGGCCGGCGAGTACGGCTCGTTCCCGATCGTGCTGGAGGCGGTCCGGGAGTGCCTGCAGGACGTCTTCGACGTGCCGGGCCTGGTCGAGCTGATGGGTGATCTGGAGTCCCGCGCGGTCCGGCTGGTGGAGGTCACCACCCCCGAGCCGTCACCCTTCGCCCGCTCGCTGCTGTTCGGCTACGTCGCGCAGTTCCTGTACGAGGGCGACTCCCCGCTGGCAGAGCGGCGGGCCGCCGCGCTGGCGCTGGATTCCCGGCTGCTCTCCGAGCTGCTCGGCCAGGCCGAGCTCCGCGAGCTGCTCGACCCGGCGGTGCTGGCCGAGCTGGAGGCGGAGCTGCAGCGGCTCACCCCGGAGCGCCGGATCAAGGACGCCGAGGGCGTCGCCGACGCGCTGCGCCTGCTCGGGCCGCTCTCCACCGAGGAGCTGACGGTCCGTGGGGCCGACCCCGAGTGGGCGGCCGGGCTGCAGGCCGCTCGCCGGGTGATCCAGGTCCGGATCGGCGGCGAGCAGCGCTGGTCCGCGATCGAGGACGCCGGGCGGCTGCGGGACGCGCTCGGCACCCCGCTGCCGGTCGGCGTCCCCGAGGCGTTCACCGAGCCGGTCAAGGACCCGCTGGGCGACCTGCTGGCCCGGTACGCCCGCACCCACGGCCCGTTCACGGCGCCCGAGGCGGCGGCCCGGTTCGGCCTGGGCGGCGCCGTGGTCACCGGCGTCCTGCACCGGCTGACCGCCGACGGGCGGCTGGTGCAGGGCGAGTTCAGGCCCGGCGAGGGTCACAGCGGCCTGGTCGAGTGGTGCGACGCCGAGGTGCTGCGCCGGCTGCGCCGCCGCTCGCTGGCCGCGCTCCGCCAGGAGGTGGAGGCCGTGCCGCCCCGGGCGCTGGCCGCCTTCCTGCCGCAGTGGCAGCACCTGGGTGGCCACCGGCTGCGCGGCCCGGACGGCCTGCTCCGGGTGGTCGAGCAGCTCCAGGGGACCGCCCTGCCCGCCTCCGCGCTGGAGAAGCTGGTGCTGCCCGCCCGGCTGCTCGACTACACCCCCGCGCTGCTGGACGAGCTGATGGCCGCCGGCGAGATCGGCTGGTCCGGCGCGGGCGCGCTGCCGGGCAAGGACGGCTGGATCGGGCTGCACCTGCCCGAGTCGGCCCACCTGCTGCGCCCGGAGCCGGTGCCACCGGCCGTCACCCCCGTGCACACCGCGTTGCTGGCGGCCCTGGCTGGCGGCTACGGCCTGTTCTTCCGTCAGCTGACGGAGCGGCTGCCCGAGGTCCCGGAGGGCGAGTTGACCGAGGCGCTCTGGGACCTGGCCTGGGGCGGCTATGTGACCAATGACACACTGGCGCCGCTGCGTGCCCTGCTCGGCTCGGGCCGGACGGCCGGCGCCACCGCGCACCGGGCACCCCGGGCCGCCCCGCGTGGCCGGTACGGCGGGATGGCCAGGCCGGCCGCCCGGGCGGGTTCCCCGACGGTGGCCGGCCGCTGGTCGCTGCTGCCGGAGCCGGCCGCCGAGCCGACCCTGCGGGGCACCGCGCAGGCGCAGACCCTGCTGGACCGGCACGGCGTGCTGACCAGGGGCGCGGTGGCCGCCGAGCGGGTGCCGGGCGGCTTCGCCGGGGTCTACCGGGTGCTGAGCGCCTTCGAGGAGCGCGGCCGGGCCCGCCGGGGCTACTTCGTGGAGGGCCTGGGCGGGGCACAGTTCGCGATGGACGGCGCCGCCGACCGCCTGCGGTCGGTCAGCGGGCGGCTGGAGCGGGCGGGCGAGGCGGCCTGGGCGACCGCACCGGCCGCCGAGGCGGCCCAGACGCTGGTGCTGGCGGCGGCCGACCCGGCGAACGCGTACGGGGCCGCGCTGCCCTGGCCCGAGCTACCGCCCGCCGCCCAGCAGCACCGGCCGGGGCGGAAGGCCGGGGCGCTGGTGGTGCTGGTGGACGGCGAGCCCGCGCTGTACGTGGAGCGGGGCGGCAAGTCGCTGCTGGCCTGGTCCGAGCAGCCGGTGGCGGTGGCGGCGCTCGCCGAGGCCGTCCGGGGCGGGGCACTGGGCAGCAGCGTTACCGTCGAACGGGTCAACGGGGAAGCGGCGTTGACGGCCCCGATGGGGGCTCTGCTGGAGGAGGCGGGCTTCCATCCGACACCCCGGGGGTTCCGACTGCGCGGGTGACCGGGGCGGGGGCCCGGTGGTGGCTGCTGTGGATCGGGATCAGGCTGAGGCTCCAGCCGCCCGCCAGCAGGCCCAGCGCGGCCCGCCCGGCCCCGAGGCCGGTGCCGAGCAGCGCGGCCAGGCACAGGGCGCCGAGCAGCACGGCGGGCCACCACCGTCTGGCAGTGGCCCGCACGGACCGTACGTTCTGCATCGCGGCCTCCACTCGGAGGCCGGGGGTCAGGCTGCCACCACGTCCACGGCGGCGGCCTTGGGCGAGATGGAGCTCATCCGGTCGACACCGGGAGCCGGCAGCTGAACCGGTTCGAGTACCGGCCTCAGCAGCTCACCCTCCGAGAGAGTGGCCATCGCCGCAAGTTCGGCGAGCGACAGCTCGTCGCTGACCTCCCGCATCACCTCGGACATCCGGACGTCCAGCGCGTCGCAGATGGCGGAGAGCAACTCGGAGGAGGCCTCCTTCTGTCCCCGCTCGACCTCGGAGAGGTAACCGAGCGAAACCCTGGCGGCTGCCGACACCTCGCGAAGTGTGCGGCCCTGGCGTTGGCGCTGCCGACGCAGTACATCGCCCAGTAGGCGACGGAGCAGGATCATCGGTGCCTCCCTCCTCGGACTGCGGATCGAGATGTCACGACCCCACCGTACCGCCTTGTCCGCATCGCGTGCGGGGACCATGGTCGTGTTCACTCTGGGCTGCAATGCTGCCCCCTCCCCTGATTGTTCCCCGCCCGACTACCTGACTACTGCCCATTCGGGGTATCCGATGTAACACGATCCTGCTGCCGTACCGGGTGGTTCAACGGCTTTTCGGGAAAGCCCGGCACGGGACGGGCTCAACGCGCTACGCGATCCAGCATCAGGTGCAGGGCTGCCCGCACGGTGTCCTGCCGGATTGTTTCACGTGTTCCTGACAAGTGAAGGGACTCCGTCCCGACTCCGTCGGGTCCGGCCCAGCCGAGGTGGACGGTGCCGACCGGCCGGCCGTCCTGCTCCTCGGGGCCGGCCACACCGGTGGTGGCCAGGCCGTAGTCGGCGCCGAGCAGTTTGCGGACGCCCTCGGCCATCTGACGGGCCACCACGGGGTGGACAGGGCCCTGCACGGCGAGCAGGCCCTCGTCCACGCCCAGCAGCGCGGCCTTCAACTCGGTGGCGTACGCGACCACGCCGCCCCGGTAGGTCGCGGAGGCGCCGGGGACGTCGACCAGCGTGGCCGACAGCAGACCGCCGGTCAGCGACTCGGCGACGGCCAGGGTGGCGCCCCGGTCGCGGAGCGCCCGGTGCAGGTCGGCGGCGGGCTGCGGGTCGGCGGCGGACTGACGGTCGGTCACTTCGCGGTGGCTTCCTTCGTCCGTCCGGCCTCGCTCCGGCCGGCCCGGCGCAGCACGATCGCCTGCCGGACGTAGTCGAGACCGGTGCCGACCGTGAGCAGCACGGCCACGGCCATCAGCAGGGCCCGCGCGGTGGCCAGCCAGCCGGTCAGCTCCAGCACGTACATGCCGACCGCGATGCCCTGGGTGAGGGTCTTGAGCTTGCCGCCCCGGCTGGCCGGGATGACGCCGTAGTGGATCACCCAGAACCGCATCACGGTGATGCCGAGCTCCCGGGCCAGGATCACCGCGGTGACCCACCAGGGCAGGTCCCCGAGCACCGACAGGCCGATCAGGGCGGCGCCCATGATGGCCTTGTCGGCGATCGGGTCGGCGATCTTGCCGAAGTCGGTGACCAGGCCCTTGCGCCGGGCCAGCTCACCGTCGAACAGGTCGGTGATCATCGCGATCGCGAACGAGGCCCAGGCCACCGAGCGCCACTTGGGGTCGTGGCCCCCGTCGGCGAACAGCAGCAGCACGAAGACCGGGACCAGCAGCAGCCGGATCATGGTCAGCACGTTGGCGATGTTCCACAGGGAGGGAACGGGCGGCGTACCGGCGTCGCCCGTCGGCTGGGCCGGGGCGGAGGCGCCTGGCCCTCTGCTCATGCCTCGGCTCCCACGCGCTCCAGCGCCTCCGCCACCAGGTCGACACCCTCGGTGCCGACCACGGTGGCCCGGTAGTACTGGCCGATCTCGGCGTCGTCGGCGCCCAGCAGGGTGGTCAGACCGTCGGTCTCCGGGGCCTGGTGGGCCGACCGGCCCTCGACCACGCCGTCCTCGACCGACTCGACCAGCACCTCGACCTCGGTGCCGATCCGCTGCTCGGCGCGCTGCGCGGTCATCTCCTCGGCCAGCTTGGTGAGCCGCGCCAGGCGGTCCTCGACCACGTCCTCGGACAGCTTGCCGTCGAAGGTCGCGGCCTCGGTGCCGTCCTCGTCGGAGTAGCCGAAGACGCCGATCGCGTCCAGGCCGGCCTCGGTGACGAAGCGCTCCAGCTCGGCGAAGTCCTGCTCGCTCTCGCCGGGGAAGCCGACGATGAAGTTGGACCGGGCACCGGCCTGCGGGGCCTTGGAGCGGATGGTGGCGAGCAGCTCGAGGAACTGCTCGGTGTTGCCGAAGCGGCGCATCTTCCGCAGCACGGCCGGGGCCGAGTGCTGGAAGGACAGGTCGAAGTACGGCACCACACCGGGGGTGGTGGTCATCACGTCGATCAGGCCGGGTCGCATCTCGGCGGGCTGCAGGTAGCTGACCCGGACCCGGCGGATGCCGTCCACGGCGGCGATCTCGCTCAGCAGGGTCTCCAGCAGGCGGATGTCGCCCAGGTCCTTGCCGTACGAGGTGTTGTTCTCGCTGACCAGCACCGCCTCGGTGACGCCCTGCTCGGCCAGCCACTGGGCCTCGCCCAGCACGTCGGAGGGGCGGCGGGAGATGAACGAGCCGCGGAAGGCCGGGATCGCGCAGAACGAACATCGCCGGTCGCAGCCGGAGGCCAGCTTGACCGAGGCGACCGGGTTGTCGTCCAGCCGCTTGCGCAGGGTGCGCGGGCCGGACGCCGGGGCGACGCCCTCGGGCAGGTCCGCGGGGGCGCCGTGGCCGGGCAGCGCGACCTGGGTGGCGGCGGCCTGTCGGGCCACCGGGGTGAGCGGGAGCAGCGTGCGGCGGTCCCGGGGCTTGTGGGCCTCGATGTTGCCGCCGGACAGGATGGTCTGGAGGCGGCTGGAGATGTCGGTGTAGTCGTCGAAGCCGAGCACCCCGTCCGCCTCGGGCAGCGCGTCGGCGAGCTCCTTGCCGTAGCGCTCGGCCATGCAGCCGACCGCGACCACGGCCTGGGTCCGGCCGTGACCCTTGAGGTCGTTGGCCTCCAGCAGGGCGTCGACGGAGTCCTTCTTGGCGGCTTCGACGAACCCGCAGGTGTTGACGACGGCGACGTCGGCGTCGGCGGCGTCCTCGACCAGCAGCCAGCCGTCCGCCTCCAGTCGCCCGGCGAGTTCCTCGGAGTCCACCTCGTTGCGGGCGCATCCGAGCGTGACAAGGGCGACAGTACGGCGTTCAGGCATAGGGACAAGGTTAACGCGCGGCCCCCGGTGCCGTTCGCCCCGGAGTCCGCGCGCCCTGGATCAAGGGCGGATTGTTGTGAATCAGCCGGCCTGCGGGTCGCCGGGGGTGTAGGTCAGGTGCTTGACCTGACCGTCCTGGCCGGCCGGGCCGAGGTCCTTGCCGTTGACGAACACGTGCACGGCGCCCGCGTTGCCGATCACCAGCTTGATCTGCTTCGGGTCGGTGAAGGTCTGGGCCTCGCCCTGCTCCAGGTTGTTCTGGAACAGCGACTTCCCGGCGCCGTCCGTCGCGGTGACCCAGCTGGTGCCGCCCTCGGCGACCAGCTTCACGGTGACCTTGTCGGCCGGGGCGGCCGCGATCGCCTGGACGCTCGGCGCGGGCGCCGGGGGCTGCACCGAGGGCGAGGCGGAGGCCGAGGCACTGGGCAGCGGGGCGCTGGCGGAGCCGGCCGTGGTGACGGTCTTCTCGCCGGAGAACAGGTTGAAGCCGATCAGCGCGACCACCGCGACGATCGCGGCCACCATGGCGGCCGTCCAGTTCGGGCGGCGGTGGTCGGTGACCTTGATCGGGCCGGTGTCCAGCAGCTGGGTCGGCCGCTGCGCCGTCGGGGCGCCGCCGTGCGCGGCGTCGTACTGCGCCACCAGCGCCTCGCCGTCCACCCCGACCGCCTTGGCGAACGCCCGGATGTGGCCCCGGGCGTAGAAGTCGCCGCCGCAGCGGGAGTAGTCGTCCTCCTCGATGGCGTGCAGGATCGGCACCCGGACCCGGGTGTCGGCGCTGACCTGATCGATCGTCAGCCCGGCCTGCCGACGCGCGTCGGCGAGCGCCCGGCCGATCGCGGGCAGCTCGACGACCGGCTCCTGGGCGGCCGGGGGCACGGCCTGGGAGTCGGGGGCGGAGGACCGGCGGTTGTCGCGGGGCGAGGACTTGCCGATGGTCACTGGGCGCGCCTTTCGAGCGTTGGCCACCTGCTGAGAAGACAGTCTAGGGGCGGGCCGGGAGGCTTTCTCAAGCGGAGTAGGCCCGAACGTGCGGCACCACCCACCCGTCCTGACACCGGGTCAGCCGGATCGGAGTGCCGTGCACGGTGGGACGTACCCGTTCGGCCCATGGTTCCCCTCCTCCGAACGAGTGAGGAGGGGTCGACGTCACCCTCGCAGCGTGAGCAGTACGGCGTCGAGTTCGTCCGGCGTGACCAGGACGTCCCGGGCCTTCGAACCCTCGCTCGGGCCGACGATGCCGCGCGACTCCATCAGGTCCATCAGGCGGCCCGCCTTGGCGAAGCCGACCCGCAGCTTGCGCTGGAGCATCGAGGTGGAGCCGAACTGGGTGGAGACCACCAGCTCGGCCGCCTGGATCAGCAGATCGAGGTCGTCGCCGATCTCCTCGTCGATCTCCTTCTTCGGGCCGCCGCCGACCACCACGTCCTCGCGGTAACGGGCCGTCAACTGGTCCTTGCAGTGTTGCACCACCCGGGCGATCTCCGCCTCGGTGACGAAGGCGCCCTGCATCCGGACCGGCTTGGAGGCGCCCATCGGCAGGAACAGCGCGTCGCCCTTGCCGATCAGCTTCTCCGCGCCGGGCTGGTCCAGGATGACCCGGGAGTCCATCATCGCGGAGGTCGCGAAGGCCAGCCGGGACGGCACGTTGGCCTTGATCAGACCGGTCACCACGTCCACCGAGGGCCGCTGGGTGGCCAGCACCAGGTGGATGCCGGCCGCCCGGGCCAGCTGGGTGATCCGGACCACCGAGTCCTCGACGTCGCGCGGCGCGACCATCATCAGGTCGGCCAGCTCGTCGACGATCACCAGCAGGTACGGATACGGCGTCAGTTCCCGCTCGCTGCCCAGCGGCGGCTTCAGGGTGCCGGCCCGGACGGCCGCATTGAAGTCGTCCACGTGCCGGAAGCCGAACGCCGCCAGGTCGTCGTAGCGCATGTCCATCTCGCGCACGACCCACTGCAGCGCCTCGGCCGCCTTCTTCGGGTTGGTGATGATCGGGGTGATCAGGTGCGGGATGCCCTCGTACGCGGTCAGCTCGACCCGCTTCGGGTCGACCAGCACCATCCGCACCTCGTCCGGGGTGGAGCGCACCAGCACCGAGGTGATCAGGCAGTTGATGCAGGAGGACTTGCCCGCGCCGGTGGCACCGGCGACCAGGATGTGCGGCATCTTCGCCAGGTTGGCCATCACGGTGTGACCCTCGACGTCCTTGCCCATGCCGACCATCAGCGGGTGCATGTCCTCGGCGGCGGTGCGCGAGCGCAGCAGGTCGCCCAGGTTGACCATCTCGCGGTCCCGGTTCGGGATCTCCACGCCGACCGCGGACTTGCCGGGGATCGGGCTGATGATCCGGACGTCCGCGCTGGCCACCGCGTAGGCGATGTTCTTGGCCAGCGCGGTGATCCGCTCCACCTTCACGGCCGGGCCGAGCTCGACCTCGTACCGGGTGACCGTCGGGCCCCGGGTGAAACCGGTGACCTTGGCGTCCACCTTGAACTCGGTGAACACACCGCTGAGCTGGGCCACCACCTCGTCGTTCAGCGCACTGCGGGCCTTGCCGGGGGCGCCGCGCTCCAGCAGGTCCAGCGAGGGCAGCGCGTAGCCGCCGGACCCGCCGAGCTGGAGCTGCTCCATCCGTGCCGGGGCCTCGCCGTGGCCGTCCGGGGCGTCGGAGGCGCGGGCGGCCGGGACGGCCGGCTCCTCCGGCGGGGCGGTGTTGTCCTTGACCTGGTGCAGCATGCTCGCCACCGCCGGGGAGGCGGGCACGCCGTAGAGCAGCGCCCCGTCCAGGTCGGCGGCCACCCCGGCCGCGATGTCCCTGGTCTGGTACGGGTCTTCGGCCTGTTCCGGTGCGGGTTCCGGTTCGAGCTTCTTGCGCCGACGGCGGCGCCGGGCGCCGATCTCGTCCTCGGGGGTCTCCACGGTGTACGGCAGCGCGTCCGGGTCGGCGTCCTCGGGCGGCGCGGTGGAGTACTCGCGCTCGTGCTCCGGGGCGTCCAGGTCCTCCGGGCCCTCGACCACGCCGAGCTTCTGGCCGAGACCGCGCAGCCGCTCCGGGATCTTGTTGACCGGGGTCGCGGTCACCACCAGCAGACCGAAGAAGGCGACCAGCAGCAGCAGCGGCACCGCCAGCGGCGGCCCGGCGGCGGCCATCATCGGCGTGGACGCGGCCCACCCGACGATCCCGCCGGCCGACCGTATCCGGGTCGCCCCACTGCCCATCGCGGGCGCACCGCAGCCGATGTGCACCAGCCCGAGCACCCCGACCACCAGCGCGCTCAGCCCGACCGCGATCCGGCCGTTCGCCTCCGGGAGCCCGGGGTGCCGCATCAGCCGGACGGCGATCGCCGCCAGCAGGAACGGCACCAGCACGTCGACCCGCCCGAACAGCCCCGACACCACGGCGGTGGCCGCCTCGCCGAGCCACCCCTGCGGGCTGAACCACGTCCCCGCGGCGGTCACCAGCGCGAGCGCGAGCAGCAGGAGTGCGACCCCGTCCTTGCGGTGCGCCGGGGGCAGGTTCTTCGCGCCGTCGCCGAAACCGCGGAAGGTGGCGCCGACGGCGTGCGCGAGGCCCAGCCAGACGGCGCGTACGGCGCGGAAGAGTATCGGCCTCGGCGGGGGCGGCGGAGCGGCGGCCGGCCTGGCCGCAGCCTTCTTCGCGGCGGGGACCGCCGCCTTCTTGGCGACTGCCTTCTTCGCGGGCGCCTTCTTGGCCGGGGCCTTCTTGGCCGGCCCGGGCTTCGGGTTGCGCGCCGCGGCGCCGGGCGTACGAGTGGCCATGGGACAGCACCCTACCGGGGCCCTGGCTCACCGGGCATGTGACGCACACTCAGGGCGCATAACCTTTTGCGCACTCCCCTTCAGCAGGGGCAGCGCACGTTACGCAGAGCCGGGACGCAGCGCGTCAAGTGCCTTGCGCAGCCCCGCGAGCTTGCGTTCCAGGTGTGCCGCCGTGGTGGCGGCCGCGGTGTCGGCTGAGCCGTCGAGCTGCTTGACCAGTGCCTCGGCCTGCTCCTCCACCGCCGCGAGCCGGGCGGAGAGTTCGCCGAGCACCGGCGTCTCGCCCGCCTCCAGCTGGAGGCGGAGCAGCGCGGCCTGCTCCTTGAGCTGACAGTTCTTCACGTACAGGTCGACGAAGACCGAGACCTTCGCCCGCAGCACCCACGGGTCGAAGGGCTTGGAGATGTAGTCGACCGCGCCGGCCGCGTAGCCGCGGAAGGTGTGGTGCGGCCCGTGGTTGATCGCGGTCAGGAAGATGATCGGGATGTCCCGCGTCCGCTCCCGCCGCTTGATGTGCGAGGCGGTCTCGAAGCCGTCCATGCCGGGCATCTGGACGTCCAGCAGGATCACCGCGAAGTCGTCGGTGAGCAGCGCCTTGAGCGCCTCCTCACCGGACGCGGCCCGGACCAGCGTCTGGTCGAGCGCGGAGAGGATGGCCTCCAGCGCGAGCAGGTTCTCCGGCCGGTCGTCGACCAGGAGGATCTTCGCTTTCTGCACCACGACCCGCCCTCCTGCCGGTTGTCTGCCGATGGCGGCCGCCTTCGCGCCGCCCACCACTGCCCCGGTCATGCTAGCCGCACCCCCTCGCCCGCCACGTCGCTCCCGGCGATCGGCAGCGCGACAGTGCCGAAGCACACAGCGGCGCCGGAGCACCACGTCACCATTCGGTCACTGTTCGCAACGTTGCGCGACCTTACCCGGTTCCCGTCCGAACCCGCCAGTGCGGCGGGAGAGCGCGCCCCCGGCGGTTACCTGCCCTTGGCGGCTGGCAGCCAGTGGCGCATCACCGCCAGCAGGTGATCGGCCTCGACCGGCTTGGTGACGTGGTCGGTCGCGCCCGCCTCCAGACTCTTCTCCTTGTCGCCCTTCATCGCCTTGGCGGTGAGCGCGATGATCGGCAGGCCGGCGTACTGCGGCATCCGGCGGATCGCCTCGGTGGTCGCGTAGCCGTCCATCTCCGGCATCATGATGTCCATCAGCACCAGTGCAACGTCCTCGTGCTGCTCCAGCACCTCGATGCCCTCGCGGCCGTTCTCCGCGTACAGCACCGTCAGGCCGTACTGCTCCAGCACGCTGGTGAGCGCGAAGACGTTCCGGATGTCGTCGTCCACGATCAGCACCTGCTCACCGGCAAACCGGCCCTGGAACTGCGCGGGCACGGTGCCGGCCAGCTCCTGATGGGGCGTCGGCTCGGGCTCCTGGGCAGCGGCCCGGCGGCGTTCGGCCGCGCCCCGGCGGCGGACCTCGGCCAGCTCGCGGACCTCCTGGGCCCAGTGCTCGGCCGGGTTCTCACCGATCGGGACGGGCGTGCCGACCGGGGTGACCGCGATGGTGGCGCGGACCGGCAGCAGCTGCCGGTCCTGGCCGGGGGCGTCCGGCGCCTCGCTGCGCAGCGGCAGGTAGAGGGTGAAGGTGGAACCCTCGCCGAGCTCGCTCTCGGCGTGGATCTCGCCGCCGAGCAGCCGGGCGATCTCCCGGCTGATCGAGAGCCCGAGACCGGTGCCGGCGTACTTGCGGCTGATGCCGCCGTCGGCCTGCTTGAACGCCTCGAAGATCTCCCGGAGCTTGTTGCCGGGGATGCCGATCCCGGTGTCGGAGACCGAGAAGGCGATCAACGGCTCGTCCGGATCGCTGATCACCCCGTTCTCCAGCAGCTGTTCCCGGACGTGCTGCGGGACGGCGCCGTCGGCCCGGCGGATCCGCAGCTCGACCGCGCCGCTGTCGGTGAACTTGACCGCGTTCGAGAGCAGGTTGCGCAGCACCTGCTGGAGCCGCTGCTCGTCGGTGTGCAGGGTGACCGGCAAGTCCGGCGAGACCACCACCGCGAAGTCCAGGTTCTTGTCCGCGGTGAGCGGGCGGAACGCCGCCTCGACGTAGTCGACCAGCTGGACCAGCGCGATCTTGGCCGGGCGGACGTCCATCTTGCCCGCCTCGACCTTGGAGAGGTCGAGGATGTCGTTGATCAGCTGGAGCAGGTCGGAACCGGCGCCGTGGATGGTCTCGGCGAACTCGACCTGCTTGGAGGAGAGGTTGCCCTCGTTGTTGTCGGAGAGCAGCTTGGCCAGGATCAGCAGCGAGTTGAGCGGGGTGCGCAGCTCGTGCGACATGTTGGCGAGGAACTCGCTCTTGTAGCGCGAGGCCAGCGCGAGCTGCTCGGCGCGCTCCTCCAGGACCTGCCGGGCCTCCTCGATCTCGCTGTTCTTGATCTCGATGTCCCGGTTCTGCTGGGCGAGCTGCTCGGCCTTCTCCTGGAGCTCCTCGTTGGTCCGCTCCAGCTCCTCCTGGCGGGCCTCCAACTCGGCCGAACGCATCGAGAGTTCGGCGGTGAGCCGCTGGGACTCCAGCAGCAGGCCCTCGGTCTTGGTGTTGACGCTGATGGTGTTGACGGTGACGCCGATCAGGTCGGCGATCTGGTTCAGGAAGTCGATGGCGACGGTGGTGAAGGAGGAGAAGGTGGCCAGCTCGATCACGCCGAGCAGCCGGCCCTCGAACAGCACCGGCAGCACCACCACGTGCGCCGGGCTGGCCTCGCCCAGGCCGGAGGCGATCTTCAGGTAGCCGGGCGGGGTCTCCTTGAGCATGATCGAGCGCTTCTCCACCGCGGCTTGGCCGACCAGGCCCTCGCCGGGGCGGAAGGTGGTCGGCATCGAGCGGCGCTGGTAGCCGTAACTGCCGATCAGGCGCAGCACGGTGTCGTTCTCGTCGTCGTCCTCGGTGATCAGCTCGGCGGTCCGGCCGGCCGGCTGGGCCAGGAAGAAGGCGCCGTGCTGGGCCGAGACCACCGGGGTGAGCTCGGTCATGATCAGCGCGGCGACCGCCTCCAGGTCGCGGCGGCCCTGGAGCAGACCGGAGATCCGGGCCAGGTTGGTCTTCAGCCAGTCCTGTTCCTGGTTGGTCCTGGTGGTCTCGCGCAGGTTGGCGATCATCTGGTTGATGTTGTCCTTGAGCTCGTCGAGCTCTCCGGACGCGTCCACGTCGATCCGCAGGCTGAGGTCGCCGCGGGTCACCGCGGTGGCCACCTGGGCGATCGCGCGGACCTGGCGGGTCAGGTTGTCGGCGAGTTCGTTCACCGACACGGTGAGGTCCTGCCAGGTGCCGTCCACGCCGGGCACCCTGGCCTGGCCGCCGAGCCGGCCGTCGGTGCCGACCTCGCGGGCGACGCGGGTGACCTCGTCGGCGAAGGCGCCGAGCTGGTCGACCATGATGTTGATGCTGGTCTTGAGTTCGAGGATCTCGCCGCGGGCGTCCACGTCGATCTTCTGCGACAGGTCGCCGCGGGCGACGGCGGTGATGACCAGGGCGATGTTCCGGACCTGCCCGGTCAGGTTGTTGGCCATCTGGTTGACGTTGTCGGTCAGGTCCTTCCAGATCCCGGCCACGCCCGGTACGCCGGCCTGCCCGCCCAGGATGCCGTCGGTGCCCACCTCGCGGGCCACCCGGGTCACCTCGACGGCGAACGCGGACAGTTGGTCCACCATGGTATTCAAGGTGCCCGCCAGCGCGGCGACTTCGCCCTGCGCCTCGATGGTGATCTTCTTGGAGAGGTCACCGCGGGCCACCGCCGTGGCCACCTCGGCGATGTTCCGGACCTGTGAAGTCAGGTTGGAGGCCATGAAGTTGACGTTGTCGGTCAGGTCCCGCCAGATTCCGGAGACCCCGCTCACCCGGGCCTGGCCGCCGAGGATGCCCTCGGTACCGACCTCGCGGGCCACTCGGGTCACCTCGTCCGCGAAGGCGGACAGCTGGTCGACCATGGTGTTGACGGTGAGCACCAGTTCGCGGATCTCGCCGCGGGCGTCGACGGTGATCTTCTTGGAGACGTCGCCGCGGGCCACCGCGGTGGTCACCTCGGCGATGTTCCGTACCTGCGAAGTCAGGTTGTTGGCCATCAGGTTGACGCTGTTGGTCAGGTCCTTCCAGGTGCCGGAGACCCCGGGCACGCTGGCCTGACCGCCGAGGATTCCCTCGGTGCCGACGTCCCGGGCGACCCGGGTCACCTCGTCCGCGAAAGCGCCGAGCTGGTCGACCATCGTGTTGATGGTGTTCTTCAGCTCCAGGATCTCGCCGCGTGCGTCGACCTTGATCTTCTGCGACAGGTCGCCCTTGGCCACCGCCGTGGTGACCTGGGCGATGTTCCGCACCTGACTGGTCAGGTTGTTGGCCATCGAGTTGACGTTCTCGGTCAGGTCCTTCCAGACCCCGGCCACGCCGGGCACCTGGGCCTGACCACCGAGGATGCCTTCGGTACCGACCGCGCGGGCCACCCGGGTGACCTGCTCGGCGAAGCCGGAGAGCTGGTCCACCATCGTGTTGATGGTGTTCTTCAGCTCCAGGATCTCGCCCCGGGCGTCCACCTCGATCTTGCGCGAGAGGTCGCCCTTGGCCACCGCGGTGGTCACCTCGGCGATGTTGCGGACCTGGGCGGTCAGGTTGTTGGCCATGAAGTTCACCGAGTCGGTGAGGTCGCGCCAGACCCCGGCCACGCCCGGCACCTTCGCCTGCCCGCCGAGCCGGCCCTCGGTGCCCACCTCGCGGGCCACCCGGGTCACCTGGGCGGAGAAGCCGTTGAGCTGGTCCACCATCGTGTTGACGGTGTTCTTCAGCTCCAGCATCTCGCCGGCCACGTCCACCGTGACCTTGTGCGAGAGGTCGCCCTTGGCGACCGCGGTGGTCACCTCGGCGATGTTGCGCACCTGGGCGGTCAGCCGACCGGCCATGGTGTTGACCGAGTCGGCCAGGTCCTTCCAACTGCCGGTCGCACCACGCACCCTGGCCTGACCGCCGAGCTTGCCCTCGGTGCCCACCTCGATGGCCACCCTGGTCACCTCGTCGGTGAACTCGGAGAGCTGGTCCACCAGCCCGTTCACCGTCCGGCCGACCTTCAGGAACTCGCCGCGCAGCGGGTGGCTGGCCCCGTTGGTGTGGACCGAGCGCAGCTCCATCCGCTGGTCCAGGTCACCCTCGGAGATCGAGGTGAGCACCCGGCCGACCTCGGCCATCGGGCGGGCCAGGTCGTCGATCAGCGCGTTGCAGTTGTCGACCGCCGCCATCCAGGCGCCCTCGCCGACCCCGCTCTCCAGCCGCTCGGAGAGCCGCCCCTCCCGGCCCACCGCCCGGCGGACCCGGGCCAGCTCACCGGTCAGGTGCTGGTTGCGCTCGGCCACCTCGTTGAAGACCGCCGCGATCTCGGCCAGCGGCCCGTCGCCGGGCACCGTCAGCCGCCGCCGGAAGTTGCCGTCCCGCATCGCGGTCAGCGCGCCGAGCAGCTTGCGCAGATCGGCGGGCTCGGCCCCCCGGTTGTGGTTCGGGCGCCGCCCCGAGGCGGCCCGCACCGTCGGACGGCCGCCCGGGCGGGCGGTCGTCGTGCTGGTACCGGGTACGTCCTTGGTGGCCGAACTCAACGAGGCCCTCCCACATTGTGACCGTCTCCACGCCACCCCCTTCGGGGTGACCACCGGCCCGCCGCACTCGGGGCGGACGCCGGCGCACCTCGACCGTAACCCTTCGGCCGGGTGCTGCGGACCCCCCAGTCTGGCAGCACCGCCGCCGGGTGTCCGTCCCCTTGCACAGGCTCTGCACCCCGACAGCGCAAACCCGCGCCCCCGTACCGGGCCCGCCCCCGGTCCGCCGGGTGGTCAGAATCACCCGCAGGTGCTGCATTCCACCCAGCGGGCCCACGGAAGTGCCGCCGGAAAGTAGGGTGGGACGCTGCACCGACCCCGGGACGCCCGACCCAAGGGCAGATCTGACCGGGCCTTCGATCTGATGGGAGACGTGGCACGTGGTCACCGCGCGCGCAGCCGCCACCTTCGAGCCGGTCGACCGGTCGGCCGCCGCGGCGCGCGGCTTCGTCCGCGACGCCCTGCTCGGCTGGGGGCTGCCCGAGGTGGTCGACGACGCCGTGGTGCTGGTCAGCGAGCTGGTCACGAACGCCGTGGTGCACGCCGGTACGGCCGCCGAGGTGTGCGTCCTGCGCGAGGAGGAGACGATCCGGATCGAGGTGACGGACCGTCACCCCGAGCGCGGCCTGCCCTCGTTCGCCAACGTCCCCGCGCAGAGCTCCGAGCGCTACGGCGACCCGGACGGCGAGGGCGGCCGGGGTCTGCTGATGTGTTCGGCCATCTCCAGCTGTTGGGGCGTCGAGTACTCCGCCGGGCAGAAGACGGTCTGGTTCCGCCTCGCCCTCCCCGAGCACATCATCGGCACCCGGTACGCGCTGCCCGCCCTGCCAGGCGGCGAACTCCCGGGCGCCGAGGGCCCGGTCCTGGTGGCCGTGGTCCAGGTCGACGAGCAGGGCCTGGTCAGCTCCTGGAACCAGGACGCCGAGGCGCTCCTCCGGCTCCCCGCCGAGCAGGCGGTCGGCCGGCCCTGGTCCACCCACGTGCTCTGGCCGCCGGACGGCCCCGAGCTGGCCGAGACGCTCCGGCTGGCCCGCTGGGAGGGCGGCTTCTCGCTCCGGCTGGACGGCCAACCCGAGGTGTACGCCGTGCAGGTCCGGGTCCGGGACACCCACGGCGTCCCGTCCACGCTCTGCCTGCTGGTGCACGAGAGCGACCGGGCGGTGCTCCGCTCCCCCGCGACCGGCAGCGACGCTCCGGCCGGCGTCGAGCCGTTCGACCTGCTGGTCGGGCACATCGGCCCGGACGACCTGGGCGGCCTGCTGCAGCGGATCGTCGAGCGGGCCCGCGACCTGCTGGACTCGGACGCCGCGTACCTGCTGCTCACCACCGACGACGAGACCGAGTTCGAGCTGCGGGCCGCCACCGGCCTGCCCGGCGCGGGCCGTCGGCACCCGCCGATCCCGGTCGACTCCGGGGCCGGCCGGTACGACTCGGCCCGGCTGCCCGCCGTGCACGAGGACCTCGCGATCCGGCCCAACGTCGCACCGCTGCTGGCCGGTTCGGGGCTGCGCTCGCTGATCACCGTCCCGCTCAAGGTGGACGGCCGGCTCACCGGTTCGCTCGGGGTGGCCGCTTTCGGCCCCGGCCGGTACGACAACGAGGACGCGCTGCGGCTGCAGTTCGCCGCGGACCGGGTCGCGCTGGCCCTGGAGAGCGCCCGGCTGACCGAGCTGGAGCGGCTCCGGCGCGGCTCGCTCTCCTTCCTGGTGGAGGCCTCCGACCTGCTCGCGGGCACCCTCGAACACGGCCAGACGCTGGCCCTGATGGCGCAGATGGCAGTGCCCACGCTGGCGTCCTGGTGCGCCGTCTACACCACCCACGACGCCGGCGCCGACCTCGCCTTCGTGCTGCACCAGGACGAGGACCGGATCGACCAGCTGCGCGCGCTGCTCGACAAGACCCCGCCGCCGGAGGCCGGCCCCGACAACGGCGTCCGGTTCTGGACCGCCCCGGTCGAGGCGGCCCGGCTGGCCGGGCTGACGGACAGTCCGGAACTGGCCGGGCTGCTCGGCGAGATCGTGGTGCTCCCGCTGGCCGCCCGGAACCGGGTGATCGGCCTGCTGGTGCTCGGCGTCTCCACCGGCCTGCGGTTCCGGCAGGAGATGCTCGAGCTGGCCGAGGACCTGTCCCGCCGGGCCGCCCTGGCGCTGGACAACTCCCGGCTCTACTCCGAGCGCACCGCCACCAGTCAGGCGTTCCAACGGGCGCTGCTGCCACCGGAGTTGCCGAAGATCCCGGGCGTCGAGGTGGAGGTCTTCTACCAGGCCGCGGGCGAGGGCAACGAGGTCGGCGGCGACTTCTACGACATCTTCCCGATCCGCGAGGGCACCTACGGCTTCGCGATCGGCGACGTCTGCGGCACCGGCCCGGAGGCCGCCGCGGTCACCGGCCTGGCCCGGCACGCGCTGCGGCTGCTGGCCCGGGAGGGCCTGGACGGCCCGCAGCTGCTCGGCCGGCTGAACACCGCGATCCTGGACGAGGGCAGCCGCAGCCGCTTCCTGACCCTGCTCTACGGCGAGTTGACACCCCGTCCGGACGGCAGCACCGACCTCTCGCTGGTCTGCGCCGGGCACCCGCTGCCGCTCCGGCTGACCACCGACGGCCGGGTGGACGCGGCCGCCACCCCGCAGCCACTGCTCGGCGTACTGGACGAACTCGAGCTGGTGGCCGAGCAGTTCACGCTCCACCCCGGCGAGGTCCTGCTCTGCGTCACCGACGGCGTCACCGAACGCCGGGAGGGCCAGCGGATGTTGGGCGACGACGGGCTGGCCGCCGTACTCAGCGGCTGCACCGGCCTGACCGCCGGGGCGGTCGCCGCCCGGGTGCAGCGGGCGGTCGAGCGGTTCGCCGCCGAGCCGCCGTCGGACGACATGGCCATCCTCACCCTGCGGATTCCGGAGCAGCGGAAGGGCTGATCCGCTCACCCTCGCTCACACTCGTTCAGCAGTCGTCACATGACATCTGACGACCGGACAAATTGTGGGATTCACAAGGGTACAAGCCCGCTCGGGCCGGGTACACCGATCTCACCGGGGAACACCCCGGAGGGGACCGACCGGCAGCTCCGACCTGCCGGTTCATCATTCAGCCGCAGCCGCCCGCACCGTGGGACCATCCCTGGTTCCGTGCGCCCACGGCCGGCACGCGCACCCACCTTCACGCACACTCCTGCCGCGTCTGCGGCGCCCAGAGTGAAAGGAGCCTCCGGTGAGCAACGAAGCTACCGGGGCGAACGCCCGATCCGCCGATGCCGGCAACCTCGGCTACCTGGCTCTCGGTCTGACCCTTCTCGCGTACGGCATCCTCGGCACCGGGGTCTTCTCCGGCACCGGCCTCAAGGACGCCGCCTCAGTCGCCCACCTGGTCGGCGGGCTGACCCTGTTCATCGCCGGCCTCTGGCAGCTGCGCAGCGGCGACGGCTTCACCGGCACCGCCTTCACCGGCCTCGGCGCCTTCTGGGCGACCTGGTCGACAGCAGGCGGCGCGAGCAAGAACGCCGCCGGGCTGTTCCTGCTGCTCTGGGCCCTGCTCGCACTGAGCCTGACCCTGGCCGCCTGGAACTCCGGCCTGTTCAGCCGGCTCATCTACGGCCTGTTCACCCTCTCCCTGGTGCTCAGCGCGCTCGGCGTGCTGAACAGCAGCTCGGGCCTCGGCAAGGCAGGCGCCTGGCTGGCCGCCGTCGCCGGCCTGGCCGCCTGGTACTCGGCCACCGCCGCGCTCACCGAGAGCGGCTGGGGCCGGGCGGTGCTGCCGACCAAGTAAGCCTCCACGGAGGTCGGTTCACCACCTGAGTGCCGCAGCCGGGCCGCCCGCCCCACCGGGCGGCCCGGCTGCGGGCTCTGTTGTGCTCAGAGCACCACCGCACCGAGCGGCAGCCGGCCCGCCGCGAGCTTCCTGGCCTGACCGGTCGTCAGGTCCACTACGGTGAGCCCGTCCCAGCCACCCGGCCGGCTGAACCCGCCGGTGACGTACGCGGTCCGGCCGTCCCGGGAGACCGTGACGTCCTCGTGCGGACCGTCCAGCGGGATCAGCCGCTCGGCGCCACCCGGGCTACGGACCGTCAGCGAAGGCCCGTGGTCCGTCGCACCGATCGGCCCGGTGCCGACCACCAGCAGCGTGCCGTCCGGGGCCAGCGCGGTGCCGTGCTGATGGGTGTCGGCGGTCATCCGCTCGACCGTCACCGCCCCGGTAGCCGGATCGAGCACTGCCAGCCGCTCCCCCTCGAAGGGCAGCAACAGCCGTCCGTCGTCCCGGACTTCGGCGTAGTGCGGCTTCAGCCACGAACCGAGGCCGCCCTCGGTCCCGTACGGCGCCACCTCCATCCGGCGTGGGCGCAGCCCGTCCACCGGCACCGCCGTCACGTCGAAGGAGTCGTGCCCGACCGCGTACACCTCCCGGCCGTCCCGCGACACCAGCACGTCGAACGGCCGGCGCCCGACCGGCACCACATCGGTGACCCGCTGCTGCGCCGCGTCGAGCACCTCCAACACCCCTGACTTCCCAGGCACGTTGACGCCCACGTAGACCTGCCGCCCGTCCGGCGAGAGCGCGATGCCCATACCGCCGCCCCGGTACTCGCCGGTGGTCACCGGGCCGGTCGCGGTCCGGTACGGGACCAGTGCGAGCAGCCGCCGCTCCCGGGTGTCCAGCACGGCCACCCCTTCGGCCGTCGCCACCCAGGCCCGGCCGTCCGGGCCGAGCGCCACTCCCCACGGCGCGGTGCCGACCCGAAGCGAGCCGGTCGGGCCGGTGGCCGGGTCGACGAAGGTCACGGTGTCGGCGCCGAAATCGGTCACCAGCAAGGTTCCCGATGCCACGGCCGACGTCGACGTTGGCGCCTGCGTCGGCGTCTGCGGTCCACCGCACGCCGCCAGTGCCAGCACCAACGCCCCGAGTCCGATCAGCGGCCGCCAGCTGCCCATGCCTGTCACCCCTCTCCGTCGCCCTACCGCCATCCTCCGGCGGCCGCCGCGCGCCGGAGTCCGCGATCGGCCGACAGCCGGGTCATCCGATCGGCTGTTGCGACCAATCGGAAGAGTGCATTCCGCTCCGGCACAATCGGGAGATGCGCTTCGTACCGTTGCTGCCCGCCGACCGCCCGGCCACTTCCGCGCCCGGACGCTGGCTGCTGGAGGCGGCGCTCGGCGGCGTGGTGTTGCTGGTCACCTACGCGGCGCTGCGCAGCGTCGGCCTCTCCGGCACCTTCGACCGCAGCACCCTGCTGATCCTCGGCGCGACGGCGCTCGCCCTCGCGCTGGCCCGGCACCGGTTCCCCGACGCCGCGCTGCTCGGCCTGGCCGTCCTGGTCGGCGTGCTGCCCAGCGCCGCGATGCTGACCGCGATCGTCAGCTACACCACCTCCCGCCGGGCCGGCCGGGCCTGGCGGCGCGACCTGCTGCTGGTCACCGCCGCGCTGATCCCGCTGCTGGTCAGCGAAGTCCGGCTGGACTACTGGCAGGGCGGGCGCTGGCAGTACGCCCTCGCCCAGGGCGGCGTGCTGGCGGTCGTCGCGGTGCTGATCCCCGGCCTGGTCGGCACCGCCGCCGGGCAGCAGGACCAACTGGTCGGCGCCCTGCGCGAACGCACGGCGGCCGCCGAGCGGGCCAAACGCTCCGCCGAGAGCGAGTCCCGGATCCAGGAGCGGTCCAGGATCGCCGCCGAGATGCACGATCTGGTCGGCCATCGCCTCAGCCTGATCTCCCTGCACGCCGGCGGCCTGGAACTCGCCCTCGACCGCCAGGCCCCCCAGCTGAGCGGTGAGGCCGAACAGCTCCGGCAGGCCAGCCGGGACGCGATGGACGAGCTCCGCCAGGTGCTCGGCGTGCTCGGCCCGCTCGGCCGGGACACCGGTACGGACGCGCTCACCGACGCCACCGGGACCAGGGCCGACATCCTGGCCCTGGTCGAGGAGTCCCGCGCGGCGGGCGTCCCGGTCTCGTTCGACTGGCAGGGCGAGGACCTGGCCGAAGTCCGGCCGCAGGTCAGACGAGCCGTCAACCGGGTGGTCCGGGAGGCGCTCACCAACGTGCACCGGTACGCGGTCGGCGCCGCCGTCGAGGTGACGGTGGCCCAGCTGCCCGGCAGCGTCGAGGTCCTGGTGGTCAACGGCGCACCCCCCATCCCGCCGACCGTCACCACCGGGCTGGGCAGCGGCCGCGGGCTCGACGGTCTGCGCGAGCGGGTCGCGGTCCTGGGCGGCCGGCTCATCGTCGGCCCGGTCCCGGGCGGCGAGTTCGAGGTCCGGGCCGTCCTGCCCACCGCCCCGCCCGCCGCCGGAACCCGCGCCGAACAGGCCACGGGGGCGGGCCCCGCCCCGCTCGCCCTCCCGCCGGAGGCGGGCGGACGGGTCCGCCGCCAGCTCGCCAGCACCGTGTCGGCCGCCCTCGGGCTGGCCGGGCTCGGGGTGATCCTGCTGCTCGGCCTCGGCCTGGTCCAGCAGACCCGCCCGTACGACGGCCCGCCGCCGGTCAGCGCCGTGCACACCGGCATGACCATGAGTCAGGTCACCTCGGTGGTCGGCCCCGACAGCGCCCCCGTCCGCTCCGCCGCCGCCGGCCGCGAACCGGCCCGGCCCAGCGGCAGCACCAGCTGCCTGTACCCGTACACCACCTGGACCACGGAGAGCGACCGGCTGCAGGTCACCCGGTACTGTTTCAAAAGTGACGTTCTGACCGAAATCTCCAGTTTCACCACCCCCCTGGCGCCCTGACCACCGATCGACCGGGAGCTGCGCATGACCGACGACAGCGCTGAGCGGACCACCCCGATCCGGGTCCTGCTGGCCGACGACGAGCCCGGCATCCGGGCCGGTCTGCGGCTGGTCCTCCAGCACGCCGAGGACATCGCGGTGGTCGCCGAGGCCGCCAACGGCGCCGAAGCCGTGGCCGAAGCCGCCCGCACCCCGGTCGACGTGGCCCTGGTCGACATCCGGATGCCCGTCCTCGACGGCCTGGCCGCGATCGACCAGCTGATCCGGCTCGACCCGAAGCCCGCCGTCGTCATGCTGACCACCTTCGGCGAGGAGGAGAACGTCACCCGCGCGCTGCGCTCCGGCGCCAGCGGCTTCCTGCTCAAGGACGACGGCCCGCACGAACTGATCAGCGCCGTACGCGCCGCGGCCGCCGGAGACGCCGTGCTCTCCCCCGGCGTCACCGGACTGGTCGTCAAACGCATGCTCGAAGGCGACCCCGCCGACCCGGAGGACCCCGGCACCGAGGCCGCCCGCCGGATCGCCGCCCTCGCCCCACCCGAGCGCGAGGCCCTCGCCCTGCTCGGCGTCGGCATGCCCAACCTGGAGATCGCCCTCCGCCTCGGCATCAGCCCCGACTCGGTCAAGACGGTCATCGACACCATCCTCGACCGCACCGGCGCCGACACCCGCGTCCAGGCCGCCCTCCTGGCCACCCGCGCCGGGCTCACCCCGGAGACCGCCTGACGGCACCGGCGCCTACGGCGTGAGCACGACCTTGCCCGCCACCGTGCCGGACTCCGCCAGCCGGACGGCCTCGGCGATCCGGGCCAGCGGCAGCTCGGCCGCGATCAGGGCGGTCAGCTCACCGCGCCGCAGCGCGTCGAAGACCTGCGTGAGGTCGGCCCGCAGCCGGGCCCGGAAGCCGGCCCGGCCGGTCGCCCGGCCCGCCCAGACGTTGTAGAAGTACGCGTGCCGGCCGTTGGGGAGGATGTTCCAGCTCCAGATCCGGCCGAGGATCTTCAGCACCGGCCAGTACCGGGAACCGGTGTCGTCCCGGGTGGCGGCGCTGCCGTACGAGACCAGCGTGCCGCCCGGCGCAAGCAGACCCCAGGAGTCGACCACGCTGCGGCCGCCGATGTGGTCGAAGACCGCGTCCACCCCGCCGGGGGCGAGCTCGCGCACCCGGGCCGGGACGTCCTCGGTCCGATAGTCGACCGGGGTCACCCCCATCGCCCGCAGGGCGTCGTGGTGCCGGGCCGAGGCGGTGCCGATCACCCGGGCCCCGGCGAGGGCGGCGAGCTGGACCAGCAGCGAACCCACCCCGCCGTTCGCGCCGTGCACCAGCACGGTCTGCCCGGCCCGGACCCGGGCCTTGCCGTGCAGCATCTGCCATGCCGTCAGACCGTTGAGCACCGCACCCTCGGCCTGCGTCGCCGACACCCCGTCCGGGACGTCGACCAGGTCGGCCGCGTCCACCAGCACGTGGCTGGCCCAGCCACCGACCTTGGTCAGCGCCGCCACCCGGCGGCCGCGCAGGTCGACGGGCACCCCGGGGCCGGTGGTCAGCACGGTGCCGACCAGGTCGTAGCCCGGGACGAACGGGTAGGCGGGCTGGTCGAAGTAGCGGCCCCGGCGCATCTGCTGCTCGGCGAACGAGACACCGGTCGCCTCCATCGCCACCACCACCTGCCCGGCTCCGGGCGCCGGCACCGCACCTCGGCGCAGTTCGAAGCCCTCGGGCTCGACCGTGCCGGGCAGAACGACCTCGACGAGTTCCTCGACCTGCATGACGACCTCCACGTTGGTGAGTGCTGCTTTGCTTCGTTACAAGTTATAACTGTCGCTAGAGGGGGTCGTCAATAGCTTCAGTGATAGGGTCTCACCAAGTTGTCAGCTTCTATCGTTAGGGTGGCCGATGGCCGGGACCGAGACGAGCACCCCCCGCGAGCGCTACCGCGAGCAGGTCCGGTCCGAGGTCAAGGAACGGGCCCGGGAGCAGATCGCCGCCGCCGGCTCGTCCGCCCTGTCGCTCAACGCGATCGCCAAGCAGCTGGGCATGAGCGGCCCGGCGCTGTACCGGTACTTCGCCAGCCGGGACGAGCTGATCACCGAGCTGATCACGGACGCCTACCGCAGCCTGGCGGACACCATCAAGGCCGCGGCCGCCGACGGGCCCGAGCTCGGCGTGGTCGCCCACGCACTGCGCGACTGGGGGCTGGCGGATCCGCACCGCTACTTCCTGATCTACGGCACGCCGATCCCCGGGTACCACGCCCCGGCGGACGTCACCCTGATCGCGGCCGAGATCATGCAGGTGCTGCTGGACGCCTGCGCGGCGATTCCGGCGGACGCCGCCGACACCCCGTTCGACACCCACCTGGCAGCCCACCGTGCGTGGGACGGCGGCCACAGCGCGCCGCCGCAGGTGCTGCACCTGGCCCTGACCACCTGGACCAGGCTGCACGGGGCACTCTCACTGGAACTGACCGGCCACTTCGGCGGCATGGGGTTCGACCCCGCCCTGCTCTACCAGGCCGAGGTGGACGCGCTGCTGGGCCGGCCCCGAGGGCACTGACCCGGTCAGCTGCTCGTGCCCGCCCGGTCCCGGACCGGGGTGGGCTCGGCGTCCGGCTGCTCCGTACGCCGCCAGCCGGAGGCCGCGTGCTGGACCAGGTAGACGACCAGCAACAGGCCCACGGCCACCAGGCCGTCGGCCCAGAAGTGGTTGGCCGTCACCACGACCACGTAGACGGTGATCACCGGGTGCAGGAGCACGAGCCACCGCCAGGGGCCGCGTGCGATGACAGCCACCGCGACCGCGACGATCACGCACCAGGCCACGTGCACGGACGGCATCGCGGACAGTTGGTCCGCCACCACCCCACCGACCGCGCCGCCGTAGACCGACTGGCCGTACTCCGCCGCCACGTCGACGAAGCCGTTCCCCGGCAGCATCCGCGGCGGTGCCACCGGGAGGAACTGGATCAGCAGACAGGCCGCCGTGGTCAGCACCACCGTGTTCCGCAGCCACGCGTACCGCGCCCGGTGCCGGACGAACACCCATGCCAGCAGCACGAGCATCACCCCGAAGTGCATCACGGCGTAGTAGTAGTTGGCCGCGGAGATCAGCCAGGAATGCTCCCGCGCCGACCGCTGCAGGGCCGCCTCGTCGGGCAGCCCCCAGGCCAGTTCGGTGCGATGGATCCAGTCCGCCCGGTCGAGCGCGTGGTCCGTGCTCAGCACCGAGAGGTGCCCGACCAACTGCCAGAGCGTGAAGAGCGCCAGCAGCGTCCCCGCCTCCCGGCACACCACCGCCACTCCCGGCCGGGCCACCCGCTTGGCCGCGTACGCGGCGCCGAGCAGGGCAACGGCGGTACCGCCGGCCGTCTGCCAGGTCAGGGTCAGGTTCTGCATTCGCGAAGATTAACGCAAAGAAGCCCCCTCCCGAATGGGAGGGGGCTTCTTTGGAATGATTGTTCGGCGGCGTCCTACTCTCCCACAGGGTCCCCCCTGCAGTACCATCGGCGCTATGAGGCTTAGCTTCCGGGTTCGGAATGTAACCGGGCGTTTCCCTCACGCTATGACCACCGAAACACTATGAAACTGTATGACCGCACCACACCCGTGACCAAACGGTGTGGGGTCGTTGTTTCAGAACAACACAGTGGACGCGAGCAACTGAGGACAAGCCCTCGGCCTATTAGTACCGGTCAGCTCCACCCCTTACAGGGCTTCCACATCCGGCCTATCAACCCAGTCGTCTACTGGGAGCCTTACCCTCTCAAGGAGGTGGGAATATTCATCTCGAAGCAGGCTTCCCGCTTAGATGCTTTCAGCGGTTATCCCTCCCGAACGTAGCCAACCAGCCATGCCCTTGGCAGAACAACTGGCACACCAGAGGTTCGTCCGTCCCGGTCCTCTCGTACTAGGGACAGCCCTTCTCAATATTCCTACGCGCACAGCGGATAGGGACCGAACTGTCTCACGACGTTCTAAACCCAGCTCGCGTACCGCTTTAATGGGCGAACAGCCCAACCCTTGGGACCTACTCCAGCCCCAGGATGCGACGAGCCGACATCGAGGTGCCAAACCATCCCGTCGATATGGACTCTTGGGGAAGATCAGCCTGTTATCCCCGGGGTACCTTTTATCCGTTGAGCGACGGCGCTTCCACAAGCCACCGCCGGATCACTAGTCCCGACTTTCGTCCCTGCTCGACCCGTCGGTCTCACAGTCAAGCTCCCTTGTGCACTTACACTCAACACCTGATTGCCAACCAGGCTGAGGGAACCTTTGGGCGCCTCCGTTACTCTTTAGGAGGCAACCGCCCCAGTTAAACTACCCACCAGACACTGTCCCTGATCCGGATCACGGACCCAGGTTAGACATCCAGCACGACCAGAGTGGTATTTCAACGACGACTCCACAACAACTGGCGTTGCTGCTTCAAAGTCTCCCACCTATCCTACACAAGCCGAACCGAACACCAATATCAAGCTATAGTAAAGGTCCCGGGGTCTTTCCGTCCTGCTGCGCGAAACGAGCATCTTTACTCGTAATGCAATTTCACCGGGCCTATGGTTGAGACAGTCGAGAAGTCGTTACGCCATTCGTGCAGGTCGGAACTTACCCGACAAGGAATTTCGCTACCTTAGGATGGTTATAGTTACCACCGCCGTTTACTGGCGCTTAAGTTCTCAGCTTCGCCATGACGAATCATGACTAACCGGTCCCCTTAACGTTCCAGCACCGGGCAGGCGTCAGTCCGTATACATCGCCTTACGGCTTCGCACGGACCTGTGTTTTTAGTAAACAGTCGCTTCTCGCTGGTCTCTGCGGCCGGCCCCAGCTCAGAGTGCAAGACTCATCACCAGTTCCGGCCCCCCTTCTCCCGAAGTTACGGGGGCATTTTGCCGAGTTCCTTAACCATAGTTCACCCGAACGCCTCGGTATTCTCTACCTGACCACCTGAGTCGGTTTGGGGTACGGGCCGCCATGAAACTCGCTAGAGGCTTTTCTCGACAGCATAGGATCATCCACTTCACCACAATCGGCTCGGCATCAGGTCTCAGCCTTAATGAGTGACGGATTTGCCTATCACTCGGCCTACACCCTTACCCCGGGACAACCACCGCCCGGGCTGGACTACCTTCCTGCGTCACCCCATCGCTCACCTACTACCCTGTTGGTTCAGCGGCTCCACCACGTCCCATTGTCCGAAGACTCCGGGCCGGCTTCGCGGCTTTAGCATTCAGAGGTTCGACGTTGGCGCTTCAAAGCGGGTACGGGAATATCAACCCGTTGTCCATCGACTACGCCTGTCGGCCTCGCCTTAGGTCCCGACTTACCCTGGGCAGATCAGCTTGACCCAGGAACCCTTGGTCAATCGGCGCAAGAGTTTCCCACTCTTGTATCGCTACTCATGCCTGCATTCTCACTCGTGAACCGTCCACAACTGGATTCCTCCGCTGCTTCACCCGGCACACGACGCTCCCCTACCCATCACAGCGGGCGTTGGCCCTATAGCTGCAATGACACGACTTCGGTGGTGTACTTGAGCCCCGCTACATTGTCGGCGCGGAATCACTTGACCAGTGAGCTATTACGCACTCTTTCAAGGGTGGCTGCTTCTAAGCCAACCTCCTGGTTGTCTCTGCGACTCCACATCCTTTCCCACTTAGCACACGCTTAGGGACCTTAGTCGGTGTTCTGGGCTGTTTCCCTCTCGACCATGGAGCTTATCCCCCACAGTCTCACTGCCACGCTCTCACTTACCGGCATTCGGAGTTTGGCTAAGGTCAGTAACCCGGTGAGGCCCATCGCCTATCCAGTGCTCTACCTCCGGCAAGAAACACGTGACGCTGCACCTAAATGCATTTCGGGGAGAACCAGCTATCACGGAGTTTGATTGGCCTTTCACCCCTAACCACAGGTCATCCCCCAGGTTTTCAACCCTGGTGGGTTCGGTCCTCCACGAAGTCTTACCTCCGCTTCAACCTGCCCATGGCTAGATCACTCCGCTTCGGGTCTTGGGCATGCAACTCAGACGCCCTATTCGGACTCGCTTTCGCTACGGCTACCCCACACGGGTTAACCTCGCTACACACCGCAAACTCGCAGGCTCATTCTTCAAAAGGCACGCAGTCACGAGACACACAGCAAGCTGCGCATCCGACGCTCCCACGGCTTGTAGGCACACGGTTTCAGGTACTATTTCACTCCGCTCCCGCGGTACTTTTCACCATTCCCTCACGGTACTATCCGCTATCGGTCACTAGGGAATATTTAGGCTTAGCGGGTGGTCCCGCCAGATTCACACGGAATTTCTCGGGCTCCGTGCTACTTGGGAGAAGCTCAAGTGAGCCGCACAGATTTCGTCTACGGGGGTCTTACCCTCTACGCCGGACCTTTCGCATGTCCTTCGACTATCCATACGGTTTCTGACTCACCGACCGGCCGGCAGACCAATCAAGAACTTTCCCACGACCCCGCTCTGGCAACCCCTGCCGGGTCTCACACCAAAACGGTTTAGCCTCATCCGGTTTCGCTCGCCACTACTCCCGGAATCACGGTTGTTTTCTCTTCCTGAGGGTACTGAGATGTTTCACTTCCCCTCGTTCCCTCCACACACCCTATGTGTTCAGGTGCGGGTGACAGCCCATGACGACTGCCGGGTTTCCCCATTCGGAAACCCCCGGATCAAAGCCTGGTTGACGGCTCCCCGGGGACTATCGTGGCCTCCCACGTCCTTCATCGGTTCCTAGTGCCAAGGCATCCACCGTGCGCCCTTAAAAACTTGGCCACAGATGCTCGCGTCCACTGTGCAGTTCTCAAACAACGACCAGACACCCACCCTCGCAGCGCTTTGACGCACCACTCAAGTAGGACCGGCACTGAAGCAACGACCATACGGCCGTTCCCTCAGGACCCAACAACGTGCCCGACACACCCAAACCCAGACCCTTTTCCACGCCGAAGCAGTACTAAGAGACGCGTCTGTGTGTGCCGAATAGTCAACGTTCCACCCATGAGCAACCGTGTGAGACATTCGCTCACATCCGGCTATGTGCTCCTTAGAAAGGAGGTGATCCAGCCGCACCTTCCGGTACGGCTACCTTGTTACGACTTCGTCCCAATCGCTGGTCCCACCTTCGACGGCTCCTCCCCTTACGGGTTAGGCCACCGGCTTCGGGTGTTACCGACTTTCGTGACGTGACGGGCGGTGTGTACAAGGCCCGGGAACGTATTCACCGCAGCATGCTGATCTGCGATTACTAGCAACTCCAACTTCATGGGGTCGAGTTGCAGACCCCAATCCGAACTGAGGCCGGCTTTTTGGGATTCGCTCCGCCTCGCGGCATCGCAGCCCTTTGTACCGACCATTGTAGCACGTGTGCAGCCCAAGACATAAGGGGCATGATGATTTGACGTCGTCCCCACCTTCCTCCGAGTTGACCCCGGCAGTCTCCTGTGAGTCCCCATCACCCCGAAAGGCATGCTGGCAACACAGAACAAGGGTTGCGCTCGTTGCGGGACTTAACCCAACATCTCACGACACGAGCTGACGACAACCATGCACCACCTGTATACCGACCACAAGGGGGCGACTATCTCTAGCCGTTTCCGGTATATGTCAAGCCTTGGTAAGGTTCTTCGCGTTGCGTCGAATTAAGCCACATGCTCCGCTGCTTGTGCGGGCCCCCGTCAATTCCTTTGAGTTTTAGCCTTGCGGCCGTACTCCCCAGGCGGGGAACTTAATGCGTTAGCTGCGGCACCGACGACGTGGAATGTCGCCAACACCTAGTTCCCAACGTTTACGGCGTGGACTACCAGGGTATCTAATCCTGTTCGCTCCCCACGCTTTCGCTCCTCAGCGTCAGTAATGGCCCAGAGATCCGCCTTCGCCACCGGTGTTCCTCCTGATATCTGCGCATTTCACCGCTACACCAGGAATTCCGATCTCCCCTACCACACTCAAGCCTGCCCGTATCGAATGCAGACCCGGGGTTAAGCCCCGGGCTTTCACAACCGACGCGACAAGCCGCCTACGAGCTCTTTACGCCCAATAATTCCGGACAACGCTCGCACCCTACGTATTACCGCGGCTGCTGGCACGTAGTTAGCCGGTGCTTCTTCTGCAGGTACCGTCACTTGCGCTTCTTCCCTGCTGAAAGAGGTTTACAACCCGAAGGCCGTCATCCCTCACGCGGCGTCGCTGCATCAGGCTTTCGCCCATTGTGCAATATTCCCCACTGCTGCCTCCCGTAGGAGTCTGGGCCGTGTCTCAGTCCCAGTGTGGCCGGTCGCCCTCTCAGGCCGGCTACCCGTCGTCGCCTTGGTAGGCCATTACCCCACCAACAAGCTGATAGGCCGCGGGATCATCCTGCACCGCCGGAGCTTTCCACCAACCCCCATGCAGAGGAAGGTCATATCCGGTATTAGACCTCGTTTCCAAGGCTTGTCCCAGAGTGCAGGGCAGATTTCCCACGTGTTACTCACCCGTTCGCCACTAATCCACTCCGAAGAGCTTCATCGTTCGACTTGCATGTGTTAAGCACGCCGCCAGCGTTCGTCCTGAGCCAGGATCAAACTCTCCGTGAATGTCTGCAGGTAATCCTGCAACCACTCGCGTTGAGCGGCACGGCAACCACCGGAATAGGCGGCCCCGCGCACTGCGTCCTCGCTAGTGTTTTACTTCATAAAGGAATCTCCAACCCCACCAAACGGTGAGGCCGGGGATGTCAACATATCTGGCGTTGACTTTTGGCACGCTGTTGAGTTCTCAAGGAACGGACACTTCCTTCGAGCCGCTTATCAGGCGGACCCTCCGGGCGTTTCGTTCTTTCGTGTTTCAAGCTTATCAGATGTTCTCCGCTCCGTTTTCCGGAGTTTCATTTCATCTTTCGGCTTTTTGCCTTTCGGCGCTCCCGAACTCTATCAGAGTTTCTCGGGCCACTTTCCCTTCCCGAATTCACTCGGAGAAGTTTCGGCAGCCGCTTGGGGCAACCCGGAGAACATTACGCACCGGGTTGCCCCAAGTCAAATCAGACCTCGACCACGACCGGGAGGATCATCGGCCGGCGGCGGTAGTTGTCCGCCACCCACTTGCCGATGGTCCGGCGGACCAGCTGCTGGATCTGCCGGACCTCCAGGACACCGTCGCTCGCCGAGCGGTCCAGGGCCTCCTGGAGCTTGGCCACCACGGGGCCGAAGGCACCGTCGTCGATGCCGGAGCCGCGGGCCTGGATGCTCGGGCCGCTCACGATCTTGCCGCTGGTGGAGTCGACCACCACGAAGACCGAGATGAAGCCCTCCTCGCCGAGGATCCGGCGGTCCTTCAGGGTGGGCTCGGTGATGTCGCCAACGGACGAGCCGTCGACGTACACGTAGCCGGCCTGGACCTTGCCGACGATCTTCGCGACGCCCTTCTCCAGGTCGACGACGACGCCGTCCTCGGCGATGACCGTGCGGTTCTTCGGGATGCCGGTCTTGATGCCGAGGTCGGCGCAGGCCCGCAGGTGGCGCCACTCGCCGTGCACCGGCATCAGGTTCTTCGGCTTGCAGATGTTGAAGAAGTACAGCAGCTCGCCGGCCGAGGCGTGGCCCGAGACGTGCACCTTGGCGTTGCCCTTGTGGACGACGTTGGCGCCCCAGCGGGTCAGGCCGTTGATGACGCGGTAGATCGCGGTCTCGTTACCGGGGATCAGCGACGAGGCCATGATGACCGTGTCGCCCTCGACGATCCGGATCTGGTGGTCGCGGTTGGCCATCCGGGACAGCGCGGCCATCGGCTCGCCCTGCGAACCGGTGCAGACCAGGACGACGTCCTTGTCCGGCAGGTCGTCCAGGGTCTTGACGTCGACGATCATGTTGCCCGGCACCTTGAGGTAGCCGAGGTCACGGGCGATGCCCATGTTGCGGACCATCGAGCGGCCGACGAAGGCGACCTTGCGCTTGTGCTCGTGCGCGGCGTCCAGCACCTGCTGGATGCGGTGCACGTGGCTGGCGAAGGAGGCCACGATGATGCGCTTGTCCGCGTTGGAGAAGACGGTGCGCAGCGCGGCGGAGATGTCCCGCTCGTGCGGGATGAAGCCGGGGACCTCGGCGTTGGTGGAGTCCACCAGCAGCAGGTCGATGCCCTCCTCGGCCAGCTTGGCGAAGGCGGGGAGGTCGGTCAGCCGGCCGTCCAGCGGGAGCTGGTCCATCTTGAAGTCACCGGTGGCGACGACCATGCCGCCCGAGGTGCGGACGGCGACCGCGAGGGCGTCCGGGATGGAGTGGTTGACCGCGATGAACTCGCAGTCGAAGGGGCCGATGCGCTCGCGCTCGCCCTCCTTGACCTCCAGCACGTACGGCCGGATCCGGTGCTCGGCGAGCTTGGCCTCGATCAGCGCGAGGGTCAGCTTGGAGCCGATCAGCGGGATGTCCGGGTTCTCCCGGAGCAGGTACGGGACGGCCCCGATGTGGTCCTCGTGACCGTGCGTCAGGACGATGCCGTCGATCTTGTCGAGCCGGTCCCGGATGGACGAGAAGTCCGGCAGGATCAGGTCGATGCCGGGCTGCTCGTCCTCGGGGAACAGCACGCCGCAGTCGATGATGAGCAGGCGGCCGGCGTGCTCGAGGACGGTCATGTTGCGACCGATCTCGCCGAGCCCGCCGAGCGGGGTGATGCGTACGGCGCCCGGCTTGAGAGCGGGGGCTGCGCCGAGTTCGGGGTGCGGGTGACTCAAAAGACTCTCCTTACGACGCACGCCATATGCCGAGGGGTTCGCGCCCTGGGGACATATGGCGTACGTGCTCGATGGTTTCCTACTTGCCAGGTCTTGGTGCTTCGTGCCGTCGTTCCGGTTCAGCGGCAGACCTCGGGAGGTCCGGCGAGCCGGGGGCACGCACGTCTTGTCTTCCTACAGGTGTACCCCGCCGGCGGCGAGATCCTCCCTCAGTTGGGCGATCTCCTCCGGCGTGGCGGAGACCAGCGGCAGCCGGAGCGGTCCGGCCGGGTGGCCCTGGAGGGTCAGCGCGGCCTTGGTGAGGATCACGCCCTGGGTCCGGAACATACCGCTGAACACCGGCAGCAGACCCTGGTGGATCGCGGTGGCCTTGGCCACGTCGCCCGCCTGGTAGGCGTCGAGCAGGGCCCGCAGCTCGGCGGCGACCAGGTGGCCGACCACGCTGACCACGCCGACCGCACCGACCGACAGCAGCGGCAGGTTGAGGATGTCGTCGCCGGAGTACCAGGCCAGGCCGCTGCGGGCGATCGCCCAGGAGGCCGCGCCGAGGTCGCCCTTGGCGTCCTTGTTGGCGACGATCCGCGGGTGCTCGCCGAGCCGGACCAGGGTCTCGGTGGCGAGCGCGACGCCGCTGCGGCCGGGGATGTCGTAGAGCATCACCGGGAGCTCGGTGGCGTCCGCGATGGTGACGCTGTGCCGGTACAGGCCCTCCTGCGGGGGCTTGCTGTAGTACGGCGTGACCACCAGCAGGCCGTGGGCTCCGGCGGCCTCGGCCTGCCGGGCCAGCTCGACGCTGTGGTGGGTGTCGTTGGTGCCGACCCCGGCGACGATGTGCGCGCGGTCCCCTACCGCCTCCACCACCGCGCGGACCAGCTGGGCCTTCTCGGCGTCGCTGGTGGTCGGGGACTCGCCGGTGGTGCCGTTCAGCACCAGGCCGTCGTTGCCGGAGTCCACGAGGTGGGTGGCGAGGCGCTGGGCGCCGTCGAGGTCGAGGCCGCCGTCGGCGGTGAACGGGGTGACCATCGCGGTCAGGACCCGGCCGAAGGGCGTCTGGGAGGTGGAGGTCGGAGCCATGCGTCCAAAACTACTCGTAGGCGGCCGGGGGGTACCCAGGCCGGTCCAGGGTTCGGACAGGTGAGAGGGGTCGCCGAGCTGCCGTCAGCTCTTCCGACATGGGATTCCGGTGCTGCATGCTCGGGGGTTCAAGCAGCACCGGAATCCGTGACCTGAGCCTAGGGAGCGCCCCGGGGGGTCGCAATCCAGGCGTGCCGAACAGGCCACTCAAATGCCCGTCGGGCCAGGTCAGGGGGCTACTCGGCCGTGCTTCTCGAAAGCCGCATGGGTGAGCGGCATGAGCTTGGCCCACTCCGCCTCCATCGCCTCGGCGACCATCTCGATCTCGCGCTGCGGGAAGGACGGCACGGTGGCGTTCTCCTTCTTGGTCCGCAGCGAGAGGAAGTGCATCAGCGAGCGCGCGTTGCAGGTCGCGTACATCGAGGAGAACAGGCCGACCGGCAGCACGGCCCGGGCCACCTCGCGGGCGACACCGGCGTCCAGCATCTCCTGGTACGCGGTGTAGGAGGCCAGGTAGGACGCCTCCATCGCCTCGGCGGTGACCTTGGCCTGCTCCGGGGTGCCGTCGACGAACTCGTAGCGGCCGGGGCGGCCCTGCTGGACCAGCTTGCGGTCCTCGCCGGGCACGTAGAAGACCGGCTGCAGGTTGCGGTAGCGGCCGGACTCCTCGTTGTAGGACCAGCCGCTGCGGTGCCGGTGGAACTCGCGGAACACGAAGATCGGCGCGCTGATGAAGAAGGTCATCGAGTTGTGCTCGAACGGGGTGCCGTGCCGGTCGCGCATCAGGTAGTTGATCAGACCGGCGGACTTCTCCGGGTCCTGCTGGAGCGCCTCCAGGGACTGCTCGCCCGCGGTGGAGACCCGGGCGGCCCAGATCACGTCCGAGTCCTGGGCCGCGCTGCGGACCAGCTCGACGGTCACGTCACTGCGGAAGACAGGTCCTGCTGCGTCGCTCACGCGTTGCTCCTTGCGTCGGTGCTGCCGTGCAGCTTGATGGCGTGCTGCATGGTCTTTCGGGCCCGCGGCGTGTCACCGGCGTCGGCGTACGCCACGGCGAGGCGGAAGTACACCCGCCAGTCCCCCGGGCTCTGTTCGGCCTCGGCCTGCCGGCGGGCGAAGACCTGGTCGGCCGAGGCGCGGTCGATCCTGCCCCCGTTGGTGCGGCGCAGCTCGTCCACCGGCAGGCCGCCCTCGGCCTCCAGTTCGCGGGCCAGCTGCTCGCTGGCCCGGCCGAAGCGCACGGTCTGCCGGAGGAACCAGACGCCGACGCCGGGGATGACGAAGGCGCAGACCCCCAGGCCGATGCCGAGCGGCTTGCCGGTGGCGATCAGCTGGACGCCCTCGCCGACGCAGATCACCGAGACCAGCAGCAGGGCGGCCGAGAGCAGGAAGAAGCCGGTACGGGAGGTCATCTCAGAGGTCCAGGAAGTGTTCGAGGCCGAAGGTCAGCCCCGGGGTCTCGACCACCTTGCGGACGCCGAGCAGGATGCCCGGCATGAAGCAGCTGTGGTGCAGCGAGTCGTGACGGATCGTCAGGGTCTCGCCGGTGTCGCCGAGCAGCACCTCCTGGTGCGCCAGCAGGCCGCGCAGCCGGACCGAGTGCACCGGCACGCCGTCCACGTCGGCGCCGCGGGCGCCGGGCAGGCCGTGCGTGGTCGGGTCGCTCTGCCGGGGCAGGCCGGCCGCGTCGCGGGCGGCGGCGATCAGCTGGGCGGTGCGGGCGGCGGTGCCGCTGGGGGCGTCCGCCTTGTTGTTGTGGTGCAGTTCGACGACCTCGACGGTCTCGAAGTACTTCGCGGCCTGCTGGGCGAACTTCATCGAGAGCACGGCGCCGATCGAGAAGTTCGGCGCGATCAGCACGCCCACGCCCGGCGAGGAAGCGAGCCAGCCGCGCAGGGTGGCGAGCCGCTCCTCGGTCCAGCCGGTGGTGCCGGTGACCACGTGGATGCCGTTGCGGACGCAGTACTCCAGGTTGGCCATCACCGCGTCGGGGTGGGTGAGTTCGACCGCGACCCGGGTGCCCTTCAGCTCCTCCAGTGAGGAGTTCCGGTTCAGGGTGGCGGTCAGCTCCAGGTCGGCGGCGGCCGAGACGGCCTTGACCGCCTCGGACCCGATCCGGCCGGTGGCGCCGATCACGGCGACGGGCAACGACATCTCAGTAGTCCTCTCAGGCCAAAAGGTCCGCGAGCGCGTCGGCCCGCTTCTTGGTGATCGGGCCGATCAGCGCGAGCGACGGCTTGTGCGCGCCGAGCACGTCCCTGGCCACCGCGTGCACGTCGGCCAGGGTGACCGAGGCGATCTTCTCCAGCATCTCGTCCACCGACAGGTGGTGGCCGTAGCTGAGTTCGGCCTTGCCGATCCGGTTCATCAGCGAGCCGGTGTCCTCCATGCCGAGCACGGTGGAGCCGGAGATCTGCCCGATCGCCCGGGTCAGCTCCTCCTCGGTGATGCCGTCGGCGACCACCTTGGCGAGCTCCTCGCGGCAGATGTCGAGCACCTGCTCGACCCGCTTGGGCTGGCAGCCGGCGTAGATGCCGAACAGGCCGCTGTCGGCGTAGGAGGAGGAGTACGAGTAGACCGAGTAGGCCAGCCCGCGCTTCTCCCTGACCTCCTGGAACAGCCGGGAGCTCATCCCGCCGCCGAGCGCGGCGTTCAGCACGCCGAGCGCCCAGCGGCGTTCGTCGTGCCGCGGCACGCCGGGGACGCCGAGCACCAGGTGGGCCTGCTCGGTGGAGCGGTTGAGCACCTCGACCCGGCCGGCCGTACGGACCGCGCGGACGCCCTTGCGGACCTCGGCGGGGTGGCCCTTCGACTTCTCCAGCACCGGCGCGAAGGCCTTCTGGACCATCTTGACCACCCGGGCGTGGTCCAGGTTCCCCGCTGCCGCGACGACCAGCTGCTCGGGCTTGTACCGGCGGTGGAAGAAGCCCGCGATCTGATCCCGGGTCAGGCCGGTGACGGTCTCCTGGGTGCCCAGGATCGGGCGGCCGAGCGGCGAGTCGCCGTAGATCACCTTGGCGAACAGGTCGTGCACCACGTCGCCCGGGTCGTCCTCGGCCATCGCCATCTCCTCGAGGATGACGCCGCGCTCGGCCTCCACGTCCTCGGGGCGGATCAGCGAGCCGGTGAGCATGTCGCAGACCACGTCGATGGCCAGCGGCAGGTCGGTGTCGAGCACCCGCGCGTAGTAGCAGGTGTTCTCCTTGGCGGTGAAAGCGTTCATCTCACCGCCGACCGCGTCCAGCGCGGCCGAGATCTCCAGGGCGTTGCGCCGGGCGGTGCCCTTGAAGAGCAGGTGCTCCAGGTAGTGCGTGGCGCCGTTCAGCGCCGGGGTCTCGTCCCGGGAGCCGACGCCGACCCAGATGCCGAAGGTCGCGGAACGGACCGTCGGGAGGGTCTCGGTGACGACCCGCAGACCGCCGGGCAGGACGGTACGGCGTACCGTGCCGGCCCCGTCGACGCCCTTGAGCAGGGTCCGGGTTGAGCCGGGGCGCTGCTGCGCCGCGGAGGCCTGAGCCACGGGCCTTCCTTCCAGAACTTCAAGAATCACAGGGAGAACAGGGTGCGGCCCGCGCACTCCGGGGAGTGCGCGGGCCGCGGGGTACTAACGGTGCGTCACTCGGAGGCCGGAGCGGCGTCCTCGACGCCGTCCTCGCCCTCGACGACCGGGATCAGCGAGAGCTTGCCGCGCGGGTCGATCTCGGCGATCTCGACCTGGACCTTGGCACCGACGGCCAGCACGTCCTCGACGTTCTCCACGCGCTTGCCACCGGCGAGCTTGCGGATCTGCGAGATGTGCAGCAGGCCGTCCTTGCCCGGCATGAGCGAAACGAACGCGCCGAACGTCGTGGTCTTCACCACGGTGCCCAGGTAGCGCTCGCCGACCTCCGGCATGGTCGGGTTGGCGATCTGGTTGATCGTCGTACGGGCAGCCTCCGCCGAGGGACCGTCGACCGCACCGATGTAGATGGTGCCGTCGTCCTCGATGGTGATGTCCGCGCCGGTGTCCTCCTGGATCTGGTTGATCATCTTGCCCTTCGGGCCGATGACCTCACCGATCTTGTCCACCGGGATCTTGATGGTGATGATGCGCGGGGCGTTCGGCGACATCTCGTCCGGAGTGTCGATCGCCTCGTTCATCACGTCCAGGATGTGCAGACGCGCGTCCTTGGCCTGCTTCAGCGCGGCGGCCAGCACCGAGGCCGGGATGCCGTTCAGCTTGGTGTCGAGCTGCAGCGCGGTGATGAAGTTGCGGGTACCGGCGACCTTGAAGTCCATGTCACCGAACGCGTCCTCGGCACCGAGGATGTCGGTCAGCGTGACGTAGTGCGTCTCGCCGTCGATCTCCTGCGAGATCAGGCCCATCGCGATACCGGCGACGGCGGCCTTGAGCGGCACACCGGCGTTCAGCAGCGACATGGTCGAGGCGCAGACCGAGCCCATCGAGGTGGAGCCGTTGGAGCTCAGCGCCTCGGAGACCTGGCGGATCGCGTAGGGGAACTCCTCGCGGGTCGGCAGCACGGGCAGGATCGCCCGCTCGGCCAGCGCGCCGTGACCGATCTCGCGGCGCTTCGGCGAACCGACGCGGCCGGTCTCGCCGACCGAGTACGGCGGGAAGTTGTAGTTGTGCATGTAGCGGCGACGCGTCTCCGGGGAGAGCGTGTCGAGCTGCTGCTCCATCCGGAGCATGTTGAGGGTGGTGACGCCCAGGATCTGGGTCTCGCCACGCTCGAACAGCGCCGAGCCGTGCACGCGCGGGATCGCCTCGACCTCGGCGGCCAGCGTACGGATATCCGTGACGCCACGGCCGTCGATGCGCACCTTGTCGGTGATGACGCGCTCGCGGACGATCTTCTTGGTCAGCGCGTTGTACGCGGCGCTGATCTCCTTCTCGCGGCCCTCGAACTTCGGGAGCAGCTTGTCGGCCGCGACGGCCTTGATGCGGTCGATCTCGTTGTTGCGCTCGACCTTGCCCGGGATGGTGAGGGCCTTCGCCAGGTCGCTCTTGACGGCGTCCGAGAGGGCGGCCAGCACGTCGTCCTGGTAGTCCAGGAAGACCGGGAACTCACCGGTCGGCTTGGCAGCCTGGGCGGCCAGCTTCGACTGGGCGGCGCAGAGCACCTTGATGAACGGCTTGGCGGCCTCGAGACCGGCGGCGACGATCTCCTCGGTCGGGGCCTCGGCGCCGTCGGCGACCAGCTTGATGGTCTTCGCGGTGGCCTCGGCCTCGACCATCATGATCGCGACGTCACCGTCGGGCAGCGCGCGGCCGGCCACGACCATGTCGAAGACGGCGTCCTCGAGCTCGGTGTGGGTCGGGAAGGCCACCCACTGACCCTTGATCAGCGCGACGCGGACGCCGCCGATCGGGCCGGAGAACGGCAGGCCGGCCAGCTGGGTGGACGCCGAGGCGGCGTTGATGGCCACCACGTCGTACAGGTGGTCGGGGTTGAGCGCCATGATCGTGCAGACGACCTGGATCTCGTTGCGCAGGCCCTTGACGAAGGACGGGCGCAGCGGGCGGTCGATCAGACGGCAGGTGAGGATGGCGTCCTCGGACGGCCGGCCCTCACGACGGAAGAACGAGCCGGGGATGCGGCCCGCGGCGTACATCCGCTCCTCGACGTCGACCGTCAGCGGGAAGAAGTCGAAGTGCTCCTTCGGCTGCTTGGAGGCGCTGGTGGCCGACAGCACCATGGTGTCGTCGTCCAGGTAGGCCACGGCCGAGCCGGCGGCCTGACGGGCCAGCCGGCCGGTCTCGAAACGGATGGTACGGGTACCGAAGCTGCCGTTGTCGATGACGGCCTCGGCGTAGAACACGTTCTCTTCCACCTGGAAGATCTCCTCTTTCGTACGTTTCCCGAGGAGCGCCCCTGCGCTTGCCTTCCGGCGGGCCCTGGGCAGTTCGGGCCGGTCTTCGATCGAAGCCTCCGGGCTGTCCCCCGATTGGGGACTCCCGACGGCCACTACCGAGGACCGGCGCCTCTCGGCTGCCTGGTCGGCGGTCGCGTGTGGACGCTCCTTGGGACGCGGGCGGCTTCCGTTTGAAGCCTTCGGCCCGCTCGGTGATGTCTCTGCTGCCACGGTTCGGCCGACTCGCTGTCGGCGTCATGACCGGGCATGCCCCTCACCTTACAAATTCACACCCTACTCAGCCTGCCATTACCACGCGTGTGGTGCGGCGGACCGAGCAGGACAATGCAGCGAGGGGCGGCTCCCCGGTGACGGGGAGCCGCCCCTGACGCGGCGGTCTTAGCGGGCGCCACCGGCGGCACCGCGGCGGATGCCGAGGCGGTCCACCAGGGTACGGAAGCGCTCGATGTCCTTCTTGGCCAGGTACTGGAGCAGCCGGCGGCGCTGGCCGACCAGGATCAGCAGGCCACGACGCGAGTGGTGGTCGTGCTTGTGGAACTTGAGGTGCTCGGTCAGGTCCGAGATCCGGCGGGAGAGCATGGCGACCTGGACCTCGGGGGAGCCGGTGTCGCCCTCCTTCTGGCCGAACTCGGCGATGATCTGCTTCTTGACGTCAGCGGCGAGAGCCACGGCATCTCCTTCAAGGTTTCCGAGTGACCCTGGTAGACGGCACAGGGATCTGACTGAACTCGGACTGCCCAAGAGTACCAGCGCCCGCCGTCCCCCCATTCCGCGGGGTGACGGCGGGCGCCGTGTGAGGTGTTCCGGGATCAGCTGGTGGCGCCGCGCACCAGGCCGTAGATGTCGAGGACGGCCAGCGTGAGCGGGACCAGCGCGATCAGCATCAGGCTGTCGATCATGTCCAGGATGCGGCCCCAGAACGGGGACACCCCGGACTTCGGGACGACCAGCGCGATGCCGGTCAGGATGGCCGCGCCGGCCGCGATCGAGGCGGCCAGCCAGACCGTCCGCAGGTCCACCGCGGTGTCGCTGGTGGCGGTCAGGATGAAGTGCGGAGTGTGCAGCGAGAGGCCGATCACCAGCAGCGCCAGGCCGGCCAGGCCGGCGATGGTGAGTGCGAAGACCTGACCGGTGTAGCGGAACAGCCGGGCCCGCAGCATGGTCGTCATGCCGACCGCGAGGGCCAGCAGCTCGGCCCAGGTCCGGTCGCTGAAGCCGAGCACGGCGCAGGAGCCGACCAGCACCGCGGCGCAGCCGCCGACCAGTCCGACCAGCACCTCGTGGCCGCGGCGGGCTTGGTGGGCGATCCGCTCGTACTGGACGGCCTCCGAACGGCTGGCCTCCTCGGCGTAGCCGGCGCTGCGGGTGCTGGTCTGGCCGGGGGCGTTGAAGCCGACCGGGAGACGGGCGAAGCGGGCCGAGAGGGAGGGCAGGAAGCCGATCGCGGCGACCGCGGCCACGGCGGTGACGGCCGCGATGTCGGTGGCCGAGGTGTCGGACATCAGCACGGCGGCGAACGAGGCCAGGGTGCCCGCGACGGCCAGGAAGGCGGAGGCCACGAAGACCGAGTCCTTCTCCGGCAGCAGGCCGACCAGCAGCACCGAGACCACCAGCATGGCGACGCAGCCGACCAGCAGCTGGACCCGGCCGGGGCCGTCGCCCACGGTGGAGACCGCGATGATGCCGGACCCGGCGATCAGGGCGTGCGGCAGCGAGCCGAGGCCGAGCGCGAGGGCCGCGTCGTGGTCCTGGTAGACCCGGGCCCGGACACCGGCGAAGGCGACCAGCACGACCGCGATCACACCGGACAGGATGCCGGGCAGGCCGTTCATGTCGTGCCGCAGGTCGGCGAACCAGAGCGCGAAGCCGAGCAGGCCGAGCAGCACCCCCGCGCCGACCAGACCGAAGGCGCGCATCAGTTCCGGGCCCCAGAACCGGCGGTCGGCGGCGACCGCGCTGGCGATCGCGTCGGCCACGTCGTCGTAGACGGCCGGCGGCAGCGACTCGGCGAACGGACGCAGGCTGAGCAGGTCGCCGTCCCGGATCTGCTGGGCGGCCAGCGGCAGTCCGCTGTCCAGCACGGTGCCGTCCCGGCGGACCAGGTGGAATCCGGTCGGTGCGCCGTCCACCTGGGTCTGGCCGGAGAGGCGCAGTACCTCGGGGTAGATGTCCGCGAGCGGCACATCCTCCGGTAGTGCGACGTCGATCCGGCTGTCCGGTGCCACGACGGTGACCCGGCAGAATCCGGTCGTAGCGTTTGAGCTCACCGGCGCTTCCCCCTGTTGCTGTGTCCGTTGGTCAGCTTGACGCCCTTGGCAGACCGGAACGCTCCCCCGTCTTCTTCAATGAGGGCGATCCGACCAAGAGTTGGCGCGGCGACACCCTACCGCCAGATGGGGCACGGAGCGCTACCGGGTCCCGGACGGGCCGTCAAGCCGTGACCCGGCGCCCGGCGGCCGCCGTGTGCGAGAAGTGAAGGTGATATGGCGTCAACCGGGCTGGTCGGGCCCCGCCTTGACCGGTTTGACCCCTTCCTGCCGATCCTCCGGCCGGTCGAACGGTAACGGTCCGGATGCGGGCGCCCCCGTGCTCGAACCGAACAGGGCCGACCAGTAGGATCGGCCCCTGCGCGAGGCGTACGGGGGCGAGACGCGCGACCCGTGAGTGCCTGCGATCGGCGGAGCGGGGGCGGCGTCATCACACGGGGCGCCCTCATCCCGTACGTATCCCAGTTGCGTGAGGGTTGATGCCAGTGAGTGTGATTACGGTCAAGCGTCCGGCTCGGGCATATCCGCCCCCGGTGCCGGACGAGCCGGTGGAGCTGGTGCCTCCGCCCGAGTTGCCGCGAGGCGGTGGCGAGGACTGGATGATGTCCCTGCTGCCGCTGCTCGGCATGGGCGGTTCGGCGGCCTTCCTCTTCGGCGGCCAGGGGCCGATGAAGATGATGGGTGTCCTGATGGTCGCCTCCACCGCCGGTATGGCGGTGGCTCAGATCGTCAAGGCCCGCAAGGGCGGCAGTGCGGGGACCGCGGACGAGCGCCGCGACTACCTCAAGTACCTCCAGCAGATGCGCCGTCAGGTCCGCAGGACCGCGGACCGGCAGCGCGGTGCGCAGCTCTTCCTGCACCCGGAGCCGGACCAGCTCTGGTCGATCGTCACCGAGGGCCGTCGGCTCTGGGAACGGCGGCCGAGCGACCCGGACTTCGCGCAGATCAGGCTGGGACGCGGACCGCAGCAGCTCTCCACGCCGCTGAAGGCGCCGGAGACGGCGCCGCTGGACGAGCTGGAGCCGCTCTCGGCGGCCGCCATGAAGGACTTCCTGACCGCCCACGGCACCCTGCACGACCTGCCGTTGGCGATCTCGCTGCGCGCCTTCTACCACATCACGGTCTGCGGTGACCCGGACACCGTCTACGGCAACGTCCGGGCGATGCTGGCCCAGTTGACCACCCTGCACTCCCCCGACGACCTGGTGGTCGGCGTGGCCGCCGCGCCCGGCGCGGTGGACGAGTGGGAGTGGGCGAAGTGGCTGCCGCACACCCAGCACCGCAAGGAGAGCGACGGTGCCGGTTCGCGCCGGCTGATCGCCACCGGTCTGGGTGAGCTGGAGGTGCTGCTCGCGGACGAGTTGGCCGGGCGCAAGGGCTTCGCCCGGGACGCCGTGGCCTCGCCGGACCAGCCGCACCTGGTGATCGTGATGGACGGCGCCGCGGTGCCGCACGACTCGGTGCTGGCCGGCGCGGAGGGCGTCGAGGGCGTCACCATCATCGAGGTCGTCCCCGGTGACCTGGACGAGCCCAGCGGCCACCTGGTGATCACGCTGGCCAAGGACGAGCTGCTGCTGGAGTCCGCCTCCGGTGCCTCGTACTCCGGCAAGCCGGACAGCCTGTCCTCCTGGCAGTCCGAGGCGCTGGCCCGTCAGCTGGCCCCGTTCCGGGCCTCGGCGGGCGGCGACGACGGCGACCCCTCGCTGGTCTCGATGGACTTCACCGAGATGATGGACACCGGCGACCCGGGCTCCTTCGACCCGGCCCGGATGTGGCGTCCGCGCCCGATGCGGGAGAAGCTCCGGGTCCCGCTCGGGGTCGGCACCAACGGCGAGTACGTCTGGCTGGACATCAAGGAAGCCTCGCTGGAGGGCATGGGCCCGCACGGCATGTGCGTCGGCGCGACCGGTTCCGGTAAGTCCGAGGTGCTCCGCACCCTGGTGCTGGCGCTGGCCGTGACGCACTCCTCCGAGGTGCTCAACTTCGTCCTCGCCGACTTCAAGGGTGGCGCCACCTTCGCGGGTATGGCGGAGATGCCGCACACCGCGGCCGTCATCACCAACCTGGAGGGCGAGCTCACCCTGGTCGACCGCATGCGCGACTCGATCGAGGGCGAGATGAACCGCCGTCAGGAGCTGCTGCGGACGGCGGGCAACTACGCGAACATCAACGAGTACGAGCGGGCCCGCGCCGCCGGTGCCGCGCTCGACCCGCTGCCCTCGCTGGTCATGATCATCGATGAGTTCTCCGAACTCCTCAGCGCCAAGCCGGACTTCATCGACCTGTTCATCCAGATCGGCCGGATCGGCCGTTCGCTGGGTATGCACATGCTGCTCGCCTCCCAGCGACTGGAAGAGGGCAAGCTGCGCGGTCTGGACACCTTCCTGTCCTACCGGCTCGGTCTGCGCACCTTCTCGGCCGCCGAGTCGCGGGCCGCGATCGGTGTGCCGGACGCCTACCACCTGCCGCCCGTCCCCGGTGTCGGCTACCTCAAGTTCGGCTCCGACGTGATGGAGCGGTTCCGGGCGGCGTACGTCTCCGGTGCCTACCGTCCGCCGGGCGCGGTCCGGGTGACCGGTGGCCGGGCGGCCACCGCGCTGCCGGTGCTGTTCACCGCGGCCGAGGTCGCGGTGATCGAGCCGGTGGTGGAGGAGGTGGTCGAGGAGGTCGCCGAGATCGACGACTCGCTGCTCGACACCATGCTGGACGTCTTCGTGGCCCGCATGATCGGCCAGGGCCCGCCGGCCCACCAGGTCTGGCTGCCCCCGCTGGAGGCCGCGCCGACCGTCGACCAGCTCGTCCCGCCGCTCCAGGTGACGGCCGAACGCGGGCTCACCTCACCGGAGTTCGGTGCGCTCGGCCGGCTCGTGGTGCCGGTCGGCATCGTCGACAAGCCGCGCGACCAGCGCCGCGACGTGCTCTACCAGGACTACTCCGGCGCGGCCGGTCACGGTCTGATCGTCGGTGGTCCGCGCTCCGGCAAGTCCACGCTGATCCGCACCATGGTGGCGGGCTTCGCGGTCACCCACACCCCGGTCGAGACGCAGTTCTACCTGCTCGACTTCGGCGGTGGCGGTTTCCAGGGCCTGCAGGGCCTGCCGCACGTCGGTGGGGTGGCCGGGCGACTGGACGTGGAGAAGGTCCGACGGACCATCAGCGAGGTGCACGGCGTGCTCAACCGCCGTGAGGAGCTGTTCCGCGCGACCGGCATCGACACCATCGCCACGTTCCGGACCAAGCGGGCCAACGGCCAGCTCCCGGACGAGCAGTTCGGTGACGTCTTCCTGATCATCGACGGCTGGCTCACCTTCAAGCAGGAGTTCGAGTCCCTCGAGCCGGTCATCGCCGACATCGCCCAGCGCGGTCTCGGCTACGGCGTGCACATCGTGCTGACCGCGGCGCGGTACGCCGAGGTCCGCCCGGCGCTCAAGGACCTGCTGCAGAACCGCACCGAGCTCCGGCTCGGTGACGCGATGGAGTCCGAGATCGACCGCAAGGTCGCGCAGAACGTGCCGGCCGGGCAGCCGGGCCGCGGTCTCACCGCAGACAAGCTGCACTTCCTCTCGGGTCTGCCCCGACTGGACGGCACCTCGGAGACCGACGACCTGGTGGACGGTGTCACCGACCTGGTCGAGCAGATCGCCTCGGCCTGGACCGGACCGCGCGCCCCGCAGGTCCGGATGCTGCCCCAGGTGCTGGACGGCAACTCGCTGCCCAAGGGCTTCGAGCGGCCCGAGCTGGGTGTCGCGTTCGCCGTCGACGAGGTCGAACTCGCGCCGGTGTTCCTCAACTTCGAGAGCGACCCGCTCTTCGTGGTGTTCGGTGAGAGCGAGTCCGGCAAGTCCGCGGTCCTGCGGATGCTGATCAAGCAGATCACCGAGCGGTACACCCCGGACCAGGCCGGCATCGTGGTCGGCGACTTCCGCCGCTCGCTGCTCGGCGTGGTGCCGCCGGAGTACCTGGTGGAGTACGCGGCGGCGGCCCCCGCCATGACGGCGATCGTGGAGATGCTCCGCGGCGCCTGCGGGCGACGCCTGCCGGGCCCGGACGTCACGCCGGAGCAGCTGCGCAACCGCAGTTGGTACACCGGCAAGGACATGTTCGTGATCGTGGACGACTACGAGCTGGTCGCCACCTCCTCGGGCAACCCGATGGCGCCGCTGGCCGAGTTCCTGCCGTTCGCCCGCGACATCGGCCTGCGCATCATCATCGCGCGCAACTCCGGTGGTGCCGGACGCTCGCTGTTCGAGCCGATCATGCAGCGCATGAAGGAGCTCGGCGGTCAGGGTCTGATCCTGTCCGGCGACAAGAACGAGGGTGCACTGCTGGGCACCGTCAAGCCGCAGCCGCTGCCCCCGGGCCGCGGCCAGCTGGTGACCCGCCGTCAGGCGGCCGGCCACACCGTCCAGACGGGCTGGCTCCCGGCCCCGTAACGGGCCACCACGCAACGGGCCGTGGCCCCTCCTCCGGGAGGGGCCACGGCCTTTTCGTAGCTTGTCGCAGTGGCAGCAGAAGGCCCCCGCAGCGGCGCTGCGGGGGCCTTCGTATGTGCGTGCGTGGTGTTGCTAGCCGTCGGTCCGGCGCCTGCGATCCCGCAGCACCACCGCGGCACCGGCCAGACCGCCGACCAGCAGGCCGCCGACGCCGAGCGCGTAGGTGGCGGTACGAGCGTCCCGGTCCTGCTGGGTCTCGGCCAGGCCGAGCGGCTGGGCCTGCAGCCTGGTCTTGCCGGCCAGGTTCAGCGGCGGGTCCTCGACCGGCATGTCGGACGGCGGGGTGTTGCTGGTGACCGCCTTCACCGGGTCGACCACGCCCCAGCCGATGAAGCGGTTCTCCTTGCGCTCCACCCGCTGCGCGGTCTGCATGATCCGGGTCCGGATCTGCTTCGCGGTCCAGCCCGGGTACTTCTGCTTGAGCAGGGCGGCCACGCCGGCCACGTACGGGGTGGAGAAACTGGTGCCGTTGTCCACGCAGTGGCCGCCGCCGGGCACCGTGGAGAGCATCTCCACGCCGGGCGCGACCACGTCGACGAACTCGCCGTACTGGGAGAACGAGGCCCGCTCGTTGTTCCGGTCCGAGGCGCCGACCGCGAGCACGGTCTTGATGGCGGCCGGGTAGGTGTCGGCCTCCAGGCCGTCGTTGCCGGCCGAGGCGACCACCACGACGTTGGCGTCCTCGGCCATCTTGAGGGCGGCCTCCAGCTCGGGCCGGCCCGGGAAGGAGCCGCCTTCGCCGGTGGCGCGGACATCCTGCGAGATGTTGATGACGCCGACCTTACGGCCCACCGCGTTCTTGATGTCGTCCACCAGCGTGAACACGTCGCCGTTGCCCTGGCTGTCGTTCTGCCGGTACGCCACGATGGTCGCCTCGGGCGCGATCCCGGAGAAGCCGATGCCCGGGACCTTCTTGGCCGCGATGATGCCGGCCACCTTGGTGCCGTGGCCGACCAGGTCGTTCACGCCGGAGCCGAGGACCTGCTGGTTGTTGTTGGACTTGTCCTTCAGGGTGGAGCCGGCGTCCTCGACCTTGCCCTGCAACTGCTGGTTGGCCGCGTCCACACCGGTGTCGATCACCGCGACCTTGACGCCCTTGCCGTCGATCGGCACCTTGTCGGGGCCCGCGGCCCAGAGCTGGTCCAGCACCACCTTCTGCAACGACCAGGGCATGCTGGGCACGTTGTTGGAGGGGAACTTGCACTCCGCCGAGGCGGAGATCCCCAGCGGCGGGTACACCACGCCGGCCGAGGGTGAGGGGGTCGGCGCGGCCAGCGCGGGTCCGGCGGTCAGCGCGCCGATCACCCCCAGCGCGACGGACACGGCGGCGACCCTGCGGTACGTACCGAACGACACCTGACTTCCCCTCATGTTCCCACCCTGCGCCGTACCCCCGTGGAACGGCCTTGCCGGACGGTCGGGTCGACCCGCCCGTGATACACGCCTGGGGCGGGCGCCCGGTCGGACGCCCGCCCCACAGTCCTACTGTCCTCCGCCGTCAGGGACGGCGACCGGATCAGGTCCAGACACCCGCGTTACGGGACTCGGTCGCCTGGTAGCTCTGCGCCGCGTTGTCCAGCGAGGTGGCGATCTGGGTCAGCGCCTGCTGCAGGTCGGCCGCGCTCGAGTCCCAGGTGGCCTGACGGGCCTGGTAACCCTCGCGAGCGGTGCCCTCCCAGCTGTTGGCGATCCGCGCCACGCCGGCCTTCAGCTCGTCCAGCTGGGTCTGGATGCGCTGGGCACCCTGACGGACCTCGGAGCTGGCGTTCTGGATGGTAGCGAAATTAACCTTAATGTGCTGGTCGCCCATGGTTTCCCCTGTTCCGATGGAGTCGAATCGGTCCTATGCCGGACCTTGGTTGGTGACTGAACGCGAGCCCGGGGCTCAGAAGGAGGACGCCTGCTCCTGCTCGGTCTGCGAGTAGAGCTTCGTCGTCGACTCGATGGCCTGACGGATCTCGTCGAGAACCTGGTTCAGCTTGGTGGCGTCCTCGTTGAACCGGGTCTGCAGCTGCTGGTACGCAGCGGCAGCCTGGCCCTGCCAGCCCTGCTTGATCTCGTCGACGAGGGCGTTGAGCCTCTGAATCTCGCCCTGCACCGAAGCGTTCACGTCACCGATACGGTTCGCGAAAGCGGTCATTTCCTCAGCGGTAGTCGTGAACTGACCAGACATGATCCACCGTCCCCCATGAGACAGACTTCCCCACGGACCGTCCTGGCACGGACGGCCGTCGAACACCACGGTGTGGTGCACTCCAGAACTGTAGCCGCCGACCGCAAGTCACCCAACACCGGGAGCCAGGTAGTTACCAAGCCATGACACTGGGGCGCGGTCGGCCAACTGACGACCCATCAGGCGAGTTGGGGCTGCAGCGCGTCGCTCTTGCTGAGCACGGGACCGGCCGGCACCAGCTTGGCCCACAGCATCGGCACCGGCACCGGCGTCACCTTGTCGAAGCCGAGCCTGGCCTGGTTCTCGTTCGCCTGCTCCTGACCGGGCTGCTGCTCCTGGGCCGGATCCTTCGGAGCTGCCGAAGCAGAAGCACCGGCCTTGCCACCGTCGTTGTTGGCCGGCACGAGGTAGCGCAGACCGGTCTCGGTGATCAGGAAGTTCCGGCCGGAGCCGCCCTGGTCGTTCGAGTCCAGGGCACGGAACAGCAGCCCGTGGCCGGGCGAGACCCGGGCGCTGGCGGCACCGGGATCGATCTTCGTCGGGTACTCGGTGTCGGCCCAGACGGACCGCTTGATCTTGTTGCCGTCCATCCCCTCGAAGGTGCTGCACAACCGGTTCCGGCCCTCGTGGTTGACGGCCTTTCCGGTCGGCGTCTCGTTCGGGAGGTCGTCCGGGTCCTTCATGGAGTTTTCGTCCATCACGCTCTTGAGCGCCGCGTACTCGTTGGCCGACAGCGTGTACAGCTTCGCCGGCGCACCGTCGTAGGTCTTCCCCAAATCCGGGTTGCTGAGCGCCAGTTTGGCCTGGAACGGCGAGACCTCGTAGAGCTTGTCGACGCCCACCATGAAGAAGCTCTTGTCGTAGTTGAGCACCCGGCCGACCCGGCGCTCCTCCGCCTTGCTGAGCTGCTTCAGCTGGGACTGCGTCACCTGGTTCGCCTTGAACTGCGGCGGCGTCTGGAACTCGATCGCGTGGCCCACCTCCAGGGTCCGCAGCCAGTCCTCGGTCACCCGCTGCGGCTTGTCCGCCGCGTCGCTGCCGTACAGGCTGCCCGCGATGATGTCGTTCGCGGTGTCACTGGAGGTCGCCGATCCGATCAGGTGCCGGGTACCGGTCCGGTCCACCATGAACCGCCCGGCCAGGCCCGCCGTGTCGAGCGGGGCCTGCACGAACATCGACTCCCCGGGACCGAGCACCAGCTTGGGGTCGGCGAGCCGCGTGGCGTCCTTGTCGGCGGCCACGAAGACGGCCTGGTTCGGCGGCGCCTTCTCCTCCGTGCCGGGGCTGTTGCAGACCGACCACTTCTTGTTGGTCTGGCCGGCCACATCGGACTTCGGCAGCTTGTCCGGGGCGTACGGGATGCCGATGGTGGCGCCGTGGTTCGGGTACGCGTCCAGCACCTTGTCCTCGACGATCACCACCTTGGCGTTGGCCGGCAGCACCAGCCGGGCCGAGGACATGTTGAGCACCTGGTGCAGGACCCTGGTGCCCTTGTCGCCCGGCAGGACCACGTACCGGGTGGTCGACTGCTTGCCCTGGATGATGTTCGTGCCGCTGTCCCAACCCTTGGGCGCGGCGGGCTTGATGACGCCCCACATGGCGAAGCCCGCCACGATCACGACCCCGATCACCACGCTGGGCAGCACGGCCTTCACCGGCCGGGGCGCGTCCTCGTCGTTCCCGCCGCCGGAAGGCAGCAGGAAGGCACCGACCGTGCGCTTTCGCGCCGCGGTGTACGCGTTCAGCTCGTCGCGGCGTGATGCCATGCTCGTCGTCTCCCCTGTTCGACAACTGTGGGTACGTCAACCCGACCGGCTCGCAACCGAGTCCGGGCGTGAAGGCCGTGCGTGAGTCTGCCACCCGCCGGGTGCGAGTCGTAGTCCACCCTCTACGATGCGGCAGCAGACGGTGAGTACGGTACGGGTACGGTTTGCCGACCGGTCAACCGGGCCGTGATATCTGATCAGAGAGGGCCACTCGGGGGATGCCAAGCCAGACCGCTCCAGGGCGACGCAGCACTTCGCACGGCGGGGGGAGCCGCGGTCGCCGGGCACAGCCCGCGCAGACCCGCCCCACCGCACCGGTGCCGGTCAAGGTGCACCCACGGCCCGGCCTGCTCGGCACCCGCCTGCGGCTCCAGCAGATCGTGCTGCTGGAGGTCGCGGTGGCGCTGGTGGCCGTCGGCTGGACCATCAGCAAGGCGATGGCCGGGGCGTTCGCCGTACCGGCCGTGCTGCTGGTGGTGCTCGCGCTGGTGCCGCTGAACGGCCGGACGCTGTCCGAGGGCCTGCAGGTCCGCTCCGCGCTGAACGCCCGCCGTCGGCAGGCCCAGCTCAACGTGCCGCCGCCGGGCACCGATCCGGCGCTGGCGCCCGCGCTCGAACTCGAGCCCGCGCTGCGCACCTGCACCCACGCCACCGAGGCCGACCTCGGCGGCGGCCGCCCGGTCCGCCGGGAGACCGGCATGGTCGGTGACGGCACCTTCCTCACCTCGATCCTGCTGGTGCAGGCCAAGGACCAGCCGCTGCGGCCGCACCGCACCGCGCTGCCGCTGCCGCTCGACGTGATCTGCTCGGCCCTCCAGGTGGACGACATCTCCCTGGAGTCCGTCCAGTTGGTGCAGCACACCCAGCCCGCCCCGGCCCCGCACCTGCCGGACCAGTCGCTGGCCGCCCGCGCCTACCACCAGCTCCCGGACGGCCTGGCCACGCCCGGCCTGCGGCTCACCTGGGTCGCGCTCAAGCTCAGCCCCGAGCTGACCAGCAGCGCGGTCGAGGCCCGCGGCGGCGGCGAGGAGGGCGCCCGCAAGGCGCTCCAGCGGGTCACCGACCAGCTGGCCGGACGGCTCAACAGCGCGGGGTTCACCGCGACCGTGCTGGACGAGCGCGAGCTGATCGCGGCGCTGGCCATCTCGGTCTGCGCCAACCCGATGGCGGTGGCGGGTCGTCAGGGCACCGGCGGCGGTGGCGGAAACGGCCGCCGGACCCAGGAGAGCCGGAAGTTCTGGCGGATCGACGACCGCTGGCACGCCACCTACTGGATCTCCAAGTGGCCCCAGCTCAGCCGCCCCGGCGGCGCCCCGGGCCGGATCGCCGCGCCCGACCTGGTCAACCTGGTCACCAGCACGCCCGCCCTGGCCAGCACCTTCAGCCTGACCGCGAGCCGCGGCACCGGCGACTCGGTGGCGATCAGCGGACACGTCCGGATCACCGGCCGCAGCGAGAGCGAGATCGCCCAGGTCGGCCGCCTGGTCGAGTCCCGCGCGCAGACCACCGGGATCGGCCTCACCCGGCTCGACCTGGAGCAGGCGCCCGGCCTGCTCGCCACGCTGCCCCTGGGAGGGACTTCCTGATGGCCTATCAGACCTACCCGAACCAGGCACCGGCCGAGCCCGCCGCCCGTACGGTCCGGCTGCGCCCCGGCTTCGGCCTGCGCGGACCGCGCCGCGAGCGGCACGTGCTCTCCCCCGAGGACCTCGGCGCACTGGCCTTCCCGGTCGGCGACGACGGCGTGGTGATCGGCGTCGACCCGCAGCAACAGCCCGCCGTGCTCGGCCTGTTCCGGCCCACCTCGTACGAGCTGGTGCTGGTCGGCGGTCTGTGGACCGCCCAGGTGATCGCGCTCAGGGCGGCCGCCACCGGCGCCCGGATCGCGGTCGAGACCGGCCGCCCGCAGGCCTGGTCGTCGATGGCCCAGGCGGCCGGCGGCGGCCAGCCGTGCGTGACGGTGCACCAGGTCGGCCGGCTCGGCGCCCAGGGCGCCTCGGTGGCCTCGCCCGTGCTGGTGGTCCGCGACCTCGGCGCCCGGCCGCCGCGCAGCCGGCTCTCCGCCTCGCCCTGGCAGACCACCCTCACCCTGCTTCCGTACCTCGGTCCGAACGCGACCCGGGTGCTGAACGCGGCCGACCTGGTCGGCATCCAGCGGGTCTCCCCGCAGGAGGCCGAGCTGCTGGCCCGGCTGCTCTCGCTCGGCGACCAGGAGGTCGCGGCGCTGCCCACCCTCGGCGACAACATCACGCTGTGGGCGACCCGGATGCGGCGTCAGTTCGTGATGACCAACCCCGGCGAGGCCGAGGGCCAAGTGCTCGGCGGCCCGCGCCGGATGGACTGAGCGATTCGATCCCGGAGGGGTCCGCATACTGGGTTGATCCGGTGTGCGGGCCTCTCCTTTCGTCCACGATGGTGTGAGTTCCGGCACCGCCTGTGAGCGGTCGGGAAACACGTCCTAGTCTTGTGCCGACGGCACCGCGAACAGCGGCGGCGAACACGAGGGAGCCCAAGTGAGCAGCGATCGGGACGGCGTCTACGTCGGCGACAACGCGGCGGAGGACGACGACGACTGGTCGGACGTTCCTGACTACTCCCCGCCGTCCTGGTACACCCAGAGCGACACCCCTGCCGCAGCTGCTCCCGCCCCGGCCCCTGTCCAGGCCCAGCCCGCTCCCGTGGCGCCGGTTGCCCCGGTGCCGCCGGCGCCCGTGCCGGTGGCCGAGGCACCCGCGCCGAACCCGGTGCCGGTGACCCCGCCCGCGCCGACGCCGGTCGCCCCGGTGCCGCCGACGCCCACGCCGACGCCGACGCCCTCGCCCGAGCTGACCGAGACCGCGCTGCTGCCCCCGGTCACCGACGGGCCCGCACCGGTCGAGCTGCAGTCGGCGCCCGCGCCGGGCCCGGCGCCGGTCCCGCCCGCCCCGGTCCCGCCGGTGGCCGAGGCTCCGCCGACGCCCGCGCCGCAGACGTACCCGCCGGCCGTCCCGCAGCCGCAGCCCCAGCAGCAACAGCCGTACCCCCAGCAGCCGCCGCAGCAGCCCTACCCGCAGCAGGCCCCGCCGCCGCCCGTGGACCCGCGCCAGGGCGGCTGGCCGCAGCCCCAGCAGCAGCAGCCGTACCCGCAGCACCAGCAGCAGGGGCAGCCGCAGCAGCAGCCCCACCAGCCGCAGCAGTACCCGCAGCAGGCCGTCCCGCAGGCTCCGGTCGCCTTCCAGGGCCAGGGCGGGCAGCAGGCGATGTCGCACGGGGCGGCGCTCGGCTACACCGCCGCGGTCGAGCTCTCCTCGGACCGGCTGCTGCGCGGCCAGCCGAAGCAGCAGAAGGAGTCCCGCTTCAAGTTCGGCGGCAAGCAGGCGGAGGCCGACCGGGCCCGCCGCCTCGAGGTGATCCGGACGCCGGTGCTGAGCTGCTACCGGATCGCGGTGATCAGCCTCAAGGGCGGCGTCGGCAAGACCACGACCACCACCTCGCTCGGCGCCACGCTGGCCACCGAGCGCCAGGACAAGGTGATCGCGATCGACGCCAACCCGGACGCCGGCACCCTCGGCCGCCGGGTGAAGCGGCAGACCGGCGCGACCATCCGCGACCTGGTGACGGCCATCCCGCACCTGCGCAGCTACATGGACGTCCGTCAGTTCACCTCGCAGGACCTGCACTCGGGCCTGGAGATCCTGGCCAACGACGTCGACCCGGCCGTCTCGACCACCTTCAACGACTCGGACTACCGCTCGGTGATCCAGGTGCTCGGGCAGCACTACCCGATCATCCTGACCGACTCCGGCACCGGTCTGCTGTACAGCGCGATGCGCGGGGTGCTCGACCTGGCCGACCAGCTGATCATCGTCTCCACCCCGAGCGTGGACGGCGCCAGCTCGGCCTCCACCACGCTGGACTGGCTCTCCGCGCACGGCTACGCCGACCTGGTGCAGCGCTCCATCACGGTGGTCTCCGGGGTCCGCGAGACCAGCAAGATGATCAGGGTCGAGGACATCGTCGCGCACTTCCAGACCCGCTGCCGCGGCGTCGTGGTGGTGCCCTTCGACGAGAGCCTGGCGGCCGGCGCCGAGGTCAACCTGGCGATGATGCGGCCCAAGGTCAGGGACGCCTACTTCGAACTCGCCACCATGGTCGGCGAGGACATCATGCGGGCCCAGCACGCGGCCGGCGGCTGGGGCCAGCCCCAGCAGGGCGGCTACCCCGGCCAGCCGCCGCAGCAGGGCTACCCCGGGTACCCCCAGCAGGGCGGCTACCCGCAGCAGCAGCCGGGCTACCCGCCGCAGCAGGGCGGCTACCCCCAGCAGGGCGCGCCGTGGGCCCCGCAGCCCGGGTACGGGCAGCAGCCGCCGCCCCCGCCCGGCGCCCAGCCGCTCCCGCAGGAGTGGTCCCAGCAGGGGCAGCAGAACCAGCAAGGGCAGCAGGGCCAGCAGCAGCCCGGCTACGGCTACCCGCCGCCCCCGCAGCAGCCCGACGGCCAGCAGCAGCCGCCGCCCCCGCAGGGGTACGGCTACCCGCCGCCGCAGCAGCAGTAGCGACGAAAGGAGGAGGGGCGCGGAGTTCCGCGCCCCTCCTCCTTTCCGTTCTCCCCGGCCGGATCAGGCCGGTGACGACTCGTCGGTCAGCTCCCGGGCCCGCTTGACGTCGTCGGCCATCCGCTCCAGCAGCGCGTCGATCGAGTCGAACTTCTCCATCCCGCGCAGGTACGCCAGGAAGTCGACCGCCACGTGCAGGCCGTACAGGTCGAGACCGACCCGGTCGATGGCGTACGCCTCGACCGTCCGGCTGGTGCCGTCGAAGGTCGGGTTGGTGCCCACCGAGATCGCCGCGGGCATCCGCTCACCGGCCGCCGTCAGCCACCCCGCGTACACCCCGTCGGCCGGGATCGCGCTGTGCGGCACGGTGTCCACGTTGGCCGTCGGGAAGCCCAACTCCCGCCCGCGCTGGGCGCCCTGGACCACCACGCCCTCGACCCGGTGCGGCCGGCCGAGCACCTCGGCGGCCGCCGTCAGGTCGCCCTCGGCGACCAGCCGCCGGGCCAGCGTGGACGAGAACGGCACGCCCGCCGCGCCGCGCACCTGGAGGTCGAGCACCTCCACCTCGAAGTCGTCGTCCTGGCCCAGCCGGGCGAGCAACTCGACGTTCCCGGCGGCCCGGTGGCCGAACCGGAAGTTCGGGCCCTCGATCACCACCTTGGCGTGCAGCGCGTCCACCAGCACCTGCTGGACGAAGGTCTCCGGCGACTCCTTCGAGAACTCCGCGGTGAACGGCAGCACCAGCACCGCGTCCACCCCCAGCGCCTCGATCAGCTCGGCCCGGCGCGGCTGCGGCGCCAGCAGCGCCGGGTGGCTGCCGGGGCGGACCACCTCGCTCGGGTGCGGGTCGAAGGTGACCACGACGGCCTTCGCCGCCAGCTCACGGGCCCGCTTCACCGCCCGACTGATGATCAGTTGGTGGCCGCGGTGCACACCGTCGAACGATCCGATGGTGACGACGCTGCGCCCCCAGTCCCCGGGGATCTCCTCCAGGCCACGCCAGCGCTGCACCCTGACCGCTCCTCGTTCCGAACCGGCGTACGTCGTCCGCACGCTCTCGCTTCCTACCGAACCCCTATAGCGTGCCATGCGCCCGAAGCTGTGTCGGCACCAGCGTCACCCAACTCGGCCCACCGGACGCACCGACCGGACCACGGCACCCCGCTCGGCCTCCGCCGCGGCGTACTGCGGATCGCGGCCGCCCGCCACCAGCAGCCGCATCCGGGCCAGCAGCGGGCCGCCGCGCGGGCCCGGTTCACCACTCGGCCAGTGCGCCAGCAGCCGGGCGAATCCGGCCGACCGACCCGCGCCGCGGACCAGTGCGGCGTCCACCTCGGGACCTCCGGCCGCCGCCACCAGCCGGATCAACTGCCGTACGGCGGGCGCCCGTTCGTCCTGGAAGTGGTCGGCCAGCCGCTCCACCACCGGCACCAGCACGGCCGGGTCCTGCTCCACCCCGAGCAAGGTCTCCAGCAGCCGGGGCGGGTACTCCGGGTCGGTCAGCAGCACCGCCAGCACCCGGCGCAGGGCCGGCGGCCGGGCGGCCGCCTCGGCGAGCAGCAGGTCGAGCTCGGGCCCGGGCCGGCCGTCCATCAGCACGGCCAGGTACTCGGCCACCTGGCCGGACCGCTCGGGCCGCTGGTGCAGCAGCTCGGCGGCCAGCTCCAGGCCGGGACCGAGCAGCTCCGGGGCCTCCTGCCGGGCCAGCACCCGGAGCGCCTCGGCCACCGCTCCGCCCGGCGCGGCCAGCCGCTGCCGGAACGCCGCCAGCACCGGCTCCGGATCGCTGACCAGCGCCGGGGCCAGTGCCTCGGCGGTGAGGAAGGGGTCGTCCGCGAGATAGCCGGCCAGCGCGGCGGGCAGCTGCTGCCGTCCGGTCGCCGGATCGCGGATCAGCAGGGCCAGCGCCGCACCGTGCAGTGCCGGTTCCTCCTCCCGGGCCAGCAGCGTGCGGGCCGCGTGCCGTAGCAGGTCGGCGCCGGTGCCGGTGGCGTACGGGGCCGCCCGCAGCGCGTGCACGGCCGCCGCCACGTGCCACTCCGGGCGGGGGTCGTGACTCCAGCGGTCCACCGCCCGGCAGAGCGCGGACGGCTCCGCCACCGCCAGCTCGGCGAGCAGCGCGTCCGCTCTCGGGTGGGCCGCGATTGCCAACGACTCCGTCAGGTCGTCCACCGCCAGCCGACGGTGTGCCCAGAGCAGATCGTGCGCGAGATCGGCGGCGGCACCGCCCCGGGTCTCCCCGAACCACCGGCAGAGCAGCGGCACCACACCGCGCGGATCGGCCCGCAGCAGCTCGGCCACCGCCGCCCTGGCCTCCTGATCGGTCGTCACCAGCGGCCGCAGCAGCTCGAGCCGGTCCGCCGGCGGGAGCGGCAGCCCGGCCCAGAAGCCCGCGTCCAGACCGCCGCCCCCGCGCTCCGCGACGGCCGCCAACAGCGGTCGGTGCACGGCGAGTTCGGGGCTGATCGCCAGCCCGTCCAGCAGCAGCCGGCGGGCCCACCAGCCCTGTTCGGGCCCGGGCGCCGTCTCCACCCCGCGCCACAGCCGCCACAGCCACGGGTCGAGCCCCGCCGCCCCGTGCCGCTCCCCGACCTCGCGCAGCGCCCACAGCACCACCCCGGCCCGGTGCCTCGGGACGCCGCCGGCGGGCAGCGCCGCCCCCTCCGCGGGCGCCGTCGCCGTACCCTCCAGCAGCAGGCGGAGCGCGGCGTCCAGGTCCAGCCGGCCGCCCTGCAGCCAGTCCGCGAGGTCCTCGTGGGCGAACCGGTACCCCGGCCCCGCCGGCACGAACAGCCGCTCGGCCAGCACCGCCCCGGCCCAGCCGCCCTCGGCCGGGAACAGGGCCGCGAAGGCGGCCCGTTCCAGCGTGCCGTGACCGGTGCCGAGCATCAGGCGGGCCGCCTCCCGCACCCGCTCGCCGAGGGCCGTGACGAGACCGTGCAGCGACTCCGGGCCCTCCGGCGCGGGCGGGGCCGCCTGGCCGCCCCGGCGATGCGCACCGGCCCGCCTGGGCCCGGTCTCCGCCGACAGCCGCCGCGCGGCCCTGGTGCAGCACAGCTCCAGGTACGCCGCGTACAGCCGCCCGCGCTCGGCCGTCTCGCCCAGCTCCCCGGCCAGCCGCAACGACAGCGGGTGCTCCCCCGGCTCCGGCGCCCCGTACCGCCGCGCCACCCGTACACCCGCCTCGGCGGGCAGCGGCCCGAGCCCGTGCACCACCGCCCCCGGCAGTCCGTCGCCCCAGGTCTCCGGCCGACAGGCCGTCAGCAACCGCACCCCCGCCGCCTCCAGCCACCGGACGCTCGCCGCCAGCCACTCCCCCGGCACCGCGAACGGCGCCTCCTCCGGCGCGTCCAGCACCACCAGCAGCGGACGGCCGGCCTCGCCGCAGAGCCGCGCCGGCTCGTCCCGGCCCGGCGCAGTCACCTCCAACAGGGCTGCGGCGCGGGCCAGTTGGCGATCGACCGCGTCGGCCAGGGTGGAGTCCTCCGGTGCCAGGTCGGCACCCCGCAGCCAGACCGTGGGCAGCGCCTGCGCCCCGCCCGCCCGCCGGACGGCCAGGGCGGCCAGTTCGGTGCTGCGCCCGCTGCCCGCCGAACCGACCAGCACGCTGACGGTGGCCTGCGGCTCCTCACCGGTCAGCCCGTCCGGCCGGTCCACCCGGTCGGCGGCCAGATCCGCGATCCGCCCGGGCCCGGCACTCGCCGAACCGAGCTGGACCGAACAGAGCGTCAGCACTCCACCGAGGTTCAGCGCCCGGCCGTACGCGGGCACCGCCTCGGCGTTCCGGCCGCGCAGCTCCGCCAGCGCCGGACCGGCCGGCGGCAACGCCCGGGGGCCGTCAGGCCCGGCCGCCAGGACACCCAGCACGGCTCCGCTCTCGGCGTCCAGTACGGGCGCCCCGGGGGTCAGCGGGCCACGCAGCTGAGGCAGGTCGAGCAGCAGCGCACCGTCGGGGTCGATGCCCCGTACGCCACCCTGGATCCGGGTCAACTCCCATACCCCGGCGGCCAGTTGCGAGACGGAGACCAGGCCGCTGCCGATCCCGTCCGCGATCGCCTGCGGGGCCGGCGGGAGGCCGCCGACCGACTCCGTGCGCAGCACCGCGAGCCCCGGGCCCGGCAGCAGCTCCACACAGTCCGCCCCGAGCACCTGGGTCTGACCGCCCGGCAGATGCAGCACCAGGTACTCCAGCCCCTCGACGGCCTGCCGGGCCGTCAGCACCGTGCCCCGCCGGTCGGCCACGAAGCCCAGCCCACGGACCAGCCCGTCCGGCCCACAGATCCGCAGCAGCCCCTCGGCCATCCCGCGCCCGCCCCTCCGCAGCCCGCCACCGCCCGGAGCCTGCCCGGACAGCCGCGTACGCCACCCCATCGGGGCCGGCGCTCACCCCTTCGGGTGACTTTCTGCACAAGGTTCGGAAGGTAGGGGCTCGGGGAACTGCGACGACGACCTCAGAAAAGGTCACCCGTACGTAGATGGTCAGGCACTTTCGCAGTGACCCGAGCGCCAGACCTCCTCGCAGTTCCCCGAGCCCCTGACCGTAGATGCCGAAGCACCTGCGAAAGGCTCAGCCGACGAAGACGGCGACCGGCTTCGCGTGCCCGCCCTTCTCCTCGATCAGCGCGAGGAAGCGCCCGTCCGGGTCGAAGACCGCGATCGGCCCGTCCACGTCCATGCCGGGAGCCTTGAGCTTCATGCCGTGCGCCAGCAGCCGCGCCTGCTCCGCGTCCACGTCCCAGCGGGGGAACGCCGCGGCCGCCGCCTCGGCGATCGGCAGCACCTCGAGCTTCTCCTCCAGCTGCTCCAGCGTCCGCGCCGACTCCAGCCCGTAAGGCCCGACCTTGGTCCGCCGCAGCGCCGTGAGGTGCCCGCCGACGCCGAGCCCGGCGCCGAGGTCCCGGGCCAGCGCCCGGATGTACGTTCCCGAGGAGCACTCCACCGTGACGTCCAGGTCGATCACCGGGGTGCCGTCCTCGGCGACCGCCGCGCGCTGCTCGTGCACCACGAAGGAGTGGATGGTGGTCGGCCGGGCCGCGATCTCGAAGTCCTCGCCCTCGCGGACCCGGGCGTACGAGCGCTTGCCGTCGATCTTGATGGCGCTGACCTTCGACGGCACCTGCATGATCGCGCCGGTCAGCTCGGCGATCCCGGCGTCGATGGCGGAGCGCTCGACGCCGGAGGCGTCCGCCGAGGAGGTGACGTCGCCCTCCCGGTCGTCGGTCACGGTGTTCTGCCCGAGCCGGATGGTGGCCTCGTACGTCTTGGCGGTGAGCATCAGGTGCCCGAGCAGGCGGGTGGCCCGCTCGATCCCGATCACCAGGACGCCGGTGGCCATCGGGTCCAGCGTGCCCGCGTGCCCGACCTTCCTGGTCCCGGCCAGCCAGCGGAGCTTGGCCACCACGCCGTGCGAGGTGAGACCCTCCGGCTTGTCGACAATGACCAGGCCGTCGGGGCCGGTGCCTTTACGCTTCATCAGCTCTTTTTCTCGTACGGAAAGAAGTCAGGACGTCGGCAGGGCGGCCCGGAACCGGGCGACCGTGGTGTCCACGTCCTCGCGGGCGGTGAATCCCGCCGCGAACCGGTGCCCGCCGCCGCCCAGGTCGGCGCAGACGGCGGCCACGTCGACCGCGCCCTTGGCCCGGCAGGAGCCGCGCAGGGTGCCGTCCGGGTCCTGCTTGAGCACCAGCGCCACCTCGGCCTCGGCCGGGCGGCGCAGCACGTCGATCAGGCCCTCGATCTCCTCGACCGTGACGCCGAACAGCGCCAGGTCCTGGTACGGCACCCAGGTCCACACCAGGCCGAGGCCGCCCGCCGCGTCGGGCTCGTAGACGGCCCGGTCCAGCGCGCCGGCCAGCACCTTGAGGTAGCCGAAGGAGGAGGTGTCCCAGAGCTGACGGGAGATCAGGTCGTGCCGGATGCCGGTGGCCAGCAGCCGCCCGGCCAGCTCGTGGGTGGCGGGTGTGGTGGCCGCGTACCGGAACGAGCCGGTGTCGGTCGCCACGCCGGTGTAGAGGCAGGTGGCCAGGTCCTGGTCGAGCGGCACGCCGAGCCGCCGGAGCAGCTCGTCCACCAGCACGGCGGTGGCCGGGGCGGTGGGGTCGATCAGGCGGTGGGTGCCGAAGCCGGGGTTGGAGGCGTGGTGGTCGATGACCACCAGCGCGGGGGCGGCGAACGCCTTGGCGTGCAGCAGCCCGAGGCGGCTCTCGGCCGCCACGTCGAAGCAGAGCACCAGCTCGGGGACGTCCGGCACCTCGGCGGCCGGGACCAGCAGCTCCTGGCCGGGCAGGAAGCTCAGCGACTCCGGGACGATCTGCGGGTCGTCGCCGAACGAGACCCGCACCCGGTAGCCGAGCGAACGCAGCGCCAGACCGGCCGCCAGGGCCGAGCCGAGCGCGTCGCCGTCCGGGTTGATGTGGCAGATCAGGTCGACCGTGCCGGCCCGCCCGATCAGCTCGACCACCCGCTGCCACTCGGCCGCCAGGGCTGACGCCCCGGAAGCGGCCGGCGACTCGCTGCGAGGCCCGGGAAGCACCGCGAGGGCACCATCCACCGTGTCGGTGGACGATGCCCTCTGGCCGGGTTCGACCGGCTCGGCGGTCATGGTTACTCGTCCTCGTCGTCGCGCTCGGCGGCCGGCACCCGGTAGGGGTCGGCGTCCCCGGCGAAGGTGGCCCCGGCGGCGGCGGTACGGACCGCCGCGTCGGAGACCCGCGCCTTGTCGAGCAGCTCGTCGATGTTCTTCGCGTTCTCCGGCAGGGCGTCCGCGATGAAGGTCAGCGACGGGGTGAAGCGCACCCCGGTCTGCTTGCCGACCTCGGAGCGGAGCACGCCCTTGGCGCTCTCCAGCGCGGCCGCGCTGGCCTCGCGCTCGGCCTCGTCACCGTAGACGGTGTAGAAGACGGTGGCCTCGCGCAGGTCCCCGGTGACCCGGGTGTCGGTGATGGTCACGTAGCCCAGCCGCGGGTCCTTGATCCGGCGTTGCAGGGTCTCGGCCACCACCACCTGAATGCGGTCGGCGAGCTTGCGCGCCCTTGCGGTGTCGGTCACGTTGCCTCCTCGTGCAGTGAGCGCGGTACCCGGGTCACGGACGCACCCGGTGCGGCCCTGGCCCCAAAGTACCTGCCCGCGCCCAGCCTTGTGGGCGCTCTCGGTCCTCGTCGGTGTGACGGTGCTGACGTCGCACCACCGCGCACACCCTCAGTCATCGTCGTCGTTGTGAAGGCGCCTCCTGACGGAGAGCAGCATCACCTCGGGGCGGCCGACGACCAGCCGCTCACAGCTGTCCAGGATCTCGGTGACGTACCCGGCGTCGCCGGACACCACCGCCAGGCCGATCTCGGCCCTCCGGTGCAGATCCTGGTTCCCGACTTCTGCGGCGCACACGCTGTACTTGCGCGCCAGTTCGGCCACGATGGGCCGCACGATCGAACGCTTCTCCTTGAGCGAATGGACATCGCCCAGCAGCAGGTCGAACGTCAGTGTTCCCACGAACATGTGTGACAGGCCAAGCCGGCCTGGGGGCCTCGAAGGAGTTGCCCGAAGGGGCGTACCAGGAGGCTAACAGCGAGACCGGGGCCGGTCGACGGGTTAACGAACACCCGCCGACCGGCCCCGGCAGCCACTGCTAGGACCGCGGCTTCTCGCGCATCTCGTAGGTCTCGATGACGTCGTCGACCTTGATGTCGTTGAACGACCCCAGGGTCACACCGGCCTCGAAGCCCTCGCGCACCTCGGTCGCGTCGTCCTTGAAACGACGCAGACCCTCGATGGTGAGGTTCTCGGTGATGAGCTTGCCGTCGCGGATGAGACGGGCCTTGGCGTTGCGGCGCAGCAGACCCTCGCGGACGATGACACCCGCGATGTTGCCGAACTTGGAGGAACGGAACACCTCGCGGATCTCCGCGGAGCCGAGGCGCACCTCCTCGTACTCGGGCTTGAGCAGGCCCTTGAGCGCGTTCTCGATCTCCTCGATGGCCTGGTAGATGACCGAGTAGTACCGGACATCCACGCCTTCCTTCTCGGCAGCCGTACGGGCGCGGCCTTCGGCGCGCACGTTGAAGCCGATGATGATGGCGTCCGAGCCCATCGCGAGGTCGACGTCCGACTCGGTGATCGCACCGACGCCGCGGTGCAGCACCCGGAGCTCCACCTCCTCGCCCACGTCGAGCTTGACGAGCGCGTCCTCGAGGGCTTCGACGGAACCGGAGACGTCACCCTTGATGATGAGGTTGAGCTGCTCGATGGAGCCCGCTGCGATGGCCTTGTCCAGGTCCTCGAGCGAGATCCGGACCCGACGCTGCGCGAACGCGGCGTTGCGGTCACGGGCCGAGCGCTTCTCGGCGATCTGACGGGCGGTGCGGTCCTCGTCGACGACGATGAAGCTGTCGCCGGCGCGGGGCACCGAGGTCAGACCGAGCAGCAGCACCGGACGGGACGGGCCCGCCTCGGCGAGGCTGTTGCCGTTCTCGTCCAGCATGGCGCGGACGCGGCCGTAGGCGTCGCCGACCACGATCGAGTCACCGACGCGGAGGGTACCGCGCTGGACCAGGACGGTCGCCATGGCGCCGCGGCCCTTGTCGAGGTGGGCTTCGATCGCAATACCCTGCGCGTCCTGCTCCGGGTTGGCCCGCAGGTCGAGCGAGGCGTCCGCGGTCAGGACCACGGCCTCGAGCAGCTGGTCGATGTTCAGACCCTGGCGCGCGGAGATGTCGACGAACATGGTGTCGCCGCCGTACTCCTCGGCCACCAGACCGAACTCGGTCAGCTGACCGCGGACCTTGGTCGGGTCGGCACCCTCGACGTCGATCTTGTTGACCGCGACCACGATCGGCACACCGGCGGCCTTGGCGTGGTTCAACGCCTCGACCGTCTGCGGCATGACACCGTCGTTGGCCGCGACCACCAGGATCGCGATGTCGGTGGACTTGGCACCACGGGCACGCATGGCGGAGAACGCCTCGTGACCCGGGGTGTCGAGGAAGGTGATCGGACGCTCTTCGCCGTTCACCACGGTGGCGACCTGGTAGGCACCGATGTGCTGGGTGATGCCACCGGCCTCGCCGGCCACCACGTTGGACTTGCGGATCGCGTCCAGCAGGCGGGTCTTACCGTGGTCGACGTGACCCATGACGGTGACGACCGGCGGGCGCGCGGCCAGCATGTCCTCGTCGCCCTCGTTGACACCGAAGTCGATGTCGAACGACTCGAGCAGCTCACGGTCCTCGTCGTCGCGGCTGACGATCTCGAGCTGGAAGCCCATCTCGTCGGCCAGCAGCTGGAGCGTGTCGTCCGAGACCGACTGGGTCGCGGTGACCATCTCACCGAGGTTGAACATCACCGAGACGAGCGCGGCCGGGTTGGCGTTGATCTTCTCGGCGAAGTCCGTCAGGGACGAGCCCCGGGACAGGCGAACGGTGGAACCGTTGCCACGCGGCAGCATGACACCGCCGACGGACGGGGCCTGCATGGCCTCGTACTCCTGGCGCTTCGCCCGCTTCGACTTACGGCCACGCGCCGGGCGACCGCCCGGACCACGACCGAAGGCACCCTGCGTGCCACCACGGGCACCCGGGCCACCCGGACGGCCACCGAAGCCACCGGGACGCGGGCCGAAGCCACCGCCGCCACCGGGGGCACCGCCACCGGGACGGGGGCCGCCGAAGCCGCCACCGGCCGGACGCGAGCCCGGACCGGCCGCACGGCCGGCGAAGCCGGGACGAGCGCCACCGGCGCCGGCACCCGGAGCACCCGGACGGCCACCGGGGCCACCCGGACCACGGCCACCAGGGCCACCGGGACGCGCGGCACCCGGAGCGGGACGCTGCGGCATCATGCCGGGGTTCGGACGCGGCATACCGGACGGGCTGGGCCCACCCGGACGCGGACCGGCCGGACGGGGCATCCCGTCGGGACGCGGCGCACCGGCGCCACCCGGACGCGGAGCGCCACCGGGACCGGCGGCGGGACGCGGACGGTCGCCACCGGGACGCGGGGCGCCACGGTCGGCGCCCGGCGCACCAGCGGGACGCGGACGGTCGCCACCCGGGCGCGGGGCGCCACGGTCGGCACCCGGCGCACCGGCCGGACGGGCCGGACGGTCGCCGCCCGGACGGGCCGGACGCTCGCCGGCGGGGGCACCGGCACCCGGACGCGCGGCACCGGGAGCAGCCGGACGGCGCTCGCCGGGGCGGCCCATGCCGGTCGCGCTGCCGGAGGTGAACGGGTTGTTGCCCGGACGGGGACCGGCCGGACGCGGGCCCGGACGGGCCGACGGGTTGGCCGCGGCCGGACGGGCGGCCGGAGCGGCGGCGGCCGGACGGGCCGGCGCCTCCGCAGCGGCGTCACCGGCGGGAGCAGGCGAGGAGAACTCGGCCGCCGGAGCAGCCGGGGCCGCAGCGGCCGGGGCGGGACGCGCGGCGGCCGGGCGCGGGCCCGGGGCAGCGGCGGCCGGCTTCGGCGCGGCGGGGGCGGCCGGGGCGGCGGGAGCCGCGGCGGCCGGGGTCGGACGGGGACCGGGGGTCGCGGCGGGCCGCGGTCCCGGGGTGGGGGCACCCGGCTTCGGTGCTGCTGCACCGGCGGGCTTGGGCGCCGCAGGCTTCTGCGGGCCAGGCTTGGCGGCGCCACCACCGGTGGGCGGCACCCCCAAAGCGTCAGTCAACTTGCGCACGACCGGCGCCTCGATGGTCGAGGACGCCGAACGGACGAACTCACCGAGCTCGGTGAGCTTGGCCATGACGGCCTTGCTCTCCAAGCCAAGCTCCTTGGCGAGTTCATATACCCGGACCTTAGCCACTTCGCTCCTGTCTACGTGTCCGGGGTATTCGTCCGCCGGACCATCGCTACTTCATGGGCGTACTCATCGCGTACTCATCGAGTGCTCATCGCAATCTCGACCTACTTCCAACTCGCGAGGTACCTGACGTGTGCGCGCCGCACGGGGCTCTTACCAGCTCTGCGCGGTGCTTGTTGCGGTGGTTCTTCAGCCTGCCGGGGTGTCACCGGCCCGCTGCTCGACGTACTCACGCAGTGCCGTGGTGTCGAGATTTCCCTGGAGTCGGAAGGCCCTGGGGAAAGCTCGGCGGCGGACCGCGAGGTCGAGGCAGGTCGGGTCGGGGTGCAGATGTGCACCCCGGCCCGGCAGTGCGCCGCGGGAATCGGGGACACAGACGCCCTCGACCGCCACGACACGCAACAGCTGGTGCTTGGCCGCTCGCTTGCGGCAGCCCACGCAGGTGCGTTCCGGGCATGCTCGGACATGCGTCCGGCCAGACAACCTCAAGTCTACCCCTCCGGAGGGACATGGCGCCGCCCCGCCGATTCGGCGCAGGACAGCGACAACGTGACTACGCGTCGCGGGATTCCCCGCGGTCGCTTCCGGCAGGGGCTTCGGTGTCCGGCCGGATGTCGATCCGCCAGCCGGTCAGGCGGGCCGCGAGGCGGGCGTTCTGGCCCTCCTTGCCGATCGCCAGCGACAGCTGGTAGTCCGGCACGATCACCCGGGCGGAGCGCTGGGCGTAGTCCACGATCTCCACGCTCGTCACCCGCGCGGGGGACAGCGCGGCCGCGACCATGTCCGCCGGGTCCTCCGACCAGTCGACGATGTCGATCTTCTCGCCGTGCAGCTCGGCCATCACGTTGCGCACCCGGGCGCCCATCGGGCCGATGCAGGCGCCCTTGGCGTTCAGGCCCTGGCGGCGCGACCAGACGGCGATCTTGGTGCGGTGGCCGGCCTCGCGGGCGATCGCGGCGATCTCGACGCTGCCGTCGGCGATCTCCGGGACCTCCAGCGCGAACAGCTTCTTCACCAGGCTGGGGTGGGTCCGCGAGAGCGTCACGGACGGGCCGCGGACACCTCGGCGGACGGCCACCACGTAGCACTTCAGCCGGGTGCCGTGCTTGTAGTCCTCGCCCGGCACCTGCTCCTGCGGCGGGAGGATGGCCTCCAGCTTGCCGATGTCGACCAGGATGTTCTTGGGGTCGTTGCCCTGCTGGACGACACCGGTGACGATGTCGCCCTCCTTGCCCGCGTACTCACCGAAGGTCTGGTCGTCCGCGGCGTCCCGGAGGCGCTGCAGGATGACCTGCTTGGCGGTCGAGGCGGCGATCCGGCCGAAGCCGCTCGGGGTGTCGTCGAACTCCTTGGGCTCGACGCCCTCGTCCAGCTCGTCCGCGTCCTCCAGCGCCCAGACCGTCACGTGCCCGGTCTTGCGGTTCAGCTCGACCCGGGCCTTGCGGCGGGACCCCTCGGTGCGGTGGTACGCGATGAGGAGGGCCGATTCGATCGATCCGACCAGCAGTTCGAACGGGATGTTCTTCTCGGTAACCAGCCCACGCAGGGCGCTCATGTCGATGTCCACGGCTACGCCTCCTCTTCCCTCTTTTTTACGTTCACGATCATGTGTGGTGCGGTGCTCACTCGTCGTCTTCGGTGCTGTCGTCGTCGGTGTCCTCGATCTCCGACTCGTCGAGCAGCCCCTCGTCTTCCTTGCGGTTGAACTCGACCTGGACCCGGGCGCGGGCGATCTCGGCGAACTCCAGGCGGCGCTCCTTGGGGCGGCCGCGGCCCTTCACCGGCTGCACCTCGACCAGGGCGCCGTCCTCGTCGCTCTCCAGTACCCGGGCGACGATCTCCCCGCCGTCCACCAGGTGGATCTTGGCGAGCCGCCCCTCGGCCCGGCGCCAGTGGCGGGGCTCGTTCAGCGGACGCTCGGCCCCGGGGGAGCCGACCTCCAGCACGTACGGGGCGGTGCCCATGACGTCCTCGGCGGCGTCCAGCCGCTCGCTGACCACCCGGCTGAACTCGGCGATCGCGTCCAGGTCCACGCCGCCGTCGGCGTCCACGTCGATCTGCACCTGACGGCGGCTGCCCGCCTGGGTCACCGTGACCTCTTCGAGGTCGAGACCTGCCTCGGCGGCCAGCGGCTCGAGCAACGCACGCAACCGGTCGGTGGGGGTGGTGCTCATCCGGGTGACTCCTCGGCCGCGTCTGCTGTTGTCGGTAGGTGCTAGCTGAGCGGCAAGCCTATCCGGTCGGACCCCAAACCACCGATTCCGCGAGGCGCGCGGGGCACCGGTGAGCACCGCGTGCGAGCAAGGTCACAACGGGCCGGATGGTGATTCTGTAATGATGCACGGCAGCGGGGGCTGCGCGGGCTCCCCCATGACCTCTTCGGGAGCACCCCCCATGCTGTCCCTCACTCGGCGGAGCCTGCTCCTCCTCGGCGTGCTGAGCGGCGCCCCGCTGCTGCTCTGCGGGTGCACCGACGAGGACGGACCGGCGGAAGCCGAACGGAAGAAGGCCGACGCCGACCTGCCGCTGCGCCACCGCGCCGTCGCCGACACCGACCGGCTGCTGGCCGGGTACGACGCCGTGCTGGCCGGACCGGGAGCGGCCCAGGCCGACCGGCTCAAGGCGCTGCGCGCGGAGGTGGCCGAACACCGGGCCGCCCTGGCCACCGGACTGCCACCGGGCAGCCCCGCCGCCACCACCCCCACCGCAGCCCCCAGCCCGGCTGCCACCCCGGCGGCGGTCCGTTCGGTGGCCGAACTCGCCGCCGCCGAACGGACCACCGCCGGGGCCCGGCTGGCCGACCTGACCGCCGCCTCGCCCGAGCTGGCGAAGCTGCTGGCCGCCGTCTCCGCCTCCGGCGCGCTGCACGCGGTGACGCTCGGCGACAGCGGCCCGGTCACCGGCCCGGCCGCCGCGCCCTCCCCCTCGCCTTCGCCGTCCCCCTCAGCCTCCGCGTCGGCCACCCCACGGCCCGCCGCCGAGACCACCGCGCTGCAGAACACGCTGGCCGCCGAGCACGCCGCCGTGTACGGCTACGGCGTGGTCGGCGCCCGGCAGCCCGTCGGACCGCTGCGAGCCGAGGCGCAGACCTGCTACCTCGCCCACCAGGCCAAGCGGGACACCTGGCAGCGCCTGCTGCACAGCGCCGGCGCCACCCCGGCGGCCGCCGCGCCCGGCTACCAACTGCCGTTCCCGGTCAGCGACCCGGCCACCGCCAAGCAGCTCGCGGCGCACATCGAGGTCCAGCTCACCGGGGTGTACGCCGCCCTGGTGGCGGCCGGCTCCGGTGAGCTCCGGCAGAGCGCCGCCGGCGCACTGCGCGAGGCCGCCCTGCACGCCCGGCAGTGGGGCGCCGACCAGAGCGCGCTGCCCGGCCTGCCCGCCCCGGACCGCGCCACGAGCAGCCCCTCCCCGAGCGCCTGACCAGCAGTTTCCTCCCGATGGCCGACAATGGGCAGGCAGCAGGACCGCGACAGCACGATGGGGCGGCACCAACCGAGAGGCCAGCATGTCGGCAGCAGCAGGGCAGCAGATCACCGTCCCGGCCCGCCTCACGGACACCGTCCGGGCCCGCGCGGACGAAGCCGAACTGGCCTGGCTGGCCGCCCTGCCGGACACCGTCGCCGCCCAACTCGCCCACTGGGACCTGACCTTGGAGCGGGTGGTGCAGCCGGGCGGCCGGCTCAGCCTGGTCTGCACGGTGCTGCGCGCCGACGGCACCAAGGCGGTGCTGAAGACCGGCCCGGACACCGCCGCCACCGCGCGGGAGGCCGCCGCGCTCGCGCACTGGGCCGGTCGCGGCGCCGTCCTGCTGCTCGCCGAGGCGCCGGGCGCCCTGCTGCTGGAACGCCTGTACGGCGACATCCCGCTCCGCTCGCTCGCCGAGGCGAAGGCGATGCTGGAGGCGGTCGGCCTGCTCCAGCGGCTCTGGGTCCCGCCCGCCGACGACCATCCGTTCCGCACCGTCGCCGAGCAGGTCGCCGAGCTCTCCGCCGGGCTGCGCCGACGCCGTGAACTCTCGCCCGACGCCCAGCCGTTGGTGGACCAGGCGCTGGAGGTCTCGGCCGCGCTGCTCGCCGACGACACCGAACACCTGTTGCTGCACGGCGACTTCGACCACGGCAAGGTACTGGCCGCCGACCGCGCCCCCTGGCTGGCCGTCGCGCCCCGGCCGCTGGTCGGCGAACGTGCCTGGGACCTGGCCTGGTTGGCCCAGGACCGGCTGGACACCCTGGCCGGCTCCCCCGGCCCGCGCGGCGCCGCCCGGCGCCGCCTGCGCCAGCTCGCCGACGCGGTCGAGGTGGACCACGACCGGCTGCGCGGCTGGGCGCTGTTCCGCGCCGTCGAGGCCGGTCTGCGACAGCTGGCCGACGGATCGACCGACAACGCCGAGCTCTACCTCGAATTCGCCGACTGGCTCTGACGCAACGGCAGCTGAGCCCCCATCACCGCGTACGGGCGGATCGTGTTGGGGAACCGCACCGCCCGGGCCAGGTCCCGGTAGCCCAGCGACCGGTACAGCCGCCGGGCGGGCGTCTCGGCGTCGATCGCGGACAGGATGCTGCGCGGCTGCCCCGACCGCTCGCACAGGGTGCGGATCAGCGTGCTGCCCACCCCCCGGCCCTGGTACTCCGGCAGCACGTGCAGCTCGGTCACCGCGAACACGTCGTCCAGCCAGTCCCCGAACCCCCGCGCCTCCAGGTGCGGCTCGATCACCGTGCTCCACCAGTGCTCCCGCCGGTTCGGCATCCCGTACCCGAACCCGACCAGCCTGCTGTCGGCGAACGCCCCGAACGCCAGCACCCCGGGCTGCTCCGCGTGGCGCGCCACGATCTGCAGCCGGACCGCCACCTCTTCGTCGCTCAGCCCGAACGCGACCGCCTGCACCTCCAGGGCGTCGGCGGCCCACGCCGCCAGGTCCACGGCTTCGATCGTCACCTCGGTGAGCTGCTCCATGCCCCGGACGTTACTACTCCGACGGGCGGTGATCACTCAGAACAGCACGCTCATGAAGGCGCCGACCTCACGGAAGCCGACCCGGGCGTACGCGGCCCTGGCCCGCACGTTGTAGTCGTTGACGTAGAGCGAGACGACCGGGGCGACGTCGCGCAGCGCGTACCCCATCACGGCGGCCATGCCGGTCTCGGAGCGGCCCTGGCCGCGGTGCTCCGGGGCCACCCAGACGCCCTGGATCTGGCAGGCACCGGCGGTGACGGCGCCGATCTCGGCCTTGAAGACCACCGAGCCGTCCTCGGCGAAGTGGGCGAACGAGCGGCCGCCCGCGACCAGTTCGGCCACCCGGGCCTGGTAGAGCAGGCCGCCGTCACCGGCCAGCGGGGAGATGCCGACCTCCTCGGTGAACATCGCCACGCAGGCGGGCATCAGGGCGTCGATCTCGTTGCGCCGGACCCGGCGCACCAGTGGGTCGGGGGTGATGCCGGCGGCGGGCTCGGCGGTGGCCATCAGCGGCTGGTGGGCGCGGACCTCGCGGGCCGGGCCCCAGCTGCGTTCGAGGCTGGCCCAGAGCGCGGCGGTCGGGCCGGCCGGGCCGACGATGGAGGAGCAGCGGCGCCCCTGCCGGCGGGCCCGTTCGGCGAAGGCGCGGACGGCGTCGGGGCCGGCGTTCACCAGGACCAGGTTGGCCCCGGCGTAGCAGAGCGAGCTGAGCCGGCCGTCGGTGTCGAACCAGCCCCACATCTCACCGCCGAGCCGCCACGGGTCGAGGCCGACCGCTTCCACCCGGGTGGCCACGAAGGCGTTGGCGACCGGGTCGAGGTGCAGGATCTCCAGGGCGTCGTCGAGATCCTGGGGGTCGAGTACCCGCGTGGTCGCCAGGGCCCGGGCCACCTGGAAGGGGCCGGGGAGCATCACACCTCGATCGAGCACAGGCACCTCACAGTAGGAACGCTGGTCGCACCCTACTCCGCCGCCCCACCGGAGCAGGGCTGCGGGCCGTCCGTGAGCGGACGGCCCGCAGCGACCCTGAGAATCACTCGGCGGCGGTGACCACCGGAGCGCCGGACTCGACGCCGTCGGCCTGCATCTGCTCGGCCAGCTTGAGGGCCTCCTCGATCAGGGTCTCGACGATCTTCGACTCGGGGACGGTCTTGATGACCTCGCCCTTGACGAAGATCTGGCCCTTGCCGTTGCCGGAGGCGACCCCGAGGTCGGCCTCGCGGGCCTCGCCCGGGCCGTTCACGACGCAGCCCATGACCGCGACCCGGAGCGGCACCTCCATGCCCTCCAGGCCGGCGGTGACCTCCTCGGCGAGCTTGTAGACGTCCACCTGGGCGCGGCCGCAGGACGGGCAGGAGACGATCTCCAGGCCGCGCTGACGGAGGTTCAGCGACTCCAGGATCTGGTTGCCGACCTTGACCTCCTCGGCGGGCGGCGCGGAGAGCGAGACCCGGATGGTGTCACCGATGCCCTCGGCCAGCAGCGCGCCGAAGGCGACCGCCGACTTGATGGTGCCCTGGAAGGACGGACCGGCCTCGGTGACGCCGAGGTGCAGCGGGTAGTCGCAGGCGGCCGCGAGCTGCCGGTAGGCGTTGATCATCACGACCGGGTCGTTGTGCTTGACCGAGATCTTGATGTCGCGGAAGTCGTGCTCCTCGAACAGCGAGCACTCCCAGAGCGCGGACTCGACCAGCGCCTCCGGGGTGGCCCGGCCGTACTTCTCCAGCAGCCGCTTGTCGAGCGAACCGGCGTTGACGCCGATCCGGATCGGCACGCCCGCGTCCTTGGCGGCCTTGGCGATCTCGCCGACCTTGTCGTCGAACTGCTTGATGTTGCCCGGGTTCACCCGGACCGCCGCACAGCCGGCCTCGATCGCCGCGAAGACGTACTTCGGCTGGAAGTGGATGTCCGCGATCACCGGGATGTTCGCCTTCTTGGCGATGATCGGCAGCGCGTCCGCGTCGTCCTGGGTGGGCACCGCGACCCGGACGATCTGGCAGCCCGAGGCGGTCAGCTCGGCGATCTGCTGGAGGGTGGCGTTGATGTCGGCCGTGACCGTGGTGGTCATCGACTGGACGGAGACGGGAGCGTCACCGCCGACCGGGACGTTACCGACCATGATCTGCCGGGAGACGCGGCGGGTCGCCAGCGGCTTGAGCGGCAGGGCAGGAATTCCGAGCGAGATCGCGGTCATGTGCGCAGGGTTCCCCAAGTCGAGGTGGTGAGATCCGGCCGGGCGCTCCGGTCAACGGGCGCCCGGCGTCCAACGGTACGGCACCGGCATACGGCCAGGCACACGCACCTGACCGAATCGGGGTCAGTTCAGGCGGATGGGGTTGACAACGTCGGCCACCATCACCAGCCCGGTGAAGCAGATGAAGACGGCGGCCACCACGTACGCCGCGGGCATCAGCCCGGCCACGTCGAACGGGCCCGGGTCGGGGCGGCGGAACAGCGCGGCGAACCGGCGGCGAACCGACTCCCAGACCGCGCCCGCGATGTGGCCGCCGTCCAGCGGGAGCAGCGGGAGCATGTTGAAGAGGAAGAGCGAGAGGTTGATCATCGCGAGCAGGCCGACCATGAAGGTCAGCTGCTGGGAGAGCGGGCGGTCCTGGGAGAACACCTCGCCGCCGAGCCGGGCCGCACCGACCATGCCCATCGGGGAGTCCGCCGGGCGCGGGTCGTCGCTGACGATGGCGTGCCAGAGGCCGGGGATCTTGCCGGGCAGAGCGATCAGCGCGGAGACTCCGTGCTTGGCGTTGACGGCCATCTCGTCGATGCTCTCGCCGAGGCTGAGATGGTCCACGCCCACGGCCGGGGCGAAGCCCAGGAAGCCCGCCGTGACGGTCTCGCCCTTGACCGGGTAGCCGTCCTTGTCGACCTTCGTGACGGTGTTGCTGGTCAGCGTCGCGCTCAGGGTCAGCTGCTGCCCGCCGCGCTCGACCACGATCGGCACGGTCTGGCCGGGCGACTTCCGGATGTCCGCCTGCAGCTGGGCGTAACTGCTGATCTGGTCGCCGCCGAAGGACAGGATGGTGTCACCAGCCCGCAGCCCGGCTGCGGCGGCCGGGCTCGCCGGGGCGTCGGCCGGGCAGCTGTCGGTCGGCTTGCCCGCCGCCACCACGCACTGGCTCACCGAGCCGATGGTGGGCACCGCGATCTGGAGGCCGATCACCATGAACAGCACCAGGTAGAGCCCGAACGACAGGATCAGGTTCATGAACGGGCCCGCGAACATCACGATGACGCGCTTCCACGGCTTCCGGGTGTAGAACATCCGGTCCTCGTCGCCGGGCCTGACCTCCTCGTACGAGGCCTCCCGGGCGTCCTCGATCATCGTGCGCCACGGTGAGGTGGAGCGCTGGGTGATCCGCCCGTCCGCCCCCGGCGGGAACATCCCGATCATCCGGATGTACCCGCCCAGTGGGATGGCCTTGAGCCCGTACTCGGTCTCGCCCTTCTTCCGCGACCAGATGGTGCGGCCGAAGCCGACCATGTACTGCGGGACCCGGATGCCGAACAGCTTGGCCGTCGAGAGGTGGCCGAGCTCGTGCCAGGCGATCGAGAACAGCAACCCGAGCACGAAGAGCAGGATGCCGAGCACCCACATCACCGTCGTCACTGCTGATCCTCCGTCATGCCGCTCCTACCGTCCGCCGCTAGCCCGCTGCCAGCTCGCGGGCCCGGGCGCGGGCCCAGGTCTCCGCGTGGAGTACGTCCTCGACCACGAGGGAAGTTCCCACCGTGTGTTCGGACACCACCTTCGCCACAGTGTCCACGATCCCGGTGAAAGGCAGCCGGCCGGTCAGGAACGCCTCGACGCACTCCTCGTTGGCGGCGTTGAAGACGGCCGGGGCCGTCCCGCCGAGCGTACCCACCTCGCGGGCCAGGTCCACGGCGGGGAAAGCCTCGTTGTCGAGCGGGAAGAACTCCCAGGTGGCGGCCTTGGTCCAGTCGCAGCCGGGGGCGGCGTCCGGCACCCGGTCCGGCCAGCCGAGGCCGAGCGCGATCGGCATCCGCATGTCCGGCGGGCTGGCCTGGGCCAGCGTGGAGCCGTCGGTGAACTCCACCATCGAGTGCACGACGGACTGCGGATGGACCACCACCTCGATCCGGTCGAACGGCACGTCGTACAGCAGGTGGGCCTCGATCACCTCGAGGCCCTTGTTCACCAGGGTGGCGGAGTTGATGGTGACGACCGGGCCCATCGCCCAGGTGGGGTGGGCCAGCGCCTCGTCGCGGGTGACGCCGGCCAGCTGCTCCCTGGTCCGGTTGCGGAACGGGCCGCCACTGGCGGTGACCACCAGCTTGCGGACCTCGGCCCGGGTGCCGCCCGCCAGCGCCTGGAACAGCGCGGCGTGCTCGGAGTCCACCGGCACGATCTGGCCGGGCTGCGCGACCGCCTTGACCAGCGGGCCGCCGACGATCAGCGACTCCTTGTTGGCCAGCACCAGCACCCGCCCGGCCCGCAGCGCGGCCAGCGTCGGGCGCAGGCCGATCGATCCGGTGATGCCGTTGAGCACCGAGTGGCACTCGATCCCGGCCAGCTCGGTGGCGGCGTCCGGGCCCGCCAGGATGTCCGGCAGCGGCCGCCCCGCGGCCTGCGCGGAGAGCGCCTCCCGCAGCGCCGGGACGGCGGCCGGATCGGCCACCGCCACGGTGTGCACGCCCAGTTGGAGCGCCTGCTCGGCGAGCAGCCCGACCCGGCCGCCGGCCGCCGACAGGGCGACCACCTTGAACCGGCCGGGATTGCGCAGCACCACGTCGATGGCCTGGGTGCCGATCGAACCGGTGGACCCGAGGATCACCAGCTCCCGCGGGCCGGTGGGGTCCTTGACGGTCGGTGAGAAGCGCAGCTGCGGGTGGGCGAGCGAGTTCATGCGCCCCATTGTGTCCTGTCGGGCGCGGTTACTACTTCCAGGCCCAGAGTTTGCCCTCGGCCTTCCCGCTCGCGTCCACCTCCCACTCGAACACACCGGCGACGCCGCGCAGATCCGCGAACTCGGGCGAGCCGCTGGAGTAGACGATCGCGCCCCGGTAGCTGGTACCGCCGCTCGCGGTGAACGTGCCGACGCCCTGACCGCGCCAGGTCGCGCTCGCGCCGGTCGGGCTCATCAGCACCCCTTGGCCCTCGCCCTGCAAGGTCCCGTCCGGGCGCACCCGCGACTCGTACGTCCCCAGGTCGTTCACCTCGACGCCGAGCAGTGTCCCGCTCGCGGCGAACGACACCTCCACCGCGGGTGGCAGACCGTGCTCCCCCGCCAGCACCCGCTGCACCGTGATCTGTCCGGATTCCTGTCCGATGAGGTCGCCGAGCATGACGGTCTCCCTTCCTCCCTTCCGGACTACGCCTGCTCCGAGGGGGTGTCAAGACAGGCCGATGCCCCGTCACCGGCGGTCGGTGACGGGGCATCAGAGGGTCACTCAGAGATCGAGACCGGTCAGCACCAGGACCTTCTCGTACGTGAAGTCGCCCATCGCGTACTTGACGCCCTCGCGGCCGACGCCGGAGTCCTTGACGCCGCCGTACGGCATCTGGTCGGCCCGGTACGACGGGGCGTCACCGATCACCACGCCGCCGACCTCCAGCACCTGGTGGGCCTTGAAGGCGCTCTGCAGGTCGTGCGTGAAGACGCCGGCCTGCAGGCCGAACTTGGAGTCGTTGACCGCGGCGAACGCCTCCTCGGTGGAGTCCACCTTGTGCAGCGAGAGCACCGGGCCGAACACCTCGGCGGTGGCCAGGATCGCGTCGTCCGGCAGCTCGGCGAGCACGGTCGGGGCGTAGGCCGCGCCGTCCCGGGTGCCGCCGACCAGCACCTTGGCGCCCTTGGCGACGGCGTCGTCGACCCAGGACTCGACGCGCTTGGCGGCGTTCTCGTCCACCAGCGGGCCGACGTCGGTGGCGTCCGCGCTCGGGTCGCCGGTCACCTGGGCCCGCACCTTGGCGACCACCTTCTCCACCAGCGCGTCGTAGACCGTCGCGTCGGCGATCACCCGCTGCACCGAGATGCAGGACTGGCCGCCCTGGTAGTTGGCGAACATCGCGATCCGGGTCGCCGCCCAGTCGAGGTCGGCCTCGGAGGACCAGTCGGCCAGCACCACCGCGGCGGCGTTGCCGCCGAGCTCCAGGGTGACGTGCTTGCGCGGCACCGAGTCCATGATCTGGTAGCCGACCTTGTCCGAACCGGTGAACGAGATCACCGGCAGGCGCGGGTCCTGGACCAGGGCGGGCATCTTCTCGTTCGGCACCGGGAGCACGCTCCAGGAACCGGCCGGCAGCTCGGTCTCGGCCAGGATCTCGCCGAGCACCAGCGCGGAGAGCGGGGTGGCCGGGGCCGGCTTGAGGATGATCGGGGCGCCGACCGCGATCGCCGGGGCGACCTTGTGGGCCACCAGGTTCAGCGGGAAGTTGAACGGGGCGATGCCCAGCACCACACCGCGCGGGAAGCGGCGGACCACCGCGAAGCGGCCGACGCCACCCGGGTCGGTGTCCAGTCGCATGGTCTCGCCGTTGGTCCGGCGTGCCTCCTCGGCGGCCCAGCGGAACACCGAGGCGGCCCGGCCGACCTCACCGCGCGCCCACTTGATCGGCTTGCCGTTCTCGGCCGTGATCAGCCGGGCGATCTCCTCCGTACGCTCCGTCAGCCGACGGGCGACGTGGTCGAGCGCGGTGGCCCGCAGGTGCGCGGGGCTCGCGGCGAGGGCCGGGGCGACGGCGACGGCGGCGTCCAGCGCCTCCTCCACCTGGGCGTCGGTCGGCACGCTGACCTTGCCGACCAGGCTGCCGTCGTACGAGTGGTGAACCTCGAACTCCGCGTCGCCGGTCGCCCGGCGCCCGGCCAGCCAGAACTCATGGGTGGTGGTCACGGTCGTACCGACCCTTCTGTCGTGGGAGAGCTACGAACCCACGGTAGAGCCGGGCACCCGCGCAGCGGATTGGACACGACGGCGCATCAGACCACCGGGTTGCTCCAGCGTGTCGGGTGAACCTTCAGGGGCTCGGGGAACTGCGACGCCGACCTCTTGCGCGTGATCGCTGCGTAAATGGTCAGGCACCTTCGCAGTGACCCGAACGCCAGATCTCCTCGCAGTTCCCCGAGCCCCTGGATAGTGCAACTTTCGCGTGTGCCTAGTCCTCGCCGGAGCGGAGCGCCAGCCAGAGCTCCATCCGGACGTCGGTGTCGTCCAGCGAGCGTCCGAGGAGTTCCTCCACCCGGCGCATCCGGTACCGCAGGGTGTGCCGGTGCACGCCCAGGTCGGCGGCGGCCGCGTCCCACTGGCCGTGCCGGGAGAGCCAGGCCCGCAGCGAGGCGACCAGGTCACCCCGGGCGGTGCGGTCGTGGTCGCGCAGCGGGCGGAGCAGGCCCTCGGCGAAGGCGGTGACCGCCTCCTCGCCGAGCAGTGGCAGCAGGGATCCGGCGCCGACCTCCTCGTGGTCGACCGCCCGCTTGCCGCCCCGGAGGGCGACCGCCAGGGCCCGTTCGGCCTGAGCGAAGGCCGTGCCGGCCTCCTCCACCGAAGCGGCCGCCGAGATGCCGAGCGCCAGGCCCTCGTGCTCCTCGACCGCGCCCAGGCAGGCCCGGTGGGCCGCTCCGTTGTCGGGGGCGAGCACGATCAGCCGGGGGCCGCTCGGCCCGTCCTCGCGGGAGATCAGCAGCTTCTCACCGACCCGGGTGCCGGCCTGTTCGGCGCGGTCGCCGAGCTCGCCGAGCGCCTCCGGGTCAGCGGTCGGCCCGGCCCCGCCGACCAGCACCCGGACGGTGCCCTCGGGCAGCCCGCCGAACAGCCCGGCGGCGACCTGGCGGGCCGTCACGATCTCGCCCGCGAGCACCATGCCGAGCAGCGCGGCGCCCATCCGTTCCTCGGCCTGGCGCAGCTCGCGCGAGCGCTCCAGGGTCAGGGTGAGCAGCGCGACGGCGGCGTTCAGCACGTACCGCTCGGTGGGGGTGATCCGGTCCTCGGTGCCGACCGCGAGGAAGCCGCGCGGGCGGCGGTCCGCGCCGAGCGACTGGACCACCACGTAGTCCTCGTCGGCGGTGTCGATGCCCGGGGCCCGGCCCTGCAGCGCGGCCGAGGACGGCGCGGGGCGGCGGCGCAGCCGGTCCACCTCGGCGGCCAGCCGGCCCGCGCGGCGGGCGGCCCAGTCGGGGGCGACGGCGGAGAGCGCGCCGGAACCGTCGTACAGCGCGGCCCAGCCGCCGAGCCGGGCGGCCAGCCGGCGGACCACCGCGGTGGTGCCGTCCTTGCCGAGCGCGGCCCGGGTCAGCTCCTCCTGGGCCTCGAAGCTGGTGGTGACCGCCTCGTACTGCTCGGCCGCCAGCGCGGCCGAGACGGTCTTGCTGATCGCGATGAACGGGGTCGCCTCGGGCACCCGGATCAGCGGCAGCCCGCGCTGGGCGGCAGCGTCCACCAGCGCCTGCGGCACCTCGGTGTGCGAGAGCCCGACCCCGAGACCGAGGCCGACCACGCCCGCGTCGGCCAGCCGGTGCACGTACGCCTGCAGCTTGGCGGCGGCCTTGCCCAGCTTGATCCCGGTGGTGAGCAGCAGCTCCCCGCCCTCCAGGAAGGGCGTGGGGTCGTCCAGCTCACTGGTGTGCACCCAGCGGACGGGCCGTTCCAGCTGGTCCGCACCGGCCAGCACGGTCAGGTGGAGCGAGCTGCTGCGGACGACGGAGGCAAGTGTGGGGGGCATGGCACCTTCGGATGTTCGACCAGGCTGCGCCGTTGCGGCCGGGCGAGGAGGGCTTCTGCCCCCATTATGTACGCCTCGGCCAACCCGCCGGACCGAATCATCCGCTCCGTAGTCAGCCGGTGGCCGACCGCCGCCGGGCTCAGCCGCGCAGGTCCACCAGCACCGGCGGGATCTGATCCCCCGTCACCGTGGTCAGCGAGATCACCGCGTGCCCGGTGGGCAGCGCGTGCGCCAGGTCGGACGGTGACCAGCGGTGCCGCTCGACGTCCCGGACGGTGACGCTCTCGGTCTGCGCGGTGGTCCCGGAGAGGGCCTTGCGGGCCAGCCGCCCGGCCCGGCGGAACGCGCCGCCCGAGGTGTCCGGCGCGTGGGTGACGGCGGTCTCCCGGATCAGGTGGGTGCCCCAGGCCTCGGAGAACAGCCGGCCGTCCCAGGGCGCGATGCCGGGGAAGGCCATCCGGCAGCCGACCGCGCCGAACAGCGCGGTGCGCAGGTTCTCCGGCAGGTCGACCAGGGTGCGCAGCAGCAGGACGGCACCGGCGTTCGCCCCGCGCATCCGTTGCAGCCCGCGCACCACGTGCGCGTCGAGCGCCGCCGAGGCGTCGTCCACCACCAGACCGGCGAACAGCGCACGCTCCCGGCGCGCGCCGGCGGCCTGCACGAACTGGCCGGTGACCAGCCGGGACAGCATCCGGGCCGCCTCCGGGTGGCTGAGCTCGGGCAGCTTGACCCGGACCCTGAGCGGGTGGTCCAGCGCCCGCATCGCGAAGGCGGGCTTGCCGGGGGCGTCCCCCGGGAAGCACCCGGCGAAGGCCGGGCGGTCCAGCAGCGCCAGCCGGTCGGCGAGCAGCGCGCCCGGGTCGTCGGCCCGGCCGTGCTGGCGCTCGCGGTGCTGGAGGTCGGCCTGGTGGGCCGTCAGTTCACCGGCGTCGGCCAGCGCCTGACGCAGCGTCGCCCAGTTCTCCGGCTCGCCGCCGAGCAGCTCGCGCAGCTCCCGGACGCCGGGGTAGCGGCCGTACGCGGCGTGGAAGGGGCCGACCGTCTGCTGGAGCGCGGCCCGGGCGCTCTCGGCGCGCAGCGAGAGCTCGTCCGGCAGCAGCGCGTCGGCCAGCCGGGCGGCCGCCTCGTCCACCTCGGCGGCGGCGCCGAACAGGTCGAGGCCGTAGGGCGAGGTGAGGTCGCCGGGGGCGATCACCACGTCGTACCAGTCGTCCGGCCCGAGGTCGGCCTCGGCGGCGCCGATCACCACCGCGCAGGCGGTGCCCGCGAGGGCCTGCAGGCAGAGCGCCTCGGCCAGCGGCCGGGCCAGCCCGGCGGTCTTGCCGGTGCCGGCCGGGCCGACCGCGAGCAGCGAGGTGCCGAGCAGCGCCGGGTCGAGGGCGAAGCCGGTGGCGCGGTGGGTGGGCGGGTTCTTCAGCACGTCCTGGGCGGTGCCGAGTCTGACCTGACGGGTCAGCAGGTCGTGCCGGTGGCTGCGTCCTGCCAGGTCGCGGGCCTCCGAGGGGTGGGCGCAGGCGGCGGCGCCCCGGGCAGCGATCTGTTCGGTGAAGGCGGCCAGCAGGTCCGGCTCGCCGAGCACGGTCTCCCAGGCGCGCTGGATCCGGACGTAGTCGACGTCGGTGACCGGCTGCCGGTCCAGCAGCTGGGCGGCCAGCGGCGCACCGCCCTGGCGCAGCCGCTCCCAGGGGTCGGCGGGCCCGGTCGGCACGGCGGCACCCTCGGGCGGCTCCTCCTGGGTGACGGTGCGGGCCAGCAGCGGGCCGATCCAGCGACGCCAGACCTCGGGCCAGCGGCCCATCCGGCCGAACAGCTTGATCACCCCGGTCGCCACCGCGATGTTCACCGCCAGCAGCGCGATCACTGCGGTGGTCGAGTTGAGCCCGTCGAGCAGGCCGAACAGACCGGCTACCCAGAAGATCAGCTGGACGCCGTACAGATAGGCGAGCCAGGCCACCGCCAGGTTGAGCCCGGCCCGCAGCAGCAGCGGGGCGGCCGGGACGGCGGCGGCCTCGCGGTCCACCACGGCACTCTGACGGTGGTTCAGCCGGTAGACGCCCGGTTCGAGTTCGGGGCGCGGCTCCCCGGCCCAGGCGACGAGGTCGAACGGGACCGGCCGCTGCGGCGGTACCCCCGGCGCCTTCCCGAGTTCGACCGCACGCTGCCCGTACGTACCGTCCAGTCCCATCGAGGCCCGCTCCCCGCTCCCTGTGCCCACCCGGCCGAATGACTACCCGGGACGCCGCCGGGCGACCCGTCCGCGCTCAATGTAGTGGAGCGGACGCGGCCGTTAGCCGATACCGCGCGCTGGCCGCGCAGGACAAGTCGGACGGTGGACTGCTACCGAGTGGCGCATGCTCGGGCGAGTTCGGCGGCCGTAGCCTGCGAGGACCGCGCCTTGAGATTTGGAGAACACACCATGAGCGCTGCAACTCCGCTCCCGCAGGAGCGTCGCCTGGTCACCGCGATCCCCGGCCCGAAGTCGCAGGAGCTGCAGGCCCGCAAGCTCGGCGCGGTGGCCGCCGGTGTCGGCACCACCCTGCCGGTGTACGTCGCGCGGGCCGGCGGCGGCGTGCTGGAGGACGTGGACGGCAACTCGCTGATCGACTTCGGCTCCGGCATCGCCGTGACGAACGTCGGCAACAGCGCCGCCGCCGTGGTCGCCAAGGCCACCGCGCAGCTGGAGGCGTTCACCCACACCTGCTTCATGGTGACCCCGTACGAGGGTTACGTGGCGGTGGCCGAGCAGCTCAACGAGCTGACCCCGGGCGACCACGAGAAGCGCACCGCGCTCTTCAACTCGGGCGCCGAGGCGGTGGAGAACGCGGTGAAGATCGCCCGCGTCTACACCAAGCGCACCGCCGTCGTGGTCTTCGACCACGGCTACCACGGCCGCACCAACCTCACCATGGGCCTGACGGCGAAGAACATGCCGTACAAGCAGGGCTTCGGCCCGTTCGCGCCGGAGATCTACCGCGTCCCGGTCGCGTACCCCTACCGCTGGCTGACCGGTGCCGAGAACTGCGCCGCCGAGGCCGCCGCGCAGGCGATCGACATCATCAACAAGCAGATCGGCGCCGACAACGTCGCGGCGATCATCATCGAGCCGATCCAGGGCGAGGGCGGCTTCATCGAGCCGGCCAAGGGCTTCCTGCCGGCCATCGTCGAGTACGCCAAGGCGAACGGCATCGTCTTCGTCGCGGACGAGATCCAGACCGGCTTCTGCCGCACCGGCCAGTGGTTCGCCTGTGACGACGAGGGCATCGTCCCGGACCTGATCACCACCGCCAAGGGCATCGCCGGCGGTCTGCCGCTGGCCGCCGTGACCGGCCGCGCCGAGATCATGGACGCCGCGCACGGCGGTGGCCTGGGCGGTACCTACGGTGGCAACCCGGTCGCCTGCGCCGCCGCGCTGGGCGCCATCGAGACCATGAAGTCCGAGGACCTGAACGGCAAGGCCAAGCGCATCGAGGAGGTCATGAAGGCCCGCCTGGCCACCATGGCCGAGAAGTTCGACGTGATCGGCGAGATCCGCGGCCGCGGCGCGATGATCGCGGTCGAGCTGGTCAAGCCGGGCTCCAAGGAGCCGAACCCGGAGTTCACCGCCGCCGTGGCCAAGGCGTGCCACGCCGAGGGCCTGGTGGTGCTGACCGCCGGCACCTACGGCAACGTGCTGCGCTTCCTGCCGCCGCTGGTGATGCCGGAGCACCTGCTCGTCGAGGGCCTGGACATCATCGAGGGCGCGTTCGCCGCCGTCTGATCCAGCCTCACCACGAGGGGCCCGGTCCACGCGGACCGGGCCCTTCCGTTTGCGTCCGCCGAATGCCGACGCTGGCTGCACGCGCACTGGTGAAGATGCTGTGCGAAACCGTCCCGGCCGGTCTCCGGAGTGCGGGTCTGACGTACTGTCATGACAGATGGACAGCGAGCCACACTTCTTACCGACAGCCTCCGCGGCTCCAGCCGGAGCGGCGGCAGCCGAGAACCGATCGACCGACCGTCCGGCCCACACCCCCCGGGGCGCACGGAACGGCGATCTCCCCAGCCGCCCTGGAGCTCTCCCCCCTGCTCCGGGGCGGCTCTCGCATGCCCGGAAGCATGCCTGGCTCCCGCTGCTCCTGCTGGCCGCGCTGCTCCTGATCTCCTGGCAGGTCGCCGTCGACGGCCCGCTGCTGGAGCTCGACGAACTCACCCGGAGCACCGTCCACACCGTCCGCCGGGCGCTGGGCAGCACGCTGCTCAACCACCTCGGCGCCGGGCTCTCCGACCTCGGCGGCCCCGTCCCGGCGATGCCGGTCCTGCTGCTGGCGGGGGCGGTCGCGGCCTGGCGCGAGCACCGGGCCGGGCGGGCCCGCTGGTGGTACCCGGTGCCGGTCGCGGTCCTGGCCGGGGTGCTGGTGCCGCTGCTGATCGTGCCCAGCAAGACCTGGTTCGCCCGGCCGGGCCCGTTCGGCTTCCCGCTCTCCCCCGAGCAGCTCGGCTGGTACCCGTCCGGGCACACCGCCACCTCGGCGATCGCGTACGGGACGGCGGCTCTGCTGCTCGGCCGGACGCTCGGCCGGACGGCCCGGGAGCGGCTGTACGGGCTGACCGCGCTGGTCTGCCTGGGGGTCGGGGCCGGGCTGGTGTGGAGCGACTACCACTGGCTGCTGGACGTGCTGGCCAGCTGGTGCCTGGCCGGGGTGCTGCTCTGGGGCCTGCGGCTGCTGCTCACTCGCCTCACTCGCCGCTAGCGGGGTCCTCCTCGTTGCGGTGCACCAGACCGGCTTCGCCGCTGTCCCGGTGCCACTCGACCACTAGCTCGTCGCGGGCGCCGAAGCGGACCAGATGGCGGCCGACCACGTCCTCCAGCTGGGGCAGGTCGGCCTCCTCGCCCTCGACCACCAGCAGCAGCGCGGCGGGCTCGGCGGTCAGGGTGGCGGTGCCGGCGCTGAAGACCAGTTCGCCCCGGCCGGTCTCCTCGGACCAGTCGGTCTGCACCTTGCGGCTCATGTGGGCGGCCAGCTGCTTGGCGTAGCGGGCCGGACGGTCGGTGGCGACGCGCGCCTGAGAACGGGACATCTGGTGCCTCTTGATCTCTGCTCGACTTCGTTAATTTAGGTGAGCCTAATAGCATAATGAGCTTGGCTCAAGGTGTTATCTGGGCGACATCTCGACCGGCCCCGATACCCTGGAGCCACCTACTGCCCGGGGAGCCTGCCCATGTCCACGCCGTCCGAGCCTGCCGCACCGTCAGCGCCGCCCGCCGACACCGCCGCGGAACTCGCCGACGCGCTGACCCGGGCGATGAAGCGGATCCGCCGGCAGACCATGGCGCGACTGGAGCCGTACGGGCTCACGCCCGGCCAGGCCCGCGCCCTGCGCACCCTGGCGCACGCCCCCGGCTGCGAGGGCCGGGAGACCATGCGGCTGAGCGAACTGGCCGAGCGCCTGCATATCGCCCCCCGCTCCGCGACCACCGTGGTGGACGCGCTGGAGGAGGCCGGACTGGTGGAGCGGGTGCCCGACCCGGCGGACCGACGGGCCGTCAGGGTCGTGCTGACCCCGGCCGGCCACGGTGCGCTGGAGCGGCTCGGCCAGGTCCGCCAGGAGGTCGCACAGGAGTACTTCGGACCGGTCAGCCAGCCGGACCAGGCCGCACTGCTGCAAGCGCTGCGGACCGCCGAGCTCGCCTTCGAGCAGCACCGGGCAGCTGGTCCGGGCCCAGCGCGGTGAGCCCGATCCCGAGCACCACCAGCACCGTCGCCCCGACCGCGAGCGGGCCGAACCGCTCGCCGAGCAGCAGCCAGGACGAGGACATCCCGAAGACCGGCACCAGCAGCGAGTAGGGCGCCACCGCCGAGGCGTCGTACCGGCCGAGCAGGTACGTCCAGGCCATGAAGCCGAACAGGGTGGACCCCAGGCCGACGTAGAGCACCGCGCCGATCCCGGCCGGGGTGAGACCGGTCAGTGCCGCGCCGATCGCCGAGGGCCCCTCGAACAGCAGCGACAGGGCGAGCAGCGGCAGCACCGGCACGGCGCTCATCCAGACCATCCAGCGCAGCGCGTCCGGCGGCGCGGCCTTCCGGGTCAGCACGTTGGACAGCCCCCAGAACGCGGCCGCCACGATCACGATCACGAACGCCCCGACCGGGCCGTGCAGACCCCGGTCCACCGCGGCCAGCGCGATCCCGCCGAACGCGATGGCCAGCCCGGCGATCCGCTGCGCGGGCGGGTGTTCGCGCAGCAGCACGGCCGCGAACACCGCCGTGAACACGGCCTGGCTCTGCAGCACCAGCGAGGACAGCCCGGCCGGCATCCCGGCGTGCATGCCGAAGAACAGCAGCCCGAACTTCACCACCCCCAGCGTCACCCCGACCGCCACCACCCAGCGCCAGGCGACCTTCGGCGGCCCGACGAAGAAGATCGCGGGGACCGCCACCACGGCGAACCGCAGCGCGCCGAACAGGAACGGCGGGAAGTGCTCGAGGCCGATGTGGATGACGACGAAGTTGACACCCCAGACGGCGGCGACCAGCACGGCGAGGGCGATGTGACGGGGGGTCATCTGCATGGGTCGAGCATCACCGAGATGACTGTGTAGCACCAGCAAATAGTTCTACATCGGATGCTTTAGCATCACTGCATGATGGATCTGGGCAGGCTCCGCGCGCTGCACGCGGTCGCGGTACACGGTTCGGTCGGCGGGGCGGCGGCCGCGCTCGGCTTCACCCCGTCCGCGATCTCCCAGCAGATCGCCAAGCTGGAGCGGGAGACCCGCACCGTCCTGTTGGAACGTCAGGGCCGCGGCGTGGCATTGACCGACGCCGCCCGCGCGCTGGCCGACACCGCGCAGCAGGTCCTCGCGCTGGTCGAACAGGCCGAAGTGACCCTGGAGGAGCAGCGCGGCGAGGCCGTCGGCCGGCTCGTGGTGGCCGCCTTCGCCACCGGCGCGCGCGGCATCCTGCCCGGGGCGCTCGCCGAGCTGCGCGAGCGCTGCCCGGAGCTGGACGTCCGACTGCTGGAGGTGGACCCGTACCTGGCCGCCGAACTGGTGGCCCGGGGCGAGGTCGACCTCGCCCTGGTCCAGGACTGGCCGACCGTACCGCTGCCGATCCAGGACGGCCTGTCCCGGCTCGACCTCGGCCTCGACCCGGTGGACCTGCTGCTGCCCGCCGGGCACCCGCTGGCCGCACTCGCCGTGGTGCCGGTCGGGCGGCTGCTCGGGCAGCGCTGGATCAGCGTGCCGCCCGGCAACATCTGCCACGACTGGCTGGTGCGCACCCTGCGGGAGGCCGGCGAGGAACCGGACGTGATCTACCAGGTGGGCGAGTTCGAGACCCAGATCGCGCTGATCGGCGCCGGCCTCGGGATCGGCCTGGTGCCCCGGCTTGGCCGCGCGGTGCTGCCACCCGGGGTGGTCGCCAGGCCGGTGGTGCCCGAGCCGACACGCCGGGTGTTCGTGCTCTGGCGGACCAGGACCAGCCGCCGGCCCGCCATCACGGCGACGCTGCACGCGCTCCAGCGGCAGTGGGGGTGAGGTGAGGTGACTCGTGCTGAGTGGACGTCAGTCCGCGAAGCCGATCACGACCCACATGAAGCCCACCCCGAGCAGCGTGCAGAGCAGCGTGGACCGGGACGGGTGCGGGCTGTGCGCCTCCGGCAGGATGTCGGAGGTCGCCAGGTAGAGCAGGAAGCCCGCGAAGAAGCCGAGGTACAGCCCGAGCAGGTGCTCCGGGATGCTGAACAGCAGCGTGATCGCCGCCCCGGTCACCGGCGCCAGCGCGTCCGCACCGAGCAGGGCGAGGGCGCGGCGACGGTTGTTCCCGTACATCCGGGTGATGGTGTAGGTGTTGAAACCGTCCGCGAAGTCGTGGGCGACCACCGCGATGGCCACCACCGTGCCGACCGTGCTGCCCGCCTGGAAGGCCGCGCCGATCGCGAACCCGTCCATCAGGCTGTGCCCCACCAGCGCGCCCGCGGCGGTCAGGCCGACACCCTGTTTGCCGCCCGGCGCGTGGCTGTGCGCATGGGCGTGCGAGTGGGCGGCGTACTCCCCCTCGTGACTGCGGTGGATGGCCACCGACCGTTCGACGATGTGGATCGCCAGGAAGCCGGCGGCGAACATCAGCAGCGCCTGCGGCACCCCGTGCACCTCGTCCGGCGCGGCGTTGATCGCCTCGGGCAGCAGGTCGAACGCCACCACCCCGAGCATCAGACCGGCCGCGAAGCCGAGCACCAGATGGCGACGGTCACCGGTGCGCTGAGCAACGTAACCGCCGAGCAGCGTCATCAGGAACGCACCGGCGGAGACGAGCACCGCGGTCATCGAGGGCCTCCCGCGCTCGCTCGTCGGATGTCCGACACCTTGCGGCCTCCGCCCCTGGACGTCAACCACCTGAACGTCGGTGACCTGGCGTCAGGTTGTTTGGCATCAGCTCTCCGGGCATCAGCCCGCCTGGGGCCGGGCGGCTGCGCGGTCCGCTGCCCACGGGCGCAGACGCCCGGCCCGGGTCGTGGCTCGCGCCACGGCCCTAGCGGCCAGCCTGCTGGGCGCCCGGGCGCCCTGCCCGCCGGGCGGGGCCGTCAGGGTGACGGCGGGTCAGAGCGGCGGGCCCGGGCGCCCGTACCGTGCCGGTGAGCGTTGCCGGTGGGCGCGCTGCCGGGCGCTGCGGGACGCCGCCGGACGCGCTGCCGGGGCGGTCAGCTGGCAGGCTGGGGCCATGGGCCACGGATTCCTGAGCAGCTGGCGAGGCACCCGCTCCACCACCGGAACGCCGGAACCGGCGCTGGCGGACCTGCTGGCCGAGTGCGGGCTGCTGCGCGAGCTGGCCGAGTCCAGCGGGGTACGGCTGGACGACACCGAGCGCTCGCTGACCGCGCTGGACCAGCTGCTCCCCCGCTGGCGGGACGACCCCGAGGTCTCCGACTGGCTCGGCAACGACGCCGGTCTCTACCTGGGCACCGTGCTGCGCCGCACCGTCCCCGGCACCAGCTGGCGGCTGGACCGGCACGACCGCCCGCAGATCGTGCTGCCCGGCGGCCGCGAACTCGACGTCACCGCGCTCGGCCACTCCTGGGCCGACCAGGGTTCGCCCCAGCTCGGCACCGCCTACCTCACCGCGACCGACGGCTGACCTTCCCGGTCGGCCTGTCAGTCGCTGGTTCGTCGGCCCGCCGGCCCGCCTCGCCCGTCAGCCCCCGGCGCCGAGGCGGAGCCCGAGGTGAGTGGCCGTCAGCTCGCGTACGCCGTCGCCGTCCACCAGGTGGATCTGCGTCAGCTCTCCGGCCAGGTCGAGCGCCCGCTCGGAGAACCGGCCCGTGGTCAGCCGCAACCCCCGGTCCGCCCCTTCCTCCCGGACCGCCTCGGCGAGCGTGCGCAGTTCGACGTCCTCCACCTGATCACCAGGCCCGCCCGCCTCACCGGGGCGCGACGCCCAGACCACCCAACGCCCGGGCAGCGCGCTCCCCGGCTCCCCCGCCCCGGTGGCGACCAGCCCGGACGGCCCGCGCAGCCGGACGCTCCACTCCGTCAGCCCGCCCCTGGTCAGCAGCTCCCGGACCAGATGGACGAACTCGTTCGCCGACAGGTCGGCCGCCGACGGCACCGTACGACCCGCCTCCGCGCTCGGCTCGACCGGCACCACCCCGTACGGGTCGGGCGTCACCACGGCCGCCAGCTCGCGCAGCCGCAGCAGGGCCTCGTCCTGCTCGGCGTCGGCGTAGACGCCCTTGCCACGCTCCGGCCCGTCCTCGGGACTGCCGGCTGCGGTCGCTTCGCTCTCCGGCGGCAGCAGCCGGGTGCGGGCCAACGCGTCCCGGTCCGCGTCCACGCTGAGCAGGCAGACCGGGTCGGCTGACGGAGTGTCGGGGCTGCGCAGCCAGCCGTTCAGCACCACGCCGGTCAGTATGTCCTCGGTGTCCACCGCGTCCGCCGCCTGCAGCGCGCGCAGGGCGAGCCGGGCCGCCAGCCGCAGGTAGTCGGCGGCGCGGTCGGCCGTCGGTCGCGGCACCGGCTCCACCTCGCCGTCGGCGCCCAGCCGGTAGCCGGCCAGCGAGGGCACCACCTCCAGCGCAGGCAGGTCGAGGTCGAGCACGGCGGTGCGGGTCAGCGGGCGGAACACCGCGCGGCAGGGGGCAGGCAGATCCTGGGTCGCGCCCTCCGCCGCCGCCAACGCGCGCTCCAGCAGCGACTCGACCGCCGCCGGCTCGGCCAGCCGATAGGCCCGGCGGCACTCCTCCAGGCTGTCGTTGTACTCCTGGACCGCCCGCGCCCGGGCCTGCTCCGCCGCCTCGTGCGCACGCCGAGCCGCTGCTCCCTCGCCGTCCGCCATCGCCGCCGCCCGCCGGCCGCGCCACTCGCGCAGGGCGCGCTGATGCGCCAGCCGGGCCTCGGCCAGCCCGCGCTGGTACCCCGAGTCGAGCAGCAGCCGGCCCGTGACCTGCGGCTCGGCCGGGGCGTAGTCCGCCCAACGCGGCTCGGGGCCGTCCTCGGCCGCCCCGGCCCCCGTGCCGTCCCCGGCCTCCGCTCCCGCCGCCGGGAAGGGGCGGGGCTCGTAACTCAGCAGCTGGCTCTCGAAGTCCATCGCGGAGACCGGCAGCGCGGCGCGGCGCAGCAGATCGGCGAGCTGCTCGTGCTCGGCCAGCACGGCCAGCGTCCGCTGGTGGGTGAGGGCGGCCGCCCTGCCGTGAGCGGCGACCTCGTCCTCGGTGGCCGTGGCGGTGCCGCCGCCCCGGGGCGCGGGCACCTCCTCGCCGCCGAGGTCACGGAAGAGCGAGGCCAGAAAGCCGGGTTGGAGGGTGGTCGCGGTGCCGTCCGGCTGCCCCTCTGGTGCGTTCTGCATCGGTGGTCGTTCCCCCATGCTCGTCCGGTGTGCCGCTCGGCTGCTGCTGAGCATTCTCCACCGTCCGGCCCACGCCGGTGGCCAAGACCCGTGACCCCGCCGTCAGTTGGTCCTGGTGTTGGTGAGGTGCAGACCGATGTACCCGACGTAGATCCGGCCGCTGCCGGAACAGTCGTCCAGGTAGTGCAGCCGGGGTGCCGTCCGCCCGCCGCCGATCCGCAGGTGCGCGCCCATGAACGCGCGCCGGGAGGAGTCCACACACTCCGGCACCGGGAGCATCCGCTCGCGCTTCCACTTGGTGTGGCTCTCCACCGTCCTGGACTCGCCGCGCACCGCCTTGCGCGGCGGGAACCGGTGGCAGCCAGGCGGGGTGTGCTCGCACCACTGCTTGAAGTCGCCGCCCGCCTCCCCGCGCACGGCGGCCGACGCGTACTCCTGAAGCGCCGTCAGACCCTCCCAGGTCAGCCGGGCCCAGCCGGTGCCGGCGTACTGGCCATCGAGTGCCAGCGCCTCCTTCTGGTCGCCGGTGAACTCCAGCAGCGGGAACTCGGCGAACCGGCCGACCAGTTCACCGAAGCTGCCCGGGCTCCCGTCGCACGGCCGGACGGTGCAGAGCCGCCCGGGCAGGCTCAGCCCCGACGGGTGCCGCAGGCCGGCCCGGTCCTCGTTGGCCGCGCTCAGGAAGCGCTCGCGGCGCCGGGAGCGGTGCAGCGAGTGCCGGACCCGCTGCAGCTCGTCGGCCCTGGCCTGCCGCTCGGCGGCGTCCACCTCCTGGTCCGTCCGCTGCTCGGGCACCGGGCTGCCCGCGCCGCGCAGCTCGGCCGGTGCGCGGAAGACCGGCACGGCGGCCAGCAGTGCGGGCAGCGGCAGGTCGGTGGCGAGCCTGCGGGGCTCCCTGGCCAGCAGCGCGGCGGCCCGCCGGACGTCCTCCTCGATCCGGTGCCTGGGCAGCACCGGGTGCCGCGCACCGTCGGCCCGGCAGGCCGGGTCGACCTCGGGCAGATAGGTGCGCACCGCGCCGCCGTAGACCTTGTGGTACTCCAGCGCGACGTTGAACAGCGGCAGCGCCTCGTGGTCCAGCAGGTGCAGCGCGGCCAGACCGGTCAGCTGCCGGGTGAGCGGCAACAGGGCCTCGGTCAGCCAGGATGCGGGCGCGGTGGACGGCGGGAGGCTGGCCACCAGCACCGGCAACCGGCGCTCCGGATCACAGAGTTCGTCGATCAGCGCCTCCACCTCCGCCGGGCGGACCAGCCGTGGGGCCACCCCGATCTGGGCCGGGCCGTCGGTCGCGTCCAGCAGCGGCAGCAGTGCGCGGGCCAGATCCGGGACGGGCACCCGGCCGCCCGATCTGAGCGCCGAGCCTGCGGCCAGGTACTCGGCCTCCAGCCGGACCTCGGTGGGGCCGTCCGCAGATGCGGAGGCGAGGGTCAGAGTCAGCTGGTCGGTGCCGTGCGGGGCGGGCGTCCGCAGTCTGCGGCGGACGTAGCCGGCGCCGCTCGCGGGCCCGGCCAGGCTGCTGGGGAGGTCACCGAAGTCGCGGTCCAGCAGGACCCGTTCGCCGAGGCGCAGGCGCTCGGCCGGGAGGGTCTGGGTGTCCGGCGGGGGCTCGTCGTGGCCCTCCCGCTTGAGCCAGGCGGCCAGCAGCTGATCCGCCAGGGCGGCCACCTCGGCCCGGGGCCGCGGCGTACCGACCGTCATCCGATAGGGCGTCGGCTGGCCGAACCGGCCTGCCGCCTCAGCTGGTTGGCCGGCGGCGGGCGCGGGACGCCGGGGCGGGGTTCGATCCGGTACGGCGCGCTGCGACAAGCTGTGCTGCGGAGTCATGCGAGGTACCTCCCGTGGTGCGGCGGTTGGGGTCTGACGTCCTCCATCTACGGGGTGGTCGGTCGGCTCCGCACCGCCCGTTACCGGTGCGGGTCCTTGCTCCAGGAAACGCCGATGCCCGGAGCGGAAGTTCCAACACCGGGCATGGTTAATTCGTTCGAGTGTCACTAGGTTTTCGCTCGGCCCTGCTGCGCAGCGGTCCTGGCAGCCTCAGGAGCGACGTTCAGGCGTCCCCCACCGGCACCTCGACGAAGTCCCGGCCGGTGGCCTCCGCGACCGCCGAACCACCGGTGGCCTCGGCCAGCCAGGTGTGAAACGCCGTCACCTCCGGCGCCGGAACGCCGACTTCGATCCGCACCCCGGCCGCCTGATAGGCCAGGTCCCGCACCACGTACCCGGCGGCCCGCAGGTCGTTGTCCAGCCGCCCCGCCCTGGTGTGGTCGACCGCGACGGTGAGCAGCGCGACCGGCCGACGCTCCAGCAGACCGACCGCGTCCACCGCCTCGGAGACCGCGCTCCCGTACGCCCGCACCAGGCCGCCCGCGCCGAGCTTGATCCCGCCGAAGTACCGGGTCACCACCGCGACGGTGTCGGTCAGCCCGCGCCGCCGCAGCACCTCCAGCATCGGCACTCCGGCCGTGCCGCCCGGCTCGCCGTCGTCGCTGGAACGCTCGCGCGGCTGCTCACCGCCGACCACGAAGGCGGTGCAGTTGTGCCTGGCGTCCCAGTACTGCTTGCGGATGCCGGTGATGAACGCCTGCGCCTCCGCCTCGTCGGTCACCCTGGCCAGGTGGCAGATGAAGCGGGACTTCTTGATCTCCAGCTCGTGCACACCGGAACCCCGAATGGTCAGGTAGGGCTTGGGGGTCGGCTCCGGCATGGTGCGGGGGTTCTCCAGACACGCGAAAAGCTGGCAGGGACTGGGCGGTCCCTGCCAGCTTAACGAGCGTTCCGGGCCGGGCCCGACGGACGTTCCGGTGCGGTCAGCGACCGGCGAGCGCGTCCAGCTGCTTGCGGTCCAGGCCGGTCAGCCCGGTCACCTCGGCCGGGTCGACGGCGCCGCAGTCCAGGCCGCGCAGCAGGTAACCGCTGAGCGCGCGGGCGGTGGCGGGCTCGTCCATCACGTCGCCGCCGGCCTTGGCGACGTACGCGGCCAGTCGGGCCGAGGCGGCCGCCAGGCCCTCGCGGTAGAAGGAGTAGACCGCGACGTAGCGGGTCGGCAGGTGCGCCGGGTGCATGTCCCAGCCCTGGTAGTAGGCGCGGGCCAGCGAACGGCGGACCAGGTCGTGGTGCAGCTTCCAGGCCGCGTGCACCTGCTCGGTCGGGCCGGTCGGGATGACGTTGGTCGAACCGTCCGACAGCCGCACCCCGGTACCGGCCGCCGCCACCTGCATGACCGCCTTCGCGTGGTCGGCGACCGGGTGGTCCATGCTCTGGTACGCGGCACTGACGCCGCAGGAGGCGCTGTAGTCGAAGGTGCCGTAGTGCAGACCGGTGGCCCGGCCCTCGGCGGCCTCGATCATCCGGGCCACGGTGGCCCGGCCGTCCGCGCCGAGGATCGCCTGGGTGGTCTCGATCTGGATCTCGAACCCGATCCGCCCGGCCGGCAGCCCGGCCCGCTGCTCGAAGTCGGCCAGCAGCCGGACCAGCGCGGTGACCTGCTCGGCGTACGTCACCTTCGGCAGCGTGAGCACCAGGCCGTCGGGCAGCCCGCCCTCGGCCAGCAGGGTGGACAGGAAGAGCTCCAGGGTGCGGATGCCGCGGTCGCGGACCGCCGCCTCCATGCACTTGATCCGGATGCCGATGTACGGCGGGGCGGTACCGTCCGCCACCGCGGCGGCGACCAGGCGGGCGGAACGGATCGCGGCCGCGTCCTCCTCGGCGTCGGGGCGCGGGCCGTAGCCGTCCTCGAAGTCGATCCGCAGGTCCTCGACCGGCTCGCGCTCCAGCTTGGCGCGGACCCGGGCGTGCACGTCGGCCAGCAGTTCGTCGTCGGCCACGCCGAGCGCCTGCGCCAGCTGGGCCGGGGTGGCGGCGTGCGCGTCGAAGGCGGCCAGCGCCTGGGCGCCCCAGCTGCGTACGGTGTCGGCCTCGAAGGCGTCGGCCGGTACGTAGACGGTGTGCACCGGCTGGCGGCTGCCGTCGTCGCCCGGGTAACGCTGGGTCAACTCGGCGTCGACCGGGGCGAGCAGCGCCTCCACGGCGGCCCGGGCGGCCTCGGAGAACGAGGCGCCGCCGCCCTCGGACTTGCTACCGTCCAGCTTGGCCTGCGACATGCCGAATCCTCCACGCCTTCAACAGATTGTTGATGCGAAGGTAACGGCGTCGCACTCGGGCCGTCAATGGCCGATCCTCCGGCGAACCTCAGTCCCGGCCCGCCGCGATGTAACGTTCCTCCAGCTGGGACCACAGCCGCTCGACGTCCTTCGGGCTCACCGAACCATCCGGACGGCTGCCCACCACGCCGTACTCCCGAGTCAGGAACTCCGCGAGCCGCTGCGCGTCCGGCTGGTGCTCGAACCGGTCCATGTACGCGGTCAGCGCCTCGTAGCAGAGCTCCGGATCGAGCGGCTCTGGCACCGGGCGACGATCCGGCTCCACCGAACCGGCCGACTCGGTATCCGCCACATCGTCCACATCGTCGAAGGTCAGCGGCTCCACGACCGGCGACCGCTCAGCCGACGGGGCCTGCGGGGCCAGCTGCTCCAGCCGGACCGGACGCGCCACCGGCGACGGCGGCTGCTGCTCCTGCGGCCGCTGCTGCTGCGACTGCTGCCCAGGCGACCGGAACTGACGGGGCGCCGGCTGCTCGACCGGCTCGTCCCCCGGACGGGTCGGCCGAGGCGCCTTGAACCACGGCGACGGCTGCCCGGGCACCCGCGCCGTGTGCACCGGCTCGGTCGGCTGCGCGTGCGACCGGACCGCGCGCGCCGTCCAGACGTTCAGCTCGGACTGACTCGGCGCCGGCCGCTCCTCGGCCACCCCCTGCTCCTGAGCATCCCGCAACCGGACCGCCGCCAGCTTGGCCAGCGTCGGACCGGCCAGCGCGGCCGCCACCGCAACCGGCGCCTCAACCTGAGCCTGAGTCTGAACCTGAGCCTGCGTCGGCTGCTGCACCTCGGTCACACCGGTCACCTGCGCACGGGGCTGGGCCGCCATCGGGGCACGGCCGTCCGCCTGCGCCGCCGGCACCACCGCCGGCTCGGCGGCGAGCGGCACGGGCTCCAAGCGCGCGACCGGGACAGTCTCCAACGGCCCGTCGATCCGGTCCAGAATCGACGGGTCGAGCGGCACACCGTACTTGGCCAGCTTCAAGGGCAACAGCGCCTGGAACGGCGCGGAACGCCGCCAGCCCCGCCCGTACCGGAACCGCAGCTGCGCCCGGTACACCAGCCGGTTCTGCTCAAGCCGGACGGTCTCGTCGTACGACCGCAGCTCCCAGAGCTTCATCCGCCGCCAGAGCCGGAAGGTCGGCACCGGCGACAGCACCCAGCGCATCAACCGGACCGACTCCATGTGCCGGTCGGCGGTGATCGCCGCGATCCGGCCGACCGCGTGCCGGGACGCCTCCACCACCACGACGAACAGCACCGGGATGACCGCGTGCATCGCCATGCCGAGCGCGTCACCCCAGGACGCGGCGGCGTTGAACGCGATGGTGGCGGCCGTCAGCAGCCAGGCCGTCTGCCGCAGCAGCGGGAACGGTATCCGCAGCCAGGTCAGCACCAGGTCCAGCGCGAGCAGCACCACGATGCCCGCGTCCACGCCGATCGGGAAGGCGTACGAGAAGGACCCGAAGCCCTTCTCCATCGCCAGCTCACGCACCGCGTTGTAGGACCCGGCGAAACCGATGCCCGAGATCAGGCAGGCTCCGGCGGCCACCACACCGAGCAGGATCCGGTGGGCGCGGGTGAGAGTGGGACGTGCCATTAGATGATCAACCCCTGGGGCTGGGAGTCGGCGGCTGCCGTACGCGACCGTTGCTGCCGGATCGACCCTTGCCGAGGAGCGGAACCACCGCACCAACGACCGTCACGGCCCACCGGATACTACTCGCACGGGCGTTCCACTGCCGAAGCCCCCTGGGCTATGAGACGTCCGCCGGGGTGCCGTTGAGGTGTGCCAACACCGCCTGAACCCGGCGATTGGCGTCCTCGGCCGGGGCAAGCTCCAACTTCGTGAAGATATTGGCAATGTGTTTGGCCACCGCACCATCACTGACGACCAGTCGGCTGGCGATCGCCGAATTCGAGCAGCCCTCCGCCATCAGCTCCAGCACCGCCCGCTCGCGCGGCGACAGACACTGCAGCGGCTGCGAACTCGACCGGCTGGCGAGCAACTTGGCGATCACGTCCGGGTCCATCGCCGTACCGCCGGCCGCCACCCGGCGGACCGCGTCGATGAACTGGTCCGCGTTGAACACCCGGTCCTTGAGCAGGTAGCCCACCCCGCCCGTACCGTCCGCGAGCAACTCCCGGGCGTACAGCTGCTGCACGTGCTGCGAGAGGACGAGCACCGGCAGGCCCGGGATCTCCCGACGGGCCGCCAACGCCGCCTGGAGCCCCTCGTCCGTCAGCGTCGGCGGCAGCCGGACGTCGACCACCGCGACGTCCGGCCGGTGCTCGAGCAGCGCGGCCAGCAGCTCGGGCCCGGTCTCCACCGCCGCGGCGATGGTGAACCCATGTGCCTCGAGAAGTCGGATCAGCCCTTCTCGAAGGAGGTAGAGGTCCTCGGCGAGGACAACGCGCACGGCAACTCCATGGTGATGGTGGTCGGACCGCCCTGCGGACTGCTGAGCGAGAGGACACCGTCGAAGGTACCCAACCTCCGCTCGATCCCGCGCAGTCCACTGCCTCGCTCCGGCGCGACACCTCCCCTGCCGTCATCCGTCACGGTGACGCGGAGCCGCTCGGCGCGGTACAGGATGTCCACCCAGACGTGCTGGGCGCCCGAGTGCTTCGCCGCGTTGGCCATCAACTCGCTGATCGAGAAGTAGACCGCCGCCTCCACCGGGGCGTCCGGGCGCGCGGGCAGACTCACCGTCACCTCGGTGTCCTGCGCGCTGTCCAGGGCGAGGGCACGGACGGCGTCACCGAGACCGCGCTCCGCCAGCACCGGCGGGTGAATGCCCCGCACCAGGTCACGCAGCTCCTGGAGTGCCTTCGCCGAGGACTGCCGGGCATCGGCGAGGAGTTGGCGCGCCGCCGCCGGGTCGCTGTCCAACAGGTGCTCGATCGTGCCGAGGGTCATCCCGATCGCCACCAGTCGGGCCTGTGCCCCGTCGTGCAGATCCCGCTCGATCCGCCGCAGCTCGGCCGCCTGCTCGCCGACCGCCTCCGCCCGGGTCACCGTCAGCTCGGCCACCCGGCGGGTCAGTTGGATGTTCGACGCCCTCCCCTGCGGATCCAGCACCCGGCGCGCCAGGTCGGCGTGGGTGTGCAACGCGTACGGCAGGATCGCCACCGCGACCAGCACCATCACGGCGCTGAGCAGGAACGAGACCAGCACCGAAGCGCCCCCGGAGCCGACGCCCACATACGTCCGGCTGTCGGACAGGGCGGTGATCCCGAACCCCGCGCCACCGACCAACAACCCCAGCACCGGGCAGATCAGGGCCAGCACGGTCACCGGATTCACCACCAGCCAGACCATCTCCGCCCGGGTGGTCCGATCCCGCAGCGACCAGTGCAGCAGCTGAGCGAACCGCGCGACACTCCGGCTCCGGTGGTACGAGTAGCCCGTCCACCAGTACCCGCGCGAATCCACCTCCAGCCGCGGCCGGGGGCTGTACGACACCGCCATCCGCACCCGGCACCAGCGCTCCACCTGCGACCGCGTCCACCCGGCGTTGAGCCGCACCGCCGGCGCCGCCAGCCCCAGCCCCGTCAGGCCGGCCAGGCCGACCGCGATCGGCATCGCCGCGTCGCTGGCCTCCAGCGTGACCGCCGTCGCCGCACCGACCAGCATCGCTGCGAAGAAGGGCATCACCACACCTGGTGCACAACTGACGACCACCGCAAGCGCCCAGCCGAGCGACTGGAACCCAGACCTGAACACCGCCCTGACCGGCTCCGTCCTCGGGGCGACGCTCTTCGGGGGGCTGGCGGTTGTCACCGTGGACTCCTGTAGGGCTGAGGCTGCTGGTTCGACTGACGGTCACCAGTGTTGCCGGATGAGGCCTGCTCCGGCACTGGCCATCTCTCCCGACTTCGAGGTGGACCTATCACCACCCCCGGGCGGGTGTTCTCTCACCGGCGCCACTCTCCTGCCGGCGGCGGCCCGGGTCGTCCGTCTGGGTCCGGAAATGCAGAAAGCCCCTCCGGGAGACCCGGAGGGGCTTTCTGACTAAAGATTGTTCGGCGGCGTCCTACTCTCCCACAGGGTCCCCCCTGCAGTACCATCGGCGCTATGAGGCTTAGCTTCCGGGTTCGGAATGTAACCGGGCGTTTCCCTCACGCTATGACCACCGAAACACTATGAAACTGTATGACCGCACCACACCCGTGACCAAACGGTGTGGGGTCGTTGTTTCAGAACAACACAGTGGACGCGAGCAACTGAGGACAAGCCCTCGGCCTATTAGTACCGGTCAGCTCCACCCCTTACAGGGCTTCCACATCCGGCCTATCAACCCAGTCGTCTACTGGGAGCCTTACCCTCTCAAGGAGGTGGGAATATTCATCTCGAAGCAGGCTTCCCGCTTAGATGCTTTCAGCGGTTATCCCTCCCGAACGTAGCCAACCAGCCATGCCCTTGGCAGAACAACTGGCACACCAGAGGTTCGTCCGTCCCGGTCCTCTCGTACTAGGGACAGCCCTTCTCAATATTCCTACGCGCACAGCGGATAGGGACCGAACTGTCTCACGACGTTCTAAACCCAGCTCGCGTACCGCTTTAATGGGCGAACAGCCCAACCCTTGGGACCTACTCCAGCCCCAGGATGCGACGAGCCGACATCGAGGTGCCAAACCATCCCGTCGATATGGACTCTTGGGGAAGATCAGCCTGTTATCCCCGGGGTACCTTTTATCCGTTGAGCGACGGCGCTTCCACAAGCCACCGCCGGATCACTAGTCCCGACTTTCGTCCCTGCTCGACCCGTCGGTCTCACAGTCAAGCTCCCTTGTGCACTTACACTCAACACCTGATTGCCAACCAGGCTGAGGGAACCTTTGGGCGCCTCCGTTACTCTTTAGGAGGCAACCGCCCCAGTTAAACTACCCACCAGACACTGTCCCTGATCCGGATCACGGACCCAGGTTAGACATCCAGCACGACCAGAGTGGTATTTCAACGACGACTCCACAACAACTGGCGTTGCTGCTTCAAAGTCTCCCACCTATCCTACACAAGCCGAACCGAACACCAATATCAAGCTATAGTAAAGGTCCCGGGGTCTTTCCGTCCTGCTGCGCGAAACGAGCATCTTTACTCGTAATGCAATTTCACCGGGCCTATGGTTGAGACAGTCGAGAAGTCGTTACGCCATTCGTGCAGGTCGGAACTTACCCGACAAGGAATTTCGCTACCTTAGGATGGTTATAGTTACCACCGCCGTTTACTGGCGCTTAAGTTCTCAGCTTCGCCAACCCGAAGATTGACTAACCGGTCCCCTTAACGTTCCAGCACCGGGCAGGCGTCAGTCCGTATACATCGCCTTACGGCTTCGCACGGACCTGTGTTTTTAGTAAACAGTCGCTTCTCGCTGGTCTCTGCGGCCGGCCCCAGCTCAGAGTGCAAGACTCATCACCAGTTCCGGCCCCCCTTCTCCCGAAGTTACGGGGGCATTTTGCCGAGTTCCTTAACCATAGTTCACCCGAACGCCTCGGTATTCTCTACCTGACCACCTGAGTCGGTTTGGGGTACGGGCCGCCATGAAACTCGCTAGAGGCTTTTCTCGACAGCATAGGATCATCCACTTCACCACAATCGGCTCGGCATCAGGTCTCAGCCTTAATGAGTGACGGATTTGCCTATCACTCGGCCTACACCCTTACCCCGGGACAACCACCGCCCGGGCTGGACTACCTTCCTGCGTCACCCCATCGCTCACCTACTACCCTGTTGGTTCAGCGGCTCCACCACGTCCCATTGTCCGAAGACTCCGGGCCGGCTTCGCGGCTTTAGCATTCAGAGGTTCGACGTTGGCGCTTCAAAGCGGGTACGGGAATATCAACCCGTTGTCCATCGACTACGCCTGTCGGCCTCGCCTTAGGTCCCGACTTACCCTGGGCAGATCAGCTTGACCCAGGAACCCTTGGTCAATCGGCGCAAGAGTTTCCCACTCTTGTATCGCTACTCATGCCTGCATTCTCACTCGTGAACCGTCCACAACTGGATTCCTCCGCTGCTTCACCCGGCACACGACGCTCCCCTACCCATCACAGCGGGCGTTGGCCCTATAGCTGCAATGACACGACTTCGGTGGTGTACTTGAGCCCCGCTACATTGTCGGCGCGGAATCACTTGACCAGTGAGCTATTACGCACTCTTTCAAGGGTGGCTGCTTCTAAGCCAACCTCCTGGTTGTCTCTGCGACTCCACATCCTTTCCCACTTAGCACACGCTTAGGGACCTTAGTCGGTGTTCTGGGCTGTTTCCCTCTCGACCATGGAGCTTATCCCCCACAGTCTCACTGCCACGCTCTCACTTACCGGCATTCGGAGTTTGGCTAAGGTCAGTAACCCGGTGAGGCCCATCGCCTATCCAGTGCTCTACCTCCGGCAAGAAACACGTGACGCTGCACCTAAATGCATTTCGGGGAGAACCAGCTATCACGGAGTTTGATTGGCCTTTCACCCCTAACCACAGGTCATCCCCCAGGTTTTCAACCCTGGTGGGTTCGGTCCTCCACGAAGTCTTACCTCCGCTTCAACCTGCCCATGGCTAGATCACTCCGCTTCGGGTCTTGGGCATGCAACTCAGACGCCCTATTCGGACTCGCTTTCGCTACGGCTACCCCACACGGGTTAACCTCGCTACACACCGCAAACTCGCAGGCTCATTCTTCAAAAGGCACGCAGTCACGAGACACACAGCAAGCTGCGCATCCGACGCTCCCACGGCTTGTAGGCACACGGTTTCAGGTACTATTTCACTCCGCTCCCGCGGTACTTTTCACCATTCCCTCACGGTACTATCCGCTATCGGTCACTAGGGAATATTTAGGCTTAGCGGGTGGTCCCGCCAGATTCACACGGAATTTCTCGGGCTCCGTGCTACTTGGGAGAAGCTCAAGTGAGCCGCACAGATTTCGTCTACGGGGGTCTTACCCTCTACGCCGGACCTTTCGCATGTCCTTCGACTATCCATACGGTTTCTGACTCACCGACCGGCCGGCAGACCAATCAAGAACTTTCCCACGACCCCGCTCTGGCAACCCCTGCCGGGTCTCACACCAAAACGGTTTAGCCTCATCCGGTTTCGCTCGCCACTACTCCCGGAATCACGGTTGTTTTCTCTTCCTGAGGGTACTGAGATGTTTCACTTCCCCTCGTTCCCTCCACACACCCTATGTGTTCAGGTGCGGGTGACAGCCCATGACGACTGCCGGGTTTCCCCATTCGGAAACCCCCGGATCAAAGCCTGGTTGACGGCTCCCCGGGGACTATCGTGGCCTCCCACGTCCTTCATCGGTTCCTAGTGCCAAGGCATCCACCGTGCGCCCTTAAAAACTTGGCCACAGATGCTCGCGTCCACTGTGCAGTTCTCAAACAACGACCAGACACCCACCCTCGCAGCGCTTTGACGCACCACTCAAGTAGGACCGGCACTGAAGCAACGACCATACGGCCGTTCCCTCAGGACCCAACAACGTGCCCGACACACCCAAACCCAGACCCTTTTCCACGCCGAAGCAGTACTAAGAGACGCGTCTGTGTGTGCCGAATAGTCAACGTTCCACCCATGAGCAACCGTGTGAGACATTCGCTCACATCCGGCTATGTGCTCCTTAGAAAGGAGGTGATCCAGCCGCACCTTCCGGTACGGCTACCTTGTTACGACTTCGTCCCAATCGCTGGTCCCACCTTCGACGGCTCCTCCCCTTACGGGTTAGGCCACCGGCTTCGGGTGTTACCGACTTTCGTGACGTGACGGGCGGTGTGTACAAGGCCCGGGAACGTATTCACCGCAGCATGCTGATCTGCGATTACTAGCAACTCCAACTTCATGGGGTCGAGTTGCAGACCCCAATCCGAACTGAGGCCGGCTTTTTGGGATTCGCTCCGCCTCGCGGCATCGCAGCCCTTTGTACCGACCATTGTAGCACGTGTGCAGCCCAAGACATAAGGGGCATGATGATTTGACGTCGTCCCCACCTTCCTCCGAGTTGACCCCGGCAGTCTCCTGTGAGTCCCCATCACCCCGAAAGGCATGCTGGCAACACAGAACAAGGGTTGCGCTCGTTGCGGGACTTAACCCAACATCTCACGACACGAGCTGACGACAACCATGCACCACCTGTATACCGACCACAAGGGGGCGACTATCTCTAGCCGTTTCCGGTATATGTCAAGCCTTGGTAAGGTTCTTCGCGTTGCGTCGAATTAAGCCACATGCTCCGCTGCTTGTGCGGGCCCCCGTCAATTCCTTTGAGTTTTAGCCTTGCGGCCGTACTCCCCAGGCGGGGAACTTAATGCGTTAGCTGCGGCACCGACGACGTGGAATGTCGCCAACACCTAGTTCCCAACGTTTACGGCGTGGACTACCAGGGTATCTAATCCTGTTCGCTCCCCACGCTTTCGCTCCTCAGCGTCAGTAATGGCCCAGAGATCCGCCTTCGCCACCGGTGTTCCTCCTGATATCTGCGCATTTCACCGCTACACCAGGAATTCCGATCTCCCCTACCACACTCAAGCCTGCCCGTATCGAATGCAGACCCGGGGTTAAGCCCCGGGCTTTCACAACCGACGCGACAAGCCGCCTACGAGCTCTTTACGCCCAATAATTCCGGACAACGCTCGCACCCTACGTATTACCGCGGCTGCTGGCACGTAGTTAGCCGGTGCTTCTTCTGCAGGTACCGTCACTTGCGCTTCTTCCCTGCTGAAAGAGGTTTACAACCCGAAGGCCGTCATCCCTCACGCGGCGTCGCTGCATCAGGCTTTCGCCCATTGTGCAATATTCCCCACTGCTGCCTCCCGTAGGAGTCTGGGCCGTGTCTCAGTCCCAGTGTGGCCGGTCGCCCTCTCAGGCCGGCTACCCGTCGTCGCCTTGGTAGGCCATTACCCCACCAACAAGCTGATAGGCCGCGGGATCATCCTGCACCGCCGGAGCTTTCCACCAACCCCCATGCAGAGGAAGGTCATATCCGGTATTAGACCTCGTTTCCAAGGCTTGTCCCAGAGTGCAGGGCAGATTTCCCACGTGTTACTCACCCGTTCGCCACTAATCCACTCCGAAGAGCTTCATCGTTCGACTTGCATGTGTTAAGCACGCCGCCAGCGTTCGTCCTGAGCCAGGATCAAACTCTCCGTGAATGTCTGCAGGTAATCCTGCAACCACTTCGGAAGAGCGGCGCGGCAACCAACCGGAATAGGGCGGCCCCGCGCACTGCGTCCTCGCTAGTGTTTTACTTCATAAAGGAATCTCCAACCCCACCAAAGGTGAGGCCGGGGATGTCAACATATCTGGCGTTGACTTTTGGCACGCTGTTGAGTTCTCAAGGAACGGACACTTCCTTCGAGCCGCTTATCAGGCGGACCCTCCGGGCGCTTCGTTCTTTCGTGTTCCGAGCTTATCATGTTCGCCGTTCAGCGTTTCCGACTCGCTCTTTCCTTCGGCCTTTCGGCGCTTCCGACTCTATCAGGTTTCCCTGACCGGCCGTTCCGCGCTTCCGGATCCTCAAGAAGCTTGTGCCGTAACCGACCTGACGGCCTGTCCGACGTTTCAAACCTTAGCCGATCCCCGCTTCACAAAGCGAATCCGGCCGCAATCCATATAAACGCACACGACAAAAAGACCCGACCCGCAAAAGCGCGCGAATCGGCTCGATCAGAAGATGTGTTCAGAGGATTGGCCACTCCGGGACCGTCCGCGCCGATGCGTGTCCGGTGCTCCCTGCCGAGCGACTAGGGAACACTACCCCCGCTCGACTCCAGGTGCAAACGCTGCCTGCGCACCCCCGCCTGACCACCTCACCGACACCGCTCTTGAGCACCCGAGAACGCCCCCGCGCCGGGCACGCCCGTCCGCTTCCACTACCGACTCGGGCTCGGTCGCACCGGCCCGGCTGCTCTGACCGGCAGTGGCACCACCACTGCCGAACGGCACCGCCCCGACGGCACCCGGATCAGCGCACTGCGGTTCGCCTCCGACTCGCGACTGTCACCGCTCCGGGAGGGCAGCGGCTACTGGCGCTACGTACCGACCCCTTCCCCTGCCGAGCAGGTCCGCTTCCTCACCGGCTACGACTACCGCACCTGGACCTGGCCGGGCCCGTTCGCAGAAGGGCTCGACCGGTACGTGCTCCGCCCATGGATCGGGTGGCTGACCGCCTGGTCCTTCGATCGGCTCCGGCTCTGGGCCGAGCGCGAGATCACGCCGGAACGGTCCCGGCGCAGTGCCTGGGCCGAAGTGGCGGTCAGGGCAGGCGCGGTGGTGCTGGCCGTCGCCGGGCCGCTCGGCGCGGCGCTCACCGCTCTGCCGGCCGTACTGGTGCCGCCCCGGGCCGGCACACCCGCCGCTCGACGGTGTGTCAGGAAGCCACCGGACCGAACCTCCGCCCGCGCCCCGCAAGCACTCGCCCACCTGACCGCGCCAACAGCCGCGCCCACACCCGCACCCTGACATCGGAGACCCGCCAGCCGTCCGACTCGCCGACACCGGCACCACCACGCAGCACACCCCCGGCCCCGCCAGCCACCCCGCCCCGGCCTCGATCTTCCGAAACGCGCTCGGCTCCGAATTCGAACGCCTGCACCCACAGCTCCAGCGCCGCTTCGGTTTCTCCAGTCAGGACCAGATCGCCTGCATCGGCACCGGCCGAATGGGCCAGATCTGGCACGGCTCCCCGCTGGTCACGCCATTCCTCCGGTTGGGGAGCAGCCGCAACATCCTGTTCCCGGAGCGCGGCCGCGACGTGGCGTTCACCATCGCCAACTACGCCTATCAGGACGGTTTCGGCCGGGAGACGGTCACATTCGTGCGGACCTTCCAGTTCACCCGGCCGCGGCGGTTCGACGCGACGATGATCGCCTCGGACCGGCCGGGCACGGTGATCGACTATCTCGGGGCTCACCAGCACCTCGCGGTGGACCTGGATTTCCGGGTCAGCCCGGCCGGTGGGCTGGTAATCACGTCCGGGGACCAGCGGGTCTCCGCGCTGCCGGGCTCGCCGCGTTGCCCTTCCGCGCTGACCGGGCGGGCCACGGTGCACGAGTGGTACGACGACAGCGTCGACCGGTTCCGGATCGAGGTCCGGGTGACCAATCCGGTGCTGGGGCCGGTGATCGGGTATCAGGGGTCGTTCACCGCCGAGTACGTCTCCACGGCGGGCGACGGCGGTGTGCCCCGGCATGTCCGCCCGGTTCGCGAGAGTGCGCGGACCTGAGGCGGCAGCGAAGGGCGGGAACGAAGGGGGAACGTGGCGCTGCTCGGCCAGTTCCTGGCGGGGGCGTCGAGCTATCCGGCCCTCGGGGTGGCGACGGGCGATGCGCTGCGGCTGTGGAGCGGTGAGATCGAGCGGGTGCTGGAGCGGCTCTTCCTCGGGCATCCGCTGGCCGAGTTGCTGGACGTGCCGGGGCTGGCCCGGGCGGTGTCGGCGTCGTTCGTCGGGTTGGAGCTGTACGAGGGGGTGGATCCTGACGGTGCGTCGGCGGCGTTCGACGCGCTGGACCGGATGGGCGCCCTGGTCGAGGTGGTGGACGGTCTGGGTCCGGTCGCGACCAAGGCGCTCCGGCTGAAGCTCCGGCGGAGCGGGAACGCCTGACGGCGGCCCGTCGCCGGACCGCCGTCAGTCGGAAGCAAAAGCAGAAGCCGCGAGCTCAGGAGTTGGTCGGGAACCCGAGGTTGATCCCACCGTGCGAGGGGTCCAGCCAGCGCGAGGTGACCGCCTTGCCGCGGGTGAAGAACTGGACGCCGTCCGGGCCGTAGGCGTGGGTGTCGCCGAAGAGCGAGGCCTTCCAGCCGCCGAAGGAGTAGTAGGCGACCGGCACCGGGATCGGCACGTTGATGCCGACCATGCCGACCTCCACCTCGTGCTGGAAGCGCCGGGCGGCGCCACCGTCGTTGGTGAAGATGGCGGTGCCGTTGCCGTACGGGTTGCTGTTGATCAGCTCCAGGCCCTCCTGGTAGGAGGCGACCCGGACGACCGACAGCACCGGGCCGAAGATCTCGTCGTTGTAGACCGACATGCCGGGCTTGACGTGGTCGAAGAGGGTGGGGCCGAGCCAGAAGCCGTCGGCCGTGGGGGTGCCGGCGGTGTCCTCACCCGCGATCGTGTGCTTCCGGCCGTCGACGGCCAGCTCGGCGCCGTCGGCGAGGCCGGACTCGACGTACGAGGTGACCTTGTCGCGGTGCTGGCCGGTGACCAGCGGGCCCATCTCGCTCTCGCCGTTGCAGCCGGGGCCGACCTTGAGGGTGGCCATCCGCTGCTTGATCTTGTCGACCAGCTCGTCGCCGATCGGGTCGACCGCGACCAGGACGGAGACCGCCATGCAGCGCTCGCCGGCCGCGCCGAAGCCGGCGTTGATGGCGGCGTCGGCGCTCAGGTCGAGGTCGGCGTCCGGGAGCACCAGCATGTGGTTCTTCGCGCCGCCGAGCGCCTGCACGCGCTTGCCGTACCGGGTGCCGGTCTCGTAGACGTAGCGGGCGATCGGGGTGGAGCCGACGAAGCTGACGGCCTTGATGTCGGGGTGCTCCAGCAGACGGTCGACGGCCACCTTGTCACCGTGCACGACGTTGAAGACGCCGTCCGGCAGCCCGGCCTCCTTCCACAGCTCGGCCATGAAGATCGCGGCCGAGGGGTCCTTCTCCGAGGGCTTGAGCACGACGGTGTTCCCCGCCGCGATGGCGATCGGGAAGAACCACATCGGGACCATCGCCGGGAAGTTGAACGGCGAGATGATCGCGACCGGGCCGAGCGCCTGACGGATCGAGTAGACGTCGATGCCGGTCGAGGCCTGCTCGGTGAAGCCGCCCTTCACCAACTGCGGGATGCCGCAGGCGTACTCGATGACCTCCTGGCCACGGGCCAGCTCGCCGAGGGCGTCGGAGTGCACCTTGCCGTGCTCGGAGACGATGATCGAGGCCAGCTCGTCCTTGCGGGCGTTGAACAGCTCGCGGAACGCGAAGAGCACCTGGGTGCGCTTGGCGATCGAGGCGTGCCGCCACTCGCCGAAGGCCGCGGCGGCCGCGGCCACGGCCTGGTCGACCTCGGCGATCGAGGCGAAGTCCACCTGCCCGGTGACCTGGCCGGTGGCCGGGTCGAAGATGTCGCCGCGACGCGGGGCGGAGCCGGCGGTGGCGACGGCGGCGCCGTCGATCCAGTGGGTGATGTGCTTGCTCAAGGTCGTCTGCCTCCGAAGTCCGTTCGGCGCCTCGGCCGACGGTCCCTGTACGGCGCCGCCGGCATCGGCCGGGCGGCGGGATCACGGGCTACCGCGCTCGTTCTCCAGTCTGCTCACCCGCGCGCCCCGGCTCAACGAACAGGCTGACGGGGAATGAAGATTCAGCCTTACAGGTCGTCGCCAAGCCGCCCCGGGCAGGGACGTTTCTGCTGTCCGCACCCACCGACCGGGCCGGTCACATCAGCCGGGACGCCACCTCGTGCAGCGCCAGCTCCAGCACCGCCGGATCCGTCAGCCGCCCCGAGCCGTCCGGCGCGGCCAGCCAGCGCAGCCCCCGCCCGGCCCCGCCCGCGTGCGCCCCGGCCGGGTGCGGCAGCGCCACCCAGCTGCCGCTGCCCGCGCTCCGTACGCCGGTGCCGACCCAGCGCCCGGCTGTGCCGAGCGGCACCAGGAAGCCGAGCTGCCCGTCCGCGAAGTCCGCGTACACCGGCCCGGTCCCGGCCCCCCGCCGGGCGAGCACCTCGAAGGCGAGGTGCCCTAACCGTCCGGGGACCAGCAGCACGTCCCAGAGCCGGCCGGCCGGGAGCAGCATGACGCCCCGTCCGCTCCGCTCCCAGTCCGCGCGGCAGGCCTGCGGATCGGGTGCGGCGGCGGCCAGCCAGTCCACCGCACGGTCACCAGGGGTGCTCTCCATCGGTCCTCCTACTCGGGTACCCGTCAGGAGGGAGAGGAGCGGAGCACCGGTCTCTTACACGTAAACACCAAAAAGGTGGGGCGCCCCGTCGAAACGGAACGCCCCACCCTTCAACTCCGGAGTCAGCTGTCGAAGCCCAGCCCCATCCGGTCCAGCGTGCGCAGCCACAGGTTGCGCTGCCCGCCGCGCCGGTCGGAGCGGTCCAGCGACCACTTGGTCATCTCGATCCCGGCCCAGCGCACCGGCTCGGGCGGGAACGGCAGCGGCTTGCTGCGCACCATCTCCAGCGCCGTACGCTCCGTCAGCTCGCCGGCCAGCAGGTCGAGCATCACCTCGGCGCCGTAGCGGGTGGCGCCGACGCCGAGGCCGGTGAAGCCGGCCGCGTAGGCGACCCGGCCCTTGTAGGCGGTGTCGAAGAACGCCGAGAACCGGGTGCAGGTGTCGATCGCCCCGCCCCAGGCGTTGGTGAAGCGGACGCCGTCCAGCTGCGGGAAGGTCTGGAAGAACTGCCGCGCCAGGGTGCGGAAGGTCTCCGGCCGCTGGTCGTGCTCGGCCTGCACCTTGCTGCCGAAGTGGTAGATGGTGTCGTAGCCGCCCCAGAGGATCCGGTTGTCGGCGGAGAGCCGGAAGTAGTGGAACTTGTTGGCGCTGTCGCTCAGCCCCTGCCGTCCGGTCCAGCCGATCGAGGCGAGCTGCTCGTCCGTCAGCGGTTCGGTCATCAGGGCGTAGTCGTACACCGGGACGATGTACGGCCGGACCCGCTTGACCAGCGAGGGGAAGACGTTGGTGCCGAGCGCGACCCTGCGGGCGAAGACCCGGCCGTACGGCGTGCGGACGGCCATCCCGCTGCCGTGTTCGGCGAGCGCGAGGCCCTTGGTCCGTTCGAAGATCCGGACGCCCTGGGCGAGGCAGGCGTCCCGCAGGCCCCAGGCGAGCTTGGCGGGGTGCAGCATGGCCACCCCTTCCTTGTCCCAGATGCCGCCCAGGAAGGTGGGCGAGTCGACCTGCTCGCGGAGCTGGTCGGCGTCCAGGAAGGTGAGCTCGCCGCCGTACTCGCCGACCGCCTCCGCGACCTCGCGCAGTTCGGCCAGCTGGTGCGGCTGGGTGGCGATGTCGATCTCGCCGGTGCGCTCCCACTCGCAGTCGATGCCGTACCGCTTGACCGTGTCCTCGATCGCGTTCAGGTTGGCCAGGCCCTGGCGCTCCAGCTCGGCCAGTTCGCCCGGCCAGCGCTGGAGGCCGTTGCCGAAGCCGTGGGTGAGGCTGGAGGCGCAGAAGCCGCCGTTGCGCCCGGACGCCGCCCAGCCGATCTCGTTCCCCTCGATCAGGACCACGTCCAGCGAGGGGTCGCGCTCCTTGGCGATCAGTGCCGTCCAGAGTCCGGAGTAGCCGCCCCCGACCACCAGCAGGTCGCACCTGGTGTCACCCACCAGCGCGGCCAGGGCCTCCGGGCGACCCGGGTCCTCCAGCCAGAAGGGGGTCGGTCGGGCATCACTGAGCGCACGGGCGGAGTCCATGCCTATCAGCTACTTTCTACGGATTGACGGTATTTCAGACAGTACGTACAGATTGTCAGGCGCTGGCCTTCCGACGGTTGCCGACCCACTGGCCGACCACCGTCAGCACCACGGCGGCGAGGAACATCGCGGTGCCGATCACGTTGACCTGCACCGGGATGCCGCGCTGCGAGGCACCCCAGACGAACATCGGGAAGGTGACCGTGGTCGGTCCCGAGTTGAACTGGGTGATGATGAAGTCGTCGAAGGAGAGCGCGAAGCTGAGCAGCGCGCCGGCCGCGATGCCGGGGGCGGCGAGCGGCAGGGTCACCTTCAGGAAGGTCTGCACCGGGGTGGCGTAGAGGTCCTGGGCGGCCTGTTCCAGCCGCGGGTCCATGCTCATCACGCGGGCCTTGACCGCCGTCACCACGAAGCTCAGGCAGAACATGATGTGCGCGATCAGGATCGTGGTGAAGCCGAACGGGATCCGCATGTTGAGGAACAGGGTGCCGAGCGAGGCGGCCATCACCACCTCGGGCATCGCCATCGGCAGGAAGATCAGGCCGGTCGCCCCGCCCCGTCCCCGGAACCGGTAGCGGGCCAGCGCGAAGGCGACCATGGTGCCGAGCACGGTGGCGCCGACGGTGGCCAGCACCGCGATCTGCAGGCTGAGCGAGAGCGAGCCGCACATGTCGGCGACGCCGCACGGGTCGGTCCAGGCATCGGTGGAGAACTGGTTCCACTCGTAGTTGAACTTGCCGCTGGGCTTGTTGAACGAGAACGCCAGCACCACCAGGTTGGGCAGCACCAGGTAGGCCAGGGCGAGCAGCCCGGCCAGCACCACGAGGTGGGCGCGGACCCACTTGAGCAGACGAGACATCAGACCAGCTCCTCCGTCCCGGCCTTGCGCATGTAGACCGTCACCATGCCCAGGATCAGGGCCATCAGAATGAAGCTCAGCGCGGCGGCCGTCGGGTAGTCGAGCACGTTCAGGAACTGCTTCTGGATCGCGTTGCCGATCATCTGCTCGCTCGGCGAGCCGAGCAGCTGGGCGTTGATGTAGTCGCCCGAGGCCGGGATGAAGGTGAGCAGCGTGCCCGCCACCACACCCGGCAGCGAGATCGGGAAGGTGACCTTGCGGAAGGTGGTGAACGGCCGCGCGTACAGGTCACCGGCGGCCTCGTGCAGCCGGGGGTCGATCCGCTCCAGCGAGGTGTAGAGCGGCAGGATCATGAACGGCAGGAAGTTGTACGTCAGGCCGCAGATCACCGCGAGCGGGGTGGCCAGCAGCCGCTGACCGGTGGTCAGGCCCAGCGCGTCGGTGAGGCTCAGCAGGTGCAGCGCGTTCAGCGTCTCCACCACCGGGCCGCTGTCCGACAGGATGGTCTTCCAGGCCAGCGTGCGGATCAGGAAGCTGGTGAAGAACGGCGCGATCACCAGGATCAGGATGACGTTCCGCCACCGCTTGCTCGCCTTGAAGGCGATCGTGTACGCCAGCGGGTAGCCGATCGCCAGGCAGAGCAGAGTGGCGACCGCGGAGAAGCCGAACGAGCGGACGAAGTGCCACTTGTACTCGCTGAGCGCGTCCCAGTACGTCGAGAAGTGCCAGGTCAGCTGGAAGCCCTGCTCCAGCGAGCCGGTCTGCAGCGAGGTGGAGGCCTGGTAGACCATCGGCACCACGAAGAAGACCACCAGCCAGGCGAGGCCGGGCAGCAGCAGCCAGTACGGCGTCAGCCTGCGGCGCGGCGGCCGTTCCTGAGGAGGTATCACCTGGGTCGGTGCCGCCTCGGTGGTCGCGGTCACGCGGCGGCCTCCCCGGTGCCGGCGTCGATCGCCTGGGCGGCGTCGAGGCCGAAGGAGTGCGCCGGGTTCCAGTGCAGGACGACCGGGGCGCCGGGGGTGAGCCGGGTGTCGCGGTCCATGTTCTGTTCGAAGACCGCGAGTTCCTGGCCGGTCTCGGCGCGCACCACGTACTGGGTGGAGACGCCGATGAAGCTGGAGTCGACCACGGTGCCGGTGAGCCGGTTGCGGCCCTCGGCCACCTCGCTGTCGGCGCCCGCGATGGTGATCTTCTCCGGGCGGACGCCCAGGTAGACGCTGCTCGCCTCGGTGGCGCACCGCGCCCGGGGCACGGCCAGCCGGGTGCCGCCGGCGCTGAGCAGCAGCGAGCCGTCGGCGCTGCCGGTGACCTCGGCCGGGATCAGGTTGGACTGGCCGAGGAAGTTGGCCACGAAGGTGCTGCCCGGGTTCTCGTACAGGTCGGCGGGGGCGCCGAGCTGCTCGACCCGGCCGCCGTTCATCACCGCGATGGTGTCGGCCATGGTCATGGCCTCCTCCTGGTCGTGGGTGACGTGCACGAAGGTGATGCCGACCTCGGTCTGGATCCGCTTGAGCTCCAGCTGCATCTGCCGGCGCAGCTTGAGGTCGAGGGCGCCGAGCGGCTCGTCGAGCAGCAGCACCTGCGGGTGGTTGATCAGCGCGCGGGCGACCGCGACCCGCTGCTGCTGGCCGCCGGAGAGCTGGTGCGGCTTGCGGCGGGCGTACGGGCCGAGCTCGACCAGCTCGAGCATCTCCTCGACCTGCTTCTTGACGTCCTTCTTCCCCCGGCGGCGCAGGCCGAAGGCGACGTTCTCGAAGATGTCCAGGTGCGGGAAGAGCGCGTAGCTCTGGAAAACCGTGTTCACCGGCCGCTTGTACGGCGGCAGCGCGGTGACGTCCTGACCCCCGATCAGGACGGTGCCACTGGTGGGCTCCTCCAGGCCGGCGATCATCCGCAGCGTGGTGGTCTTGCCACAGCCGGAGGCGCCGAGCAGGGCGAAGAAGGAGCCCTGGGGCACGGTCAGGTCGAGCGGGTGGACGGCGGTGAAGGCGCCGTAGGTCTTGCCGATACCGGTGAGGCGTACGTCGCCACCGGCCGTCGCCGCCTCGCGCAGCTGCTCAGTCATGGGGGTGTCTCTCTGTCTGGTGGTGCTCGAAGCCGAGCCGTGGTGGGGGTCAGGCGCCGATCAACTTGGAGAACTTGCCCTCGAAGTCGGTCTCCTCGGCCTCGGTCAGGCTGCGGAAGAGGTGCGTCTTGGCGGCCATCTCCCGGGTCGGGACCACCAGCGGGTTCTCCGCCACCGCGGGCGCGATCTTCGCGAGGTCCGGCTCCATGCCCGCCACCGGGGAGACGTAGCTGATGCCCGCCGTGAGCTGCGCCGCGATCTCGTGCTGGTAGTAGAAGTTGATCAGCAGTTCGGCGTTCTTCTTGTGCTGGGCCTTGGCCGGGACCAGCATGTTGTCGGTGGAGGAGAGGTAGCCCTCCGCCGGGATGACGAACTCGATGTCCGGGTTGTCCGCCCTCAGCTGGATCAGGTCGCCACCCCAGGCGATGCAGGCCGCGATGTCCCCGGAGGACAGCTCCTGGCCGTAGTCGTTGCCGGTGAACTTGCGGATCTGCTTGTTGTCCACGGCCTTCTGCACCCGGGCGATCGCGGCGTCGAAGTCGTCCGCGGTGAACTTCCCGGGCTCCTTGCCCATCGAGAGCAGCACCATGCCGACGGTGTCGCGCATCTCGGAGAGGAAGGTGACCCGCCCCTTCAGCGCCGGGTCGTCCAGCAGCTGGGCGACGCTGGTGACCGCCTTCCCCTTGGTGGCCTTCTTGTTGTAGGCGATCACGGTCTGGATGCTGGTCCAGGGGTACGAGTACTGGCGGCCCGGGTCCCAGTCGGGGGCCCGGAAGCGGGCCTCCAGGTTGGTGAGCGCGTTGGTCAGGTTGGCCGGGTTCAGCTTCTGCGCCCAGCCGAGCCGGATCAGCCGGCCGGCCATCCAGTCGGTCAGCACCACCAGGTCCCGGCCGGTGTCCTGACCGGCCGCCAGCTGCGGCTTGACCTTGCCGAAGAACTCGACGTTGTCGTTGACGTCCTCGGTGTACTTGACCTTGATCCCGGTGGCGGCGGTGAAGGCGTCCAGCGTGGGGCGCTTGGTCTCGTCCTTGGCGTCCACGTCGATGTAGAGCGGCCAGTTGGAGAAGTTGAGCGTCTTGTCGGTGTCCGAGCTGTCCGGCCCGGCGGCCGGCGCGCTCTCGGTGGAGCCGGACTTGGCCGCGGGTATGCCGCAGGCCGCGAGGGTGCCGGTACCGGCCAGCAGGGCGGTGACCTGTACCAAGCGCCGCCGGGTCATCGCGGCCCGGCCGTTGGTCAGACTGCGTTCCCATGCCTTGCGGACGGGAGCTGACATACCGTCGGCGATCTCGTTGAACTCCATGCTGGGGACACCCTTCGGGGGAAGAAGGTGGCGGAGCAGACGGGGGTTATCTGTCTCCGAAGACCGTGCGGTGCCAGTCCTTCCTGGCGACCGCGGTGGTGTCGAACATGACGTGCTTGAGCTGGGTGTACTCGTCCAGCGAGTACTGGGACATGTCCTTGCCGTAGCCGGAGGCCTTGTAGCCGCCGTGCGGCATCTCGCTGATGATCGGGATGTGGTCGTTGACCCAGACGCAGCCGGCCTGGATCTCCCGGGTCGCGCGCAGCGAGCGGTGGATGTCCCGGGTCCACGCGGAGGCGGCCAGGCCGTACGGGGTGTCGTTGGCCAGCCGCAGACCCTCCTCGTCGGAGTCGAAGGGCAGCACGACCAGCACCGGGCCGAAGATCTCGCCCTGCACCACCTCGCTGTCCTGCGGGGCCCCGGTGATCAGGGTGGGGAGGTAGTACGCACCAGGGTTGAGGTCGGTGCCGTCGTGGCCGAGGCCCAGGGCCTGACCACCCGTCACCACCGTGGCGTACGAGCGGGCCCGCTCGACGAAGCCGGCCACCCGGTCCCGGTGGGTGTACGAGACCAGCGGGCCGAGGTCGGTCGCGGGGTTCAGCGGGTGGCCGATCCTGACCTGGCCGTACAGCTCGGCGACCCCCGCCACGAAGGCGTCGTACAGCGGGCGCTGCACGTAGGCGCGGGTCGCGGCGGTGCAGTCCTGGCCGCCGTTGATCAGCGAGGCGGCCACCGCGCCGTGCACGGCGGCGTCCAGGTCGGCGTCGTCGAAGACCACGAACGGGGCCTTGCCGCCGAGCTCCAGGTGGGTGCGCTTGACGCTCGCGGTGGCGAGCTCGGCGACCCGCCGGCCGACCGGGGTGGAGCCGGTGAAGGAGACCATCGCGACGTCCGGGTGCGAGACCAGGTGCTCGCCCGCGCCGCGACCGGCGCCGGTGACCACGTTGACCACACCGTCCGGGATGCCCGCCTCGGTGCAGGCCCGGGCGAACATCAGCGAGGTGAGCGGGGTCAGCTCGGCCGGCTTGAGCACGATGGTGTTGCCCGCCGCGATCGCCGGGAGGATCTTCCAGGCGGCCATCTGCAGCGGGTAGTTCCACGGCGAGATCGAGCCGACCACGCCGATCGCCTCGCGGCGGACGTACGAGGTGTGGTCGCCGGAGTACTCCCCCGCGGCCTTGCCCTCCAGGTTGCGGGCGGCCCCGGCGAAGAACGAGGTGTTGTCGACCGTGCCCGGCACGTCGAACTCGGTGGAGAGCTTGATCGGCTTGCCGGTCTGCGCGGTCTCCACCCGGGCGAAGTCCTCGGCGTGCCCGGCCAGCACGGCGGCCAGCCTGAGCAGCGCCTCCGAGCGGGCGCCCGGGGTGGCCGAGGACCAGGCGGGCAGCGCGGCCTTCGCGGCCGCCACGGCGGTGTCCACGTCGCCGGTCGAGGCGAGCGTGACGTGCTGGACGACGCTGCCGTCGGCCGGGTTGACGACCTGGAAGGGCTCCGTCCCGGTGCCCTCGGTCAGCCGGCCCGCGATGTACTGCGCGCCCGTGCTGAAGTCGGTCAGGTCCATCAGGTTCCTCCAGGGTGCCCGGTGAGTCGGCCAGGGATCCTCGGGGTCCGGTGATCCTGACACCCGGGGGTTGCCTCTACAAGGGATTCCGCTGTTGCGTTCTCGTTACGCGACGGATTTCGGGGGCAACACGGTATTCATCCCACGGCCCGTGGTCCGGGCCGGTATGCCGACCCGCTGACGATGCCTGCTCACTCCTCGGGGTGACAAGGGTCACTCCGACAGCCTCGGCCACAAGGGCCTTACAGGGTGGAAAGGCAACAGTTCGTCTGGTCGATGCATGATTCACCTGACACCCTGCTGCCCATGGAAGGTCCTCCCGTGCTGCCCACCGTCGCCCGCGTGCTCGACCTCGACGTGATGCGACGCGGCCTGCCCCAAGTGGTGGCCGGCGCCGAGCACCTGGAACGTCCGGTCCGCTGGGTGCACGTCAGCGAGCTCCCCGACGTGGCGGGCATGCTGCAGGGCGGCGAGCTGGTGCTCACCACCGGCATCGCACTGCCCGAGGACCGCGAAGGACTGGCCAGGTACGTCCGCGAGCTGGCCGAGATCGGCGCCGCCGGCCTGGTGGTCGAGTTCGGCCGCCGCTACTTCGACACCCTGCCGCGCGCCCTGGTGCACGCCGCCGAGCAGCGCGGACTGCCGCTGATCGCGCTCCGCCGCGAACTGCGCTTCGTCGCCGTCACCGAGGCCGTGCACGCGCTGGTGGTGAACGCCCAGCTGGAGCAGCTGCGGATCTCCGAAGCCGTCCACCAGGTCTTCAACGAGCTCGCCGTCGAAGGCGCCGAGCCCGCCGAGGTGGTCCGCCAGGTCGCCCGGATGGCCGGCGCCCCGGTGGTGCTGGAGAACCTCGCCCACCAGGTGCTCGCGCACGAGACGGCCGGCCGCCCCGAGACCGAACTGCTGGAGGGCTGGGAACGCCGCTCCCGCGGGGTCCGCCCGCCCGGCCGGACGGGGTACGACCCGCGCAGCGGCTGGCTGGTCACCGCCGTCGGCGCCCGCGGCCAGGACTGGGGCCGGCTGATCCTGGTCGACGACCCCCGCCCGCTGCCCGCCGACGTCCCGCACCCGCACGCCATGCTGCTGGAACGCGGCGCCGCCACCCTCGCCCTCAACCGGCTGGTGGTCCGCGACCGCGAATCGCTGGAGCGGCAGACCCACCGCACCCTGCTCTCCGGCATCCTCACCCACGCCCTGACGGTCAGTGAGGTCGCCCTGCGGGCCGCCGCCCTGGGCGTCCCGCTGGACAGCCGCCGCCTGGTCGGCGTCGTACTCCGCCAGCGCCGCGGCCCGATCCCCGCCGCCCTGGAGGCCCAGGCCCGGCTGCGCGACTTCACCGAACTGGCCGCCACCGCGATCCGCAGCTGCCGGCTCTCCGCCCTGGTCGGCGCCCTCGACGACGAGGGCGTGGGCGTCCTGATCGCCCTCGGCTCGCAGCAGGACGAGCACGCCGCGCTGGAGGGTTTCGCCGCAGCGCTGCGCAAGCTGGTCGCGGACGGGGCACGTGACGGCGCGTCACCCGTCTTCGAGCCGGTGATCGCGGTCGGCTCCTCGGTCGGCTCGGTCCGCGACGCCCGCCGAACCCTGCTGGAGGCCACCCAGGTCGCCGACGCCGCCCTGCACGACTCCCCCGGCGGCCGGGCCGCCTCCTACTACCGCCTGCCCGACGTCCGGCTGCGCGGCCTGCTCCACCTGCTCCGCGACGACGCCCGCCTGCAGACCTACGTGGAACGCGAGCTGGGCCCCCTGCTGGCGTACGACGCCGAGCACGGCGGCCAACTGGTCCAACTCCTGCGGATCTACCTCGAACAGGGCCGCAACAAGTCGGCCGCCGCCGACGCCGCCCACCTCTCCCGCCCGTCCTTCTACGACCGCCTCCACAAGGTCGAACGCATCCTCGCCGTCGACCTCGACCAGGTCGAGTCCTGCCTCTCCCTGCACGTCGCCCTGCTCGCCCTCGACGCGGTTCGCAGGTAGTCGAGGCGCGAACCGTTCGTCAGAGTCAGACCCCGGCGACCTTGCCCCAGATCCGGTGGAAGTCCGGCCGCTCCGCAGCCGTGACGTCCCGCATGGAGTGCAGCCGCGCCCGCATCTCGTCCGTCGGAAACATCAACGCCTCCTCCGCCAGCGCAGCGGTCTCCGCGTCCGCGCTGTTCGCCAGCACGTCCCGCGCCGCCGGCACCGGACAGATGTACTGCACCGCCGCCGCCAACTCCGCCGCCACCTCGGGCCGGTAGTAGTAGTCGATCAGCAGCTCGGCGTTCTGCTTGTGCGCGGCCCGGTTCGGCACCAGCAGGCTCTCCGCCCACAGCTCGCCGCCCTCCTCGGGCACCACGAACTCGATGTCCGGGTTCTCCGCCTTGAGCTGGATCGCGTCGCCGGAGTACGCCTGGCAGGCGACCGCCGCCCCCGAGGCGAGGTCGCTGGTGTAGTCGTTGCCGGTGAACCGCCGGATGTGCCGGGTGTCCACCAGCTGCTGCACCTGGGCCATCGCCCGATGCGCGTCGTCCGCCGTGAACTTCGAGATGTCCGCGCCCTGAGCCAGCATCAGCAGCCCGAGCGCCTCGTCCATCCCGGCGAACAGCGTGACCCGCCCCTTGAGATCGGGCGCCCACAGATCGGCCGTCGACCGGAGCTCCCGGCCGAGCGCCTTCCGGTTGTACGCGATGCCGGTGATCCCGGACTGCCACGGCACGCTGTGCCTGCGCCCCGGGTCGAAGGCCGGCGAGGCGAGCTGCGGGTCCAGGTGCTTGGCGACGTTCGGCATGTTGGCCGCGTCGAACTCCTGCACCCAGCCGAGCGCCACGTACCGTCCGGCCATCCAGTCGCTGACCACCATCAGGTCGCGGCCGGGGTCGCCGCCCTGGGCCAGTACCGGGCTGAGCTTCCCGAAGAACTCGTCGTTGTCGTTGATGTCCTCGGTGTACGCGACCTCGATCCCGGCGTCCTGCGCGAAGGCGTCCAGGGTCGGCCGCCCGCCCTTGTCGTCGGTGTCGATGTACTGCGTCCAGTTGGAGAAGGTCAGCGCCTTGTCCCGCTCCGAGCGGTCGGCGGCGGCCCGCCGCTCCTCGGGCACGTAGGCGGCGGGGATCCCGCAGGCGGAGAGGCCGAGCAGGCTCGCGGCGCCGAACAGGGCGCGACGGGTGAAGGTCATGGGTGACTGGTCTCCGGACAAGGGGCGGCCCCGGGCTGCACGAAAGAAGCCCGGGGCCGCGACGGACGGTGCGTCAGCTGGTGTGCGCGTCGGTGAGGGTGAGCACCTCGTCGAGGATCGCCAGGCCGCTCTTGGCCTCCTCCTCGCTGACCGTGCACGGCGGGACCACGTGGAAGCGGTTCATGTTGACGAACGGCCAGAGCCCGCGCTGCTTGCAGGCGGCGGCCAGCTCGGCCATCGGCGCGTTGGCGGCACCGGCGGCGTTGTACGGCACCATCGGCTCCCGGGTCTCCCGGTTCTTCACCAGGTCGAGCGCCCAGAACACGCCGAGCCCGCGCACCTCGCCGATCGAGGGGTGCCGCTCGGCCAGCTCGCGCAGGCCGGGGCCGAGCACCGTCTCGCCGATGTGCTTGGCGTTCGCCACGATGCCCTCGTCGGCCATCGCGTTGATGGTGGCCACCGCCGAGGCGCAGGCCAGCGGGTGGCCCGAGTAGGTGAGCCCGCCGGGGAACGGACGCTCCGCGAAGGTGGCCGCGATCTCGGCCGAGATCGCCACGCCGCCGAGCGGGACGTAGCCGGAGTTGACGCCCTTGGCGAAGGTCAGCAGGTCGGGGACGACGCCCCAGTGGTCGGCGGCGAACCACTCACCGGTCCGGCCGAAGCCCGCCATCACCTCGTCCAGGATGAAGACGATGCCGTACCGGTCGCAGATCTCCCGAACCCCGGCCAGGTAGCCCGGCGGCGGGACCAGGATGCCCGCCGTGCCGACCACGGTCTCCAGGATGATCGCCGCGATGGTGCCGGGGCCCTCGAAGGCCACCACCTGCTCCAGGTGCTCCAGCGCGCGCTCGCACTCCTGCGCCTCGTTCTCGGCGTGGAAGTTGGAGCGGTAGGCGTACGGGCCCCAGAAGTGCACCACGCCGGAGACGCCGGTCTCGTTGGCCCAGCGGCGCGGGTCGCCGGTCAGTGCGATCGCGTTGGCGGTGGCGCCGTGGTAGGAGCGATAAGTCGACATGACCTTCTGCCGGCCGGTGTGCAGCCGGGCCATCCGGATGGCGTTCTCGACCGCCTCGGCACCGCCGTTGGTGAAGAAGATCTTGTCGAGGTCCCCCGGCGTGCGCTCGGCGATCAGCCGGGCCGCCTCGCTGCGCGACTCCTGGGCGAAGCCCGGGGCGATCGTGCACAGCTTGGCGGCCTGCTCCTGGATCGCGGCGACCACCTTGGGGTGCTGGTGACCGATGTTGGTGTTCACCAGCTGCGAGGAGAAGTCGAGGTAGCGGTTGCCGTCGTAGTCCCAGAAGTACGAACCCTCGGCACCGGCCACCGCGAGGGGGTCGATCAGCGCCTGGGCGGACCACGAGTGGAAGACGTGCGCGCGGTCGGCGGCCTTGACAGCCTGCCCGGCGGCCGAGTCAGCAGTGGGGGTGCTCATGCCGGTAAGCGTAGGGAACCGTGCGGCCGAGGTGCAGTTGCATCCTGTCAGGCGGTCCGCGTCTCACCCGACAGCCTGACAAGCAGAGGGGGGCGCACCCACCCGGATGCGCCCCCCTCTTACATGACTTCGCGTCAGATCGCGGTCATCACGTGCTTGACCCGGGTGTAGTCCTCGAAGCCGTACGACGACAGGTCCTTGCCATAGCCGGACTTCTTGAAGCCACCGTGCGGCATCTCGGCGACCAGCGGGATGTGGGTGTTGATCCAGACGCAGCCGAAGTCCAGCCGGCGCGACATCCGCATCGCCCGGGCGTGGTCCTTGGTCCACACCGAGGACGCGAGCGCGAACTCGACGCCGTTCGCGTAGTCCACCGCCTGGTCCTCGTCGGTGAACTTCTGCACGGTGATGACCGGGCCGAAGACCTCGTTCTGGATGATCTCGTCGTCCTGGTTCAGGCCGGAGACCACGGTGGGCGCGTAGAAGTAGCCGACCTCGCCGACTCGGTGGCCACCGGCCTCGACCTTGGCGTGCGCGGGCAGGCGCTCGATGAAGCCGGCCACCTGCTTGAGCTGGTTGGCGTTGTTCAGCGGGCCGTAGAGCACGTCCTCCTCGTCCACCCCGCCGGTCTTGGTGTCGGCGGCGGCCTTGGCCAGCGCGGTCACGAAGTCGTCATGGATGGACTCGTGCACCAGCACCCGGGTGGCGGCGGTGCAGTCCTGGCCGGCGTTGAAGAAGCCCGCGACCGAGATGCCCTCGACGGCCTCGGCGATGTCGGCGTCCTCGAAGACCACGACCGGGGCCTTGCCGCCGAGCTCCAGGTGCACCCGCTTGACGTCCTTGGACGCCGACTCGGCGACCTGGATGCCGGCCCGCACCGAGCCGGTGATCGAGGCCATCGCGGGGGTGCGGTGCTCGACCATCAGGCGGCCGGTCTCGCGGTCACCGCAGATCACGTTGAAGACACCGGCCGGGAGCTCCAGCTCCTTCAGCACGCCGCCGATGATCTCGGCCAGCAGCAGGGTGGAGGCCGGGGTGGTGTCGGACGGCTTGAGCACGACCGCGTTGCCCGCCGCGATGGCCGGGGCGAACTTCCACACGGCCATCATCATCGGGTAGTTCCACGGCGCGACCTGGGCACAGACGCCGACCGGCTCGCGGCGGACGATCGAGGTCATCCCGTCCATGTACTCGCCCGCGGCCTTGCCCTCCAGCAGGCGGGCGGCGCCGGCGAAGAAGCGGATCTGGTCCACCATCGGACCGATCTCCTCCGACAGCGTCAGCGAGCGCGGCTTGCCGGTGTTGCGACACTCGGTGTCCACGATCTCGTCGGCCCGCGCCTCGACCGCGTCCGCGATCTTGAGCAGCAGCTTCTGCCGAACGGACGGCGTGGAGTCACGCCAGAGGGGGAACGCCACGGCGGCCGAGGCCATCGCCGCGTCCACGTCCGCCGGGCCGGACAGCGGCGACGTCGCGTACACCTCGCCGGTGGTCGGGTCGATCACGTCCAGCGTGCGGCCGTCCGCCGCATCGACGAACTCACCGTTGACGTAGTTGCGCAGCGTACGAAGCTCGCTCACGGGTCTCTCCTCGGTCGGGGCCTGCCACGTTGCAGGAACCGGCGCCAGGGTACTCCGGCGCCGAGTGGCCGGGCTGTGGGAGCCGCGGTCCACTGAGTGGGGTGTGCACGCCTCCGCGTGTACCTGACCAGCCTAACCGGTCGACTTCGGTTCTCGGCAGTACTCCTGGACAAGTGCCACGTAATCCGCATGCAATTTTCGAAACGACGACGAAATCAGCAGCAGACGTGGTTGCGCACGACGAAACGATCAGGCACAGTGGCGACGTGGCCAACCGCGACCGGAACGCGAGCGTTCCCCTCGATGCCGCCTCCAAGGCGATCATCGAGCAGCTCCAGGAGGACGGGCGTCGCCCGTACGCCGCCATCGGCAAGGCCGTCGGCCTGTCCGAGGCGGCGGTACGTCAGCGGGTCCAGAAGCTGCTCGACCAAGGCGTGATGCAGATCGTCGCCGTCACCGATCCCCTCACCGTCGGCTTCACCCGGCAGGCGATGGTCGGGATCAACGTCGAAGGCGACATCGAACCCGTCGCCGACGCGCTGGCCGCCCTCGACGAGGTCGACTACGTGGTCTGCACCGCAGGCTCGTTCGACCTGCTGGCCGAACTGGTCTGCGAGGACGACGAGCACCTGCTCGAACTGATCAACAAGCGCATCCGCGCGCTTCCCGGCGTGCGGAGCACCGAGAGTTTCGTTTACCTGAAGCTCCGGAAACAGACCTACACCTGGGGCACCAGATGACTGCCGACCCGGCGCAGAAGGACCTTTCCAAGACCGCCTACGACCACCTGTGGATGCACTTCACCCGCATGTCGTCGTACGAGAACTCCCCCGTGCCGACGATCGTCAAGGGCCAGGGCACCTACGTCTGGGACGACAAGGGCAAGAAGTACCTGGACGGCCTGGCCGGCCTGTTCGTCGTGCAGGCCGGCCACGGCCGCGAGGAGCTCGCCGAGGCCGCCGCCAAGCAGGCCAAGGAGCTCGCCTTCTTCCCGGTGTGGAGCTACGCCCACCCGAAGGCGATCGAGCTGGCCGAGCGGCTGGCCAACTACGCCCCGGGCGACCTGAACAAGGTCTTCTTCTCCACCGGTGGCGGCGAGGCCGTCGAGACCGCCTGGAAGCTGGCGAAGCAGTACTTCAAGCTGACCGGCAAGCCGACCAAGCACAAGGTCATCTCGCGCGCCGTCGCCTACCACGGCACCCCGCAGGGCGCCCTGTCGATCACCGGCCTGCCGGGCCTGAAGGCCCCGTTCGAGCCGCTGGTCCCGGGCACCCACAAGGCGCCGAACACCAACATCTACCGCGCCCCCGCCTTCCTGGAGCGCGACGGCAAGATCGACCCCGAGGCGTACGGCCGCTGGGCCGCCGACGAGATCGAGGTGGCGATCCTCAACGAGGGCGCCGACACCGTCGCCGCCGTCTTCGTCGAGCCGGTGCAGAACGCCGGTGGCTGCTTCCCGCCGCCGCCCGGGTACTTCCAGCGCCTGCGCGAGATCTGCGACCGCCACGACGTGCTGCTCGTGTCGGACGAGGTCATCTGCGCCTTCGGCCGGCTCGGCACCATGTTCGGCGCCGACAAGTTCGGCTACCAGCCCGACATGATCACCTGCGCCAAGGGCATGACCTCGGGCTACAGCCCGATCGGCGCCACGATCATCTCGGACCGTCTGGCCGAGCCGTTCTACAAGGGTGACAACACCTTCCTGCACGGCTACACCTTCGGTGGCCACCCGGTCTCCTCCGCGGTGGCGCTGGCCAACCTCGACATCTTCGAGCGCGAGGGCCTGAACCAGCACGTGCTGGACAACGAGGCGAACTTCCTCGGCACCCTGAACAAGCTCCGCGACCTGCCGATCGTCGGCGACGTCCGTGGCAACGGGTTCTTCTACGGCATCGAGCTGGTGAAGGACAAGGTCACCAAGGAGTCGTTCAACGACGACGAGGTCGAGCGCGTGCTCTACGGCTTCCTGTCGAAGGCGCTCTACGACAACGGCCTGTACTGCCGCGCCGACGACCGTGGCGACCCGGTCATCCAGCTGGCCCCGCCGCTGATCTCCGACCAGTCGACCTTCGACGAGATCGAGCAGATCCTGCGGGTCAGCCTCACCGACGCGTGGGCCAAGATCTGATTCAGGCTTTCCGACCCACCCTCCGCCGAAGGCGGCCCTGCTCTCCGGGGCCGCCTTCGGGCGTTCCGGGCCGTACCGGAGGGGATTTCTTGCGGCCAACACGCCGGATTCGCCGCCATTTCGACCTGATTGGGTCAGTGTGCCGCATCCTCGACCCGCCCCGGTCGTTCTAATCTGACGACTGTCATATCCCCGTCGGCACCAGGATGGACCTCATGTCAGCGGCCCCGCCCGACAACGACGTGCTGTGGGCCCGAGGGATCGTCAAGTCCCACCACGGCACCCCCGCCCTGCGCGGGATCTCGATCGGCGTCCGGGAGGGCGAGGTCCTCGCCGTCACCGGCCCGCGCGGCTCCGGCAAGAGCACCCTGCTCGGCTGCCTCTCCGCGCTGCTCCCGGTGGACGAGGGCGAGGTCTGGTTCAACAGCGCCCCCGTGCACACCCTGAACCGGACCGGCCGGGAACGGCTGCGCCGGGACCGCTTCGGCTTCGTCGGCTCCGAACCGCACCTGGTCCCCGAGCTGACGGCCCGGGAGAACGTGGCCCTGCCACTGCTGCTCTCCGGCGCCGGCCACAAGGCCGCGTACACCGCCGCCGCCGAGTGGCTGGAGCGGCTGGACGTGGCCGACCACGCCAAGCGCCGCCCCGCCGAGCTGATCCAGAGTCAGCGCCAGCGGATCGCGGTCGCCCGCGCGCTCGCCCCGCTCCCCTCGGTGGTCTTCGCCGACGACCCGACCGCCCCGCTGCACCGCGAGGCCAAGGACCAGGTGCTGCGGATACTGGCCAGCGCCGCCCGCTCGCACCAGCTCACCCTGGTGCTGGCCACCCACGACCCCGAGCTGGTCAAGTACGCGGACCGCACCGTCGCCCTGCTGGACGGCCGGCTGACCGGACCGGTCGCCCCCGTCCCGCGCGGCGCCGCCGCGCTCACCGCGGGGCGCTGACCATGCTGTACTTCCGCCTGGCCCGCGGCTACCGGCCCGCCGACCTCGGCCGCTGGCTGCTCACCGCGACCGCCGCCGCCCTGGTCGCCGCCCTGCTGCTGCGCGCGCTCGGCCGCGCCCTCGGCGAACCTTCCGTCAGCTCGCTGCCCCGGCTGCTCTGGTGCCTGCCGCCGCTGGCCGCCGTCGGCTGGTTCGCCGCCGTCGCGGCCCGCGCCGTACCCGCCGCCCGCCCCGAACGGATCAACGGCCTGACCGCCGCCGGAGCCGGTCCGGTCCGGATCCGGCTGCTGGTCGCCGGGGAGATCGCGCTCGCCTGCACCCTCGGCAGCGCCCTCGCCCTGCTGCTCTTCCTGGTCCTGCGCAACGACATCGCCGACCCCTCGCTGGCGGCCGACCTCGGCATGGGCAGCCCACTGCCCGCCGCCGCCCCGATCACCCTGCTGGTCCTGGTCCCGCTGGTGGCCGGCGTCTCGGCGGCCTGCGCCGTCCCGCTCGGCGACCCGCTGCCCACCGGCCGGGAACACCCCGCCCCGACCGGCTTCGGCCCCCTCCGGCTCGCCCTGCCCACCGGCCTGCTGGTGACCGGGACCGCCCTGGAGCTGTACGGCCTGCGGCCCGGCGCCTCGGTGGACGGCCGCCCGGTCAGCCTGCCCGGCGGCCTCGGCGACACCGGTGTGGCGGCCCTGGTCGGCTGGGCGCTCGCCGCGCTCGGCCTGGCCCTGCTCACCGCCCCGCTGCTGGCGCTGACCGGCCGGCTGCTGGCACTCGGCCGCCCCACCCCGCTCCGGCTGCTGGCCGGCCGCGGCCTGACCGCCGAGGCCAGCCGGATCGGCACCCCGCTGGCCGTGCTCGGGCTGACCGGCGCCGCCGTACTGGCCGCGTTCCGCTACTGGATCGGCCGCCCCGGCAGCTCCGAGACGCTGACCAGCGTCGAGGGCCTGCTGGTGGTCGCCTGCGCGCTGGCCGCCCTGCTGGTCCGGGCCGCCGAGGTGCGCAGCGCCCGACGGGACGTCAGCTCCACGCTGCTCCGGCTGGGCGCCGCCCCCGGGCTGCTGATCGGCGCGGCCGCCCTGCGGGTGCTCGCGGCGGGCACGGTCCTGCTGCTCACCGGCGGCCTGACCGCGGTGCTCGCGGCGGGCGCGCTCGCCTGACGGTATGACAGTGGGGCCCCGGACGATGTCCGGGGCCCCACTGTCATACCGTCAGATCATCCTGCGGCGGCCAGCTGGCCGCAGGCGCCGTCGATCTCCTGGCCCCGGGTGTCCCGGACCGTGGTCGGCACACCGTGCGACTGCAGCCGCCGGACGAACTCCCGCTCGTCCTCGGGACGGGAGGCGGTCCACTTCGACCCCGGCGTCGGGTTCAGCGGGATCAGGTTGACGTGCACCCGGTGGTTCTTGATCAGGCGGCCGAGCAGGTCGGCCCGCCAGGCCTGGTCGTTGATGTCCTTGATCAGCGCGTACTCGATGGAGATCCGTCGGCCGGACTGCTCCGCGTAGTTCCACGCGGCGTCCAGCACCTCGGCCACCTTCCACCGGGTGTTCACCGGCACCAGCTCGTCCCGGAGCTCGTCGTCCGGGGCGTGCAGGGAGAGCGCCAGGCGGCAGGACAGGCCCTCGTCCGCGAGCCGGTTCATCGCCGGGACCAGGCCGACGGTGGAGACCGTGATGCCGCGCTGGGAGAGGCCGAAGCCGTCCGGCGCCGGGTCGGTCAGGCGGCGGATCGAGGCCAGCACCCGGTTGTAGTTGGCCAGCGGCTCGCCCATGCCCATGAAGACCACGTTGGACAGCCGCGCCTCGCCGCCCGGGATCTCGCCGGCCTTCAGCGCGCGCATCCCGGCCGCGATCTGCTCGACGATCTCGGCGGTCGACAGGTTCCGGGTCAGCCCGGCCTGGCCGGTGGCGCAGAACGGGCAGTTCATCCCGCAGCCCGCCTGCGAGCTGATGCACATGGTCACCCGGTCGGGGTAGCGCATCAGCACCGACTCGACCAGGGTGCCGTCGAACAGCTTCCACAGCGTCTTGCGGGTGGTGTCCTCGTCGCAGGAGACGTGCCGGACCACCGACATCAGCTCGGGCAGCAGCGCCTCGGTCAGCTTCTCCCGGCTGCCCGCCGGGATGTCCGTCCACTCGGCCGGGTCGCTCGACAGCCGGCCGAAGTAGTGGTTCGACAGCTGCTTGGCGCGGAACGGCTGCTCGCCGAGCTCCGCGACGGCCGCCTTGCGATCGGCGGGGGCGAGGTCGGCAAGGTGTCGCGGGGGCTTGGCGCCACGCGGCGCGACAAAGGTCAGTTCTCCGGGCTTAGGCATGGTTCATCCAGTGTCGCAGATCGCCAAAGCCCCGGATGCCGTGGCATCCGGGGCTCCGTCGGAGGGGCCGTTACGAGGAAGTCAGCTGCCGACGAAGGCGGCCAGCAGCAGCCAGACCACCGGAGCGGTCGGCAGCAGCGAGTCGAGCCGGTCCATGATGCCGCCGTGGCCGGGCAGCAGCGTCCCCATGTCCTTGATGCCCAGGTCACGCTTGATCATCGACTCGGCCAGGTCGCCCAGCGTCGCCGTGACCGCCGCGCAGCCACCGAGGATCAGGCCCTGCCACCAGGTGCCGTCGTCGATCACGTACTGCATCAGCAGCGCGCCCGCGATCATCGAGAGCCCGATGCCGCCGGCCAGCCCCTCCCGGGTCTTGCCGGGGCTGATCGTCGGGGCCAGCTTGTTCTTCCCGAACTTGTAGCCGACCGCGTAGGCGCCGGTGTCACTGCAGATGGTGACGATCAGGAAGAGCAGGATCCGCTGCGGGCCGTCGTCGGCCGCCAGCATCATCACCACGAAGGTGGCCAGGAACGGCACGTAGAACGCGGTGAAGATGCCTGCCGTTATGTCGCGCAGGTAGTTCTCCGGCGGCTCGCTCATCCGCCAGATCATCACCGCGAGCCCGGTCAGCGCCAGCGCCGCCGCCGCCCACTGCGGGCCGGCCCAGTACCCCGTGCCCAGCATCGCCAGGCTGCCCACCAGCAGCGGGACCAGCGGCGTGCTGATCTCCTTGCGCTCGGCCAGCCGGCTGGTCAGCTCCCAGACGCCGACCAGCACCGCGGCGGCCACCACGAAGAGGAAGAGCACCTTCACCACGAACAGCGAGGCGACGATCACCGCGCCGAGACCGACCCCCACCCCTATCGCGGCCTGGAGGTTGCGGCCACCGCGCTGCTTGCGGGGCTGCTGGTCGGGCTGGGCCACGGCTGTCTCCTGCCCTGGGGCGGACGTCGGGGTCGGATGGTGCGGCATGACAGGAGTCTGTGCCGAGGGGCCGGGTCGGTACACCGGGAGCTGCTGCGAGTGACCCGTTTGGGGTCCAAGGTCACCCGCAGCAGAGGAGTCGGGCGCCGGAGACCGGCGCCCGGAAGCGTCGTGCATCAGACCTCGAGCAGCTCGGCTTCCTTGTGCTTCAGCAGCTCGTCGATCTGCGCCACGTACTTCGCCGTGGTGTCGTCGAGCTCCTTCTCGGCGCGGCGGCCGTCGTCCTCGCCGATCTCGCTGTCCTTGACCAGCTTGTCGATCGCGTCCTTGGCCTTGCGGCGGATCGCCCGGATCGAGATCTTGGCGTCCTCGCCCTTGCCGCGGGCCTGCTTGATGTACTCGCGGCGGCGCTCCTCGGTGAGGACCGGCAGCACCACGCGGATGATCGAGCCGTCGTTGGACGGGTTGACGCCGAGGTCGGAGTCGCGGATCGCGGTCTCGATGGTCTTCAGCGCGGTCTTGTCGAACGGCGAGACCACCGCCATCCGGGGCTCCGGCACCGAGAACGAGGCGAGCTGGTTGATCGGCGTCAGCGCGCCGTAGTAGTCCGCGAAGATCTTGGCGAACATGGCCGGGTGCGCCCGGCCGGTACGGATCGCCGCGAAGTCGTCCTTGGCGACCGCGACGGCCTTCTCCATCTTCTCCTCGGCCTCGAGGAGGATCTCGTCGGTCACTGTCTGCTCCCTGTCCCGTTCATCTGCTGTGGTCCCGGCCGGTGCATGCCCCGGTCGGCTGATTGCTGCTCAGGTGACGACTGCTCAGGCCCGGGCGGAATCCTGGCTGATGAGTGTGCCGATCTTCTCACTGTTCACCGCGCGGGCGATATTGCCCTCCGCCAGCAGCTCGAAGACCAGCATCGGCAGGTCGTTGTCCTTGCACAGCGTGATCGCGGTCAGGTCGGCCACCTTGAGGTCCCGCGCGATGACCTCGCTGTAGTCGAGGGAGTCGAACTTGACCGCCTCGGGGTTGGTGCGCGGGTCCGAGTCGTACACCCCGTCGACGCCGTTCTTGCCCATCAGCAGCACCTCGGCGTGGATCTCCAGGGCGCGCTGCACGGCGGTGGTGTCGGTGGAGAAGTACGGCATACCCATTCCGGCGCCGAAGATGACCACGCGGCCCTTCTCCAGGTGCCGGACGGCCCGCAGCGGCAGGTACGGCTCCGCGACCTGGCCCATCGTGATGGCGGTCTGGACCCGGGTCTCGATGCCTTCCTTGATCAGGAAGTCCTGCAGCGCCAGGCAGTTCATCACGGTGCCGAGCATGCCCATGTAGTCGGAGCGGGCCCGGTCCATGCCGCGGACCTGCAGTTCGGCGCCGCGGAAGAAGTTGCCGCCGCCGATCACCACGGCCACCTCGGTACCGCCGCGGACCACCGTGGCGATCTCGCGGGCGATCTTGTGCACGACGTCCGGGTCGACGCCGAGGCCGCCACCACCGGCGAACGCCTCACCGGACAGCTTGAGCAGAACCCGCCGACGGTTGCTCTCCTGCACGGTCTCCTGCGTCTCCGTCATGGACATCTCCTTCTCCACCTACTGGTTCACAGGCGGGGCCACCGGCGGGCAGTGCCGGGCCCCTGACCTGCGCGTACACGCAAGGAGGCCACTGCCGCGGGAACCGGTACGGTGTCCTGCACGGCAATGGCCTCCTCGTCGTTCATGGTGCCGACGTGGCCCGCCCGTTGACTTCCTGGCGCTGGTCGAGCCCGATCGGCGCGTTCCTGGCCGCTCCGGTGAGCGGCCGGGCGATTCCTACCTTAGGCGGGAAGCGCTGCGGAACGTGGGTCAGGCGCCGACGCGGAAGCGGACGAAGCGCTTGAGCGCGACGCCGTTCTCCTCGAGGACCTTGGCGACGGTCTTCTTGTTGTCCTTCGCGAAGGCCTGCTCCAGAACGGAGTTCTCCTTGACGAAGCCGGTGACGCGACCCTCGACGATCTTCGGCAGGGCAGCCTCGGGCTTGCCCTCCTCGCGCGCGGTGGCCTCGGCGACCCGACGCTCGTTCTCGATGTCCTCGGCCGGGATGTCCTCGCGGGACAGGTACTTCGGCGCGAAGGCGGCGATGTGCTGCGCGACGTCCTTGGCGACCTCGGCGTTCTCCTTGTCGAGCTCGACGAGGACACCGATGGTCGGCGGGAGGTCCGGGTCCGACTTGTGCATGTAGACGCCGACGAAGCCGTCACCGTCGAACTGCGCGAAGCGGCGGAACACGATCTTCTCGCCCAGGGTCGCGTTGGCCTCGTCCACGAACTGCTGGACGGTCTGGCCGGCGGCGATCTCGGAGGCCAGCGCGGTCTCCAGGTCGGCCGGGGCGGTGGCGGCCACGTGGGCGGCGATCGCGTTGGCGACCTCGACGAACTTGCCGCCCTTGGCGACGAAGTCGGTCTCGCAGTTCAGCTCGACCAGGACGCCGGACTTGGCACCCTCGGCGATGAGCGCGGCAACGGCGCCGTTGGAGGCGTCGCGGCCCTCGCGCTTGGCAACGCCCTTCTGGCCCTTGATACGAAGCAGCTCGACGGCCTTCTGGACGTCGCCCTCGGCCTCGTCCAGCGCCTTCTTGCAGTCCATCATGCCGGCGCCGGTGAGCTCACGGAGCTTCTTGACGTCCGCGGCGGAGATGTTCGCCATGGTGTGAATCTCTTCTCGCGTCTCGCGTGTCTGCGTGGGGAGGTGCCTGGCGGGCTGGGTTCAGCCCCCGGCACGGGAGAGAGGGGCACTTACCGGTGTCGTACCGGCGAGTGCCCCTCACCCTTGGTACGTCAGGCCTGCTCGGCCTCGGCGGCCGGAGCCTCGACCTCGGCGGCCGGGGCCTCCACGGTCTCGGCAGCAGCCTCGGTGACCTCGGCGGCGGGGGCCTCGACGGTCTCGTCGGCCTTCTTCTCGCCCTCGAGGATGTCCTTCTCCCAGTCGGCCAGCGGCTGGTCGGCACCCGGCTCGGCCTTGACGTCGCCCTTGGCGACACCGGCGCGGGACTTCAGGCCCTCGGCGACGGCGTCGGCGATGACCCGGGTCAGCAGGGTGACGGAGCGGATCGCGTCGTCGTTGCCGGGGATCTTGTAGTCGACCTCGTCGGGGTCGCAGTTGGTGTCCAGGATCGCGACGACCGGGATGTGAAGCTTGCGGGCCTCACCAACCGCGATGTGCTCCTTCTTGGTGTCCACGATCCAGACGGCGCTGGGCACGCGCTGCATGTCGCGGATACCGCCGAGGGTCTTCTCCAGCTTGTCGTGCTCGCGCTGGAGGACCAGGAGCTCCTTCTTGGTGAGGCCGGAACCGGCCACATCCGTGAAGTCGATCTCGCCGAGCTCCTTGAGGCGCTGCAGGCGCTTGTAGACGGTCGAGAAGTTGGTCAGCATGCCGCCGAGCCAGCGCTGGTTCACGTAGGGCATGCCCACGCGGGTGGCCTGCTCGGCGATGGCCTCCTGGGCCTGCTTCTTGGTACCGACGAAGAGGACGCTGCCGCCGTGGGCAACCGTCTCCTTGACGAACTCGAAAGCGCGGTCGATGTAGTTCAGCGACTGCAGGAGGTCGATGATGTAGATGCCGTTGCGCTCCGTGAAGATGAAGCGCTTCATCTTCGGGTTCCAACGACGGGTCTGGTGACCGAAGTGGACGCCGCTCTCAAGCAGCTCCCGCATCGTGACGACGGCCATGGCCGTGCTCCTCGGTGTTCTGCCCGGCGCGCCTGGCCCGTACGTACTTTCGTCCGTAGAGGCCCGGGGTGCCGGGTGTTCTCGGTTGTTCCGTGCCGGTCGGGCGACCGTCACGCCTGACGCCCCGACGTGCCGAGCCACCTGTGCCTGTGCGGTGACTTGACCGCGCCAGGCTCGGCGGACCGAGCGACACTCGCACCGAACGGGCCTCGGCACCCCTCGCGGAGTGACCTCTGCCGCCGGTGGCGGGGCGTGCGAAGTCGACCCGGGCAGACCGGGTCGCGTGTGAAGTGTACGGGAAGCCCCGAGCGGGGAGCGACCCCGACCGTTCGGGGTGGGGTGGACGCGGTCGGTCGGGGGTGGGGCGGGCTCGGTTTGGGCGTGTGGCGGGCTTTGCCTTGGGCTTGCCGTGGGCTCGCGGTGATGGTTCGTCCACTGCCTGGGGAAGGGGGGACCGCCTGGCGGATTCACCCTCGCGAGGGAACGCCGATGTCCCCAGGAGCGGGTTGTCCACAGGGTCGACCGGGGTGCTGGCCGCTGTCGACGGCGGTCGGAAGCCTGCTCGGCATGGGCACTCCTCTCTTCCCGCTGTCGCTGCCACTGCCGGCCGTCGCCCCCGCTCTGAGCGCCGGGCCGAACGCCGGGCCGCCGCCGCATCCGCCGGACCGGCGGGTGGTGGTGCTGCTGGTGGCGCTGCTCACCGCGCTGCTGTTGGTCGGACTGCCGCAACCGCCGGCCTCCGGGGCGCGCGGCTTGCACGGGGTGGCGGGGCCGCCCGGCGCCCCTGTAGTCGGGCCGGGGCCTGGCCGCGCCTGGCCGGTGGGCGGGCCCGGCGGACTGCTCCAGCGCTTCGACCCGCCACCGGAGCGCTGGGCGGCGGGGCACCGGGGCGTGGACCTGGCGGCCTCGGTGGGGGCGACGGTACGGGCCGCCGCACCCGGGGTCGTCTCGTTCACCGGGATGGTCGCGGGCCGGCCGGTGGTGACGGTGACTCACCCCGCCTCGGGGAACCCCCCGTTGCGCACCACCTACCTGCCGGTCACCGGCAGCCTCCCGGTCGGCACGGCCGTCGCGGGCGGCGAGCCGATCGGGGTGCTGGCGACCGGCGTCGGGCACTGCGCGACGGGCTGCCTGCACTGGGGGCTGCTCCGGGGGAAGCGCTACCTGGACCCGCTGGCCCTGCTGGGGACCGGCCAGGCGAGGCTGCTGCCGCTGGACGGCGGGTGACGCGAGCTCAGGCTGCGGCTCGGGCTGTGACGGTGGATCGGGTTGGGACGGTGACTCGGCCCGGCTCGGGACTCAGGTGGCGGTGACCGTCGGGGCCGTCTCGTCGGCGCCGAGCTGGTGGGCGGGACAGAGCCCGTGCAGCACCATCGACACTGCGGAGTCGGAGACCGAACCGGCCCCCTCCGCGCCGGCCCGCTCGACCTGGCGCACGGCTGCCTCGACCACCCCTTGGAGCAGCGCGGCCGCCACCCGGGGCTGCTCGTGCCCGATCTCCTGCAGGGCCTGGACCACCAGATCCACCAAGGAGTGGTGCGCGGTCCTGATCCGGTCCCGCGCGGCCTCGTCGAGTTCCAGCGCCGAGATCGCGACGACGGCGCGGTGCCGAGGGTCGGCGGCGAGCGCGAGCTGGCCGCGCACGTAGGCCTCGACCTTGGCGTGCGGGGTGTCGCAGGCCGCCATCCCCGCCTCGATCTCCGCCGCCCAGAGCGGGAAGTCGACCGCGCACAGCTCCTCGATCACGGCGGCGCGCGAACGGAAGTACTCGTACACCGAGGAGCGCGCCAGCCCGGCCCGCGCGGCGAGCGCGGGGAAGGTCATCGCCTCCATGCCGCCCTCGGTGAGCAGCGTGCGGGCAGCATCGAGCAACGCTGCGCGCTGCAGCTGACGATGCTCGGCCACCGTGGCCGCCCGGATCTTCGGCACGCTCCTACTGTACGGAGCCCGACGGTCTTCCGGGACGGCGCCATGGGAATCGCCGGGCGTGTGGTGCAACACCCCGGCGCATTCACCTCGACGTACGCCCTACCCCCGGCCGCGCGCTTGGCCGAACGGCGGTCAGCAGACCTCGGAGAGCTTGGCGCGGAGCTGGATCACCGATTTGGTGTGGATCTGGCTGACCCTGCTCTCGGTGACGCCGAGCACCTGGCCGATCTCGGCGAGCGTGAGGCCCTCGTAGTAGTAGAGGGTCACCACGGTCTTCTCGCGTTCAGGCAGGGTGTTGACCGCGGTGGCGAGCAGGCGGCGCAGCTCCCGGTCCTCCGCCACCTCGACGGGGTTGTCGGCGCCGGTGTCCTCCAGGGTGTCCATCAGGCTGAGCCGGTCACCACCCTCCCCGGCCGGGTGCAGCAACTCGTCCAACGCCACCACGTTGGCGAGCGAGAGCTGACTGAAGATCGCGTGCAGCTCCTCGATCGCGATCCCCATCTCCGCCGCGACCTCGGGCTCGTGCGGCGTGCGGCGCAGCCTGGCTTCCAGGGTCGCGTACGTGCGCTCGACCGCCTTCGCCTTCTGCCGGACGGAGCGTGGGATCCAGTCCAGCGCGCGGAGTTCGTCGATGATCGCACCGCGAATCCGGCTGATGGCATAGGTCTCGAACTTGATCGCGCGCTCGATGTCGAACTTCTCGATCGCGTCAATCAGACCGAACACCCCGGAGGAGACGAAGTCCGCCTGCTCCACGTTGGCCGGCAGACCGACTCCGACCCGGCCTGCCACATATTTGACCAGCGGTGAGTAATGCAGGATCAGTTGCTCCCGCAGTCTGGCGTCCCCGGTCTCCTTGTACGAGCGCCATAGCAGCTCCAGAGCTGACCGGTCGTCAACAACGGGCTTTGCCGCACTTGACGCCGACGGCTTGGCCGCCTCGGCTTCGCGACGAGCGGCCGGGGTGCGGGAAGGCGCCTGGACCGGAGCGTCCTCCGCCGCACTTCGGGACCGCACCCGACCGGCTTGCCTGGTCACCCCCATCACCCCCGGCGCTCTGCTCTGCGCCTCGGCGGCGGGTCGTGCCTCGGCCCCCGGCCCTGGCCCTCCCGAGGACCGGAGGGCGCCGGTCACCCTGTGTCCGGGAATGTGTGTGGGCATACGTTGGTCTGCGCCGTTCTGCCGAGTCATGTGCTGATAGGGAAGGCACTGCGAGCGTAGCGTGACCAAGTCGCTGCGCAGTGCTACCGCCACTCGGTCGTCCCCCGAACCGGTGGTGCACACGGCGTGGCGCTCTCCGCGCCGACCCCTCGGCGTCACTCCTTCCGAGCTCGACTGCTGCGCACCAGCCGCCAGTGCGCGCCACATCTCTCGACGAAGCCGAGCGAGCCCAACTCGTAGAGCCGCTGCAGGACTTCGTCCGGCGAGAGCCCCGCCTGCCGGGCCAGCCGATCCACCGGCGCGCCCTCCGCCGAGGCGGGCACGGCCTCCAGCACCCGGGCCACCGGCGGGGGCAGCAGGTCTCTGGGGAGTACCGGACCGGACCGGCGTGGCGCCAGGTCGTCCCCGATCGCGCCGACCAGCTCACCGATCTCGGCCGCGTCGGTTACCAACGTGGCGCCACCACTGCGGATCAGCGCGTGGACCCCGGCCGACAGCTCGGAGGTCACCGGGCCGGCCACACCCATGGTGTGGCGATTCAGGTCCCGGGCCCGCCGGGCGGTACTCAGCGCCCCGCTGCGCATGGCGGCTTCGACCACCACGGTGCCCCGGGTGAGAGCTGCTATCACTCGATTGCGGAGCACGAAGCGGAACCGGTTCGGGTGCTCACCGGGTGGCAGCTCACTGAGCAGCAGGCCCTGGGCGGCGATCCGGGCGATCAGTTCCGAGTTGCCGGCCGGGTAGGCCACGTCCACCCCGCAGGCCAGCACGCCGAGGGTGACTCCGCCGACCGCGAGCGCGCCCCGGTGGGCTGCCGCGTCGATGCCGTATGCGGCGCCGGAGACCACCACCCAGCCCCGCTCGGCCAGTTGGGCCGAGAGCTCGCCCGCGACGTGTGCGCCGTAGGCGGTACAGGCCCGGGCGCCCACCATGGCCACCGAGCGCAGGGCGAGCATCCGCAGCGAACCGGTGCCACGGACCCAGAGGCCGATCGGGCGGCCGTCGCCCAGGTCATCGAGCTGGGACGGCCACTCGATGTCGCCCGGAATGATGAACCGGCCACCGGCGGCACCCACCCGTTCCAGGTCCGCGTCGATGTCGACCAGCGGGAGCCTGGCGCGGTAGGCGCCGAGCCGGTCGGCGTCCAGGTCGAGGTAACCCGGGACGGTGCGGCGGTGAATCGCCTCGATCAGGGTGGGCGCACCGACCTGGCTGAGCCACCGGCCGATCACAGCGTCACCGGGCTCGATCAGCCTGGTGAGGGCGGCCCGGGCACGGCGCTCGGCATCGGCCGCCGGGTGGGCTGTCGACTCCGCCGCCGCTGGTGCGGACGGGCGTGTCCTCGGTGTGGCCCGCGAGTTGGCGGGGGCTGTCGGGGTCGGGTTACTGCGGTTCACCTGCGCCTCCACGGTTACGACAGGTTGGACGGGCTGGGCTGGGCGGCAGATCGGACGGCCGACGCTCGGAGAAGCGGCACAGGCTCCTCGCTCGACGACCGAACCCTGCGGTCAGAACTCGCCGCCGACGTCCGCGTCCGACTCCTCGTCAGGGTGGACGGCAGTGTCCCGGGTCGGCAGACCGCGCTGCACGCCCGTGCGCAGCACCAGAGCCGTACGGACATCGACCCGGGTGGGCTGCGGACGCCCGGCCAGGTCGGCCACCGTCCAGGCGACACGCAGCACTCGGTCCAGGCCGCGCGCGGTCAACAGGCCGCGCTCCAGATCCCGTTCGGCGTCAGCCAGCGCGCCCGGAGCCAACTGCCAACGCGTACGCAACGTGTGGCCCGGTACCTCCGCGTTGGTTCGCCATGGTGTGTCGGCCAGCCGCTCGGCAGCTCGCTCGCGGGCCGCCAGCACCCTGCCCGCGACCTCCCGGGTGCCCTCGGCCCGGGTCGCCTGCCCCATCAGCTCTGCTCTGGTCACCGGCTCCACCTGGACCTGGAGGTCGACCCGGTCCAACAGGGGCCCGGAGAGCCTGCTCTGATAGCGGCTCACCATCGTCGGGGTGCATTCACAGCCCTCACCCCGGCGGGAATGGCGTCCGCAAGGGCACGGATTGGCCGCCAGGCAGAGCTGGAAGCGGGCCGGCAGCCGCACCGAACCGGCTGAGCGGGCGATGGTCACCTCGCCCGACTCCAGTGGCTGGCGCAGGGCGTCGAGCACCCGTACCGGAAACTCGGGCGCTTCATCGAGGAACAGAATGCCTCGGTGCGCCAACGACACCGCTCCCGGCCGGGGCAGGCCACTGCCACCTCCGACGATCGCCGGCATGGTGGTCGAGTGGTGCGGCGCGTAGTACGGAGGGCTGTCGATCAGTGGGCGATCGGTCGGAAGCAGCCCTGCGACCGAGTGGACGGCCGTCACTTCCAAGGACTCGGCCTGGGTCAGCGGCGGGAGCAGCGCCGGGAGCCGCTCGGCCAGCATGGTCTTGCCGGCACCGGGCGGGCCTTTCAGGAACAGGTGGTGACCACCCGCGGCCGCGATCTCCAGGGCCCGGCGCGCCTGGTGCTGGCCCGCCACGTCGGCCAGGTCGAGTTCGGCGGCCCGCTCTGCGGAGAGCCCTCTGACTCCGGCGCCAGGCAGCATCAGCCCGGCCAGCGCCGGGTCCCTGCGGCCCGTGCCGCGGTCGGGCGGCTCGTCGGGCTCGGGGGCGCCGGTGAGGATCGCGATCAGCTGGCGCAGACTGCGGACGCCCCGCACCGAGACGTCCGGGACCAGTGCGGCCTCTGGCGCGGTCTGCTCGGCGACGATGACCTGCCGGTACCCGGCGTCGGCCGCCGCGAGCACCGAGGGCAGCACGCCCCGGACCGGCCGGACCCTACCGTCCAGCCCCAGCTCACCGATGATCAGGAGGTCGGCGATGGCGGCCGGATCGAGCCGCTCGGCGGCCGCCAGTACGGCGCAGGCGACGGCGAGGTCGAAGCCACTGCCGCCTTTGGGGACCGAGGCCGGGCTCAGACCGACCGTCAGTTTCCGTTGCGGCCATGGCTCTCCGCTGTTCACGACAGCGGCTCGAACGCGGTCCTTGGCCTCGGAGAGTGCCTTGTCGGGGAGACCGACCAGAGCGAAGGTCGCGAGGCCAGGCTCAAGATCCGCCTGCACCTCCACCACCACTCCGTCCACCCCGACCAGGGCGACTGAACAGGTGCGCGCGAAGGCCATCTCAGACCGCCCCGCGCAGGTGCTCCACCAAGGCGGCACCCTTCAGGCGGTTGACCACGGCGACGAGGTCGATCCGCACGCCTCCGGGCGGCAACGGCACCGGAAGGACAGCCGGTGTGGGCTCAACGACCTGCTTGCCGCTCCTCGTGCTCCTGCCCGAGCGGGCTTTCCCGCGATCGGGCTCAGCTGCCTGCTCCTGCGGGAGCGGCACGGGGAGCCCGCCCGTTGCCTGGACCGAGTCGGCGAGCCGGGCGAAGTGCTCGGGCCAGCGCTCACCGAGCCAGCGCTCGGCCAGGTGGCGCAGCCGCACGGCCTTGGTCTGGTCGATGCCTTCGCTCGGCTGCTGGAACCCTCGCTCGGAGCGGGTCTTCACCTCGCAGACGGCGATCGTGTCCCCGTCCAGCGCGATGATGTCCAGCTCGCCTTCGGCGCAACGCCAGTTGCGCTCCAGGATTCGCAGCCCGCCCTCGGTGAGCCAGCGGGCCGCGACTTCTTCGCCGTAGCGGCCGAGGCCGTTGTTGGAACTCTGCACGGCAATCACCTCCGTGCCAGGAGGCTGTCGTATCAGTCCGAAAACGGGCCGGAGTTCGTGATTTCTGTGGATAACTCAGGCGTTGTGGATAACCGAATCACCCTTGCGGGAGGTTTTTTCAGCAACCTCTGGACATCGGAGCAGCAGCTGGTAGAGCGTCTCCTCGCGAGGACGGCTCAGCTGCCCCTGCCCGCTCAGTTACCGAAGGAGGCGTCGTCCGAGGGCAGCTCGAGATCGCTCTTGGCCAGCTCCTCGATATTGACGTCCTTGAAGGTCAGCACCCGCACCTTACGGACAAACCGGGCCGGCCGGTACATGTCCCAGACCCACGCGTCCGCCATCGACACCTCGAAGAAGACCTCCCCCTGCACCGAGTGCACCTGGAGCTCGTAGTCGTTCGTGAGGTAGAAACGCCGCTCGGTCTCGATCACGTATTTGAACAGGCCGACGACATCCCGGTACTCCCGATAGAGCTTGAGCTCCATCTCGGTCTCGTACTTCTCGAGGTCTTCGGCACTCATCCAGGCGTCCCCTCAACTCGATACGTCCACCCCATTGTGGACCACCCGGCCCTTCCGCAGAGCCGTACCGGCCGTACTGGCGGACCGTCCGTCAGTAGCAGCCCGACCAGATCCGCCAGCTCGACCGGGTAGACGGTCTCGTCGGTCTCCCGAAGTTCCGCCACCGTCCACCATCGCGCCGTCAGCAGTTGGGCATGCTCATCGGCTGCGGCTTCCTCCGGCACGCTCAGTTCGGTCTCACGGGTACGCGCCAGATGGAACCACTGGTCCTGCTCGAACCGCTGCTCCAGATAGGAGAAGGACACCGTGTCGTACGCCACCACCGGCCCGAGTTCCACCCCGGTCAGCCCGGTCTCCTCGGCCAGCTCACGCAACGCCGCGGCACGCAGCCCCTCGCCCGGCTCCGCTCCTCCGCCAGGGGTGAACCACCAGAACACCCCTGGCACCGCCGGATCCGTGCCCCGGAAGAGCAGCAACCGGTCCGCCTCGTCCAACAGCAGAACCCGCGCCGCCCGGCGCCGCTCCACCGCCATCGCCGACTCCCTCGCTCAACCGCCCGGATCGCGCCGACGTTCCTGCCGCGGCTGTTGTTGCTGCTGCCACCGCCGGTCAGCTCCGCCGGAACCGTCGGACCAGCGAGGCAAGCCCGCCCACCGCCGAGGCCAGCACGATCATCGCCGCGCCGGCGGCCATCGTGATCACGGCGGGCCCCAGCAGTCCGGGCTTCGCGGCCGTCGGGCCGGCCAGGCCGTCGAAGGCCACCGTACGCCCGCTCAGCCCGGCCCGACCGGCAGGCCAGGCCGTCCCCTCGACCCGGCCGAGCACCTCGGTGGTCGCCACCGTGCCGCCCGCCAGGTCGAGGTGGCTCCGGGAGTCGAGCGAGGCATCCCGGTTGTCTCCCATCAGGAAGAGCCGCCCCGGCGGCACGACGGTGGTGAACAGCTTGTCGTTGAGCTGCTGCTTTGCCAGGTATGGCTCGTCGATCGGGTGGTCGTTCACCATCAGCCGGTGCTGCGCGTCGCAGCAGACCACGGTGTCACCACCGACCGCGACCACCCGCTTGACCATCTGGGCGTTGCCCCAGAGCTGGTCCTGGAAGACCACGACGTCCCCTCGGCCCACGGAGTCACCGCTGACCGACCGGGCCAGCACCGTGTCACCCATGGTCAGGGTCGGAGCCATCGACTGGGTCGGGATCCGGTAGGGGCGGTACTGCACGGCGAGCACGCCGAACGCGCCCACCAGGAGCACGAAGCCGAGCCCGATCACCAGCCCCTGGGCCAGCGCCCCGACGCTTCGTCGGGCCTTCGCCGGACGCGGCGGGGCAGCCCTCGGGGTCATCACGTCGCTCACAACCGCCACCTCCAGGTCGACCCGCGACCCGCACGGGTGGGCCACGGCGGGTCCGGGAAAGCCGGCGGGCCGTGGCACGTGCGAGCAGATTACTCGCCAGTACCACGGCCCGCGCAAGACCCTGCGCCACCTCAACAGCAGCAGCCGGGGAGGTCAGCGGCGGTAGCGCCGCAGCCACCAGACCGCAGGCAGTGCGATCGCCGCACCAGCCGCAGGCGGCGCGTAGGGCAGTGCAGCGGCCGCGAGACCCTTCTGGTCGAAGGTGTCAGGCACCGGCAGCGTCGCCCAGTTGCTGATCGGCCAGGCCACCACGAAGGCCCGTCCGACCACGTTGTCCACGGGCACGGTGCCGCCACCGGGCTGGTCCTGGTGGAAACGCGAGTCGAGCGAGTCGGCCCGGTGGTCACCCATTACCCAGATCCGGTTGTCCGGCACCTGGACCGGCCCGAACGGCTTGTCGCCGCACGGGGTGTTGCCGGGGAAGATGTACGGCTCGTCGAGCGCGTTCCCGTTCACCTTGACCGGCCCCGTGCCCTGGCATTCGACCGTGTCTCCGCCGACCGCGATGACCCGCTTGATCAGGTCCTTCTCGTTCGCCGAAGGCATCAGTCCGACAAAGCTGAGTACGTCCTGCACACCGCGGACGAACGCGTTGTCGCTCTGCTGGGCCGGCTCGTCGCTCAGCCAGCCGCCCGGGTCGTGGAAGACCACGACCTCGCCGCGCTCCGGCTCGGCGCCGAACCACGGTGTCAGCTTGTCGACCAGCACCCGGTCGCCGATCTGCAGGGTGTTCTGCATCGATCCCGAGGGGATGGAAAACGCCTGGACGAAGAAGGTCTTGATCACCAGAGCCAGAATCAGCGCGATTCCGACCAGGATCGGAAGTTCCTTCCAGAAGGAACGCTGCTTTGGCTTCTTCTTGGGACTCCCTGTCGTCTCGTCGGCCGAGGCCGCCGAAGCGGCGTCCGCGGACCCGTCGGAGCCGTCCAGCTGCTCGGCACCTTCGCCCTCGGGCTCAGGACCCCCGGAACGGGCACCGATCACCAGATCCCCCACAACATCTCCTCCCTGCTGTGCGGACGCCCGCGCGTCCGCGCTCACAGTGCCGCACAGCGGGCACCACGCTCTGTGACCGACCGTCAGCCCACATCAGCTCTGCCCGTCACGGGGCGATCTGACGCCGGCACACCAGCACAGCCTCCGGAGGCGATCGGACCGTACACCGAGCACTCCAGCACTTCTCTACCACTCCAGGCCAGGACGCCCGCGCTCCCACACGGCGGGACGGGCGAATCAACCAGCGGGCGGCGCGCGCCGCACCCGCGCGCGCCTGGGCCGCACGAGGAGCGGGATGACGCCCAACACACCCATAACGAGCGGAGGTTCCGCAAGATCCGGTTGAGTGCCAGGCGATTTAGCCCGATCAGGCTCGCTCGGGTATCCACTCGCCCCCGGAACGCTACGCCCGAACGCCTCGCTCCGCACGGGAAGCGCCGACAGGGCCGCGGGAACATCGAGTTGACCGATCCGCTGCACCGGCCAGGCGATCAGGAAGGCCCGGCCGACCACATTGTCCATCGGGATGGTGCCCTGGCCGGCCTCGGTCAGGTGGTAGCGGGAGTCGGCGGAGAGGTCTCGGTGATCCCCCATCACCCACAACCGCCCTGCGGGGACAGTGACTTTGAACGGCTGCTTGGACGGCACGTTCCCCGGTGCGAGGTAAGGCTCATCCAGCGGCTTGCCGTTGACCATCAGTCGGCCGTTGGCGTCACAGCACTCGATGGTGTCGCCAGGCACACCGATCACGCGCTTGATCAGGTCCTGCTCGTCATCCGACGGCATCAGCCCGACGTAGGAGAGTGCCTGCTTGGCGCCTCGCAGCACGAAGTTGTCCTGCTCGGACTTGTGGACGGGCTCAAGCCAGCCGCCCGGATCCTTGAAGACCACGATCTCGCCCCGGCTCGGCTGACTTCCGAACCACGGCGTCAGCTTGTCCACCAGCACCCGGTCGCCGATCAGGATGGTCTGCTCCATCGAGGGCGAGGGGATCACGAAGACCTGCACCGCGAAAGTCTTGAGCACCAGGGCTATCAGCAATGCGGCCACGGCGATGAGCGGGATCTCGCGCAACAGCGACCGGCGTCTGCGCCGAGCGGCCCGGCGAGCGGATCTCCGCCGCTCCGCCCGACCTCGGGCAGGAGGCGCCGTCGCTCTCGACCTCGTCCCGCCGGCCGGCGTCACGAGGACAGCGGCCGCGTCGTCGACGGTCACCGGGGCGGTAACGGTCCTGGCTCTACCTCTGTCCCCCATGGCCACCCGTCCCCTCCACCGCAGCGAAGCTCGCAGGCCGGTCCACCGACGTCCAGTGACCGATCGGGAAAACGATCCAGTCGGCCCGCCCGATCACCCTCTTCTCGGGGACAAAGCCACCGCCCGGCTCCCCCAGGTGATCCCGCGAGTCCCGGGAGTCGCTCCGGTGATCCCCCATCACCCAGAGCTTCCCGGCCGGGACCACCACATCGAACGACACCGTCGATGGAGCGTCACCCGGGTGAAGGTAGGCCGACTCGTCCAACGGCACCCCGTTGACCTTGAGCCGCCCGTCCACCCCACAGCACGTCACCCGGTCACCCCCGACGCCGACCACACGCTTCACGTACACCGAGCCGTTCCCGGAGCCGAGCCCCACGGCCGACAGGAAGCGTCGCACAGGCGGCGTCTCCTCGGCGTAAGGCAGGAAGGAGCCCGTTCCGTCGAATACCACCACCTCGCCCCGGCGGATGTGGCCGCCGAACGAGTAGGCGAGTTGGTTCACCACCAACCGGTCTCCCGGTCGCAGCGTGTTCTCCATGGAGGCGGACGGCACCGCGAACGGGCGGGCAACGAACGCATTGACGAGCATCAGCATCAGGACGCAGACCGCGACGATCCGTAGGAGGTCACGTGCGGACCACCGGCTCGGAGGCTCGGCGTCGCCCTCGTCGGCCTGCTCAGCCGCTCCTGCTCCCCCAGCCCGCTCGGCCTTCTCTGCGGACCGGTCTGGTTCACCGAGTTCAGCAGAGGCTCCGTCTTCGTATGCCGGGGCCGCGCTGGTGGGCACCCCGTCGGCACCTGGACCGGAAACGACCGCGGACCGCGACGGCGAGTCCGCACCCGGAGGTGCGGCACTGCCGTCGCGGTCCGCGACTGGTTCTTGCGTGCTCATCGGGGCAGAGCCTATCCCGAAGGGACTCCGACCGACCCGAGCGTACTGAACCCCTGGCCAGGCCGGGGTCAGTGGATCAGCGGTCGCGCTTCTCCTTGATCTTCGCGGCCTTGCCGCGGAGGTCACGCAGGTAGTACAGCTTGGCGCGGCGAACCGCACCGCGGGTCACGACCTCGATCTTCTCGACGACCGGGGTGTGCACCGGGAAGGTGCGCTCCACGCCGACGTTGAAGGACACCTTGCGAACGGTGAAGGTCTCACCGATGCCGGCGCCGTGGCGACGGATGACGACGCCCTGGAAGACCTGGACACGGGAGCGGTTGCCCTCGATGACCCGGACGTGAACCTTCAGGGTGTCACCAGCGCGGAAGGCCGGAATGTCGTCGCGCAGCGAAGCCGCGTCGACAGCAGCGAGCTTGTTGCTCATGTTGCTCTCCATCGCAGGCGCCACGGGCCGCCCACGGAAGTTCGTCACAATAGGGTGTGCTGCGGGCCGCTTCGGTTCGCGATGATCCCCCCGTGGCGGGGGCAACGCTCCACCGACCTCCGCGAGGAAGGTCCGACGGCAGACAACAGTCGCCTATTCTTCCACAGCTTCCGCCACAGACCGAAATCGGCCGAGGCTCTGGTCCCAGGCGAGCCCCAGAATGCTGAGCGCCTCGCGCTCCTTCTTGTCGAAGGCGCCGAGCTCCCAGCGCTCGACCAGGTCCGGCCGGTTGGCCAGGGTCCGGGCGAACGCCTGCTCCCGCCGCCAGCGGGCGATCTTGCCGTGGTGGCCGCTGAGCAGCACCTCCGGCACCTCACGCCCACGCCACTCGGCGGGCTTGGTGTAGACGGGACCCTCCAGCAGGTCAGCCATCGCGCCGGGAGCGAAGGAGTCGTCCCGATGCGACTCGGCGTTGCCGAGGACACCAGGCAACAGTCGGGCGATCGCCTCGACCATCACCAGCACCGCGACCTCGCCGCCGGCCAGCACGTAGTCACCGATCGAAGCCTCGACCACCGGCATCCGGGTGGCAGCCTCCTCGATCACCCGGCGGTCGATCCCCTCGTACCGCGCGGGAGCGAAGGCCAGCCACGGCCGTCCGGCCAGCTCCTGGGCCAGCTCCTGGGTGAACGGCCGCCCGCTCGGTGTCGGCACCACCAGGGTCGGCACCTCGCCCTCCGGCCCCTCGGCGAGCACCGCGTCCAGCGCCGCCCCCCACGGCTCCGGCTTCATCACCATGCCGGGCCCTCCGCCGTACGGGGTGTCGTCGACCGTGCGGTGGATGTCCGTGGTCCACGACCGCAGGTCGTGCAGGTGCACGTCGAGCTGCCCGCGCGCCCGCGCCTTGCCGACCAGCGAAACGTTCAGCGGCTCCAGGTACTCCGGAAAGATCGTGACGACGTCGATCCGCATCTCACTCACCCGCGCGCACCGCCCTCGGAGCCACCCTCGTCGTCAGCGTCCTCGGCGTCAGCGTCATCGTCCGCGTCGTCCGAGCGGACCACCACCGCCTCCGCCGGGTCGATCAGCCCGGGCGGCGGGTCGATGATCGCCCGCTGGTTCTCCAGGTCGATGGTCGGCACGATCCGGGTGACGAACGGCACCAGCACCTCGGTCCCGTCCGGCCGGGTGACGGTCAGCAGGTCCTGGTACGGCAGGTGAACCACCTCGGAGAGCTCGCCGACCAGGGTGCCGTCGAGCAGCACCACGTCCAGGCCGATCAGCTGGTGGTCGTAGAACTCCTCGGGGTCCTCCGGCCGGTCCTCCGGGTCGATCTCCGCGATCAGCATGGTGCCGCGCAGCGCCTCGGCGGCGTTGCGGTCGTTCACCCCCGCGAAGCGCAGCAGCAGCCGACCGCTGTGCACCTTGCCCGATTCGATGGTCAGCGGGCCGGCCGAGGCCGGGTCGGTGAGCAGGACCGCGCCGGGCCCGAGCCGCAGTTCGGGCTCGTCGGTACGGACCTCGACGCTGACGTCCCCCTTGATGCCGTGGGCACGGCCGATCTTGCCGACGACGAGCTGCACGGTGATCGTTCTCCTGAATCTGTACTGGCGGTCCGTTGGGTCCGGTGGGCCGAAAGACCGGTGACTGGCGGGAAGCCGAGCGGAAGTCTCGGGAAAGCAGAAGGACCGGCCGGGACGACATGCGTCCCGGCCGGTCCCAGAAACCTGACGGTCGAGCGTCAGCGAATGCTGTCCACGTCGACCAGGTCGACCCGGACGTTGCGACCGCCGAGGGCGCCGACCACGGTGCGCAGAGCGCGGGCCGTGCGGCCGCCCCGGCCGATCACCTTGCCGAGGTCATCGGGGTGCACGCGCACCTCGATGGTGTTGCCCCGACGCAGGTTGCGCGAACGCACCTGCACCTCGTCGGGGTGCTCGACGATGCCCTTGACCAAGTGGTCGAGGGCGTCCTCGATCACGCTCAGGCCTCGGTGGAAGCGGCGTCGGCCTCAGCCTCGGCCTTGTCCGCCTTCTTGGCCTTCGGGGTGATGGCAACACCGGTGGTGCTGTCCTCGAAGCCGGCGACGGCCTTCGCGAAGAGGTGCGAGAAGTCCTCGACCTTGGGCTCGGCCACCAGCAGCGGCGCCGGGGCCGGGAGGCCCTTGAACTTCTGCCAGTCGCCGGTGAGCTTCAGGATGGCGAGGACCGGCTCGGTCGGCTGGGCGCCGACGGACAGCCAGTACTGGGCGCGGTCGGTGTCGACCTCGATCTTCGAGGGGTTGTAGGTCGGCTGGTAGATGCCGATCTCCTCGATGGCGCGACCGTCACGCTTGGTGCGCGAGTCCGCGACGACGATGCGGTAGTGCGGGGAGCGAATCTTGCCGAGACGCTTGAGCTTGATCTTGACTGCCACGGGAGTGGGTTCTCCTGGTGTTGACGTGGGTGAGCGGCCGCTGCCACCGCGTGGGGTTGCGGGGGCGGCCGTTCAAGGGACACGCCAGCCGTAGGAGAGAGGGGTCCTGCTCGGCTGCCGAGTACTCAGCTGTCCATTCTGCCACACCGCGCCGGTCGGCCCGACCGAGGGCCCCCGCCCTCGGTTGAGCCGAGTCTCAGCACTACAGGTGGTGCGGAACGTGCGACACAGCCCGCTGGCAACGGACGGCAGGTTCGGACAGAACAGCAAGCACAACAGCAACAGCAGGAGAGCAGAACGGAGCTGCCGTCACGCGATCCGGAACGGCTGCTGGCAGGCACCGCAGACGATCGACGCCTGGGCGAGCACCGACGGCACCACCCGGACGTTGCGCCCGCAGCCGCAGATCGCCTTGACCCGGACCCCGCCACCGGAGGAGCCGTGCCGGGCCGCCGGGCCGCGGAACGCGCGGTGCCCACCCTCGCCGTTGACGGCGAGGTGGTGTGCGCCGAGCGCGCGGTCGAGCCGCTCGATCGTGCCCGAGTAGCGCTCCTGAGTCTCCGTCAGCATGGTCACCTGGGAGAAGCCGCTGCTGGCGTGCGGTTCGACCGGGTGGGCCAGCCCGAGCTCGGAGGCGAGCAGCAGGAAGCGCCGGTTGTGGTAGCGCCCGGCCCGTGAGGTGTCACGGATGTCGCGGGCCGCGGCCAGGCCGTGGGCGGCTTCGTGCAGCAGTCGCTCGAAGCCGAGCCGACTGCCGCAGGCGGAGGAGGACTCGCCGATCAGGGCCTCTGGCGAGGCGAGGTCGGGGAGGTCCTGGTGGTGGGCCTGGATGTCACTCCAGGCGGCGGCCAGTTCGGCCGCGAGGACGAGAGGCTGTGTCGTGCTCACGCTAGACCAACGATGCAGTGAGCGCCGATGTTCCGCGAGTTCCGGTTCTCCGGGAATTCCCAGCGAACTCCCAGGAATGCGCTGTCGCGCGTGAATTGCGCTGCCCGTATCTGACGCAAGACCAACCCCCTGCAACTTTGGGCCCGGCGAACCTCGCCCGGCTCTCGGCAATCGCCTCGGAGGCGGTTGCCCCCTTACGGCGAACGGCCCGTGGCGGTGTCGAAATTGACAGGGCCACGGGCCGTACACCGTACCGCTAGTTCAGCACGACCGGGAGTTGACCGGTCAGTAGTCTCACCAGACAGTCAGTCAGCGGTACAACAATCACACCGCATTAGTCGTGCTCGATGACTCACAAAGCCCGAACCGAGCCCGAACCGATCGCGAATGCTCCCGATCAAGCCGGGACCGCGATCACGTCCGGCCACGATCAGTAGGCGCGAGCCACGATCGCGATGTTGCCCTCCTGATCGTCCGTCAGCGGCACCGAGCCGTCGGCGGCGACGATGCAGCGGACCGACACGCCCTGCTCGGCCAGCTTGGCCTCGCCGGCCGGGCCGAGCTCGGCCCAGGAGATCCGGCCCCAGCCGGTGGCGGCGGCCTCGACGGCCTCGTCCAGGTTCTTGACCTCGACGGTGCGGGAGATCCGACGCTCGCGGGACTGACGGAGCAGCAGCTCCTGGTCCTCCTCGAGGATGCCGGGCAGCAGCGCGGCCAGGCCGTCGATCGAGACCGGCTCCTTGCCGCCGGGGATGCGGCGGGCCAGCATCGCGGTGCCGTTCTCCAGGTCGCGCGGGCCGACCTCGATGCGCAGCGGTACGCCCTTGAGCTCCCAGTCCACGGCGCGGCGGCCGAACGGGGTGTCGGTCTTGTCGTCGACCACGACCCGGATGCCGGCCGCCTCGAGCTGGGCGCCGATCTCGCGGACCTTGGCCAGCACCGCGTCGTCACCCTTGATGGCGAGCACCACGGCCTGCACGGCGGCCAGCCGCGGCGGCACCCGCAGCCCGTTGTCGTCGCCGTGCGACATGATCAGGCCGCCGACCATCCGGGTGGAGACGCCCCAGGAGGTCTGCCAGACGTACTCGCGCTCGGCGCCCTGCAGCTGGTACGTGGTGTTGAAGGCCTTGGCGAAGTTCTGGCCCAGCTCGTGGCTGGTGCCCATCTGCAGCGCCTTGCCGTCGCCCATCATGGCCTCGAGGGTGAGGGTGTTGATGGCGCCCGCGAAGCGCTCCTTCGCGGTCTTGCGGCCGAGCACCACGTCGATGCCCAGCACGTTGGTCATGAAGTCGCCGTAGACGGCGGTGTGGATCATCGAGGCGTACGCGCGGGCGTCCTCGTAGGTGGCGTGGGCCGTGTGGCCCTCCTGCCAGAGGAACTCGGTGGTGCGGAGGAAGACCCGGGGGCGCAGCTCCCAGCGGACCACGTTGGCCCACTGGTTGATCAGCAGGGGCAGGTCGCGGTGGCTCTGCACCCACTTGGAGAAGTACTCGTTGATGATCGTCTCGGAGGTCGGCCGGACCACGACGGGCTCGTCGAGCTCCTTGCCGCCGCCGTGGGTGACCACGGCGAGCTCGGGGGCGAAGCCCTCGACGTGCTCCGCCTCCTTGGTCAGGTAGGACTGCGGGATGAACATCGGGAAGTAGGCGTTCTGCGCGCCTGCCTTCTTGATCCGCGCGTCCATCTCCTGCTGCATCCGCTCCCACAGGCCGTAGCCGTACGGTCGGATGACCATGGTGCCGCGCACCGGACCGTTGTCGGCCAGCTCGGCCTTGTTGATGAGGTCCTGGTACCAGCGCGGGAAGTCGTCCGCCTGAGGAGTGAGAACGGGTGCCTTAGCCATGGGGCAGATGGTACGGGGCCGAGGGCCCTGACTGTGAATCCGTTTCGGTGCGCGAGCGGTGGGGGGAGCGCCGGGGGCGCACCGACCCGGCGCGCGGACACCGCCCGGCACACCTCTGGACGCCGGAGCCCGGGCGCTGTTCGCTGGTCTCGGGGCGGGACTCTGGGGGGCGCATTGGCATACGAGCACCCAAGGACCGGATGGAGGCCGCGATGGCTTCGGCGCAGGTGACCGGCACGACCTCGGAGCGATCACACACACCCGCATGTACCGGCCCGCACAGTCGGGCCAGGGACTGGGCGGAGATCCAGGAGCGGATGCTCGTCCCGCTCTACCAGGCCGTCTACGAGCGGTTGGAGGTCGGTCCGGCGACGTCTCTGCTGGGCTTCGGCTGCCGGTCCGGACTGGCCCTGCTGCTGGCCGCCGAGCGGGGTGCCCAGGTGGCCGGGACGGAGTCGGACACCGAGCTGCGCGAGCTGGCCCAGGGCCGTCGGTTGCAGGTCCAGGAGGATCCCCGGACGGCGCAGTCCGTCGCCCGGTCGGCCCACTCCCTGGTCACGGTTTTCGAGCAGTTGCAGACCACCCCCTCCCCCGGCCGACTCGTGGCCGCCGCCGCCCGGCGGACCCTGACGGGCGGTCAGCTGGTGCTGGCCTCCTGGGGGCCGCCGGAGCGATGCGAGAGCGCCGCCGTGCTGGAGGTCGCCCAGCGGCAGGCGGGGCGTACGCCAGGACGTGACCCGTTCGCGCTCGGCGCGCCCGGGCGGCTGGAGGGGCTGCTCGCCGCCGCCGGGCTGCGGCCGGCCGGGGGCGGCCGGGTGACCTGTCCGTTCGCCTACCCCGATCTGGACAGCGCGGTCCGCGGGATGCTCTCGACCGGGCTGTTCGACCCGGCGGTGGCGGCGGCGGGGTCGGCGCTGGTGGTGAAGGAGCTGGAGGAGGCGCTGCACCCGTTCGTCCGTCCGGACGCCTCGGTCCGGATGGTCAACGTGTTCCGCTACGTGGTCGGCGAACGGGTGAACTGAGCGCGATCCGACGACGAAGGGGCGCGCCCGGCAGCGGACGCGCCCCCTCGCTCCTCTGCCTCAGGCCAGGTCGAGCGCCTTCCGGTCGACCCCCGCCGCCCGGTACGCGGCCTCCTCGTCCAGCGTCTCCGCCTCCAGCAGCGCGGCGGCCAGCGCGTCCAGCTGCGGCCGGTGCTCCTTCAGCAGCCGGAGCGCGTCCTCGTAGCACTCGGCGACGATCCGCCGGGTCTCCTCGTCCACCGCGTCCAGCGTGGTGGGGGCGGCCGAGAGCCCGTACGCGCCCTGGGTGTCGTTGGGTACGGCGGTGAGCCTGCCCACCCGTTCGCTCATGCCCCAGCGTCCTGCCATGCCGCGGGCGATGTTGGTGACCTGCTCCAAGTCGCTCTCCGCGCCGGTGGTGATCACGCCGTAGACCACCTGCTCGGCGGCCATCCCGCCGAGCGCGCCGATGATCCGGCCGCGCAGGTAGGGCTCGGTATACGAGTACCGGTCGGTGTCCGGGGTGGAGAGCGTGACGCCCAGGGCCCGGCCGCGCGGCACGATGGTGATCTTGCGGACCGGGTCGGCGCCCGGCTGCAGCATGCCGAGCAGCGCGTGCCCGCTCTCGTGGTACGCGGTCCGCTCGCGCTCCTGTTGCGGCATCACCAGCGGGCGGACGGCACCCAGTTGGACCTTCTCCAGGGCGTCCGAGAGGTCGGTCGGGTTGACCTGGTCCTGCTTGCGCTTGACCGCGAGCAGGGCGGCCTCGTTGACCAGGTTGGCCAGGTCGGCGCCGGTCATCCCGGGGGTGATCCTGGCGACCTGGCGCAGGTCCACCTCCGGCGTGAGCGGGACGGTCCGGCTGTGGATCGCCAGGATGGCGGCCCGGCCCTCCCGGTCCGGCGGGCTGACGGTGATCCGGCGGTCGAAGCGGCCGGGGCGCAGCAGCGCCTGGTCGAGCACCTCGGCCCGGTTGGTGGCCGCGATCACGATCACGCCCTCGGAGCCGGAGAAGCCGTCCATCTCGGTGAGGATCTGATTGAGCGTCTGCTCCCGCTCGTCGTGGCCGCCCATCCCCCCGCCACCGCCGCGCTGGCGGCCGATGGTGTCGATCTCGTCGATGAAGATGATCGCGGGCGCCACCTTCCGGGCCTCGGCGAAGAGTTCGCGGACCCGGCTGGCGCCGACGCCGACGATCATCTCGATGAACTCGGAGGCGGAGGCGGAGAAGAACGGCACATCGGCCTCACCGGCCACGGCCCGCGCCAGCAGGGTCTTGCCGGTGCCGGGCGGCCCGGCCAGCAGGACGCCACGCGGCATCTTGGCGCCGAGCTTCCGGTACTCCTGCGGGTTCTTCAGGAAGTCGACCACCTCGGTGAGTTCGGCCTCGACCTCGTCGATGCCGGCCACGTCGGCGAAGGTGGTGCGCTTGCCGTCCTCGGGGGTGACCGGCTTCGGCGGGGCCTTCCGGCCGAAGCCGGCACCGCCCATCCCGCCGGCCATCTTCCGGGCCACCAGCACCCAGATCAGCACCAGCAGCAGCATCGGGGCGAGCGAGAGCAGCAGGTTGGCCAGGAAGCTGCGTTGCTGGACCACGGGCTCGGCGGTGACGGTGACGTTCTGCTGCTGGAGGGTGGTCCAGAGCTGGTCGTCGGCGAAGGCCGGGCGCTGGGTGGTGAACTGGGTGTAGTCCCCGCGGCCGCCGTCCGGCTTGGGGGCGGCGGCCTTCAGGGTGCCCTCGATCGCGTCGCCCTTGGAGTAGATCTTGGTGATGTTGCCCTTGCCGAGCTGGCTGTTGAACTCGGTGTAGGACACCGTGGTGCCGCCCTTGCCGCCGAAGTAGTTCAGCAGCAGTTCGGCGAGCAGAAAGACGGCCAGCGCGGTGAGCAGCAGCCGGATCCAGCCGCCGGGCATCTTCCGGCGCGGCGGTGGCGGTGGTGGCGCTCCCTCGGACCGCCAGGGCTGGTCGGGGTTCTGACGGGGCGGTACGGGATTACTCACCCATCGGACAATACGGACATACCGTCAGGCCGACCAAGCCGCAACGCCGCCATCCGACCGCCGGCGCCGCCCACCGCCCTCAGCGAGCGGACGTGATCCCCGGCCACTCCTCCGCCGTCAGGGCGAACCGCTCGTGGTCGCGCCAGGCGCCGTCCAGGAACAGCATCCGGGGCGTGAAGCCCTCGTGCCGGAAGCCCAGGCGGCGGGCCAGCGCGATGGAGCGCTCGTTCGAGGGCTGGACGTTGATCTCCAGCCGGTGCAGGCCGAGGCCGCCGTCGGTCAGCGGCCCGAAGCAGCGGTCCACCACCAGCCGCATGCCCTCGGTCATCCGCCCGGTGCCCGCGTACGGCAGGTAGGAGTCGTAGCCGAGCGCGGCGTTGCAGAACCGGCCCATCACGATGTTGGCCACGTTGCACTTGCCGACCAGGTCACCGGTGGCCAGGTCGACGATCAGGAAGGTCCGCAGCCCGGGGCCCTGACGCTCCAGCAGTTCGGGCAGGCCGTCCGGTTCCACCGGGTTCCACCGCCCGACGTGCTCGGCGGAGCGGCGCACCGCCACGGCGTACGGACCGGCGTCGGCTGTCATCGGGGGTCGAATCGTCACTCGCACCCCTCCATCATCGAACATGCCGCCAACAGCGCGACGGCCCGCCACCCCCGACCGGGGTGACGGGCCGTCGGCCGTGGACCGCTCAGAGCAGGTCCTTGAACTCCTTGGGCAGCTGGAAGTCGGCCGGGCCCTTGCCCGCGCCGAGGCCGAACGCGCCGCCGTCGGCGGGCGCGGCCGGGGCACCGGGGCCGAGCGCCTTGCGCTCGGCGGCCGCCGCCTCCTCCTGGGCCCGCTTCAGCGGGTTGCCGGACTTCTTGCGGCCCTTGGCGGGCTGCGCCTTCTTCAGCGCCTTCTTGCCGCCGCCACCCATGCCCGGGATGCCCGGCATGCCGGGGATGCCCTTGCCGGAGGCCATCGCGGACATCATCTTGCGGGCCTCGAAGAACCGCTCGACCAGGTTGCTGACCTCGCCGACCTGGACACCCGAGCCCTTGGCGATCCGCAGCCGGCGCGAGCCGTTGATGATCTTCGGCTCGGTCCGCTCGGCGGGCGTCATCGACTTGATGATCGCGCCGACCCGGTTGACGTCCTTGTCGTCGATGTTGTTGATCTGGTCCCGGATCTGGCCCATGCCCGGCAGCATGCCGAGCAGCTTGGAGATCGAGCCCATCTTCTGGACCTGCTCCAGCTGGGACAGGAAGTCGTCCAGCGTGAAGTCCTTGCCGCCACCCTGCAGCTTGGAGGCCATCTTCTCGGCCTCGGCCTGCGAGAAGGTCTGCTCGGCCTTCTCGATCAGCGACAGCATGTCGCCCATGCCGAGGATCCGGGAGGCCATCCGGTCCGGATGGAAGGCGTCGAAGTCGTCGACCTTCTCGCCGTTGGAGGCGAACATGATCTGACGGCCGGTCACGTGCGCGACCGACAGCGCGGCACCACCGCGGGCGTCACCGTCCAGCTTGGACAGCACCACACCGGTGAAGTCGACGCCCTCGAGGAAGGCCTGCGCGGTGGTCACCGCGTCCTGGCCGACCATCGCGTCGACCACGAACAGGACCTCGTCCGGGTCGACCGCGGCGCGGATGTCCGCGGCCTGCTGCATCAGCTCGGCGTCGATGCCCAGGCGGCCCGCGGTGTCGACGATGACCACGTCGTACTGCTTCTGCTTGGCGTACTCGATCGAGTCGCGGGCGACCTGCACCGGGTCGCCGACGCCGTTGCCCGGCTGCGGGCCGTAGAACGCGACGCCCGCGCGCTCGGCCACCACGCCGAGCTGGGTCACCGCGTTCGGGCGCTGGAGGTCGCAGGCGACCAGCAGCGGGGTGTGCTTCTGGCTCTTCAGCCAGTGACCGAGCTTGCCCGCCAGGGTGGTCTTACCGGCACCCTGCAGACCCGCCAGCATGATGACGGTCGGGCCGGTCTTGGCGTAGCGGAGGCGTCGGGTCTCGCCACCGAGGATGTTGATGAGCTCCTCGTTGACGATCTTGACGACCTGCTGCGCCGGGTTCAGCGCGCCGGTGACCTCGACGCCGAGCGCGCGGTCCTTGACCTGCTTGATGAAGGCCCGGACCACCGGGAGGGCGACATCCGCCTCCAGCAGGGCGATCCGGATCTCGCGGGCGGTGGCGTCGATGTCCGCCTCGCTGAGGCGGCCCTTGCCCCGGAGGTTCTTGAACGTCGCTGCGAGGCGATCGGAAAGAGTGTCGAACACGTCGGTCGCGGGTCCCTTGCGGCATCGGTACGGGTACGGTCGTCGCCCCCAGGGTATCCGGCCGCTTCACCAACGGTCCCCACCCCGGTCGAAACCCGGCTACCCCAGCGCCGCCTGCACCGCCACGGCCACCTCGCGGGCCCGTTCGGCGGTCAGCGGACGGCCCGCCGGATCGGTCACGTAGAAGGCGTCCACCGCGTCCGCGCCGAGGGTGGAGACGTGCGCGGTACGGACCCGGACGCCCGCCGCGTCCAGCGCCCGGCCGATCCGGTGCAGCAGGCCGGGGGCGTCGTGCGCCCTGACCTCCAACACGGTGGCGCTGCTGGACGCGCCGCCGGGCGCGACCGAGACCACCGGCGGCGGGGTGGCGATCCCCCGGCGGCGCGGCGCGGCCGCGTCCCGCTCGGCCAGCTTGCGGGCCACGTCCAGCGAACCGTCCAGCGCCCGGCGCAGGTCGGCCCGCAGCCTGGCTCCCTCCGGGAGCTCGCCGTACTCGGCCGCCACCGTCCAGGACAGCAGCAGCACCGGACCGGCCCCGACCGGGTCGAGCTCGCGCAGCCCGGCCGAACGGACCGTCAGCCGGTGCAGTGCCAGCACCCCGGCCACCGTGCCGAGCAGTCCGGGCTGGTCGGGCAGCGCCAGGGTCAGTTCGACGCCCATCGGCTCGGTGGCGAACGAGTCCTGCTGGGTCTGCGCGAGCAGGGTCAGCGCCGGGCCGCCGGTCCGGCCCGCCTCGACCGCGAGCCGCTCCTCCTCGGCGGTCGGCTCGGCGTCCGCCGGGTACGAGCTGCCGCCCGCCAGCCGCTCGGCCGCCCGCTCGGCCAGGCCGCGTACCAGCGAGGCCCGCCAGCCACTCCAGGCGGCCGGTCCGGTGGCGGTGGCGTCCGCCTCGGTCAGCGCGTGCAGCAGCTCCAGGTGCGGCAGGGTGCCGACCACCTTGGTGATCAGGTCGACGGTGGCCGGGTCGTCCGGGTCCCGCCGGGTCGCGGTGTCCACCAGGGTCAGGTGGTGCCGCACCAGCAGCGCCAGGGTGTCGGTGTCGGTCTTGTCGAAGCCCATCCGGGCCGCCACGTCCCGGACGATCACCTCACCCGCCTCCGAGTGGTCGCCCGGCCAGCCCTTGCCGATGTCGTGCAGCAGCGCGGCCACCAGCAGCAGGTCGGGCCTGGCCACCCGGCGGGTCATCGCGGCGGCCTTCACCGCCGTCTCGATCAGGTGCCGGTCCACCGTCCAGCGGTGCACCGCGTTGCGCTGCGGGCGGCAGCGGACCCGCTCCCAGTCCGGCAGCAGACGGGTGATCAGTCCCTCCGCCTCGTACGCCTCCCAGACCGGGATGGCCGCCTCCCCCGCGCCCAACAGGGTGATCAGCTGCTCCCTGGCCTCGTCCGGCCAGGGCACCGGCAGCGGCCTGGCCTCGGCGGCCAGCCGGCGCACCGTGGCGTAACCGACCGTCAGACCGGCCTGCGCGGCGGCGGCCGCCGCGCGCAGTGCCAGCACCGGGTCCTGCCCGGGGCGGGCGCCCTGGGCGAGCACCGCCTCGCCGTCCTGCTCGACCACGCCCTCGGCCAGCGGCCTGCGGTCCACCACGCCGCGGGCCACCGCGCCGCTGCCCCGGCCGACGCCGGTGAACGGGAAGGCCAGCCGGGAGACCCGCCGGCCCCGCCCGCTGCGGGCGGCCAGCACGCGTTCGACGGACCGCCAGGTGACGTCCCCGGCGTAGCTGATGGTGCGGGCGGCCTCGTAGACCTGCCGGAGCAGGATGTCGGCGTCCAGCACGCCGAGCCGGGCGGCCACCTGGTCCTGCTCCTGCAGGGCGAGCCGTTCGGTGGCCCGGCCGGTGGTCAGGTGCAGCGCGTCCCGGACGTCGGCGAGCCGGGCGGCGGCCGCCTCCAGGCCGTCCCTGGGGGCGTCGGCCAGCCAGCTGGCGGCGATCGCGTTGAGGGCCACCACGTCCCGCAGGCCGCCCCTGGCCTCCTTCAGGTCGGGCTCCAGCAGGAACGACAACTCGCCGTGCCGCTCTGCCCGTTCGAGACAGGACCGGCGCAGTTCGGGGAGCCGCTTCGGCGCGGTGGCCCGCCAGTCCGCCAGGACCTGCGAGCGCAGCCCAGCGGTCAGTTCCGGGTCACCGGCCAGGTGCCTGGCGTCCAGCAGGCCGAGCTGGGCCTTGAGGTCCTCGGCGGCCACCGCGCGGGCCTCGGCGGGGGTGCGGACCGCGTGGTCCAGCGCGGCGCCGCCGTCCCAGACGGGGTACCAGATCCGCTCCGGCAGCGCGGGGTCGATCGGGCCCGAGTGCAGCAGCACCACGTCCAGGTCGCTGCGCGGGGAGAGCTCGCCGCGGCCGTAGCCGCCGACCGCCACCAGCGCGGTTCCTGACGGGGCGCCGGCCGCCGCGTACAGGCTCGCGAGCCAGTCGTCGGCCAGCCGGGACAGTGCCGTGCGGCGGGCCACCCCGCCCAGGCCCGGCTCCGCCAGCAGGCGGGCCCGGGCGGCGGCGTACTCGGAGGGCTGGTCGGTGCTGGTCACTGCGAGTTCCCCGTCCGTCGATGCTGCGGGACATACGCGTCCGGCGGACCGGCCGCCCCGAGGGGTGGCCGGCCCGCCAAGGGCCTTGCGTGAAATGCTAGATCGCGTCGGGGCCGCGCTCGCCGGTCCGGACCCGGACGACGGTCTCGACCGGGACGCTCCAGACCTTGCCGTCACCGATCTTGCCGGTGCGGGCGGCCTGCACCAGGACGTCGATGACCTCGTCGGCCGTCTCGTCCTCGACCAGGATCTCGACCCGGACCTTGGGCACCAGGTCGACGGTGTACTCCGCGCCCCGGTAGACCTCGGTGTGGCCGCGCTGCCGGCCGTAGCCGCTGGCCTCGGTGACGGTCAGGCCGTGCACCCCCTGCTCCTGGAGCGCGGTCTTGACCTCGTCCAGCCGGTGCGGCTTGATGACTGCGGTGATGAGCTTCATCAGGCGTCGACCTTCTTCTCGGCGGTGGGAGCGGCGGCGGCACGGCCCAGGCTGGCGCCGACGGCGCTGAAGTCGTAGGCGGACTCGGCGTGTTCGGCCTGGTCGATGCCGGCCACCTCGACGTCCTCGGAGACCCGGAAGCCGATCGTCTTGTCGATCGCCTGGCCGAGCAGCCAGGAGACGACGAAGGAGTAGGCACCGACCACGGCGACGCCCATCGCCTGCTTGCCGAGCTGCTCGAACCCGCCGCCGTAGAAGAGGCCCTGCGCGGTCTGGCCGACGTGGCCGGTGGCGAACAGGCCGATCAGCAGCGAGCCGATCACACCGCCGACCAGGTGCACGCCGACCACGTCGAGCGAGTCGTCGAAGCCCCAGCGGTACTTCAGGCTGATCGCCGCGGCGCAGGCCGCACCGGCGATCAGGCCGATCGCGATGGCACCGAGCGGGCTGACCGAACCACAGGCCGGGGTGATCGCGACCAGACCGGCGACCGCACCGGAGGCGGCGCCCAGCGTGGTGAACGCGCCGTGCTTGATCTTCTCGTAGGCGAGCCAGCCGAGTACCGCGGCGGCGGTGGCCACCTGGGTGTTGATGAAGGCCATGCCCGCGACACCGTTGGCGGCCAGCGCCGAGCCGGCGTTGAAGCCGAACCAGCCGAACCAGAGCAGACCGGAACCGAGCATCACCAGCGGGAGGCTGTGCGGACGCATCGGGTCCTTCTTGAAGCCGATCCGCTTGCCGAGCACCAGGCAGAGCGCCAGGCCCGCCGCACCGGCGTTGATGTGCACCGCGGTACCACCGGCGAAGTCGATCACGCCGTTGCGGTCACCGAGCCAGCCGCCGTTGCCGCCGTCGAAGAAGAACACCCAGTGCGCGACCGGGAAGTAGACCACCGTCACCCAGAGCCCGATGAACAGGCCCCAGGCGGCGAACTTGGCGCGGTCCGCGACGGCACCGCTGATCAGCGCCGGGGTGATGATCGCGAACATCAGCTGGAAGGCGGAGAACGCGGTGACCGGAATGGTGCCGGTGATGTCGTTCAGGCCGATGCCCCGCATGCCCAGGAAGTCGAGGTTGCCGATCAGACCGGCACCCGCGTCCGGGCCGAAGGCGAGCGAGTAGCCGTAGAGAACCCAGAGCACGCTGACGATCGCGAGCGAGATGAAGCTCATGACCAGCATGTTGAGCGTGCTCTTGACCCTGACCATTCCGCCGTAGAAGAAGGCCAGGCCAGGGGTCATCACCATGACCAGGGCCGCACAGATGAATACAAAGGCGGTATCGCCCGCGCTGAAGCCGTCCGGCATCGGCGTCTCCTCGTGAATGAATGCCGCTCCACCCGCAGGATCCCTGTCCCGTGCCACCCGGGGTGTCGGCGATGAAGAGGAGAGTGCCGAAGGCTGATTTCGGACGATGCGGCTCGGTGTTTCGCGGCCGTGACGGGCCACACCACGACGTTACGAGGAGATGAACTACGGCCGCGCCATGACACGCCATGAGTTACCGTACGGCCGCGACGTACGGCCCGTGCCCGGACGATCACCGACCGTGGGGCCACCGGGGCTGCGGGGGCGGGGGAGCCCAGTCGCGTGCGAACCTGTGGTGACCCCACGGCCGGGGCACGGGGGCGGAGTTGGCCGAAACCGAACCGTGATGGCGGCCGGCCCCACGGCTCAGCCGGTCGGTACGAACTCGGGGATGTCCTGCACCACCAGGTCGGCCAGCTGACCCACCTCGGCGACGTCCTTGAAGTTCCGGGTGGCGGCGGCGGAGGTCTTCCTGATCCGGGTGTTCAGGCGCTCGGAGCGGACCCGGGTGGCGATGTCCACCGCCTGCTTGGCCATCACCACGGCCTGCTCCGGCTCGTTCTGCAGCAGGTGCACGCTGGACATGCCGATCAGGTTGAACGCGTAGCTGCGGATGTGGTCCGGGTCCTCCCGGAACAGGTCCACCGCGCGCTCCATCACCGGCGCGGACATCGAGGCGTACAGCGGGCTGCGGGTGGTGTGGTACGCCAGGTCGCGGAAGGAGTGGGCGTTCTCCGCGTTCAGCTCGGCCAGCGAGAAGAACTTCAGCCAGTCCGGGTCGTTGTCGCCCCGGCCGCAGTCGCTGAAGGTGTCCTCGGCCAGCCGGGCCGCCCGGGCGCAGCGGTTGACCTCGCCGATGGTGGAGTAGGCCCGGGCCTCCATCGCGAACAGCAGCGACTGCTGGCGCGGGCTGGCGCTGTCCCGGCTGCCGTACTGGGCCAGGTGGATCAGCTCCAGGGCGTCCTCGCCACGGTTCAGGTGGATCATCTGGCGGCTCATGTCGGTCAGGATCTGCGCGCCGAACGGCCGGTCCCCCGCCTCCTTGGCCGCGTGCAGCGCCAGTACGTAGTACTTCTGCGCGCTCGGGTGCATGCCGACGTCGTACGACATCCAGCCCGCCAGGTGGGCGAGTTCGGCGGTGAGCCGGAACAGCCGCTTGGTGGTCTGTTCGGGGTAGCTCTCCTGCAGCAGGTCGGTGACCTCGTGCAGCTGGCCGACCACGGCCTTGCGGCGCAGGCCGCCGCCGTTCTGCGCGTCCCACTGACGGAACATCACCGTGGTCTGCTCCAGCAGCTGGAGCTCGGGCTCGGAGAGCCGGCCGGAGAACTGCTCGCCACCGGAGGCCGCCGCCAGGATCGGGGTCGGGGTGCCGCCCTGGTTCGGCGCCAGCCAGCGCTGCATCGGCTCGATCAGCGCGGCGCCCGCCGTCAGCGCCAGCGAAGTGCCCAGGAAGCCACGGCGGTTGAGCATCAGGTCGCTGCGCGAGTACTCGCTGATCAGCTGCACCGTCTGCGGCGCGCTCCACGGCAGGTCGACGCCGCTCTCCACGGTGCTCACCGGGACGGCGGTGCGCAGCCCGAGGTCCTCGATCGAGACCACCGAACCGAACCGCTCGGAGAACAGCTGGGACATGATCTTCGGGATCGGCTCCCTGGGCTGCTCACCGTCCAGCCAGCGGCGCACCCGGGAGGTGTCGGTGCTGACGTGGTGCGCCCCGATCTGCCGGGCCCTGCGGTTCACCTGACGGGCCAACTCACCCTTGGACCAGCCGCTCCGGCCGAACCACGAGGTCAGCTTCTCGTTCGGTTGCTTCTCTGCCATGGGAACGTCCCCATCCCGCCCGGCCCCGCACAAGAGGCCCCGCTCGTCTTCGCCCGCTTCGCCCGCCTCTTACCCGCCCGAATGTGGACGGTCCGCTGCGTTCCGTGTGCTGAACGTAACGCGACAACCGCCATCCGGGGGAGCATCACCCGAGAATCGCCACCTTTCGCCACCCCCACGAGTGAACTACGCGAGGGCACCGCGCGCTTCACTGGTAGTCAACGAAGCAGCGGCCCAACTCGCCGAGCTCATAGGGATCTTGACGGCCGGACAGGCCACCGGCCAGGAAGGGGACTCCCATGCAGCACCGACGATCCGGCATCCGTGACACCGGTGCAAGGAGCCTCCTGACCCTGACCGCGCGAATCGGAGCACTCCGGTTGCTGCGCGCCGCCAACGCGCGACCCGCTTCACGCCGGACAATCGACGGACCGTCACAGTCCCGTAACCACCGGCAATCCGAACCTGTTGGGGGAGGCATGGACAACCTCTTCGGCGAGCTGCGCTTCGGCTCCCGCCGCCGCCTGCGCGGTACCGCGTTCGAAGCGGCCGCGGAGTACACCGGCCGCTGGGGCTGGGCGGTGACGATCGGCACCGGCACCACCCGCGCCGACGGCCGCTGCAGCTGCCAGGCCGCCCACTGCGCCGCACCCGGCCTGCACCAGGGGCTCGGCCCCGCGCACACCGTCGACCCCGCCACCGGCGCGGGCGCCGCCGACCTGAACCGGCTGCGCGGCGGTGAGACCGCCCTGCTGCTGCCGACCGGCCACTCCTTCGACGTCCTCGACGTCCCCGCCCAGCCCGGCCTGCAGGCCCTGGTCCGACTGGAACGGATGGGCACCCAGGTCGGCCCCGTCCTCGGCCTGCCGACCGGCCGCCTGCTCTTCTTCGTGGCCCCCGGCGCCGCCCAGCGACTCCCCGAACTCCTGTACCGGATGGGCTGGGACGACACCACCCTCGACCTCGCCTGCCACGGCGAGGGCGACTACGTGGCCGCCCCGCCCACCGTCCTCGGCCCCCTCGGCCCGGCCCGCTGGCTCCGCCACCCCTGTCGCGACAGCGCCGCCTGCCCCCCGGAGGCCCGCCTCCTGCTCGGCACCATCGCCTACGCCTGCCACCGCACCCGCGAGCGCACGGCCGAACCGGCCTGGACGGCCTGACCGCGTTGCTCGGCCAGAGCTGACCAGGGGCTCGGGGAACTGCGACGCCGACCTCGTACAAGGTGATCCGTGCGTAGCGGGTCAGGCACTTTCGCAGTGACCCACACGCCAGATCTCGTCGCCGTTCCCCGAGCCCCTGGATAGTGCAACCTCGGGCTCCGCCGGACGCTAGTCCCCGATGAGCGCGTCCACGAACGCCCCCGCCTCGAACGGCGCCAGATCGTCCGCACCCTCGCCGAGCCCGATCAACTTGACCGGCACGCCCAGCTCCCGCTGCACCGCGATCACGATCCCGCCCTTCGCGGTCCCGTCCAGCTTGGTGAGCACGATCCCGGTGATGTCCACCACCTCGGCGAACACCCGCGCCTGCACCAGCCCGTTCTGGCCGGTGGTGGCGTCCAGCACCAGCAGCACCTCGTCCACCGGACCGTGCTTCTCGACGACCCGCTTGACCTTGCCGAGCTCGTCCATCAGGCCGGTCTTGGTGTGCAGCCGGCCTGCGGTGTCGATCAGCACGGTGTCCGCGCCCTCGGCGATGCCCTCCTTGACCGCGTCGAACGCGACCGAGGCGGGGTCACCGCCCTCGGGGCCGCGGACGGTGGCGGCGCCGACCCGCTCGCCCCAGGTCTGCAGCTGGTCGGCGGCGGCCGCGCGGAAGGTGTCGGCGGCGCCGAGCACCACCTTGCGTCCGTCGGCGACCAGCACCCGGCCGAGCTTGCCCGAGGTGGTGGTCTTGCCCACACCGTTCACGCCGACCACCAGCACCACGGCCGGACGGCCGTCCTCGTGCTTGGCGGTCTTCAGCGAACGGTCCGCCTCGGTGCCGATCAGGGCGACCAGTTCCTCGTGCAGCAGGGCCCGCAGCTCGTCGGGGGTCCGGGTGCCGAGCACCTTCACCCGGGTGCGCAGTCGCTCCACCAGCTCCTGGGTGGGCGTCACGCCGACGTCGGCGGTGAGCAGGATCTCCTCGATCTCCTCCCAGGTGTCCTCGTCGAGCCGCTCGCGCGAGAGCAGCGTGAGCAGGCCCTTGCCGAGCGAGTTCTGCGAACGGGAGAGTCGGCCGCGCAGCCGGACCAGTCGCCCGGCGGTGGGCTCCGGCACCTCGAGCGCGGGAGCAGCCGGCGGGAGCGTCACCTCCTCGACGGTCTTGACCGGCTCGGGAGTCGGTACGGCTGACTCCTCGCCGATCCCGGGCTCGCGCGGGGGCGTGATGACGGGCGCCTCGGCCTGGGGAGGCAGTTGCTTACGTCGTCTGCCGCTGACGACGAGGCCCGCGATCGCACCGACGGCGACCACGGCGATGACTACGGCAAGGATCAGATATTCCATAACGGGACCCAGTATCCGCGACAGACCCGTCCCCGAGAACGGGGACATTCGCCCCTTATGACTTATCCGGGGCAACCTATACCTTTTTGTCCCATGAGCGAGAAGCACGCCGTCGAGACCCGCGGCATCGAACCCGTCCCCGACAGCGAGCGCCACGGCCGGGTGCGCGAGCTCTTCCACACCTGGTTCGCCGCCAACATCAGCGTGCTGCTGCTCACCATGGGCGCCGGACTGATCGTCTTCAACGGCCTGAACCTCTGGCAGGTCCTGCTGGTCGCGCTCTGCGCGGCGGTGGTCTCGTACGGGATCGTCGGGCTGCTCACCGTCTCCGGCAAGTGGGGCGGTGCCCCGGCCATGACGCTCTCCCGCTCGGTCTTCGGCACCCGGGGCAACCTGGTGCCGGGCGCGGTGACCTGGGTGGCCCGGTTCGGCTGGGAGACGGTGAACGCCGTCACCGGCGCGTACGCGCTGCTCTCGGTGCTCGACCTGCTGTTCGGGATCAGGAGCAACACCGCGCTGATCGTGGTCACCCTGCTGCTCTTCGTCGGCACCACCTTCCTGGTCTCCGGCCTCGGCCGGAACGCGCTGCTCTGGTGCAACCGCTGGTCGGCGTACCTGTTCGGGATCTTCAGCGTGCTGGTGCTCGGCTACCTGGTGGCCACCGTCGACTGGTCGGCCGTGTTCAGCCGGCCGTCCGGCACCACCGCGATGGTGATCGCGGGCATCGGCACCATCGCGGCCGGCGGGCTCAGCTGGGCACCGTCCGGCGCGGACTTCGCCCGCTACCTGCCGCGCGGCACCCGCAGCCGGGGCATCGTCGGCACCGCGATCGGCGGCGCGGGGGTCGTGGTGGTCCCGATGGTGCTGATGGGCGCCGTGATGGCGGTCGGCACCCCGGACCTGGCCACCGCCTCCGACCCGGTCTCCTTCATCGGCGACCTGCTGCCGATCTGGCTGGCGGTGCCGTACCTGCTGATCGCACTGGTCGGGATGGTGCTGATCAACAGCCTCTCGATGTACTCGGCCGGCTTCACCGCGCAGACCATGGGCGTGAAGCTGCCGCGGGCCTGGGCGGTCTCCATCAACGCGGTGATCAGCCTGGTCGGCGGTCTGCTGCTGATGCTGGTGGCGACCAGCTTCTACGGCTCGTTCATCACCTTCCTGACCATCCTGGCGGTCTCCTTCTCGGCCTGGATCGGCGTCTACGGCGCGGACATGCTGCGTCGATACCGAGGGGGCCGCCACCGCCAGGGCCGGACCCGCTACGACGAGGCCGCGCTGCTCGACACCACCCCGCGCAGCGCGTACTGGTTCAAGGGCGGGTTCTGCTGGCAGGCGCTCACCGCCTGGGTGCTGGCGATCGGCACCGGACTGATGTTCACCCGGGCCGCGCTGAGCCCCACCGACGTCTGGTTCGCCGGCCCGTGGGCGGACAGCTGGATCGGCCGCAACGGCCTGGCCTGGGTGGTCACCATCGTCGTCGGCGCGCTGGTCTACTCGCTGCTCCCGCAGGCGAGCACGGGTGCCGTGGAGACCGAGCCGGAGCCCGAGCAGCCCCACGCGCTCATTCCGAGCTGACCTGGGCCTCCGAGGACTGCCGGGGCACCGCGCGCGCCGGACGCTCGCGGTGCTCCTCGCGCAGCCGCTGGCTGATCACCTGGGAGATCCCGTCGCCCTTCATGGTGACGCCGTACAGCGCGTCCGCCGACTCCATGGTGAGTTTCTGATGGGTGATCACGATCAGCTGTGAACTCTCCCGCAGCTCCTCCATGATGGCGATCAGCCGGCGCAGGTTGGTCTCGTCGAGGGCCGCCTCCACCTCGTCCATCACATAGAACGGGCTGGGGCGGGCCTTGAAGATCGACACCAGCAGCGCCACCGCCGTCAGCGAGCGCTCACCGCCGGAGAGCAGCGAGAGCCGCTTCACCTTCTTCCCCGGCGGCCTGGCCTCCACCTCCACCCCGGTGGTCAGCATGTTCTCGGGGTCGGTCAGCACCAACCGCCCCTCCCCGCCCGGGAAGAGCCGCGAGAACACGCCCTCGAACTGCGCCGCCGTGTCGTGGTACGCGGCGGTGAACAGCTGCTCCACCCGGACGTCCACGTCCTTGACGATCTCCAGCAGGTCCCGCCGGCTCCGCTTCAGGTCGTCCAGCTGCTCACCGAGGAACTGGTGCCGCTCCTCCAGCGCCGCGAACTCCTCCAGCGCCAGCGGGTTGACCTTGCCGAGCTGCTGGTACGCCTTCTCGGCGGCCCGCAGCCGCTTCTCCTGCTCGGCCCGGACGTACGGGCGTGGCTCGCCCGGCTCCTGCCCTTCCTCCGGCAGCGGCGGGGGCACCAGCTGCGCGGGGCCGTACGCGGCGAGCAGCTCCTCGCCCTCGATGCCGAACTCCTCGAGCGCCTTGGCCTCCAACTGCTCGATCCGCAGCCGCTTCTCCGCCCGCAGCACCTCGTCCCGGTGGCCCGCGTCGACCAGCTTGTCCAGCTCGCCCTTGAGTTCACGGCCGTGCTCGCGGCCGGCCCGCAGCTCGGTCTCCCGCTCGGCCCTGGCCTGCTCCACCTCGGTCCGCTCGGCTTCGGCCCGGGTCAGCGAGACCTCCAGCCGGGCCAGCAACTGCCGCGCCCCGGCCGCCACCGCACCCGCCACCGCGGCCTCGTGGCGGGCCCGCTCGCGTCGTTCGGCGGCCCTGGCCCTGGTCTCCCGCTCGGCTCTGGCCGCCCGGTCGAGCTGGTCGGCCCGGCCGCTCAGGCCACGGACCCGCTCCTCGTGGGTACGGACCGCGAGCCTGGCCTCCAGCTCGGCCTGCCGGGACTCGGCGGCACCTCCGGCTAGCTCGTCCCGCCGGGCGCCGTCCGGCTCGTCCTCTCCGGAGTCGGCCAACTCCTCGGCCACCGCCAGCCGTTCGGTCAGCTCCTCGGCCGCCGCCAGCGCCTGGGCCAGCCCCTCCTCGGCGCGGAGTGCCGAGGAGGCCAGCCGCTCGGCCTCCCCCGCCGCCGCCCTGGCCTGCCCGCCGAGCCGCCCGAGCGCCCCGGCGACCCCGGCCCGCTCCTTCTCGGCGGCCCGCCGCCGGGCCGCCAACTCCTCCACCTCGGCGGCAAGTTCACGCTTCTCGGCGGCGACCGAGGCCAGCTCGCCGGCCAGCCGCTCGCACCGCTCGGCCAGCAGCTCGATCTTCCCGGCCGCCTCGTCCACCGCCGCCTGGGTCTCCAGCAGGCTCGGCGCCCCGGCCGCACCGCCCTGCGCGTAGCCGGTGCCGAGCAGGTCACCGTCCCGCGTGACGGCGGTCAACTCCGGACGGTCCCGCACCAGTTGGCGCGCCTCGTCCAGCCCGTCCACCACCACGGTCCGGGCCAGCAGCGCGGCCACCGCGGGCATCAGCTCGGCCGGGCCGGTCACCAGCTCGACCGCCCCGCCCCGCTCACCACCCACCGCCCCCGCTCCGGCGATCAGCAGCGCCGCCCGCCCGGCGTCCTCGCCACGCAGCAGCCGCAGGGCGGCCACCGCCGCGTCCAGCCCGTCCACCGCGACGGCCTCCGCCGCCGCGCCGAGCGCCGCCGCCACCGCCGTCTCGTACCCGGGCTCGACCTTGAGCAGTTCGGCGGCCGGGCCGAGCAGGCCGGTCAGCCGCTCCCCCGCCGCCAGCAGCGCCCCGCTGCCGTCCTTGCGCCGCAGCCCGAGCGAGAGCGCCTCGTGCCGGGCCAGCAGCCCGGCCCGCTCCCGCTCGGCCAGCCCGAGCGCGTCCCGGACGGCGGCCACCCCGGCCTCGGCCCCCGCCACCGAGGCCCGGGCCCGCTCGTACCCCGCGTCCAACTCCTCGCCCCCGGCGGCCTGTTCGTCCACTTGCGCCTGGAGCTCCTCGAACTCCGCCTGCGCCGCCTCGGCCCGCAGCACCGCCTCGTCCCTGGCCTCGGCCAGCCGGCCGATCTCGGCCGCCGCCCCGGCCGCCTTCGAGCGGGCGGCGGCGACCTGGCCCTGCAGCCGCGCCAGACCCTCCCTGCGGTCCGCGATGGCACGCGCCGCGGCCTTCAACCGGCCTTCCTCGGCCGCCAGTTCACGTTCCAGCTCGCCCCGCCGCTCGACTGCCTCGGCCAGCGCGTACCGCGCCTCCTCCAGCGCCTCGGTCAGCGCGGCCTCCTCCTCGCGGACCCGCTCGGCCTCCCGCTCCAGCTCCTCCGGATCCCGCCCGCGCCGCTCCTCGCCCTGCGCGCTGCTGACCGCGTGCCGTACCCGGGCCTCGGCCAGGCCGATCGTCCCCCTGGTCCGCTCGGCCAGCGCGGAGAGCCGGTACCAGGTCTGCCGGGTCTCCTCCAACTGCGGCCCGAGCTGCTGGACCTGGGCCTCCAGCACGGCTTCGCGCTGCTGCGCCCGGCTCAGCTCCTGCTCGACGGTGGAGCGCCGCAGCCGGAGCGCCAGCTCGTCCGCGATCTCGGCCTCGACCGCCTTGCGCAGGGTGAGCAGGTCGTCGGCGAGCAACCGCAGCCGGGCGTCCCGCAGTTCGGCCTGGATCCCGGCGGCCCGCCGGGCGATCTTCGCCTGCCGGCCCAACGGGCCGAGCTGGCGGCGCAGTTCGGCCACCAGGTCCTGCACCCGGTTGAGGTTGGCGGCCATCGAGTCCAGCTTCCGCAGCGCCTTCTCCTTGCGCTTGCGGTGCTTGAGCACCCCGGCCGCCTCCTCGATGAAGGCCCGGCGGCCCATCGGGTCGGCGTGCAGCACGGAGTCGAGCTGGCCCTGCCCGACGATCACGTGCATCTCCCGGCCGATGCCGGAGTCGGAGAGCAGCTCCTGGATGTCCAGCAGCCGGCAGGTGTCGCCGTTCAGCGCGTACTCGCTGCCACCGTTGCGGAACATCGTCCGGGTGATGGTGACTTCGGCGTAGTCGATCGGCAGCGCGCCGTCGGAGTTGTCGATGGTGAGGCTGACCTCGGCCCGGCCGAGCGGCTGGCGTCCGCTGGTGCCGGCGAAGATGACGTCCTCCATCTTGCCGCCGCGCAGCGACTTGGCGCCCTGCTCGCCCATCACCCAGCTGAGCGCGTCCACCACGTTCGACTTGCCGGAGCCGTTCGGCCCGACCACGCAGGTGATGCCGGGCTCGAAGCGCAGCGTGGTGGCGGAGGCGAAGGACTTGAACCCGCGCAGCGTCAGACTCTTCAGATGCACGCGCCCGCTCTCCTCACCTCGGCTTCTTCCTCCGTTTGCCGACTGTATCCGGCAGTGCGGACGACGAGCGGGGAGGCGGCGGTTTGGCCACGCCGGGGTTGGGCACTCTCCTGGCAAAAGGTTTCGGATACGACGAAGGGACGCCACGCGGGCGTCCCTCGAAAGCTGCGACCCCGTACGGGAAGCTCAGTGCGCAGCAGCGTCGATCAGTGATCGGGTCCGGATCAGGTGAGTGCCGGCTCCCGCTGATCCAACTCGATGCTGCTGAGCAGCGAGTGCTCGTCAGCGACAGCGATGAGTGCGTCGTTCTCCGCCTGCATCCGAGTGAGCTCGGACTCCAGGTCCTGGACGCGCTGCTGAAGCCGTCGCATCTCGGAAAGCATTCGCGGGTCGGGGCCGCCGACGTACCCGAGAAGCGCCTTTGCCATGATGAATGGTCCTCCACGCTGAGTGACCGAACCTTTGCGGTACAGGTCTAGGGGGAAGGTGAGTCACGCACCCGTCCGCGGGCCGGAAGTGCTGGCTGGGCACTACGGGAGAGCCGTGTGAGCTGGGCTCACGACGGCATGACCCTGCCGGGAGAACGCATATTGGTGCGCGGGCTTTCAGCGTCTCACCAAAGACGGTACGGGTCAACACGATCACCGCACGCTACCGCGACCCTGTCACCTGCATGGCGGGAAGGACACGCCGTGCGGCCGGGCGGGGGCCCATCGTGTTCGGAGATGGATCACTGCTCGCTGCGGAGTCAACCACGAGTCTGCCCAGAAGGCAACCGCCTGACACCGGCAGTTGTGGCGAGGACTCCGGGTGGGCCCGGTCAGCGGATCGCGAAGCTGTCGTAACCGTCGCCGGTCGCGCTCCAGATCTCGGTGACACCGGTGACGGCGCCCGGGGTGCCGGGCCCGCGGAGCAGGGCCAGCAGCCGTTCGCAGTCCTGGTGACTGCCCTCCGCCACCACCTGCACCCGGCCGTCGCCGAGGTTGCTGGTGTACCCGGTCAGCCCGATCTCCATCGCCCGGGCCCGTGTCCACCAGCGGAAGCCGACCTCCTGGACCTTGCCGCGCACCCAGGCGGTGCAGCGGACCGGATCATCGCTGTGCATGGCGAGAACCCTATGCCCCGGAGCCACCAGCCCCGGGGCACAGGGGTCAGCGGGCGGTGCCGGCCAGCACCTGCGCCTGCTGGGCGTCCATCTCGATCGCGGCCAGCGAGCCGTCGGCGAAGTGCAGGTCGACCCGGTCGGACATCGAGTGGTGCCGCAGCTCGACCTTGCGCAGCTGCCCGTACGGGAGCTCGCCGAGCACAGCGACCCTGCCGATCGCGCCCTCGAAGATCACTGTCCGGCTGCCGGTGAGGACCAGCAGGGCACCGTCGTTGTCGGGCTGGCCGCCACCGATCGGGCTGTGCCGGACCGCGATCACGAACTGGCCGGCCTGGCTGGTCCAGCCGCCTTGCAGGCCACGGCCGCGGAACAACCGCCGAAGGTTGCGGAAGAAGCCGAAGATGCTTTCGTAGATCGCCTCGACGATCACCGCGATCAGGTCCAGCAGCACCATCAACCCGAGCAGGGCGGCCGGCGCGGGCTTCCCCCGCTGGTGCTTGCGCGGCACCCGGCGGATCAGGTCGCTGAGCTTCAGCTCCAGCACGGCGTGGATCTGCTCGTTCGGGTGCAGGTACGGCGCGACCAGCGGGCGGTACGAGTCACCGCCCAGTGGCCTGGGTTCGGTGAAGCCCTGGGGTGCTCCGTACTGACTCTGCATCATCCGAATGCCTCCTCGAGCCGGGCCTTGTCGACCCGGAACGGCTCTCCCTTGGGGCCGCCGTCCAGCTCACCGGTGACGGCGTCCACGGTGGCGTCGTCGGTGGCCGCGTCCAGCAGCGAGCCGGTGTAGTCGCCCGCGCCGATCACGGCGCCGACCCCGGTCGCGATGCCGCCCTTGACCGCGCCGAACACCATCTTGGTGCCCTGGGCGGCGGCGAACTCGCCGAGGTTGGCCACCGAGGGAGAGAGGAGCATGTCCTTGGTGGACTTCATCCGGTTCCCCATCCCACCGATCTTGCGGACCGCCTTCGCCGCCTTCAGCCCGTCCTTGATGGTCCTGAAGGACTTGCCGGCGCTCTGGATCGTCCGCACCTCCTCCATCAGCTTCTCCAGCGTTTTGGCGAGCCGCAGGGAGACCTGGGAAACCCGGGCGATGAAGACGGTGACCTCGGCCTCGACCACCAGCGCGTTGGCCACCGCGGCCAGGCCCAGGGTGAGGATGTCGACCAGGATCATCGCCGCCAGGGTGGCGATCAGGACCTCGATCGCCTCCCGGATCAGCTCGATCACCAGGTTCTCGGCCAGCTCGCAGGCGGCGGCGGCCTGGCTGATGATCTGGGCGACCTGGTTCATGTCGGCGGCGGTGGCGTCGATCGCCTCCACCACCTTGCCCATGTGGTTGCCGAACGCGACCGAGGCCTCGCCCTCCCACTGACCGGCCAGGGTCGAACCGCCCTGGCGCAGCTCGGTCGCGATGTCCTGCATGGCCTTGGCCTGGGCCTGCCACTCCTCGGCGGCGTTGGTGAGGGTCTCCAGCTCGCCGGTGACCTCCTCCAGCATGCTCATCAGCCCGGTGAACTCCAGGGCCTCGCGGACGATGTCGTCCAGGCCCGCGTCCAGCCCGTCGGCCACCGGGTTGCTGAAGCTCGGTAGCGGCAGGAGCGGCTCGTTGACGAAGTCCCGGGTCCACTTGAAGCCCGCGCCCACGTCCCCGAACGAGACGTCCGTACCGGCGATCACCGGGCACCCCCGTAGACCGAGGCGATCGCGTCGTCGTGGCTCGCGTAGTTGTCCGCCGAGTGCTGGAGGCCCTCGGCGGTCCCCGTGAGCACCTCCCGCAGGTCGGCGAAGTTCTGCTGCTCCGCCTCGGCGTGCTCCTGGTACGCCTCGAAGAGGTTCTGCGCGTCCGGCAGCTTGCCGAAGTCGTTCGAGTTCAGCGGCACCGAGGCCAGCCGGGACTGGATCTCGGCGATCCGCTCCGCCTGTGCGTCGATCAGTGCCGCGTACGCCCTGAGTGCGCCCGGTTCTACCCGGAAGCCTTGCTCCCCCATGAAACTGCCCCTTGCTGCTGTGCTGGCTGATCATCGTACTGTTAGCTCCCCGATGATCAGCGGGCAAGGGGCTTCACACCACCTGCCTCAGAAGCCCCCGAAGTCCCCTCCGCCTCCGAAGTCACCCCCGCCACCGCCGTCGAAGCCACCGAAGTCCGACGGGTTGAAGTCCGCACCGGAGTCGTCGCCGCCCTGGTAGCCCTCCCCGCCGGCCGCCCAGGCCGTGCCGGGCGAGGCGATCATCGAGCCGAGCATGGTGCCCACCAGCAGCCCCGGCAGCATCCCGCCGCCGAAGTACCCACCGGCCCACGGGCTGTACGCCGGGCCCGCGTTCCAGTACGGCTCCCGGCCGTGCTCGGTCTCCACCGTCCGGACCTCCGGCTCCTGACCCGCCGCCAGCCGAGCCGCGTCCGCCGCGCAGACCGGTACGGTCCGCCGGGCAGCGCCGACCGGGGCCCAGTCCGCGTCCTTGGCGGACGGGCCGTGCCGCGGGTCGAAGAAGCACGGCGGCCGGCGGTCCGGCAGCGGTCGCTGCTCCCGACGGGCCGTCAGGGTGGCCAGCGCGAACCGGCCGTCGGCCAGCGCCTCGGTCACCGGCCGGACCTGCTCCGGGGCGGTCGCCCGGCCCATCGCCAGCTTGGCCCCGTCGTAGCAGTCCAGCGCGTGCGCGTAGTCGGCCCGCTGGGCGTCGTCCGCCGAGGGGTCGCCGGGGGCGAAGTCCAGCCGGTCCAGCTCCTCGCCGAACGCGGTGATGTCCTCGTCCACCACCACCCGCAGCTTGGCGAGCGCGGCCTGCGCCTCCTCCTCCTTGCGCCGCTTCGACCGGCGGAACAGCAGGAACACGCCGGTGCCGGCCAGCGCCAGCAGGGCCACCGGCACCACGATCGCCGCCACCCCGACCCCGCCGTCGTCGGAGGAGGCCACCACGCCCTTGCCCTTGACCTGGCCGACCGCCTGGCCGACGAAGTCGTTCAACGTGCCGTTGATGTCGCCCGGGTGGGCCCGCAGCGCGGCACCCGCCAGGCTGTTCGCAGCGGCCGGGGAGATCGCCGCCGGGTCCGCGAAGGCCTTGAACTCCTCGCCCCGCCAGATCGCGTACAGGCCGGTCACCCCGACCCTGGTCCGCAGATCACGGGCCACCGTCTGGGCCGGGTACTGCTCGCTCGCCGGGACCACCGCGACGAAGACCGGCTTGTCGGCCGTCCTGATCCGCGCGGTCAGCGCGGCCGCGTCGGCCGCGGAGAACCGCCCGGTCATCGCCGGATCGACGTAGACCTGACCCTGTTTCAGCACCCGGGCCGCCTCCTCCACCCCGCTCGCCGCCGCCGAGGCGGCGGTGGCGGGCAGGAGCAGCAGAGCGGCCAGCACCAGCGCGAGGAGGGCGGTGGCTTTCGAGCGGCAGAGCTGCGTGGTTCTCATGTTTCGACGCTACTCGTGCGCACGGCCTTCGGCCCCATACCTCCGGTCGGCGTCTCCCCCGCCTTCGGGACGACCCCCGGTCCTCCTGGTGGCTGACTCGACCACCCGCCCGAGCGGGCATAGTGGTGCCTGATCCACCACGCCTGCCACATCCAGATCGGAGCACCCGGTGATCCTGGGCCTCGTCACCGCCGTCGCGGCATCCGCCTGCTACGGCATCGGCTCGGTACTCCAGGCGGTCGGCTCACGCCGCTCCGCCCGCGAGGAGGCGGCCGCCAACGGCCGCTCCGCCGGAGTCACCGAACACGGCGGACCCAACCTCTCCTCCACCGCCAAGGCCGCCGTCACCTGGGAGTTCATCCTCGGCACGGTGCTCGACCTGATCGGCTTCGGGCTCGGCGCACTGGCCGCCCGGCTGCTCCCGCTGTTCCTCTCCCAGACCATCATCAGCGCCAACCTGGTGGTCACCGCCGTGCTCAGCATCAAGCTGCTCGGCATCCGGCTGAAGCGGCCCGAATGGGCCTCGATCGCGATCCTGTGCGCCGCCCTGGTCCTGCTCGCGGTGGCGGCCGGGCCCGAGGGCGGGCACCACGCCGCGATGGCCGTGCACTGGTGGCTGCTGGGCGCCTCGATCGCCATCATCGGCGGCGGCGCGCTGATCGTCCGGCTGCTCGGGGCGAGCGGCGCGATCGTGGCCGGCCTGCTCTCCGGGCTCGGCTTCGGCGCACTCGGCGTCGGCGTCCGGATCCTGAACGGCATCGAGCCGTTCGACCTCGGGAAGCTGCTCTCCGACCCGGCCCTGTACGCGATCCTGATCGGCGGCATCGGCGGGATGTACCTGCACACCATCGCGCTGCAGATCGGCTCGGTGAACGGGGCGACCGCCGCCCTGGTGGTCGGCGAGACCGTCATCCCCGGCGCGGTCGGCGTCATCTGGCTCGGCGACTCCTCCCGGGCCGGCCTCGGCTGGCTGGCCGCCTTCGGCTTCGTCCTCGCCGTCGTCAGCGCGGTCGGCGTCGCCTACTACGGCCAGGGCGAACAGGACCTCTCCGAGGAAGCTGAACTCACCTCGGCGCTCAAGTGAGACGAGCCCCGCAGGGGCTCGGGGAACGGCGACGAGATCTGGCGTGCGGGTCAAAAAGCGAAAGTGCCTGACCACTTACGCACGGATCACCTTTTACGAGGTCGGCGTCGCGGTTCCCCGAGCCCCTGATGGCTGATGCCCGGAGGGCTTAGCGAGGCGGGCGTTGGCACTTGGGGCAGAAGTAGCTGGAGCGGTTCATCCACGGCTCGCGCCGGATGGCGGTGCCGCAGCGGCGGCACGGTTCGCCCTCGCGGCCGTAGGCGTCCAGCTCGCGGGAGAAGTAGCCGCTCTCGCCGTTCACGTTGACGTAGAGGCTGTCGAAGCTGGTGCCGCCCACCGCGAGGGCGGCGTTCATCACGTCGCGGGCGTGGCCGAGCAGGGTGGCGGCCTGGGGCCGGGTGAGGGTGGCGGTGGGGCGCTCGTAGTGCAGCTTGGCGCGCCAGAGCGACTCGTCGGCGTAGATGTTGCCGACCCCGCTGATCAGCGTCTGGTCGAGCAGGGCCCGCTTCACGGTGGTGCGCTTGGCCCGCAGCGCGGCTGTGAAGGCGGCGTCGTCGAAGCGGGCGTCCAGCGGGTCACGGGCGATGTGCGCGATCGAGAGCGGGGTGGACTCGGGGTCGCCGGGCTCGGACTCCTCGACCGCGAGGCCGCCGAAGGTGCGCTGGTCGACGAAGCGCAGTTCGCTCCCGCCGTCGGTGAACCGGAGTCGGACCCGCAGGTGGGTCTCGTCCGGCACCGAGGCGTCCTGGACCAGGAGTTGGCCGCTCATGCCGAGGTGGCCGATCAGCGCCTGGTCGCCGCCGAGCGGCACCCAGAGGTACTTGCCGCGGCGCTGCGCCTCCCCCAGGGTCGTCCCGGTCAGCCGGGCGGCGAACTCGTCCGCGCCGCCGGGCTGACGCCGGACCGACCGTGGGTGCAGCACCTGGGCCTCGGCCACGGTACGGCCTGCGGCCCAGCGGGCCAGGCCGCGCCTGACCACCTCGACCTCGGGTAGCTCGGGCACGCCTGCCGCCTCGACTCTGGTGTCAGCTGGTGGGGTTGAGCTGGTCCGCGTACTTGGCGCGGATGGCTCGCCAGGCGCTCTCGGCGGCCTTCTGCTCGGCTTCCTTCTTCGACCGCCCACTGCCGTGCCCGAAGTCCTCGCCGGCCACCCGGGCGGCGGCGTTGAAGGTCTTCTCGTGGTCCGGACCGGACTCGGCGACCACGTACTCGGGCACGCCGATACCCACCGAGGCGGTGAGTTCCTGGAGGCTGGTCTTCCAGTCCAGGCCCGCGCCCAGCTGAGAGGACTCCTCGATCAGCGGGTCGAACAGGCGGTGGACGAAGTCGGTCGCGGCGTCCAGCCCCTGGTCGAGGTAGATGGCGCCGATGACGGCTTCGACGGTGTCGGCGAGGATCGACGACTTGTCACGGCCACCGGTCCCCTCCTCGCCCTTGCCGAGCCTGATGAAGGTGCCCAGTTCGAGGCCGCGGCCGACCTCGGCCAGGGCACGCGAATTGACCACCGCGGCGCGCAGTTTGGCGAGCGTGCCCTCGGCGACCTCCGGGTGGAGGCGGTAGAGCGTGTCCGTCACGACCAGGCCCAGCACCGAGTCGCCGAGGAACTCCAGGCGCTCGTTGGTGGGCAGCCCGCCGTTCTCGTAGGCGAAGCTACGGTGCGTCAGGGCACGCACCAGAAGGGCGCGCTCGAGTACGAACCCGAGGCGCCCTTCCAGAACGTCGTATTCGGTCGAAGCCGGACCGCCGGCCTTGCTCCCGTTGGCAGGAGCCGACTTGCGGGGTGAGTTACTGTCCGACATCGATCCGTACACCCGCCGATCAGACCGAGAGGACCTGGCGACGGTTGTACGTGCCGCAGCTCGGGCACGCGATGTGACCCAGCTTCGGCTCGTGGCAGCGGTCACACGCCACCAGGGCCGGAACAACGGCCTTCCAGTTGGACCGACGGTGGCGCGTGTTGCTGCGCGACATCTTCCGCTTCGGAACAGCCACGGCTACTTCTCCTGGTTCTCGGCTCCACCCTCACGGGTGTCGCTGTTCTTGATTCCGTCACCCTCGTCGCCGGGGGCGGCGGAGAGTCCCTGCAGAGCCGCCCACCGGGGGTCGGCGGCGTCGTGGTGGTGGTCCGGGTCGTCGCTCAGGCGCGCTCCGCATTCGGAGCACAGGCCCAGGCAGTCTTCCTGGCACACCGGCTGCAACGGCAGTGCGAGCACCACCGCGTCACGCAGCACCGGCTGGAGGTCGAAGAAATCGCCCTCCAGGCGGTAAGTCTCGTCTTCCGAGTCCTCGTCGAGGTCGTCGGCCCCGGCGGTCCGGGCGCGGTGACGCTCGTCGGACTCGGGGTAGTAGTACAGCTCCTGGAACTCGACCCGCAGGCGGTCCTCGACCGGCTCCAGGCAGCGGACGCACTCGCCCTCGACCCCGGCCCGGGCGCGGCCGGTCACCAGCACGCCCTCGACCACGGACTCCAGCCGGAGCTCGATCGCGATCTCGCTCTTCACCGGGACGGCGATGACATCGATGATGCCCAGCCCCTCCGGGGCCTCCACGACGCGTTCGACCTTGCGCAGCGATCCCGGGCGACGGCCGAGCTCATGCGTGTCGAACACGAGCGGGTCGCGGTGGTCGAGGCGGTTCAAGGTGTCCTGACTTCCTGGAGGCGGCACGCATCCCTGCGTGGCGCGGATTTGGTTCGATCCGGCTGCTTCGAGGCAGCAGAACAGCCCAGCAACGAACAGGCCGGAGTGGTCAGACTACCGGACACTCCGGCCTGGCCCAACTTCACCTGCCGCCGAGCTCCCGGAGCCGGGTCATGTCGATCATGCTGGTGTCGAAGAAGCTGGTCTCGTCCAGCGCGGCCTGCTGCGGCACCTGGGCGGCCTGCTGCGGGTAGCCGTAGGCGTCGTACGCCTGCTGCTCCTGCGGCTGCTCCTGGTAGACCGGCTGCTGCTGGTAGCCGTAGTCGAAGCCCTGGGTGCCCTGGGTGTCGAAGCCCTGGCCGCCGTAACTGGGCTGCGGCTGCTGCGGGTAGCCGTACGGGTCGGTCTGCGGCTGGCCGGCCGGGTCGTAGCCGCCGCCGTAGACCTCGTTGTACTGCGGGGCCGCGTACTGGTCGGCCTCCGGGGCCTGCCAGCCGGCCGCCGCCGGGGTCGGCTCGGGCCAGCTCTGCTGCTGCGGGACCTCGGCCCGGTACCAGGGCTGCTCCTCGCCGTTGGCGTCGAAGCCACCGCCGCCGGCCGGGTCGAAGCCGCCCTCGGAGAAGCCGGCCGCGACCGCCTCGGCCCGGTCCTTGAGCTGCTGGGCCTCGTCGGCGGCGGCCAGGTAGGCGCCCAGCTCGTCGATCGAGGCCTTGCCGAGCAGCTTGTCCCGGCCCTTGCCGACCGCTTCGAGGGTCTTGCTGAGCACCGTCTCCAGGGTGGCCAGCTTCACATCGACGTACTCGTCGACCTCGGGGCTCGGGCTGACCCGGGAGCGGAACTCCTCGCCGTCGGTCTCGGCCTCGTCGAAGGGCTGCTCGAAGACGCTGGCGTCGCCGCGCAGCTTGGTCCGGCCGCGGCCGACCGCGCCGAGCGTCTTGGTGAGCACCACCTCGAAGTTGGCCAGCTTGGAGTCGACGTAGTCGTCCGCCTCGGCCAGCTTGGTCTGCACCTCGGCCTTGGCCTCGCCGAGGATCCGGTCCGCCTCGGCCTGGGCGCGCAGCACCACCTCGGTGTCGGAGATCAGCGAGCCGCGCTCGCTGTGCGCACCCTGGATGATCTGGTCGGCCTGGGCCTGGGCGTCCGCGACCACCTGCTCGTGGTCGGCCATCACCGACTGGGCCTGGGCGAGTTCGGCGGGCAGCGCCTCACGGAGCTGCTGGAGCAGGCCGACCAGCTCGGCCCGGTTCACCACGCAGGACGCCGACATGGGCATCGAGCGGGCGTTCTCCACCGCCGTGACGATCGCGTCAAGTCTGTTCTGCACGTCCACGGGGGCTTCTGTCTTTCCGTGTGCCGCCGAGCTGCGGCGGAGGCAGTGCCCTTCGGCGTGGCGCCTCCGGGCAGGAGTACAGACTGTACGTCCAGAGCGGGGGGAGCTCACAACGCCCGAGGCCAGCCGCTCGGCCGGGCGGGGGACGGTATGTGACGCTTCGCCAGCGCTCACCCGATTTGTTCGGGTGCTACTGCTTCGCCCGCTCGGCGATCCGCTCGACCAGCCGGCGGTTCACCGTCTCCGGCAGCAGGTGCGAGACGTCGCCCCCGTACGAGGCGACCTCCTTGACCAGGGTGGAGGAGAGGAAGCTGTAGGTCGGCGAGGTCGGCACGAAGAGCGTCTCGACACCGCTCAGGCCGCGGTTCATCTGAGCCATCTGCAGCTCGTAGTCGAAGTCGCTGACCGCCCGCAGGCCCTTGATGATCGCCGGGATGCCGCGCTCCCGGCAGAAGTCCACCAGCAGGCCGTAGTGCGACTCGACCACGATGTTGCCGTACTGGGCGGTGGTCTCCTCGATCAGCGCGATCCGCTCCTCGACGGTGAACATGCCCTGCTTGTTCTTGTTGATCGCCACGGCGACATGGACCACGTCGTACAGCTTCGAAGCACGCTCGATGATGTCGAGGTGCCCGTTGGTGATGGGGTCGAAGGAACCCGGGCAGACGGCGCGGCGCATGGCATGGACTCCCTTGTGGGGCCTGATGGGTGGGCTGCTACGAGTCTTCGGCAGGTCCGTTGGCGGCGCGACCGTACCAGAGGGTCCCCTCGCCGTAGCGGCGGGAGCGCTCGGCCTCGAAACCCTCGGGCCAGCCGAACTCGCCGCCCCTCGTGCTGCGTTCCACGGTGACGAGTGCGTCCGGCGTGAGCCAGCCCCCGGCCAGGAGTGTGACCAGTATCTCCCGCACCTCGTCGTCGGTGACGGAGTACGGCGGGTCCAGGAAGAGCAGGTCGTACGGCGCCTCCGGGGCCCGGCCCGCGATCACCCGTTCGGCCCGGTCGGCCCGCACCTCGGCGCCCGGCAGGGCGACGATCCGGACGTTCTCCCGGATCACCTTCGCGGCGCCGGCGTCCGCCTCCACCAGCAGGACGTGCGCGGCGCCCCGGGACAGCGCCTCCAGGCCGACCGCGCCCGATCCGCCGAACAGGTCGAGCATCCGGGCCCCGTGCAGGGTGCCGCGCAGCGAGGCCAGGGTGGAGAACATCGCCTCCCGCGCCTTGTCGGAGGTCGGGCGGGTGGTCCGTCCTGGCAGTACGGACAGACGGCGGCCACCGGCCACCCCGGCGATCACGCGGGTCATGAGAAGTGCGGTCCCTTCCTGGGTGCACCCTGCCTGGATGCACCTGACACGCTATCCGCTGGCCGGCCGCCGGGCGCACGCGCAGCGGCGCGGGCGCCCACCGACCGCCGTCGGTGAACGCCCGCGCCGCTGACTACGGAGGGGCCTACTCGGCCGCGCCGACGATGCTCGGCGAGGCGTACCGGGACCAGGACAGGCAGCCGTCGGGCGGGCAGTACTCGGGCTTGCGCGGGTCGTGGCCGAGCTCGCGCAGCTTGGTGCGGACGGAGTCGGGCGTCCGGCCGAAGCGGGCGGCGATCCGGGCCACCGTGTCGCCGTCGTGGAACCGGCGGGTCAGCTCCTCCTCGTGCTGCGGCACCCAGGGGGCACCGTGGCCGGGGTACAGCTCGCGCAGCACGTCGCGGTCGGGGATGGGCTCGGAGACGTCGGCGACGATGGCCATCGCCCGCAGCGCGCGGTTCAGCGCGATCCGCAGGTTGGCCACGTCCTCCACCGGCAGGCGCAGCTTGCCGGTGGCGAGCGGGGTGGCGGCGGCGCCCTCGCGCCAGCCGGTCAGGGTGAGCGTGACCTCACGGTCGTCCTCGCTGGCCAGCTCGATCCGGAAGACCTTGTCGCCCAGCGGAAGCTCGTTGAGATGACGGAAAGCCAAGGCGGAACCCCCAGGTGTCGTGCCGGGAACGCACCTTGGGGGTGCGTCCCGAACAACTACATTCTCTCCTCCGGCACTGACAATTCCGGGGCTCCAACAGCCTTGCCGAGCAGGGGAATTAGCCCTTTTCCAGGTACTCCGCGCGGTCCTCGTCGAGCAGGCTCTCCAGGGCGGTGCGCAGCTCCGGATGAGCGGCCAGCGTCGGGTCCTCGGCGACCAGCTTGGCGGCCTCCTCGCGGGCGGTCGCGATGACCTCCTCGTCGTCCAGCACCGAGAGCACCTTGAGCGAGGACTTCACCCCGGACTGCGCCTGGCCGAGCACGTCGCCCTCGCGGCGCTGCTCCAGGTCGATCCGGGACAGCTCGAAGCCGTCCAGGGTGCCGGCCACCGCGTCCAGCCGGGCCCGGGCCGCGCTGGCCGCGGGCATGTCGCTGACCAGCAGGCAGAGCCCGGGGGCCGAGCCGCGGCCGACCCGGCCGCGCAGCTGGTGCAGCTGGGAGACGCCGAACCGGTCGGCGTCCAGGATCACCATCGCGGTCGAGTTGGGGACGTTTACGCCGACCTCGATCACCGTGGTGGCGACCAGCACGTCGACCTGCCCGGCCGCGAACCGGCGCATCACGTCGTCCTTGGCCTCCGGCGTCAGCCGCCCGTGCAGGATCTCCACCCGCAGCCCGGCCAGCGGCCCCTTGGTGAGCATCTCGGCGGTCTCCACCACCGAGAGTGGCGGCCGCTTCTCGTCGCTCGCGGCGCCGAGGTCCTCCGGGTCGTCCGTCACCGCCTTGCGCTTCTTCTTCCCCGGCGCGTCCGGCGGCTCGTCGCCGATCCGGGGGCAGACCACGTACGCCTGGTGGCCCTTGCCGACCTCCTCGCGGACCCGCTCCCAGGCCCGGGCCAGGAAGTTGGGCTTCTCCACGGCGGGCACCACATGGGTGGAGATCGGCGAACGCCCGGCCGGCAGCTGGTCCAGCACCGAGGTCTCCAGGTCGCCGAAGACCGTCATCGCCACCGTGCGCGGGATCGGCGTGGCCGTCATCACCAGCAGGTGCGGCGGCTGCTCCCCCTTGGCCCGCAGCGCGTCCCGCTGCTCGACGCCGAACCGGTGCTGCTCGTCCACCACCACCAGGCCGAGGTCCTGGAACTGCACCTTGTCCTCGATCAGCGCGTGCGTCCCGATCGCGATCCCGGCGTCCCCGCAGGCCATGTCGAGCATCGCCTGCCGCCGCGCGGCCGTCCCCATCGACCCGGTCAGCAGCACCACCTTCGTCCCCAGGTCGGAGCCGCCCAGCATGCCGCCCTCCGCCAAGTCCCCCATCATCTCGACGATCGACCGGTGGTGCTGCTGCGCCAGCACCTCGGTCGGCGCCAGCAGCACCGCCTGCCCACCCGCGTCCACCACGGCCAGCATGGCCCGCAGCGCCACCATGGTCTTTCCAGAACCGACCTCGCCCTGGAGCAGGCGGTGCATCGGGTGTTCGGTGGCCAGGTCAGTGAAGATCTCGGCGGAGACGGTCTTCTGTCCGTCCGTCAGCTCGAACGGGAGGCGGGCGTCGAAGGCGTCCAGCAGGCCGTCGGGGACGGGCTTGCGGGCGATGGCGGGGAGGGCGGAGTCGGCGGCCCGGCGCTGGGCCAGGGCAACCTGGAGGACGAAGGCCTCGTCCCAGCGCAGGCGGTCCTGGGCGCGCTCCTTGTCGGCCTGGTTGCGCGGGCGGTGGATCAGCTCCAGGGCCTCGGGGAGCGGGATCAGCTCGTGCTTCTCCCGCAGCTCGGCGGGGAGCGGTTCGCCGACGTCGGCGAGGTGCTTGTCGAGGGCCACCTCGACGCAGAGCGAGAGCTTCCAGCTGGGCATCTGGGCGCTCGCGGGGTAGACCGGGATCAGCCGTCCGGCGAACTTGTCGGCCTCCGGGGCGCCGTCCTCGGCGTCGATCAACTGGTAGTCGGGCGAGGCGAGTTGGCGCTTGCCGTTGAAGACGCCGACCTTGCCGGCGAACAGGCCCTGGGAGCCGGTGCGGAGGTCCTTCTGCCGCCAGCCCTGGTTGAAGAAGACCAGGCTGAGCCGCCCGCGCCCGTCGGTGACCACCACTTCGAGGCGGTCGCCCTTGCGGGCCTTGAACGGGATCAGGGTGACCTTCTCGATCCGGGCCAGCACGGTGACGTGCTCGTCCACCTCGAGGTCGTCCAGGCTGGTGAGCTGGCCGCGTTCCACGTACCGCCGGGGGTAGTGGTGCAGCAGGTCGCCGACCGTGCGCAGCTTGAGGCTGTCGGCCAGCACCTTGGCGGTGCGGTCGCCGACCAGCTTGGTCAGAGATTCATCGAGAGCGCCCATCGGACCTATTGGACACCACGGGGGCGACAGCCCGGATCACTCCACCCCGATCAGCAGGGTGGCCGACTGCTGGCGGCCGTCGTAGACCACGGTGTCGACCTCGGGGCGCTGCCGGCGGGCGTGCGCGACCAGCCGGTCGGCCAGCTCGGCGGGGGCGCCCTCGCCGAGCACCAGGGTGACCAGTTCGCCGCCGGCCGCGAGCATCCTGCCGAGCAGTTCCTCGCCGATGGCGACCAGGTCGGCGCCGATCACCACCACGTCGCCGTCGATCAGGCCGAGCACGTCCCCGGCCTGGCAGACCCCGGCCATGGTCCAGGACTCACCCTCGGCGACCGCGAGTTCGGCGTACCGGGTGGCCCCGGCGGCCGAGGTCATCGCGACCACGTCCTCGTCGAACCGGCGGGCGGGCTCGTGCACGGCCAGCGCGGCCAGGCCCTGGACCGGCGAGCGGGTGGGCAGCACCGCGATCCGTACGCCGTCCTGCCGGAGCTGGTCGGCGGCGGCTCCGGCGGCGGCGCGCAGCTCGGGGTCGTTGAGCAGCAGGATCACCTCGCGCGCGGCGCAGCGGCGGACGGCGGTGACCAGTTCGGCGCTGGCGGGCGGCCGGTCCGGGTCGGCGTGCAGGACGTGGGCGCCGGCCTGTTCGCAGAGTTCGGCCAGTCCGGCGCCGGTGACCACGCTGAGCACGGCCCGGCCCGCGGTGGTCTCCCGGTCGCGCTCCCCGGCCCGGGCGGCGGCCTCGGCGAAGTGGGTGATCCGGATCTGGTACGGCCGTCCGGCCCGGACCCCGGCCTCGACGGCGGCGCCCGCGTCGTCCACGTGGACGTGCACGTTCCACAGGCCGTCGCCGCCGCCGACCACCAGGGAGTCGCCGAGTCCGGCCAGTTCGGCGCGGAGCGTCGGCAGGGCCTGGTCGGGGGCGTCCAGCAGGTAGATCACCTCGAAGGCGGGGTGGCCGGGGCCCGGCGGGCGTTCGTGGCCCTCGCAGCCCCCGAGCGGCCGGACCGGGCGGTCGAACTCGCGGCGCTGGGCCACCGGGCCCATCGGGGTCTGGCCGGTGACGGCGTCCGAGAGGGTGCCGAGGATGGCGACCAGGCCGCGGCCGCCGGCGTCCACCACGCCGGCCTCGGCGAGCACGGCGAGCTGGGAGGGGGTGCGCAGCAGCGCCTCGCGGGCGGCCCGGTAGGCGGTGTCGGTGGCCTCGGCCAGCGAGCCCGCGCCCTGGGCGGCGGCCCGGGCGGCGGCGGCCGCGACGGTGAGCAGGGTGCCCTCGACCGGTTCGGCGACCGCCTGGTAGGCGGACTCGGCGGCCCGCAGCAGGCCCTTGCGCAGGTCGGCGGGCTCACCGCCGAGCGCGAGCACCTCGGCCAGGCCGCGCAGCCACTGGGCCAGGATCACCCCGGAGTTGCCCTGGGCGCCGATCAGCGCGCCCCGGGCGCCGGCCGCCATCGCGCTGCCGAGCTCGGGTTCGGCCTGCTCGGCGAAGCACCGTTCGACGGCCTCGGCGGCGGACTCCACGGTGAGGTAGAGGTTGGTGCCGGTGTCCCCGTCCGGGACGGGGTAGACGTTGAGCGCGTCGATCTCCTCGCGGGCCTGGCCGAGCGCGGTCAGGGCGAGGCGGCACCAGGTGCGGACGGTGGTGGCGTCGAGCGTGTCCAGCACCAGGTCTCTCCTCCGGGTGAACGCCACCGGAACCCTGGGCGGGGACACGGGTGAACGCGGTGGCAAGGGGCGATGCTGGCAGGTTATCGGGCCGGGGTCGGAATCGGCGCTGGCCGGAGGGCCGCAGGAGATGATCAAGGGCGGGATCGTGGTAGTTTCGTTGAACGGGATTCGGCGTTGTATGCTCTCCCGGTTGCCCGGAACAGTCCGGGCTCACCCCTTGAAGCGGTCCGGTCCACGCGAGTGGAGCGGTTGGTTCAGCCGGGGTTTTCGAACGTAAATGATCTGAAGTCTTGGAGTGACTCCTGTGGCTGCCAACTGCGACGTCTGCGGCAAGGGGCCGGGCTTCGGCAACAGCATCTCCCACTCGCACCGCCGTACTCCCCGTCGTTGGAACCCCAACATTCAGACGGTGCGTGCGACGGTCGGTCGGACGCCGAAGCGGCTCAACGTCTGCACCTCGTGCATCAAGGCCGGTAAGGTCTCGCGCTGACGCGCAGACCGGTTAGCCGGTCCTCCAGATCGCCGATTCACCCTCGGGTGGGTCGGCTTTCTGTCTTACTGCCTCACCTGCACCGGTTGAAGGGCGGACCCTCGGGTCCGCCCTTCGGTCGTTTTTCGTACGGGGTCAGCGCCAGCGCCAGGCGTGGTCCACCGGCCCGATGCCCGCGCCCAGCGCGAAGCCGCCCCGGATCGCGCCGGTGACGTACTCCTTCGCGCCCGCCACCGCCTCCGGCATCGCGGCGCCCTTGGCCAGTTCGGCCGCGATCGCGCTGGCCAGGGTGCAGCCGGTGCCGTGGGTGTGCCGGTTGTCGTACCGGGACGCCCGGTACCAGTGCGCGGAGCCGTCCGCGCCGACCAGCAGGTCGGCGGCCTCCCCTTCGAGGTGGCCGCCCTTGATCAGCACCCAGGCCGGGCCGTACCCGAGCAGCGCCTCGGCGGCCGCCGCCATGTCCCGTTCGCCCGTCACCTCCAGGCCGGTGAGCTGCGTCACCTCGTGCAGGTTGGGCGTGGCGAGGGTGGCCACCGGCAGCAGCCGCTCCCGGACGGTGGCCACCGCCTCGGCGGCGAGCAGCGCGTCCCCGTGCTTGGAGACGCCGACCGGGTCGACCACGACCGGGGCGTCGACCCCGGCGAGCAGGTCGGCGACGGTCTCCACCAGCTCGACCGAGGCCAGCATGCCGGTCTTCACGGCCTGGACGCCGATGTCGTCGACCACGCTGCGGAACTGGGCCCGGACCGCCTCGGCCGGCAGCTCCCAGTAGCCCTGGACCCCGACTGAGTTCTGCGCGGTGACGGCGGTGATCACGCTCATGCCGTGCGTGCCGAGCGCGAGCATCGTCTTGAGATCGGCCTGAATGCCGGCGCCGCCGCCGGAATCGGAGCCGGCCACGGTGAGTACGCGAGGAGGAGCAACCATGCCGCCAACCTACCGAACAACCGTCAGAGGACGGCTTCGGACTCCGCCCAGCGGTCCTGCGGCACGGTCTTCAGCTGGGTGACCGCCTCGGCGACCGGGGCCAGCACGATCTCGGTGCCGCGCAGCGCGGTGAAGTGCCCGAAGGCGCCCTTGTGCACCGCCTCCACGGCGTGCCAGCCGAACCGGGTGGCCAGCACCCGGTCCCGCGCGGTGGGGGTGCCGCCGCGCTGGGTGTGACCGAGGATGACCGGCCGGGACTCCTTGCCGAGCAGGTCCTCCAGCTCGTGCGCGAGCTTGGTGCCGATCCCGCCGAAGGTCTGGTGGCCGTACTGGTCGACCGCGCCGTGGTCGAAGCGGAGCGTGCCCGGCATCGGCTTGGCGCCCTCGGCGACCGCGATGATGGCGAACTTCTTGCCGCGCCGGAAGCGCTCCTCGATCATCCGGGCCACCGCCTCGATGTCGAACGGCTTCTCCGGGATCAGGATGCCGTGCGCGCCGCCGGCCATCCCGGCGGTGAGCGTGATCCAGCCGGTGTGGCGGCCCATCAGCTCGACCACCATCACCCGCTGGTGCGACTCGGCGGTGGTCTTCAGCCGGTCGATCGCCTCGGTGGCCACGTGCACGGCGGTGTCGAAGCCGAAGGTCACGTCGGTGGCGTCGATGTCGTTGTCGATGGTCTTCGGTACGCCGACCACCGGCAGCCCGGCGTCACTGAACATCTTGGCGGCGGTCAGCGTGCCCTCGCCGCCGATCGCGATCAGCGCGTCGATGCCGATGTTCTTCGCCAGCCGCTCGGCGTTCTCCACGGCCCAGTTGATCCGGTCCCGCTGCACCCGGGCCGAGCCCAGGATGGTCCCGCCGAGGGTGAGCAGACCGGTCACGTCGTCGTGCGAGACCGGCCGGGCGCGGCCCTCGATCAGACCGAGGAAGCCGTCCTCGATCCCGACGATCTCGTCGCCGTGCACGTCGGTGCCACGGTGCACCACCGAGCGGATCACCGCGTTGAGGCCGGGGCAGTCTCCGCCGCTGGTCAGGACACCGATTCTCATGGGGGCGTGCTCTCCCGCTCCTGGGGCAGCGCAGGCCCCCGAGTTGTTGGATTCTCGTACGAACCGGACACCCGGGACAGACCGGACATGCCGACAGCGACAGGCTACCCGTCCGACCTGTCGTCAGCTCAAATCCCGCGCCTCTTGCCCGTTACTCCGCGGCGAAGTGGTCCCAACCGCCGGCCCGGTCCCACGGAGCGCCGTCCACCGTGACCTGTCCGCCCCGGGCCGTACGCGCCGTACGCACCACCTCGCCGACCACACGCCATCGGGCGGGCAGCTGGACGGTGCTCGGGAAGGTGGCCACGATCGCGTGGTCCTCCCCACCGGACAGCACCCATACAAGCGGATCGACCCCGACCGCCTGACCGATGTCCGCCATCTGGGCAGGCACGTCGAAGTCGGCCGCGCGCAGGTCGATGTCCACCCCGCTGGCCTTGGCGACATGGCCGAGGTCGGCCACCAGCCCGTCGCTCACGTCGATCATCGAGGTGGCGCCGAGATCGGCCCCGGCCGGGCCCGCGTGGTACGGCGGCTCCGGGCGGCGGTGCGCCTCGACGAAGGCCCGCGGCGAGCGGAAGCCCCGGGACAGCACGGTCAGCCCGGCGGCCGACCAGCCCAGCCAGCCGGTCACCGCGACCACGTCGCCGACCTGGGCGCCGGAACGCTTCACCGGGGCCCGGCCCTGCAGGTCGCCGAGGGCGGTGATGGCCAGCGTGATGGTCTCGCCGCGCACCACGTCGCCGCCGACCACGGTCGCCCCGGCCACCTGGCACTCGTCCCGCAGGCCGTCCATCAACTCGGTGGCCCAGGTGGTCGGCAGGTCGGCGGGGGTGACCAGACCGAGCAGGATCGCGGTCGGCACGGCGCCCATCGCGGCGATGTCGGCCAGGTTCTGCGCGGCGCACTTGCGGCCCACGTCGTACGCGGTGGACCAGTCCCGGCGGAAGTGCCGGCCCTCGATCAGCACGTCGGTGGTGGCCACCACCCGGCCGTCGGGCGTCCGCACCACGGCCGCGTCGTCGCCCGGCCCGAGCTCCACGGCCGGGGTGAGCGGCAGCCGGGCGGTGAGCTCCCTGATGAGTCCGAACTCGCCGAGCTCGCCCACGGTCCCCTGCATCTGCCGTCCTCTCTCACTGACCTGACTCCAGGCCGCTCCTGCGCGCCCCCGCGCGCAGCGTACGCCCTCGGGCCGTGCCGAGGTCTCCCGTACCTGGCCCACCGGGCGGTAGCGTGGTGATCAGACTGCCGATCAGCCCACCCCGCTGGAGGTCCCCCGTGGTACAGGCATACATCCTGATCCAGACCGAGGTGGGCAAGGCCACCGCGGTGGCCCAGTCGATCGCCAAGATCGACGGAGTGCTCACCGCCGAGGACGTCACCGGTCCGTACGACGTGATCGTGCGCGCCGAGGCCGAGACCATCGACGACCTCGGCCGGCTGGTGGTCGCCCAGGTCCAGCAGGTCGAGGGGATCACCCGGACGCTGACCTGCCCGGTGGTCCGGCTGTAAGGGCCAGGGGCTGTCTCCCGACGCCCACCCGGCGGGAATCGGGAGACAGCCCCTGGCTACCATCGGCGGGTGAGCCGTCTCCGCAGCCTGCCTGCCACCGTCCGCTGGGGTGTCCCGCCCGCCGCTCTGCTGACCTGCGCCGGTCTGCTCGGCTGGAGCTGGAGCCTGCCCGCCGACGTCACTCCCCCGACGCCCCGGGCCGCCGAGGCGGGCTTCTGCGAAGCACTCGACAAGGCACTGCCCGGGGCCGTGCTCGGCCACGACCGTGACGACCCGTCACCCGCCTCGCCGTACACCGCCGCCTGGGGCAGCTCGCCGCGGACGGTGCTGCGGTGCGGGCTGCCCCGGCCCGGCTACCTGGACGACAACCCGCTGGCCGCCGCCCCGGAGGTCAACGACGTCCAGTGGGGCATGACCCAGGACCCGGACGGCGGCTACCGCTTCGTCACCACGCTGCGGAAGACGTACGTCGAGGTGACGGTGCCCAAGGGCGCGTACCCCAACTACGCGGACCCGCTCAGCTCGTTGACGGACGCCATCAAGGCCACCGTCCCCGAAGGACTCTAGGCAGCATCCGAGGTTGCACTATCCAGGGGCTCGGGGAACTGCGAGGAGATCTGGCGCCGGGGTCAAAGAGCGAAAGTGCCTGACCATCCACGCACGGATCACCATTTCCGAGGTCGGCGTCGCAGTTCCCCGAGCCCCTGATGGCTGATGCCCGGAGGGCCTAGCGGAGGCCGGTGGAGCGGTTCAGGGCTGCGGTGAGGAGTCGGTCGATCAGTTCCGGGTAGGGCAGGCCGGTGGCTTCCCACATCTTCGGGTAGGCGGAGATGGGGGTGAAGCCGGGCATGGTGTTGATCTCGTTGACGATCCAGCTGCCGTCGGGGAGCAGGAAGAAGTCGACCCGGGCCAGGCCCTCGCAGCCGAGGGCGTCGAAGGCGAGCACCGCCTGCCGGCGGATCTCGGCCGTCTCACGCTCCGTCAGTCGAGCGGGGATCTGCACCTCGGAGGAGTCGATGTACTTCGCCTCGAAGTCGTAGAACTCGAAGTCCCCGTCGATCAGCACCTCGGCCGGCAGGCTGGCCTTCGGGCCGTCCTCGAACTCCAGCACGCCGCACTCGATCTCGCGGCCCTGGACGCCGAGTTCGACGATCACCTTGGGGTCGTGCCGGCGGGCCTCGTCCATCGCGGCGTCCAGGTCGGCCAGGTCCTTGACCTTGCTGATGCCCATGCTGGAGCCGGCCCGGCAGGGCTTCACGAAGAGCGGCAGGCCGAGGGCGGCGATCCGCTCCCGGGCGGCGGCGCGGCCGGTCTCGGTCTCCCACTCGCGCGGGCGGACCACGGTGTAGCTGCCGACGCCGATGCCGTGCGACTCCAGGATCCGCTTGGTGAACTCCTTGTCCATGCCGGCCGCGCTGGCCAGCACGCCGGAGCCGACGTACGGGACGCCGGAGAGCTCCAGCAGGCCCTGGATGGTGCCGTCCTCGCCCCAGGGGCCGTGCAGCAGCGGCAGCACCACGTCCACCTCGCCGAGCACCTTGGGTGCGGCGCCGGGCTCGCTCCAGACCACCTCGCGGCTGGTCGGGTTGCTGGGCAGCGTGATCTGGCCCTCGGTGGACTCGGCGACGCCGTCCACGTCGGGGAGCTGCCGGTCCGTGATGGCCATCCGGGACGGTTCGTCGCCGACCAGGGCCCAGCGGCCCTCATGGGTGATGCCGATCGGCAGCACCTCGTACTTGCTCCGGTCGATCGCCCTGAGCACGCTGCCGGCCGTGACGACCGAGATGCCGTGCTCGGAGCTGCGGCCGCCGAAGACGATCGCAACGCGCGGCTTGGCCGCGTTGGGGGAGGTCTTTTCGATGCTCATATCGTGTTCGAGACTACCGTGCGGGTGTTTCGGCGAAAGTCACCCGCGCGGTAGCGAGTTCAGTGGCGTTCGGGCTTCGCCGACCTGGCCATCAGCCCGGCCAGCACTTCCTGGGTGGGCCGCCCGTGGTGCACCACGTCCACCACGGCCGCCACGATCGGCATGTCGACCCCGTGCCGGCGGGCCAGGTCGAGCACCGACTCACAGGACTTGACGCCCTCGGCGGTCTGCTTGGTGGCGGCGATGGTCTCCTCGACCGTCATGCCGCGGCCGAGGTTGGTGCCGAAGGTGTGGTTGCGGGAGAGCGGCGAGGAGCAGGTCGCCACCAGGTCGCCCATCCCGGCCAGCCCGGCGAAGGTGTGCGGGTCGGCGCCCAGGGTCAGCCCGAGCCGGGTGATCTCGGCCAGTCCGCGGGTCATCAGGGTGGCCTTGGTGTTGTCGCCCAGGCCCATCCCGTCGGCCATCCCGACCGCCAGGCCGATCACGTTCTTCACCGCGCCGCCGAGCTCGCAGCCGACCACGTCGGTGTTGGTGTACGGGCGGAAGTACGGCGTGTGGCAGGCCGTCTGGAGCCGCTTGGCGATCAGCTCGTCGGTGCAGGCCACCACGCTGGCGGCGGGCTGCCGGTTGGCGATCTCCAGGGCCAGGTTGGGGCCGCTGACCACCGCGACCCGCTCGGGGCCGACCTTGGCGACCTCCTGGATCACCTCGGACATCCGCTTGGCGGTGCCGAGTTCGATGCCCTTCATGAGCGAGACCAGCACGGTGTCGGGGCCGAGCAGCGGCGCCCAGGCGGCGAGGTTCTGACGGAGGGTCTGGGAGGGCACGGCGAGCACCGCGAACTCCGCCCCGGCCAGCGCCTCGGCCGGGTCGGTGGTGGCCCGGACGGTCTCCGCCAGCCGGGTGTCCGGCAGGTAGTCCGGGTTGACGTGGGTCGCGTTGATCGCGTCCACCAGCTCCTGGCGGCGGCCCCAGAGGGTCACCTCGCAGCCGGCGTCGGCCAGGATCATCGCGAAGGCGGTCCCCCAGGACCCGGTCCCGAACACGGCGCAGCGGGTCACTTGGTGCTCTCTTCGTCGTTCCGGTGGCCCGCGGCGCGGTCCTTCTTGGCGGCGTGGTCCTCGGCCCGTTGCTGGGCCGCCTTCCGCATGTCGTAGCGCTCGGCCGGCGGCTGCTCACCGCGGATCCCCGCGAGCACCTCGGTGATCGCGGTCATGATGTCCTCGGTGGCGTCCCGCAGCACCTCGGCGGTCAGTTCCTGGCCCTGGTACCGGGTCAGATCGACCGGCGGCCCGGCCGCCACGGTCACCTTGTGCCGGGGGAAGAGGTTCAACTTGCCCTTCCCGCCCCGGCCGTACGGCGGGATGATCTCGTGCGCGCCCCAGTGCGCGACCGGGATCACCGGCGCGCCGGTCATCAGCGCGACCCGGGCCGCGCCGCTCTTGCCGGTCATCGGCCAGACGTCCGGGTCCCGGGTGAGGGTGCCCTCGGGGTAGAACTGCACGCACTGGCCCTGCTCGACGGCGGCGATCGCGGCCCGGAACGCCTTGGACGCGTCGGTGGAGTCGCGGAACACCGGGATCTGGCCGGTCTTCCTCAGCATGAAGCCGATGAACGGCACCGAGAACACCCCGGCCTTGCCGAGCATCCGGGGCGGCCGGCCGCTGTTGTACTGCCAGTGCGCGTAGATCAGCGGATCGATCAGCGAGTTGTGGTTCACCACCACCAGGAAGCCGCCCCGCTCGGGCAGATGCTCCCACCCGTGCCAGTCCGGCTTCACCAGGGCGGTGGTCACCGGCTTCACGAGCGCGGCCGCGAACCGGTACCAGATCCCGTAGTCCGCGTTGCCGAACCTGGCGTACGAGCGGCGAGCCACTCCTGCTCCTCTTCATCGGGCTGCGGCACGTGGGGTGCCGCAGGTCGTTCGTCGCCCCTCCGGGCGCGGACCAGTCTCACCACTGGCCCTGCCGCTGTCGAGCGGCTTACCGGGCCGTCCCCGGCACGCGCGCAGCACACCTCGGTCCGGCCGGGCCGCCTGGTCAGGGGTCCGCCACCGGCGCAAGAATGGCGCCGATGACCCAGGACACCGTACGCCCCGCAGTGCCGCCCGCGCCCGCGCCCCACCCCGAGTGGTCGCTGGTGTTGCCGGTGAAGCCGCTCGCCCTGGCGAAGAGCCGGCTGGCGCCGTACGCCGGTGCGCGGCGGCCCGCGCTGGCCCTGGCGTTCGCGCTGGACACGGTGACGGCCGCGCTGGCCTGTCCGCTGGTGGCCCGGGTGCTGGTGGTCACCCAGGACGCGGTGGCCGGGGCGTGGTTGGCCCGGCTGGGGGCGCTGGTGGTGGCGGACGAGCCGGGTGGCGGGCTCAACGCGGCGCTGACGCACGGCGCCGAGCTGGCCCGGCGGCTGGCTCCGGACGCCCCGTTGGCGGCGCTCTCGGCCGATCTGCCCGCCCTGCGCAGCGCGGAGCTGGCCCAAGTGCTGGCCGCCGCCGCGGCGGCCGGTGGGCGGTCCTTCCTGGCCGACTCCCCCGGGCTCGGCACCACGCTGCTGGCCTGTCAGCGGGGCCACGCGCTGGCGCCCCGGTTCGGCGACGGATCGCGGGCCGGGCACGCGGCCGGTGGCGCGGTCGAGCTCAGCCCGGGCGAAGTGCCCTCGGTGCGCCGGGACGTGGACACCGGGGAGGACCTGCGGGAGGCGCTGGCGCTCGGCGTCGGGCGGCACACCGCCGCGGTCGCCTGCGCGCCGGTCTGCTCCTGACCGCGTCCGGCCCGTCGCTATGCTGCTGGCATGCAGGCCACCTCGTACACCTTCGACCCAGCCACCCGCACCGGCTCGGTCCTCCTGGACGACGGCACCCCCGTCCCGTTCGACGCCCCGGCCTTCGACGCGGGCGGCCTGCGGCTGCTCCGCCCGGGCCAGCGCCTGCGGATCCGCACCGAGGGCACCGGCGAGGCCCGCCGGGTGGTCTTCCTCACCCTGCAGACCTTCCCGGACCCGGCGGACCAGGCGAACTGACGCCCGCTCCGATCAGGGCCGGCTCACCTGGATCAGGTGGGAGCGGCCGCCGATCGCGAAGCTGAGGGTCAACTCGCCGTCGCGGTCGAGGAATTCGGTGACCCGTTCGACCGCTCCCTCGCCGAGGAAGAAGCGGTAGGCCTCGTACTGGGTCCAGCCCAGCGGCAGTACCCGGAGGGCCTGCCAGAGGGCCGCCAGGGCGTCCGGGAGGTGCTGGAAGGTCGCGGGTGGGGCGATGTCCTCGATGGACACGGTGTAGCCCCCGGTGGTCGTCACTGCGTCGGCTCCTGCTCGTGGTCGCGGTCGAAGTCGGCCCAGACCCGCTCGGCGGTGTCGGTCCGGTCATGGCCGAAGCGGTCCGCCCCGGCCAGCAGATCCAGCACCGTGAGCTGTGCGTCGGCGCTCAGCCCAGCCGGCAGCACCAGGTACAGCCGCCATCCGCCGTCGAGCCTGAGGCGGACCCTGGGCCGTCCCCCGGTGGCTCTGGCCAGCCGGTTCGCAACGTCAAACACGCTGGTGGTTCGCACGCAACGACTCTCCCCGCGAGCAGCTGGTCACGGAACGTAAATCTAAGTAATTAGATTCCACCTGATGCATTAGATTGTCAACGCTGAATCACCCGCCCTGCCGAACCGGCCGGGTCGTGCCTGCCGCCGGGAGAGCCAGATGTCACCTGCTGAGCGCCAGTACCAGCGCATCGCCGCCGACCTGCGCCGCCGCATCGGCCTGGGCGAGTGGCAGACCGGCGACGTCCTGCCCTCCCGCGCCAAGTTGGCGATCGAGTACGCCGTCGACGCGAACGTGCTCCAGCGCGCCCAGCAGCTGCTGATCACCGAGGGCCTGCTGGAGGGACGCACCGGCTCCGGCACGTACGTCCGCCGCCCCGTGCCGCGGCGCGCGATGGTCCGCTCCCGGATCGGTGCCCCGGTGTCCTTCCGGGCCGACCTGGGCGCGATCGACGGCACCGGCAGCTGGGAGTCCAGCACCGACACCAACAGCCCGGCCCCGCAGCGGGTGGCCGCCCGGCTGGGCGTCGAGCCCGGGGCGCCGACGGTGCACACCGTGTACGAGTTCCTGATCGACAGTCAGCCCGTCCTGCTCGCCAACAGCTGGGAGCCGCTGGCGCTGACCCAGGGCTCGCCGGTGATCTGCCCCGAGTACGGCCCGCTGGCCGGCCAGGGCGTGGTGCGGCGGATGGCGGAGATCGGGGTGCGGGTGGAGCGCGCGGTGGAGCGGACCCGCCCCTCCCGCGCCACCGCGACCCAGGCCAACCTGCTCGGCGTCTCGGCCGGCGACCTGGTGACGTTGATCGAGCGCACTCACTACGACCAGGACGGGCGCGCGGTGGAGACCGCCGAACTGGTCGTGCCGGATTCGCGCTGGGACATCAGTTACGAACTCCCGATCGGGCGTCAGGAGTCATGACGGAAAAGAGCCGTGGCGGCTCGCTCCGGGAATGACCCGGATGCGAGCCGCCACGGCTCACGGCGGATTGACCCGCCGTCGGTTTGACCGATCGCCAGAACTACTTGGCGGTGGACCGGCGCGCGGTGGTCTTCCGCGTGGCGGTCTTCTTGGCGGGGGCGGTCTTCTTCGCCGTCGCCGTCGCCTTCTTGGCGGGAGCGGCCTTCTTGGCCGCCGCGGTGGTCTTGGCCGGGGTGGCCTTCTTGACCGCGGTGGTCTTCTTCGCGGCCGTGGTCTTGCCGGCCGCCGCCGTCTTCTTGACCGCGGTCGCCTTCTTGGCGGCGGTCGCGGTGGTCTTCTTCGCCGCGGTGGTCTTGGCCGCCGTGGTCTTCGCCGCGGTGGTGGCCTTCTTGGCCGCGGTGCGCTTGGCCGGAGCGGCGGCAGCGGCGGTGGCGGCGCGCTTGGTGGCGGCGCGCTTGACGGCAGCGGTGGTGCCGCTCTTGCCCGGGGTCAGCGAGCCCTTGGGGGCCTTCTTGACCGAGGGGCCCTCCTTCGGCAGCTTCTTGCTGCCGCTGACCAGGTCCTTGAAGCCCTGGCCGGGACGGAACCGCGGCACGGCGGTCTTCTTGACCTTGACCTTCTCGCCGGTCTGCGGGTTACGGGCGAACCGCGCGGAGCGGTCGACCTTCTCGAAGGTGCCGAAGCCGGTGACCGACACCCGGTCACCGGCCACAACGGCACGCACCATGGTGTCGAGCACTGCGTCGACGGCCTCTGCGGCAGCCTTGCGACCGCCCAGCTGCTCGGCCACCGCTTCGACAAGCTGAGCCTTGTTCACGTCTTCCCCTTCGGAAACGGGCGCCGGATGATTCCATCCGTTCATTTCGCACGTTAGGTATGTATCTGCGGACTTTCAATTACCAAACGCGCGAATCACCCTAGTGTCGCAATGGATTTGCGCGTCCGGGACCTCACCCGAGAGGCAGGCGCCCCTCGTCGAGGTCTTGCACAAAGCGCGCCAACCGCCTTGCCGCCCCCGGAAGATCGCGCTTGGCGGTCTCCGTGACGATCAACAGTTGACGGGTGAGAGCGGTCTTTGCCTCCGTTGACACGTTCAGCGCATGAACGCGGTCATGAGCCTGCTTCAACCGCTCGGCCACCAGCGCGAAGAGCGCGGTGACTTCCGGGTCGCCCATCCCCTCCGAGGACGCTGGTTCGCAGTCCCCGTACGGAGGTTCATGGTGCCGGTGCATGCAACGATTGTGCCATCTGTACGGAGTTGCGCTGCCCGGGGGTTTATCCGGAGCTCAACTCGGGCCCGGAACAGACCGATGGCCCACCCCTCGGGAGGGGTGGGCCATCCGGCGGACCGTCAGGAATCGAGGGCTCAGAGGACCGGCAGCGTACGCGGCTTGAAGCTCGGCCTGGTGGCCTCGAACTCGGCGATGTCGCCCTCGTTCTGGAGCGTGATGCTGATGTCGTCCAGGCCGTTGAGCAGACGCCAGCGGACGTTGTCGTCCAACTCGAAGGAGGCGGTCACGCCCTCGGCGCGGACCTCCCTGGTCTCCAGGTCAACGGTGATCTCGGCGGTCGGGTCGGCCTCGGTCAGCGCCCAGAGCTGATCCACCGTCTCCTGCGGCAGCAGCACGGTGAGCAGACCGTTCTTCAGCGAGTTACCGCGGAAGATGTCGGCGAATCGGGACGAGATGACGGCCTGGAAACCGTAGTTCTGAAGTGCCCAGACCGCATGTTCGCGCGAGGAACCGGTACCGAACTCCGGACCGGCCACCAGCACTGAGGCGCCCTGCCGCTCGGGCTGGTTGAGGACGAACTCGGAATCCTTGCGCCAGGCCTCGAACAGCCCGTCCTCGAATCCGGTTCGGGTGACCTTCTTCAGCCAGTGCGCCGGGATGATCTGGTCGGTGTCGACATTGCTGCGGCGCAGCGGAACGGCCCGGCCGGTGTGCGTGGTGAACTTCTCCATGGCTGCTCAGACCTCCACAGCGACGTCGGACGACAGATCGGCGGGCGCGGCCAGCCGGCCCAGCAGGGCGGTGGCGGCGGCGACCTGAGGGGACACCAGGTGGGTACGGCCGCCCTTGCCCTGCCGCCCCTCGAAGTTGCGGTTGGAGGTCGAGGCGCAGCGCTCGCCCGGAGCCAGCTGGTCCGGGTTCATGCCCAGGCACATCGAGCAGCCCGCGTGCCGCCATTCGGCGCCGGCGGCGGTGAAGACCTTGTCCAGGCCCTCCTCGATCGCCTGCAGGGCGACCCGGACCGAGCCGGGGACGACCAGCATCCGGACACCCTCGGCGATGGTGCGGCCCTCGACGATGGCCGCGGCGGCCCGCAGGTCCTCGATCCGGCCGTTGGTGCAGGAGCCGACGAAGACCGCGTCGACCTTGACCTCGCGCAGCGGCGTACCGGCCTCCAGGCCCATGTACTTGAGCGCGTTCTCGGCCGCGACCCGCTCCGAGGGGTCGGCGAACGAGGCCGGGTCCGGCACGTTGGCGCCGAGCGGGGCGCCCTGGCCCGGGTTGGTGCCCCAGGTGACGAACGGGGTCAGCTGGGTGGCGTCGATGAACACCTCGGCGTCGAAGACCGCGTCCTCGTCGGTGTTCAGCGTGCTCCAGTACTCCACCGCCGCGTCCCAGTCGGCGCCCTGGGGGGCGTGCGGGCGCCCCTCCAGGTAGTCGAAGGTGGTCTGGTCCGGGGCGATCATGCCCGCCCTGGCACCGGCCTCGATCGACATGTTGCAGATCGTCATCCGGGCCTCCATGGAGAGGCTGCGGATCGCCGAACCGCGGTACTCCAGAACGTAGCCCTGGCCGCCGCCGGTGCCGATCCTGGTGATGATGGCCAGGATCAGGTCCTTGGCGGTGACGCCCTCGGGCAGCTCGCCCTCGACCGTGATCGCCATCGTCTTGAACGGGGCCAGCGGCAGCGTCTGGGTGGCCAGCACGTGCTCGACCTGGCTGGTGCCGATGCCGAACGCCAGTGCCCCGAAGGCGCCGTGGGTGGAGGTGTGCGAGTCACCGCAGACCACCGTGGTGCCGGGCTGGGTCAGACCGAGCTGCGGGCCGACCACGTGCACGACGCCCTGCTCGATGTCGCCGAGCGAGTGGATCCGGACCCCGAACTCGGCGGCGTTGGCGCGCAGCGTCTCCAGCTGGACCCGGGAGACCGGGTCCGCGATCGGCTTGTCGATGTCCAGCGTCGGGGTGTTGTGGTCCTCGGTCGCGATCGTCAGATCGGTCCGGCGGACCTTCCGGCCGGCCAGCCGGAGCCCGTCGAAGGCCTGCGGGCTGGTCACCTCGTGCAGCAGGTGCAGATCGATGTAGAGCAGGTCGGGCTCGCCCTCGGCGCGCCGGACGACGTGGTCGTCCCAGACCTTCTCTGCGAGTGTCCGTCCCATCGCTTTCCCTCCAGCCGGCCGCTCTGCCGGCCTTCTCGTGTGATCGAGGTCGTGTCCCGCCGGCCTGGTGAGGCACTTGTCCGGACGACCTGCACGCCGGATCGTGTCCAGCATGCGGACGTTGGATGATGGTCCGTAGCTGGGTGTCTCCCGGGCTGCTCCACCAAGAGTGGCGCTTTTCTCGGAGAATTGAACTTGCGTCTCGCGGAATGAGACTGCAGTATCAGGGCATGGACAACTCTAGCGGCGTCGGCGTTCTCGACAAGGCCGCTCTGGTGCTCAGCGCACTGGAGTCGGGCCCCGCCACGTTGGCGGGGCTGGTCGCCGCCACCGGCTTGGCGCGGCCCACCGCCCACCGACTCGCCGTCGCACTCGAACACCACCGCCTGGTCACCAGGGACATGCAGGGCCGGTTCATCCTCGGCCCCCGACTCTCCGAGCTCTCCGCCGCGGCGGGCGAGGACCGCCTGCTCGCCACCGCCGGGCCGGTGCTCACGCACCTGCGCGACGTCACCGGCGAGAGCGCCCAGCTCTACCGCCGACAGGGCGAGATGCGGATCTGCGTGGCCGCCGCCGAGCGGCTCTCCGGTCTGCGCGACACCGTGCCGGTCGGCTCCACGCTGCCGATGAAGGCCGGCTCCGCCGCCCAGGTCCTGCTGGCCTGGGAGGAGCCCGAGCGCCTGCACCGCGGCCTCCAGGGCGCGCGGTTCACCGCAACCGCCCTGAGCGGCGTACGGCGGCGCGGCTGGGCCCAGTCGATCGGCGAGCGCGAGCCGGGTGTGGCGTCCGTCTCGGCACCCGTCCGTGGCCCCTCCAACCGCGTGGTGGCCGCCGTCTCGGTGTCCGGGCCGATCGAGCGCCTGACCCGCCACCCCGGCCGGATGCACGCCCAGGCCATCATCGAGTCCGCCAACCGCCTCACCGAGGCCCTGCGCCGCGGCTAGACCCCGTCCGGAAACGACGAAACGACGAACGGCCCCCTCGGGGGCCGTTCTTTCGTGCACGGGTCTTTCGTGCTCCGGAGAAGTCCGGAAAAGCAAAAAGCCCCGGATCTCCGGGGCTGTACTGCTGGCTGGGGTACCAGGACTCGAACCTAGACTAAATGAACCAGAATCACTCGTGCTGCCAATTACACCATACCCCAACAAAGCATTGGGCCAGTGGGCTGCGAAGCCCACCGGCCGTTCTGCTCTGGTACCCCCGACCGGATTCGAACCGGCGCTACTGCCGTGAGAGGGCAGCGTGCTAGGCCGCTACACAACGGGGGCAAACTTGGTGATCCCATGCTTCGTCAGGACCGGGGTTGCGAACTCGTCCGGTGGTGACAGTGGAGAGGATCTGGTACCCCCGACCGGATTCGAACCGGCGCTACTGCCGTGAGAGGGCAGCGTGCTAGGCCGCTACACAACGGGGGCTTGTTCTTTTGTGGTGCGTACCCCCGACCGGATTCGAACCGGCGCTACTGCCGTGAGAGGGCAGCGTGCTAGGCCGCTACACAACGGGGGCTTGCAGTTAAAAATTACTACCTGCGAATACTGCGCTGGGGTACCAGGACTCGAACCTAGACTAAATGAACCAGAATCACTCGTGCTGCCAATTACACCATACCCCACCAGAGTTCAACCCCTGACGGGGTTTCGCTCGGCGTTGCGACCACCGGTCTGTCCCTGACGAGGTTTCTGGTCCCTCGCCCTGTCCCTCCCGGGCGGCGCAGAAAGAACATTACCCGACACCCGGCCCCGCTCCAAAATCCATAACCGCAGGCAGTGCCCCGAGGGGCTGCGTCGCTGGTCAACGCAGCCCCTCGGAGCGGCCGGGATCAGGCCCCCGGAGTGAGCTCCAGGGCCGCCGTCAGCCGGCGCAGCGTCTCGGCGCGGCCGAGCAGCTCCATTGACTCGAAGAGCGGCGGGGAGACCCGGCGGCCGGTGACGGCCACCCGGAGCGGGGTGAAGGCGAACTTGGGCTTGATGCCCAGGCCGTCCACCAGCGCCTCGCGCAGCGCCGCCTGGATCGGCTCCGGGGTGAAGTCCGCCAGCTCGGTGAGTGCCTGGACGCTGGCCTCCAGCACCGGACGGGCGTCCGCGGTGAGCACCTTGGCGGCGTCCTCCGGGTCCACCGTGAAATCGGCCGGGTCGACGAAGAGGAAGCCCGCCATGTTGACGATCTCGCTCAGCACGACCATCCGCTCCTGGGTGAGCGGCGCCACCTTGGCCAGCAGGTCGAGCTGGTCGGCGGTCGGCTCGGCCGGCAGCAGGCCGGGGGCCTGCAGGTACGGCACCAGGCGGCGGACGAACTCGTCCGGCGCGAGCAGGCGGAGGTGGTCGCCGTTGATCGACTCGCACTTCTTCAGGTCGAAGCGGGCCGGGTTCGCGTTCACCTTGGCGATGTCGAAGGCCGCGACGAACTCCTCCATGGAGAAGCGGTCCTGGTCCTCGGAGAGCGACCAGCCCAGCAGCGCCAGGTAGTTGAGCAGGCCCTCGGGCAGGAAGCCGCGCTCGCGGTAGAGGTTGAGGCTGGCCTGCGGGTCGCGCTTGGACAGCTTCTTGTTGCCCTCGCCCATCACGTACGGCAGGTGGCCGAAGCGCGGGGTGGAGCCGTCGCCGACGCCGATCTCGGCCAGGGCGGCGTAGAGGGCGATCTGACGCGGGGTCGAGGAGAGCAGGTCCTCGCCGCGGAGCACGTGGGTGATGCCCATCAGGGCGTCGTCCACCGGGTTGACCAGGGTGTAGAGCGGCGCGCCGTTGGCCCGGACGATGCCGTAGTCCGGCACGTTCTCCGGCTCGAAGCTGAGCTTCCCGCGGACCAGGTCGTCGAAGGCGATGGTCGAGTCGGGCATCTTGAACCGCAGGATCGGCTGCCGCCCCTCCTGCCGGTAGACCTCGACCTGATCGGTGCTCAGCTCGCGGCAGTGGCCGTCGTAGCCGGAGGGCTTGCCGGCCGCGCGGGCCGCCTCGCGGCGGGCGTCCAGCTCCTCGGTGGAGCAGTAGCAGTGGTAGGCGTGGCCGCCCTCCTGCAGCTTGCGGGCGACGTCGGCGTAGATGTCCATCCGCTGCGACTGCCGGTACGGCTCGTGCGGGCCGCCGACCTCGGGGCCCTCGTCCCAGTCGAAGCCAAGCCAGCGCATCGCGCCCAGCAGCTGGTGGTACGACTCCTCGGAGTCCCGGGCCGCGTCGGTGTCCTCGATCCGGAACACCAGCTTGCCGCCGTGGTGGCGGGCGAAGGCCCAGTTGAAGAGGGCGGTCCTGACCAGGCCCACGTGCGGGTTGCCGGTCGGGGAGGGACAGAAACGGACCCGGACGGTCGGGTCCAGGTCAGCGGTGTTAGCCACGCTTGATCACCCTATTGGTGAGAGTGCCGATGCCTTCGATGGAGACGGCGACCTCGTCGCCGACGTTGAGCGGGCCGACCCCGGCCGGGGTGCCGGTGAGGATCACGTCACCGGGCAGCAGGGTCATGGCCTCCGAGATGTGCACGATCAGCTCGGCGATCGAACGGACCATCAGGGAGGTCCGGCCGGTCTGCTTGAGCTCACCGTTGACGGTGCAGGTGATCGCCAGATCGCTCGGGTCCAGCTCGGTCTCGATCCACGGACCGAGCGGGCAGGAGGTGTCGAAGCCCTTGGCGCGGGCCCACTGGCCCTCGCGCTGCTGGACGTCGCGGGCGGTCACGTCGTTCGCGCAGGTGTAGCCGAAGATGATCTCGGGGACCCGCTCCAGCGGGACCTCACGGCCCATCCGGCCGATCACCACGGCGAGTTCGGCCTCGTGCTGGACGTCCGAGGAGAACGGCGGGTACGCGATCGACTCGGTCGGGCCGATCACGGCGGTGGACGGCTTGAAGAAGGTCAGCGGGACGTCCGGGACCTCGTTGCCGAGCTCCTTGGCGTGCGCCGCGTAGTTGCGGCCGACCGCGACCACCTTGTTCGGCAGGATCGGCGACAGCAGCCGGATGTCCTGCATCCGGTAGCTCTCGCCGCTGAGCTGCATCGAGACGATCGGGTGGCCGGCCAGGCCGTGCACCACCAGAGACTCGGGCTGGGTGGGGTCACCCTCCACCACGCCGAAGGAGACGCTGCCGGCGGCAGGGCTCCCTTCCCGGACGGAGAACCTGGCAATACGCACGGTGGGGAGCCTCTCGGTCTGTCGGGCGCCGGCCTTACCGGGCCCTGCTCGAACGGTCCCCAGGCTATCGCGAGAGGGGCGCCGTCCCGCTGGTCTGCGGGTCGGCGCCCCTCGGGCGGTGTCTGAGCGGGTGTCAGTCCTGCGGCAGGCGCGGGGCCGGGGCGACCGACAGCACGGTGCGGCGCGGGTTGGCGGTGACCATCGGCAGCGTGGTCGCGTACTCCCGCGGGCCCTGGGCGGCGCGCACGCCGGGCAGCTGGCCGAAGTCCTCGATCGAGGCCAGCGAGGTCCGACGCGGATTGGCGGTCGAGCCGCTCGTGGGCGTGGACGTGGTGGCCTGGTTCGCCGGCTGGGACATTGCGTCACACCTTCGGGTTCGGGGCCGCTCGCAGGAGTCGGCGACGGAGATTCTGGGCAGGCTCACGCCTGGGCACCGCGCACCAGGGTAGACGGTCCGGGAGCGGAGCATCCGGAGCTCTTTCCATAGCCATCCTGATCACGGCTACATAATTCGGCTGTGATTTTGCTCACAAATTGCCGGACAATGTCGTCATCTCGGGCATTTCGCACGAGCAGGCCATTGCGACAATCCCGATATCTCGGACATTCAGGAACGTCTACGACTCCAGGTGACCTAGGGTCCAGTTGGCATGTATCCGGCGAGTGTCCGAAAAGGGTGGTATTCCGGGTCCGTTACCGCACAGTCCGTGAGACGGTGCGCGCACTGGGTAGCCCAGGACACCGACAGGTAACGCCCCTTGTTGGACTTCTCCCGCTGTGCTGGAATGCGACGGAAAAACTCGACACCGCCCCATCCGCGCAAGCGGGGAGGGGCGCCCGGTCCAGAGGTTGCGACGCCAGTGCAGGGACGTTTCAAGAGGGGCAGCGGCGCCGCGGGAGACCCGGAGTCGCGTGAGCCCGTGGCAGGCCCCCACCAGGCAGCGCCGCTCACCGGCCCCGGTGAGCAGATAGTCGGCGGCGGCGAGCCCGAGATGCAGGACGGCACGGAGTCCGAGCAGCGCCGGTCACGGCTGCGCAGCACGCTGACCCGGCGCCGGGCCACCGGTCTGCGCCGGTTCGCCATGCGCAACTGGCGGATCCGTACCCGGCTGATCGCCCTGCTGCTGCTCCCCGTGGTGGTCGCGCTGGTCCTGGGCGGCCTCCGGGTCGAGTCCTCGCTGCAGAACTCCAAGCAGCTCTCCCAGATGGCCAACCTCTCGGACCTGGCCAAGAAGGCCTCCGCGCTGGCGAGCGCCCTGCAGACCGAGCGCGACATCAGCGCGGGCCCGATCACCACGGCCAACGGCAACCAGGGTGTCCAGGACGACGACATCGTCAACGCCCGGAAGAACTCGGACGCGCTGAGCAAGGCCTTCGCGGCCAGCTCCGACAACTTCGACGAGCTCGACCTGGCCGGTGGCAAGGCCCTGCTGCTGCAGGTCCGCCGTGACCTCAACCAGCTCTCCGAGGCCCGCAGCAACGCGTACCGGGACGTCGACAACATCCAGGCGACGATCACCAACTACGACGTGATCATCAAGAACCTGCTGTCCATCACGCAGGACATCGCGATCGCGTCGAACTCGACCGAGCTGGTCAAGATCACCCGTGCGCTGCAGCAGTTCTCGCTGGCCAAGGAGAACACCTCCATGCAGCGCGCGCTGATCAGCGCCGCGCTGGCCAACCCCAAGGGCCCGCACCTCAACTCCTCCGACGAGACCTTCGGCATCCGGCTGCAGATCTCCGAGGGCAACGCGCTCACCAACTTCACCGCGATCTACGGCGACAGCGAGGCCCAGGCGCTCAACGCCGGGATGACCCGCAACCAGCAGATCGCCGACTCGGACCGCTACACCAAGCGCGTGCTGAGCGCGAACGGCATCAAGCAGACCGAGCCGATCACCTACAAGGCCTGGTACGACCAGGCCAGCGTGAAGATCAACGCCCAGCAGAAGAGCGAGACCAAGCTGCTCGAGGCGCTGGACGGCAAGGCCGGTGAGCTCCAGGACGAGGCCGACACCGAGGCCCTGGTCAACGGCGCGCTGATCGCCCTGGTGCTGATCGTCGCCATCGCCGGCGCCGCCCTGGTGGCCCGTGGCATGGTGCGCTCGCTGACCCGGCTGCAGGTCGCGGCCGAGGACGTCGCCGAGCGCCGCCTGCCCGAGCTGGTCAAGACCCTCTCCGAGAGCGACCCGCACGACGTCGACGTCACCGTCGAACCCGTCGGTGTCGACTCGGCGGACGAGATCGGCCACGTGGCGCACGCCTTCGACATGGTGCACAAGCAGGCGGTCTCGCTGGCCGCCGAGCAGGCGCTGCTCCGAGGCAACATCAACGCGATGTTCACCAACCTCTCGCGCCGCAGCCAGGGCCTGATCCAGCGTCAGCTGTCGCTGATCTCCGAGCTGGAGAGCCGCGAGGCCGACCCGGACCAGCTGGCCAACCTGTTCAAGCTCGACCACCTCGCGACCCGTATGCGCCGTAACGGCGAGAACCTGCTCGTCCTCGCGGGCGAGGACCCGGGCCGCCGCTGGACCCGCCCCGTCCCGCTGGTCGACGTGCTCCGCGCCGCCGCCTCCGAGGTGGAGCAGTACGAGCGCATCGAGCTCGCCTCGGTGCCGTCGGCCGAGGTCGCCGGACGCGTCGTCAACGACCTCGTCCACCTGCTCGCCGAGCTGCTCGAGAACGCCACCTCGTTCTCCAGCCCGCAGACCCGGGTCCGGGTCACCGGCCACGCGCTGCCGGACGGCCGGGTGCTGGTCGAGATCCACGACACCGGCATCGGCCTCTCCCCCGACGACCTGGCCGACATCAACGAGCGCCTGGCCAACCCGCCCGTGGTGGACGTCTCGGTCTCCCGCCGGATGGGTCTGTTCGTGGTCGGCCGCCTGTCGCTGCGACACGGCATCCGGATCCAGCTCCGCCCGAGCGACTCCGGCGGCACCACCGCGCTGGTCATGCTCCCGCTCGACGTCACCACCTCGGGTGACCGGCGCGGCCCCGGCCGCCCCGGCTCCGCCCAGGGCAAGCAGCAGCGCGGCGTCGGCCCGACGCCGCGTCAGCAGGGCCGTCCGAACGTCGCCGAGGCGCTGGCCGGCCGTGGCGCGGCCGCGCTCGGCCAGGGTGGCCCCGGTGCCGCTCCGGGCGCCCGTCCGCAGCTCGGCCAGGGCGGTCGCCCCGGCGGTCCCGGCGGCGCTCCCGGTGCCCCCGGTGCCGGCGGTCTGTTCGGTGCTCCCGCCGGTGCGCTGCCGAGCCGCGAGGCCGGCCAGCCGCAGCGCGAGAACCCGGCCGACGGGCTGCCGCCGCGTCGCGTCCCCGGTGCCTCCGGTGCGCCCGGCCTGCAGGGCCAGGCCGGCCCCGGTGCCGGTCCGCAGCGCCGCGGTCCGCAGGAGCAGGGCTTCGGTCAGGGCCGTCCCGGCCCCGGCTCCGGTCCCGGCCAGCAGCGTCGGCGCCCGGTCGGCGAGCCCACCGGGAACGCGGCCGACACCGCCTGGGCCGACCAGCCGCAGCACGGCCGGGCCGGCCAGCCCGACCCCGCCCGGCGCCGTCCGCAGGAGCCGACACAGCGTCAGCAGTTCGAGCAGGGCGCTCCGCAGGCCCCCGTTCAGCAGCAGGCGCCGGCCCCGCTGGAGTCCGGCATGCCGGACAGCACCGCGCAGTTCGCCCGGCCCCGGTTCGAGGCCAGCGAGATCGACCCGCGGGACCCGCTCGGGCTCGGCCTGGTCGAGCCGGTGCTGCCCACCGTGCCGACCCCGGCACCGCAGCAGCACGCTCCGCAGCCGCTGCCCCAGCCGGTCCAGCAGCAGCCGATGGCGCTGCCGACCGGGCCCGGGGTGGAGGACACCCAGCAGTGGGCGCGTCCGCAGGACGCCCAGGCGGGCCGGCCCCGGCAGGCTCCGCAGCAGGGCCAGGGCCAGGGCCTCGGCCAGCGTCCGCAGCCCCAGGGCCAGCAGGGTCAGGGCGGCGGCCAGCCGCTGCCCGGCCGGGCCAGGGCGGCCGAGGGCCGGCCGATGCCGCAGCAGGCGCCGGGTCAGCCCGGTGACTCGGAGGACCGCTCCCGGTCGTACCAGCCCCGGCGGCCCGGTACCTCCGCGCCCGGCTTCACCGAGCCGTCCGCCCCGCGCCCGCAGCAGCAGGCCGGTCCGGCGCAGGGCCCGCAGCGGCCGCAGGCGCCCCAGCAGGAGCAGGCCCAGCGTGCCCCCGGATTCGGGGACGCGCCGTGGCGTCCGTCCGCCAACGACGAGCGCTGGCGCCGGGCCGAGCAGGTCCGCGAGCCGTCCTCCGACGGGCTGACCATGTCGGGTCTGCCCCGGCGGACCCCGCAGGCCAACCTGGTCTCCGGCACCGCCGAGGCGGCGCCGCTGACCGGTCCGCAGGTCTCCCGCGCCCCCGAGGAGGTGCGTGGCCGGCTCACCAACCTGCGCCGCGGCATCCAGCAGGGCCGGCAGGCGGGCGCGGAGCAGGCCCAGGGTCAGCAGCCGGGCCAGGGGCAGTCCGGCCAGGGGCAGCAGCAGAGCCGCGGGCCGCAGGGCTTCGACGGCTTCGGGGGAGGCCACCGCAACGGCGGCGGCCAGCAGAACGGTGCGCAGGGCAACCCGGGTTCCGGGGAGTTCGGCCCAGATCACCAGGAGCGTTGAGTTGAGTCAGATGAGCCAGGCCGCACAGAACCTGAACTGGCTGATCACCAATTTCGTGGACAACACCCCCGGGGTGTCGCACACGGTGGTGGTCTCCGCCGACGGTCTCCTGCTCGCCATGTCCGAAGGCTTCCCCCGCGACCGGGCCGACCAGCTCGCCGCCGTCGCCTCCGGCCTGACCTCCCTCACCTCCGGCGCCAGCCGGATCTTCGAGGGCGGCGACGTCAACCAGACCGTCGTCGAAATGGAACGCGGCTTCCTCTTCCTCATGGCAGTCAGCGACGGCTCCTCCCTCGCCGTCCTCGCCGCCCCCGACTCCGACATCGGCCTCGTCGGCTACGAAATGGCCCTCCTCGTCGACCGCGCCGGAGCCGTCCTCACCCCCGCACTCCGCGCCGAACTCCAGGGCAGTCTCCTGCACTGACGGTTCGTCACCCCCGACGCGCCGGACCGACCGACCCGGTCCGGCGCCCCAACCGTCGACCGCCGCGAGGCGGTTGGCCATCCCGCCTCGGCTGGCCTTCACCCAGCCGGAACCTGCTGCGAACGGCGGCAGCACAAGGAGGACTCATGACCCCGACACCCGCCGGCTCCTACGGCAACAACGGGTACGGCGGCGGCGGTTACGGTGCCCGGCAGTCCGGCAGTGGCTACGGCGGCCAGGAGTCCGGTGGGTACGAGCAGCAGCCGCTGGTCCGCCCGTACGCGATGACGGGTGGCCGCACCCGGCCCCGGTACCAGCTCGCGATCGAGGCGCTGATCTCCACCACCGCCTCGGCCGAGCGCACCGGTGGCCTGCTGCCGGAGCACGCCCGGATCGTGAGTCTCTGCCGCGAAGTGAAGTCCGTCGCCGAGATCTCCGCGCTGGCCGGTGTGCCGCTCGGGGTTGCCCGCATCCTCGTCGCCGACCTCGCCGAGGCCGGCCTCGTGGCCATCCACCAGCCCGCCGCCGCGGGCGAGTCGGGCGGAACGCCCGACGTCACGCTGCTCGAAAGGGTCCTCAGTGGACTTCGCAAGCTCTAACGCGGCCACCCCCACCCGCGCCACCACCTCCGCGAAGATCGTCGTCGCAGGCGGCTTCGGCGTCGGCAAAACCACCCTCGTCGGCGCGGTCTCCGAGATCAACCCCCTGCGCACCGAAGCCGTCATGACCAGCGCCAGCGCCGGCATCGACGACCTCACCCACACCGCAGGCAAGACCACCACCACCGTCGCCATGGACTTCGGCCGAATCACCCTCGACGAAGACCTCATCCTCTACCTCTTCGGCACCCCCGGCCAGGACCGCTTCTGGTTCATGTGGGACGACCTCGTCCGCGGCGCCATCGGCGCCGTCGTCCTCGTCGACACCCGCCGCCTCGCCGACTGCTTCCCCGCCCTCGACTACTTCGAAAACAGCGGCCTCCCCTTCGTCGTCGCCCTCAACGGCTTCGACGGACACCAACCCCACACCGCCGACGAAGTCCGCGAAGCACTCCAACTCGGCCCCGACACCCCCGTCATCACCCTCGACGCCCGCCGCCGAGACAGCGCAAAAAGCGCCCTCATCACCCTCGTCGAACACGCACTCCTCGCCCGACTGCGCTAGCCCCGCCCCGAGGTGAACGGGTGGGTGAGAGTGATAACGGTTCGGTAGGCATTTAAAGATCGAAAGTAACTCCCTGTAAGGTCTGGACCGCGCAACGCAGCATTCGGTCCACTCTTGCTAGGTAATGTCTGATTTGTACGCAGCAAAACGTGCGCAGATGCCTGTTTGTCCCCCATCCGCGCACGTGCTGAAATGCCAGCTACCCCCGTAGCCACCCTGGCAGTTCCACCCAGCAGCGGGCTGCGGCCAGCGGGGATTAGAGAGGTTGTTGTCGAGTGAGGCGTAAGCAGCCAGTCACCCCACAGCGGCGCTCCGAGCCCCGCGAGAACGAGCCGGGCGGCAGCGGCCAGGCCCCCGGGTTCTCGGCGTTCACGCCGAGCGCGGAGGAGCGTCCCGCTTCCCAGGTGACCAACGGACCGGACGGAGCGAAGAGTTCCGCGAGCGCCGCACCGGCCCCGAGCCGGTACGAGTTCCTGGCGCCCCGGAACTGGCGGGTGCCCACCCGTCTGATCGCGATCCTGCTGATCCCGGTGGTGATCTCGCTCGTCTTCGGTGGCCTCCGGGTCAACAGCTCGTTCGACGACTTCGTCAAGGCCACCCACGCCGAGAAGACCGCCCAGCTCGCCAAGGCCGCCACCGAGCTGGCCCACGCGCTGGAGACCGAGCGTGACCTCACCTCGATACCTCTGCTGGTCGGGCAGGACGACAAGGGCGAGGTGAAGAAGTACCGGGACAAGACGGACCAGGCGCTCGCCGAGTACCGGTCCGCCTTCGCCGAGGTCTCCGACGACGACATGCTCGCGCGTCGCAACGCCGCCTTCCAGCAGCTCGTGGTGCACCTGCCGCACCTGCGCGAGAACGCCTACAAGCGCGAGCTGTACGCGACCGCGACCCAGGCCGCGTACTCCATGCTGCTCGCGCCGCTGATGGCCTTCGACAACTCGGTCGGCTTCGGCAGCTCCAGCGTCACCAGCAAGGGCCGGGCGATCTACGCCATCTCGCTGGCCAAGGCCTCGGCCTCGACCCAGCGCGTGCTGATGTTCAACCTGCTGGTCGGCATCAGCCAGAAGCGGACCACCCCGCAGGAGGAGCTGGAACTGGTCCAGCAGCTGGCCGTGGCCAGCAAGCTGGAGCAGGTCTCGGTCAACGAGTTCAACACCGGCAGCCCCGCCGAGGACGTCCGGGTCTACGCGGAGGCCCTGGTCACCCAGGCCGCCACCGACCAGCGCGCCGCGCTGAAGGTGCCCGGCACCGACAACGCGCCGACCATGCAGGGCCTGATCGCCCTCGGTCTGTCGTTCGTCGGGACCGCGCGGAACAACCCGGCCGAAGAGGCCAAGGCCTTCCAGGCCGCCCGCGACGCCGGTCTCACGCCCGAGGCGTGGAACCAGGCCACCGCGAGCCACATCAACGCACTCCGCACCACGGAGACCCACCTGCTCGAGCAGGTCGTCGGCGACGCCGCCAACATCAAGAACCGCGCGCAGACCGACATGATCCTCAACTCGGTCATCGTGGTGGTCTCGCTGGCGCTGGCCGGTCTGCTGACCGGTCTGATCGCCCGCTCGATGATCCTCGGCATGCGCACCCTGAACAGCGCCGCGCTGGAGATCGCCAACCACCGCCTGCCCGACCTGGTCGAGAAGCTCTCGAAGACCGACCCGGACCGGGTGGACACCTCGGTGTCGCCGATCCCGCTGCACGGCAAGGACGAGATCGGCGAGGTCGCCCGCGCCTTCGACCAGGTCCACCGGCAGGCGGTCTCGCTGGCCGCCGAGCAGGCCCTGCTCCGAGGCAACGTCAACGCGATCTTCACCAACCTGTCCCGCCGCAGCCAGGGCCTGATCCAGCGTCAGCTGGCGCTGATCACCGACCTGGAGAACAACGAAGCCGACCCGGACCAGCTGGAGAACCTCTTCAAGCTGGACCACCTGGCGACCCGTATGCGCCGTAACGGTGAGAACCTGCTCGTCCTCGCGGGCGAGGAGGCCGGCCGCCGCTGGAACACCCCGGTCCCGCTGGTCGACGTGCTCCGCGCCGCCGCCTCCGAGGTGGAGCAGTACGAGCGCATCGAGCTGGCCGGCATCCCCGAGGCCGAGGTGATCGGCGCCGCCGTGACCGACCTCGTCCACCTGCTCGCCGAGCTGCTGGAGAACGCCACCTCGTTCTCCAGCCCGCAGACCCGGGTGCTGGTCAACGCCACCCGGCTGCCGGACGGCCGGGTGCTGGTCGAGATCCACGACAAGGGCATCGGCCTCACCGCCGAGGACTTCGCCGAGATCAACGAGAAGCTGGCCGAGCCGCCCACGGTGGACGCCACCATCTCCCGCCGGATGGGCCTGTTCGTGGTCGGCCGGCTGTCCCAGCGGCACGACGTCCGGGTCCAGCTCCGCCCCTCGGGCGAGTCGGCCGGCACCACCTCGCTGGTGATGCTGCCGCAGCACCTGACCGAGCTCGCCGTCCTGCCGGAGCCGGAGGAGCAGTTCACCGTCTCCCGGATCTTCGCCGAGCAGGAGCCGCAGAACGAGTGGAACGGGGTCGAGGCGGGCCGCAGCGCGGCCGAGCTGGGCTTCGACGACCACCTGACCGGCCGCGGCGGCAGCAGCGGCTTCAGCCCCGCCCTGGAGGCCATGCAGCGCTCCCAGCGGCTGGACCAGCGCCGCCGGACCGCCCTGGAGGCGGGCCCCGGCCAGGACCAGGTGATCGACGCCGAGGTCGAGGACTCGCCGTACGCGCCCGAGCGCTACACCGAGGACGGCTACGGCTACCAGCAGCAGGACCAGTACGGCGGCGAGCAGCAGTTCACCGAGGACGCCTACCGCGACCCGTTCGGCGCCCAGCAGTCCCAGCAGCAGTACGCCGAGGACGGCTACGGCTACCAGGACGAGCAGTACACCGACACCTCGTACAACGGGCAGTCGTTCGCGGAGCCGCAGTACGCCGAGGCGGCCGTCCAGGACCCGTACGGGCAGCAGGAGCAGTACGGCTACCAGCAGGACCAGTACCAGCCGTACGAGCGCTACGAGGAGCCCTCGGGCCACCCGTACGCCCCGGAGCCCGCGGCGCTGCCCCCGGCCGTGCCGTCCGGGCCGGCCAGCACCCTCGGCTCGGGCCTGCCGCAGCGCCGTCCCGGCCAGCAGCTGGCCGGTGCCGGTGCCCCGACCGAGCGCATCAACGCGTTCGGTGCTGGGCAGGGTGACTCGGAGAAGCCCAACTGGTTCACCGGCGCCAAGGACAACACCGAGGCTCCGGAGAACCGGGGCCACGAGGTGTCCGCGCTCGGCGGCTACGGGCCGACCGGGCCGACCGGTGCGCCGGGCGGTGACTGGCAGTCGCCCAACGACGGTGACTGGCAGCGCGCCAACCAGCTCCGCGAGCCGGCCGCCGGCGGGACCACCCCGTCCGGCCTGCCCCGCCGGGTACCCAAGCAGAACCTGGTCGCCGGGAACGCCAAGCCCAGCACCCAGGAAGGCCCCCAGGTCTCGCGCAGCCCCGAGGAGGTCCGCGGTCGCCTGACCAACCTGCGCCGCGGCGTCGAGCAGGGCCGTAGTGCGGGCGCGGACCAGGGCAACACCGGAAGCTTCCGGATCGACCCCCAGCAGCAGAACAGCACCGATCTCTTCGGCGGCTCGAACCACCAGGAGCGTTGAGTTGAGTCAGATGAGCCAGGCCGCACAGAACCTGAACTGGCTGATCACCAATTTCGTGGACAACACCCCCGGGGTGTCGCACACGGTGGTGGTCTCCGCCGACGGTCTCCTGCTCGCCATGTCCGAAGGCTTCCCCCGCGACCGGGCCGACCAGCTCGCCGCCGTCGCCTCCGGCCTGACCTCCCTCACCTCCGGCGCCAGCCGGATCTTCGAGGGCGGCGACGTCAACCAGACCGTCGTCGAAATGGAACGCGGCTTCCTCTTCCTCATGGCAGTCAGCGACGGCTCCTCCCTCGCCGTCCTCGCCGCCCCCGACTCCGACATCGGCCTCGTCGGCTACGAAATGGCCCTCCTCGTCGACCGCGCCGGAGCCGTCCTCACCCCCGCACTCCGCGCCGAACTCCAGGGCAGTCTCCTGCACTGACGGTTCGTCGGATACCGTCCTGGTATTCGAATGACCTCATGTCCGTCCCGGGCCCCAACAGTGGGCCCGGGTTCGGGCGTTGTACGGCCTTCGCACCACCGGCAGCGGCCCCTCGGGGGTCGGTGCCTGCACCGCACCGCCGCACCTTGTGAGGAGAGGAACCGTGACCCCGCCCGACGACCGCAGCGGCCAGTACGGCGTTCCGTACCCAGGCACCGGCCATGACGCCTTCGGAGCCCCCGGCGTCGGCCCCGGTCAGCCGTACGGCCAACCCGCCTACGGCCAGCCGCAGTTCGCGCAGCAGCAGCCCCAGTACGGCCAGCCGAGCCAGTCCCCGTACGAGCAGTCCGCGCAGTACGGACGGCACTACGGCGACCAGCAGCCCCAGCGCCACGGCTACCAGGACTACCCGGGACCCGAGGCCTTCCCTGAACAGGCCGAAGAGCCGGGCCACGTCGAGGAGTTCGACGACGACCACGACTCGGGGCCGCTGATCCGGCCGTTCGCGATGACCGGTGGCCGCACCCGGCCCCGGTACGAACTGGCCTTGGAGGCACTGGTTTCGGCCAATGTCTCGCCGGACCGTCTGGCCTCGATGCTCCCCGAGCACCAGCGGATCTGCACCCTGTGCACCGAGGTGAAGTCCGTCGCCGAGGTCTCCGCGCTGCTCAACCTCCCCCTTGGGGTGGCGCGCATCCTCGTCGCCGACCTCGCCGAGGCCGGCCTCGTGGCCATCCACCAGCCCGCAGCCGGCGGCGAATCCGGCAACCAGCCCGACGTCACGCTGCTCGAAAGGGTCCTCAGTGGACTTCGCAAGCTCTAACGCGGCCACCCCCACCCGCGCCACCACCTCCGCGAAGATCGTCGTCGCAGGCGGCTTCGGCGTCGGAAAGACCACCCTGGTCGGCGCGGTGTCGGAGATCAACCCGCTGCGCACGGAAGCCGTCATGACCTCGGCCTCCGCCGGCATCGACGACCTCACCCACACCGCAGGCAAAACGACGACCACCGTCGCCATGGACTTCGGCCGAATCACCCTCGACGAAGACCTCATCCTCTACCTCTTCGGCACCCCCGGCCAGGACCGCTTCTGGTTCATGTGGGACGACCTCGTCCGCGGCGCCATCGGCGCCGTCGTCCTCGTCGACACCCGCCGCCTCGCCGACTGCTTCCCCGCCCTCGACTACTTCGAAAACAGCGGGCTCCCCTTCGTCGTCGCCCTCAACGGCTTCGACGGACACCAACCCCACACCGCCGACGAAGTCCGCGAAGCACTCCAACTCGGCCCCGACACCCCCGTCATCACCCTCGACGCCCGCCGCCGAGACAGCGCAAAAAGCGCCCTCATCACCCTCGTCGAACACGCACTCCTCGCCCGACTGCGGTGAGATCAGGACATCGAAAAGGGCCCGCCGTCGGTACGGCGGGCCCTTTCTGACGTACGGTCAGCTCTCGGCGGCGGTCAGCTCTCGGCCGCGGCCGGGTCGAGGCCGGCGCGGATCAGGCCGTAGGTGTAGGCGTCCTCAAGTGCCAGCCAGGAGGCCCCGATCACGTTGTCGGCCACGCCGACCGTGGACCAGGTGGCCACCCCGTCGGTGGACTCGATCAGCACCCGGGTCTTGGAGCTGGTGCCGTGCGCGCCCTCCATGATCCGGACCTTGTAGTCCACCAGCTCCAGCTCGGCCAGCTGCGGGTAGATGTGCTCCAGCGCCGTCCGCAGCGCCTGGTCCAGCGCGTGCACCGGGCCGTTGCCCTCGCCGGTGGCGATCCGGCGCTCGCCCTTGGCCCAGAGCTTCACCGTCGCCTCGTTGCCCGAACTCCCGTCCGCCAGCTGCTCGCTGATGGTCCGCCAGGACTCCAGGGTGAAGAACCGCTGCCGGCTGCCGCGCACCTCGTCCCGGAGCAGCAGCTCGAACGAGGCGTCGGCGGCCTCGTACGTGAAGCCGAGGTTCTCCTGCTCCTTGACCTTGGCCACCACCCGGCCGACCAGGTCGCGGTCGGCGGAGAGGTCGTAGCCGAGCTCCTTGCCCTTGAGCTCGATCGAGGCCCGGCCGGCCATGTCGGAGACCAGCATCCGCATGGTGTTGCCGACCAGCTCCGGGTCGATGTGCTGGTACAGGTCCGGGTCGACCTTGATCGCGGAGGCGTGCAGCCCGGCCTTGTGCGCGAAGGCGGAGAAGCCCACGTACGGCTGGTGGGTGGAGGGCGCCAGGTTGACCACCTCGGCGATGGCGTGCGAGATCCGGGTCATCTCGGGCAGCTTCCCGGCGGGCAGCACCCGGCGGTCGTACTTCAGCTCCAGCGCGCCGACCACCGGGAACAGGTTGGCGTTGCCGACCCGCTCGCCGTAGCCGTTCGCGGTGCACTGCACATGGGTGGCCCCGGCGTCCACGGCGGCCAGCGTGTTGGCCACCGCGCAGCCGGTGTCGTCCTGGGCGTGGATGCCGATCCGGGCCCCGGTCGTGGCGATCACGTCGGCGACGGTCTCGCGCACCCCGAGCGGGAGCATCCCGCCGTTGGTGTCGCAGAGCACGACGACGTCGGCGCCCGCCCGGTGGGCGGTGGCGACCACCGCGAGGGCGTACTCGCGGTTGGCCTGGTACCCGTCGAAGAAGTGCTCGCAGTCGATGAAGACCCGGCGGCCCTGCGAGCGCAGGTACTCGACGCTGTCCCGGACCATCTCCAGGTTCTCGTCCAGCGTGGTGCGCAGGGCCAGTTCGACGTGGCGGTCATGCGACTTGGCCACCAGGGTGATCACCGGGGCGCCCGAGTTGACCAGCGCGGCCAGCTGCGGGTCCTCGGCGGCCTTGCCGCCGGCCCGCCGGGTGGCGCCGAAGGCCACCAGCTGGGCGTTCCTGAACTCCAGCTCGGCGGCGGCGCGGGCGAAGAACTCGGTGTCCCGGGGGTTGGCCCCCGGCCAGCCGCCCTCGATGAAGCCGACGCCGAACTCGTCCAGGTGCCGGGCGATGGTCAGCTTGTCGGCCACGCTGAGGTTGATGCCCTCGCGCTGGGCGCCGTCGCGCAGCGTGGTGTCGAAGACGTGGAAGCTGTCGTTGGGTCGGCTGCTGGCCTCGGTCATGGCCCTGGGTTCTCCGTTCGGGGAGGTACTGCTGCTGTTGCCGGGATACGTGATCCGGCTCCACTGTCCAGCATCCCGCGCGCTCCCGGTGTCCCCGAACCCCCTCGTGAGGGGCCGGTGGCCGGTCCGGGTCAAAACAAAAGACCCCTCGCGGATGCGAGAGGTCTGCGCGCGGGTCTGGACGCTGGTGGTCGCTCCGCGAGTCTGGTTACTCAGGAGCGGTCACTGCGGACCGGCGCGCCTGCTGCTAATAATCAGCGAAAGCGAGGACACCCTCGGAGTCTGGCACACCATCCGCGATGCGGCTGCGCCGTCTCGCGATCCGGGACGGCGTGGTGGACACAGCGCCCGACGCCGGGCGTCCCGCAGTCGGCGGGACGCCCGGGTGGGGGTCAGACGATCTTGTGGAGCCAGTTGTGGGTGTCCTCGGCCTGGCCGCCCTGGAGGGCGAGGAGGGCCTTGCGGAGCTCCATGGTGATCGGGCCGGGATTGCCGGTGCCGACGGTCCAGTCGGCGCGGGCGGACTTGACCGAGCCGACCGGGGTGATGACGGCGGCGGTGCCGCAGGCGAAGACCTCGGTGAGGGTGCCGTCGGCGTTGCCCTGCTTCCACTCGTCGGTGGAGATCTTCCGCTCCTGGACGGCGTAGCCGCGGTCGGCGGCGAGCGAGAGCAGCGAGTCGCGGGTGATGCCGGGGAGCAGCGCGCCGGAGAGCTCGGGGGTGACGATGGTGGCGTCCGCGCCCTCGCCGAAGACGAAGTACAGGTTCATCCCGCCCATCTCCTCGATCCACCGGTGCTCGGCGGCGTCGAGCCAGACCACCTGGTCGCAGCCCTTCTCGGCGGCTTGGGCCTGGGCGACCAGCGAGGCGGCGTAGTTGCCCGCGCACTTGGCGGTGCCGGTGCCGCCGGGCGCGGCCCGGACGTACTCCTCGGAGAGCCAGACCGAGACCGGCTTCACGCCACCGGGGAAGTAGGCGCCGGCCGGGGAGGCGATGATCATGAAGAGGTACTCGTTGGCCGGGCGGACGCCCAGGCCGACCTCGGTGGCGAACATGAACGGGCGCAGGTAGAGGCTCTGCTCCGGCTCACTCGGCACCCAGGCCTGGTCCTGACGGACCAGCAGCTCGACCGCCTCGACGAAGGCCTCGGTCGGCAGCTCGGGCATCGCCAGCCGGCGCGCGGAGGCCTGGAAGCGCTCGGCGTTCGCGGTCGGGCGGAAGGTCGCGATCGAGCCGTCGGGCTGGCGGTAGGCCTTCATACCCTCGAAGATCGCCTGACCGTAGTGCAGGGTCATGTTCGCCGGGTCGATCTCCAGCGGGGCGTACGGGGTGAGCTGCGCGTCGTGCCAACCCCGGCCCTCGGTCCACCGGATGGTGACCATGTGGTCGGTGAAGACCCGCCCGAAGCCGGGGTTGGCCAGCCGGGCCGTGCGCTCGCCGTCCGCGAGCGGGTGCGCGGAGGGCTTGAGGTCGAACGTGATGGGCGCCTGGGTGGGCGTACTCATGACTGTCTGTCCTTCACCGTGGGGTTGGTCCGGGCCGCCACCGCCATGGTGATTGAACGCACGAAGGCACGGCCCACTGTCGATACTCGCATCCAGAGGGCCGTGCCGAACAGCCGGTCGGCTGTTACGTGGGGTGAAACCGGCCCGTCAGCCGGAACACCCTTGGTCGGTTCCGGCCCGCTAGCCGGATACTCGGGCGGCGATCGCGTCGCCGACCTCGGAGGTGGAACGGGTGCCGGAGCGGGCCAGCAGGTCGGCCGCGACGGCCGCCTCGACCTTGGCGGCCTCCTCGGCGAAGCCGAGGTGCTCCAGCAGCATGGCGACCGACAGCACGGTGGCCGTCGGGTCGGCCTTGCCCTGGCCCGCGATGTCGGGGGCCGAGCCGTGCACGGGCTCGAACATCGACGGGAAGGCGCCGGTCGGGTTGATGTTGCCCGAGGCGGCCAGGCCGATGCCGCCGGTGACGGCCGCGGCGAGGTCGGTGAGGATGTCGCCGAACAGGTTGTCGGTGACGATCACGTCGAAGCGCTCGGGCTGGGTGACGAAGAAGATGGTCGCCGCGTCCACGTGCAGGTAGTCGGTGCTGACCTCGGGGAACTCCCGGCCGACCTCGGCGAAGATCCGCGACCACAGGTGGCCGGCGTGCACCAGCACGTTGTTCTTGTGTACCAGGGTGAGCTTCTTGCGCGGACGGGCGGCGGCGCGCTTGTACGCGTCCCGGACCACCCGCTCGATGCCGAACGCGGTGTTCAGGCTGACCTCGGTGGCCACCTCGTGCTCGGTGCCGGTGCGCAGCGTGCCGCCGTTGCCGACGTACGGGCCCTCGGTGCCCTCGCGGACCACGACGAAGTCGATCTTCGGGTCGCCGGCGAGCGGGGACTGCACACCGGGGAGCAGCTTGCCCGGGCGGAGGTTGATGTGGTGGTCGAAGGCGAACCGCAGCTTGAGCAGCAGCCCGCGCTCCAGCACGCCGGACGGCACGCTCGGGTCGCCGATGGCGCCGAGCAGGATCGCGTCCTGGGTCTTCAGCTCCTCCAGCACGGCGCCCGGCAGGGTCTCGCCGGTGCGGTGGTAGAGGCGGGCACCGAGGTCGTACTCGGTGGTCTCGACCTTGACGTCAGCGGGGAGGGCGGCGGCGAGCACCTTGAGGCCCTCGGCCACCACTTCCTGGCCGATACCGTCACCGGGGACAACTGCGAGACGAAGGCTGCGAGACATGCAGGGGACCCTACTCCGGCGTCCCAGGGGCTGACACCTGCTGTCCGCCATTCGGACGCCGCGTGTCGGCCACCGCGACCCGGCGGGAGCCGGGGGATCATACCGGGGCAGACAGGACGAAACGTCAGGAGCGCCATCCCGTGAGCGAATCGCGCCGTGCGGAGTCGGGGGCCGCCGGGCTCGCGGCCGGGGTCTCGATGGGCGCGTACTGCCTGGCGCTGGCGTTCCACGGGACCTATCCGTTCGGCTCCCGCTCGCGGGCCGTGCAGGACCTGGGCGACCGGTACGTCCCGTTCCACGCCCACCTGTGGGACCTGATGCACGGCAACACCACCGGCGACCTGCTGTTCAACTGGAACAGCGGCTACGGCGCGCCGTTCCTGGCCGACTTCTTCGGCTATCTGATGAATCCGTTCTCCTGGCTGGTGGGCCTGTTCCCCCGCTCGGCGGTGAACTTCCCGGTCTTCCTGGTCACGCTGCTCAGCATCGGCCTCAGCGCCGCGGTGATGACCCGCTTCCTGGGCCGTCTGCACCCCGGCCCCGCCTGGCTGCGGGCGCTGCTCGCGGTCGGCTACGGGCTCTGCGCCTGGGTGCTCGACGACGGCGCGACCGCCCCGATGTGGATGTGGGGCCTGGTCTCGCTGCCGCTGCTCTGCCTGGCCGGTGACTGGTGTCTGCGGGGACGGCACTGGGTGCTCGGCAGCCTCGCCGTGGCGGTGGCCTGGGCGGGCAACTTCTACACCGGGACGATGGCCACCCTCGGCGCCGGGCTGGTCCTGCTGCTGCGGGTGCTGCTGCTGACGGACCGTCCGGTGCTCGCCCGGCTGAAGGTGCTGGGGCGGGCGGCCACCATGCTGCTGCTCGGGGTGCTGCTGGCCGCCCCCGTCCTGACGGTGGCCCTGAAGGCCGACAAGGCCGCGCAGCCGGCCCCGCTGGCCACCTACGACGGACCGCCCGGGCTGACCGACTACCTGGCCCAGCTGCTCCCCGGCGGCCGCTCCGACCACCCCCTGCCGAACGTCTTCGTCGGCGTGCTCGGCCTGCTGCTGGTCGCCTCGCTGCCGTTCAACCGCCGGGTCCCGGTCCGGGAGCGGATCGGCTGGTACGCGCTGCTGCTGCTGGTCGGGGTGAGCTTCGTCTGGGAGCCGACCGTCCTGCTCTGGCACGGTCTCGAACTCCCGAACGGCAGCCCCTACCGGGCCACCTTCGTGCTGAGCGGGCTGCTGGTGGCGGCCGCCTGGGTCTCGCTCGCCCGCCGCCCCGACCTGTTCGCGCTGGTCGGCGGCGCCGGGGTGGTGGCGCTGGTCGCGCTGCTCGGCCACGGACAGAGTTCGGTCCGGACCGCGACCTGGGTGCTGCTGTCGGCGGGCGGCGTCCTGGTGCTCGGTGCGCTCTGGCTGCTGGAGCGCGGGACGGCGCGGCGGGCGGTCTGCGCGCTCCTGACGCTCGGCGTGCTGGCCGGGGCCACCTACTCGACGTACTCGGTCACGGTGATCCGCGACAAGCTGCCGTCCTTCCAGCCGCGGACCACCGTCAGCGCCCGGTCGCTGGCGGCCTATCAGGTGATCCAGCGGGCCGACGACTGGCCGAACGGCCGGACCGACCCGGGCCCGCACGAGTTCACCGGCAACGACCCGCTGCTGCTCGGCGGCGAGGGCGGCTCGTACCACTCCGGCAATCTGCCCAGGACCACCGCCGAGCTGCTGCACGACCTCGGCGCGGGCTGGTACCTCGACGGCCGGCACACCCTGAGCCCGGCGGACCCGGTGGGCCGGGCGCTGTTCGGGGTGACCACCTACCTGGACAGCGGCCCGGCCCCGGACGGCTTCACCGTCGGGCAGGCACCGGCCGTCCCGCTGATCACCCTGCGGCCGGACGGGCCCGCGCCCGACACCACCTCGGTCTGGAGCAGGCAGCAAGCCCTGCTCGGCACCACGGTCTACCGGGTGCCGCAGCTCACCCCGACCGCGGGCCCGGCCCCGACCCTGCACGGCACCAGCGGGTGGTCGATCCCGGCCACTCCCCCGGGCGGCACCTGGACCACCTTCGAGGGCAGCTGCCTGCCCGGTGACCAGGTCTTCTTCTACGGGCCGTGGTTCAACGGCACGGTGCAGGGCCTGGGCACGCGGTTCACCGGCCACGGCCGCCAGCCGATGACCGCGATGCCGGTCCGGCTGCTCGGCGACGCCCCCGCCGACGGCCGGTTCACCGTGGCGCTGCAGACCGGCGCCGCCGCCCAGGTCCCGGCCCAGCCGGTGGGCTGCCTGGACCGGGCCGCGCTGGGCCGGGCGCTGGCCCGGCCGGCCGTGGTGACCGCCGTGCACAGCACCGGACACTCCGTCAGCGCGCAGCTGCCACCGGGCTCCACCGGCACCGCGCTGATCTCCGTCCCGGCCGTCACCGGCTGGCAGTGCGCGGTGGACGACGGCCTCGAACAGCCGGCGAGGTCGGTGCTCGGCATGATCGGTGTCCCGCTCGGCGCCGGGGCCTCCCGGCTGAGCTGTACCTACGTGACCCCGGGGCTGATGCCGGGAGCGGCGCTGAGCGGGGCCGCGCTGGCGGTCCTGGTCGGTGTCGCGCTGGTCACGCTGCTGCGGCGGAGGGCTTCGGCCGCTCGTTGAGTACATTGGCCGGACCCGCCACGAGACCGAGGAGCCCGGTGAAGGCACAGCTCTGGCAGCTCGTCCGGTTCGGCCTGGTCGGGCTGGTGAACACCGGCACCTTCTTCCTGCTGTACCTGGCCCTGCACCCGTTCCTGCCGTACTTCGCGGCGTTCACGGTGGCTTTCCTGCTCGCCATGGTCGGCTCGTTCTTCCTGCACACCTACTTCACCTACCGCACCCTGCCGAGCTGGCGGAAGTTCCTGCTCTTCCCGCTGCCGAACCTCGCCAACTACCTGGTGCAGAGCGGTGGCGTGCTGGTCCTGGTGCAGGGGCTCGGGCTGGACTCGCGGATCGCGCCACTGCTGGCTGCCGTGGTCGCGATCCCGGTCACCTTTCTGCTCTCCCGGCTGGTGCTGACCGGCCGGGCCTCCGCCCAACCGTCAGCCCAACCGTCGGCACAGCCCTCAGCGCAGCCGGACCAGCTGGGCCCGGCGCCCGTCCGGGTTGAAGTGGTGGACGAGTAGCAGCCGGTCCGCCCCGGCCCCGCGCCGCCTGACCTCCAGGACCGCGCCGGGCTGCTCGGGCACCGCGACGGCCGTCGGGCCGCCCGCCCCGGCCCGGACGTCCAGCGCCGGGGCGAGCACGTCGATGGTCAGGGTGGGCCGCTCGCCCTGCAGGCCGATCGAGGAGAGCGCCGCCGCCGCACTGGGTGTGCCGGGGGCGACGAACGAGGTCCACAGGCCGTACCGGATCTTCGAGGTGCTCTGTCGCAGTCCCGGCAGCTTGGCCAGCCGGACCGGCAGGACGACGGTGTCGCTGTCCAGCAGGCCGGTGTCGGTGTCGCCCCAGCGGGCGTTCAGCGGCTGGACGTCGAGCTCCTCGCCGGTCCTGGCGTCCAGCGTCCTGGCCACCAGCACGTCACTGCCCTTGAGCCGGGCGGCGGTCACCACCACGTCGGTGACCTGGTCGCCGTCGGTGTCCAGGGAGGCCCGGACCGCGATGCCGCCGGCCGGGGTGGCGGCCGGCGCCCACAGGCTCGCGGCCAGGTAGAGCGTGCCGTTCTCGAGCGGCTCGCCGCCGACCGCCGGGGCGTCGCTGGCGGCGCCCACCGCCCGCAGGTTGGCGGCCCGGTCTCCCGGGGCCGTCACACAGACGCCCGCGGCCTTCTCCTCCTCGGTCTTCTCGTCCCTGGGCGTCCCCGGCGGGCAGTCCGGCCAGCGGGCCGCCTCGCCGCCCAGCGCGAAGGCGCTGACCAGCGCCCCGCGCGCGGTCGGCGCGCCGGTGCCGGTGATGCTCAGCAGGGTGGTCCCGGCGGCCCGGACCTGCGGACCTGCCGTCAGCTCGGAGGTGGCGTGCGGAGCGGCGAACAGCGGCACCCGGAGCGCGGGCGGCCCGGCCTCGGTCGGGGTCAGCAGCAGCCGTCCGGACAACTCGCCCCGGTAGCTCCGGGCCTTGCCGCCCTGCACCAGGTCCAGGGTCGGGTCGGGGGCGCGGTCCAGCTGTCCCGGCACCCGCAGGGTGACGGTCACCCGGGCGGTGCCGCCGGGCGGGACCGTGACCTGACCCGGCGTCAGCTCGAAGGCGGCGCCCTGCAGTTCGGTGGCCGCCAGATAGCCGGTGCGGTACGTCAGCGGGTGGTCGGCGAAGCTGCGCAGCTCGACCTCCCGGCTCAGCGTGGTCGCTCCGGTGACCGGCACCGGGCCGAACGAGAGCCCGACCGCGCCGTCCACCTCAGGCCCGGCCGCGTACGCGACCACCGGGGTGGCCACCGCGAGGTCGACCCTGGCCCGCCCGGCGCCGGTCCGCTCGGGCCCGTACACCGGACCCGACCGGTCGTCACCCGCCCAGGTGTCGCCGGTGGTGTTCATCAGGGCGGCCTTCACCTGGGCCACCGTCCAGTCGGGGTGGGCGGCCCGGACCAGCGCGGCCAGCCCGGCCACGTGCGGGGCCGCCATCGAGGTGCCGTCCTCGCGCATCCCGCCGGAGCCCGCGCCCGCCTTGGCGGACCAGATGGTCTCGCCGGGCGCCGCCAGGTCCGGCTTGATCAGGCCGGGCAGCCCGATGCCGCGCGAGGTGAAGGTGGTCAGGGTGTCGGTGCGCTGCGGCTGGTCCTGGGCCACCGCGCCGTGCAACGGGTTGCCGGGGGTGGCCAGTTGGACGGTCACCGGGCCGGCCTCGGTCGCCCGGAGCAGCCGCTCGCCGTCCGCCTTCGCCAGGATCGCCACCGGCACCCGGTCGTTGCCCGCGAGCTCGCCGAGGTGGTCGCCGTCGGCGGCGAACAGCGCGCCGAGCGCGCCCGCGTCGGCCGCGTGGTCGGCCCGGGCGGCCGAGCCGCAGGCCCGGTCCGGGTCCTTGGTCCGCCAGGCCAGCAGGGCGATCTTGCCCTGCAGCCGGGCCGCGTCGGCGGCCGAGAAGGCCGTGCAGCCGTCCGACTGGTCGACCGGGAGGGCGAGTTGACCCTGCACCTCACGGTCCGCCCAGTGCTGGTACTTGGCACTCCAGTGCGCCGGGACCAGCCCGGCCAGCGGCTCGGGCGCCAGCACCCGCAGGCCGTCCGCGTCACCGTGCGGGTCGACCGAGGCGGCCACCGTGACCACCCGGGGCGCGGTGCCGGGGCTGCCGCCGATCGCGTACACGTCGCCCTCGTTGCCCGCCGCCGCGACCACCACGGTGCCCAGCGCGGCGAGCCGGTCGGCGGCGATCGCGTCCGCGTCGTCCGGGCCGCCGAACGGGCTGCCGAGCGAGAGGTTGACCACGTCCAGACGGTCCGTCAGATCGCCGTTCCGGTCCGGGTCGGCGGCCAGGTCGAGGGCCTGGGTCAGCTGGTCGGTCGAGCCGTCGCAGCCGAACACCCGGATCGCGAACAGCCGCGCCTCGGGCGCCGCACCGGGGCCGACCTTGAAGCCCGCCGGGTCCAGGCCGGTGGTGTACGGGCCCCGGTAGGTCTGGCCCGCCGCGGTGACGCCGTACCCGGCGGCGGTGCCCGCGACGTGGGTGCCGTGGCCGTTCAGCGCGCAGTCGATCGGGTTGTCGTCCGGCTTCGGCGTGCCGCCCTCGGGCGTGCCCGGGTCGTACGCGTCGCCGACCAGGTCCCGTCCGCCGTACACCTTCTCGGTCGGGAACAGGGCCTTGGGCGCGGGCTTGGCGCCGTCCACGGCCTTGAACGCCTCTTCGGTGCCGGGGCCGCCGAAATCGGCGTGGGTGTAGTCGATGCCGGAGTCGATGACGCCGACGCTGACGCCGCGGCCGGTGTTGCCGGGCAGGCCGGCCCAGACCGCGGGGGCGCCGAGCAGCGGGACGGAGTACCCGTTCACCCGGTGCTTCAGCGCGATCGGGTGCACCGCGCGGACCCCGGGGAGCCGGCCCAACGCGGGCAGGGCGGCGGCCGGGGTGCTGACCGCGACCGCGGTCAGCAGGGTGCCGGTCCGGTACAGCTCACGTGCGCCGGGGGCGGATCGCCGTACCGCGCCCGCGAGTTGGTCGGCGGCCCGGTCGGCGACCCGGCGCTGTTCGGCCCCGGCGGCCGAGGCCGCCCGGCGGACCGCGTCCGGGGACCGGCGTTCACCAGTGGCCTGGTCGGCGGCCCGGCGCCAGGCCGGGGCGGCGGCCTCGGTGTCGAGTTCGAGCAGGACGCTGCGACGGGCGTCCGGACCGCGCTCGGCCGCCGCACCGGCGAGCGGTACGGCGGCGAGCGCGAGCGAGCCGGTCAGCAGCGCGATGCCGAACCGGAGTGCTGAGCTGGTGCGCACGGGGCTGTCTCCCCCGGCAGGGGCTCTGGCGGGTCCGCGCCGTGCGGAGCCCGATCACCCTTCCGGAGGCACCAAATTACGATCATCGCGCCGGGCTGTGCGAGCACCGTCCCTCGTCCGGGGGCGCACTGCACTCCTGCGGGTGACGGATCGTCAGGCGTTCGGCGCAACACCCGTAACCTGCCCGTTGACCAGGCCGGTTCAGCGGCCTCGGCGACCGGCTCAGTGGCCGGTGACGCCGCCGTTGTCGCGGCGGTCCAGCGCGCGCTGCAGGGCGGCGGCGGCGTCCGGGTTCGGCTCGGTCCTGCGACGGCGGCGGGGGGCCTGGGCGCGGGCGGCGGAAGCGGTGGCGTGGCGGTCTGCGGTGGGGGGCATACCGAACTCCTTGAGGTCGTGCGGGGAGAGGGTTTCGGGTACGCCGGCCAGGGGTCGCCTGCCGAACTGCGTACGCGCGCACCCGGGCCTGGCACCCTCGGTTGGGAGGGGCGGCTCGCCGGATGGCTCTTTCACGGTACGACCTGGAGCGGGTGCTGTCTGCACGGATAGTTGGATTTCCTAGTATCTGAGACAGGACTCACCCGGACGACGAAAAGGCCCGGCCCGCCGAAGCGGACCGGGCCTCTCTGACGAGTGATCAGCCGAGGTTGACCGCGCGGGCGAACCGCGCCCCGATCGCACCGGCGATCTCGGTCAGGACCTCCTGCGAGACCTCGCTGTCCACGGTGATCGAGGCCAGCGCCTCGGAGCCGTCCCGGGCCACCTGCATGCCCGCGATGTTGATGCCCGCGTCACCGAGGATCCGGCCGAGGGTGCCGACCACGCCGGGGCGGTCCTCGTACTTGAAGAACGCCATGTGGTCGGTGAGCGCCACGTCCACGTCGAAGGCGTCCACGCCGACGATCTTCTGGGTCTGCTTCGGGCCCGACAGCGTGCCGGAGATGGCGATCTCGCCGCCGGCCGCCAGGGTGCCGCGCACGGTGATCACGTTGCGGTGCTCGGGCGACTCGCTGGAGGTGGTGAGGCGGACCTCGACGCCACGCTCCTGGGCGAACAGCGGGGCGTTCACGTAGGACACCGTCTCCGCCACGACGTCCTCGAACACGCCCTTGAGCGCGGAGAGTTCGAGCACCTTCACGTCGTGCTGGGTGATCTCGCCACGGACCTCGACGTCGAGGCGGACGGCGACCTCACCGGCCAGCGCGGTGAAGATCCGGCCGAGCTTCTCGGCCAGCGGCAGGCCCGGACGGACGTCCTCGGCGATCACGCCGCCCTGGACGTTGACCGCGTCCGGTACCAGCTCGCCGGCGAGGGCGAGGCGGACCGACTTGGCGACCGCGATGCCGGCCTTCTCCTGCGCCTCGTCGGTGGAGGCGCCCAGGTGCGGGGTGGCCACCACGTTGTCGAAGGCGAACAGCGGGGAGTCGGTGCACGGCTCCTTGGCGTAGACGTCCAGGCCGGCCCCGGCCACCCGGCCGTCGCGCAGCGCGGAGGCCAGCGCGGCCTCGTCCACGATGCCGCCGCGGGCGGCGTTGACGATCCGCACGGTCGGCTTGACCTTGTGCAGCGCCTCGTCGCCGATCAGGCCGATCGTCTCGGGGGTCTTCGGGAGGTGCACGGTGATGAAGTCCGAGACCTCGAGCAGCTCCTCCAGCGAGAGCAGCTTGACGCCCATCTGGGCCGCGCGGGCGGCCTGGATGTAGGGGTCGTACGCCACGATCTTCATGCCGAAGGCGGACATCCGCTGGGCGACCAGCACGCCGATCCGGCCGAGGCCGACCACACCGAGGGTCTTCTCGGAGAGCTCGACGCCGGTGTACTTGTTGCGCTTCCACTCGCCGGCCTTGAGCGCGGTGCTGGCGGGCGCGATGTTGCGGGCCGAGGCGATCAGCAGGCCGCAGGCCAGCTCGGCGGCGGTGACGATGTTGGAGGTCGGCGCGTTGACGACCATCACGCCGGCCTTGGTGGAGGCCGCCACGTCCACGTTGTCCAGGCCGACGCCCGCGCGGGCGACCACCTTGAGCTTCTTCGCGGCCGCCAGCGCCTCCGCGTCCACCTTGGTGGCGGAGCGGATCAGGATGGCGTCCACGTCGGCGATCGCGGTCAGCAGCTCGGTGCGGTCCGCACCGTTGCAGTGCCGGATCTCGAAGTCCGGGCCGAGCGCGTCGACAGTGGCGGGGGACAGCTCTTCGGCAATCAGTACTACGGATTTGCTCACGACAGTGTGTCCTTAACTGTCCGGTTCTCCCCGCGCACGATGGTGGCGTGGAAAGCGGGGGAAGGTGGCATGCCGCGTAGATAGACGCACGACGCTGTGGGCCTGACGCGCACTCGGAAGTGTATCGACGGGCTGGAGGCCGGGCTGCTCCCGTCCGGCGAAATCACCCGGACGGGAGCAGCCTAGTTGTACAAGGCAGTTACGCCTTCTCGTCGACCCAGCTCATCAGACCGCGGAGCTTCTTGCCCGTGGTCTCCAGCAGGTGGTCGGCGTCCGCGCTCTTGTACTCGTTGTACTTCGGCAGGCCGGCCTTGTACTCGGCGATCCAGGTGTTGGCGAAGGTGCCGTCCTGGATCTCGGCGAGGACCTGCTTCATGGCGGCCTTGGTGTCGGCCGTGATGATGCGCGGGCCGGTCACGTAGTCGCCCCACTCGGCGGTCTCCGAGATGGACCAGCGCATCTTCTCCAGGCCGCCCTCGTACATCAGGTCGACGATGAGCTTCAGCTCGTGCAGGCACTCGAAGTAGGCGATCTCCGGCTGGTAGCCGGCCTCGACCAGGGTCTCGAAACCGGCCTTGACCAGGGCGGCGGTGCCACCGCAAAGGACGGCCTGCTCACCGAACAGGTCGGTCTCGGTCTCCTCGGTGAAGGTGGTCTTGATGACGCCGGCCTTGGTGCCGCCGATGCCCTTGGCGTAGGACAGCGCCAGGTCGAAGGCCTTGCCGGTGGCGTCCTGCTCGACGGCCACGATGGCGGGAACGCCGCGGCCCTCCTGGTACTGACGGCGCACCAGGTGACCCGGGCCCTTGGGGGCGACCATGCAGACGTCGACGTCGGCCGGCGGCTGGATGAAGCCGAAGCGGATGTTCAGGCCGTGGCCGAAGAACAGGGCGTCGCCCGCCTTCAGGTTCGGGGCGATGTCCGCCTCGTACACGTCGGCCTGGATCGGGTCCGGCACCAGGATCATGATGACGTCGGCCTCGGCGGCGGCCTCGGCGGCGGTGACGACGCGCAGGCCCTCCTCCTCGGCCTTGGCACGGGAGGACGAGCCCTCCTTGAGGCCGACCCGGACGTCCACGCCCGAGTCACGCAGCGACAGCGCGTGGGCGTGGCCCTGGCTGCCGTAGCCGATCACAGCGACCTTGCGGCCCTGGATGATCGAGAGGTCGGCGTCGTCTTCGTAGAACAGCTCGGCCACGGGGGCACATCTCCTTGCGTGGTGGTGATGCCGGTGCGTACCTACCGTACGTGGACCCGGCGGGGGTGTGGGGCAGTGCTTCAGGGTGTGAGACGACTGATCGTCAGGCGCTGCGGTCGAGGGCGCGCAGCGAGCGGTCGGTGATCGAGCGGGCGCCGCGGCCGATCGCGACCAGGCCGGACTGGACCAGTTCCTTGATGCCGTACGGCTCCAGCATCCGGAGCATCGCCTCCAGCTTGTCCGAGCTGCCGGTGGCCTCGATGGTCACCGCGTCGGGCGAGACGTCGACCGTCTTGGCCCGGAACAGCTGGACGATCTCGACGATCTGCGAGCGCGACTCGGCGTCGGCCCGGACCTTGACCAGGACCAACTCGCGCTGGATGGCGGCGGTCTGGTCGAGTTCGACGATCTTTATCACGTTGACCAGCTTGTTCAGCTGCTTGGTGACCTGCTCCAGCGGGAGGTCCTCCACGTTGACCACGATGGTCATCCGGGAGATGTCCGGGTGCTCGGTCGGGCCGACGGCCAGCGAGTCGATGTTGAAACCCCGACGGGAGAACAGGGCGGCGATGCGGGCGAGCACGCCGGGCTTGTTCTCGACCAGGACGGAGAGGGTGTGCTTGGACATAGTCATGACTCTCTATCGGATGGTCTGGGGCGTCAGTCGAGGTCGTCGCCGAAGTCCGGGCGGACGTCCCGGGCGGCGAGGATCTCGTCGTTGCTGGTGCCGGCGGCGACCATCGGCCAGACCATGGCGTCCTGGTGGACGATGAAGTCGATGACCACCGGGCGGTCGTTGATCTCCATCGCCTGCTTGATCACCGCGTCCAGGTCCTCCGGGCGCTCGCACCGCAGGCCGACGCAGCCCATCGCCTCGGAGAGCAGCACGAAGTCCGGGATCCGGGTGCCCTGGGCGGGGGCGGCGATGCCGTCGTGCTCGGGGCCCGCGTGCAGCACGGTGTTGGAGTAGCGCTGGTTGTAGAACAGGGTCTGCCACTGGCGGACCATGCCCAGCGAGCCGTTGTTGATGACGGCGACCTTGATCGGGATGTTGTTCAGCGCGCAGGTGACCAGTTCCTGATTGGTCATCTGGAAGCAGCCGTCACCGTCGATCGCCCAGACCGGGACGTCCGGCTTGCCCGCCTTGGCGCCCATCGCGGCCGGCACCGCGTAGCCCATGGTGCCCGCGCCGCCGGAGTTCAGCCAGGTGGCCGGCTTCTCGTAGTTGATGAACTGCGAGGCCCACATCTGATGCTGGCCGACGCCCGCCGCGTAGATCGCGTCCGGGCCGACCAGCTGCCCGATCCGCTCGATCACCTGCTGCGGCGACAACTCGCCGTTCGGGGCGGGCTCGTAGCCCAGCGGGTAGGTGGTCTTCCACTGGTTGAGCTTGACCCACCAGTCCGCGTAGTCGCCCTTGTGACCGGCGTCGAACTCGGCCTGCACGGCGACGATCAGGTCGGCCAGCACCTCGCGGGCGTCACCGACGATCGGCACGTCGACCGGGCGGTTCTTGCCGATCTCGGCCGGGTCGATGTCCGCGTGCACGACCTTGGCGTACGGGGCGAAGCTGTCCAGCTTGCCGGTCACCCGGTCGTCGAAGCGGGCGCCCAGGGTGAACAGCAGGTCCGCCTTCTGCAGCGCGGTGACGGCCGGGACCGAGCCGTGCATGCCCGGCATGCCCAGGTGCTGCGGGTGGCTGTCCGGGAAGACGCCGAGCGCCATCAGGGTGGTGACCACCGGGGCGCCGGTCAGCTCGGCCAGGATCCGCAGCTCGGCGCTGGCCTGCGCCTTGTGCACGCCGCCGCCGACGTAGAGCACCGGGCGCTTGGCGGCGACCAGCATCTTCGCGGCCTCGCGGATCTGCTTGGCGTGCGGCTTGGTGACCGGCCGGTAGCCGGGCAGCGAGGTCTCCACCGGCCAACGGAAGGTGGTGGTGGCCTGCAGCGCGTCCTTGGCGATGTCGACCAGGACCGGGCCGGGGCGGCCGGTGGCGGCGATGTGGAACGCCTCGGCGATCACCCGGGGGATCTCGGCCGGGTCGGTGACCAGGAAGTTGTGCTTGGTGATCGGCATCGTGATGCCGCAGATGTCCGCCTCCTGGAAGGCGTCGGTGCCGATCGCCTTGGAGGCGACCTGGCCGGTGATCGCCACCATCGGGACGGAGTCCATGTACGCGTCGGCGATCGGGGTGACCAGGTTGGTCGCGCCCGGGCCCGAGGTGGCCATGCAGACCCCGACCCGGCCGGTGGCCTGGGCGTAGCCGGTGGCCGCGTGGCCCGCGCCCTGCTCGTGCCTGACCAGGATGTGACGGACCTTCTGCGAGTCCATCAGCGGGTCGTAGGCAGGGAGGATGGCGCCGCCCGGGATGCCGAAGACGGTGTCCGCGCCCACTGCCTCGAGGGAGCGGATGAGCGACTGCGCGCCGGTCATCGTCTCCACGACGACGCTGGGCGCAGGAGCGTGGGTGGCCGGGGTGTCCCCGCGGCGGGGGGCGGCGTGCTCGGTCATCTGCCTGTCTCTTCTCGGGTTCTGCCGTCCCCGTCAGGTGAGGGTCCTGGGGTCGGGGGCCGGTCGCCGGTCCTGCCTCCATCGTCCACCCGGACGGTTGAGTACCGGGACAAGTGGGCGATTCGGCTGGGGTCTTGCGTTGTCAGACGGTTCCAGTGCAACAAAAAACCCCTCGTGCCAAGGGCATGCGAGGGGTGGCGCGTCGGTCTCCACGTGCGGGGGGTGGCCCGCTCAGCCGACGCGCCCGCCAAGTACGAGAATTCGGGTGCGCATGGCACCGACCTTCCTCCCCGGCGGTGGGGCATGTCAAGCAGGTGGGACGGCCGTCTCGCTATGCGGACCCCCTCCCGGACCCCAGGACGGACCGGGGGCCGGGCGGCGTTCGGCCAGGTCGGGGGCGTTCTGATGGTGCACGACCCGGCTGCCGCCGGGCTCCGGGCGGCCACCCGATCGGGCGTCCGCCGCCAGGTAGGCGCGCCGCGCGGAGAGCCCGTTCGCCTGCTTCGGGAGAGGGTAGACCCGGCGCAGCAGGGCCCGCCGCAGCCGGTGCTCGTCCAGCGGCTGGGCGAAGGCCAGACCCTGCCCCTGGCGGCACCCCAGCTCCTGCAGCGCGGTCACCTGCCGGGGCTGGTCCACCCCCTCGGCGCCGGTCACCAGGCCCAGGTCGCGGGCCAGCCGGAGGGCGTGCCCGGCCAGCGAGCGGGTCAGCCGGGAGTCGGCCACGTCCTGCACCAGGCTGCGGTCCAGCTTGAGCGCGTCGAACGGGAGCCGGGCCAGCGTGCCGAGCGAGCCGCCACCCGCGCCGAAGCCCGCCACCGCGGTGGAGACGCCGTGCCGCCGGAGCGCGGCGAGTCGGCGGCCGAGCTCGTCGGCGTGCTCGTCCGGACCCGTCCTGGCCAGCTCGATCACCAGCAGCTCGGCGGGCAGGCCGGTCTCCCTGAGCACCGCGACCACCGCCTCGTACATGCCGGGCGCGCACAGCCGCTGGGCCGACAGCCGGATCGAGACCGGGACGGGCACCAGCCGCGGACCGACCCGGTGGGCGGCCGCGGTGACCGTCTCCTGGAGCATCCAGCGGGCGAACCTGGTGGCCGCGTCGCCCTGGTCGGCGGTGCGCAGGAACTCCGCCGGGGTGAGCAGCAGCCCCTGGGCCGAGCGCCAGCGGGCCTGCGCCTCGACGCCGGTGACGGCGCCGGTGGCCAAATCCACCACCGGCTGGTGCAGCAGGGTGAAGGAGCCCTCCTGGACGGCCACCCTGAGCCGCTCCTCCAGCTCGGTGCGGCGGTCCAACTCGGCCCGCATCGCCGGGTGGTAGAGCACCACCCGGCCCTTGCCCTCGGACTTCGCCCGGTACATCGCCAGGTCGGCGTTGCGCATCAGCTCGTCCGCCGCGGCCTGCGGGTCGACACCGGGGTCGGGGTCGCAGCCGGCGAAGGCGATGCCGATACTGGCCGCCACCCCGAGCTCGGCCCCGCCGATCCAGTACGGCTCGGAGAGCGCCGAGCGCAGCCGCTCGGCCAGCTCGTGCACCTGGGCCCGGCCGAGTCGGCCGCGGACCAGCGCGGCGAACTCGTCGCCGCCGAACCTGGCCACCGTGTCCCCGGACCTGACCGCGTGCTGCAGCCGGCGGGCGGCCTGCACCAGCAGCTCGTCGCCGACCTGGTGGCCCGCGCTGTCGTTGACCGCCTTGAAGCCGTCCAGGTCGAGGAAGAGCACCGCCACCGTCGCCTCGTCCGGGTACCCGTCGACCGAGCTCAGCGAGGTGCGCAGCCGCTGGGTGAAGAGCGCCCGGTTCGGCAGGTCGGTGAGCGGGTCGTGGAACGCGTTGTGCTGCAACTGCGCCTGCAGTATGACCCGTTCGGTGACGTCCCGGCTGTTCAGGATCAGCCCGTCCCGGTACCGGTTGACCGTCGACTCGACGTGCAGCCACTCGTCGTTGCCGGAGCGGACCCGGCACTCCACCCGGGCCGAGGGCTCACCGGCGCCCTCCCGGCGCACCGGCCGGTCGGCCATCAGCCGCCGGACCTCGCGGAGCACCCGGTCGACGTCCTCGGGGTGCACCAGGTTGAGCAGGTTGCCGCCGACCAGCTCCTCCGGATCCCGCCCGTAGACGCCGATCGAGGCGGGGCTGACGTAGGAGAGCACACCGCTGCCGCCGGCGATCATGATCACGTCGCTGGAGCCCTGCACCAGGGAGCGGAAGTGCGCCTCCTTCTGGGCGAGTTCCTGGGTCAGCGAGAGGTTGTCGAGGAGTATCACGCCCTGCCGGACGATCAGCGCCAGGCCGACGGTGCAGGCCGAGGCCAGCACCACCCGGTCCAGCGCGTGGCCGCCCAGCGCGTTGTAGAGGATGCCCGCGGTGCAGACCGCCGCCGCGACGTACGGGGTGAGCGCGCTGAAGGTGGAGGAGACCCGGCGGCGGGGCGCGCCGCCGACCGAGGGGTGCTCGCGGCTCGGGGCGAACCGGCCGCGGGAAGCCCAGGGCGCCCAGGCGAGCAGCACGCTGCCGGCGAACCAGCCCGCGTCCAGCAGCTCGCCGGAGTGGTAACTGCTGCGCAGCGCGGGCGAGGTGAAGAGCGCGTCGCAGACCACCGTGACGGCCAGGCCGACCATCGCGGTGTGCACGGCGGCCCGGTTGCCGTCCCGGCCGCGGAAGCGGAGCCCGACCACCAGGCTGACCAGCAGGATGTCCAGCACGGGGTAGGCCAGGTTGAGCGCCAGCCGGAGTGGGTCCTCGCCCTCGCCCGCCGCGACCCGGCCGAGCGCCAGGCTCCAGCTGAGGGTGAACAGCGAGCCGGCCACCAGCCAGCCGTCCAGCAGCAGGCAGAGCCAGCCGGCCGCCGTCCGGGGCCGCTGGGCCAGCACGGTCAGGCCGATGATGGCGAGCGGGGCGAACAGCAGGAAGGCGTACTCGGCGGGCGAACCCTCCGGCAGCGTGGTGCCGAGCACCACCTCGTACCAGCCCCAGGTGCCGTTGCCGATCGCCACCATCGAGGAGGACAGGCCGAACAGCAGCCAGGCGGGCCGGGCCGGGCCATCGGCCGCGCAGGCGTGCAGCAGACAGGAGATCGCAGCGGCCAGCGCCGCCCCGGCCAGCCCGAAGTCGCCCATGAACAGTGCGAGTTCCGGCGACCCCCAGCCGACGGCGGCGCCCAGGGCGTACCCGAGGCAGAGCAGCACCAGTAGCAGGCCGGGGAGGCGGCGCGGGTGGAAGTTCACTCGACCTCTCCCCCACGCCTTGCCGGTGTTCCCTCTCGGGACCTTACACCACTTCCGTCACTGAATGACACGCACACTCAACTTAGAGTAATGGGGCCCGGGTGGCGTTGTGTCCCACTCTTGACGGGATCGCCCCGGTTGGCCGTAGCGCACCACGGGGGCGTACGGGGCACGCACCCGCCCGGGCGGTGGCTGACGGCGGGTCAGGCGCCGAGCAGGTGCAGCCGGTGCGCCAGGGCGGCGGCCTCGCCACGGCTGCCCACCGAGAGCTTCGCCAGGATGTTGGAGACGTGCACGCTGGCGGTCTTCGGGGAGATGTAGAGCTCCTCGGCGATCTGCCGGTTGGTCCGCCCCTGGGCCAGGCGGTGCAGCACGTCCCGCTCGCGCGGGGTGAGGCCGAACTGGTCGGCGGGCTCGGCCGGTTGGGCCGGCCGGGCGACCGCCGCCGGGGGCGCGGCCAGCGAGAGCCCGGCCCGGGCGGTCAGCTGGCCGATGTCCTGCCGCAGGTAGAGACCGGCCGTCGCCAGTGCCTGGACCTCGCGCAGCGGCTCGACCGCGGCCTCCCGGCGGCCGACCGTCAGCAGCGACTCGGCCTGCCGGTAGAGCGCCTGGCCGAGCGGGCAGCCGAGGCCGGTGTCGCGCAGCAGGCCGACCACCTCGGCCCACTGCTCGGGGGTGTCCTTGCCCTCCGCGCGGGCCAGCTCGGCGGCCAGCAGCGCCGCCCAGCTCCGGTGCAGCGCCGTCCGGGGCCGCAGTCGGGCCGCCACCTCGGCGATCCGCGCCAGCACCACCGGACGCCCCAGGTCGGCCGCCGCCGCACCCCGCGAGTCGGCCTCCCCGGACGCGCCCTCCACCAGTACCGGCAACAGCCCGTACAGACAGCCGTCCGCGAAGCCGGGACCGGGCGGACGCTCGGCCAACCGGTCGAGTACGGCGAGGAGTTCGGCCCTGGCCCGCAGGGGCCGCCCGGCCCTGGCCTCGATCCGCATCGCCAGCCGGGCCATCGGCAGGTCGTGCTGGGTCTGCCTGACCTGCCGGCCGGCCACCCTGGCCCGCTCCAGGTACTCCTCGGCGGTCGCCAGATCGCCCTGGTCCAGGGAGAGTTCGGCCCGCAGCCGGCCGAGGAAGGCGTGGTAGTTGCTGCCCGCCGGGTGGCACTCCCAGTCGGTCAGCAGCTGCTCGGCCTCGGCCGGGCGGCCGAGCGCCAGCAGGGCCTCGACCAGGTTCCCGGTCAGCAGGGCCCCGATGTGGCCGAGCAGCCCGTTGCTCCGGGCGACCTCCAGGCCCTCGCGGGCGAACGCCTCGGCCTCCGCCGCCCGGCCCAGGCCGAGCACCAGGCTGGACAGGTTGTTCAGCCCCCGGCAGAGCACGTCCACCGGGCCGGTGCGCCGGATCCGCTCGACCGCGTCGGCGAGCATGGCGAGACCGGCGGCCGGCTCGCCGAAGTAGACGGACAGCGTGCCCATGGTCATCCGGGCGTGCTGCTCGACCGCGTGGGCACCGACCTCGCGGGCGATCGCGGCAGCCCGCTCGGCCAGCTCCAGGTCGGCCTCGACCGGGTCGCCGAGCATCGCGTGGCTGGCGGCCAGGGCGAACACCTCGGCCTGCACCGGGGACGGCTGCAGCCCGGCCACCAGCCGCTGGGCCCGCTCGATCTCCTCGTCGCTGCCGCTGCGCCGGAGGTGACCGAGCATCAGCGCGCGCTGGATCCGGAACCAGGCGACGCGCTCCGGCTCGGTCTCCTCGTCCAGCAGCTTGAAGGCCCGCTTGGCCAGGCTAAGGCCGCGGTCGCGGTCGCCCGCCCGGCGGGCCGCCAGCACCGCCTCGGCGAGGACGTCGACCAGGTGCAGCTGCCGGCAGGCGCCGTCGTCGTGGCCGCAGGGCGGATAGGTGCCGGCCCAGTCGGCGGGCCGCAGGTTCTCCCGGCAGACCTCCTCGGAGACCTCGTCCCAGAGCTCCAGCGCCCGCTCCAGCATGCCGAGTTGCTCGGCGAAGGCGTTCCGCCGCCGGGCCGCCCTGGCGGCCTCCAGCGCCGTCGGCAGGGCCCGGCCCGGGTCGTGCGCGTGGTACCAGTAGTTGGCCAGCCGGGCGGCCCGGCCGTTGCCGCAGACCAGTGAGCCGTCCTGCTCCAGCGCGGTGGCGTACCTGCGGTTGATCCGGTACCGCTCGCCGGGCAGCAGGTCGTCCGAGATCGCCTCGCGGACCAGCGCGTGCCGGAACCGGTAGCCGTCGCCGTCGCTGTCCGGGCGCAGCACGTTGACCCCGACGGCGTTCCGCAGCGCGTCGATCAGGACGTCCTCGCCCTCGTCCAGCACCGCCTCCAACAGGGCGTGCTCGACCAGCGAGCCGCCCTCGGCGGCGATCCTGAGCACCCGTTGGGTCTCGTCCGGCAGCGCCTCGACCCGGACCAGCAGCAGGTCGCGGAGCGAGTCGGTGAGCCCGGTGTCGCAGCCGTCCTGGTGGGCGGTGGCCAACTCCTCGACGAAGAACGGGTTGCCCTCGGAGCGGCGGTGGATCCGGTCCACCAGCTGCCGGTCGGGGGCCGCGGTGCCCAGGATGCCGGCCAGCTGGGCGGCCACCTCGCGCCGGGCGAACCGGCACAGCTCCACCCGCTGGACGGTGCGCAGCCGGTCCAGCTCGGCCAGGAACGGGCGCAGCGGGTGCCTGCGGTGCAGGTCGTCGGAGCGGTAGGTGGCGACGATCAGCACCCGGGCCCGGTGCAGGGTGCGGATCAGGTAGGTGAGCAGCTCCCGGGTGGACCGGTCGGACCAGTGCAGGTCCTCGATCGCGAGCACGATCGTCCGGTCGACGGCGAGCCGCTCGAACAGCCGGGCGACGTGCTCGAACAGCCGGGCCCGGCTGAACTCGTCGTTGGGCTCGGCGTCGTCCGCGCCGAACTCCGGCAGCAGCCGGGTGAGATGACCCTCCATGCCCTGCGCCGCCCGCTCCAGCTCGGCCCCCAGGCTCCGGTGCAGGCGCCGCAGTGCGGTGGTCAGCGGCGCGTACGGCAGCCCCTCGGCCCCGACCTCCAGGCAGCCGCCCAGGGTGGTGACCACGCCGGGCCCGCAGGCGGCGGTCAGGAACTCCTCGATCAGCCTGGTCTTGCCGACCCCGGCCTCGCCGCCGATCAGCACGGCCTGCGGCTGGCCGGCCGCGGCCCGGCGCAACGCGGTGTCCAGGGTGCCGATCTCGGTGCCGCGTCCGACGAAGACCGGGCTCACCGATATCTGCTCCATGGCGCCGAGCATGCCACAGGCCGCCGACACCGTCCGAGCGGATATCTCGCTGTTCGGACGGGCGGCGGCCGGGCTGTGAGGGTCTGTCAGCATTCGTACCCCCCGGGCACGGGAGGGTTCAGCTCTGGCGGAGCTGCGGGGCCGGACTGAGGGCCCGTACCCGGCGGTTTTGCAGTGCTCTCCGCAGGCCGCTGCGCAGGCTCGGGCGGCCTTCGCGCTGCACCGCGTCCAGCGCCTCCCGGACCAGTGCCTCGTGCCGTGCCAGACGCTGCAGCTCCTGCGAACGGGCCTGGATCAGCTCGTACTCCAGCATGGTGGTGCCCCCTTCTCGGCGGACCGTCCCGGCCTCGGTCGGCCGGTCCTTCGTCCTGCTAAGAGCTTCCTCCGCTGAGGGGGGTCATCACATCGGGAGCATGCCGCATGTTCCGGGCCGTCAGGTCCTTAGACGACGACCGCCCGCTCCGTAGGTACGGAGCGGGCGGTCGCGAACGGCCTAGGTACCCCTGCTTACTCGGGGGTGACCCCGAGCTTCGCGAAGATCATGTCCTTGACCTTCGCGGCGTCGGCCTGGCCGCGGGTGGTCTTCATGACCGCGCCGACCAGGGCACCGACGGCGGCGATCTTGCCGTCCCGGATCTTGTCGGCGATCGCGCCGTTCTCGGCGATCGCCTGGTCGACCGCCGCGCCGAGCGCGGAGTCGTCCGAGACCACGGCCAGGCCGCGGGCCTCGATCACCGCGTCCGGCTCGCCCTCGCCGGCCAGCACGGCCGCGATGACCTGCTTGGCCAGCTTGTCGTTCAGCTTGCCCTCCGCGACCAGCGCGGCGATCCGGGCGACCTGGACCGGGGTGATCGGCTGCTCGCTCAGCTCGGTGCCGGTCTCGTTGGCGTTGCGCGCCACCTCGCCCATCCACCACTTCCGGGCCTGCTCGGCGGTGGTGCCGGCCTCGATGGTGTCCAGGATCGGCTGGACCGCGCCGGCGTTGAGCACCGACTGCATGTCCTTGTCGGACAGGCCCCACTCGCCCTGCAGCCGGGCCCGGCGGACCCGGGGCAGCTCGGGCAGTCCGGCCCGCAGCTCCTCGACCCACTCGCGCGAGGGCGCGATCGGGACCAGGTCGGGCTCCGGGAAGTACCGGTAGTCCTCGGCGTTGTCCTTGATCCGGCCGGCCGTGGTGGAGCCGTCCTCCTCGTGGAAGTGCCGGGTCTCCTGGACGATCGTGCCGCCGTCGTCGAGCACCGTGGCGTGCCGGCGGATCTCGAACCGGGCCGCCCGCTCCACGCTGCGCAGCGAGTTGACGTTCTTGGTCTCCGAGCGGGTGCCGAACTTCTCCCGGCCGTGCGGACGCAGCGACAGGTTCACGTCGCAGCGCATCTGGCCCTTGTCCATCCGGGCCTCGGAGACGTCCAGCGCCTTGATCAGCTCACGCAGCTCGGCCACGTACGCCTTCGCCACCTCCGGAGCCCGCTCGCCCGCGCCCTCGATCGGCTTGGTGACGATCTCGATCAGCGGGATGCCGGCCCGGTTGTAGTCCAGCAGCGAGTGCGAGGCGCCGTGGATCCGGCCGGTCGCGCCGCCGATGTGCGAGGACTTGCCGGTGTCCTCCTCCATGTGGGCGCGCTCGATCTCGACCCGGAAGGTCGAACCGTCCTCCAACTGCACGTCGAGGTAGCCGTTGAAGGCGATCGGCTCGTCGTACTGCGAGGTCTGGAAGTTCTTCGGCATGTCCGGGTAGAAGTAGTTCTTCCGGGCGAACCGGCACCACTCGGCGATCTCGCAGTTCAGCGCGAGACCGATCTTGATCGCCGACTCCACACCGATCGCGTTGACCACCGGCAGCGAGCCCGGCAGGCCGAGGCAGGTCGGGCAGGTCTGCGAGTTGGGCTCGGCGCCCAGCTCGGTCGAGCAGCCGCAGAACATCTTGGTCTTGGTACCCAGCTCGACATGGACCTCAAGGCCCATCACCGGGTCGTACGAGGCAAGTGCGTCCTCGTACGAGACCAGGCTAATGACGCTCACAGCGTCCCCTTCAGTTGAGTCTTGGAGGTCCGTCAGCCCAGCAGCACGTCGTCGTCACCGAGCCGCTTGAGCTCACGGACGAGGAGTGCGGTGCCGGTGATCAGCGCGGCGGCGCCGACCAGGGCGTTGATCAGCTTGAGGGTGTCGTTCTCGCCGCGGGCCTTCTTGACGTCCTTGACGATCGAGACCGCGCCGAAGGCGCTCGTCCCGATGGACAGCCAGAGACCCGGCTTCGAGTTCTTGAACCCCTTGGCCTTCGCGATGCTGCTCACAGTGCCGGTGCCTCCTCCAGCAGGGGGTGTCCCCACTTGTCGTTGAGTGCGGCCTCGACGGCGCCGCCCACGCGGTACAGGCGGTCGTCCGCCATCGCGGGGGCGATGATCTGCAGGCCGACCGGGAGATTGTCCTCCGGCGCGAGGCCGCAGGGCAGCGACATGGCCGCGTTGCCCGCGAGGTTCGACGGAATCGTGCAGAGGTCGGCCAGGTACATCGCCATCGGGTCGTCGGCGCGCTCGCCGATCGGGAAGGCGGTGGTCGGGGTGGTCGGCGAGATCAGCACGTCGACACCGGCGAAGGCGGCGTCGAAGTCGCGCGAGATCAGGGTGCGGACCTTCTGGGCCGAGCCGTAGTACGCGTCGTAGTAGCCCGAGGAGAGGGCGTAGGTGCCGAGGATGATCCGGCGCTTGACCTCGGCGCCGAAGCCCGCCTCACGGGTGAGGGCGGTGACGTCCTCGGCCGAGCGGGTGCCGTCGTCGCCGACCCGCAGGCCGTACCGCATCGCGTCGAAGCGGGCCAGGTTGGAGCTGGCCTCGCTGGGCGCGATCAGGTAGTAGGCGGGCAGCGCCAGGGTGAAGGACGGGCAGGAGACCTCGACGATCTCGGCGCCGAGCTCACGGAGCAGCTCGACCGACTCGTTGAAGCGCTGCATCACGCCGGCCTGGTAGCCCTCGCCCGCGAACTCCTTGACCACGCCGATCCGCATGCCGCGGACCTCGCCGCGCTTGGCGGCCTCGACCACGGCCGGCACCGGCGCGTCGATCGAGGTGGAGTCCAGCGGGTCGTAGCCGGCGATCGCCTCGTGCAGCAGCGCGGTGTCCAGCACCGTACGGGCGCACGGGCCGCCCTGGTCCAGCGAGGAGGAGAACGCGACCAGGCCGTAGCGGGAGACCGAACCGTAGGTCGGCTTTACGCCCACGGTGCCGGTGACGGCGCCGGGCTGACGGATCGAGCCGCCGGTGTCGGTGCCGATTGCCAGCGGGGCCTGGTACGCGGCCAGCGCCGCCGCCGAGCCGCCGCCGGAGCCGCCGGGGATCCGGGAGAGGTCCCAGGGGTTGCCGGTCGGGCCGTAGGCCGAGTTCTCGGTGGAGGAGCCCATCGCGAACTCGTCCATGTTGGTCTTGCCGAGGATGACCACGCCCGCGTCCTTCAGACGGGTCGTCAGGGTGGCGTCGTACGGCGGGATCCAGCCTTCGAGGATCTTCGAGCCGCAGGTGGTCGGCACGCCCTTGGTGGTGAAGACGTCCTTGAGCGCGAGCGGGACGCCGGCCAGCGGGCCGAGCACCTCGCCCTTGGCGCGCTTCTCGTCCACCGCGCGGGCGGCGCTCAGCGCGCCCTCGGTGTCCACGTGCAGGAAGGCGTTGACCTTCTTGTCGACGGCGTCGATCCGGTCCAGGTGGGCCTGGGCGACCTCGACGGCGGAGACCTCGCCGGAGGCGATGGCGGCGGCCGTCTCGGCGGCCGTGCGCTTGATCAGTTCGGTCATGGTGATCAGTCCTCCCCGAGGATCTGCGGCACGCGGAAACGCTGCTCCTCGACGGCGGGGGCGCCGGCCAGCGCCTGCTCGGGGGTGAGCGACGGTCGCACCACGTCGGCGCGCATGACGTTGGTCAGCGGCAGCGGGTGGGAGGTCGGCGGGACGTCCTGTCCGGCGACCTCGGAAACGCGGGCGACCGCGCCGATGATCACGTCGAGCTGCTCGGCGAAGTGGTCCAGCTCTTCGGCCTGCAGCTCCAGACGCGACAGCCGGGCGAGGTGGGCGACCTCCTCGCGCGTGATGCCAGGCATGCAGCGATCCTCAAGGTGAGTTCTGGTCGGGCGGGCTGATGGCGACGTGCCCGTCCTCTGTCTGTCGAGCCCATCCTAGGGGGAGCACGGCCGACGCCCGTCCCGACATATGTCAGGACGGGCGTCGGAGCGGTGTCGCGGCGGGCTACTGAGGGGTGGTCGGGGCCGGCACCGGCGGCAGGGCCGGCGGCGGGGCGAGCAGCTCGACCGCCGGTGCGCCGGTGCGGTGCACCATCAGCCAGGCGGTGGCCTGGTCGGCCGGGAGGGCGGCGGAGACCAGCCAGCCCTGCACCGCGTCCACGCCCATGCTGTGCAGCCGCTCCCAGGTCTCGTCGTCCTCGACGCCCTCGGCCACCACGGTCAGGCCGAGCGAGTGGGCCAGCTCGACCGAGCAGCGGACCACCGCCGCGTCGTGGTCGTCGGCCACCATCCGGGAGACGAAGGACCGGTCGATCTTCAGCTCGCCGACCGGCAGCGAGCGCAGCCGCACCAGCGAGGAGTGGCCGGTGCCGAAGTCGTCCAGCGACATGCCGACCCCGTACCGGCGCAGCTCGGCCAGGGTGTCGGCGGCCAGCCGGGAGTCGTCCAGCAGCAGCCGCTCGGTGATCTCCAGCTGGAGTGCGGCGGCGGGCACCTGATGCCGGGTGAGGTGACCGGCCACCCGGTCGGCGAAGCCGGGGTTGAGCACGTCCCGGGGCGAGACGTTGACCGCGACCTGGACCTCCAGGCCCTGCGAGCGCCAGATCGCCAGCTGGCCGACCGCCGACTCCAGCACGTAGTCGGTCAGCCGGGGCATCAGACCGCTGGACTCGGCCAGGCCGATGAACTCGTCCGGCGGCACCCGGCCCTGACCGGGCCGCTCCCAGCGGAGCAGTGCCTCCAGGCCGACCACCCGGCCGTCGAAGGCGACCTTCGGCTGGTAGTGCAGCTGGACCTCGTTGGTCTCCAGGGCCCGCCGCAGGTCACCCAGCAGGCCGATCCGGTACGGCGTGTCGAGGTCCCGGGTCTCGTCGTACTGCTCGACCCCGGTCCGCCGGCGCTGGGCGTGCGCCATCGCCACGTCGGCCCGGCGGAGCAGCGCCTCGGCGTCCTGGGCGTGCGCCGGGTAGACGCACACCCCGGCGCTGGCCTCCAGCACCAGCAGCAGCCCGTCCAGCCGGATCGGCGCGGCGAGTTCGGCGATCAGCGCCTTGGCGACCCGCTCCAGGGTGTCAGGGCGGCCGACCCCGGGCAGCAGGACGGCGAACTCGTCGCCGCCCATCCGGGCCACCACCGGGCGCAGGCTCTGCTGGACCGGCGGCGGCAGGCTGGAGAACACGTCGTCCGGGTCGTCCCGGCCGGGGTTGTGGGTGCCCGAGCGGAGCGCCCGGTGCAGGCGGCGGGCGATGTGCACCAGCAGCCGGTCCCCCGCGGTGTGGCCGAGCGCGTCGTTGAGCGACCTGAACCGGTCCAGGTCGAGCAGGATCAGGCCGACGTTCCAGTCCTGGTCGCCGCCGTGCTCGGCGATCGCCTCCTGGGCGGCCAGCAGCAGGGCATGACGGTTCGGCAGATCGGTCAGCGGGTCGGTGAGCTGGTCCCGCGCCCGGTCCCGGGCGATCCGCCAGGCGGCCACCAGCACCGCCAGCGGCACCGCGAACAGCGGTAACAGCTCGGGCTCGTGCCGGTACACCAGGACGGCGAGCGGGATGAGCGGCGCCGCGCCGGCCAACAGCACGCCGAGCAGCAGGACCGCACCTGCCACCCCCTGCGGCGGGCGTGTGGGCGCGCCGCCGGTCGTACGATCCATAAGCCTGTCCTCCGTCGGGCCCGCCCCGTCAGGCCGCCTTTCGGTGCGACACCCGGAGTGCCGGCAGGCGTCAGCGAACCGGGGCGTCCCCGCTGGTACCGGCTGCAACCCCGGTGCCGACCGCCCCTGCTGACACAGTGTCGCCCTAAGGGTAAGCCGGTGTCCGACCGGTAAGGCGGACTTTCGGACAACCCTGGACACGCCGAAGCCGGAACATCCTTTCGGGATGCCGCACACTGACAGAATGCCCGGTTTCTTTCGGACAGACCCCGCTGACGAGGCATCAGGAAGGTAACGGAGCATCAGCTCTCGGCCGGGGCCTCCTCGACCGGCTCGGCGGGCTCGATCCCCAGGTGGGCCCGGGCCGCCTCGGGCCCCTCCGCCAGCAGGACGGCGAACCCGGCGTCGTCCAGCACCGCGAGCCCGAGTTGGACCGCCTTGTCGTACTTCGACCCGGGGTTGTCACCGGCCACCACGAAGTCGGTCTTCTTCGACACCGAGCCGGTGACCTTGGCCCCGCGCGAGGTCAGCGCCTCCTTGGCGCCGTCCCTGGTGTGCCCGGCCAGCGTGCCGGTGACCACCACGGTCAGGCCCTCCAGCGGGCGGGGGCCCTCGTCCCCGGTGCTCTCCTCGACGAAGCGGACCCCGGCGGCGCGCCACTTCACCAGGATCTCCCGGTGCCACTCCTCCTCGTGCCACTCCTTGATCGCCCGGGCGATGATCGGGCCGACCCCCTCGGCGGCGGCCAGCTCCTCCTCGGTCGCGGCGAAGATCAAGTCCAGGTCGCGGAACTCCCTGGCCAGCGCCTGGGCGGCGACCGGGCCGACATGACGGATCGACAGACCGTTCAGGAAGCGCCAGAGCGGCCGGTCCTTGGCCTTCTCCAGGTTCTCCAGCAGCACGGTGGCGGACTTCTTCGGCTCGCCCTTGAGATTGGCGAAGAAGGGAACCACCTTCTCCTTGCCGCTCTTGTCGTCCAGCTTGGGCATCCCGGTCTTCGGCTCCAGCACCCGGACCCTGATCGGCAGCAGCTGCTCCATGGTCAGGCCGAAGATGTCCCCCTCGTTGGTGACCGGGGGCTGCTTGGGCTCCAGCGGCTGGGTCAGCGCGGTGGCGGCGACGTACCCGAGCCCCTCGATGTCCAGCGACTCGCGGCCGCCGAGGTAGGCGATCCGCTCCCGGATCTGGGCCGGGCAGCCCTGGGCGTTCGGACAGCGCAGGTCGATGTCGCCCTCGCTCATCGGGCGCAGCCCGGAGCCGCACTCGGGGCAGTGCGTCGGCATCTCGAACGGCTGCTCGGAGCCGTCCCGCAGCTCCTCGACCGGGCCGAGGATCTCCGGGATCACGTCCCCGGCCTTGCGCAGCACGATGGTGTCGCCGATCAGCACGCCCTTGGCCTTGACCACGTCCTGGTTGTGCAGCGTGGCGTACTGCACCATCGAGCCCGCGACCTTGACCGGCTCGGCCAGCACCGCGTACGGGGTGGCCCGGCCGGTGCGGCCGATGCCGACCTCGATCTTGGCGAGCCTCCCGTTGACCTCCTCCGGCGGGTACTTCCAGGCGATCGCCCAGCGCGGCGACTTGGAGGTGGCGCCGAGCCTGCCCTGCAGCGGGATCTCGTCCACCTTGACGACCACGCCGTCGATCTCGTGCTCGACCGAGTGCCGCTGCTCGCCGAACTGCGCGATGAAGGCGCGCACCTCGTCCAGCGTGCCCACCACCCGGTTGTGCCGGGCGGTCGGCAGGCCCCAGTCGTGCAGCAGCTGGTAGGCGTGCGACTGGCAGTCGATGTCGAAGCCCTCGCGGGCGCCGATGCCGTGCACCACCATGTGCAGCGGACGGGAGGCGGTGACCAGCGGGTCCTTCTGGCGGAGCGAACCGGCCGCCGCGTTCCGGGGGTTGGCGAACAGCCTGAGCAGGGCGCCGGGGCGCTTGCCCTCCTGCTCGCGCTGCTCGTTGACCGCCTGACGGCGCTCGTTCTCCGCCGCCAGCGAGGCGTTCAGCTCGGCGAACGCCTCGGTCGGCAGGTAGACCTCGCCGCGGATCTCCACCAGGGCGGGGATCTGCTCGCCCTTGAGCTGGTGCGGGATCTCCTTGATGGTGCGGACGTTGGCGGTGATGTCCTCGCCGACCCGGCCGGTGCCCCGGGTGGCGGCCTGCACCAGTCGGCCGTGCTCGTAGGTGAGGTTGACGGCCAGGCCGTCCACCTTGAGCTCGCACAGGTAGTGGTACTCGAGCCCGTCCAGCTCGCGGGCCACCCGGTCGGCCCAGGCGGCCAGCTCCTCGTCGTCCATCGCGTTGTCCAGGCTGAGCAGCCGCTCGCGGTGCTCCACCTCGGCGAACTGCTCGGTGACCGCGCCGCCGACCTTCTGGGTCGGGGAGTCGGGCGTGACCAGCACCGGGTGCCCGGCCTCGATCGCCTCCAACTCCCGCATCAGCCGGTCGAACTCGGCGTCGGTGACGGTCGGGGCGTCCTGCTCGTAGTACCGGACGCGGTGCTCCTCGACCTCGGCCGCCAGCTCCGCGTGGCGCCTGCGCACCTCCGCCGGAACGTCCTCCCAGCCCTCGACCGCCACCGCGTCCTCCCAGCTTCTACTCCGGGTTGTCCACCAGGCTCTGGGCCGCCCTCGCGCTGAGTGACAGCGCCGTCCGCGCGTACGCGGGCGAAGCCCCCGCCAACCCGCAGGTCGGTGTCACCAGCACCCGGCGGCCCAGCAGCTCCGGGGACAGCCCCAACCTGCGCCACAACGTCCTGACACCCTGGACACTACCGGCCGGGTCCGTCATTCCCCGGTCGCTGGAGGGCACCACACCGGCGAGGAACACCGTGCCGGCCTCGACCGCCTCGCCGATCTCGTCGTCCTCACGCTCCGTCAGCAGACCGAAGTCCAGCGAGATCCCGGCCACCCCGGCCCGGCGCAGCAGCGGGATCGGCACCTCGGGCGCGCAGCTGTGCACCACGACGGGCGCGTCCAGCGCCGAGATCACGCTCCGCAGCACCTCCTCGGCGACCTGCCGGTCCACCGAGCGCAGCCGCTGGAAGCCGCTCGCGGTCTTCACGTCACCGGCCAGCACGGCGGGCAGCGAGGGCTCGTCCAGCTGGAGCACCACCTGTGCGCCGGGGATCCGCCGCCGGACGTCCTCGAGGTGCCGGCGCAGCCCCTCGGTGAGCGACTCGGCGATCCCCCGGCAGGCGCCCGGGTCGCGCAACGCCTTCTCGCCGCTGCGCAGTTCGATCGAGGCGGCCAGCGTCCACGGCCCGACCGCCTGCACCTTCAGCGCGCCCTGGTACCCCTGGGTGAACTCCTCCAGCGCGTCCAGGTCCTCGCCCAGCCAGGAGTGCGCCCGCTTGGTGTCCCGCCCGGGCCGGTCGGCGAACCGCCAGCCGCTCGGCTCGGTCTGCGCGAACAGCTCGACCAGCAGGCCCGCCCCGCGCCCGATCATGTCCGCCCCGGGCCCGCGCGCGGGCAGCTCCGGCAGATGCGGCAGGAACTCCAGCGCGCCGACGGCGGTCTTCGCCGCCTCCCGCGCGTCCGTGCCCGGCAAGGAACCGATCCCGGTCGCGGCGCCGACCAGCTCGGGGAAACCCAGTTGAGTGCTCACCCGGCCGAGCCTAGGGCACCTGCCGCTCAGCTCATGCCGAGGTGCTTGCGGGCGAAGCCGATGGTCGCCGCCAGGTGCCTGACCCGCTCGGCCGCGACCAGCGAACCGTGGCCCGCGTCGTAGCGGTACACCTCGTGCTCCTTGCCCAGCTCGGCCAGCCGGTGCACGTAGTTGTCGATCTGCCGGATCGGGCAGCGCGGGTCGTTCTCCCCCGCGATCACCAGCACCGGCACCGACACCGACTCGACGTAGCTGAGCGGCGAGGAGGCCAGGTAGCGCTCGGGCACCTCCTCGGGCGAACCGCCGAACAGGGACCGGTCGTACGCCTTGAGCGCCTCCATCTCGTCCTGATAGGCGGTCAGGTAGTCGGCGACCGGCGCGTTGCTGATGCCCACGGTCCAGTCGCCCGGGTGCAGCCCGAGCCCGAGCAGGGTCAGGTAGCCGCCCCAGGACCGCCCGGCCAGCACCAGCTGCTCCGGGTCGGCCAGGCCGGTGGCGACCGCCCAGTCCCGGACGGCCTTGACGTCCTCGAACTCGGTGAGTCCCGGCCGGCCCTCGATGGCGTCCCGCCAGGCCGACCCGTAGCCGGTCGAGCCTCGGTAGTTGACCTGGACCACGGCGAACCCGTGGTCCACCCAGGCCGCCACCAGCGGGTCGAAGGCGTCGGCGTCGTACCCGGTCGGGCCGCCGTGCACCTCGAAGACGCAGGGGTACGGCGCCGCGCCGCCCCGTGGCTTGGAGATCAGGGCGTGCACCGGACCGCCGGGGCCCTCGATCCAGGCGTCCTCGACCGGCACCGACGGCGGCGCGGCCGGACCGGGCGGGGCGAGCACCACGTGCCCGGCGGTCGACCGGATCACGTGCGGCTCGGCGGCGGAGGACCAGGCGAACTCGATGCTGCCGTCCGGGCGGACGGCCGCGGCCCGGACCGTGGCGGAGCCGATCGTCCCGCGCGGGGTCGGGATCCGGGTCAGCTGACCGCTCGTCAGGTCGTACCGGTAGAGCTCGTCCCTGGCGTGGTGGGAGTGCGAGATCAGCAGCGCGTCGCCGGTTGGGTACCAGTCGGCGCCGGTCTCACCGGGCAGGTCGAGGACCAGCTCGCGCTGGGCCCCGCTGACGGTGTCCCAGACCAGCAGTTCGGGCCGGCCGCGGCGCTCGTGCTCGACCAGCAGCCGCGGGTCGCCCGGGACGGGGGCGAAGCCGAAACCCTTGAGCCCGAGCCCGGCGCCGTCCCAGAGCTCGGCGACCGTCGAGCCGTCGACGGCGAGCACCCGCAGCGCGGGGTGCCGGCTGTCGCCGTGCTCGCTGTGCCCGATCGCGACCAGCGAGTCGTCGGCGGAGAGCGCCACCACCTGGGCGTCCTCCCGGTGTTGGTACAGCGTGACCGGGTCGGCGCCGTCGCGGCAGAGCTGGACCTCGCTGCCGGCCCTGCCGGTGCGGCCGATCACCGCGAGGCCGTCCGCGCCGAGCGCAAGCCCCGCCGGGTAGGCCGGCTCCAGGCCCGGCACCGCCGGCTCGTCGGTCTCCCCGTCGAACGGGCGGCGCATCCAGACGCCGAACTCGTCGCCGTCCGTGTCGGCGAACCACCACAGCCACCGGCCGCTCGGGTCGATGGTGCCGGTGAGGGTCCCGTTCGGGCGCCGGGTGACCTGCCGGTGGGTGTCGGTCGACCGGTCCCAGGCGTGGATCTCCCAGGTACCGGTGGCGTTGGACCGGTAGACGCAGCGTTCCGGCCGGTCCCTGGCCCAGACCGGCAGGCCGACCCGGGCCGCCCGGAGCCGGGACTGCCAGCGCTCGGTCTCGGACATCAGTGCACTCCTTCAGCGGTCTGGCTCTCGGCGGTCTCGGCGGTGGCACGCGACTTCGCCCGGTCCGCGAGCAGCAGGACGGCCAGCAGGCCGAGGCCCGCCGTCACCGGGATCACCACGGTGGGCGAGACGAACTCGGCGGCGGCACCGGCCGCCGCGAAGCCGAGGCCCTGCCAGAACATCAGGCCGGCGGTCTGGATGCTCAGTGCCCTGGCCCGCAGGTGCTCGGGGGCCACCTCCAGCAGCACCCGGTCCTGGCCCAGGTGGAAGCTGGAGCCGAGCCCGGAGACCACCAGCAGCACGGCGGTCAGCGCCACCCCGGGGCTGAACAGGAAGAACACCAGCGGCAGGAAGACCAGCGCGGCGGCGGGCGCGATCACCCGGACCTGGGTGGCCGCCGAGAGCCGCCAGTTGCTCAGCAACTCGCCCAGCACGGTGCCGATCGGGTTCGCGGTCAGCAGGAGCCCGGCTCCGACGCTGCCCGCGCCGAGTATGCCCGCGTACGGCACCGCGAGCGCCTCGGGGGCGACCCCGAGCATCGGCACCGCCCAGCCCAGCAGCAGCACCCGGCGCAGCGGCCGGACCTTCATGACCGCGCCGAGCCCGCCCAGCGAGTCCTTCAGCAGGGCCGGCCGGGGCGCGTCCTTGACGGACTCGACGGTCCGCTCCCGGGTGCCGAACTGCAGCAGCACCGCCGAGACCAGGAAGCTGACCGCGTTGCCCAGCAGGATCGCGCTCGGCGAAGCCACCGTCAGCAGCACGCCGCTGAGCGCGAATCCGCCCATCTGGGCGCCCTGGCTGACCAGCCGCATCAGGCTGCGCCCGGGCACGTAGACCGGCCCCGGCAGCACGTCGGGCAGGGTCGCCGCCCGGGCACCGGAGAACACCGGCTCGACCAGGCCGAGCACAAAGGCCAGCACCAGTACGGCTGCTGACGGTGTGCCAGGAAGCGCCATCGCTCCGGCCAGCAGCGCGGACAGCACGTTGCAGACCACCAGCAGGCGGCGCGGCGGGAACCGGTCCACCAGGGCCGAGAGCAGCGTCCCGGCCAGCAGGAACGGCGCGAGGATCAGGGTGAAGACGAGGGAGGCCAGCAGTGGCGAGCCGGTCTTCTGGTAGACGAGCACGGTGAGCGCGAAGTTCGCGACCACCGTGCCCGACATCGAGATGACGTGCGCCAGGAACACCGCGCGGAACTCACCGACGGCGAGGGCGTCGCGGTAACGGCCGGACGTGGTCAGAATGTGATCTCCAGCGGAAGGATTTCCAGCGTGCGCACGGTGGCGAGCTTCTTGTAGGTGGCCGGCTCCGCGAGCCGCAGCACCGCTCCGCGTTCGAGCAGTACGGTCAGCACCTCGCGCAGCAGCATATGGGCGAGGATCGAGCCTGAACAGGCATGTGCGCCGTATCCGAACGTCAGGTGGTGGTTGGGCCACCGTCCGAGGTCGATCCGGTCCGGCTCGGTGAAGTGCGCGGGGTCCCGGTTGGCGGCCGCGAACATCATCAACACGCCCTGGCCGCGCAGGACCTGAACACCCGCCAGCTCGGTGTCGCGCACCGCCAGCCGGGTGGTGCCCTGGATCGGCGCCTCGAAGCGGAAGAACTCGTGCGGGGCCCGGTCCAGCGTGACCGGGTCGCCCAGCTGCTCCTTGAGGATCCGCGGGTCGCGGGCCAGCGCGTGCAGGGCGTTGCCGAGCGAAGCGGGTACGGCGGTGAAGCCGTTCACCACCAGGGTGCGCAGCGAGTTCATGGTGGCCGCCCGCGGGATGCCGGCCTCGGTCGCCCGGTCCACCAACTCACGTAGCGGGGCGCCCGGTTCGAGCTCCTCCACCCAGGTCTCGATCAGGTCGGCGAGCTTGCCCTGGGCCTCGACCCCGGGCTTGCGGGCCGACGGCACCAGGCCGCCGTCCATCGCCTGGGTGATCGCGGCGGCGATCGGCCGGATCACGTCCAGCTCGAACTCGGGCAGGCCGAGCGCCTGCGGGATGAACCAGCGCGCCAGCGGCTCGGTGAACTCGGTGACCAGGTTGACCGGTCCGGCCGGCAGCGCGTCCAGCCGGGCCGCGATCTCGGCCCGGGCCCGCTTCGCCAGGCCGTCGCTGGCCATCTCCATCAGCGAGTGGGCCAGCACCCCGTAGATCCCGGTGTGCTCGGGCGGGTCGAAGGTGTGCACGCTCAGCGAGACGTCGGGCACGGTCTCCCCGGCCCGCCGCCAGTCGGCGGCGAAGTTCTCGTGGTCGAGCAGCACACGCTTGCAGTGCTCGTACGAGGTGAGCACCCAGCTGTCCAGCCGGTCGCTCCAGACCGGACCGCCCAGGGCCCGCAGGGCCTCGTACGTCGGGTACGGGTCCTTCAGCGTCTCCGGGTCCAGCGGGTCGTAACGGTCGATCAGGTCGCTCTGCTCGGTCAGGCCGGTCAGGTCGGTCATTCTCGGGTCAGCTCCCAGCGGTTCGAAAGGTGACGGGCAGTCGGTCCGGGTAGCGCAGCGTGGCGCGCGTCTCGCGTACGGGCGGTCCGGCCAGGCGGGGCGGGCGCGGTGCCCGGATCAGGCCGGTCACCAGGGCGCGGATGATGATCCGGGCGAGCATCGCGCCGGAACAGGCGTGCGGCCCCCAGCCCAGGGACAGGTGCCGGTTGGGGCTGCGGTCGAGCACCAGCTCGTCGGGCGAGGCGAACTGGGCGGGGTCGCGGTTGGCGGCGCCGAACAGCATCAGGACCAGCTGGCCGCGCTCGACCGTGACGTCGCCGATGGTGGTCCGCCGCACGCACGCCCGGGTGGTGCCCTGCACCGGGCTGTCGAACCGGAGCAGCTCGTCGACCCCGGTCTCCAGCAGCTTCGGGTCGCGCAGCCGCTCCAGTGCCTCCGGCCGCTCCAGCAGCGCCAGCACCGCGTTCGCGGCGGCGCCGACGGTGGTGCTGAATCCGGCCAGGAAGAGCACCCGGGAGCTGTTCCAGATCTCGCCCTCGGAGACCCCCGCCTGCGCCGCGCCCGCCAGCACCTGGGTCAGCAGGCCGGGCCCGCGGGTGGCGTGGTGCCACCCGGCGATCAGCTCGTTGATCTCCTTGCGCGCGGCCATCGCCGGCTCCAGCACCTCGGGCCGCAGCCCGGCGTCCATGCCGTGCACCAGCGCGTCCGACTGGGCGGCGAAATCGGCCACCGGCGGGATGTCGACACCCAGCAGCCGGCAGACCGCCGAGAGTGCCACCGGACGGGCCAGTTCGGCCGTGAAATCGAATTCTTCGGCCGTCGAGAATTTCTCCAGCAGTTCCGTGGTCTCGGCCAGCGCCATATCTCCGATATGGTCCAGATCCTGATCCCGGAATGCCGTGGTGAAAAGCCGACGAATAGGCGTGTGATCCGGCGGGTCGAGTGCCTGCATGCTCATCACCGTCGAAGCCGACTCGTGGCCGGCTCGCCGCCAGTCGCTGGCGAAGTTCGCGGCGTCCCCCAGGACGGCCCGGCAGTCCTCGTACCTGGTCAGCACCCAGGAGTCGAGCCGATCACTCCAGAACACCGGTGCGCTGTCACGGAGTTCGGAGTACGTCGGATAAGGGTCGGTCACCATGACCGCCGACAGCGGGTCATAGTCAGGCACGTGGGTGTCCCCTCGGAAGTTTATTGCAGAAGACAGGCGCGTGGCCCGGGCGTTCAGCCCGGGCCACGCCGTGAGTTATCAGTAGTCGTAACGCATGTCGAACCCCCCTCTCCGGGCCGGTGACCACCGTGCTTTCAATTCCCCGCCGGTGGCCGTGTCCCAACTATCACTCGGCTCGACAGCTGTCGCAACTGTCATTTCGCGCCCGTCCGTTCGAATCGGGCGACGCTGTCCGGAATTGATCGGCGGAGATCACCCAGGGTCATGCCAAAGAGATACCGAAAGCAGGTTTGTCCGGCCGTAGGTCTGATATGCCCGATATCCACCGCCCCGTCATTCGCGGCCAATCCGGGCATACCCGGTGGAGCGGTCGGCCGGCCCCGGCCGGTGGCGCCTCACCCAACGTGTTTCGCGGCTCGGCGATTCGGCCCCGAAGCACCCTCCCCGCGACCGGACCCGCCGTATCCGATCTGACCCGTGCGCATCAAGCCTGGTGAGAGGCCCGATGGTGCTCCGGGCATGCCGAAGCCCCTGGCGCGGAACCACAGTTCCGCCCCAGGGGCTTCACAGAACGAACGCTCGGTCAGCCGCCCGGGCGGACCGTGATCTCGGTGATCTCGGCGTCCCGGGGCAGGTCCAGCGCGGTGAGGATCGCGGTGACGACCGACTCCGGCGCGATCCAGCGGGACGGGTCGTACTCCTTGCCCTCCTGCTGATGCACCTTCACCTGCATCGCGGTGGCCGTCCGCCCCGGGTAGACCGAGGTGACCCGCACCCCGTGCCCGTGCTCCTCGGCCCGCAGCGCGTCCGCCAGCGCCCGCAGCCCGAACTTGCTGGCCGCGTACGCCCCCCAGGTGGCGTCGGCCCGCAGGCCGGCCCCGGAGTTGACGAAGAGCACGTGACCCCGGGCCTGCCGGATCGAGGGCAGCAGCAGCCGGGTGAGCTCGGCCGGCGCGACCAGGTTGACGTTCAGCTGCTCCTGCCAGCCCTTGACCGGCAGATCGCCGATCTCGCCGAGCTGGACCACGCCCGCGATGTGCAGGATCGAGTCCAGCTCGATCGGCAGCTCCTGCTGGCCGAGCGCCCAGGACAGCTTCGCCGGGTCGGCCAGGTTGCCGACCAGCGTCCGGCTGCCGGGGAAGCGGGCCCGCAGCTCGGCACCGCGCTTGGCGTCCCTGGCCAGCAGCCAGAGCTGCTCCCCGCGTTCGGCCAGCCGCTCGGCGACCACCGCGCCGATGCCGGAACCCGCTCCGGTGATCAGGTGAGCACCCATCAGTTCTTCTCCTCCAACAGGGCCAGCGCCTCGGCCGGTTCGGCCGCGAAGCTGATCAGCTCGGCCAGCGGCCGGGGCAGGAAGCCCTCGGCGTCCATCCGCTCCAACTGGGTGCGCAACCCGCCGTAGAAGCCCTCGGTGTCGAGCACCACCACCGGCTTCTCGTGCATCGCGTGCTTCTTCAGCTCCAGCACCTCGGTGATCTCGTCCAGCGTCCCGAGCCCGCCGACCAGCACCACCAGGGCATCCGCCCGGGCCAGCAACTGCGCCTTCCGCTCGGCCAGGTCACGCGCCATCACCAGCTCGTCGGCGCCCTCGTACGTCTTGTGCGCCAGGAACTCCACCGAGATCCCGACCAGCCGCCCACCGGCCTCCTTGACCCCGTCGGCCAGCAGCCCCATCAGCCCGGCGTGCGAACCACCCCAGACCAGGGTGTGCCCACCGGCCCCGAGCAGGCGGGCGAACTCGGCGGCGGGGGCGGTGTACTTCTCGTCCAGCGAGTACGCGGAACAGAAAACAGTGATGTTCATAGTGCCCCCAGGTCTACCAGGTGCACTGCCCGCCGCCCACCTGGTTAGGAGACAGCCCTCAGGCGCTGACCCGGCGCCGCTCGGTGGTCGCGATGGTGGCCGAGCCGACCACCCGGGTGCCGTCGTAGAGCACGACGGCCTGGCCGGGGGCGATGCCCCGGGCGGGGGTGGCCAGTTGGACGTGGAGCTCGTCGTCGGTCAGCGTGGCGGTGACCGGGACCTCGTCGCCGTGGGCGCGGAGCTGGGCGGTGTAGGAGCCCTGGCCGGCCGGGGCCTCGCCGCACCAGCGGGGGCGGATCGCGGTCAGGCCGAGCACGTCGAGCCCCTCGGCGGGGCCGACCGTGACGGTGTTGTTCACCGGTGAGATGTCGAGCACGTAGCGGGGCTTGCCGTCGGCGGCCGGGGTGCCGATCCGCAGGCCCTTGCGCTGGCCGATGGTGAAGCCGTACGCCCCGTCGTGCTCGCCGAGCTTGCTGCCGTCGGCGTCCACGATGTCGCCGGTGGCGGTGCCGAGGTGCTTGGCCAGGAAGCCCTGGGTGTCGCCGTCCGCGATGAAGCAGATGTCGTGGCTGTCCGGCTTCTTGGCGACGGCCAGGCCGCGCTGCTCGGCCTCCACCCGGATCAGGTCCTTGGTGGTGTCGCCGAGCGGGAAGAGCGAGTGCGCGAGCTGGTCGGCGTCGAGCACCCCGAGCACGTACGACTGGTCCTTGGCCATGTCCACGGCGCGGTGCAACTGCCGCTCCCCGGACGGGAGATCGACGATCCGGGCGTAGTGCCCGGTGCAGACCGCGTCGAAGCCGAGCGCGATCGCCTTGTCCAGCAGCGCGGCGAACTTGATCTTCTCGTTGCAGCGCAGGCAGGGGTTCGGGGTCCGGCCGGCCGCGTACTCGGCGACGAAGTCGTCGATCACGTCCTCGCGGAACCGCTCGGCCAGGTCCCAGACGTAGAACGGGATGCCGATCACGTCGGCGGCCCGGCGGGCGTCCCGGGAGTCCTCGATGGTGCAGCAGCCCCGGGCGCCGGTCCGGAAGGACTGCGGGTTCGAGGACAGCGCCAGGTGCACGCCCGTCACCTCGTGCCCGGCCGCCACCGCCCGCGCGGCGGCCACGGCCGAGTCGACGCCGCCGGACATCGCCGCGAGCACGCGGAGCCGGCCATTGCCAGGGGACACGGGAGCACCGGGGAAATCAGTCATGATGCGGACAAGCCTACGTCGTCAACGACGCGCTGCGGCGGCGAGTCCGGCGTTCCGGGCCCTCAGCACGGCCGGGCCGATCGCGGCGGCCAGCGCGGCCACGTCGTCCCGGGTCGAGGTATGGCCCAGCGAGAACCGGAGCGAGGCCCGGGCCAGCAGCGGGTCGGCGCCCATCGCGAGCAGGACGTGGCTGGGCTGCGGGACGCCGGCCGAGCAGGCCGAGCCGGTGGAGCACTCGATGCCCTGGGCGTCCAGCAGCATCAGCAGCGCGTCGCCCTCGCAGCCGGGGAAGGAGAAGTGCGCGTTGGCGGGCAGCCGCCCGGCGGCCGTCGGATCGCCGTTCAGCACGGCGTCGGGCACCGCCCGGAGCACCTCGGCGACCAGCTCGTCCCGGAGCGCGGCGACCACCGCGGCGTGCTCGGCCCGGCGCTGCACCGCGAGCTCGGCGGCGGCGGCGAACCCGGCGGCGGCGGGCACGTCCAGCGTCCCGGACCGTACGTCGCGCTCCTGGCCGCCGCCGTGCAGCAGCGGCACCGGCGTGACGCCCCGGCCGAGCAGCAGCGCGCCGACCCCGTACGGGCCGCCGACCTTGTGCCCGGTGACGGTCAGCGCGTCCAGCCCGGAATCGGCGAACGAGACCGGCACCTGGCCCAGCGCCTGCACCGCGTCGGCGTGCATCGGGATGCCGAACTCCCGTGCCACCGCGACGAGTTCGTGGATCGGCTGCAGGGTGCCGACCTCGTTGTTGGCCCACATCACGGTGACCAGGGCGACCGAGGACGGGTCCCGCTCGATCGCCTCCCGGAGCGCCTCGGGGTGCACCCGGCCGTAGCCGTCCACCGGCAGGTACTCGACCTGGGCGCCCTCGTGCTCGGAGAGCCAGTGCACCGCGTCCAGCACCGCGTGGTGCTCGACCGGGCTGCACAGCACCCGGCGGCGGGCCGGGTCGGCGTCCCGGCGGGCCCAGTACAGGCCCTTCACCGCGAGGTTGTCGGACTCGGTGCCGCCACCGGTCAGCACGATCTCGCTGGGCCGCGCGCCGAGCGACTGCGCCAGCGACTCGCGGGACTCCTCGACCACCCGGCGGGCCCGGCGGCCGGCCGCGTGCAGGGAGGAGGCATTGCCGACCACCCCGAGGTGCGCGCTCATGGCGGCGATCGCCTCGGGCAGCATCGGGGTGGTGGCCGCGTGGTCGAGATAAGGCATAGCGGCACAAGTGTAGGGGCCCGGCCGGTCACGATTTGGCCATTGCACCCTGTGCAACGCGCAGTTAGCCTCCTGGCTCAACTCATCCGGTAAGGGGGCGCGGCGGAATGTCGCAGACGGTGGACCGGGCGCTGACCATTCTGGCCTCGCTCGGCGACGGGCCCGCGTCCCTGGAACAGGCCGCCGCCCGGATCGGCGTGCACAAGTCCACCGCCCTCCGGCTGCTCCGCACGCTGCAGGAACACGGCCTGGTGGACCGCCAGCCGGACCAGCGCTACCGGCTCGGCGGCCGGCTGTTCTCACTGGCCCAGCAGGCCCTGGCGGGGATCGACGTCCGCCAGGTCGCCGCCCCGTTCCTGGCCTCGCTGAACGACCGGTACGGGCACACCGTGCAACTCGCGGTGCTGGACGCTGGCGAGGTGCTCTACCTCGACAAGGTGCAGAGCCGCTACCCCGACCGGCCCGGCACCTGGTCCGACCCGGCCGCCCGGATCGGACAGCGCGTCCCCGCGGTCGCCACCGCGGTCGGCAAGGTGCTGCTGGCGGATCTGCCGGAGGATCAGCTGACGGCCTTTCTGGACGTCCAGGAGTTCCCGGCCAGGACCAGCACCAGCATCCGCACCGCCGAGGAGTTCCGGGTCGAGCTGACCGCCGTACAGCGCCAGGGCTGGGCGGTCGACCAGGCCGAGTACCAGGAGACGGTGAACTGCATCGCCGCCCCGGTGGTCGGCCCCGAGGGCACCACGATCGCCGCCTGCTCGATGTCCGCCCCGGTCGGGGTGGCGCCGATCGCCGAGCTCAGCCGGCTGCTGCCCGAACTGCTCTGCACCGTCGAGGCGATCTCGCTGGCGTACGGCGGCTCGCCTACTCCTCGCTGGTGCGAGAACCGTTGCGGTGCCAAGCACGCGGCGCCCGCCAGCCGTACTTGAGCGCCAGCATCCGCAGCACGAACGCGGTCAGCGCCGAGGCGGTGCCGGACGCGGTGGTGAGCTGCCCGGCGCCGATCAGCACCACCACCATCGCCGAGCCGACCAGCGCGGGCACCGCGTAGATCTCCCGGTCCCAGCGCAGCAGCGCGGGCATCTCGTGCGCCAGCACGTCCCGGATCACCCCGCCGCCGGCCGCGGTCAGCATGCCGAGCGCCATCGAGGACACCGCGCCAAGACCGTAGTCGTGCGCCTTCGCGGTGCCGGTGACGCAGAACAGGCCCAGGCCGAACGCGTCCAGGGTCTGCACGGCGCGGTTGATCCGCTCCACCTCGGGGTGCAGGAAGAACACCACCAGGGCGGCCAGCAGCGGGGTGACGAAGTACCCGAGATTGGTGAACGCCACCACCGGAGTGGCCCCGATCACCAGGTCACGCATCACCCCGCCGCCCAGCGCGGTCGCCTCGGCGAGCACACAGATGCCGAAGATGTCCATGTTCTTGCGGACCGCCAGCAGACCTCCGGACAGGGCGAACACGAAGATGCCGATCAGGTCCAGGGTCTGCTGCACATCGGGGGAGAAAAGCTGCGAAGTCACCGTCAATTCTTACCGCGCCGGTCACCCGTACGAGCACAGCCGCCCCGGTACGAGCCGGTCAGCCCGTCGCGTGGCCTACCGCGACCAGGGCGGCGACCGGCAGCGCGACGGTGCCGTCCGGCTCGGCCCAACGGGCCGTCAGGGCGTCGTACCGCTCCCTGATCCGCCGCACGGTGGCCTCGTCCTGACCCTCGATCAGCGAGGAGGTGAGCACCGTGCCGGTCAGCACCGCCCGCCACCAGCGGTCCGGCGCGACCCGGTGGGTCCAGCCGACCCGGTGCACCTCGACATCGGTCAGGCCCCCGGTGCGCAGCAGCCCGGCGAACCGCTCGGGCGTCGCGTACGGCGCGAACGGCGCGGTGTCCGGGAGTCCGGCCGGGCGGGCCGCACCGGCCTCGGCGACGGCGGCGAAGAAGACGCCCTGGGCCTGGTTGGCCGTCAGCTCGTCCCAGCAGGAGAGCACCACCCGGCCGCCGGGGACCACCACCCGGGCCAGGTCGCGGACCGCCGCCGGCGGATCCGGTACGTGGTTGATCACGAACGCCCCGACCGCGCAGTCGAACTCGTCCGCCCCGAACGGCAGCCCGGGCAGCTCGCCCCGCAGCACCTTCGGCAGCACCCTGCCTGCCTCGGCCACCATCTCCGGCACCGCGTCGGTGGCCACCACCTCGGCACCCAGCCCGCTCGCCGACAACGCCAACCGGCCGGTGCCGCACCCCACTTCGAGCAGCCGGACACCCGGCCGCACCTCCGCCTCGGCCAGCAGCCGCGCGTGCAGCCCGGCCGTCATCGCACCGAAACCGTCGTCGTACGTACCGCTCCGGCGGGCCCATCCCCTGCGCTCGAACTCCGCGAACTCCACCACGTGCTGCCCCTAAGTTGACCGTCACCGGTCGCGCCAAGATCAGCTTGCACCACAAGGGGCTCGGGGCTCTACTGACGTGCGGCTCCGCCGCATGGGCGACGCCGACCTTTTGGCAGGTGCTCAGCCGACTACGGTCAGGGGCTCGGGGAACGGCGACGAGATCTGGCGTGCGGGTCAAAAGGCGAAAGTGCCTGACCATGTACGCACGCGTGACCTTCTCCGAGGTCGGCGTCGCAGTTCCCCGAGCCCCTGGACCATAGATGGTGGAGCCCCTGCCAGAAGGCTAGACGGCGTTCTCCGGGAAGTGGCAGGCCACCTGGTGCCCCGCCTTGGCCGCGGCGAGCGGCGGCTCCTGGCTCGCGCAGATGTCCTGGGCCTTCCAGCAGCGGGTGCGGAACCGGCAGCCGCTGGGCGGGTTGATCGGGGACGGCACGTCGCCGGTGAGCAGGATCCGCTCGCGCTGGTGCCTGCGCCGGGGGTCCGGCGTCGGCACGGCCGACATCAGCGCGGTGGTGTACGGGTGCATCGGCGCCGTGTAGAGCGAGTCCCGGTCGGCGATCTCCACCACCTTGCCGAGGTACATCACCGCGACCCGGTCGGAGACGTGCCGGACCACCGAGAGGTCGTGCGCGATGATCAGGTAGGTCAGGCCGAGCTCGTTCTGCAGGTCGTCGAGCAGGTTCACCACCTGGGCCTGGATCGACACGTCGAGCGCGGAGACCGGCTCGTCGGCGACGATCATCTTCGGCTTGAGGGCGAGTGCCCGGGCGATCCCGATCCGCTGCCGCTGCCCGCCGGAGAACTCGTGCGGGTAGCGGTTGTAGTGCTCGGGGCTGAGCCCGCAGAGCTCCAGCAGCTCCTGCACGGCGCGCTTGGTGCCGTGCTCGGTGGCGACCTTCTGCAGCTTGAACGGCGCACCGACGATGGTGCCGATGGTGTGCCGGGGGTTCAGCGAGGAGTACGGGTCCTGGAAGATCATCTGGATGTCGCGGCGGAGCGGACGCATCGCCGAGACGCCGAGGTGGGTGATGTCCCGGCCCTCGAACTCGATCTTGCCGGCGGTGGGCTCGTCCAGTCGGGTGACCAGTCGGCCCATCGTCGACTTGCCGCAGCCGGACTCGCCGACCACGCCGAGGGTCTCACCCGCGCGGACCTCGAAGTCGATCCCGTCCACCGCCCGGACCGCGCCGGTCTTGCGGCCCATCAGTCCCTTGGTGATCGGGAAGTGCCGGGCCAGCCCGGAGACCCGGAGCAGCGGCTCACGGTCGGAGGCCGGGGAAGGCGAAGCCGCAGGAATCAGCTTGGGCGTCGCCGTCGATGCGTCCGTCATGGGGTCTTCTCCTGAGGGGTGGTACGTGCTCACAGCCGGGGCGCGATCTCGTCGGTGAAGATCCGGTGCCGTTCGGCGATCGGCAGGTGGCAGGCGGCGTGGTGCCCGGGAGCGGCCTCGGCCAGGGTGGGGACGTCCGTGTCGGACCGGCCGCCGGTGAGCGAGGCGTACGGGCAGCGCGGGTGGAAGGCGCAGCCGGACGGGACGTTGATCAGGCTGGGCGGGGTGCCCTTGACCGGGATCAGACGCTCCTGGAGCGGCCGGTCCAGTCGCGGCATCGAGCCCAACAGGCCCCAGGTGTAGGGGTGTTCGGGAGACTCGAAGAGCGAGGCCGCCGGGCCGCGCTCGATGCACTTGCCGCCGTACATCACCAGGATGTCGTCGGCCAGCTCGGCCACCACACCCAGGTCGTGGGTGATGATGATGACCGCGGAGCCGAACTCCTGCTGCAGGTCCCGGATCAGGTCCAGGATCTGCGCCTGGACGGTGACGTCCAGCGCGGTGGTGGGCTCGTCGGCGATCAGCAGCGAGGGGTCGTTGACCAGCGCCATCGCGATCATCGCGCGCTGCCGCATGCCGCCGGAGAACTCGTGCGGGTAGGAGTCCACCCGCTTGTCGGGCTGCGGGATGCCGACCCGGTCGAGCATCTCGATCGCCCGGGTGCGGGCCTGCTTCTTGGAGACGCCCGGGTGGTGGGCCTGGTAGCCCTCGACGATCTGGGCGCCGACCGAGTAGTACGGGTGCATCGCGGTCAGCGGGTCCTGGAAGATCATCGCCATCTTCTGGCCGCGCAGCTGCCGCACCCGGTCGGGGTCGGCGCTGACCAACTCCTCGCCGTCCAGCCAGACTTCACCGCTGATCCGGGGTGCGCCGCGCTTGGTGCCGGTGCGGTGCAGACCCATGATGGAGAGCGAGGTGACGGACTTCCCGGAGCCGGACTCGCCGACGATGCCGAGCGTCTTGCCCTTCTCCAGGGAGAAGTTGAGGCCGTCGACGGACTTGACCAGGCCGTCGTCGGTGGGGAAGTGCACCCGCAGGTCGCGGACGGTGAGGAAGCCCTCGGGAGCCTCGCCGCGCTGACCGGGGACGATGGTGGTGTTCTTGCTCATGTCAGCCTCACCCGGGGGTCGACCACGGCGTACAACACGTCAACCACGAGGTTCGCCAGGATGATGAAGAAGCCGGCGAACAGGGTCACGCCCATGATCACCGGAAGGTCGCTGGAGTTGATCGCGTAGACCGCCTCGTAGCCCAGACCACGGAAGTTGAAGGTCGACTCGGTGAGCACCGCGCCACCGATCAGACCGCCGAGGTCCATCCCGAACACGGTGAGGATCGGGGTCAGCGTGGAGCGCATCGCGTGCTTGCCGATCACCTTCCGCTCGCTCAGGCCCTTGGCCCGCGCGGTCCGGATGTAGTCCTCGCCGAGCACGTCCAGCAGCGTGGCCCGGGTGAGCCGGGCGTACGTCGCGGCGTACAGGAAGGCCAGGGTGATCCAGGGCAGCATCAGGTTCTGCGCCCAGGCGATCGGGTCGGTGCCCAGCTCGACGTAGTCGTGCGGGAACCAGCCGAGCTGGTAGACGAAGATCGCGCTGGCCAGCATGCCGGTGAAGTAGATCGGCAGCGAGACGCCGGCCAGAGCGGTGGTCATGGTGATCCGGTCCAGCAGGGTGCGGCGCTTGAGCGCCGAGACCACACCGGTCGCGGTACCGAAGACCAGCCAGAGCACGGAGGCGCCGGCGGCGAGCGAGGCGGTGACGCCGAGCCGGTTCAGCAGCAGCGGCCAGACCGCCTGCTCGGTCTTGAAGGAGTACCCGAAGCACGGGGCGGCGCAGTGCGAGACGCTGACGCCGGTGCTGTAGTCGCGCCCGACGAACAGCCCCTTCAGGAACAGGTAGAACTGCTCGATGATCGGCTTGTCGAGGCCCATCTTGTGTCGGGCGCCTTCGACCGCGGCCTTGTCGGCGATCTTGCCGACGTAGTAGAGCGCAGGGTCGGTGCCGGTGAGTTTCGGCACCATGAAGAAGATGGCGAAGGTGACCGCAGCGACCACCACGAGCATGGCGACGACATTGACGAGCCGTCGGATGAAATACACGAGCATTGCGGTCGACCCCGCCGGGCACCGGCCGGAACCCCTGTAGGAGTTCCGACCGGCCCCGGCGGAGCCTTCACCTGCCCTTCGGACTAGCTGAGCGAACTACGGAAGCGGGGACAGGTCGGGGTCACTTGCCGTCAGAGACACCCAGGGCCTGGAAGTCCACCTCGCCGAAGGCGTCGTTGATGAACACGTTGGTCAGGCGCGGGTTGCGGTAGTTCAGCGCCTTGTCGGCGACGATCGGCAGCCAGACCGCCTGGTCCACGACCTTGTGGTTGATCTTCTTGTAGAACTCGGCCGCCTTCGCCGGGTCCGTGGTCGCCGCGGCCTGGTCGAACCAGCCGTCGACCTCCGGGTCGCTGGTCTCCGGGTAGTTGCTGTTACCGGTCTTGGTGATGAAGCGGCTGTCCATGAGCGGCTGCATGTAACCGTGGCCGTTCGGGAAGTCCGCGCCCCAGCCGGCCACGATCAGGCCGTAGTTCTTGGTGTGGACGGTGTCGGGCGAACCCGCGACCGAGGCCAGCAGCTTGCCGTCGTACTGCTCGACGTTGACCGTGACGTTGATGGCCTTCAGGGCGGTCTGCAGCGCGACGGCCGAGTTGACCTCCTTGGCCTTGTTGCCACGGACGGCGATGGTGGTGGTGAAGCCCTCCGGCTTACCGCACTCCTTCAGCTCCGCCTTGGCCTTCTCGACGTCCGGCTTGCCCTTGGTCAGGCCGAACGGGTCGTAGTCGTCCGAGCCGAGGATGTTCGGGGGCAGCATCGAGCCGAACAGCGAACCGGCCGAGGAGCCGCCACGGGCGGTCTGCAGCGCGGTGGTGTCGGCCGCGTACAGCACCGCCTTGCGGCAGTGGATGTTGTCGAACGGCGCGACCTTCGGGACCAGCGAGATGAAGCGGATGAAGCCGTTGTACGGGTTGTCCGTGTTGGCCTTCAGCGCCGGGTCGGTGAGGACCTTGGCCTGGGCGGCCTGCGAGAGACCGGTCTGGCCCCAGTCGAGGTCGGCGGTGCCGTCCAGCTGACGGGCGTCCATGTCGTCGGCGTTGGTGGTGATCGTCAGCTTGACGACGTCCGGCAGCGCCTTGCGGAACGAGTCGGTGGCCGGGTCCCAGTGCTCGTTGCGGACCAGCTCGTAACCCTTGCCCGGCTCGGCCGACTTGAACTTGTACGGGCCCGAGGAGACCGGCTTGTCACCGTACTTGGCACCGGTGTCCAGCTTCTGCGGCACCGGCGAGGCCGAGCCCATCGCCAGCAGGTACGGGAAGGAGGAGTCCGCGTCCTTCAGGTGGAAGACGATGGTGTTGTCGTCCGGGGTCTCGACCGTCTTCAGACCCAGCTTGTTCGGGTCGGTGTCGGTGTAGGGACCCTTGTAGTCCTGGCCCTGGTCGAGCGAGTTGATCAGGTAGGTCGGACCACCGGCGACGACGTCCTGCGCGAAGATGCGCTCGATGCCGTACTTGATGTCCTTGGTGGTGATCGCCGAGCCGTCCTCGAACTTCAGGCCGCTCTTCAGCTTGAAGGTGTAGGTCTTGCCGTCAGCGGAGATCTCCGGCTGCGCGGCGGCGAGGTCCGGAACGAGCTTCAGACCCTCCTTGCCGGGCTTGCCGTCGAAGGCGAGCAGCGTACGGGCGTAGAAGCGCTCGTAGTTCCACACCGAGGCGTAGTAGGCGCGGCCCGGGTCCAGCGAGTCGACGTCCGTGGCGGACCACAGGTTGAGGGTGCCGCCCTTCTTGTCGGACGGGTTGTGCACCTTGTCGACGGCGGCGTTGAAGCCGCCCTTCGAGGCGGACTTGCTGGCACCGTCGCCGGCGCTGCCGCCCTTCGAGCCGCCGCAGGCGGAGACGGTGAGGGCCAGCGTGGCCACCAGGGCGGCGGCGGCGAGCGTCCTATTACGCGTCATGGGTACGGATCCTCCTGATGATGTGCGGGCCTGAGCGGTCCGCCGGGGGGCTGTGGTCCCCCAAGTGGGTGGGCCGCGGGGTGGACCGGCCGCCGATGGGGGTCGGACGGCCGTGCGGGGTGAGGCAGTTGGTGCTGGACGCGGGCTCAGTTGCCCTTGGGGTCGAGCGCGTCGCGCAGGCCGTCGCCGAACAGGTTGAAGGCGAGGACGGTGATGAAGATCGCCAGACCGGGGACGACCATGTAGGTCGGGTCGACCTGGTAGATCTTGGTGGCTTCGGAGAGCATCTGGCCCCACGAGGGGGTCGGCGGCTTGACGCCCGCGCCCAGGAAGCTCAGCGCGGCCTCACTGAGGATGTTGGTCGGGATGATCAGGGTCGCGTAGACCAGGATCGGCGCCACCAGGTTGGGCAGCAGCTCGCGGAGCAGGATGTGCACACTGCCGGCGCCCAGGCTGCGGGCCGCGTCGACGAACTCGCGTTCACGCAGCGACAGGGCCTGACCTCGGACGATCCGCCCGATGTAGGGCCAGCCGAAGCCGCCGATGACCACCACCAGGATGCCCATCCGGAGGAAGCTGCCGTCGACACCGAGCAGCGAGCTCGGCATGACGGAGACCAGCGCGATGCTGAACAGCAGCTGGGGGAAGGCGAGCAGGACGTCCATGACCTTGCTGATCACCGAGTCGACCCAGCCGCCGAAGTAGCCGGCCGCGGTGCCCAGCAGGACGCCGATGACCACCGAGAAGGCGGCCGACAGCAGGGCCACCGTGAGGGAGATCCGGGCGCCGTAGATGATCCGGCTGAAGACGTCACGGCCGAAGGTCGGGTCGACCCCGAGCAGGAAGTCACCGCTCATGCCACCGAAGGAGCCCAGCGGCAGCCCGAGGTCCGGGTTGATCTGGTCCGGGTGCGGCTCGTCGACCGGATGGCCGAACAGCGCGATGAGCACCGGCGCGAAGACCGCGGCCAGGATCAGCAGCAGGACCACGACGCCGCCGGTCAGCGCGATCTTGTCGCGCTTCAGCCGGTCCCAGGCGATCCGGCCGGGTGAACGGCCCTCGATCCGCTTGGCCGGTACGGCAGTTGGCGGCGGAGCGTCGGTCGTGCTCTCAGTGGAAGTGCTCATGTCTCAGTTCGTTCCCCTCGCCGACGGTGGCCGGCCCACGGTCCGGACACACGGGCGCGGGCCCGGTGGGGCCCGGGCCCGAAGGTGGTCCGGTGTCGCGTACTAATGCGGTGGTGGTGCTGGTGCGTCGGTGCGGTGCTGCCGGCCGCGGATGCGGCGGTGTACGAAGAATGCTGTAAAGCAAGGGAGTTGCAGGACCGGGTTGGCCGAACCCTTGAACCGCTTTGGGCAGACTCTCTGCCATTCGGGTTGTCGCACGCCAGACCTGACAACCGAAGGATGCCCAACTGTGATCTGTCTGCATGCACTCGTGATCTTGCCGAATAGCGCTCTTCACACGGCTGTTACATGTCTGTCAAGATGCGTGCAGATGAACAAACCGGACGTACCCCAACTACCCCTTCGGAGCAGGGGGGTTCACTGCCAGGGCTGGTGCGGCCAGTACCCCTGGGCCGGGTAGGGGCGGGCCTCCCGATCGAAGAACGGGCGGGCGAAGGCGCGCATCCACATCGCCACCGGGTCCCACTCGTCAGCCAGCACCACCGTCGAGACCGGCAGCCCGGCCGGGATCTGCGGCACCGCCCGGTGCACCAGCGCCCGGGCCGCCTCGACGGCGGGCGGCGAGGTGTCGTACAGGTCGAGACCGATCGCCAGGTAGGGCTCACCGAGAGCCGGGCGCACCCAGGCCTGCCGGAGCGCCCGGACCGGGCGCACCTCGGCCGCCTCGCGCTGCAACTGGGCGTAGAACTGCGGTGCCTGGACCACCGGGTCGGTCAGCTGGAGCGGCCCGGCCGGCAGCCGGTCCAGGCCGGCCGCGATCCGCCGCAGGTCGGCCCAGGGCACACCGACCCCGCCGCCGGGCACGTGCGGGTTGAGCCACAGGCCCCAGCGCGTCCGGTACAGGGCGTTGGCGATCTCCGGTCCGGAGATCACCTCGTGACTTCGGGCCCAGCCGCTCGCGGCCAGCTGCTCGGGCGAGGTGACGGCGGGGGCGTAGCCGTGGCCGCCGAGCTCCATGTTCCCGTACTGGGCGTCCGGGCTGCCGGGGGTGCCGTGCCAGAGCAGCATCCAGACCCGGCCCTCGGCCAGCGCGTACAGCAGCCGCTCGTAGGCGTCGAAGCGGTCGGGCGCGACCTCGCCGAGGGCGCGCTCGATCGCGCCGTCTGCCGTCGCTCCCGCGCTCATGCCTCGCTCCGCCCGTTTCCGCCCGTCTCGCCCTGGGCTCCGAGCGAAGCCTATTGGCCCGCCCGGACAGCCGTCATACCGCCGCCCCGTACCGGCGGGTCCCCCGCCGGCTCAGCCCGCGACCGCCCCGGACCTGACGTAGAAGGGACGTACCCGGGTGAGCATCCACTCCACCACCGGATCGGCCACCAGATCCAGCAGCACCAGGTGGACGCCCCACGGCGGCGGGGTGGTTCCGAGCGCCCGGCCGAGCGCCTCGTTCACCTGCCCCGGATCGGCCGGCCAGCCGGCGTCCAGCTGCACCCCGATGAACAGCACCGGCGTGTCCCGCTCCACCCCGGCCAGCGCCCGACGGGCCGTCAGCACTCCCGGCAGCTCGGCGAGTTCGGTGATCGCGGCGCCCAGGAAGGCGTACGGCTCCTCGGCCGGCTCCGGCTCCCGCAGCGCCACCCGCGCACCGTCCGGCTGCTGCTCCCAGCGCTCGCCCTGCGGCCCGCGGCGCAGCTCGCCGACCCCCTCCGGAGGCACCGGGATCCCCACCGGCGCCTCCGGGTTGACCGCGATGCCGACCCCGAGCGGCAGCCCGCGGGCGAACTCCCAGGCCGGGGCGATCGCGAAGGCCAGACCCGGCGCGTGCCGCAGGAAGGTCTCCTGCGAGGAGAACACCGGGACGTACGGCGAGCCCGCCAGTTCGATCGTGGGCAGATCGAGACCGCTGCCCTGTGGGTCCGCCCCGGCCGGCAGCGGGATCCAGATCTGACTGCGGGCCAGCACCTCGATCACCCGGGGCGTCGCGCCCGGGTCGCCGAGCGCGGCGGTCAGCACCTGCTCCAGCTCGTTGACCGGCCAGCTGCCGCCGGGCGGCGCGGTGCCCGGCTCCGCCCATGCCTGCGCCCCTGTGTCGCCCGCCGGGTACCCCATCGCCCCTGCTACCGCCCCTCTATGTCTTTGCTGCCAAGAGCGTAGGGCCTGTCTGCCGATTCCCGTCGGATCAGGCCGGGTCGTTCGGTGCGTGCGCTCGGCGTGCGGCCGGGGCGGCCTCGTAGCGGAGCTACTTGGTCGTTTCGGCCGTGCGGCGAGCGTGCGTGCCGGGCGGGCCGGCCCCGACGGGAATCGGCAGACAGGCCCTCGGCCCGGCCCCCTCTCCCCTTGGGGCGTCGACTCGTGCCATGATGACCCCGCCCACAACTTCACACTGGCCGCTCGAACCCGCGCGGGAGAGTCCGGACTGCCCTCGTGGCACAGGCCGGCGCCGAAGGAGCAAGTCCTCCCCGGAATCTCTCAGGCACCCCTACCGCCCGGGCGAGGCAGATCTGGAAAGTGGACACGGCCGCGCCGTGCGCCCACCCACGGTGCAAGCCGCCATCCTTGGATGTGCGGTGAAGCTCTCAGGTTGTGACGACAGACGGGGAGACTCCACCCCCGCATGCCCGTTTGCTGCCAAGGAGTCCAGTCACCATGTCCCCTCGCCTCACCGCGCTCGACGCGCTGCACCGCTCGCTCGGCGCGACCATGACCGACTTCGCCGGCTGGGACATGCCGCTCCGCTACGGCAGCGAGCGTGAGGAACACCTCGCGGTCCGTACCAAGGCGGGTCTCTTCGACCTCTCGCACATGGGCGAGATCACCGTGACGGGCCCTCAGGCCGGTGAACTGCTGGACCACGCGCTGGTCGGCTTCATCTCCGCGCTCGGCGTGCTGCGCGCCCGGTACACCATGATCTGCCGCGAGGACGGCGGCATCCTGGACGACCTGATCGTCTACCGCACCGGCGAGACCGAGTACATGGTGGTCGCCAACGCCTCGAACGCCCAGGTGGTGCTGGACGCGCTGACCGAGCGCGCGGCCGGCTTCGACGCGGTGGTCCGGGACGACCGGGACGCCTACGCGCTGATCGCGGTCCAGGGCCCGGAGGCCAACGGCATCCTGGCCTCGGTCACCGACGCCGACCTGCCCGGCCTCAAGTACTACGCGCTGCTGCCCGCCACCGTCGCGGACCGCGAGGTCTGGCTGGCCCGCACCGGCTACACCGGTGAGGACGGCTTCGAGGTCTTCTGCGCCCCGGCCGACGCCGAGCACCTGTGGAACGCGCTGACCGAGGCCGGCGCCCCGGTCGGCCTGGTCCCGGCCGGCCTGTCCTGCCGCGACACCCTCCGCCTGGAGGCCGGCATGCCGCTGTACGGGCACGAGCTGTCCACCGACCTGACCCCGTTCGACGCCGGTCTGGGCCGGGTGGTGCGCTTCGACAAGACCACCAACGACGGCGAGTTCGTCGGCCGCAAGGCCCTGGAGGCCGCCGCCGCACAGGCCGAGGCCAACCCGCCGCGCAAGCTGGTCGGCCTGGTCTCCGAGGGCAAGCGCGTCCCGCGCGCCGAGTACGACGTCGTCAGCGTCGACGGCACCCCGATCGGGCGGATCACCTCGGGTGCCCCGTCCCCCACCCTGGGCAAGCCGATCGCCATCGCGTACGTGGACGCGGCGCACGCCGCCCCCGGCACCGCGGTGGCCGTCGACGTGCGCGGCAAGCACGAGCCGGTCGAGGTCGTCGCGCTGCCGTTCTACAAGCGCGCCCGCTGAGCCTGACACCCTTTCAGTTCCCGCAGTCCCCCGGTCCGCTCAGCGGACGGCTTCGCCCTACCCTCTTGCGATCCTGGAGAATGACGCCATGAGCAACCCCACGCACCTGCAGTACACCGAGGAGCACGAGTGGCTGACCGAGGCCGTGGACGGTGTCTCGACGGTCGGCATCACCGCGCACGCGGCTGACGCCCTCGGCGACATCGTCTACGTCCAGCTCCCCGAGGTCGGTGACACCGTCACCGCTGGTGAGACCTGTGGCGAGCTCGAGTCGACCAAGTCGGTCAGCGACCTGTACTCCCCCGCCACCGGCGAGATCGTCGAGATCAACCAGGCCGTCATCGACGACCCGGCCTCGGTCAACAGCGACCCGTTCGGCGACGCCTGGCTCTACAAGGTCAAGGTCGAGGCGACCGACAAGCTGCTGTCGGCCGCCGAGTACGACGCCTTCATCAAGGCCTGAACCACTGGTTGACGGGGGGTCGGCCGCAGCGCGGCGGCCGGCTCTCTCCCTTGGTCCATTGCCCGCACCGCCCCACGGGAAGACCCTGACATGACGGTTCTTAACCAGTCCCTGCACGCGCTCGACCCCGAGATCGCCGCCGCGGTCGACGCCGAGCTGCACCGCCAGCAGACCACCCTCGAGATGATCGCCTCCGAGAACTTCGCGCCCGTCGCGGTGATGGAGGCGCAGGGTTCGGTCCTCACCAACAAGTACGCCGAGGGCTACCCCGGCCGCCGCTACTACGGTGGCTGCGAGCACGTCGACGTGGCCGAGCAGATCGCCATCGACCGGGTCAAGGAGCTGTTCGGGGCGGAGTACGCCAACGTGCAGCCGCACTCCGGCGCCTCCGCCAACCAGGCCGCGCTGTTCGCGATCGCCCAGCCCGGCGACACCATCCTGGGCCTGGACCTGGCGCACGGCGGCCACCTGACCCACGGCATGCGGCTGAACTTCTCCGGCAAGCAGTTCAACGTGGTCGCGTACCACGTCGACTCGGCCGGCCTGGTCGACATGGCCGAGGTCGAGCGCCTCGCCAAGGAGCACCGCCCCAAGGTGATCATCGCGGGCTGGTCCGCCTACCCGCGCCAGCTGGACTTCGCCGAGTTCCGCCGGATCGCCGACGAGGTCGAGGCCTACCTCTGGGTCGACATGGCCCACTTCGCGGGCCTGGTCGCCGCCGGTCTGCACCCGAACCCGGTCGAGTACGCGGACGTGGTCACCTCCACCACGCACAAGACGCTCGGCGGTCCCCGCGGCGGCATCATCCTGGCCAAGCAGGAGTTCGCCAAGAAGCTGAACTCCTCGGTCTTCCCCGGCTTCCAGGGCGGCCCGCTCGAGCACGTGATCGCGGCCAAGGCCGTCTCCTTCAAGGTCGCCGCCTCGCCGGAGTTCAAGGAGCGCCAGGAGCGCACCCTCGCCGGCGCGCGGATCCTCGCGGAGCGCCTGCTGCAGGACGACGCGACCGCGGCCGGTGTCTCGGTCCTCTCGGGTGGCACCGACGTGCACCTGGTCCTGGTCGACCTGCGCAACAGCCAGCTCGACGGCCAGCAGGCCGAGGACCGGCTGCACGAGGTCGGCATCACGGTGAACCGCAACGCCGTCCCGAACGACCCGCGCCCGCCGATGACCACCTCCGGCCTGCGGATCGGCACCCCCGCGCTGGCCACCCGCGGCTTCCAGGCCGAGGACTTCAGCGAGGTCGCCGACATCATCGCCGAGGCCCTGCTGCCCACCTTCGACGAGGCCAAGGCCGAGTCGCTGAAGGCCCGGGTCACCGCGCTGGCCGTGAAGTACCCGCTCTACCCCGAGCTGTAGTCGGCTCTTCGCCGGGAGGTGTGACAGGCGACACCCGCCACACCTCCCGGTCACCCGGGGCACCGCGCACACTGGACAGTGAGGCGGTGCCCCGTCCCATGCTCAGCGCGTGTCCGTCCACAAGACGGGCCGTCACCCTCCACGAGACCAGACAAGGACGTCACCCCGTGGCCATCAGCGTCTTCGACCTCTTCTCCATCGGCATCGGCCCCTCCAGCTCACACACGGTCGGCCCGATGCGCGCGGCCCGGATGTTCGCCCGCCGCCTGAAGTCCGAGAGCCTGCTGGCCCAGACGGCCGGCATCCGGGCCGAGCTGTTCGGCTCGCTCGGCGCCACCGGCCACGGCCACGGCACCCCGAAGGCCGTCCTGCTCGGCCTGGAGGGCAACTCCCCCCGCACGGTCGACGTCGACCAGGCCGACGTCGACGTGGAGCGGATCAAGGCCGAGAAGCGGCTCCACCTGCTCGGGGTCCAGGACATCGCCTTCGACCCCGACACCCAGCTGATCCTGCACCGCCGCCGCTCGCTGCCGTACCACGCCAACGGCATGACGCTGTGGGCCTTCGACGCCGACGGCACCGAGCTGCTGTCGAAGACGTACTACTCCGTCGGCGGCGGCTTCGTGGTCGACGAGGACGCGATCGGTGCCGACCGGGTGGTCCCCGACGACACCGCGCTGCGCTACCCCTTCCGCACCGGCGACCAGCTGCTCCGGCTCACCCGGGAGACCGGCCTTTCCATCTCGGGCCTGATGCTGGAGAACGAGAAGGCCTGGCGCAGCGAGGCCGAGATCCGGGCCGGGCTGCTGGAGATCTGGCGGGTCATGCAGGAGTGCGTCGCGGCCGGCATGAGCCGCGAGGGCATCCTGCCGGGCGGCCTGAAGGTCCGCCGGCGGGCCGCCTCCGGCGCCCGCGCGCTGCGTGCCGAGGGCATCGGCCCGGCCAACGCGATGGAGTGGGTCACCCTCTACGCGATGGCCGTCAACGAGGAGAACGCCTCCGGCCAGCGGGTGGTCACCGCCCCCACCAACGGCGCGGCCGGCATCATCCCCGCCGTCCTGCACTACTTCACCAACTTCATCCCCGGCGCCGACGAGGACGGCATCGTCCGCTTCCTGCTCGCGGCCGGTGCGATCGGCATGCTCTTCAAGGAGAACGCCTCCATCTCCGGCGCCGAGGTCGGCTGCCAGGGCGAGGTCGGCTCCGCCTGCTCGATGGCGGCCGGCGGCCTGGCCGAGGTCCTCGGCGGCAGCCCCGAGCAGGTCGAGAACGCCGCCGAGATCGGCATCGAGCACAACCTCGGCCTGACCTGCGACCCGGTCGGCGGCCTGGTCCAGATCCCCTGCATCGAGCGCAACGGCATGGCCTCCGTGAAGGCCGTCACCGCCGCCCGGATGGCGCTGCGCGGCGACGGCCGCCACCACGTCTCCCTCGACAAGGCGATCAAGACCATGAAGGAGACCGGCGCCGACATGAAGGTCAAGTACAAGGAGACCTCGCGCGGCGGCCTCGCGGTCAACGTCATCGAGTGCTGAGTTCAGCGCTCTGACCTGGCTCTATGGCTTCCTCGTCATTCCTCACCGATCCTCACCCTTCCTCAGAGTGGTCCTCTCCAGAGGCTCCCCCGGGCCTGGATTCTCCCCACACGCTCCCCAGAGTTCCTGACATGAAAATGGCCCCGGACCCGTCGAACGACGGGTCCGGGGCACCATCGAGGGCGATAGGATGCGGCGCACCTCCCAGAGCACACGCATCCTGCACCCCCTCGGCTCCCGGCCGCAGTGCCCGATTACAGCGGGCACTGCGGCCGGGGTTCTTGGGAGGCCAATCGGCCAACAGCTGGGGCTACCGCACGTTGAAGCGCGGCGGTCCCAGGTGCCTGGGCTCATCCGCCCCAGTGGGTGTCGTTGAGGCTGAAGACGGTCGCCGTCGGCGAAGGCGACGTGACCTTCGGCGGGTCCGGCGTCGGCTCAACCTCATCGGCATACGCCGAGCTTGCGGTGAGCCCAATCAGCACGGCTGCAACGGCGGCCAGAGCCAGTGAAGCGATCTTTCTCATCGCCCCTCCCTTCACTTGTTGACGGTTCATCAAGTTCGTTCACAACGATCTCGCAAAGTCCTTGCGCAGGCAAGAGCTGCAGTGGTGCATTTATGTGCAGCAGCAAAAAAGTGCAGCCAGGAGGATCGATGGAGAACCCGCGCACCGTTCCGCCCGAGATCGTCATCTCCGACGATGCCCAGGCCCTCTACACGCGCCTGGCCGCCGAGGGGGGGCAGCCCACTCCGGAGGAGCAGGCCGCCGCACGCCAACTGCACGACCTCGGACTGCTGCGAGACGACCCCATGCAGGGCTACGTCCTGGTCGACCCTCAGTACGCCGGCGCTCGCCTGGAGGCCAACTTCTTCTCGATCTCCGCCCTGATGCTGGAGCAGGCCGCCTCAATCTCAGACGCCTTCAAGCCACTGCGAGCCACGTTCGACAGCAGGGCGGCCGATGCTGCTGGGCTCATCGAGCAGCACCGCGGCTCGGAGGCCATCGGGTGGCGCATGGGCCAGATCTTGAGCGGGTGCAGCACTGAAATTCTGTGCTGCCAACCTGGCGCCCAGCGCAGGCCCGAGGCGATCCAGGAAGCGTCCACCCGGGACCTTGCCGCTCTCCGGCGGGGCGTGGCCATGCGCACCATCTACCACGAGCAGGCGCGGACTGGCGCGGGGATGGACCTCTGGGTGTCGACCATGACAGCTGCCGGCGCCGACATCCGAACGCTCGACGCACACTTCGAGCGGATGTTCATCATCGACCGTCGGATCGCCGTGATCCCCGGTGATCACATTCTGGTAGATAGCACCGATGCAGTTGCCTACGTCGTCAACGACCCGGGCATCGCAGCATTCTTGGCCAGGCAGTTTGAGCGCGACTGGGAACAATCCACCCCATGGAACGATCCCGGGAAGGCGCCCCTTGCGCTGACAACCCGGCAGGCTGCGATCCTTCGCGGCCTCGAGGCGGGCACCAGCCGGGAGAAGCTTGCTCACCAGGTTGGAATCTCTCTGCGCACCCTGGCTGTCGCAGTGTCAGAACTTAAAGATCATTTCGGCGTTAAGAGCGCCTTCGAGCTGGCTTGCTGCTGGAAGGAGTGGCAGGCAGCTCAGGGCGCCGCCCGAAGCTGAGCTGTCAGTCGCCTGACCGTGGCGGCTGGCGCAGCGCCCAGGCTCACCAGGGGATACCCAGCCAGGACGCCCGGAACGTCCACCCCGAGCGCGGGCAGCGTGATGCCAATTGCGTCCAGCGCTGCCCGCAGGCCCTCTGCCGCATCCTGGGCGTCTGTCCACGGATCGGGCAAATGACGGTCCATCACTCAGTGTTCCTGACTGTGAGGTTGGGCCCTGCTAGATCATCGGGAGCTCTGTCGGGACCGGGCTCGCTCCACGAATCACATTGATCGAGGTCCGCCTGGTCCTCCTGTTCGTCGTTCTGCGGCTCGCATGGGTGCCGGACTGTCAGGCGCGAGTGCGCGCGGGTCGGGCCGCGGGTGCCGCGCCGGGGCTCGTGCCAGCCCCGGGCCTCCCCGCCGGGGACGACCCCGCTCACTGGGGCGGCTTCCGGGGCGTCGAGGGAATGGAGTTGAGGGCGTCCGCTGCGGCCTGGCGCTCCGCCGGGCTGGCGGTCGGATCCGTCGCGGCGTTCGCGGCAGCGCCGAGACTGGCGGCGAAGTCCAGCAGCGGGTCGGGCTCCCACAGGTCATCGGGCTCAGGTGTGGACACGGGTGCTCCTCTTCTTGGTGGTGGGTGTGGTGTCGGTCTGCTGGGCGGCCCAGAGCTCGACCCGGATTTCGGAGGTGAACGGCTCGGGCTCGCCGGTCCCGGCGCCGGTCCCGATTCGGCGGACCCAGTCGCGGTGCCGGTGGTCCCAGGCGCCCCACATCTGCAGAGCGCGCCCCAGCCGGGGCAGCGGACGCGGCTCGTACCGGTCAGCCACGGGCCGGCCCCGACAGTGGGACGATCGGCTCCGGGTCGGGCTCGATCTCGGGGATCATCCGCCACGGCCGGGACAGGACATGGCTGTAGCTGCGGTGGTCCGGGTTCGCCTGGAGGTGCTGGAACGACCAGCCGCGGGCGGCCTCGAAGTCCTCGCCGGCGGCGGACTGCTGGCCGCAGAGGACGCCCTGCTCGTTCTCGCCGTTGCACTGGAAGATGTGCAGGGTGGGCGGGGCGTCCGGCTCGAGGTCGGGGGTGGCGGTCCAGTTCATGTGCCGGTACCGGCGGGTGAGGCCCATGGCTCGTCTCTCGTCTGGGTGGCGGGTCGTCAGCTGGAGGGGACCAGGTGGAGCCGCAGCGGGCGGCAGCATGGACAGGTGCTGACCGGGCAGTCGCAGACCACGGCCGGGGCGCCGGCTGTCTCGCGGATGCCGCCCGGACAGCCGTGGTGGGCCCCGGCCTGGCACTCGACGGATATGTACTGGCCGTCCCGGCGGCAGTCGACGGTGAAGGCGACACCGGGCAGCACGAACTCACCGTCGACTCGGTAGTTCGGGAGCGAAACGGCGGCCATCAGCCGGTCGCCATGCAGCGCGCGCAGGACCGGACCGGCCACCCGAGGGGTGCCTCCCCGGTCGGAGTGAAGACGTGGCCCGCGTCGACCAGGTGGTGGTCGGTGCCGCAGCCAATGCAGCGGCGGCCGTGGAGCTGCTCGTCGGTGATTTCGACGGCCCGCTCGGCGCCGACGAGGGGGCGGAAGGCCACCACGGCGGAGGCGGGTTGTGCCTGATGGGTCGTCACCCCTTGATGGTCGGTCGCCGCTTGGGACGAACACACCGCGTTTCCGGGACGTTTGGGACGCTCTGCTGGTACACCTTGACTCGTCCTTGCAGCTCCAGGAGGTGCCCGCGTGAACGACGCTCTGCAACAGGCGATGGTCCGTGCCAACATGAGCGAGTCGCAGCTGGCGCGCGCCTGCGGAGTCGACCCGAAGACGGTCAGCCGGTGGCTCTCCAACCCCGCGCGCCTGCCCCACCCCCGGCACCGCGCTGCGGTCAGCCGGGCCCTCGGCGAGGAGGAGAGCGTGATCTGGCCCGCCGTGCAGCAGCTCGTGAAGTCCGGAGCGGACAGGGAGATGGTCCAGCTCTACCCGTACCGCTCGGCTGCCCCGGCGACGCTATGGCGCCAGCTCCTCCGCCAGGCCAAGACAGAGGTGACGTTCGCGGGCTACACCAACTACTTCCTATGGCTGGAGCACGCGAACCTCGGCGACCTGCTGCGAAAGAAGGCTGCGGCCGGATGTCGGGTCCGATTCGTGCTCGGTGACCCGGCCAGCCCAGTCACGCGGCAGCGGGAGTTGGAGGAGGATGTCCCGCTCACGCTGTCCACCCGGATTGAGGTCACCCTGTCCGAGCTCGCCAAGCTCAAGGACACCACCATCGAGGCCCGCTACGAGACCGGCCACGTCTCCCTTTCCGTCTTCCGGTTCGATCAAGACATGATCGTCACGCCGCTGCTGCCCGGTAGGATCGGCCACGATGCCCCGATGATGCACCTGCGGCGGGCCCAGGCTGACGGAGTGTTCGACCGCTTCGCGGGTCACGTTGAAGACCTGTGGGCCAAGGGGCGCGACGTGTGGACGATCCCGGAGGTGCAGCATGCCCAGGCGTGACTACGAGGACGACCCGAACGCTCCCCAGGCCAACAGCCTGGTGCCGGCCGCCAGCGTCGTCGTCGCCCGCGAGGACGGCCGGGTCCTGCTCCAGCGCCGAACCGACAACGGCCAGTGGGCACTGCCCGGCGGGAAGATGGACTTCGGTGAGTCCATCGCGGACTGCGGGGTCCGGGAGACTCTGGAAGAGACCGGCATCGAGGTAGAGATCGTCGGGATCGTCGGCACCTACACCAATCCCGGCCACGTCTTCGCCTACGACGACGGCGAGGTCCGCCAGGAGTTCTCGATCTGCCTGCTCGGGCGCCCGCTCGGCGGCGAACTACGGGTGTCGGACGAGTCGTTCGAGGTGGCGTGGTTCACCCCGGAGGAGACCGAGGCGTTGCCCATGGTGCCGAGCATCCGTAAGCGGATCACAGACTGGCGCTTCGCTGGTGGCCCAGTAGTCCGCTGACCTAACTCAGCCCTGCGCGCCGGTCCGTCGGGCTGTCGGTGGCCGGGCCTACGATCGCGCACGTGAGCGACACCATCGAGATCCCCGCAGACCTGATCGACCTGCACCGCCAGTGGGCCGAGACCGACCAGGCAGTCCACCAGCGGATCGCCGAGATCGAGCAGCACGAAGCCGAACACGGCCGGCCGCCCCTCCCCACCACCCCGGACGACCCCGGACGCGCGAACGACCAGCTCGCCCAGCTCCGGCAGGCCCGCAGCGATGCTGCCGCAGCGGTGCGCGCGCGGGTGGCCGAGGTGGCTGGAGACCCAGCCCGCCGCTGGGCGGTCCAGGCGGCGCTCCTCGAGGCGGCCGCCGAGCCCGTCGCGGTGTAGCCCGACACGAGGAAGCCGCCCCGCTCTCCTTCGGGAGGGCGGGGCGGCAGCATTTGGCGAAACGCTTCCATGTAGCACGCGCTACGTGTAGCGTGCACTACATGACGGATGCGACAGCACGCCAGCAGGCAGAGCAAGCCCTCCGCACATGGGCCCAGCGCCGGGACCAGATCGAAGCCGACCGCGACCCCCTCATCACCGCCGCCACCGCGGCCGGGGTCGACAAGATGACGATCCACCAGATCACCCGCGTCGCCCGCACCACCACCGACCGCATCCTCGACGCGGCAGCGGCCAGCAGCCTCCGCACCAGCGAGATCACCACCCTGACCAAGAAGGGCATCGCGCCGACCACACGGCCGGACCGCATCCTCCCCCTGCCCGAAGGTGCGGCCGAACTCCTCGCCAAGTACTCGAACGCGGACGCCGGACACCTCTTCCCGAAGCGGCCCCGCCCGAAGGCCCTGGCGCCCGCTCCCGTCATGCCCCGGCCCGAACCGCACGTGATCCAGGAGAGTGGGGAGGCACGACGTCGCCGGCGCGACACCCCCATCGAGGCCGCACCCGTCAGCCCCGCCGACCTCCAGGCCTGGCAGGTCGACACCGCCAAGTACCTCCAGGCGATTCGGCCCGAGCCCGACGAGAGCCAGTCTCAGGCATGACGAATCCTCCCCGTCCCTTCCGTAGGAGGGGCGGGGCGGTGGCGTTCAGCGGCCGAGCGCGGCGACCAGGCTGACCGGCGGTGCGGGTCGGCCGTATGGTTCCTCCCAGGGAGATCGCCCGAGCTGGAGGAACCGTGCCCGAGGAGCCGTTGCACCGTCAGATCGCCGACGACCTGCGGCAGCGCATCCTCGGCGGCGAGCTCCAAGCAGGCGACCCGGTGCCGAGCGAGAACGCGCTGATGGCTGAGTACGGAGTGGCCCAGGGCACCGCACGGAAGGCGCTCGGTGCGCTGGTAGCCGAGGGCCTGACCGAGGCCCGGCGCGGCTCCGGCACCCGAGTGCGGGGCTTCCGTCCGATCCTGCGCCGCGGCTCGCGCCGCCTCGACCGGTCCGTCTGGGGCGAGGGCCGATCGGTGTGGGAGGTCGACCTGGACGGCCGGCCACTGGAGGTGGACCGGCTGACGGTCCAGGAGCAACCGTGCCCGGAGCGCCTGGCCGGCGCGCTTGGCATCGCGATCGGGGATCCGGTGTGGGTGCGGGACCGGCGGTACCTGGTGGAGGGCGAGCCGGTGATGCTGGCGGCCTCGTACCACCCGGCGTCGATCGTGGCGGGGTCGGCGATCACCCGGGAGGACACCGGCCCGGGCGGGGCGCCCGCGAGGTTGGCGGAGTTGGGGTTCGCGGCGGTGCACTACCGCGAGCAGGCACGCACCCGGATGCCGCTCCCCGGGGAGGCTGCCGCGCTGGAGCTCGGCGCGGGCACTCCGGTGATGCTGGTCGTGCGGTACGGGTGGGCCGAGGGCGGGGTGCCGGTGGAGGTCACCGAGATGACGGCTGACGGCTCCCGGTACCTGATGGAGTGGGAGTTCCCGGCGTGACTCAAGGTGCCTGACGGACAGTCACCCAACCGTTGACTTCTGTATAGAACTCGCCGGATAGTTCTTTACAGAACCCCGGGAGTTGAGGGGTTCCTCCCCGCCCCGGCCGACCTGCTGGCGAGCCGTACGACCGGGACGGGTTCCGCAACACAGCACGGCCCCAGGCGCCAACAGGCGCACGGGTTCCGCACGTTGTGAGGAGAACCCAGTATGACCACCGCACCCCAGCGCCCGCCAGGGCCCATGGCACCCGACACCGCCGCGCTCCGAAACCCGGACCTGCTGCTGACGGACAGCCAGTTCGCCAGCGTGGTGAACACCATCCTGGACAACAACCCCAGCATGACCACCGACATGGCCAAGAGGATCGCCGTCGAGGGCATCCGCTTCGTCGTCACGGGAGCCCTCCGGCCCGAACTCGCCATGGCGCCCAGCCGCATCGTGGACGAGGGATGGCACGCCCTGATCATGCACACCACGCTGTACGCCGACCTGTGCGAGCGGTTCGGCCAGTTCGTCCACCACGCCCCCGGCTTCGACCCGGATCACTTCGACCCGGACATCCTGGAGAACACCCAGCGGGCCATCCAGGGTGTCGGATTCGAGGTCGACGCCGACCTGTGGCGGGCCCCGGACGACAACTCCCTGGTGAGCGTCGCCGCCAACTGTCAGCACGCACCGAACTGCTCGACCATCAAGCCCACCAAGCCGGGCGAAAAGCCGTGCCACAAGCCCAGTAAGTAACCCGCCAAGCGCCCCCGCCTCCGCGCACGCCAGAGGCGGGGCGCGTACCCTGCTGCCATCGACAGGAGGTGTCCTCATGGAGTGGATCAACCCGAAGTACGCCGAGCTGGTAGCCGACTACCGGATGCCGATAGACCCCGACATGACACCGATCAGCCCGATGGCCCGGCCCGACGGTGAACCCGTGGCACCGGTGCGGGGGTTCATCATGGAGCCCCTGGCCGACTGAAAGCCAACCGCAAACACCGCCCCCTGCACCGGCCGAAGCCGGGCAGGGGGCGGTGTTCGTTCAGCGGCCGAGCGTGCCGTACGCAGCAACCCCCAGCGCCGCCAGACTCACCACAGCACCCAGCGTCGGCAACGGCCAGCGGGCGCCCTTGAGGGTGTCGACTTCCTTCCGCAGTAACGCGATCTCGTCAGCCGTCCGCTTGTCCAGCTCGGCCACCTTCGCGTCCGTCTGGTCAGCACGCTGGAGGAGTAGGTTCAACTGGCCATCGGTTCGGGCGAAACCCACGTCCACACTCCTCCGGAGCTCCGCGAGCTCCAGCGCTACCGAGATGCCAGCGTCGCCAGCCTGGGCCGTCACTCGTTCGTCGCCCGCCGGTACGCGGCGGCGTCCGGATCGGCAGCGGCCCGGAGCCAGGCTGGCAGCCGCCGGTTGACCGCCGGGTTGGCCATGACCCGGGTTACGACCGTGGCGACCGTGACTGCGGTGGCCAGGCCGGGCAGAGTTGCCGGAAGGTCGCCGGCGTTGACCAGCAGCGGGATCGCCGCGAGCAGGCCGAGCACGGTCTGGACGGTGGTGCGGATGGTCCGGCGCGTGGCGTCGGTCATGGTGATCTCCGATCAGGTGATGGTCGGTCAGTTGGTGACGGGGGCGGTCCAGGCAGCGGCCCAGGTGACCGGGCCGACGATTCCGTCGACCGGCTGGAGGCTCTTCTCGGCCTGGAAGCGGCGGGCCACCTCGGCCGAGGCCGGGCCGAACCAGCCGTCCACGTCGATCTGCCAGCCGCGGTCGCGCATCCGCTGCTGCCAGATCCGGGCGGCCTCGTGGTGGGTGGTGGCGCGCAGGTACACCCCAGGCCAGTCCGGGCCGGACGGTGGCGGAGTCGGCGTGGGCGCCGGGGCCGGCGCGGTGCTGCCCGGCCGCGGGGCACCCGCCTGGACCCAGGCGTAGAGCGGGCCGCCGGGGCAGCTGGTGGCGTAGCCGTCCCGGTGGCCCTTGATCTCCGGGCCCGCGCCGCCGTCGCGCTGGAGCCACTCGACCGCGTCGCGCAGGCCGTGCAGCATCGCCTCGGTGGGCTCGGTCAGGCCGGAGTCGCCGACCATTGCGCAGACCGCGTAGTGGGCTGCGTTGAGTGAACTGCCGCCGTTCGCACCGTTCTTGACGTGGGCGCCGCGGCCCTCGAAGACGACCGAGTGCGGGCACACCACGGCGGTGTACGCGATCGAGATCCAGCCCTCGTTCCGGTCAGCCATGTGGCTGGCCTCGATCGCGTTGACCCGTCCGGCGCACCGGTGATGCTGGTCCGGCCCGGCGAGGTCGGCCGGGACGGCGGTGCCCTCGTAATGGATCTTCACGCCGCGGGTGACGTCGATCCTGGTGAACGGCGCCTTCGGCTGCGGGGCGCCCCGATCGGCGCGGCTGACGAACTGCATGACTCTCCTTGGACATGGGAAAGCCCCCGGCCAAGGCGGCACGGGGGCAGGGGTGGGTGGGACTCAGGCGAGGGTGACGTCGGCTGCGGTGAGGTCCACGCTGAAGTCCGTGTAATGGCGCAGGATGACCTGGTGCCCGGCGGTGGCCAACGGCTGGGCGATGTCGGTGGCGGTGCGGATCCCGCCGGTGTACTCGCCGGTGCGGGCCGGCCAGCCGGGGATGTCCTCCTGGGAGGTGATCGCGTAGACGACCCACTCGGTGGAGGCGGCGGTCGGCCGGGCTACGGCCATCAGCCACAGTTCGCCGTACGCCACGTCCTGGCCCCACTGGGGTGTGCTGGCCTGGCCGGCGAGGCCGGTACGGAACTGTTCGCGCGCATAGGCATCCAGGGCTGCGGTGAACGCCACCGGATCCAGGCTGCCGAGGGTGTTGACGAGGCGCATGGTGGTCTCCTCAGGGGATGCTGCGGATGAGTCGGGTCTGGGCGGCGACGGCTCCGGCGCCGCCGGTGCGCTGTGCTTCGACGCTGAGCTGGTACTGGTCGCCGATGGCGACGCCGGGCAGCGGGCCGGTGTAGTCGAAGGTGGTGCCGGCCGCGACGGCCGGGCCCCACTGGGTTCCGTTGACCATCACGCGGACGGTGCCGGTGGTGCCGCCGACGGACACGGTGGTGGTCAAGGCGAGGCGAACTGCCGTGCCCCATAGGACATTGCTGCTGGTGGCGATGGCGGTGTACCCGGCGGCGGTGGTCTGTGGCCACCGGGCTGGGTCGGCGTCCAGCGGCGGCAGGAGCGCGTCTGCGGCGGAGAGGTCGACTCTCTGGGCGCGGAGCTCGGCGACCTGCCGCTGCAGGGTGGCGAGGTCGCGCGCCAAGTCGGCGGGCTCGCGTGGCAGTTGGTCCAGGCGTCGGGTCATTCGTCCTCCAGGAGGGTGGGCACGAGGCTGTCCGCCGTGGTGTCGAGGGCCCAGGCGTAGGCGCGGGCGGTGACCGCGGTCCCGGCCGGGTGCCGGGGAGAGGAGGCGATCTGGATGCCGATGCTGTCGCCGAGCCCCCACTCTGAGCCGAGCCGTGGCGCCCGGGATGCTGTCGCCTGAAGTGCCCACGCCCGGGCGCCCGTTGCGGACAGGGCGAGTGCCTGGGCGGCGTGGCGGTCCAGCTGGCCGGTGTCGGTGATGCCGGCCGCCGGTGTGAACCGGTCCTCCCAGAGCGGCCAGCCCGCGGCGATCGCCTCGGCGGCGGTGTGTACCGCGCTGGTGGCCCGGGTGCCGTCGGCCTGTGCGCCGCGGGCGATGGTCCGGGTGGCGCCCTTGCCGCGCTCGTACGACTCGCTGACCACGTACGAGGAGAGACAGCCCGGCATGTCGAAGATCGCGGCGGGTCGGTCGGTCACCACCCCGAGGGTTGGGCGGATGCGCAGGATCAGCTGGAAGCGGGTCTGCGCGGCGTCCGCCCAGGCGACGTCGATGGTCCACTCGGGGGCGCCGGCCATCGCGGCGACCTCCTGCAGGCCGGAGGAGACGGTGCGGTCGGCGGAGTCGGCCATGGTGTAGTCGATCACCGTGCCGCTGGCGGCGGTGTCGAGCACTAACGGTGGCCCGGACGTGAGCACCGCGGTCGCCAGGTCGGCCATGACCGTCGTCATATCGGTGGCGGTGGCGGTGTAGTCGCCGGGGTAGCGGCGGTCCAGGTACGCCTCGGCGGTTGCGGCGGTGAGGTCCAGCGTGGGGCTGCTGCCGCCCTCGCGGCGCAGGGTGAGCCCGCCCCAGAGGGGGAGGCCGGTCGCCGTGTCGACCGCGACCAGCATGGTGCGGCCCTGGTCTGTCGCCGCCTCCCACCCGGCGGGTGCCCCGTCGAGTGCGAGGCTGAACGACGTGGACGTCGGGGCGCCCATCCGCCGCGACAGCACCTGCTGCGGGCGCAGGGACCGCAGCTCCTCCGCGATCCGCCCGGTCCGCAAGTCGCAGCCGTACCACGCCAGTTCGACCGGTGCCATCAGGAAACGGGTTCGTAGGTGATGTTCCAGGACAGGCGGGTCGCGGAACTGGCGCCGACCGGGAGGGTGTTGGAGACGTTGGCGGTGCTGGAGGCGGTGGAGCCGGTCTTGACCGGGAACACCATCAGGACGCCGCCGGGGTCGATCTCGACGGCGCCGAGGAAGTTGTTCGAGGCGAGGACGGTGTAGTCGCAGCTGCCGATCTCGTAGATGCCGACGGAGGCCGCGGCCACCGGCAGGCTGAGGAACCACGTGCCCGTGCCGCCGTTACTGAGGCTGCCGAGCTGGAGGGTGCCGCGGCAGTTGATCTGTCCGCCGATACGGGCCCACCGCGCGGCCAGAGTCCCGTTGTTCAGAACCGGGTTGGTGGTGCTGGCCGTCCAGGCCGGCGTGTAGGCGGTGTAGTCGCCCTGCGCTCGCCAGGCGGTGCCGTTCCAGTACTCGGGCACGCCTCGGACGCTGTTGTAGCGGGCCTGTCCGACGTGGACACCCGAGATGGCGATGTCGGCGGCGGAGGAGACCGGCAGGATCCCGCCGGGGGCGACGGTCACCTGCCGGACGGTGGCTGACACGGTCGCCGAACCGGTGCCGCCACCGGCGGTGTTGGGGACGGTGATGGTGGCGAGCGGGATGTAGATCTCGGTGGCCCCGGGGACCGGCGCGGCCGGGCTGGCGGACGGCGTGCCGGTGAGCAGGACGGTGTCGGCCCTGCGCAGGCCGGAGGAGTCGACGGCTGTGTCCCACACCCGCAGGTAGACCAGGTCGATGCGGGTGTAGGTGCCGTTGGCGGCGGCCAGGGCGCCGGGGCTGGAGGCGGCCAGCTGGGCGCGGTAGACACCCTGTCCGCTGCGGTGCAGGGTCGCGGCGCCGCCGGTGACGTTGACGGTGGTCCCGGCGAGGCTGACCGCCAGGCCTGGGTCGCCGGGCCGGGTGCCGGGGCGGGAGCCGAGCGCGGTGCCGTCCGCCATCACGAGGGCGGAGTCCATCCGGCGGAGCTCGGTCTCGTCGTAGCTGATGGACGGCAGCCACAGCGGGTCGGAGGGCAACGGGGTCTCCTTACAGCCAGGCGGACCGGCAGGTGCCGGTCAGGCGGGCGGACGGGTCGTAGGAGGAGGCGGACCAGCTGATCGCCACCGAGGTACCGGGCGGGATCTCCGGCCACTGGCCCGACAGGTACATGCGCCGCGAGACAGCGCCGTTGAGGACGGCGGAGTGCTGGTCGGTGTCGATGACCAGGACGTCACCGGCGCCCAGCGAGTCTCCGTAGAGGAGAGCGCGCACGGTGCCGTCCGGGTACTGCACCGTGATGGTGGGGGTGGTGACCGGCCCGGTGAGGGTGAGTTGGGGCCGGGTGGCGACGGTGCCGGCGTTGGTCAGGGTGATCGTGCCGGACACGGTGGTCGCCGTGATCGTCAGCGGCAGAGTGACCGGCAGGGTGAGCCCGCCGGTCACCGACGGCAGCGCGGTGGACTGGGACTGCAGGGTGGTGCTGTAGCGGCGCGGGTCGGCGGCGGTCAGCAGCACGGAGTACGAGGCGATCCGGTCGGTGTCCGGCCGAAGCAGCAGCCTCCCCGAGCGCCGCACAGTGACCTGCCGAGGCACGGCCTCCACGACGGTGAGCACCGTGTCGGTGAGGGCGGCCGCGGCGCTGAGCTGATCGGTCGCCAGGTCGAGCGACGCCAGGTCCGGCGCGATGATCTTCCCGGTCAGTGTCAGCACTCTGGCCTGCAGGTAGACCGGCCCTGCCCAGGCGCCGTGGTCGGCCTCCCGCTCGGTGTACCGGGTCCGCACGTCGGGGCTGTCCCAGCCCTGCAGCCCGTCGGGGTCGATGGTCCAGGCGATGCCGGCCGCGTCCACCGCGCCCAGCAGCAGGCCGCCGAGGGCGACTTGCTTGCCGGCCAGGACCTGACCCGGCGTGTATCCGGCCACGCGCCTCCTCCTCTCAGGTCACGAACTCCATGTGCCGCACCAGGTCGGCCATCTGCTCCTGCAGGCCCTGGTGGGCACCGTTCAGCGTGATGGTGGTGATCCGCCCGGCGGCGGCCTGGCCCGAGGCGGCCGGGGTGGTGGCGATCTGCCGCATCGGCGTCAGCTCCCGCGCGGTGGGCACGAGTTGCAGTCCGAAGCGGCCGGCGACCTCGCCGAGCAGGGCAGTCGAACGGGCCCGCTTCGAGGCGGATAGCGGGATGTACGCCTCGGGCCCGGCCTCTGCCCACAGGATCGGCCGGTTCGCGATGGCGGCCTGGCGGGTGTAGAGGCCGTTCGCGGCGGCGGTGATGCCACCGTCGGCCATGCCGAGGATCCCGCCGTTCGCCTGCGGCATGGGCAGCGGCTTCCCGCCGTACGGCCCCACCCCGGTCGTGTAGTAGTCGGTGTGCACCCGAATGGTGACCGACCGGTCGCGGATCTGGTCGATGTAACCCTGGATCGCCGTGGCCGAGTTGAAGGCGTCGCTGGTCGGCACGGTCACCCGGACCTGCCCGTCCTTCATGTGCTCGACCTTGTAGCCGAGCGCGAGCAGACCCTGCTCCGCCTCGGCGGTCACCGCCTTCATCGTGACGCTCTTGCCGGGCGGGACCCCCTCGACCGTCTGCCGGACCCGCTCGAGATCGGCGATGACCTGCAGAGCACCGGGGTCGGTCACCGTCGTCTGGGCGGTGGCCGGGAGCTGGGTGTAGGCCTTGGTCAGCGACTCGATCTGGAGCGAGGTGAATCCGGCCTGCCGCATGGTGGCCTTGAGCATCTCGATGTCGCGGGCCAGGACGACCTGCCCGGCCTCCACGCTGTCCTGCTGCTTGGAGACGGCCTCGGCGTGAGCGAGCGCCGCCGAGGCCGCGCCGAGGAACGCGTCCTTCACGTCGCGCCCCTTGGCGGTGGTGATGTCCAGCCCCGTCCCGTTGTCCCTGACCTTGTCGCTCAGGTCCGCGAGCGACCCCTGGAAGCTGATCGCTGCCTTGGCGGAGGAGATGTTGCGGCCGTTGAGGACGTCGAGGGCGTCGCTCAACTTCTCCGCCGCGCTCTTCTGCTTCTCCAGGTCGGCGGCGGTCTTCACCGCCTCAGTGCCGAGCTTGGCAGTGCCGGCCGCGGCCTGCCCGGAGGCCTCCGCCTCGCGCTTGGCTGCGGCCTGAGCGCCGTTCACCTGGCCGGTCATGCTCGTGAGGGAGTCATCGACCTTGAGCAGGCTCTGGACCCATTCGTAGCCGGCGGCGGAGGTGTCCACCTGCGCGGCCCCGAGCTCCGCGGCCGACTCCCGCGTGTCCGCGAGCTGCGTGTTGACCCGCTCCAGCGCTTCGCCGCTGCCGAGGATCGCCTCGGTCAGGTCGGCGGTGGACAGGTGCAGGTCGTCTGCCGCTCGCAGGACGCCCTTGGTCTCCAACTCATGGGACACCCACTTGCGGGTGTTCTCCCCCACTGCGCCTGAGTCCGCCTTGACCGCCTCGGTGAGGGCCTTCACCTCCTCCTTGGTGTCGTCGGCTGCCCCGGCGAACAGGGTCAGCACGGTGATGCCGGCGGTGAGAGCGGCGCCCCAGGGCCCGAACATGAACGAGGTCGTCGCGGAGGCGGCCGCCGACAACCGCGGCATGGTGACGGCCAGTTCGGTCACCGCGGTGCGGAACGCGACCACGCGCGGGAGGACCAGGACGAACGCGCCCGCCGCGAGGGTGAGAGCGCCGACCAGACCCATCGTCAGGGTGACGGAGGACTGCATCTCGGGCGAGAGGTTGCTGTACGCCTCGATCAGGTGGGTGATCCACTGGGCGATCTCGCGCAGGGCAGCGGTCGCGCCGCTGCCAGACTCGATCAGCGCGGTCTCCAGCGAGCCGCGCAGCCGCTCCAGGTCCCCAACGAGATTGTCGGTCTGCTGCTGGGCGACCCGGGACGCGAACCCCTGGTCGCGCACCGCATCCGTCCAGTTGCGGACTCCCTGCTCGCCCGCGCGGTACAAAATGGAGGCCGCTCGCACGGCATCCGAACCGAAAATCACACCGAAAGCCGCGTTCCTGGCTTCGGGGGTGAGGTTCCCGAAGGAGCTGGCCAGGCGCTTGGCGAGCTCGTTCAGACCGACGAACTGCCCGGCCGAGTCATAGGCGCTGAAGCCCAACTTCTGCATCATGCCGAGGGCTTCGTCCGACTGCGGGGTCAGCCGCTGCAGCATCGTCTTCAGGGACGTGCCCGCATCCGAGCCGACCAAGGCGTTCTGCGCGAAAAGGGCCAAGACTCCGGCGGTGTCCTCCAGAGACAGGCCGGTCTGCTGAGCCACCAGCGCCGACATCCGGAAGGCAAATCCGAGATCGTGCACGTTCGTTGCGCTCTTGCCGGCCGCAGCCGCGATGACGTCGGCGATCCTGCGCGTGTCCTTGCCCTTGAGCTGGAAGGCATTCATCGCCTGCGCGGTCAGGACCGCGGACTCGGCGAGGCCAAGCTGACCGGCGGAGGCGAGGTCGAGGGAGGCCCGCAGGGCGCCGCCGGTAATGTCGGCGACCGAGATACCCGCGCGGGCGAGCTCCGCCTCGGCGGTCGCGGCCTCGCCGGCGCTGAAAACTGTCGCCTTCCCTGCGTCCAACGCGGCCTGGCGCAGGGCGTCGAGATCCTTGCCCGTGGCACCGCTGGCAGCACCGACCACCGACATGGCCTGCTCGAACCGCGCGGCCGCCACCACCGCAGCGGCGAACACCGCGAGCAGCGCGACCCCGGACATGCGGACCGTGCGCCAGGCGGCGGCCGAGGTGGTGGCAGAGGCCGTCATCGCGGTGGCGACGGCTGCGGCCTGGGCGCGCGCGCCGGCCGACCAGGCGGTGACGGCGCTCTGCGCGCGCGTGATGGCGGTGGCCTGCGCTGCAGCGCTGGTGACGGTCGCAGCTTGCGCGGCCGCCGCTGCGGTGGTGACCTCGGCCAGCGCCAGGCGTGAGGCCAGCGAGAGGCGGGCCGTGCCGGTCGCCGCAGTGACGGTGGCTTCGGTGATCGCGGTGGTGGTCTGGGTGATGGCCAGCGAAGAGCGAGTGGCAGCGCCGGTAACCTCCGCCAGGGCCCGGCCGCCGGCCGCTCCCGCCGCCCGGAACGCGGGCGGGACCTGGCCTGCGGCCTCGGCCACGGTGCGGGTCGCGGTGGCTGCGCGCTGGGCGGCCGCCGAGGTGGTGCGCGCCGAGGCGGTAGCGCTCGCTGCCGCCTCGCCGAACGCCGACTGCGACAGGGCGGCGGCCTGCTGAGCGCTCAGACCGATGCGCTGACTGTCGCGCACCGCGCTCTGCGCGCCCCGGCTGTAGCCGGTGGTCTGCAGGTTCAGGCCTACGGTGACCACGCGCTCCGTCATTAGGGTTACCCCTTTCGTCGGCTCACGCGCACCTGGGCGCCTCGGCTGTCTCCGCCGGCGTTCTGCCAGCGGTCCACGTGCCGGGCCGCTGTCGCGCAGGCGTGGCACCGCAGTGCCTCGGCCGCCCAGCGGTCCTCGAGCTCGGGGTCGAGCGTCTCGGCCAGGGGATGGCCGCAGCCCGAGCAGGCCTGCGCCTCGACCTCGAGGAGGGCCAGGGCCCAGGCGCGGTCCTCGGCCGTCCACAGCGCCTCGCCCGGGCCGGGCATCGCCCGGCCGAGGAAGATGCTGCGGGGAACTCCCCAGGCGCGCGCCGCCTCTACCTCTCGGCGGTGGTGCCCAGAAGAGCGGAGGCGGCCAGCGAGAAAGGGACGGCGGTGTCGTTGTTCACCCGCCAGGCGGCCGCCTCGAGGTCCTCGCGCTGACCGTGGTTGATGACCTGGCACAGCCCCCGGTACTCGTCCTCGGTCATCACCGGGTCCACGCAGCACGCTGCCACCAGAGCGGGCGACAGGGTGACCGGGTTGAACCCCTCCTCGGCATGCCGGCCCGGATGGGCGGCCAGCAGATCCGACCACTCCTCATCGGGCAATGCCTGGAGGCGGAAGTCCGCTGCGGAGCAGCGCAGTTGGCCCTGGAGGTCGGCGATCTGCTCTGCGATCTCCCGGCGAGGGTCGGCGTCGGCCATCGAGGACGGCGACCAGGTGCCGACGTCGGCGAGCGAGCGCTCGAGGTCCTGGATCTGCCCGGCCAGGTCGCCCGCCAGGTAGAGGGTGACCGTGGTGCGCCTCGGCGTGGCCCGGGCGAGGATCTGATCGAACGCAGTGAGGGCGGGGGTGGGCTGCTTGGTCGTCATCACGCCACCAGGGCGTTGGTCGCGGGCGCCGTGTGGACCTTGATCGGCACCGTGTATTTCATGACCTCGTTCGCGGCCGGCGGCTTGTTCATCCGCTCGCCGCACACCGATGGGTACACCTCGACCTGCTGCCCGGCCGTCCACGCCGTGGCGAAGGCGATCGCCCGGCGGATCACGAGGAAGCCGTGGACGCCGTAGACCAGCGTCCCGTACGGGAGGTCTTCGGGCCCGGTGGTGCCGCGCTTGAGGGTCAGCTCGTTGTCGAACTTGACCCGGCCGACCTCCTCGGTGTCGTAGGTCGAGGCCAGCGAGCCGGTGTCGACCGAGGCAGTGGTCGGGTCGACCTTCAGGCCGTCGGGGGTGATTCGCACCGTCAGGTCCATCCCGGCGGTGAGCTCGGCGGCCGTGGGCGCGAAGATGTTGGCGATCGTGCTGCACCACACCGCCCGGGTCCTGCCGTCGCTGATCGTGTCCATCGGTGCCCTCCTTGGGCATGGGAAAAGCCCTGGCGTCAGCCAGGGCCTCGGGGTTGGCGGTGGGTCAGATGCGCAGAGCTGCGACGGTCACGGACGCGGTGGAGGAGTACGTCACGGCACAGGTCCCGTCTACCGCGCCGGCGTACAGCTCCGCGCTGATCGGGCCGATCATCTTGTCGCCGGTGGTGGCGGGCACCGTGACGACCGTGTCGGCCACGGCCTGGCCGCGGACCTTGGCGGTCGCGGTGAGGGTGACGGTCATGCTGGCCCCGGCGGTGTTCTTGACGTGCAGCCAGGCCCGGTCGTCACACGGGACGGTGGTGGAGGCAACGGCGGGGGCAAAGATCGGGGTGAGGCCGGCCAGGCTCACCGCCTGGGGTGTCAGTTGGGGCATAAGGAGTCTCCGATCAGGCGGGTGCGGATCTCAACCGGTACTGCACCGGCAGGTAGTACAGGGGCGGGGTCACGTCGTCGTCCCTCTGCAGCGGCGGGCCGCCGAGCTCCTCCGGCCGCCAAGACTGGCGGCCCGGGACGGTCAGCGGGCCGCACAGCGCGGAGCGGGCCCAGTCGGCGGTGCCCAGGGCGCCCTCCCACGTGGTGGACACGCAGGTGAGCTGCACCAGGAGGTCCAGCCGCGTCCGGTCGTCGGCCAGGCTGGCGGCCGAGGCGACGCCGTCGTCCGGGTAGAGCACCACGTAGGTCTTGGGCAAGGTGATGGCGGCCGGGGCGCCGCCGACGTAGACGGTCAGCCCGGCCGCCTCGAGCGCGGCCTGGACGGCCATGATGTGCGGCAGCGCCGCAAGTGCCGGTGCGGTCACAGGAGTTCACCGCCGAGCCGCGCGACCTGGGCGAGGAACCGGGGCTCCTCCGTGGTCAAGGCGCGGCCGCCGTCGTTGTGGCCGGCCTGACGGGCGGTGCCGTACTCGAGGATGTTGCCGAGCGGGCCCTGCGGCAGGTCCTTGTCCGGCCCGATGACCGCGCGGGCGCCGCCTCCGGGCAGAACGTGGAGGTCGTAGCCGATGGTGGACGGGTACAGCCGGGCGTGGCGCCCGGCGCTGCGGGCCGCGTTCGCCCGCCAGTCGTTCTTGATGTTGAGCGCGCCCCTGGAAACCACGGCCGCCGCCTCGCGCTCGACTTCGGCCCCGGCGCGGGCGATCCGGGCCGCGAGGATGCCCAGCTCGGAGATGTCTGCGGTCATGACCGGTCCTCTCCGCTTAGCCGCCAGGCGGTGGCGGCGGCGCTGTACTGGGTGCCGGTGACGTGCAGCACCAGGCCGGCCATGCGCGGGTCCGGGCTGGTGAGCACCTCGACCAGGTCCCCGGGCTGCACCGGCTGGGCGGGCACGGTGGCCCAGGGCAGAGCGATCTCGTACCGGCGCAGGCTCACTTCACGGTCGCCGGCCTGGACTGCTTCGCCGATGGCCTCGACCGGCTTCACGCGGGCCTGGCCGCTGTGCAGTTCGGTGCTCGAGGTGGTCGTCTGGCCGGTGCCCGGGTCGTAGACGTCCGCGCCGGGCCGCAGGAGGCGAACTGTCTCGCGCATCCGGGTCTCGGCCATCGCCCGGCCTGCGGCGAGGGCGGCGTCCTCAGTGGTCACGAGATCCCGACCGAAGAACCGGCGAACGCCTGCCGGATGGTGTCGGCTTCACCGGCGAGCAGTGAGGCGCGGGCATCGACCAGGGTCTCGGCGAAGTCGTCGACCTCGTGGGAGCGCACCAACTCCGGGTTGAGGACGGTGCGCTTGACCGCGTCGCAGGCAACCGACCGGGCGACCTCGTAGCCGGGCTGGGTCTCGTTGAGGCCGTGCGAGTAGGTGACGGTGACCGCCCCCGACCAGGTGCAGCCGTCGAGGCGGGTGAGGGTCTGGCCGCCGTCCCACTCCCACCGGCCAGCGCTCAGGCCGGCCACCGCGGTCACGTCCAGCACCGGGCGCTGAGGCAGCGTCAGGCAGGTGGTGCCGGGTCCCCGAAGGGTGACCGTGTCATTGTCGACGCGGCTGATCTGCTGGTACCCGGCGGCCATGCGGATGAGGCTGGAGGCGTCGGCGAGCAGGCGGTTCACCTGGGTCTCGGCGGCGCCGGTGAACGTCCGGTTCATCCGCACCCCCAGGTCGGCGGCGGTGGCGAACGGCCCCAGCACCATGTCAGCCCCCGTAGGTACGGATCAGCTCGGCCTTGGTGGCCTTGTCGATCTCGGCGTGCACGGCCGGGTCGCTGTCGGCGACGGTGAGCGCGTAGGCGCGCCACTCGGCGACCGGCGCGGCGACGGCCGGGCGCGGTGCCTGCGGTTCGGCCTGCTCGGCCTGGTCCCCGTTGTCCTGCGGGGCGGGGACCAGGGAGAGGAAGAGGCCGGGGGCGATGACGTCGGGGCCGTGCGGGTCGGCGGATCCGGCGCCGTGCGGCGGCAGGTGGTCGTCCTGGTGCGGGTGGACAGCGGCGTCCCGGATGGGCGTCCCGATGCGCTGCACGGTGATGTGCCTCGGGTCGGTGCGCGGGGCGACTGCGGCGAGCGGGTTGGTGAGCTGGCCGCCGACGATGTACCCGGCGCCCCGGCAGTAGCCGATGATCGCGTCGTCGTCGGTCTCTGCGACGCCGTTCACGAAGTGGAGCCCGCCGGGGCCGTCGCCGGTGAACCCGGCGACGGGCGTCTCGATGCGTGTCATCAGGAGGTGTCCTCTCAGGCGGACTTGATGTTGCGCAGGACCGCGCCGGACTTCGTGGCCTTCAACACGACTGCGGCCGGGCCGAGTTCGACCTCGCCGGTCTTGACCGCGCCGGACGTGGTGAAGTCCGGAAGCCACCAGTTGACGAGCGGGCGGCCCGCCACCGAGACGCCGTGGAATCCGTCCAGGCCGAAGCGCACGGCGAACAGGTCGCCGAGGTTGGTGACGTTGCCGCCCGCGCCGCCGGCGTCGGGGTCGCGGGTGACCAGGCCGACGACGTCGGTGTTCGATCCGGCCTTCGCGCCGAGGTCGATCAGCGGGATGTTGTTGTACCGGTTGACCGGACGGCCGAACGCGTCCTGGGTCTTGTCGTACTGGTCGGCCCAGATCGCGAGGCGCTTGAACAGCGCCAGGGTCTTTTTGTTGCCGAAGATCGCGCCGGGCTCGCCGTCCATTGTGGCCAGCCAGGCGTCGATGTGGGCCAGTGCCGTGAGCGCGGTGGCCTTGTCGTTGACGGTGGTCCAGTCGAGGTAGCCGGTGGCGACGCCGTTGGTGAGCGGCAGGTATTCAGTGCTGGATCCGGTCAGGATCTTGGAGAGGCCGTCGAAGCCGTTGGTATCCACCGCGGTGTCGCCGTTGATCACGGCGTCGGCGAACTTCGCCCGGGTCGCCTTGATCTTCTGCTGCAGCTGCAGCGTGGTCTCCGCCGCGGCCGCGACGCCGTCCAGGATGCGGTCGATCTGGAAGGAGCCGCCGAGCGGCTTGAGGTCGGTGGTGTAGCGCTGCTTGGTGACCTCACCGGGGACGTACTCGGTGTTCACGGCGCGGAACGCGGCGTCGGCCTGGGTGATCAGGCGGGTGTAGCCGTAGGTCAGGGTCGAGCCGGACCCGGCCTGGTTGACGACGTCGTCGAAGGTCATGTTGTCGAGGAGGAACGAGTTCTTCTGGAACTCGTCGATCACCTGGGTGTCGATGTCGTCGGTGGCGTTGAGCTTCGCCTGGGCGAGTGTCACGGGCATGAGCGCATCTCCTATCGGCCGGTCTTGCCGGCGAGGCGGGCTGCGACCGCCTCGCCGAGGCTGGCGGCGGTCTTCTTGGGGGTCTTGCGAGCGCCGCCGTCGGCGCCGCCCTGGAACCGTCGGCCATCCGTACTGTTCGCGGACTTCGCGGCCAGGTAGGGCTCGTCATCCAGGAGCTCGTCGATCAGCTCGGCGAGGGCGTCCCGGTCGGGCCGGCCCTTGTCGTTCTTCGGGACGTCGGACAGGTCGAGCAGGCGGGCGGCCAGCTGCGGGTTGGCCAGGCGCCCGGCCGCGGCCGCGATCGCCGCGGCCTCGACGCGCTCGGTCCACACCTCGGCGCGGGCTTCCTCGCGGGCCTGCTCGCGCAGCGCCTGCGGGTCGGTGGTGTCGTCCGTGCCGTCCTTCTTGGTGCTCTGCTGGCCGCCCTGGCGGGCCTGGGCCTTCAGTTCGCGGATCTCCTTGCGGAGTGCCCGCATGGCCTTCTTCCCCGCGTCGCCGAGGTCCTTGTCGTCGTCCTGGTCGTCGCCGTCGCGGTCGTCGTCCTGGTCGCCGTCGCCGGTGTCGTCGGCGTCCTCGTCCTGGTCGCCGTCGTCGGTGCCGTCGCCGCCGCGGATGGGCCAGATCGGCTGGGGGCCGTCCTCGCCCGGGCGGGCCTTGCGCCAGCCGACGGCGGTCAGGCCGGTCAGGGCGTGCGTGGGCAGGGTGGTGTCGAGCATCGCGCTCTCCGTGGGGTCGTGGGCGGCGTCGCGCCGCCCGGGTCAGATCAGGTACGCGTACCGGCGCAGGAGCGCGATCGCCTCGTCGCGGGTCGCGGCGAGCCGGTAGATCTCCTCCGGCATCAGCCGCACCGAGCGGAGCTGGAACTGGCGGCCGATGTCCGCCGGCGCCCGGCCTGTGGCGATCGCCCGGTCCCGCTCGCGCCGGTAGAAGGCGCTGCGCTTGGACGTCCCTTGGCGGGTCGCCCGCGCGCCGTCGCGGGTGGTGTAAGTCGAGCCCCTACGGCGGGCGTTGACGACCTGTCGCAGGTCGGCGCCGTCCCGGATCGCCCGGGCTCCGTCCGTGCCGAACCGTCTCTGCTGCTCGGCGGCCGAGAGGCTGTCGAAGTACCGCCGGGGCTCCAGGTGCGCGCCTCGGCGCCCGCGGGTGGTCGGTTCGTGGATGCACTGGCACTGTGGGTGCCGGTCGAAGGCCGTCTTGCTGCCGTAGATCTGCCCGGCCAGGATGATGCACCGTGAGCAGGCCCCGCCGGCGACGACCCGGACGTATCCGGTGCAGGTCCGGTCGGCGACGATGCCGACTCCGGAGGCGACCCGGCCCGCGTCCGCGACCTCGGACGAGACGGTTCGCAGGAGCTGGGAGCGGCCCAAGCGGAGCGCGGTGTCCGCCGGGAGGCCGGCGGCGATCTGGGTCAGCGTGGTGATGCGCGGGAGCTCCAGCAGTGAGGCGAGGTCGCGTCCGTCGGCGGCCACCCCGGCCAGCGCCGAGATGTTCAGCCGCCCGGCCGGGGCGGGCCGGGCGCCGGCTGCGGTGACTGCGGCCTCGACGTAACTCTGGGCTCCGTCGGCGGATGCCTGCTGGGCTGCGGTCAGCAGCGTGAGCACCTGGCCCGAGACCTCGTGCCAGGACTCGGCGATCCGGCGGGGATCGAGGCTGGACCACAGCAGGTCGGCGGAGGCGACCGCGCGTGCGGCCAGGGCCCGCTGCCGCGCCGACCGGCGGAGCGTCACCTCCAGCGGGGGCATCAGGCCGCCGCCGGGGTCCGGTGACCGGACGCGGGCTCGAGGGGCCCGGGGTCGTCGATGCCGGAGAACGCGAGGGCCCGGGCGGCCCGGTTGGCGTCCTGCTCCAGCATCGCCTCCATCCGGGTGATCTGGGTCGGGGTGTAGCCGAGGTCCTCCATCAGCTGACGCCACGGCACGCCGATCGCCTTCTTCTTGATGGCGGCGTCCACGCGCTGGGCGTCGGTGCGGTGTTCGACGTCGGCCCAGATCGTCTCGGCGAGCGGGTCGTTGCCGCGCTGCTGGTCGTCCTTGACGAGGAAGCACAGCCGGGCCATCTCCTCCCAGGCGTCGGACAGGAACGTCGTCTTGTCCCGCGTCTTGGCGATCAGCCCGACCTCGGACTCCTGCATGGCCTCGGCATTGACGTTGACCAGCTTGCCGGTCATGTAGCCGGGCGGTGTGCGGGACTGGGCGGCGACATGCTCGACCAGCATCTCGATGCCGGTGACGAAGTTCCGCAGGTCGGCGGCCTGGAAGTTGCCGAACTTAGCCTGCGGGCTGCTGGCGCGCAGCATCTTGGACACCGACAGCTTCCACATATCCGGGTTGTCGATCTCCTGGCCCGTCAGCGGGTCCTTGGGCAGGTCGATGCCAGTGCCCCAGCGGGCCGGGAACGCGCCGGCCTCGGCTGCCACCAGCATGTCGATGACCAGCTTGTTGATCGCCCGCTGCAGCGGCATCACCGTCTGGTGCTCGGGTGAGGGGTCGTCAACCAGGCGCGGGCGGTTGGTCAGTTCCACCATCGGTACCCGCCGCAGCGGGTTGCCGATGACGGCCTGGTCCAACTTGCCGGCCGCGCGCGGCACCCACCCGCCGAGGGCCACCCCGGTGGGGAGGATCAAGCCGGACCCCAGCGAGGCGCGGCGCCATTTCCAGATCTGGTCGGGCAGATAGAGGGTGCCGTAGACGAAGCCGTCCTCACCGTCGAACCGCTTGAACGCGGCCCGGCGCTTGCGCCGGTTGCCCGGCTCGTACGCGACGATGCACTGCGTGGCGTCCTCGACGGTGATCTCCGGCTCGGTGTCGCTGTCGTCCGGGTTCTCGGCCCAGACCAGCACGAACGAGCGGGACTTGACCATCATCTCGGTGTGCGCGATCCGGGCCCAGGCGTCCATCCCGTTCGCCTGCCAGAACCGCTGGGCCTGCTTGTCGGCCGGCGCGGCCGCTCCGTCCTCGCCCTCTCCGAAGCGGAACCCGAGCGGGGTCATCCGCTCGCTGGGGGCGTCGCACACAACACCGCACCAGTTGTCGGAGAAGCCGTCGAACAGGCCGCCGAAGGCCTGCCGGAACCGGTCCGAGGCGAACACCAGACGCTCGCTCTTGCCCTTGTAGAAGCCGTTCCAGACCTTGACCGCGGCCTGCCGCTTGTCGAGCTGTGCCTCCAGGGCCTGGGTGATGCGGAGGGCTTCCTGCTCGGTGACAGCCACGTCGTCCTCCTTCGGTCAGTAGCCGGTGAACGAGGACGAGGTGTTCGCCGCCTGGCTCCGCAGGTAGTCCGCGCGGGCCTCGCTGGCGAGCGCCGCGGTGACCGCGGTGTCGATCTTCCGGTCGTGGGAGGGCTTGGCGATGGCAACGCCGCCCGGGCGCCGCTCGGGCTTGGCGTTGCCGACGTGCTCGGCCATCAACGCGTTGCCGTCGTGGGTGAGTTCACCGGCCAGCACGCTGGTCTTGAGCCGGTCCAGGGCCGGGCACATGCGGGTGCCGACCCGGGTCTCGAAGATCAGGAAGGTTTCGCGGCCCAGCGACTCCGACCACTCGTCACACTCGTCCCGCCAGTCCGGCGGGTCCATGTAAGCCCGGGCCACGCGGTAGGTCGCGGCCACGTGCGCCATGCCGGCCTTGACCTCCTGGCGGGGCACCCGCCAGTCGTCGGGCGCTCCGTTGTCCCACTTGGTCCAGATCATCGGCCGGCCGTCCGGGAACGTCGGCGTGAACACGTAGCCGTCGCTGACCCTGCACGCCGTGATCGCCGTGCAGTCGTCGTGGTCGCTCCCGTCGAACCCGACGGTCACCAGTTCCCCGGGCTCGACCTGCTGCGGGAGCGCGCACCGCTCCCACAGGTGCCGGGACAACCACGTCTCCGACAGCGAGACGGGCAGGTTGAAGAAGTAGCGGCGGAACTTGGCCCGGTCCTGGCTAGGCTTCTGGGCCAGCGCCACCATGCGGTCCAAGTCCATGTGCGCGGCGAACGGCCCGTACGCGGCGATCAGTCCGAGCTTGAGCTGGACCGGGTCGTCGTACGCCTCGTCCTCCAGCAGCGCCGGCGGGGCCTGCTTGTGGTCGAAGTACAGCCGCGCCGCCTTGCCCGACTTCGAGTTGCGGTGCGTGCGTTCCGCGATGGAGTCCTCGCCGATCGCGTACATCGTGCTGGTCTGCAGGAACCATGGCTCGGCGCTCTTGCGCTTCATCGTGTTGCGCTCGACGGTCTCGTACATGTTCCGCAGCTCGGGCAGCACGTACAGGTGCGTCTCGTCCGCGACGCTGAAGCTCTCCTTGCCGCCGTCCTTCGCCGAGGAGCTGGCGGTCGAGGGCCGGACCTCGCCGCCGTCGGGCAGGAACACCCGGGTGGAGGTCTGCCAGTCGTTGCCGATGTCGATGCCGGGGTAGTCCTCGGCGATCCGCCCGCTGTGGGCGAGCATGTAGGTGATGTTCGCGTAGGTGTTCCCGGCCTGCGTCTCCTCGGTCGCCAGGCACCGGATGAAGGGGTAGGTGACGGGCCGCCCCACCGGCTCGCCGCTCTGGTACTCGTAGCCCCAGTCGGAAACCTCGCCGGGCTTCGCCCAGTGGTCGAAGCGCACCGGCGCCAGGGCCTCCGCGCACGCGATCGCTCCGGCGACCTCCGATTTCGCGCGGCCCTTGGCCCTCGAGAGCAGGACCTCGTCGAAGCGGCGCCGGCCCGCGCCGTCGATGGCATAGGTGCAGGCGAGGAAGTGCAGGATCTCGACGTCCAGCTCGATCGGCTCGCCCTGGACGTCGCCGGGACCGTGCAGGAGGTAGTACTCGATCCAGTCGGCGACGGCGTACCCGAGGGAGCGCCGGACGCCGGGCCGCCTCATTCGTCACCGACCGCCCGGAGCCTGTCGCGCGGGTCCGCTCCGGCCCGCCGGGCGGCGGCGCGCTCGGCAGCCCGGGCCGAGCCCCTGCCGACCTCGGGGACGCCGAGCGACCACCGCAGTCGCATCCGGTCCGCCGCTGTGCCGCCGAGGCTGGCCTCGTTCAGCCGGATCTCGCCCAGGAGGTCCTTCTTCGGCTCCTCCCAGTACTGCTCGACGAGCTCGGCCAGCATCGCGAGGCGTTGCCAGTCGGTGGCCAGGAAGGTCGCGGCCTGCGGGCTGCTCTTCCAGGTGTTGTACCAGGCCAGGGTGCGACTGTCGTAGTCGTGGCCGCCGGGCAGGTCCGGGGCGGGCCCGGTGTAGCCGTCGGCTGGCAGCACGGTGCCGGCGACCGGGTCGGTATTGCGTCGCCGTCGCTCGGCCGCAGGCTTCGGAGCTGGGCCCGTCCCTGCCATGTGATCACCTTTCTCGGGTATTCATGCAGCCCCTGCGGATTTGCGAAAGTTGCAAATGAGGGAGTCGACATGCCAGCCCCGTTGGCCGGTGGTAGCTTTTGTCTAAGTGGCCTCCTATGCAGGAGATCCGACATGGGCGGAACATATGAAGTGGTCAGCCAACTTGCGAGCGTTGGCTATGATCTGATCCCACGTGATGCTTACGCCAAGCCTCGCATCACTCTTGAAGTGACTGCTACGCAATCCAGATTTACTGAGCACGATCTCGAAGCCATCGGCAACGGCGCAAGCGGTGGGGCATACCTGCCGCCTGGCGAGATCTTGGGGCTATCCATGCAGGTAGCACAAGGTGACGTCCTTGCTCCCGTGTACTACGGAGAAGATGCCGGATGGGCCCTTCGTGATCTTCTATCGATCACCCGCAGTACATCCCACCAACTAGACCATCTCATCTTCAATGAAGATAAGATCATGGTCCCCATTTTTGGATCACCTCCGAGTGACTGGAAGCCACTCAGGTCGGCGTTGAACTCGGCGCAGCATGCTGCCCTAATTCCGCCCGGCTGGGAGATGTCGACCGGACATCCACAGCAAGGGTGGATAATGGTCGCGTTTTACGTTGGAGGGCAGATATTTGTCAGGGTAATTCAGCCGGGCCTTTCGGCAACGGGTGACGGCGTGAGCGCGTGGATTCGGCGCGTCTTCAAGATCGACGATCGAGAGCGTGGATGATCGTGCTCACAGTGCGTAGCTAGCAGGGTCTCCCAGACCCGTACACGGAGCGAGATCCCTCCCCGGCGGTCCCCGCCGGAGCCGCTCAGGGGGTCACCCCCCTGGGTGCGGTGACGGTCAGTCACCAGCGAGGGCGGACGTCGTCTCGATGTGCTCGGCGAGGTGAAGCATGCCGGCCCGCTCGATCCACCCGAGGCCGTCCGAGTGGGTCAGGCTCAGCCGTACCGCTCCGTCCGGCTGCAGGACCTTGAGCAGTACCACCGCGCCGGCCAGCAGCTCGTCCGGGCCCAGGGCGGCGGTGATGCCGAGGGCGTCGAGCGCGTCACCGACCGGTTGCGGCCTGGCCTCGCCCTCCTCGGTCCATCCGCTCATCTGCTGTTCCATCCTCCGGGCTGGTGCCGGGCGGTCTCCGCGCTGTGGCACGGCCCGCACAGTCCGCGGCCGTACTGCGGGCTGTCCGGGTCCAGGCCAAGCTGGACCAACTCGCGGCGCGAGTGTGGGTGGTGGTCGGCGTGCCTGCTCGGCGCCATGGTGCACACCACGCACACCGGGTCGCGGGCGAGCACCGCTGTGCGGAAATGCTGCTCGTGGCGGCGGCCGTAGCCGCGCTGCCGGGCGGTGCCGCGACGTTGTTCGGCTTCGGCCCGGTGCTCGGGGCAGCGTCCGGAGTCGGTGAGCGCAGGGCAGCCGGACCTGGAGCAGACGGTCAGTGCGCGACGCCTGGCCATGGTGATCGCCTCCGCCCCACGCTGGTCCCCGAGTTGGAGGGGATGGCGCCCGCCCCATGGTTTCTCAGCACCCGGACCCAGGACATCCGACGCTTGTCGTACAGGGGGATCCTGATGCGCTTACTGTCCGTCCACGACCCGGTTGGCGGCGACGTGCGCGCCGAACCCGCTTGCGGTCAACGCGTCTTCCATCTCGAAGCGCCCGACGGGGCACCCGGGCGCCTTACCAGTGGGTTCGTCTCAAGGGGCAGCCGTACGGACCTCTTGCCGCCCTCTGCTCGACTCGGGGATGAGCCGGTCGGCTGGGGCAAGCTCACAACCACCGTCAGAGGCAACCGGATTGCTCGACTCTGATCTGACCCTACGTCAATCGCAGTAGTGGCCACTCGCATGAACTGATGGATTTCTGGCCATTTGGCGCCCGTCCAGCAGCCGCCGGTGATTTCCTTCTGATCGACGCAGAGAAGGCCCCGCGAAGGAGCCCTCCCTGCGTCGGACGCCCCCTCAGCTGGGGGTGCCTCAGTTGTTCGGTGCGCTGCTATGGAGGCCCGCGCCGAACTTCGCCCTTGGAAGGACATTCACATGATGGACGAGCACGAGCCGAAGGAACAGGGCGATCGTCAGGTCGTCACCCACAAGAAGGACAAGCGGCGTACCCGGGTTCTTATCCGGGGCGCGGGCATCAGCTTCCTGAAGGGCGTGATGTACGGCCTGGGAAGCGGTCTGGCGATGCTGGCACTCGCTCAGCTGGTGTCCATCGCCTAGACGGGCTGGGGCCGTGCTGTTCGGCACGGCCCCAACTTCGCCGCGACGCTGTTCGGCTTCGGCCCGGTGCTCGGGGCAGCGTCCGGAGTCGGTGAGTGCGGGGCAGCCGGACCTGGAGCAGACGGTGAGTGCGCGACGCCTGGCCATGGTGATCGCCTCCGCCCTACGCTGAGCCCCGAGTTGGAGGGGGTAGCTGTGGTGGACAAGGCAAGGAGCACAAGCGCCGTGGTACCGGTGACTGATGCTCAAGCGCGCCGGGCCAGGATGGCGCTGGGCGCGATCGTCGTGGCTGTGATCGTCAGCCCGTTCATCTGGTCGGCGGCGAAGGACGACAGCCCGGAAGCGGGTGAGCGGTTGGTGGCGCGGGGTTCGTTCAGCCCCTGGCCGTTCACCGTCGGCTCCGGTGTTCTGCGCTGCCACCCTGGCGAGCAGATCACCTTCGAGACCGGCGGCATCGAGTACGGACTCAACGGCCTGGCGGCCGCACGCAACTACCCGCCCGCGACGGCCATCTGGGCCGATGACCCGAGCCTCGGCCACGGACTGAAGGTCGACATCAGTGCTGCCATCTCGGCGGGCCGCGCCCTCTGCTGATGCTGCTGGTGCCCCGCCGCGGGAGCGGGGCACCAGCAGCTGTTCAGCTGGCGAGGGTGAGGCGTTCGCGGGTGACGGTGGCGTAGTCGCTGGAGATCTCGATGCCGACGAACTTGCGGCCGGTGGTGAGGGCGGCAACGCCGGTGGAGCCGGACCCGGCGAACGGGTCGAGGACGATTCCGCCGGGTGCGACGACCTCGATCAGACCGGCCATCAGCTCGTCGGGCTTCTGGGTGATGTGCCGCCGGTTGGTTCCCCTCGGCTGGCTGGCCGAGTAGAGGCCGGGTAGGTAGACGGGGTTGCGGGTTGCGTCGACCGGGCCCTTGGTCGCCCACAGGGCGTACTCGCAGGCCCGCTTGAATCCGCCCTTGGCCGGGCGGGCGATCGGCTTGTGCCACGGGACGATGCCGCGCCACGTCCACCCGGCGGCCTGCAGGGCATCGGAAGTCACGGGCACCTGGCGGAAGTCAGCGAACACGAGCAGCGGGCCGCCGCGCCGGGTGACGCGGTAGCACTGGGTCAGGATCATGGTGAGGAAGGCGAGGTAGCCGCGCTGGTCGCGCTGGTCACCGTCGAAGTCGGGCAGCGTGTGCTTCGCGTCCCCGCTGACGTACTTTCCGCGGGCGGTGTCGCCGGTGCGAACGGCCATCGTGGGGGCGCCGGAGTTGTAGGGCGGGTCGGTGATCACCGCGTCCACGCAGGCGTCGGGCATCTCGGTCAGCACGGACAGGGCATCGCCCTCGTGCAGGGTCCAGGTCAAGGTCAGGTTCTCCCCAGGTGCGGTCGCATGCACACGCCCGGTCGGGCGGTGAGCGAGTCGGTGCACACCGCCCGGAGTTGGGCGGTGAGAAGTTGGGGGGAGACGGGCCTGAACACGCTGGATCCGGCGAGACGGTGGTTATGCGGCCTGGCCGAAGGTGCGGCCGGCGTGGTCGCGGGTGGCGGCCTCGGCGCGGGCGACGTCGAGTTGGCGGTAGAGCGGGTGCCCTCGACCGTCGAGGCCGGCGCGATCGAGGAGGCCGCGGCTGGCCCAGCTGCGGATGGTGCCGGGAGCGACGCCGCACAGCGCGGCGGCCTGGCGGGTCGTCAGGAGCTCGGTCACAGCGACCTCCTCTGGGGAACGCCGAAGGGGCTCGGCCACTGTTCGGCCGAGCCCCTTCGTCATGTTGGCGCACGTGTGGTGCTGTCGCCACTGTTGCACGCCTCCGGAACGTGCGCAACAAGATCCACTCGTAGGGGTGAATGCGGGTCAGGCGCTGAGGAGTTGTCCAGTGTCCTGACCAGCGGTGCTGTTGCGGATGGCGCTAATCGAGGACTTGGACAGGCCGGTGGACGCCTGGAGTTCAACGGGCTGGACGCCACCGGCGAGGAACCGGCGGATCAGCCGGTCCCGGTCGCCGAGGGCGGTGGCGGTGAGGTCTCGGAGCTGTGCGTGGCCGGCGGCGCTGGTGGCGGCGGCGGGCAGGTGCTCGGCGGAAAGCGGGCCGGTAGCGGTGGCGGCGGCAAGGTGAGGGGCGAGAGCGTCCAGCGCGGTGGATGCGGCGCGCTCGATCACGTCCGGGGTGCCGAACTGGCTGCCGTCGGCGGCGAGCGTGAGGTGGGTGGGCCGTATCCCGGTGGTGACCAGGTCGGTGACGGTCCATCCGATGCCCCGCCGGGCGTCGGCCGCGGAGGCCGGGCTCAGGGTGCCGGTGGCGTAGACGTGGCCGGCGGCGCCGCGGCTGCGGATGGACAGCAGCACGGTGCGGCCGCCGGTTTCCAGGACGGTGGCCATGCCGGAGACGGTCCAGGGGCCGAGGCCGGGCAGGCCGTGCAGGTGGGTGGACAGCTTCGTGCCGGGAGCGGGCAGGTCGTTCATCACGGTGGCCTCGGTGGTGGTCGGGTGTCCAGCGGGGTGGACGGCGGGTGGGGTGTCGAAGGCGTGGAGCTCGTCCAGGTGGCGCTCGGCGTGGTCCTGGTACTCGGCCGGGCGCAGGATCACCGCACAGTCGGGGTCGGAGCACTCCGGGTCGCGCCCGTCGACAGCGGCCAGGGTGAGCTGGTGGCAACGGGGGCAGGGCAGCGGCAGCGCCCGACGGCGGGGGGCGAGCATGGCGAGCGGGGAGAGCTCGCGGACGATCTGGTGGATCTCGGCGGCGTAGTCGCCGGCCCAGGGCTGCCGAGCGGCCCAATCGGCGGTGGCCTGGAGGGTGCGGATCTGCTCCCCGGTGGTGCCGGTGTGCAGGCCGGCGTGGCTAGCCTCGGTGAGGGCAGAGCGGCTGGTCTCGACGGTCAGGCGGGCCCAGTCGGCGATCACAGTAAGCACCGGGGCCGGGCCGACCTGGTCGCCGTGCTGGTCGCTGACCGGACCGGGAGCGCCAGGGCCGAGCAAGCTCAGCACGTCGGCGCGCACCGGCAGCGGTGCGGTGCGGGTGGCGCCGGAGACGTGACCGCTCTGGCCGCCGCGGGCGGGCAGCAGGGCGAGCTCGGCGTAGACGAGGAGCTCGGGCAGGTCGGAGAGATCACGGCGAAGGCGCTGGGTGGCGGCGGGGGTGAGCATGTCCGGGATCACTCTCCTGGTGCGGCGTGCGGGCGAAGCTGCTGTGGCGGGCGGTCAGGTCTTGGGCTGTGGCGGTGCGGTGATCTGGACGGCGCGGGGCGGCAGTTGGCGGGTGGCGATGGCCAGGCCGACGGCGTGGGCGCGGTCGCGGGCGGCGAGCTTGCGGTAAATCCGGCTGGAGTGCGACTTCACGGTGTTCACCGAGAGGCCGAGCCGTTCGGCGATCTGGCGGTTCTCCTCGCCGTTGGCCATGCCGGTGATCACCTGGATCTCGCGGCCGGTGAGCGGCTGGCCTGGCTCGGCCGGAGCCGGGGAGGTCACTCGGTCACCTGGCTGAGACTCTCGGGCATGGCGATCTCCTTCGGTGCTGCTGCCCGGCCGTGCAGGCCGGGCAGCAGACGGTCGGTCAGCGGCGGCAGGTCGTGTGGTTCGTCTGGTAGTGGCAGGTGTAGAGATCGGGCATGTCGGGGTGGTCGACAGCCATGCACTCGTCGCATTCGCGGCGACGGCAGGGCGCGCAGAGACCCGGAACGCGCGGCGGAACGTAGTTGGCGGCAGCGGTGGCAGCGGCGATCCACGCGGCCTGGATGGTGTCGCCGAGCTGGTCCCAGGTGGGCATGGGGCGGCCGTCGTGGGTGAGTCCGCCGGTGGTGTGGCCGTAGGCGGCGTACGCGGCCTGGGCACGGGAGGTATCGGTCAACGGGTGCTCCTCGGTAAGGGTGGGGCCGCCGGTGTGGCGGCCCCGGGACGGGAGGGGTCAGGCGGCGGTGGGCGCGCAGGTCGGGCAGTAGTCGCCGGCCGCGGTGCAGGACCAGCCGAGGGTGCGGACGTGTGCGCGGATGAGCTCGAGGCGTTCGGGCTTGGTCATGGCGTCGCTGACCACGAAGTCGCCTTCGGCGGTGGTGTGGCAGGTGTCGCAGTAGACGCCGAGCCGGGCCGGGTACTGCTCGTCCTCGGCGGTGGCCGGTGCAACGGCGGTGCAACCGTCGGCGTGCCGGTCGAAGCGGGCCGAGCAGCCGCACTCGCGGTCCGACCACGTGGCCTGCGCTGCGGCCTGCTCGCGGAGTTCGGCGCCGCGGCGGAGGCCGACCAGGAGCATCTCCGCGTCGGCGTCCCGGCCGTGCAGCTGGACCATCTCGGTGGCGTTGTCGGCGGCCTGCCGGTACCCGGTGGCCTTCGCTGTGGCCACCGCGGCGGTGGTGCCGAGGCGGAGCGCCTCGTTCTCGGTGCGGAGGTGAACGAGTTCGGCCAGCAGGTCCGGGACGTCCTGCCGGGCGTGGGCGACGAACTGGGCGTCGCTCTCGGTGCGGTTGCCGATGTAGCCCAAGCTGAGCTCAAGAGTCTCGCTGTCGTTGGTGACCCAGCGGGTCACGGTGGCCTGGTCCTCCAGGACGTGCCAGGGGCCCTTGGTTGCTGCGGCTTCGCGGGCTTGGATCGGGGCCAGGTCGAGCGGATCGGCGCTCAGAGGCTGGGTGTTGGTCATCGTGTGACTCCTGATCAGGCGGCGGTCTGGACGAGGTACCGGTCGACGCGGCTGGGGTGACTGTCGGCCAGGCGGCGCCCGGACGGGCTGGTGCAGCGGGCGTTCGGGCGCGCCAGGCAGGTCGGCACCGGGCAGGGGACGGAGCGCTCGGGCGGGCCGCCGCGCACTCCGGCCTGGGCGAGGGCGGTGCGGATCGCTTCGGGCAGGTACGGCTCGGCCTGGTTGCGGGTGGGGATGGTGCGTCCGATTCCGGCGGTGAGCTCGGCGGCGGCGATCGGGCGGCCGGCGGCGAGGGCGTGGGGGGCGGGTTCGACCTGGCCGGTGGCCACTGCGCGGCGGGTGGCGGCGAGTTCGGCCCGCCAGCGGCTGTCGTCGTCCGGGTCGGCGGCGGGGATCGGGTCGGTGTGCCGGCCGAGGCGGTCCTTGGCGTCCTGGGCCCAGCGGGTGGCGATGTCGGCCGGGGTGATCGGCCACTGGCTGACGCGGTAGTGCGCGCCGACGGCCCGGTAGGCGTAGTCGGCGGGGACGTCCGCCAGCGCCTGGACCCAGAGGTCGACCTGGGCGACGCGCTCGGGCGTGCTGTCGCGGCGCAGGCGCGGGTCGGCCAGGGCGATCTTGGCGATGAGCTGCGGGACCTCGGCGGGGATCATGAACTCTCCCTGGTGCTGTAGCCGTTGGCGATGTCGGCCATGTCGGCGAGGTAGTCGAGTGCGGCGCTGGGCCCGCCCAGGGCTTGGGCGGCCGGGTGCCGGTGGTGTTCGGGGGCGGGCCGCAGGGCGAGCCAGCCGGGCAGGAAGTACCGGGCCGAGTAGGGCTTGGTCTTGGCGGCCTGCCAGACCCGGGCGGCGTGCTCGGCCAGCGCGGCGGTGCCCATCTGCTCGACCTGGGCGGCGAGTTGCGTCCACTCCTCGGCGGCCAGTGCCCACGAGACGGTCATCTGGCGCGCGCCCATCGCGTCCACCAGCTCCTGCACCGGCGTCGTCTCTCCCCCTCCGCCGGCGGTGCGGAAGGCGACCGCGGGCAGCTGATCTGCGGGGGGTTGGGGGGAGGACGTACCTCCGTAGGAGGTACGTGGATAGGAAGAGGAAGAGGATAGGGGGTGCGTGCCACCCTCGACGTCGTCACGGTGTGACAACCCGCCCCCACCTGCGGCGGAGTGCGGAAACTGGGGGTCGAACGGATTCGTTTCCGGCGCCGTTTCGCTCTCGTTTGGATCCGTTTTCGGCTCCGGATCGTCCGCGTTTCCGCCCGGATTCGGGGCGCTTTTCCGCCCCGAGCGGGCCCGGGCGGAGCGGTCGGCTGCGGCCCTCTTCGCGGATTCGACCTGGGCTCGGGTGCTGTTGCGGCCGCCCTCGAAGAAGTCGTGGATCACGTAGTCGTCCGCCTCGAGCGGCTGCGGGCAGCGCGGGCAGGTGTGCCCGGCGGTGTGCCATAGGCCGGTCTTGACGAGCTTGGCGGCCTGCGGGGCGGTGCCGTAGTTGGCGGCGACGATGCCGGGCACGATTCCCTCCGTCAGGTGCTGGGCCGAGTAGGCGCCGCACCGCAGCCACAGCCCCAGTGCCGCGTTCCCGGCGCGCAGGAACTTGGGGTGGCTGTGCGAGGAGTCGTCGATCTTGAACCACGGCACGGGGCCGTCCTCCTGGTGGTGGCGCGGTGGTCCCCGGGGCCGGAAGCAGGTACTGCTCCGGCCCCGGGAGAAGGTGGGGTGAAAGGGGGTCAGCCCTCGTCCGGGGCGGGCGGCTGGCCGGCGCGAGCGGCGCGGTAGTCCTCGATCCAGCCCCGCGGGTTGTGCCCGGCCTGCTCGGCGAGCTCGTGCGCGGTCTCCGCGAACTCCCCGCCCGCCAGCTCGTCCTCGATGTGCTCGACCGTCCGCTCGGCCAGCAGCGGGTCGGCGCCCCGCAGAGCGTGCAGCAGCCGGTAGGAGACCCACGGTTCGACCAGGCCCCGCACTGCCTTGTCGAGTTCGGTGCTCTCCGCACCGCCGGGGAGGTCGTGGAGCCGCTCCGCGCTGAGCAGGGTGCGGTGCAGCAGCCGCTCGGCCATGGTGTCCGCGGCGGCCGCCGGGTCGGGCAGCAGCGCGCCCTCCGCCGCCGGATCCAGCCCGCCGCAGTCGATGCCGAGCGTGTCCCGCCACGCCTGGACGTAGCCGTCCCAGGTGGCGCTCACCAGCGGCTTGAGCGGCATCTGCAGGCCGATGAAGTCCGTGCCCTCGAAGATCAGCAGCGGCTTGTCGGGGTTGCTGGGCACCACGTGCAGCTGCCTCCCGGCCGCCTGCCAGCGTTCCAGCAGCTCGGTGCGCAGGCCGGTCAGGCCGGTGGTGGCCGCCGGGGCGGACAGGTAACGGGCAAGCAGGGAACGCCAGTTGGGGTATGTCTGGCCGGTCAGCAGCGGGACCGTGATGCGGCCCCGGTCGGAAGCGGCGTGCAGCTGCCCGCCGGTGCGGCGCAGCAGCACCGCCTCCCGGCCGGGCTGGGCGTCGGCGAAGCCGAGCAGGGCCCGGGCGTCGGGCAGGTCCACGGTGGCCGACCAGGCCGCGGTGCTCTCCACCGTGTAGGCGGTGCGGGCGGCGGCCAGGGTGTAGCGGTCGGTGGCCACCGCGGTCAGGTGGCGGCCGGCGGCATCGAGGTGGACGGAGGCCAGGATCGGGGCGATGGCGCCGGTGTAGGCGTGCGGGATGGCCCGGGTGATGATGTCGGCCAGCCCGGCGGCGGTGACGCTCGCGCCGCCCGGATCGGCCGGGCCGGCCTGCACGGTGGTGGGCTCGCCGGTGATGGTGCTCAAGGTGGTGGGTTCCTTTCGGAAGGGGCGACCGCCCGGTGGCCCGGGCAGCGGCACGTCAGGAAGCGCGGTACGTGGTCCGGGCGAGGTGATGGTCAACGGCCTCGCCGACCGGAAGCCCGAGCTGCTCGAGGCGGATCAGCAGGAGCTGGGCGGCCACAACGACCTCCGCGCGCGGGGAGCACAAGCCGGTGGCGATGTGCTCGACCACCACCCGCTCCAGAGCGCTCGTCTGCTCGGCGGTCAGCACGCCCAGCTCCTGGCCGGTCACGGCCGGGCGCTCCGGCCGGGCAGGACAACACCGGTAAGCACCGGCGCGCCGTGCACCGTCAGCAACGGCGCGGGCTCCGGCTGCGGCTCGCGGCGAGCCGGCATCGGGCAGAGGTACCAGCCCGTGCCGTCGGGCCGCACCAGCTCCAGCGCGTTCACCGGATCCGTGATCCGCACGACCCGCAGGCCCAGCAGGGCCCGCAACCGACGGCCCGTCACGACGTCACCGCGGCCGGCTGCTCGGGCCCGGCGCTCAGGGCCGGCGCCTGGCTGGGCTCGTCGTTCGGCTTCGCCACGATCTCCAGGCCCTGCCCGGCCGCCCAGGTCCGCGCCTGGCGCTCGTCGCTCGCGGCGCAGTGGGCGTTGAAGTCGACGTAGCCGTAGACGTGGTAGACGATCGGGCCGAAGGTGAGGTTGACCGACAGGTTGCCCTCGGCGTCCGCCTTGGGGTCCAGGTCGTACCTCGTGGCGAACTCGGTGACGGCTTGGTTGGTCGCCAGAAACAGCAGGATGCGCTCGTCGCGGGGGGCGGGGCAGTCGGGGTTGGCGGTGAGCCAGTCGGTGAACTGGCGCATGCCGGTGAGGAAGTGGGTACGGTCGTCGGTCATCGGGTGGTCCTTTTCCGGGCGGCGCGGGCACGGTGCTGGTGCCAGGCGGTGGCGATGGGCAGGCGGGCCAGGACGGCGACGGTCGCGGCCCAGACGGCGGTGACGACCAGGGCCGGGGTCACCGGTCGGCCTGCGGGTCGTAGGCGGGGAGCGCGGGCACCGGAACGACGCGGTAGGCGGTCTCCAGCTCGGCGTCGCCCTCGCCCTGGCCGACGGCGTGCATCCGCAGCGCGGTCAGGGTGTCGGGCTCCTCCTCGTACCAGGACAGGGAGGCGGTCGGGCCGTAGTCGGCCAGGTGGTGGTCGGCGCAGTGGGCCCGGGCCTCGTCGGCGCTCAGGTAGGTGGCGAGCGGGATCGGGCCGACCTCGGCCCGCCAGACGGTCAGTGGCTCGCCGTCGGCCAGGCCCAGGACGGTCTCGTAGTTGTCGACCGTCTTGGCGAGCAGCGCCTGGGTGTCCGACAGCTCGGCGGCGAGCCAGCCGAGTTCGGCGAGGAGCTCCTGGGCGTACTGCCCGGAGTGCCGCAGCCAGCGGGCCACCGGGTTGTCGATGTCCCGGATCGGGCCCGGGGCGTCCGGGTCGCGCGCCACGGCCAGCTCGGCGGCCGGGGTGATCAGGCCACCGCCGTCCATCTTCCCCACGGGGAAGCTGGGTTGGGCGCCCTGCATGCCCAGGCGGTCGAAGCCCATGACGTACACCCAGCCGGAGTGCGTGGTGGCCAGCACCGGTCCGTCGCGCCGGCAGTCGCCGATCCACTGCCACGGCGGCGCGGGGATGGCGGCCAGGGCCGCCTCGATCTCGGCATGCCGCTCGGGCGTCATCGGTTCCGCGGTCACCGGGCACCGCCACGGCGTGCGAGGTCCATCAGGTAGTCCGCGTACTGGCGGGCCTCGTGCTTGGTCGAGACGGTGGCGGAGCGGCGTCGGCCGCCGTCCTCGCTCCAGCGCACCTGCCACCGGCCGCCAGCCCTCCGGGTGATGCTCGGGCGGGACCTCGGCGTCGGGCGTGGCAGCCTGGCGGCCAGACGCTCGGCCCGGGCACGCTCGGCCGCCAGCTCGGCCTCGGCTGAGTCCAGGTCGGCGTCCAGCTCGGCGATCTCGTCCAGCAGTTCGCGCAGCACCGGCGCGAACATCCGGGCGTACACGGTGGCCCGGCGCCGGGCCGGCCCGCTCCAGGTCTCGCTCTGCGGAACCAGGACGGCGAGGCTCAGGGCCCGGATCGAGGCCAGGCGTTCGTCGGAGATCGGCGCGGGCCTCACGCGGCTACCGCCGCTCGGCGCGCGAGGATGTTGGCCGGGACCGACGCGGTCAGCCGCACCGAGACGTCACCGACCGTGACGGCCGCGGTGTAGAAGCGGCGCGGGCCGTCCGGCGTCTCGTGGATCGTGGTGCCCAGCCGGGCGGAGCCGAGCACGCGCCGCCAGGCGTCGAAGACGCGGAGAGCGGTGTCGTCGTCCGAGCGGAGCTGGCCGTCGGCGAACCCACCGACGGTCACCCAGGTCGGGGTGATGTGCTGGGGCACCCTGGCCGCGACGGCGGCCCGGGCAAGAGCTCCGACCGCGTCGAACGCGCTGGCCTGGAGCTGGAGTTCGGTAGGCTGCTGCACAGCCCGCCTCCTTCTGTACGAGGGTGTAGCTCGGTGGGCCTGGGCCGCCCCTGGAGTCGACGCCAGGGCGGCCCGCCCAATGTCTGGGGATCGTCAGGCGGCAAGCTGCCGCGCTGGCCGCCTTCTGCGCGGCTCAGGCGCCACGCGGGTCGGGTCAAGGGCGGGGTTCGTTCGGGAGTCCTGGGCCTCGTGCTTGGCCAGCCAGTCATCCAGTTCCGCGCGCCGGAACATGACTCGGCCGCCAGTACGAAATCCGGCCGGAGCGGTCCGGCGCTCGCGCAGGCAACGAAGAGCCTTCGGTGTCCTGCGGATGTACGCGGCAGCTTCCTCCAGGCTCAATACCGGGCTAAGGGGCGAGGAGCTTTCCATCATTTCCCTTCGTTTCTCATCCAGGCGAGTCGGTAATGTCGGCGATTGCGACCTTCAGGCCAGCGGCGATCCGCGCCAACAACTCGGGCTGAGCCCCCCGCTGACCTCGCTCGACTCGCGACAAGTGCGCTGGTGAGACGTCGACTTCGCGCGCAAATCGGGTCAGGCTGTAGCCAGCCAGCTCGCGCTTGTTCCGTATATCTGCACCTCGCGCTCTCACCTGCCCAACAGTATGGGCAATGATGAGGAATGGCAAGGCATGATGAGCAATCCGCGAGGCATATGCCGCCCCACCTGGGGAAATGGCGGGAACCCGCCTGCGCAACAGTGCCCTGCGTCTGGGATGCTGTTGCCTAACGTTGTCCAACAAGACCAGGAGCGGGCATGAGCGCAGCCGAGGAGTCGCCCCTCGACTGGGCGGGGCTGGGGCGCGCGATCAGGCTCGATCGCGCTGCCAGGGGTATGAACCAGCAGGCCCTGGCTGCTGCGGCGGGGCTTGATCGCAAGACGATCAGCAACTACGAAAACGGCCGCATCCCAGCTCCGGGAAGAATCCCGGACGGCTACCACGCAGTCAGCAGAGTGCTGAGCTGGCCTCCTGGCCGAGTGGATGAGCTCCTTGGCCTGCCGTCACCGCTGACCGGGCATGGTGCTGGGCGGAGCAGCGGGCCAAGCATCCCGAGCACGCCAATCGAGCTCTATCCGTCTGTGATGGCCTTCGCGCGTGCATGCAGCCGAGAAGGTGCTGATCCTGCACTGCGCGACCAGTTCGAGGAGGCCGCCGAGCGCCTGCTGCTCTCCCTGCCAGCAGGTCGCCAGTCGTCAGCTTCACGCGCGGACTACGGACTGGCGGCATACCGGCCACACGGCTGGAGCGAGGGTGATCCCTCGGTGCCGGCCGACGACGCGGAGCGAATCCAGCAGGCGCTGCAGGAGCATCGCGACCGGCGGAAGTAGCCCCTGGGACAGACGCGCCACACGATGTTCCCGTGACGCCCTGCTATTAAACACTCACACTTTGCGTCACAAGCGTGCAAGAATCGACGCTCTCGGCGCACCTCCCACACGTCCGAACCGTGGGGGAGAGGTATGTCCGCAGCGCAGTCGACCGAGCTGCACTACGATCCGCTTGCCGAGCTGGAGCTCATGGGAGTACCCGTGATCCGGCTCTGGCTGCGCGACACCTGGGGGGCCTGGTCGCCCCAAGACCAGGCTGTTGTGATCGCAGACGGGCTCAGCCCCGTTCAGGAGCGCTGCGTCCTGGCCCACGAAATCGAGCACATCCTCGCCGGTGACTCCAGTTGCGCCGGCGAGCGCGGCCTCCGCGCCGAGCGCTCCGCCGACCAACGTGCGGCGCGAAAGCTGATCGCGCTGTCTGACTTCTGCGCAGCTCGGCAGTGGGCGACCAGCGAGCAGGAGCTCGCGGCCGAACTCAACGTCACCACCTGGGCCTTGCGGGCCCGGATCGCAGATCTGGAGGGGGCAGACCAGTGGCTGGATACATCGAAGATCGCTGGCTGAATAAGCTCAAGGACGCCACGACGGGGAGGCGTGAGCGAACGGAGCGCTGGGGGAAGGGGAAGCGATACAAGGTCTCGGGCATCCCTGGTGTACGGGGCCGGAGCTTTGAGGTCCTGGAGGACGCGAAGACGTGGCTGGCTCAGGCTCAAACTGACGCCAGGCGAGCGGAGTTCGTGGACCCGCGCCGTGGTGACATGACGCTCTCGGAGTACGTGCGCACTCAGTTCTTGCCCGGACGTACGGACAAGCTCACCACCTACACGACCATGGAGAGCAAGGTCCGTAACCACATCCTCGGGCTGCCAATCGGCTCGCTCTCACTGCGACGGATCGATGCGGCCGCGCTTCGGATGTGGAAGGCGGAGTTGCTGACCCGGGTGGACGTGGCCACGGCCGAGGTGATCTGGACCCACCTCTCCACCATCTTTCAGGCCGCCGTGGACGACACCCGTCTTCTTCGAAACCCGTGCCGGGTCCACGCCAGCGTGAGGCCCCCGAAGACGAAGGAGAAGAAGGTCCGGGCCTGGTCCCGCCAGATAGTGGATGCCGTCCGGACCGGAGTGCAGCCGCGGTACCGGATCGCTGTCGACCTCGGGGTAGGCGCCGGCCTCCGGCAGGGCGAGGTGCTCGGGCTGGCCGAGGAGGACATCGACTTCGACCGGATGGTCATACACGTGCGACGCCAGTTGCGGGCCACCAACTCCGGCGCCTTCTACTTCTGCCTGCCCAAGGGTGACAAGACCCGCACCGTACAGCTCACGCCCAACCTCGCGGCCCGCCTGCGGGACCACATCGCTGCATTCCCGCCTAAGGTCGTGGAGCTGCCGTGGGATAACCCAGAGGCCCCCACGACGGACCTGGAGGCCCGGCAGCGGGCACCGATCGCGGTTCCCCTCCTGCTGACTACCACCTATGGGAACCGGATCTACTACAGGACCTTCAACGACCGGACGTGGAAGCCTGCGCTTCTCGGCGCCGGACTGATCGAGAAGATCGCTCCGGCGGACGCGAAGGAGGCGGCCCGGCAGAAGCGGCTCCACCGATCGCGCTGGACGCCCTCCCGGGAACTCGGGTTTCACTGCTTGAGGCACACGTTCGCGAGCGTCCAGCTGGAGGCCGGCGAGTCGATCGTGACGGTGTCTCAGTGGCTCGGCCACTCCACTCCGACGATCACCCTGGAGCGGTACGCTCACTTCATGCCCGGCGCTGGTGCCCGTGGAATGGCCGCGATGGACGCTTGGTTCGAGGCCCCGACCACTCCCCCGCCGCTGCTTCTCTCCAAATTCTCTCCAGCGGGGTTCTCGCTGTCGGCCAGCACTGCTGCCCTGCAGCTCAAGGCGATGCAGGGCAGCAAGGCTGACATGAAGGTCAAGTACAAGGAGACCTCGCGCGGCGGCCTCGCGGTCAACGTCATCGAGTGCTGACGGACCGGCGGGTCAGCCGGCCAGCAGGGCCGTCAGCACGTCGGCGATCCGGTCCCGGGTGGCCGGGTCGGTGATCACGCCGTCGGCGCCGCGCGCCTCCGGCGGGACGGGGATGGTGGCGCAGGCCGTCTCGGTGACGGCCGCGCCGGTGTAGCCGAGCACCGAGGCGAGGGTGGCGGCCGCGCCGGTGCCCCGGCCGGGGGCGGCGGCGGTGATCCAGGCGGCGGGCTTGTCGCTGATCTCGACGCCGCCGACCGTCCAGTCCAGCAGGTTCTTGAAGGAGCCGGGGAGGGTGCCCGCGTACTCGGGGGCGGAGATCAGCAGGGCGTCGGCCGCCGCTATCGCGGCCCGCAGCTCGGCCACCGGGGCGGGCAGCGGGTCGGTGTCGTGGTCCGGGTTGAAGTGCGGCAGCTCGGCCAGTCCTTCGTAGAACGTGGTGGTCACGCCCTCGGGGGCCAGCGCGGCGGCGGTCCGCAGCACCGCCTCGTTCGAGGAACCGGCCCGCAGGCTTCCGCTCAACAGCAGCACATGACGCGTCATCAGCATGCCGCCAACCTACCCAACTGGGCGCCGCGCCATGGCCGTTACGCCCCGGTCTTGCCGTCCGCGAGTTCGCGCAGCAGGTCGAGGTGGCCGTTGTGCCGGGCGGTCTCCTCGATCAGGTGCAGGACGATCCAGCGCAGGTTGATCTGCTGCCCGTCCCGGACGGTGCGCTGCGCGACGGCGTCCAGGTCGGTGGCCGCGACCAGTTCGCGGTAGCGGTCGGTCAAGGTCCGGTAGTCGTCGAGGAGTTCGGCCAGCGGCAGGTCCACGGCGATCCGCATCTCGCGGTCGGGGTCCTCCTCGGCCCATGGGCCCTCGTCCTCCCCGCCGAGGAAGACCACGTCGAACCAGTAGTACTCGACCCAGCGCAGGTGGCTGATCAGCCCGGCCAGGGTCATCAGCGGGGAGGCGGGCAGCGGGGCCTTTCGGGCGTCGTTCTGAGCGAGGTCCTCGCACTTGGCCAGCGCGGTGGCGCGGGTGTAGTCGAGGAAGGTGGCGAGCGAGGTGCGCTCGTCGAGGGTGGGCGGCAGATCGGTACGGGTCATGGCCCGGATCATGACCGGTCCGGGGCGAGCTGTCGACTAGATAATCAAAGGCCGGGGCGCGAATCCATACGATTAGTCCAGGTGAAGTAGGTTACAAACCTTTCAATCGATTTTGCCCACATCCTGAGACCGTGCGATAGTCGAGACATCGAGAGCTACGGCCATCCCCGACCCGGTTCGGCCGTCTGCACCGCGTGGCACGCACCCCCATGGCTTGCGCGGTGACCTGCAGGGGCCCCCACACCGCATCACGGTGACCGGGGGCCCCGCACTGTTTTCCAGCGACCGACTCAGGCCGGTACGCGCTCGCGGACCTTCAGCTCGAACCAGACGCCTTTGCCGCGCGGCAGCAGATCCGCGCCCCAGCGCTCCGAGATGGTGCTGATCAGCAGCATGCCGTACCCGGTCTCGTTGCCCGGCTCGGCCACGATCAGACAGGGCAGCGCCCGGGAGGAGTCCCGGACCTCGACCCGGAGCCAGCCGGGGCGGCGGGTGAGGCGGAGGCCGACGGTGCGGCCGCCGGTGTGCCGGACGGCGTTGGCCATCAGCTCGCCGGTGAGGAGTTCGCCCGCCTCGAGTAACTGGTGCATCCGCCAGCCCTGGAGCACCGAGAGCACCACCCGGCGGGCCACGCCGACGAGTTCGGGCCGGGACGGCAGGAAGACCTCCTGCTCCGCCGCCACCTGCTCACAGAGCCGGCCGAAGCACTCGCGCTCGACCTCCTGCGGGCTGAGTCGTTCCAGAGTCTCCAGGGCGAGCACCCCACCTTCCGACGGGTCGTCAGTGGCCGGACCGGCCCCTGGAAGTGATGCCCACTCTGCCTCGCCCCATCCCGCCATGGGCCAATCATTGCGGAACGCAAGCGGCCGCGTACGGACAATGAACAAACGATCACTATTCATTTGGCATATGCCACCAGCATCCCGAACGCGACCCGAACAAGGGCTCGTACAACAGCTCGGCCCGGGCGCCAGAAGGGCACCCGGGCCGAACAGTTGAACGGGAATCAGCTCCCGGAGGGGCCTACCAGGCGCTCCACGGCATCGTCCAGCCGCTCAGGCCGTTGTCGCCCGAGACCGTCGGGCCCTTGGAGTTCTGGATCTTCACCACGTCACCGACGATCGAGCTGGCGAAGTACTTGCCCGCGGTGGAGGCGTCGTCGCCGCCCTTGGTGTCCGCCATCGAGACGCAGCCGTGGCTGGCGTTGTACTTGCCGAAGGCGTTGCCCCAGTAGTTGCCGTGCACGTAGGTGCCGGTGGCGGTCAGCCGCATCGCGTGCGGGACGTCCGAGATGTCGTACTCGGAGCCCTTGATGTTGGAGACGGTGGCCGAGTTCATCCGGGTCACCTTCTCCATGCTGGAGACGACCATGGTGCCGTTCCAGGACGGGTTCTGGTCGTCGCCCGCGGTGATCGGGATGGTCCTGGTCGCACCGTCCCGGGTGACCGTCATCTGGTGGGTGGCCGCGTCCGCGACGCTGATCTGCGAGCGGCCGATGGTGAACGGCTCGTCCCGGTCCACGTCGCCGTAGACGCCGGGCGCCACCTCGACGTTCTTCAGGCGGTACTTGATGGTGACCTTGGTGCCGGACTTCCAGTAGGTCTCCGGCCGGAAGTCCAGCCGCTGGGAGCCGAACCAGTGCCCCTTCACCACGGTGTGGTTGCTGTCCTCGAAGGTGATGCCCTTGAGCACCGCCTCCTTGTTCTTCACCGCCTTGCCGAAGCTGACCGAGACGATCATGCCGACGCCGTACGTGCCGTTGTCGGTGATGTTGTCGTTGACCGAGGCCGTCTTCGCCGGGGTGAGCGTGGTGAAGCTGCTGGTCGAGGCGGACACCAGACCGTCGGCGTCCTTGGCCTGGGCGCTCACCTTGTAGACCATGCCGACCGTGAGCGGCGCGCTGGGCTTCCAGCTCAGGCCGTCGGCGGTGATCGCACCGGCCACCGCCTTGCCGTTCTTGTCGGTCACCTCGACGGCGGTGAGCTTGCCACCGGTCACCGCGACGTTCAGGGCGTCGTTCGGGTTGACGTCCTCGGCGCCGTCCTTGGGCGTCACCGTCAGCACGGCGGCCGAGTTCTTCGGCGCGGACGGGCTGGCGCTCGCGGAGGCCGCGGTGTCGCCGCCGGTCCCGGCGGTGGCCTTGCCCTTGTCGTCCGTGCCGGAGCCGGAGCCGGAGCTCGAGCAGCCGGCGGTGACCAGCAGCACGCCGCCCATCGCGAGCGCGACTCCGGCCAGCCGGGTGCGCTTGGCACGGCGCTCGGCCGCGCCCTGAGTCCTGACTATCGCGGCATCGGCCGCCTGTACCGGCTTCACTCGGTCTGCTCCCCTCCGGGTATCCACGCTCAGTACACGTTCCGGCGCCGGTTTCAGTTTCACGAAGGGCGGGGGTCGTGCCGAGTTGTTATCTGCGCCCGCCCGCTCGGTGAGGTCGAGGGACGGCACGGCAGGTCAGGATAACCGGAGAAGATTGGTGTCCGTCCGGGGGGAGGCCGGTGCGGGGTCGGTGCACGGTCGGTGCGCGGCTGGTGCGGCCTCAGTGCAGGCCGAGCGCGCTGCCGCGCCGCCACTCCGCCCAGGTCAGGTTCCAGCCGTTCAGGCCGTTATCCGGCGGCACCTGGTCACCGTCCCGTCCGCGCACCTCGATCACGTCCCCGACCATGGAGTGCTCGAAGAACCAGCCCGCCGGGGAGGAGTCCGAGCCGCCCTTCTCGTCGGCCAGGCCGAGGCAGCCGTGGCTGGTGTTGGCGCTGCCGAAGACCGAGCGGGCGGCCCAGTAGTTGCCGTGCACGAAGGTGCCGGAGTTGGTCAGCCGCATCGCGTGCGGGACGTCCTTGATGTCGTACTCGTCACCCAGGCCGACGGTCTGCGAGTTCATCCGGGTGACCGGGTACTTCTCCGAGATCACCATCGCCCCCAGGTAGGTGGAGAACTCCGGGCTGCCGCCGGAGATCCGCAGCGTGCGCAGCACCCGGCCGTCCTCCCGGACCGTCATGGTGTGCGCGTCCAGGTCGGCGGTGCTGACCATCGAGCGGCCGACGGTGAAGTGCACGTCCTTGGACTGGGTGCCGTAGTCGCCGGGGGCGCCCTGGACGTCCTTGAGCCGCAGCGCCAGGGTGACCTTGGTGCCGGCCGCCCAGTACTTCTCCGGCCGCAGGTCCAGCCGCCGGTTGCCGAACCAGTGCGCGGTCACCGGCACCGGCGGGTCGGCGGTCACCGTGACGGCCCGCTCGACCGCGGCCCGGTCGGTGATCGCCCGGCTGAACCGGAGCGAGACCGGCATCCCGACCCCGACCGTGGAGCCGTCCTCCGGGGTGAAGAAGGCCGCGAAGGTGTGCTCGGGCGCCAGCGTCGCGAAGGCCACGTGCTGGGCCGCCTTCAGCCCGGCGGCGTCCTCGGCCACCGCGTCCAGCGTGTACGGGGTGGCCAGGGTGAGCCGGCCGTCCGGGGCCCAGCTGCCGTCCGCGGCGATCCGCCCGGCCACCTCGCCGCCCTTGGCGTCGGCCAACCGGACCGAGATCAGCTTTCCCTGAGCCACCGTCACCTTGACCGGCCCCTCGGCCGGGACCTCCTGGGTGCCGTCCCCCGGGGTCGCGCTGATCACCGCCTTGGAGACGGCCGGGCTCGGCGCGACCACCGCCTCGGAGCTGGGTGTACCCCGCCGTTCACTGGAGCAGCCGGTGAGCAGGCAGAGCCCGACCAGCACCACGACCGCCACCCGGGAGCGCATCCCGTTCCTCCGTACGTACCTACCGCTGACGTCAACAACCGTCCGGCATAACGACCCTGGAGCCGCTCGGACACGTGACAGGGAAATCCCGCAGGAGCCGCCAGAAGTCATCGGACCAGGACAGAATCGTTCACAGTCCGTCACAGCACGGTCCGTCACGTGACAGCGGTATCCGATCAGGGAACAAGAGAGCTACGCGGGGCCCGGGACGTCCCGCGCTGGGAGGGTGCGGCCGATGACGGCTTGGCAGCGACAGGAACAGCCGGAGCACGGCGCGATCGACCCGGCCGTGCCCTGGCCCGGCAACTGGCAGCCGCTCGGCGCCCGGTACCGCACCGACCACAGCGGCGGCCACGGCACCAACTTCGCGCTCTGGGCCCCGGACGCCGAGGCGGTCGAACTCTGCCTGTTCACCGAGGACGGCACCGAGAGCAGGCACCCGCTCACCGAGCGGACCTTCCAGACCTGGCACGGCTACCTGCCCGGGGTCCGCCCGGGCGCCAGGTACGGCTACCGGGTGCACGGCCGCTGGGACCCGTGGACCGGCGCCCGGTGGAATCCGGCCAAACTGCTGCTCGACCCCTACGCCCGTGCGGTGGACGGGAGTTACACCGCGCACGACGCCACCTGCGCCGCCGTCCGGAACTGGCCGGAGCAGGAGGTCGCCGACACCGTCCGGGACAACCGGGACTCCGCCGCGTACGTGCCCAAGGCGGTGGTGGTGCACGACGACGACGACTGGTACGACGACCAGCGCCCGAAGACCCCCTGGGCCGAGACCGTGCTGTACGAGCTGCACGTCCGCGGCTTCACCATGCGCCACCCCGGTGTCCCGGCCGAACTGCGCGGCACCTACGCCGGGTTGGCCCACCCGGCGGCGATCGAGCACCTGGTGAACCTCGGGGTGACGGCGGTCGAGCTGCTGCCGGTGCACCAGTACGCCGACGAGGACCACCTGCAGCAGCGCGGGCTGACCAACCACTGGGGCTACAACACGCTCGCGTTCTTCGCCCCGCACGCCGGGTACTCCGCCTCCGGCAGCCGGGGGCAGCAGGTCGGCGAGTTCAAGCGGATGGTCCGGGCGCTGCACGCGGCCGGGATCGAGGTGATCCTCGACGTGGTCTACAACCACACCGCGGAGAGCGGCATCATGGGCCCCTCGCTCAGCCTGCGCGGCATCGACAACGCCGGCTACTACCGGCTGGACCGCAGCCGCCGGGGCTACGCCGACTACACCGGCTGCGGCAACACCCTGGACACCCGGCAGCCGCACACCATCAAGCTGGTCACCGACTCGCTCAGGTACTGGGTGGCCGAGATGGGCGTGGACGGCTTCCGGTTCGACCTGGCCGCCGCGCTGGCCCGCGGCTCGGACGGGATCGAGATGCACCACCCGTTCCTGGCCGCGGTCTCCCAGGACCCGGTACTGAGCCGGGTGAAGCTGATCGCCGAGCCCTGGGACGTCGGACCAGGCGGCTACCAGGTGGGCGGCTTCCCGCCGCTCTGGGCCGAGTGGAACGACAAGTACCGGGACACCGTGCGGGACTTCTGGCGCGGCGCCCGCCCGGACGTCCGGGAGCTCGGCTACCGGCTGTCCGGCTCCTCCGACCTCTACCAGCGCGGCGGCCGCCGCCCGTACGCCTCGGTCAACTTCGTCACCGCGCACGACGGCTTCACCCTGCGCGACCTGGTCTCGTACAACGCGAAGCACAACGAGGCCAACGGCGAGCAGAACCGGGACGGCACCGACGACAACCGGTCCTGGAACTGCGGGGTGGAGGGCGAGACCGACGACCGGACGGTGACCGAGCTGAGGCAGCGTCAGCTCCGCAACCTGATGGCCACCCTGCTGCTCTCCACCGGGGTGCCGATGCTCACCGCCGGGGACGAGCTGGGGCGCACCCAGCGGGGCAACAACAACGCCTACTGCCAGGACAACGAGACCAGCTGGCTGGACTGGTCGCTGCTGGAGGACCCGGAGTGGCGCCGGCTGTGCGAGCTGACCGGCCGGCTGATCCGGCTGCGCCGCGCGCACCCGGTGCTGCGGCAGCGGGCGTTCTTCTCCGGCCGGGCGGCGGTGCCGGGCGGGCAGAGCGACCTGGCCTGGTTCACCGCCCGGGGCCGGGAGATGACCGAGGCCGACTGGTTCGCCCCGACCGCCGTGCTCGGCATGCTGCTCTCCGGCCGGGCGATGTCGGAGCGCGACCAGCACGGCTGCCCGCTGACCGACGACAGTTTCCTGGTGCTGCTCAACGCGGGCCACCAGCCGGTCGGCTTCACCCTCCCGGGCGAACCCTGGGCCAAGCGGTACGAGACCCTGGTCGACACCGCCCGCGCCCGGCCCGAGCCCGACACCGCAGGCCAGGTCGCCCTGGCCGCCCGGTCCCTGCAGCTCCTGCGGGCCGGCGACGACTGAGTCGCCCACCGACGACCGGCCAACCGACCGGGTGGCCGGTTCTCGTCGACAGGGGCGTAAAACCAGATGAGAAATGTCAGACCCTCTGCCTACCCTCTCGGCGATGGCCGAGAACACGCAGCTGAGCAAATCCGACAAACCGTCACTTCCCGCACCTGAACCGCCCCGTCGGTCCACGGTGCGCTCACTGCTGCGCCTCTGGCCGTACGCCCGGGTCGCCCGCTGGCGGATCGCCGGCTCGGTGACCGCCGCGCTGCTCGCCTCCGGCAGCGTGCTGCTGGTCCCGCTGGTGCTGCGGGCGATCGTGGACGGCCCGATCGCCCACCACGACCTCGGCGCGCTCTGGCCGCCGGCCGGGCTGCTCCTGCTGCTCGGCCTGGCCGAGGCCGGTCTGTTCGGCATCCGCCGGGTGATCGTGGCCCGGCCGCTGGCCAAGGTGGAGAGCGCCATGCGCGGCGACCTCTACGCCAAGCTCCAGCGGCTGCCGGTCTCCTTCCACGACCGCTGGCCGTCCGGGCAGCTGCTCTCCCGGGCCACCTCCGACATGTTCACCATGCGGCTCTTCCTGGCCTTCCCGCTGGTCTTCCTGATCGTCAACTCGCTGGTCTTCCTGACCGGCACGGCGATGATGTTCGCGCTGGACTGGCGGCTCGGCCTGATCACCCTGCTGCCCGCCCTCCCGCTGGTGCTGCTCACCCGGCACTTCGAGGACCGGTACTCGGGGGCCGCCCGGCGCGCCCAGGACCAGACCGGCGACCTGGCCACCGTGATCGAGGAGTCGGTGCTCGGCATCCGCATCCTCAAGGCCTTCGGCCGGCACCGCACGATGGCCGAGCGGTTCAAGCGGCAGGCCACCGAGCTGCGCTCGACCGAGCTGCACAAGGCCGACATGCTGGCCAACCTCTGGGCGGTGATCGTCGGCCTGCCCGAGATCGCGCTCGGCCTCGCGCTCGCGGTCGGCGTGGTCCGGGTCGCCGACGGCGACCTCTCCACCGGCACCCTGGTCGCCTTCCTCTCCACCGCGCTGGCGCTGCGCTGGCCGGTCGAGTCGCTCGGCTGGCTGCTCGCGTACGCCAACGAGGCGGCCACCGCGACCGACCGGTACTTCGAGGTGATGGACGAACCCGAGGACGCCCCGGCCGAGTCCACCACCGTCCCGACCGAGGACCAGGGCATCCGGTTCACCGGCGTCCGGTTCCGCTACCCCGACGCCCCCGCCGACACCCCCGACCTGCTGACCGGCATCGACCTGCACATCCGGCGCGGCGAGACGATGGCCCTGGTCGGCGCCACCGGCAGCGGCAAGACCACGCTGACCGCGCTGCTCCCCCGGCTGTACGAGACCAACGGCGGCAGCATCACGCTGGACGGCCGGGACATCCGCTCGATCCCGCTGCCCCGGCTGCGCGAGCTGGTCAGCATCGCCTTCGAGGAGCCCACCCTGTTCTCCGCCTCGGTCCGGGAGAACGTCCTGATGGGCCGTCCGGAGGCGACCGAGCAGGAGCTCGCCACCGCGCTGCGCACCGCCCAGGCCGGCTTCGTCGAGAAGCTGCCCGAGGGCACCGCGACCCAGGTCGGCGAGCAGGGCCTGAGCCTGTCCGGCGGCCAGCGCCAGCGCCTGGCGCTGGCCCGCGCGGTGGTCGGCCGCCCCGAGTTCCTGGTGCTGGACGACCCGCTCTCCGCGCTCGACGTGCACACCGAGGCGCTGGTCGAGCGGGCGCTGCGCCAGGTGCTCGCCGACACCACCGCGCTGGTGGTCGCGCACCGGCCGAGCACCGTGCTGCTGGCCGACCGGGTCGCCGTGCTGGCCGAGGGCCGGATCGTCGCCGTCGGCACCCACCAGGAGCTGCTGCACAGCTCCGCCGCCTACCGCGAGCTGATGACCGGTCAGACCGCCACCGAACGGAGCCTGGTCCGATGACCACCACCACCGTGCAGAGCGCCCCGGTCGAGGAGGAGCTGCCGAATCCCGCCGAGGACGAGGACATCCCCGTCCCGGCCGGCGCCCCCCGCCGCCTGCTCGGCGAGCTGCTCGGCCCGCACCGCCGCCGGATCGTGGTCGCGATGCTGGTCATCCTGGTCCAGCAGGCCGCCCTGCAGTCCGGACCGCTGCTGGTCGCGGTCGCGATGGACCGGGGCATCCCGGCGCTGCGCGAGCACGACGCGGGCCCGCTGGTCGCGGTGGTCGCCGCCTACCTCGGCTTCGCCGCGCTCTCCACCGTGCTGCAGCGCGCCTTCATCCGGCTGAGCGGCCGGATCAACCAGGACATCCTGCTCACCCTGCGCGGCCGGATCTTCCGGCACGCCCAGCGGCTCAGCCTGGACTTCCACGAGCGCTACACCTCGGGCCGGATCATCTCCCGGGCCACCAGCGACGTGGACGCGCTGCGCGAGCTGCTCGCCGAGGGCCTGCAGGAGCTGCTGACGGTCTGTCTGTCGGTCTTCTACATCTCGATCGTGCTGATGGTGATGGACTGGCGGCTCGGCTTGGCCGCGCTGCTCTCCTTCCTGCCGATGTACCTGAGCGTCAGGTCGTTCCGGCGCCGCTCGCTCAAGGTCTACCGGCGCTCCCGGACGGCGGTCGCCTCGGTGATCGTCCGGTTCACCGAGACCATGAACGGCATCCGCCCGGTCCAGGCGTTCCGCCGGGAGTCGGCCAACGAGGCCGCCTTCGGCACCGTGAACCGGCAGTCCGCCGACGCCACCGCCGACGGCCTGCTGGAGATGGCCCGCTACGTCGGCACCTCCCGGGCGATCGCCAACACCTGGATCACCGCCGTGGTGGTGCTCGGCGCCGTGCAGGTCACCGACGGCAGCCTGGAGCTCGGCGTGCTCACCGCCTTCGTGCTCTACCTGCGCCGCCTGTACGACCCGATCGACCAGCTGGCGATGTTCCTGAACAGCTATCAGTCGGCCGCCGCCGCCCTGGAGAAGATCGCCGGCCTGCTGGCCCACGAGCCCACGGTCGCCGAGCCGACCACGCCGGTCGCGCTGCCGACCTCCCGGATGAAGGGCCGCGAGGTGGTCTTCGACGACGTCCGGTTCGCCTACCGGACGGGCAAGGAGGTGCTGCCCAGCTTCGACCTGACGCTGGCCGCCGGGCAGACCACCGCCGTGGTCGGCGCCACCGGCGCGGGCAAGTCCACCCTGGCCAAGCTGCTCGCCCGGTTCTACGACCCGACCGAGGGCACCGTCCGGCTGGACGGCGTGGACCTCCGCTCACTGCCCACCGACGAGCTCAGGCGCGGCGTGGTGATGGTGACCCAGGAGTCCTTCCTGTTCTCCGGCACGGTCGCCGAGAACATCGCCATCGGCCGCCCCGGCGCCACCCGCGCCGAGGTCGAGCAGGCCGCCCGGGAGATCGGCGCGTACGAGTTCGTCGCCGCACTGCCGGACGGCTTCGACACCGACGTCCGCAAGCGCGGCGGCCGGATCTCGGCCGGGCAGCGCCAGCTGGTCGCGTTCGCCCGGGCGCTGCTCGCCGACCCGGCGGTGCTGATCCTGGACGAGGCCACCTCCTCACTGGACGTCCCCGGCGAGCAGGCCGTCCAGCACGCCATGCGCACCGTGCTGGCCGGCCGGACGGCGGTGATCATCGCCCACCGGCTGTCCACCGTGGAGATCGCCGACCGGGTCCTGGTGATGGACCAGGGCCGGATCGTCGAGGACGGCACCCCCGCCGACCTGATCTCCGGTCAGGGCCGCTTCGCCGACCTGCACCAGGCCTGGCGGGACAGCCTGGTCTGACCGGCCGTCAGACACGACCGATCCTCCCGCCCGTCGTCAGGACGACAGGCGGGAGGATCGGTTTCGCTCCGGACCGCTACCGCAGCAGACCCGCGTCCATCCCGGGCGTCTCGGCCGGCAGCGCGGCCAGCCCGAGCTCGGCCGGGGAGGCCAGCAGGTGGTGCGCGGGCAGCACCCGGACGGTGTAGCCGAACGGGCCGGTCCGGCAGAGTTCCAGCGAACCCTCGTACCGGTGCCGGCCGTCCAGGTCGGGGCCGCCGGCCGGCTTGAGGGTGAGGGCCACCGCGTCGGAGATGCCGTCGCTCTCGTCCACCCGGCCGGAGACCACCTGGACGTCGACGTCGCCGGGCTCCAGCGTGCCGAGCGAGACCTGAACCCGCAGGGTCAGGGTCGAGCCCAGCTCCTGCGCCTCGGCCAGGCCCTCGGTCTCCACGTGCTCGACCCGGACGGCCGGCCAGCCGTCCCTGATCCTGGCCTTCCAGCCGGCCAGCGCGCGGGCCCCGAGGTGATCGGACCCGGCCAGCTCGCGCCGGGCCAGCGCCGCGGGGGCGTACAGCCGCTCGACGTACTCCCGGACCATCCGCCCGGCCAGCACCTTGGGCCCGAGGGTGACCAGGGTGTGCCGGACCATCGCGATCCAGGCGTGCGGCAGCCCGTCCGCCGCCCGGTCGTAGAACCGGGCCGCGACCTGGTGCTCGATCAGGTCGTAGAGCGCGGCCGACTCGATGTCGTCCCGCCGCTCGGCCTCCGGGCTCTCCGGGTCGAGGGTGGAGGAGATGCCGTCAGCGGTCGGGATCGCCCAGCCGTTCCGGCCGTCGTACCACTCGTCCCACCAGCCGTCCAGGACGGACAGGTTGAGGCAGCCGTTCAGCGCGGCCTTCATCCCGGAGGTGCCGCAGGCCTCCAGCGGGCGGAGCGGGTTGTTCAGCCAGACGTCGCACCCCGGGTAGAGGTGCTTGGCCATCGCCATGTCGTAGTCCGGCAGGAAGACGATCCGGTGCCGGATCTCCGGGTCGTCGGCGAACCTGACCAGCTGCTGGATCAGCCGCTTGCCGCCGTCGTCCGCCGGGTGCGCCTTGCCCGCCACCACGATCTGCACCGGGCGGGTCGGGTGCAGCAACAGCGAACGCAGCCGGACCGGGTCACGGAGCATCAGGGTGAGCCGCTTGTACGAGGGCACCCGGCGGGCGAAGCCGATGGTCAGCACGTCCGGGTCGAGCACCGTGTCGGCCCAGCCCAGCTCGGCGTCACCCGCGCCGCGCTGGTGCCAGGAGGCGCGCAGCCGCTGCCTGGCCTCGTCCACCAGCTGACTGCGCAGCGCGCGCCGCAGCTCCCAGATCTCGCTGTTGCCGATCCGCTCCAGGCCGGTCCAGCGGCGGGCCTCGCCGGCCGCCATGGCGTCCTCGGCCTGCTCCTGGCCGAGCACCCCGGCCGCCAGCCGGACCACCGCGGGGTCGATCCAGGTCGGCGCGTGCACGCCGTTGGTGATCGAGGTGATCGGCACCTCGGCGGCGTCGAAGCCCGGCCAGAGACCGCTGAACATGCCCCGGCTGACCTCGCCGTGCAGGGTGGAGACGCCGTTCGCCCGCTGGGCCAGCCGCAGGCCCATCGCGGCCATGTTGAACAGCTTGGGGTCACCGCCGGGCCAGCTCTCCACGCCGAGCGCGAGCACCTGGTCCACCGGGACGCCCGGGAGGGCGGCGTCCCCGCTGAAGTGACGGGCCACCAGCTCCCGGTCGAACCGGTCGATGCCGGCCGGCACGGGGGTGTGGGTGGTGAACAGCGTCCCGGCCCGGACCGCCTCCAGCGCGGCGGCGAAGTCCAGGCCCTCGCCGACCAGCTCGCTGATCCGCTCCACGCCGAGGAAGCCGGCGTGGCCCTCGTTGGTGTGGAAGACCTCGGGGGCGGGGTGCCCGGTCAGCCGGCCGTACGTCCGGACCGCCCGGACGCCGCCGATGCCGAGCAGCATCTCCTGCAGCAGCCGGTGCTCGCTGCCGCCGCCGTACAGCCGGTCGGTCACCTCGCGCTCGGCGGCCGTGTTCGGCTCGATGTCGGAGTCGAGCAGCAGCAGCGGGACGCGGCCGACCTGGGCCTTCCAGATCTGCGCGGCCAGCGTGCGGCCGCCCGGCAGCGCGAGGTCGATCCGGCAGGGGGTGCCGTCCGGCTCGCGGAGCAGGGAGACGGCCAGCTCGTCCGGGTCGAGCAGCGGGTAGCGCTCCTGCTGCCAGCCGTCCCGGGAGAGCGACTGCCGGAAGTAGCCGTGCCGGTAGAACAGGCCGACGCCGACCAGTGGCACGCCGAGGTCGCTGGCGGCCTTCAGGTGGTCGCCGGCCAGGATGCCGAGCCCGCCGGAGTACTGCGGCAGCGCGGCGGCGATGCCGTACTCGGGCGAGAAGTACGCGATCGCGGCGGGCAGCGGGCCCGAGCCGTCGCCGGGCGACGGCGCGCTCTGGTACCAGCGCGGGCCCGCGAGGTAGTCGCGCAGGTCGTCGGCGAGGTCGCCCAGCCGGCGTAGGAAGCGCCGGTCGGTCGCGAGCGCGGCCAGCCGGGCGGCCGGCACCTCGCCGAGCAGCCGGACCGGGTCCTCGCCGACCGCCGACCAGACCTCCGGATCGACGGAGCGGAACAGCTCCCTCGTCTCCGGATGCCAGGACCAGCGGAGGTTGAGCGCGAGCTCGTGCAGTGGCTGGAGTTGTTCGGGCAGGACGGTGCGCACGGTGAATCTGCGGATTGCCTTCACGGCGTGCAGCCTAGACCCGGGGATATGGCTGACGACCCGTCAACTCCTGTATTCCCCACCCTTTTGGACCATTGATGAGATCGCAATCGGCGCACTTGGCGACACAGGGGCGCACGGGGGCGCATTCGAAGCGGGGCCCACGCCGACGGGGCATGAACACTCGGGAACGAGAGTGTTTCCGCTGTCCGATTCACCCCTCACTACCGTCCGAAATCGCCCCGTTACCCAGTCGTAGGTCTTGCCGCCGGTGCCAGGATGGACAAAGGTCGGTGGTGCGACGGGGAGTGCGATCCGGGTGGCGCCTCCCCCACCGCCACACGTCCGCAACCCTCTCCGCCGACGATCTCTCAACTTCCTTTAGTCCATTCGGTCTCCGTGTGCCGCTGAGGCGTGCCCTGACCCCGCCCCCGGTCGTTTGCCGGTTCGGGTTGGGTCGCTACGGGAGCGCGCCCGAGTGCTCGCGCGCCGGGACGCACGCGAGCGGGTTGACGGGCGCCGGTCCTTCCTCACCCATGCAGTCCCCCGGCACTCCCCCGACCCCGCACCGGTCGGCGGGAGCCGCCGCCGATCTCGGGCAGGAGTCCAGGCATGCACGGCGACACGCGGGACCAGGCGACCACGGCCACCGGTGGACTTGAGTCATCGTCAGAACCCGAGGCACCTCTGCCCGCTCCCCGGGCGGCCAGGAAGGCGGCCGCCCCGCGGAAGACCGCCGCCGCTCCGCGGAAGACGGTCGCCGCCCGCAAACCCCCCGCGAAGACCGCCGCCCGCAAGACGACAGAGAGCGACACCGTGATCGGCCGCATCCCCGTCCTGGACGTCTCCCCGCTGATCGACGCCGGCCGCCGCCCGGCCAAGGC